>CAVTCR010000001.1:0-71478 GCA_963733195.1 uncultured delta proteobacterium
TTGACGGGGAGACCCAGGGCTTTCTTGACGTGCTCAGTGAGAGTGTGGCCAGTGCCCGCCTCCTCCTGCTGGTGAACTACCGGCCGGAGTATCACCCCGAGTGGGGGAGTAAGACGTATTACACGCAGCTGCGGCTCGTGCCCTTAGGGAGAGCGGAAGCCGAAGCACTCCTGACCTTCCTGTTGGGCACCGATGCCAGGCTCACCGCCTTGAAACAGCTGGTGCTGGCGAAGACTGAAGGCACGCCGTTCTTCATAGAAGAGGTGGTGCAGACGTTAGCCGAAGAAGGGGTACTCACCGGGGAACGGGGGCACTACCGGTTAGCGAAAGCCCCGACCGAGATCCATATCTCCCCGACCGTGCAAGGGGTCCTGGCCTCACGGATCGACCGCTTAATGCCCCCAGAGAAAGACTTGCTGCAACAACTGGCGATCATTGGGCGGGAATTTCCGCTGAGCCTGATGCGCCACGTGGTCTCCCAACCCGAGGAGGAACTCTACCGTCTGTTATCCTCGTTGCAACACAAAGAGTTTCTCTATGAGCAGCCGGCCTTTCCCGAAGTGGAATATATTTTCAAGCATGCCCTGACGCAAGAAGTCGCTTACAACTCAGTGCTGCAAGAGCGACGCAAAGCCTTGCACGAAAAGACAGCACAGGCGGTTGAAGAAGTGTACCGGGATCGACTGGAGGAGTATTACAGTGAGCTCGCTCACCACTACAGTCGGAGTGGGAATACGGGGAAGGCCATTGAGTATTTCCAAAAGGTAAGCCAGCAAGCGGTACAACGGTCTACCTACCCAGAGGCCATCGAGAGTGTTACTAAGGCCCTAGAGCTACTTGCAACGCTGCCTGACACCCCCGCTCGCGTCCGGCAAGAACTTGCACTGCAACTCGACCTGGGCATTTCACTGATGGCGACCAGGGGCTATATCGCCCCAGGTACAGAGAAGGCGTACGCCCGGGCGCTAGAGCTGTGTCAGCAGATAGGGGACCCCCCCCAACTCTTTCCTGCGTTGTTCGGGCCGTGGGTGTTTTCTTTAGTCAGGGCGGAGCTCAAGACGGCGCGGAAGTTGGGCGAACAGCTCCTGAGGGTGGCGCAAACCGCCCAGGACTCCACCCTCCTCCTGAGGGCTCACGTGTCACTAGGGGGAACTTTGTTTTTCCAGGGAGAGTTTATGCCGGCCTTCGCGCATCTGGAGCAAGGCCGTACTCTCTACGATAATCTCCATCGGTACCCGCACGCCTTCCTCCACGGGCAAGATCCCGTAGTCACGTGTCCTTCCACTGCCTCCTTAGTCCTATGGCACTTAGGCTATCCCGATCGGGCCCTGCAGAGAAGCCAAGAGGCCCTGGCCCTGGCCCAGACGTTATCTCGCCCTTTCAGTCTCGCTCAGACCTTAGACCGCGCCGCCCTATTCCATCAGCTCCGCCGGGAGGAACGGGCCGTGCAAGAACAAGCCGAAGCTGCCACGGTACTTTGTACAGAGCAGGGATTCACATACTACCTCGCGTGGGGAACCGTCTTGCGGGGTTGGGCCCTGGCAGAGCAGGGCGAAGTCGAGGAAGGATTACCCAGATACACAAAGGATTGGCCGCCTACCGAGCCCTGGGAGCAGAGCTATTGCGGCTATATTTTCTTGCCCTCTTAGCTGAGGCGCATGGCAAAGCTGGCCAGCTTGAGTACGGCTTGGCTGCCGTGAATGAGGCTCTGACTATGATGAACAAAACCGAGGAGCGATTCTGTGAAGCAGAGCTATACCGGCTCAAGGGAACGCTTACGCTTCAACAGGCAAATCGACGATCAACAGGCAGAAATCCACAGCCCAACGGCGAAGAGGCTGAGCGGTGTTTCCTTAAAGCCATCGACATCGCTCGCCACCAACAAGCCAAGTCGCTTGAACTCCGTGCGGTGACCAGCCTCGCTCGTCTGTGGCAGAGTCAAGGCAAGCCCTGCGAAGCTCACAGCATGTTGTCCACAATCTACAACTGGTTCACCGAGGGGTTTGACACCAAAGATTTGCAAGAGGCGAAGGCGCTGTTGGACGAGTTGGCGGGGGGCCGCTGATGGACCTCTATGCGATCAGCGATCAAGTCGTGCGCTCCTGCAGCAGCGGGGGCGACTAGCCTACCGGATGCTCCAGCTGCAGTTTCAGCTCGATGACGAGCAGCTGGCCGCCCTCAAAGAGGAACTGATTGACATCCAGGAGCTGGCGGCTGACAAAGACGGCAAGATGCTCGTCTGGCAGGGTAACCGCAGCGTCGGCTCGGCACCGAGCGAACGCGCGGGTTGTCTTCGTCCATCACTCCACCAGCTCCTCCTCCCGCCAGCTATACGCCTCCGCATCTGGCCGAGCGCATTCGCGCCGAGCAAGCGGCGATGGAAGCCCGTGGAGTAGCTGACGGTGAGCGCAAGACCATCACCGCGCTGTTTGCCGATCTCAAAGGCTCCACGGCACTGATTGAAGGCTCGATCCCGAAGAAGCGCGGGCGATTATTGATCCTGCCTTGCAACTGATGATGGACGCCGTGCATCGCTATGAGGGCTATGTGGCGCAAGCCTTGGGCGATGGCATCTTTGCCCTGTTCGGTGCGCCCATTGCGCATGAAGATCATCCCCAGCGTGCACTCTATGCCGCGCTGCGCATGCAAGAGGAGATGCGCCGCTATGCTGATACGTTGCGCCCAAAAGGGCTATCCGCCGCTGCTGATGCGCGTCGGGGTGAATACTGGCGAAGTGGTGGTGCGCTCGATTCGCAAAGACGATCTGCATACGGATTACGTGCCGGTGGGCCATTCGACCAACCTGGCGGCCCGCATGGAGCAGATGGCCGACGCCCGGTGTCGATTCTGGTCACTGCGTACACCCACAAGCTCACGGACGGGCTATTTCGAGTTCAAGGATTTGGGCAAGACCCAGATCAAAGGCGTGGAAGAGCCGCTCACCGTCTACGAAGTCCTGGGTGCGGGGCCGCTGCGCACGCGGCTGCAAGTCGCGGCCACGGCGCGGCCTGACCCGCTTTGTCGGGCGGCAGAGTGAAATGGAGCAGATGCAGCGAGGCGCTTGGAGCAAGCCAAAGCCGGCCACGGGCAAATTGTGGGCGTGATGGGCGAGCCGGGCTTAGGCAAGTCACGGCTGTTCTATGAGTTCAAGCTGCTCTCCCAGAGTGGCTGTCTGGTGCTGGAAGCCTACTCGGTCTCGCACGGCAAAGCCTCGCCGTATCTGCCGGTGATTGAACTGCTCAAGAGCTACTTTGCAATCAACGCCGCAGATGATGAGCGGAAGCGGCGGGAGAAGGTCGGCGGCAAAGTGTTGATGCTGGATCGCAGCCTCGAAGACACCCTGCCGTATCTGTTCGCCTTGCTCGGCATCGAAGACCAGCCCTCGCCGTTGCAGCAGATGGACCCGCAGATTCGCCGCCGGCGGACGTTCGAGGCGCTCAAGAAGCTCTTCCTGCGCGAGAGTCTCAATCAGCCGCTGATCCTGATCTTTGAGGACTTGCATTGGATCGATAGCGAGACGCAAGGGTTTCTCGACACGCTGAGTGAAGAGTGTGGCCTCGGCCAAGATCCTGCTGCTGGTGAACTATCGGCCCGAGTATCGCCACGAGTGGGGACAGAAGACGTACTACACGCAGCTGCGCTTAGCCCCCTTCGGCAAAGCCGAGGCCGAAGAATTCCTCGCTTCTCTGCTCGGCAACGACGCCAGCCCTCACATGCCTTAAAGCAGCTTATCCTGGAGAAGACCGAAGGCACGCCGTTCTTCATGGAAGAGGTGGTGCAGAGTTAGCGGAGAAAAGGGGTGCTCATCGCGCGGCGACGCGGGGCCAATACCGGCTTCGCCTGCAGGCCCGACTGGACTCCACATCTCCCGTCCACCGTGCAAGGGGTGCTTGGCGCTCCCGCATCGACCGCCTCGCACCGGACGAGAAAGCCTTGCTGCAACAACTCGCGGTCATCGGGCGGGAGTTCCCGCTCAGCCTCGTCCGCCAGGTCATCCCGCAACCCGAAGAGGAACTCTATCGCCTTCTCTCCTCGCTGCAGCACAAAGAGTTTCTCTACGAGCAGCCCGCGTTTCCCGAAGTCGAGTACAGCTTCAAGCATGCCCTGACGCAGGAGGTGGCCTACGACACCGTGCTCCACGAGCGGCGCAAAGCCTTGCACGAGCGCACAGCCCAGGCGATCGAAGCACTCTATCAGCGCACAGCTGGACGAGCACTACAGCGACTTGGCGCATCACTACAGCGCAGCGGCAATACGGAGAAAGCCGTCGAGTACCTGCACCTGGCGGGGCAACAGGCGGTGCAACGCTCGGCCAATGTGGAAGCGATCACGCATCTGACGACTGCCTTAGAGTTGCTCAAGACGTTGCCTGACACTCCCGAGCGCGCCCAACAAGAACTGACGCTGCACCTCACTCTGGGCGCGCCGTTACAGGCCATCAGAGGTTTTTCCTCCCCGGAAGTGAAAGCGACCTATACCCGCGCCCGGGAGCTGTGCCAGCAGGTCGGGGAGACCCGCCAGCTCTTCCCGGCCCTCTTTGGGCTGCGGACGTTTCATCATGTCGGGGCGAGTTTCGCGCGGCGCGTGAGCTGGGGAGCAACTCCTGATTTGGCCCAGAGGGAGCAAGACCCGGCATTACTCGTGGAGGCCTATCGGGCACTGGGCAGCACCTTATTCCATCTGGGAGAGTTCGGCGCGGCCCGGGCGCACCTGGAACAGGGCCTTGACCCTGTATGACGCGCAGCGCCACCACTCCCATGCGTTCCTCTACGGCGGATAGAGCCGGGGGTATTTGGCCTCTCCTCATGCAGCCTGGGTCCTGTGGCATCTGGGCTATCCGGACCAGGCGCTCAAGAAGAGCGATGCCGCATCGTACCCTGGCGCCAAGAGCTGTCTTATCCATCCAGTTTGGCCGCCGCCCAGGTTTATGCTGCCCTGTCTGTACCAGCTCCGCCAGAAAAGTCTCCTGACCCAAGAGCGGGCTGAGGCAGGAATCACCATCGCTCGCGAGCAAGGCTTTCCCGTGTGGTTAGGGTAGGGACTGTCCTGCAAGGCTGGGCGCTGGCCGAACAGGGACAGAGGAAGAGGGGATTAGCCGAGATTCGCCAAGGGCTGGCTGCCTGCCAAGCCATAGGAGCAGGGATAATCAATCCTATTATCTTGCCCTGCTGGCCGAGGCGTATGGGAAAGCGGGGCAGGCAGAGGAAGGGCTTGCCACGCTCGCCGAGGCGCTGGCGGTGGTAGACAAAAGCTGGGGAGCGGTTTTACGAGGCGGAGCTGTATCGGTTGAAGGGCGAGCTGACACTCCACAGTCTAGCGTCCCGGGTCTAGAGTCTAGGTCCAGAAAGAAGCTGGAGGAGTGTTTTTGAAGGCCATTGAGATTGCTCGCAAACAGCAAGCGAAATCGCTGGAACTGCGCGCGATGATGAGCCTTGCGCCGGCTGTGGCAGCAGCAGGCAAGCAGAGAGAAGCACACCAGATGTTGTCCGAGATCTACGGCTGGTTCACCGAAGGGTTTGACACGAAAGACTTGCAAGAGGCCAAGGCACTGTTAGAAAGTCTAGGGTCTCGTGTCTAGAGTCTCGCGCCAAAATGAGGGTAAAGTTTAACGTTCAATGTGCAACATTACCAACCCCTAGCTCCTAACACTCAAGACCCAGTAGGATTGAGTCATTGACGAATGGTGACGTGGATTTCCTCAATGAGTACACAACAGAATATGAAAAAGGAGAGACAATGCAGAACGCCTATATTGTGACCGGAACGCTCACAAATGAGCGCACAGTAACGTTAGATGAGGCGTTGCCCTTAACCGCGACAAAAGTACGGTTGGTGGTAGAACCACTCGTCTCGACGTCTCAACACTCCTATTCCGAGATCGTTGCAGCGATCCGCAAACGACAGGCGGCACGCAATCATCAGCCGCCAACCCCGGAAGAGGTCGATAGCTATTTGCAAAGCGAACGGAATAGTTGGGAGGAGTGACCCGATATGCGTCTCTACTTGGATACGGCACCAGTCATCTATGTCGTGGAACAGGTGCTGCCGTTCTTCCCCGTAGTGGACGCACGGCTGTCCGCTTCCGGAATGGTCCTGGTCGCAAGTGACCTTACGCGGATGGAATGCCGCGTCAAGCCTGTACGGGAGGAGAGGACCGACTTGCTGAAGGACTACGACGATTTCTTCTCGTCTGCGGTAACAGAGATCGTCGTATTGTCACGAGAGGTTATCGATCGCGCAACGGAGATTCGCGCACGACATCGGTTCAAAACGCCTGATGCGATCCATCTTGCTGCCGCAGTCGTGACACACTGTGACGTGTTTCTCACCAACGATCATCGGCTCGACCGCTTTCCTGATATCGCGATATTGAAGTTGTCCAGCCACAACCGCTACCTCCGCAAGAGACACCGGCAGCAACGTAAAAGGCAGTGCTGGCAGTACAGGCACTAAAGAACTAAGAGGGACCCGTGAAGTTCTCCGAAATCATCGATCAAGCTTGTGCGCTCCTCCAACGAAAGGGACGCCTGACCTATCGGTCGCTGAAACTCGAATTTGCCCTCGACGACGAATACCTTGATGTTCTGAAAGGAGAACTCATCGACGGGCAACGGGTCGCCATTGATGAAGGCGGGAAAGTGTTGGTGTGGGTCGGGAACAAGGATAAGGGGAAAGAGATAAAGGATAAAGGGGGAAACGAAAAACAGGGCATCGAGGGCGAAAAGGAAGGAGTCCCTAAGCAGTGGACGCCGCCCCATCTCGCTGAGCGGATTCGTGCCACTGAAATCACCGACGGTGAACGCAAGACGATCACCGCCTTGTTTGCCGACCTGAAGGGCTCGACTGCCCTGATCGAAGGGCTCGATCCCGAAGAAGCACGGGCGATTATTGATCCCGCGCTGCAGCTCATGATGGACGCCGTGCATCGGTATGAGGGCTATGTCGCGCAGGCCTTGGGCGATGGCATCTTTGCCTTGTTCGGCGCGCCGATTGCCCATGAGGATCATCCCCAGCGCGCCTGTATGCCGCGCTGCGCATGCAAGAGGAGATGCGCCGCTATGGGGATCAGGTGCGCCTCAAACACGGCGTACCACTTGGCGATGCGCGTCGGGCGTGAACACCGGCGAAGTGGTGGTGCGCTCGATTCGCAAAGAGGATTTACATACGGACTATGTGCCAGTGGGCCATTCGACGAACCTAGCCGCCCGCATGGAGCAGATGGCCACGCCGGGCTCGATACTGGTCACGGAGTACACCCACAAACTGACGAAGGCTATTTCGAGTTCAAAGCGTTAGGCGAGGCGCAGATCAAAGGGGTGGAAGAGCCGCTCACGCGTCTATGAAGTCCTGGGCGCGGGGCCGTTACGCACGCGGCTGCAAGTGGCGGCCACGCGCGGGGCTGACGCGGTTTGTCGGGCGGCAGAGTGAGATGGAGCAGATGCAGCGAGCCTTGGAGCAAGCCAAAGCTGGGCACGGGCAGATCGTGGGCGTGATGGGCGAGCCGGGGTTGGGCAAGTCGCGGCTGTTCTACGAGTTCAAGCTCCTCTCGCAAGTGGCTGTCTGGTGCTGGAAGCCTATTCGGTCTCGCACGGCAAAGCGTCACCGTATCTGCCGGTGATCGAGCTGCTCAAGAGTTACTTTCGAGATTCAAGCCGCAAGATGATGAACGGACACGCCGAGAGAAGGTCGCCGGCAAAGTGCTAATGCTCGACCGAGCCTGGAGGACACGCTGCCCTATCTTTTGCCTTGCTGGGCATTGAGGAGCGCCTCGCCACTTCCAGCAGATGGACCCGCAGATTCGCCGCCGGCGGACGTTCGAGGCGCTCAAGAAGCTGTTCCTCCGCGAGAGTCTCAACCAACCGCTGATCCTGATCTTTGAGGACCTGCACTGGATCGACACTGAGACGCAAGGATTTCTCGACACGCTGAGTGAGAGTGTGGCCAGCGCACGATTCTGCTGCTGATCGAACTACCGCCCGGAGTATCGGCACGAGTGGGGACAGAAGACCTACTACACCCAACTACGCTTAGCCCCATTCGGCAAAGCGGAAGCGGAAGAATTCTCGACGTTCTCTGCTTGGGCAACGACGCCGAGCCTCACAGGCCTTGAAACACCTCATCTTGGAGAAGACCGAAGGGACGCCGTTCTTCATGGAAGAGGTGGTGCAGACGTTGGCTGAGGAGGGAGTACTGGACGGCGAACGGGGCAACTATCGGCTGGAGCAACGCGCCAACCGACTTGCACATCTCTCCCACCGTGCAAGGGGTACTCGCGGCGCGGATCGACCGCCTGCGCCCGAAGAGAAAGCCCTCCTGCAACAACTGGCGGTCATCGGCCGGGAGTTTCCGCTGAGCCTCGTACGGCAGGTGGTCCCGCAACCCGAAGAGGAACTCTATCGCCTGCTCGCCTCGCTCCAGCAGCAAAGAGTTTCTCTACGAACAGCCGGCGTTCCCCGAAGTGGAGTACATCTTCAAGCACGCCCTGACCCAGGAGGTGGCCTACAGCACGGTGCTGCAGGAGCGACGAAAGCCTTACACGAGCGCACGGCCAAGCGATCGAAGCGCTGTACAGCGCCACGCCTGAGGAGCACTACAGCGAGCTGGCGCATCACTACAGCCGCAGTGGCAACACCGAGAAAGCCGTGGAGTACCTCGACCTGGCGGGCAACAGGCGGTGCAACGCTCGGCCAATGTGGAAGCGATCACTCATCTGACCACCGCCTTAGAGCTGCTCAACACTTGCCCGACACCCGCGAGCGCGCCCAACAAGAACTCACGCTGCACCTCGCTCTGGGCGTCGCCGTTACAGGCCACCAGAGGGGTTTCCTCGCCGGAAGTGAAAGCTACCTATACCCGGGCCCTGGAGCTGTGCCAGCAGGTGGGGGAACCCCCGCTCTTTCCGGTCTCTGTGGGGCTGCGGCGTTTCATCTTGCGCGCGGCAGAACTCGCAAACGGCGCAAGACTGGCCGAGCAATGCTGCGACTTGGCCCGGAGGGGCGCACGAATCCAGCCCTCCTCCTGGAGGCCCATCTGGCGCTGGGGGAACTTGTTCTATCTGGGAGAATTGCGGCTCGGCCGCAGAGCATCTGGAGCAAGGGATTGCGCTCTATGATCTCCAGCAACACCGCGACTGCAGGCCTTTCATTCGAGGACACGATCTGGAGGTCATTGGCCTGTGCTATGGCAGCATGGTCGCTGTGGCGTCTGGGCTATCCGGACCAGGCCCTGAAAAAGAATGCAAGACACGCTTGCACTCGGCCCAGGAGATCGTCTCATCCTCTTACGCTTGGCTTTGCCCTCGCCTTTGCTGCGTATGTCTACAGTTCCTGCGGAGAGAGGCATGATCCCAGAGAGCGGGCAGAAGTGGGCATTACGCTCTGCGACCGAGCACGGGTTTCCCGTATTGGTAGCGCAAGGAATTTCTCGGGGCTGGGTACTCGCTGCAACAAGGCCAGCAGGAAGAAGGGATTGCACAGATACGACAAGGTTTGGCCGCTTCCACAGACGACCTGGGTTCAGAATTGGACCGATCCATATTATCTGGCGCTGCTGGCCGAGACCTATGGGAAGCTGGACGAGCCAGAGAGGGCTGCGCAGCTCGCTGAGGCGCTAGCTGGTCAGAAGAACCGGAGAGCGTTTTACGAGGCAGAGCTGTATCGGCTCAAGAGGCGAGCTGACGCTCCAAAGTCCAAAGTCCAAGCGTCCAAAGTCTGAAGCATCCAAAAGAAGCGGAGGAGTGTTTTCTGGAGGCTATTGAGATTGCCCGCCAGCAACAGGCGAAGTCGCTGGAGCTGCGCGCAGACGATGAGCCTCGCCCGACTGTGGCAACAGCAGGGCAAGACAGCAAGAAGCACACCAGATGTTAGCCGAGATCTACGGCTGGTTCACCGAAGGCTTTGACACCAAGGACCTGCAGGAGGCGCAGGCGTTGCTTGGAGAATTAAGATAACAATAACCCTGGCTCTCTGAGAAGATACGGAAGGATCTATGTTATGAAAACAGTGAAAGCAGTCCAAGCGGTTCGGCAACGTGTACGCGTGAGTCGTGACCGACGAATCGAAATCAGAGCGGTTCCCTTTCAGCCTGGTAGTGAAGTCGACGTCATCGTCGTTGGGGGAGACATCCCAACGGAGGAAACAACAAAAGAGGATATTTACAGCTACACTGAACGGCTGAAAAAGAACAAAAAACTGCCACATTACTCGCTACGTGAGATTGAGGAGATTGTTCATCAGAGCCGGGGACTCCGTGGCTAAGCGGATAGTCTGCGATACGAATGTGCTGATTTCCGGCTACCTGTGGAAAGGAGCCACTCGACACGTGCTCGATTTGGTACGCAATGGGCAACAGTGGACGTTGCTGAGTTCGTCGGACACCATGAACGAGTTCATTCGGGTGCTCGCTTACCAAAAATTTGGTCTAACCCCAATAGAGATCGAACCCTTGGTTGCAGATTTGCGCCAGCACAGTATTTTTGTCCAGGTACGGTCAAAACTCCATATTATCCAGAACGATCCAACGGACAATATTTTTCTTAACCTTGCGGTTGATGGCAAAGCCGAGCTGTTGGTCTCCGGTGATCGCCATCTCTTGGACCTCAAAGCCTTTCGCGGTCTGCCAATTGTGAGTGTGCGGTCTTTTCTGCGCATCGTGGTGGTTTCGTGAGAAAGGCAAAGACCTTCAGCGCTGAGGAGGAAGTGCATGCGCTGCCCGAGTTGCGAGTTTGACAGCCCTGAGGGGAAGAAATTTTGTGGCGAGTGTGGCGCGCCATTACCGCGACGGTGCTCCAGCTGTGGGGAATCTAACCCTCCACAGTTCAAATTTTGTGGCGAGTGTGGCACACCTCTAGTTTCGAGTCCCGAGCCCCGTATTCCGCGTTCTCCTCGCCCTTCGGCGCCGGACCCGAAGCCCCCCGTCGGTTATACACCACCGCACCTCGCAGAACGCATTCGCGCAGAGCAAGCGGCATTAGAAGCGCGTGGTGCGACTGATGGTGAGCGTAAGACGATCACGGCCTTGTTTGCCGATCTCAAAGGCTCCACGGCGTTCATTGAAGGCCTCGATCCCGAAGAAGCGCGGGCGATTATCGATCCGGCCCTGCAACTCATGATGGACGCCGTGCATCGCTATGAAGGCTATGTGGCGCAAGCGTTGGGGGACGGCATCTTTGCCCTGTTCGGCGCACCGATTGCCCATGAGGATCATCCGCAACGCGCCCTCTATGCCGCCCTGCGCATGCAGGAGGAAATGGGACGCTATTCAGACACCCTGCGCCAGAAAGGATATCCTCCGCTGCTCATGCGGGTCGGCGTGAACACCGGAGAGGTGGTGGTGCGCTCGATTCGTAAGGATGACCTGCATACTGACTACGTGCCGGTGGGCCACTCGACTAATCTCGCCGCGCGGATGGAACAATTGGCGGCTCCTGGCTCGATTCTCATCACCGCTTACACCCATCGTCTTACCGAGGGCTATTTTGCATTCAAAGACCTGGGCAAGACACAGATCAAAGGGGTGGAAGAGCCGCTGAACATCTATGAAGTCCTGGGGGTTGGCCCACTGCGTACACGGTTACAAGTCGCGGCGGGGCGGGGATTGACCCGCTTTGTCGGACGGCAGAGGGAAATGGAGCAGATGCAGCAAGCGCTGGCACAAACCCAAACCGGGCACGGGCAAATTGTCGGAGTGATGGGCGAGCCGGGCTTAGGCAAGTCGCGCTTGTTCTACGAGTTCAAACTCTTCTGTCAAAGCGCTTGCCTGGTGATCGAGGCCTACTCGGTCTCGTATGGCAAGGCCTCGCCATATTTGCCGGTGATCGAGCTACTCAAGAGTTACTTTGACATCACTCTCCAGGATGAAGAGCGCAAACGGCGCGAGAAGGTGACCGGGAAAGTGTTGAGCTTGGATCGCAGCTTGGAAGAGGTCCTCCCGTATCTCTTTGCACTCCTAGGCATCAACGACCCCCAATCGAGTTTGCAACAGATGGACCCACAGATTCGGCGGCGGCGGACGTTCGAGGCACTCAAGAAGCTCTTCCTCAGAGAGAGTCTCAATCAACCGCTCATCCTCATCTTTGAGGATCTGCATTGGATCGATAGTGAGACGCAAGGGTTTCTCGACATGCTGAGTGAGAGTGTGGCCTCGGCGAAAATCCTGCTGCTGGTGAACTACCGTCCGGAGTATCGCCATGAGTGGGGACAGAAGACGTATTACACCCAGCTCCGCTTGTCACCGTTTGGCAAAGCCGAAGCCGAAGAATTTCTTGATGTGTTGTTGGGACGCCCGTAGGGGCAGGCCACGTGCCTGCCCCGCAGGCGCCCATACGGACGCCCCTACAGGACCTCAAACGCTATCTGGCGAAGACCGAAGGCACGCCGTTCTTCATGGAAGAGGTTGTCCAGGAGTTGGTTGAACAGGGCGTGCTTAGTGCGCGACGGCGTAGGGGCACGGCATGCTGTGCCCCTACCTCACAACTGCGCCTGCATATCCCGACCACCGTGCAAGGCGTGTTAGCCGCCCGCATCGACCGTCTCGCTCCCGAGGAGAAAACCCTGCTGCAGCAACTAGCGGTCATCGGCCGGGAGTTTCCCGCTGAGCCTGGTCCGCCAGGTGATCGCCCAGCCGGAAGACGAACTCTATCGCCTCCTCGCCTCGCTCCAGCGCAAAGAGTTTCTCTATGAGCAGCCGGCGTTTCCCGAGTCCGACTATATCTTCAAGCATGCCCTGACCCAGGAGGTGGCCTACGGCACGGTGCTGCAGGAGCGACGCAAAGCCTACATGAGCGCACGGCGCAGGCCATGGAAGCCCTCTACCGCGCCACCCTGGACGAGCACTACAGCGACCTGGCGCATCACTACACCCGCAGTGGCAAGACGGAGAAAGCTGTCGAGTACCTGCACCTAGCCGGGCAACAGGCGGTGCAACGCTCGGCCAATGTGGAAGCGATCACGCATCTGACGACCGCCTTAGAGCTGCTCAACACGTTGCCCGACACCCGCGAGCGCGCCCAACAAGAACTCACGCTGCACCTCACGTCTGGGCGTGCCGTTACAGGCCACCAGAGGTTTTTCCTCGCCGGAAGTGAGAGCGACCTATACCCGCGCCCGGGAGCTGTGCCAGCAGGTCGGGGAGACCCGCCAGCTCTTCCCGGTCCTCTTTGGGCTGCGGACGTTTCATCATGTGCGGGGCGAGTTTCTCACGGCGCGCGAGCTGGGGGAGCAACTCCTGGGCCTGGCCCAGCGGGAGCACGACCCGGCCTTGCTCATGGAGGCATATCGGGCGCTGGGCAGCACCTTATTCCATCTGGGTGAGTTCGGCGCGGCCCAGGCGCACCTGGAGCAGGGCCTGACCCTGTATGACGCTCAGCGCCACCACTCCCATGTGTTCCTCTACGGCGGCATAGAGCCGGGGGTCTTTGGCCTCTCCTATGCAGCCTTGGTCCTGTGGCATCTGGGCTATCCGGACCAGGCGCTCCAGAAGAGCGAGTGCAGCGCGTACCCTGGCCCAAGAGCTGTCTTATCCATATCAGCTTGGCCGGCGCCCGGGTTTTTGCTGCCCATGTTGCACCAGCTCCGCCGGGAAAGAGCACCTGACCCAAGAGTGGGCCGAGGCAGGCATCACCCTCGCGCGCGAGCAAGGATTTCCAGCAGTGGTTAGGGCAAGGGACTGTCCTGCAGGGCTGGGCGCTGGCCGAACAGGGACAGAGTTGAAGAGGGGATTACCCAGATCCGCCAAGGCCTGGCCACCTGCCAAGCCGTAGGGGCAGGGATATTTCAATCCTATTATCTTGCCCTGCTGGCCGAGGCGTATGGGAAAGCGGGGCAGGCAGAGGAAGGGCTGGCCGCACTCGCTGAGGCGCTGGCGGTGGTGGACAAAAGCGGTGAGCGGTTTTACGAGGCGGAGCTGTATCGGCTAAGGGCGAGCTGACGTTGCAAAAGTTGTCAGTCGTCAGTGTCTCAGTTGTCAGTCCAAGCACCCAACCCCTAGTCACCTAGCACCCAAGCCGAAGCTGAAGCGTGCTTTCTCAAGGCAATAGAAATTTCCCAAGACAGCAAGCGAAATCGCTGGAACTGCGGGCGGTGATGAGCCTGTCCGCCTGCGACAAACGTAAGTGGCTCTACGAATCACGCAACACGGAGCAGGAACGCAAGAAGCTCGACGAAGCTCACCAGATGTTATCCGAGATCTACAACTGGTTCACCGAAGGCTTTGACACCAAGGACCTGCAAGAGGCGCAGACGTTGCTGGAAGAGCTGGCGTGAAGAGAGGGTTATGAGTCCACAAGATTCTGCGCTTTTCCCGGTCTTAACGCCTTTAGGATTCTCTATCCGGACGACCCCGGATTATTGGGCGCTGATCGAAGCGAAACATCCCAAGCTCCGTGGACGAATATCGGACGTGGTGCAGGTGCTACGCGTCCCTGAGGAGATTCGCCGCAGCCAACAGGATCCTACCGTATATTTGTTCTACCGTGCGGATCAGCGTCGCTACCTTTGCGCTGTTGTCAAACGTATCAACGGAGAGGGCTTTCTTATTACTGCCTATCCCTGCGATAAGATCAAAGAAGGAGATGTCATATGGCCCAAGTCAAAGTGATCCATGACCCCGTAGGCGAGACCCTCACGGTGTACTGGGACGATCCAGAACGTGAAGAAGTGTGTGAGGAGATTGGTGATGGTCTGATTTTGATCAAAGATGCGCAGGGAGAAGTCATTGGGTTTGAGCGGTTATATTTCAAGTCCAAGACCCCTGCTCATGAACTAGGAGTCGTGCTCCAAACGGCAAAGCCGTAGGAGACGAGCGCTGCCACCGCTGTCGGTGAGACTGGTCACAAATCGATGAACGAGGGAAAAGAGTTCTGAACCGACGGGGAGGAGTAGGAGTGAAATTTTCGGAGACCCTTGAACAAGCAAGTGACCTCCTTCAGAGAAAGGGACGCCTCTCTTATCGCGCCCTGAAGTTAGAGTTTGATCTCAGTGAGGAACAGCTGGAGGCGCTCAAGGAGGAATTGATCGATGTCCAAGAACTGGCAGTAGACAAAGATGGCAGGATGTTAGTATGGATCGGCAACGCTGAGGAGGATAAGGGAAAAAGGAGAACGGAGAAAGGGAGAAAAGAAGTATCGGAGAACGGGAAAACGAGAGAACCGGCGACTCCCACCCCACCTCCAGCGAGTTACACCCCCAGTCATTTAGCCGAACGCATTCGTGCTGCGGTAATTACAGAGGATGAGCGCAAAACCATCACAGCGCTCTTTGCTGACTCAAAGGTTCGACGGCGCTGATCGAAGGACTCGACCCCGAAGAGGCTCGAGCGATTATTGATCCGGCCTTGCAGCTGATGATGGACGCCGTGCATCGCTATGAGGGCTACGTCGCGCAAGTGTTGGGCGATGGGATCTTTGCCCTGTTCGGGGCACCGATTGCCCACGAGGATCACCCCCAACGGGCGGTGTATGCCGCGTTACGCATGCAGGACGAGATGCGCCGCTACGGGGATCAGATCCGCCTCAAGCACGGCGTACCACTGGCAATGCGCGTCGGCATCAATACCGGTGAGGTTGTTGTGCGTTCGATTCGCAAAGAGGATTTACACACGGATTATGTCCCGGTTGGCCATTCCACGAACTTGGCCGCGCGGATGGAACAAATGGCCACGCCGGGGTCGATTCTGATCACGGAGTATACGCGGAAATCAGTCGAAGGCTATTTCGAGTTGAAAGCCTTGGGCGCAGCAGAGATCAAAGGGGTCGAAGCGCCACTCAATGTGTATGAAGTACAAGGTGCAGGACTGCTGCGCACACGGTTGCAAGTATCAGCAACGCGGCGGGGACTGACCCGCTTTGTCGGGCGCCAGCGGGAAATGGAACAACTCCGCCGCGTGGACGCAAGCCAAAGTCGGTCACGGACAAATCGTGGGCGTGATGGGCGAGCCGGGCTGGGCAAGTCACGGCTGTTCTACGAGTTCAAATCACTGTCACAAGTTGGCTGTCTCATCCTGGAGGCCTACTCGGTCTCGCACGGCAAAGCGACGGCGTACCTGCCAGTGATTGAACTAGTGAAGAGTTACTTTCGCATCGAGCCGCAGGACGACGAGCGAAAACGGCGGGAGAAAATCAGGGGAAGGTACTGACGCTGGACCGCAGCTTGGAAGACACGCTACCCTATCTGTTTGCCTTGCTCGGGATTGAAGAACAACCCTCACCCCTACAGCAAATGGACCCGCAGATTCGCCGGCGGACGCACGTTCGAGGCGCTCAAGAAGCTCTTCCTGCGGGAAAGTCTCAAGCAACCGCTGATGCTCATCTTTGAAGATTTGCATTGGATCGATAGTGAGACACAGGGCTTTCTCGACACGCTGAGTGAGGGCATAGCTTCAGCGAGGATTCTCCTCCTGGTGAACTATCGTCCCGAATACCGCCATGAGTGGGGGCAGAAGACATATTACACCCAACTCCGGCTCGCCCCCTTTGGGAAGGAAGAGGCCGAGGAATTCCTCGACGAACTGCTCGGGACGACCGGAGGGGCCCAGCATGCTGCGCCCCTACACACGCTCAAACAACTCATCCTCGGCAAGACCGAAGGCACGCCGTTCTTCATGGAAGAAGTCGTGCAAACCCTCGTGGAAGACGGCACGCTGACCGGGGATCGTGGACACTATGCACTGCAGTCGCAGCCAGTGACCACGTTACAACTGCCCAGGACGGTCCACGGCGTATTGGCGGCGCGCATTGATCGTCTTGCTCCCGACGAGAAAGCGTTGCTCCAACAGCTCTCGTTATTGGCCGTGAGTTTGCGCTGGGACTCATCCGCCAGGTTCTTCCGCAGTCCGAAGAGGAACTGTATCGGCTCTTGTCTGCGCTGCAGCGCAAGGAATTTCTCTACGAGCAGCCCGCGTTCCCAGAGGTCGAGTACCATTTCAAGCATGCGCTGACCCAGGAGGTGGCCTACGGGTCGGTACTCCAGGAGCGGCGTAAAGTCTTACACGAGCGGACCGCCCAAGCGATCGAGCAGCTCTCTCACGATCGGTTAGACGAGCACTACAGTGACTTGGCATATCACTACACACGCAGCGGCAATACGGAGAAGGCGATCGAATACCTCCAGCGTGCCGGGCAACAGTCGGTGCAGCGCTCGGCCAATGCCGAAGCAGTCAGTCACTTTACGACAGCGTTGGAACTGCTCAAAACTTTCCCCAACACTGTGGCGCGTGCCCGCCAGGAGCTGACCTTGCAGACTACCCTAGGCACGGCTCTGAGTGCCACGCAAGGCTTCGGCGCCCCAGAAAGGGAACACGCCTTCCATCGGGCACGAGAACTCTGTCAACAGATTGGCGAGACTCCTCAGCTCTTCCCTGTCCTCTGGGGGTTCTGTCAGTCCCATATAACCCAAGGGAAGTTCCAGAGAGCGCGTGAGGAGGCAGAGCAGCTTCTGCATCTATCCCGGCGTGCACAGGACCCGGTGCTCCTCTTAGGAGCACACGAAGTGCTAGGAGAGACCTTGTTCTGGTCTGGAGAGTTGACCCTGGCCTTAGAGCACTTTGAGCAAGGCAGTGCCTTCTATGATCCCCGACAACACCGTGCCCTGGTCTCCCTCTATGGGATAGACCTCGGGGTACTTTGCCAAGGCCTTGCGGCTTGGACCTTGTGGCTGCTGGGCTATCCGGACCGGGCACAGAAAAGGAGCCACGAGGCGCTCAGCATGGTCCGGGAGCTGGCTCACCCTCATAGTTTAGTTATTGCTTTGTACTTTGCTTCCTTGTCCCACCAGTTGCGCCAGAGAGGCACAACTGACTCAAGAGCATGCAGAGATGCAGCTGACGCTGACGAACGAGCACGGATTTCCAGAGTGGTCGGCGCAGGGCACTATCCTGCGGGGCTGGGCGTTAGCCGAGCAGGGACAAGGAGAGGAAGGCGTTGCGCAGATGCGCCAAGGCCTAGCTGCCTACCAGGCCACGGGATCAGAGCTGGCACGGGCGCAATATCTGGCCCTGCTGGCCGAGGCGTATGAGAGAATGGGGCAGCCAGAGGAGAGGCTCAGCACGCTGGCCGAGGCGTTGGCAGTGGTGGACAGAACTGGGGAGCGGTACTGGGAGGCAGAGCTGTATCGACTCAAGGGAGAACTCCTGCTGGCGCAGGAAGGCTACAGGCTACAGGCTGAAGGCTTAAGGGAGAAAACAGAAGAAGCGGGAAGAGTGCTTTTTACGAGCGATTGCCATTGCGCAAACGCAACAAGCCAAATCGTTGGAGCTACGCGCGGCCACCAGCCTCGCCCGTCTCTGGCAGCAGCAGGAGAAGAAAGACGAAGCTCACAAACTGTTGTCTGATGTCTACCTCTGGTTCACCGAGGGCTTTGACACCAAAGACCTGCAAGAGGCAAAAGTGTTGTTAGAGGAATTACACTGAAGCAAAAACCGTCATTCACGAGCATCGCTGTCTGCTGCTATTTACACACCATCTGGGAAGATCTCCCACAATGTGGAGCTATGTAGTGACTACTAATTTATTTCTGGCCCTTTCACGGGGTTGCCAACGGAACGCCCACGTCGCATGCTTCGGTTATCTCAAGGGTGGTGTTCTAGATATGGTGACGACGGTTCGCAAGCTATTGATTCTTTAGAACTTTAGAAGGCGCATATCCACATCTAGAACACCACCAGCGTTCCGGCTCCACTCCTCGCAGGGGAAGCCACCGAGTGACACACATCCGAGTATAGCGTCTGAGCAGCAACCCGTACCGCTCCCTGCTGCGCGTTTCATCCAGAGCTGTCACCAAGTATACGCCCTGCCCCAGGTATGGAAGTGGTGGAGCGCGAAAGATAGCACGACGTGGAGATACCAGAAGGTGAATATCATCATGGTGATAGCTCCCTTCCTGTCCGAGTGTTGAGCAGTGCATTGTCAGTCTCGCTCAGTGGCTGGTGCCCCGGACTGGTCTCTGCTTCGCTCTCGCTTGATTGCGCGGCGGAGAAGAGCAGGGCGTACGCAAGACTGAGGAGCACGAGCGGCAACAGCACATCATCAACTATCATAGCGACCACTCCTTCTGCGGGCTTTCGCTCTGGTGCAACGTGTACTTCCCGCCTCTTGCCGCAAGAGAATGGCGCGCCGGTACTCGCGCCCGCGCTCGAAATGGAAGGCTAACTCCTCGGCAATCTCCGGGGTACACTCCCCAAACATCGTCGCGAAGTGCGCGCCGAGCTGTCGATGCCAGCGCACCTGTTGCGCCAGGCCGATACGGTGATACAGCACCTGCTGATAGAGGGCATGACGAAAATGATAGCGGACGGTGACCACCCCGTTCGGCCATTCCGCCAGAGCTCGGGCCTCAATAAACTGCTCCTGGGCGGCCAGCTCGTCATAGACCGCTTCTATCGCTTCCAGCGGGCGATTGACGACCGCCGCTACCTCACTCGCCGTAAAGGTTGGCCCGACCACGCTGGCCACGGCTAAGAGTTGCTGGACCTCACGGCTGTATCCTTCAATCTGCTTGAGCAGCAATTGGGAGACGTGGTCAGGGATCAGCTCCGCGAGCACGACAGGCTCCGCCCGCAGTTCCCACCCCCCGGTGGTCTCCACGAGCTTGTCTTGCTGGAGGAGATAGTCCACAAAATGAATCACAAATAGTGCGTTTCCCTCTGTCCGACGGTGAATGACCGGCCCTAAGACCTCCGCGACCGGACTGCCGGCCAGGCGGTGGCGTACATAGGCCTCCACTTCGGCTTGGGTTAACAATTCGAGCGCCAGCTCCTGTGCCTGCCGGCGGCCATGCAACCCTTGCACCACGCCACGCAGGGGGCTCCCGCGCAGGATCGTCTCCGCGGGGCGGTAGGTACCAATCACCATGAGCCGGGTCGGCTCTCGTGCCTGCGCCAGATAGGCGAGGACGTTCAGGGTCGCGGCATCACTCCACTGCAAGTCGTCGAAGAACAAGATCACGGGAGACTCGGTGGTCACCTCTTTCAGGGCGTGCGCGAGCTCCCGTACCATCCGTTGGGGACTGCTGCCGTGGACTTGACGTTGGAGCCTTTCCTGTTCGTCCGCGTCGATTACTCCCGAGAGCTGGAGGAGCCACAGCGGCGCGTAGCGGCGGAGGATGGCCACGACCTGCTCGCTATCGGGGGCGCTGCATAACTGCTGCAGCGCTTGCAGCACGGGAAGATACGCCTCTCCTTCCCCAGCCTGTTCTACGCAGTTCCCGCGTCCGATGCGGACAGCTCCTCCTATCTTTGCGTGGGCGAGAAAACATTCTGCTAAGGTCGTCTTGCCGATGCCAGCCTCGCCCGAGACAAAAATGATCTGCTGCTCGCCCTGCTGCACGCGCGCATACCACTTCTGTAAATGTGCCAACTGGTATTCCCGCCCGACGAAAGGAGGGGTCAGTTGCCCACTGTCAATTGGTGGAGGCTGATGCTGGCCCCCTGAGACTTCGGACGAGGAACTGAAAACTGGGAACTGGGAACTGACGAGGTAGTGGCGAGAGAAGCGATGAACCGGTATCCCTGCGTGCCCAGCGTCTCGATAAACTGTGGCTGCTTGGCATTATCGCCTAAGGCGGAGCGAATTTCCCGTACACACACCTTGACTACGGTCGGCGACACATAAATCCCCGGCCAGAGCTGGGTGAGCAGCTCCTTTTTTGTTACCCGTTGGCCCGGCCGCTCCACTAAATACCGGAGCAAGGCCAGGGACTGCCGGCGCAGGCCAATGGGGTGATCTCCTCGCCACAACTGTTTCGCCGCCTCTACGCGAAAGGGCCCAAGGGAGCGGGCGGATTCGGACATTTGCTGGGTCTTTGCGTTGGTTTCTGGCGTCATAGGGTTGTTCCTCAACACACGCTGAACTGCACTGGGACCGAACGTGCACGGGGTCTCGTGCCGTGCAGCGGTCAGGCAACAACGGTTTTCATGACAGGGACAGGAAACTGCAGAACGTTCATGAGACCAGCGGCAGCCAAGAGACCAGCCAGGATCCCGCAAAGTGGGGAGGCGCGTCGCAGGCCGTGCGCGGCAGCACAGACTCCGCATTCGTTGGTCTCCCCTCTCGACGGTGGCCAAGGGCAGCAAAGCTCGGCCTCACGCCGTCCCATCCCGGTTCGTCCTTTCTGGGAGGGGAGGAGCTGTTAGTAGCCCCACAGCGGGCGCGTCCCCAGCTGGGTATAGCTATCGATCCCCAGACCCGTGCCCCAGCGGAGACGCTGCACCACGGGGCCCTCTTGCGCTGCGGCTTTGGACTGCTCCTGCCACTCGACACTGGGCGCTAGGCGCCGGTACGTAGGGAGCGCGAGGGACGAGGGGCGGGACAAGACGCGCTGGAGGTCCTCCGCCGAGAGAAAGAGGACAGCTCGCTCCCGCTCGGCCGCGAAGGCAGAGGGGGAAGACACCAGGCCGCCAAGAACAGCTCCCACCAGGAGCATGATCTTCCATTTCCTGCGGCGGGTTTGATGCAACGTCAGCATGATCGTTCTCCTTTACAGACAGTGTTCTATCTTGTGTTGGTTAGCGCTCATCATCGTTCTTCTGTAGCGTCGTCAGTACCTGCACGATGAACGCCGCCAGGTCCTCCAAGGACTGAAAATGCGTCGCCCGCATGGAGTACGACATGTTCTACCCGGCCCACGAACTCTCCGTGTTACCTGTGCTTCCGTCGCCAGTTGCACGGCAAACGTCCGATTGCTCAGGAACCTCGGTTTGCTTGAGGATGGCTCATAGTCAGTTTGCTGCGCGATTGCTCTTGCATGCAAAAGAGCATATGAAAGCGATCGATTCAGGTATAGCCGCGGATCGTTAAGAGTTGCGTTCGGATCGTTAAATGTGGCCGGTGGAAGCCTCGATGACATCCCTATGATGCCCTCAGCCTCTGATGCCGTTCTCGCGTTTGGGCCGTTTCGCGTGGTTGCCGACCAAGCGCGAACTCTGGAAAGACGAAAAACTCCTCAAGCTCCGGGCGCTGCCCGTGGCCGTGCTCGCCTACTTGGTCCAGCATCCGGGGCGAGTGATCCCGATCGAAGAAATCCGCACAGCCATCTGGGGTGACACGCGGGTCGGCCGTGGCGCGATCCGTGTATGCGTGCGGGAGATTCGCCAAGCGTTAGGGGATGAGGCGGCCTCTCCTCAGTATATCGAGACCGTCGGACGCCAGGGGTATCGCTTCCTGGGTGCTCGCCCTGCAGGAGTCACAGCTCGTGCTCCGTCGGCGCCGTTCCGCAAGAAGGGGCGGCACTGGCGCGCGTGGCTCCGTCTGACACTGTTCGTTGGACGACAGCGGGAGTTGGCGCAATTGCAGCAGTGGGTTACGCAGGCGCAGCAGGGGCAGCGGCAAGTGGTCTTGGTGAGCGGCGAGCCCGGCATCGGCAAAACGACCGTCGTAGAAGCATTCCTGCAACGTCTAGCGTCTGGCGTCCACAGTCTGGAGCCAGAGGCCCCAAGCCGCTTCTCTCGAAAGTTCGGACCCCAGACCCTCAACACCAGCCCCTCGACACTCAGGTGTGGATCGGACACGGGCAGTGTGTCGAGGCGTATGGGCCCGGAGAGGCGTACCTGCCCATCTTAGAAGCCGTAGGGCGCCTAGGCCGGAAACTGGGGAGAGGACAGCTCACGGCGGTGTTGCACCGGCACGCGCCGACGTGGTTGGCGCAGCTCCCCGCGCTGGTGGACCCTGACGCGCGCGAAGAACTCCACCGACAAGTGGCAGGAGCGACGCAGGAACGCATGCTACGGGAGTTGTGTGATGTCCTGGAGGTGCTGACGACAGAGCAGCCGTTCATCCTGGTGCTCGAAGACCTGCAATGGAGTGATACGGCAACGCTGGCGTGGTTAGCGGCCGTGGCGCGGCGGCCGGATCCGGCGCGGCTATTAGTCATCGGCACCTACCGGCCCATGGACGTAATCAAGCAGACCCACCCCTTACGCGGCCTGGTGCAAGAGTTGCGGGCACACCAGCTCTGCCGGGAGGTGCGCCTGGAGCTGTTGAGTGCCGACGAAGTCCGGGAGTATATCCGTCAACGGTTCGCCAGCAGTGCGATAGCAGATGAGCTGGGGCTTCGCCTGCATAAGCGGACGGACGGCAATCCGCTGTTTCTGGTTGCCAGCCTGGATTCCCTGATCCAGCAGGGAGCGGTGGGCCAAACCGGGGAGCGCTGGGTAGTGCACAGTGACCTCGCCGCTCTCGCCGAGACGTTGCCCGAGGATTTGCAGTACCTGATCACCAAACAGCTGGAGATCCTGGACACAGAAGACCAGCAGTTGCTCGAGGTGGCGAGTGTGAGTGGAGTGACCTTCTCGACGGCCGAAGTGGCAGCGGGATGTAACCAGGAGCTCGGCACCATTGAGACCCGGTGCGAGCAGTTAGCCCGACGCGGACAGTTCCTCGCGGAGGAGGGGCTGGCCGAGTGGCCCGAGGGCATCCTAACGACGCGGTATCAGATTTCGCCATGCGCTCTATCAGCAGGGGGTCTATGCGCGGCTCGGCGGTGGGCAGAAAGTGCGGCTGCACCGGCTCATCGGTGAGCGCAAAGAGGCAGGGTATGGGGAGCGGGTGGGAGAGATCGCCGGCGAGTTGGCGCTCCATTTTGAGCGGGGGCGGGACTATCCACGGGCGGTGCGGTATCGGCAGAGCGCCGCGGAGCAAGCGTTACGCCGCAGTGCGTATCATGAGGCGGTCGTTCACTGTCGGCAGGGGCTCGAGCTGCTCGCGGCGTTACCCGACACCTCGGAACGTGTCCGCCAAGAACTCACTCTCGTGATGACGTTGGGACCAGTCCTGATGGCCACCCAAGGGTGGGCGGCAGCGGAAGTCACCCAGCATTACACCCGCGCCCGTGCGCTCTGTGAACAACTGGGCAACACTCCGCAGCTCGTTGCGGTGCTGTGGAATCTCTGGGCGTTTCACCTAGTCCGGAGCGAGCTGCGCACGGCGCAAGGCGCTGGCTGAGGAATGCTTGCAGATCGCTGAGCAGACGTCTGAAGGCCGGCTTGCTCATCGAAGCGTACCATGCGGTAGGGAGTTGCTCGATGTGGCGGGGAGAATTTGCCCGTGCCCGGATAGAGATGGAGCAGGGAATCGCGCGCTACCAGCCGCAACAGCATCATGCGCTGGCTGCCGTCTACGGCGGCTTTGACCCCGGGATGGGCTGTCCAGCTGTGCGGCTGAGGTGCTCTGGCTTCCTGGGGTATCCTGACCAGGCCTTGACACGGAGCCAGGAGGCACTGCGATTAGCACACGAGCTTGGTCATCCCTTCAGCCTTGTGTATGCCTTATCTTTTGCCACGTGGCTTCATCTGTATCGCGGGGAAGGAAGGATTGCTCAGGAGCGAGCCGAAGCGCTGATCGCCTTGGCCAGCGAGCACGGGTTTGCCTTATACGGGGCACAGGGGACGATCCAACGAGGGGAGACGCTGATCGCGCAAGGCCAATGGGAAGAGGGGGTAGCACAGACACAGCAAGGCCTGGGAGGCGCTGGTCGGGAGACCTCATGCGGCCGCACCATTTGGCTATGCTGGCTGAGGGATATGGGGGCGCAGGACAGGTGGAAAAGGGGCTGGCGACGGTCGCGGAGGCGTTGGCGGCTGGTGGACAAGAATTGACGAGCGCCTCTACGAGGCGGAGGTGTATCGGATAAAGGGGGAACTCCTGCTGGCGCAGGAAGGCTTAGGGCTTAAGGCTAAAGGCTTATCAAGGGGAATAAAGAGTAGAAGGAAGCGGAAGAGTGCTTTTTACAGGCGATTATCATTGCGCAAAAGCAACAAGCCAAATCCCTCGAACTGCGCGCGGTAATGGGCCTAGTCCGCCCTGCGACAACGACAAGCGGCTCTATCCGAATCACGCAACACGGATCACGGATTACGCACTAAACTCAACGAAGCTCACCAGATGTTATCCGAGATCTACAATTGGTTCACCGAAGGGTTTGACACCAAAGATTTGCAAGAGGCGAAAGCATTGTTGGAGGAGTTAGCCTGAAGCAGACATTCACCCAGGGAACTAAGGTTCTCCTCTCCTTTTCACCTTTGCCCCAGGAGTCGGTCGCTGATCAAAACGAGTCCTTCAGCGGCTGAGTGTCGTACTTCTTCACGTTCTTCGGTAAGGAGATCCATCATCAATGGAATAGTTTTCACATCCCCGACTTTTCCGAGCGTCCACAGAGCTTGCGATTTGACGTAACGATCTCTCTCGCGACCGACAACTTCTACTACTGTATCGGTAAGGCTTCCATCCTCATTCTCGCCAACAACTTTAAGTGCGTGTGTACGAACCAATGGATCTTCGGACTGCAACCCTTTGACGATCAGAGGCTTTGCCGTTGCATAGTCCATCCGTCCGAACGCAATCGCAACGCCAAGTCGTATACGGTAATCGACGTCATCCAATGCCTGCTGGAGCAGTGATAACCCACTCGCGTCGCGAAAATGCGCCAAGGACGCCGCAGCAGTGGTACGTACAGTTACTGATGGGTCATCAAGCAAAGTTTTCTGGAGTAATGGCACAACCTTACCGTCGTCATTGAGTGCCCCGAGTAAACCAACTACAGAATCTCGTACCTGCTCTTGTTGATCTGCCGCTAACTTGGCGTTGAGATGCGTATATCCATCCGAGTCGCCAACTGCAGCAAGGGCATGAGCAAGCATGATACTGACCAATGGATCTTTTTCCGTCTTCAGGAACTTGCGTAAGAAAGGGATGACATTCGGGATGCGTGATTCACCCAGGCCGCCAAGTCCTTGTGCCCGTAGCGATTCATCGCCATGAGCTATGGCATCGAGGTAACACAGCACGGCAGTTTTATCCCTCGTCCGTCGGAGCCCTGAGATCGCCAGTCGTTTGCTTTCGAGATCAGAATCATACAAGCGGCGAAGAATACACACCGCTCCTGGGGTCGCCAAGTCACCGAGTGCATCAGCAGCCGTACGGCGTAGCATTGGCTCGTCAGAGTGGATAGCTTCATCCAATACCCATAAGGCTCCTGGATCTCCGAATCGCCCGAGAATTGTTGCGATCACATTTCGTTCGTGCGGATCAGCGCTGCGCAACCCTGCCCGCAATGCTTGGATAGCCACTTGGCGTAGCGCAACGATCCCACGAGGCGTTGCTGGATCATACTGCTTACGGTATGTTTCCACTGCCCCACGTAAGTCTCCGTTCTCCACTTGCATTGCTACAGGGGATACATCCTCGGGCTCGTCTGTCCTAGACGCCGCAGACCGTTCCTCACCTGTCTTCTGCTGACCGGCCGCAGGAGCTGGTATGTCATCCTTTCCCTGTTCTACCTCAGAAGTTGAAGCCGCATTGTTCCTGTTGCTGACGGCAAGCGGAAATCCACAAGGCGATCGTCAACACACACGCTACAGAAACAAGGGCGAAGTTTCTCTTGATCCGATCTTTTTTCTTGGGCATGTCTGTTCCTCCACGCAATACGCATCGCGTGCTTCGTATTGCGTGTTACATATTCAGATTGCCTGTCCGATTTTATCGCCTCCCACTCACCATATTCCGTACCGAGTAAAATTGCTTCGCTCGCCCGGACGTAAATTCCTTACGGACAACGTAGCAATGAGTATATGTTGCATGCGGTTTCTGCGCGTTGATCACATTATTGCCGACATGCAGAAAGACGTTCTCGCCCAAATTGCGCTCGTAATCTACTTTGATAAAAGGAGCTTGCATGGCCTCCTCTTTAGCATAGCTCTCGGAGTACTTGAGGAAGTCTTGCCCAAGACGCAGGAGCTGCCCTTTCTTGTCATAGGCAGTGAGCCATAGGTTCCAAAAGATCTCTGCATCAAAATAGATCAATTTGTTCCCATACGGGATGTGAGGCACTGCGAGGAATCAATTCCAAGACATGGACTTCGCGCACTTCCCAGCGCGTTTTATTCGGCACCCACAGATGTGGACCGCCAGCTTCCGGATGCGTCTGCGACATTCACTGTCGCCAATACCAACTTCTTCCCGAGATAGGTCCACTTTTGCTCATGCACCTTGCCGCCAAACCCCATACCGTCTTCGCGGATAAAGTCCATTCCTTGGGTTTCACCGGTCCGTTCTGAGGATAGCACTCGCCGAGGTTTACGCTGGGTTGGTGAATAGATCCAACTGTCATTTTCTTTGTAGGGATCGGTATATTCAATCTGCAAGTTACGCGTCCCAGCGAGGTCACGCGGGCTGCGAAACTCCATGATCGACTTTGATTTGACGCCTTCATAGCCCTCCACTAAGCAGTGGTCGCCTTTGGCATACTCTGCGGTTGTGGAGACGAATTCGAACTCGCGATCAAGTTTGCCATGCTCACTTCGACCCCAGGCCACCATCGGCATGAAGAAATCACCATGCCCAGGACGCCAGTAGCTGTTCCAATATACTTTGAGGGCAGCTAGTGGATCGTCAGCTTTAATCTCCGGGAACGGCCACCCGGCGCCATTAAAACCGAACAGGGCACCATGCTCGTCGAGATAGTAACCAGACGTGACATTCTTCCCCCAGTCGGCTGGCGGCGGATATTTGCCAGTCGCAGCAATCTTCCATGTCCATATCGTCGAAGAAATAGTACTCCCAGGCTGGCTGTGGCAGGAAAGGCTTGATCCGCTCAATGTCTTTAATGGTGAGATGCTCGCCGGGTTTGAAGTCTGGTTTGGCATCGCGATACTTTCTCCAGCCATTCGCGTACGGCTTTGTAGCTGCGGTCAGATTCGGCAAAAACAGATGAGAGATAAGGTCCAATAAGAAGCGTGAGCGTGAGACTCCACACTACCGACAACCACTGGAGACGAGAGCGCATGTTCCCTCCTTAATACGACGCTATCCTAGCACTCGTGCAAAATCGCGCTGAAACAACAAGGGCGGCCTGCAATAATTGAGAATGAAGAGTGAAGAATTAAAAGAGGCCATAGGCTACAGCCTGTAGACTATAGGGGCAAGAAGGCTTCTATAGCCCCTTCCTCATTCTTCATTTTGCATTCTTCATTCTCCATTCTGTTTGCTTATCCACCAAAATACGAACACGGATTATCGACCGTCATAGTACGAATCGTGCCTTCACTCACGCCAGCTTTGCTCAGTTGAGGAAGGATGTTCCTCATAATATGTGAGTAGCTCCATTTCGGACTCTTCTTCATGAAGGCATCCCACTCCTTCGTCGTACGTCCTAGCCAGCAACCAACGAAGTCATGCGACAACATAATGCGATCATAGCCAACCGCAAGCAGACCGATCAACGAGGCCATACGCATCTTATCGCTGGCGATGGTTTCGATACCAAAGCGGTCAAATCCAATCCAGGCGCCACGCTCTAAAATATCGAAGTAATAGCGCATATCGCCGACACCACAGGCATGACCAATCAGAACACGATTAAAATCCACGCCTTCCTCAGCAAAAACATCAAGCGTCTCACGTCCGAACGGGCCAAGCTCATCATTATGGCAGAGAATCGGCGCGCCAGTGGCTTTCTGCGCACGAGCGGCAGCACGGAGACATTTCTCCTCGTGTACGCCTATCTTCTTAGCGGTTTCGGTCATGCCAGGAATACCACCAGTTGCGGTTTTGATGATACCAGCTTTAATGCCAGTCTTTCCGATCCCGTCCTTCAGTTCACGGACATAGACCTCAGCGATGTCATCGGCTGGCAGTCCACGGAAATGCGGTGGAATACCCAGCGCTTCATTATACAGACCAGTGGCAATCACCACGCGCACACCGGACTTCTCGGCCACTTCAGCAGTAAACTCCGGATCACGGCCGAGTTCCATCGGGCATGGATCAACCATTGAGGTGACGCCCAGTGACTTAACCTCTTTCAGACGATCAACCGCTTTGGCAACTTCGGCTTTGCGGTCGAATCCAGCGTTGTCCAATTCCCAGCCAGGGAATCCGGCAGTGATATGTTCGTGAATGAGCGTGAATCCGAGGTCCTTCGGCACACATGTTCCCGTCGCTGTGTTAATGGTCGGCATGAAACCCTCCTGTGTTCAAAATAGGAATTGTCTACCTCAGATACTTCAAGAAGTACAGGTTGTTGCCATCAGGATCTTTGAGACCAACCAACCGAGCACCCCACTCTTGGTCTGCGGGTTCCCCATTGAAAGCAATGCCTTTGGCTTTAAGGTCTTTGTAGATAGCATCGACATCTTCGACCACAAAGCTGATATGGTCGATACCCGGCGGATTCTGCGCCAGCGAAGGCTCGCGCTTAACTGCTTGTGGATTTGCTTGTTTGGTTTGAAAGAGAAACAGCACCGCGCTGCCACAACTCAGTGAAGCGCCTTTGACATCGGCATCGTAGTCGTAACTTTTGGTGAATCCAAGCTTCTCGTAAAATGCCATCGAACGTGCAAGGTCAGTGACTGCAACTCCGATGTTGTCGATTCCTTTGAGCATGATGAATCCTCACTTTCTCTCGCCTTTGTGTATTCGTCGTTCTTGCACAGGTAGGAATGAAAAAGTAGGAACCTTCCTAGCATATCATCTCCTTCCACACCCTATGCATCACCTTTAGTGCCTCATCAATGTCCTTCGACGTAATTCCATAATGCGTCACAGCGCGGAAACGTCCGCCGCCAATGTCTCCGACTTTGACACCTTCGCGAGCAAGAACTTGTGCGAATGATGGACCTTCGGGCAGTGGGTTCTGCGGTCCAAAAATCACCAGGTTCGTTTGTACAGTATCAAGATCGAGACGCATTCCTGGCAGATCAACCAAGCCTTCGGCTAATTGGCGAGCCGTCTGATGATCTTCAGCCAAACGTTCGACCATCTCCGTCAGCGCAACAATACCTGCCGCCGCAATAATGCCCGCTTGGCGCATCCCACCACCAACCATTTTGCGGAGGCGGCGGGCTCGGGCAATGAAATCTTTGCGTCCACACACCAGCGAGCCAACCGGAGCCGACAAACCTTTCGAGAGACAGAACTGTACTGAATCCACACTCTTAGTGAACTCGCGTACATCACATTGCAACGCGACAGCTGCGTTAAAGATGCGGGAGCCGTCGAGATGCACAGGCACTCCAGCATTATCGGCGATCGCTTTCACCTCACGCAGGTACGCCGGGGAAGGATCGTTCCACCACAGCGGTTATGTGTACTCTCTACGCAGATCACACCCGGTGGCGCGTAATGGATGTCGCTCGCAGCTGGACGAACCGCGTGCCGCAGTTCCGTCAAGTGGAAGTTCACCGAACCGACCGGTAGAAACTGGATGCAGTACGATGCCGCCAAGGGCTGACGCCCCGCCAGCTTCATAATTGTAGATATGCGAGTTATCGCCTAGAATCGCTTCGTCACCGCGACGGCAATGGGCCAGGAGGGCGAGTAGATTCCCCATCGTTCCACTCACTCCGAGCAAGGCAGCCTCTGTGCCCATCATTTCTGCCGCTAATGCTTCTAGATGATTGACCGTCGGATCTTCACCCATCACATCATCACCGAGTTCCGCACGATACATTGCTTCACGCATCGCTGGACTTGGTAACGTTACAGTATCGCTACGTAAATCGATCATATATACCCCAGGGGAAGTTAAGAGTTAAAAGTTAAGAGTGAAGAATGGAAAACAGTTAAGAATTAAGTGAAAAATTGTAAGCATAAATTGCATTCTACATTTTTCATTTTAACTCATAACTCTTAACTCATCACTCTTCATTAGCTTCGCCCGCGCAGCCTCTCCGTCTCTCGTCGCTCTCGTTTCGTCGGACGGCCTAATCCCGGCGAACGTAGCGGCGGTGGAGCAACATAGAAAGGCTTTTCTCGTGGTGGCGGCGGAGGTGAATGGTCTTCATACAACAAGCGTGCTTCAGAGAAGGGTCCACGCTGTTCAGCAAGTGCCAGCACTTTCAGTTCCTTCGGTCCACTGGGATGCGTAAAAACGATTGCATCATTAACGCGGACGAGCTTGTGGGGCTTCGCTGGATGACCGTTGACCTCAATCTTTCCTCCGTCACATGCTTCAGCCGCAAGCGATCGACTTTTGTAAAATCGTGCGGCCCATAACCAACGATCGAGACGAACCACTTCATCAGGTTTCGTTTGTTCAGACATGAATGATGCCTTCTCCTCCTTGACTCTAGCTTCAAATCATAAGCCTCATGGCACTGCAACACTTGAGGGTACCCAACTTGCAAAAACACTCAAAAAACATTGATGTTCAGCGACGAGCGTGGTAGCGTCAGCCCGCAACCAAGGAGGACGCCATGGACGCCAAAACTGGAGCCCGCGAACGTTTCAATACTGCACAGGACAATTTACTCGCCCTTAGCCATCGGATTCATGCTAATCCAGAATTGGGATTTGAAGAAGAAAAAGCCTCGGCCTGGCTTGCCGATACGCTGGCCGATGCCGGATTTACAGTCCAACGCGGGATTTGCGATCTTCCAACTGCTTTTGTTGCTCGTGCCGGCAGTGGGCCTCTCCACATTGGCATCTGTGCCGAGTACGACAGTTTACCTAGCATCGGCCACGCCTGTGGTCACAATATCATTGCCGCGATGGCCGTCGGCGCCGCGATCGCCGCTGCTAAAGTCGCGGATGACGTTGGCCTCACTATCAGTGTTCTTGGTACGCCAGCAGAAGAGGCTGGGGACGGCGGCGGAAAGATACTCCTCCTCGAACGGGGCGGCTACAAAGGGATGCATGCCGCGATGATGGTCCACCCAGCCCCGTTCGACGTGGTTGATCCAGCCATCATCGCCTGTTCGATGTTCGAAGTTCGCTATACCGGCAAGGAAGCGCACGCATCGGCATTTCCTGATCGTGGCATCAACGCCGCCGATGCACTGACCGTGGCACAGACTGCGATCGGGTTACTGCGCCAACACATTAAACAGACTGATCGCATTCACGGCATCATCACCAAAGGCGGAGATGCACCGAACGTCATCCCTGCCCACACCGCAGCAAAGTACATCGTCCGTGCCAAGACACTCGCCGAGTTAGGCGACATTAAAGAGAAGGTCTTGCGGTGCTTTGAAGCAGGCGCACTTGCCACCGGTGCAAAGCTCGAAATTCTTGGTGGCCAGAAACCATACGCTGAACATATCTCTGACCTTGAAATGGCAGCCATGTATCAACGCAATGCCGAAGCGTTGGGACGCACAATCCGAGATCTCGGCCCGACCCGAGACCGGGCCGCTGGTTCGACCGATATGGGCAACGTCTCATTGGCGATGCCATCGATTCATCCATTCATTGGGATTGATTCACTCCCAGCGGTTAACCATCAACCCGAATTCACAGCCCATTGTGCGACTCCGGCTGCCGACAAAGCCGTACTCGACGGTGGGCTCGCCATGGCATGGACAGCAATCGACATGGCGACAGATACGAAAGTGCGTGAGCGGCTGTTACAAAGACAAGTGTAACGACTCTTTCGATTTCTCTATAAATACCTCCCCCACCTCTCCTCAAAGGAGAGAGAAGGACACAGACGAGACATTGTCGCCTCCAAAATTCGAGCCCAACAGTACTGAGATTACGCAGCTTGCTATTAACAATTTGAGAACACGACCAACTGGAGTCCGGGCATCTTACCGCGGGGAACGCGACAGATGGACACGATAAACAGATTGTGATTGCTGCCGGTGAAGGAGCCGTCGCAGCGCTGGTAGCCTTTGAGTACCTGGTGAAGCAAGTGTAGGACAGCACCCCCAGACGCTTGAGGTGTCTGGATGTGTAGGCACCCTTTGGAATTGTTGCGACGAACTCCTAAAGGCTTTTCGTCAGCAGCAAATGATACGCACGAAAACCATCATTGGTGTAGAGTTTCAGCGCACCAGTATTGTTGGCAAGGACTTCTAGCTGTATCTTCGTTGCGCCTAACGAGCGGGCATACGCTTCAGCATGCTCAAGCAACGCCTGCCCTACCCTTTGTCGTCGATACGCTGGAAGTACGACTAAATCTGAGATGAAAGCATACTCCCCAGGCTCTTCGTCCAGTTCCTCAGACGGAACTTTTCCCCACACACAGACAAAACCAACAACTTGATGCTTCACCTCAGCCACAAACACCTTGCCGGAGGTCTCCGCGCAACGCGCCCACATGAAGTCAAAGTATTTCTTCGCGGCTTTGCCCTCCAACACGTTCGGTTCGAGTCTATGCAAGAAATCTTGCAACTCGACAAAACAAGCTTCGACCTGCTGTGCATCCTCAGGCTGATACTCACGAATTACGGACATGGTTCTTCTCCTTGGGAAACTGAGATGTTACCGCGTGTACAAAGATCGTGAGATGTTCTTTACTTACGAGCAACTCGCGTGGACGTGCGTCATTGATCATTCAGCCCCCAGTCATACGGAGTGATGCGAGTAGCGCAGAAAACCTTGTTTATCGATGAGGTAGATGGTCGGCCACGCCTGATTACCGTAGCGTGTCCAGATCGCAAAGTCATTGTCCGTCACCACTGCGTAGACAATCTGCTGGTCACGAACATAGCGTTCAAGGTTTTGGCTGGCGCGTTCCACCTCAGTTTCTGGTGTGTGCACGCCTATTATCACTAACCCTTGATCGGCGTACTTCTTGTGCCAGGTCTTCACGTAGGGCTCGACGTTGCAACAGTTGTAACACCCGAAGGTCCAGAACTCGACCAGTACCATCGATGGAAGAGGGCCACCTCGGAAACGCCGCGGACCGGCCCAAGTACACGGTGCTCGATCTCCCCGCGCCACGACAGGGGAGGTAGCTCCGGCAGCTCCTGGCCGCGGGGTAACCCAGGGACCCGCTCGTAGAGCCCTGGCACCACCCGAAGAGTCGCCTGTGGATACCGCGCGAGAAACCCAGGCACGTTCAGGTAGTGAAAGCTGTTGGGAACAAGAACTTCCTCGACGGCTCCGAGAGCCTCCACGCCTTCGAGTCCCCCTGCCTCGACCGGCGGCGGCGATACAACCAGGAGCGTGTCGGAGCGTAAACGAATCACGGTTGTGCGAGTTGGAAGACCGGGCCCGCTCGGCATGCGAAGACGACGCTCGAGCGACCAGAGATCCGCAGCGATCTGCGTGGGAGGCGGCGCGAAGCTGCTCACCAGCCGGGGCCTCACAAGCTGGATCAATCGATCCACGATCGATCGCCTCGCCTTCATGATGATCTCCCTTCCTAAGCGGCCTCACGCTCGCGGTGAGCGGCGCGCCTGCTCTCGAACGCGCTGTTAGACCGCCGATGACTCGCGGCCAAAGTAATACTGCCGCCACTGAGCCACAACCTCCTGTTCCATTGCTCCTTCATCATAAGCTGGCGATATGAGCGGCTTCGCGGCTACCACCCCGATGACGACGATAGCCTTGATGCGGCGTGGCGCATCAGCAAGCTTGCGCTGGGTGAAGAACGCGACCAATTCCTCGAAGATAGCTCCCTGCTCATGTACGACCGCAAGGCCTTTGAATCGGTACCCCTTGCGCCTGAAAGGATCCACGACGTTGACTTCAATGTTTTGATTCGCTCGGAGATTGGCTACGGTGCCGGGCGAGCGAAGGTCGGCAAAGATCAGATGCTCATCATCCAAAACGCAGAGGGTGCCCTTGGGCGAGACGTTCGGGGTACCGTCCGGGCACACCGTGGCCACGAACCCTAAGCGCACCTGATCGATGACCTGCTTCATGTGCTGATTTAACACTCGCATTCTTGCGTCTCCGTTATTCACCGCTGCCTAACGTTGCCCGCTCAGGGGGCGCGGCCTCTAACCGCGGCTGGTCATGTTTATTCAGAACCGCAAGAGGGGCCGCGTCGCCTGGAGCAGGGGTGTTAGGTGGCGCTGTTGGCTTCTCCTCTCCTGGCTCAGCTCACTCACCGCCCTGTGCTTTATGGTGCCAAGTCGAGCCCTCTAGTTGCCAGCTCCTAGTCGTCTTCCTTTTCATCACTTCGGGACCACCTTGATTGCGGCACGCTTCCAGGGATGGAGGCAGCACTCAAAGAGGTGAGTGCCGACACCGAGTCCGGTTATCTGCAGTTTGCCACCCGCAGGGATAAAAACTAAGGCAGGGTCCGGATCCTCATCAGTATCACCCACACACTCTGGAGCTACTGGTGATCCGGTCAGGTTGAGCACAGGAATGAAGCCCCCGCCGAAGGCCGCGACTTCGGTCAGGGTATGGGTTTCGCCGCCCTCGTTGGTCACTTTCACCTTCTCCCCGGGCTTGATCCTGATATACGAGGGCTGATTACTTCAACCCGGGTGTCCCTCGGGCAGTATAGCGTCCGATAAAAACTCCACGAACGTGACGTCCCCGCCTACATCCGCACAGGTGCCGGGGCCAACGGCGGCGTTGAAGGTGTCGGGATCACACGCGTCCAGGATCCTCACCTTCTCGTCCGCTACCGCCACGGCCGTCACCATCGCCAATGCTCCAACCATCAGTGCCAAGACAAGACCTATTCTACGCATCTTGTATCTCCTTTCCATTGGGGAGTTGAAAATAGGGAGAGGTTATCAATGTTCATACACCTTGGGTAGAAAGTGCTAAACTTCAGGACTCCTCTGTCTCCTCCTTTTTCGTGGCAACGGCAGGAACTCCAGCTCCCACCACGTTATTAAACACCGCCTTCAGCTTGTTGAGAGGCCCTCTGGATTTCCTCCTTTCTGAGCGGCGTGTGGTCGCCGTCCGGTTAGCGCGTGGAGTCGGTTGGCCGACGACGCGCGTATCAACAGACGTAACAGATGACGGAACAACTTGTTCATTCCTCCTGAACAGTAACAGGAAGAGAAGAAAAATGACCGCCTCCGCATGTGATCCGGTGGAGACTACCGAGCCAACGGTTCTTTCTTCTCCCTGAAGAGTCCGTCCGAGAAGTTTAAGAGGGATTACAGAGTTTTCGCATCATCAGGCGAATAGAGGCGAGCTGCACGAACGCCGTGGCAGTAGCGGGTGCGATTCTCGAAGTCCTTGGCCAAGCGCCGACAGCGATTGAGCCAGGCGATCGTCCGCTCCACAATCCAGCGTTTGGGTAAGACCGACAAAGCCTGTGGCGCTGATCACTCCGTGTGACGATTTCCGGCTTGAGCTGCGGGCGAACTTTGGCCAAGGCCTTGGCGAAACAGCGGTCCTTGATAGGCCCCATCCGCAAACAGCTTGGCCAAGAAGCGGAAACCGGGCGCGCGAGCGCGGTGAGCAGCAAAATCCCTCCGTCGCGATCTTGCACGTTGGCCGGATGCACGATCGCATGCAGACAGGAGCCCCAGGGTATCCACTAACACGTGGCGCTTTTTCCCTTTGACCTGTTTGCCCGCGTCAAAGCCCGACGGATCAATCCGGCCCCCCCTTTTTCGGCGCTCTTCACACTCTGACTGTCGATGATACAAGCAGTCGGACTCGCCTGTCGCTCTGCTTGCTCCCGACACCTCACATAGAGTGCGGCATGAATCTCGCCTCAACGTGCCGTCCGCCTGCCAGCGCTCAAAGTAATCGAAGATGGTACTGCGCGGCGGGAAATCTTTGTCGGAATCGCTCGCCACTGACATCCGGTGCTCAACACATACAACAAGCCCATTGAAGACTTCACGAATATTCACCGTCCGCTTGCGTCCGCCCCGTCGGGCAGGGGGAATCAGGGGGGCAATCTCGGTCCATTCCTCTTCGGTCACATCGCTGGGATAACGCAGCTGATCGCGGTTGTAGCGCGCGCGGTTCTCCATCGTCCACATGCACGGCTCCTCCTTAGACGCTGCCTCTCCTTAAATCACAACTCCCTCCTCTTTATTCAAGAACTTCCTAGACGGACTCTAGCCACCTAACGCTCGCGGTCACCGCGAGCTGCCCAAATGCGGCCTTTCACATGTATTCCAAACCGCAATAGGGCAGCGATGCGGTGGCGCGAAAGGTTAGCCGTTTTCTGCTAAAGGATTGAGTAACTTGATTTCTTCAATCCAGTGGAAGTCATCAGTGTTACGAGTCACCAACGTCCGATCATAAGCTATGGCCGTGCTCGCGATGATAGAATCCCCAAGACTCATCTTCCGCCGCTGCCGCAGCTTGACCGCCCACGGCACCACAGTCTCGGACAAGGGGAGTCTCTCTGCGGTTCGGAAAAATTGCTCTAAGAATTGTCGATCGTCTTCCGTCAGTTTGTGGTAGCCCAGGACTTCGATATGGCTGATGACCGACACTGCCGGCGTATGCATTTCGATGAACTGGCGTAAGGCGGCATGCTCTGGCTGTGCCGCGTAGATGATGATGTTGCTATCCAGAAGCATTACGCCTCCCGGTCGGGCAAGGCGCGCTCAGATCGCAGCTCTCGCTGCCAGGCGACCGGATCGGTGATATCGGCAAACGTGCCTCTGCGCGCAAGCTCCGCCAGAGCCTCCGCCATCGCTCGTCCCGCTTGGGCAGAAGTTCAGGAGTCAGGTTCCTCCAAGACCGTAATGTAGACCTGCACCGCGCTGGATTTCTCGGGGGGCTGTTCGAGCCACTCTACCTGATTATCATGGAGAATCGCCTTATACGTGCGCAACATGCTACTGCTCCTCAACACGGCGTCCCGTCATTGTGTCAGTATTGTACCGCGTAAGGGTGAGAAAGTCTGCCAGCACGGTTAACGCTAAGTGCTCCCATTTCAGAATTAGTTGTAGGGTTTGCAGGTCTCGCGAGTCGACTACGAGAAGATGGGATAAGCGACAAACTCGAGAACAGGAGGCAAGGGAAATATATGTCAGGCCCTGTGCCATGGTATCGGCCCTGCTTTCCCACTCCCTTTGTTGAGGAAGCGCAAGGTCTTGTCCGGCAACGGACCGTCGCGTATCAACTGCGACAACGCGCGCAGTTAGTGGTGCTCTTGCAAGCTGATCCGCTGCTCTCCAACAGTCGCGCAGCGACAGCCGTGCAGCCTCCATCCTAACGCAGTGCGGTACTGGCGGCGACGCTGGGCGTTTGGGGAGTTCGGCTTGGCCGATGCGCCGGGGCGTGGACGGCAAGAGTCCGGATAATCCCCCCTGGAGCAGGCCCTCGTCAAAGCTGTAGCGTGTGAAGCGGTGCATCACAGCGGGTCTACCACTGAGTCGGCTCTCGACGGCCGATATTGCCGGGAAAGCCCGGCAAGCGTTAGGCAAAGCGATCAGTCCGAGCACGGTGTGGCGGATTTTAGCCGCCGATGCAATCAAACCCTGGCGGTACAAGTATTGGATCTTTCCCCGTGATCCCCACTTTGCCGAGAAGGCGGGCCGGGTGTTGGATTTGTATGCGGGCTCCTGGCAAGGTCACGCCCTTGGCCCCAAGGACTACATCATCAGCGCCGATGAAAAGACCAGTATCCAAGCGCGGCAGCGCTGCCATCCCAGTCTGCCTCCCGCGCCCTGGGCGTGTCAGCCGGGTCGAGCACGAGTACGAGCGCGGCGGCGCCTTGCAATACCTGGCCGCCTGGGATGTCCGCCGCGGGCTCGTCATGGGGCGGTGTGAACCGGCGACGGGCATTGAACCTTTCGGGCGCTTGGTCACGCAAGTGATGGAGCAAAAGCCTTACCAGTCGCGCCAGCGCGGGTCTTTTGGATGGTGGATAACGGGTCTTCCACCGGGGCGAGGCGGCCGTGCGCCGCTTGGCTCAGGCGTATGCCAATCTGATTGTCGTGCACACGCCGGTCCACGCCAGTTGGCTCAACCAAGTCGAAATTTACTTCTCGATCGGGCAACGCAAAGTCCTCACCCCCAACGACTTCGCCAGCTTGACAGAAGTCGAACAACGCTTGCCTCTCTATGAGCCCCTCTCGAACAGCCAGCCCCAGCCTTTTGCATGGAAGTTTACCTGCGCCAAGTTAGAAGCACTGCTTGATCGCCTCCACACTCATGAGGCACTGACAAACACTTCCGCTGCCCCTCAATCGCCGCTGGACAGCAAGCCTCGCCAACTCCTAGCCGCCTAACCCTACAAACATTTCTGAAATGGAGCACTAAGCCATTGAGCGGCCACGAGCAAGGCGGAACTCATCCCAGTGGTCGTGGCCGCTCCGCGCAGTGGTCCGCTCCAATGGCTGGTTGGACAAGCGACCAGCGGCGGTTGCTCATGGGGATTTGAACCTCCCCCTCAGGCGGCCACCGGCCAGGATCTCTACCCGCGGCGGAGCGCCCGCCTGCGGTAACACCTGAATCGACTATCAACGCCTTGCTGACAGACCGGACACTGTTCCCAGGGGTGGTTGGGGTGGGGCTGCTCTGTCGTGCGCCGCGGTGTCTTCCTGTCGTCTCCTCTCCGGCCGTTGCTCCGACCCTGCTCCAGCTTCGGCCGCTGCGCGCTGGCATACAACCCCCACGCCCGCACCATATGGACGCCCGGCACCGGCACGTGCTCACTCCAGCGCCGGAGAAACTCCTCGACCGCTCACCGTCAGGTCGGCTTGCTGCGGCTGGCCCTGCTCATTGAGGTCCCGATGGTTCCCATAGCGAAAGGTCACCTGCTGCCCGTCGAAGCTGACCAAGCGGTGATCCTTGATCGGTCCGCCCCGGACGTAGCGCGCGAGATATTTGATCACGCCCCGGCCCTGCGGGTAGCGTTCGGCGATGCGGATATTCCATTTCTGGCGGGCGGCATGGACCAATATCCGCCGCATGCCGTCGTCCTCGAGGCTGGGCGGTAACTGGAGGTGGCCTCTAGTCCATAACGCCTCGATCGCTCCCAGCACTTGGCCTCGGAATAACGCCCGCACCACCGCCACCGGCAGCAGAAACCCCGTGCGCACCGCCAGCCACTGACCCTCGGCATCTAACCCGCCGCCACTCACTAAGCAGTGCACGTGCGGATGGAGCGTGAGCGTGCGGCCCCACGTGTGCAGCGCCGCCAAGATCCTGGGCGTGGCCCCTAGCCAGTGCGGATCGGCTAATAACGTCAATAAGGTTTCGCGCACACTCCGGAACAACACCTCCGTCAGAGCGTGGCGATTCCAGCGCTACAGCGCATGCAATTCACTGGGCAAGGTGAAGATCACATGAAAGTGGTCAGTCGGCAGAAGCTGCTGCTGCCAGCCGTCGAGCCACTGGCTGATCCGGTGGGTACAGCAGCGCGGACACGCACGATGGCGGCACGAGTTATACCAGATCTCCGTGACGTGCCTCTGCGGGCAGTGGCGCACGTGCCCGCCCAACACCGCCGTGCGACAGGCCATCACGGCGCGTGCGGCCCGCCACACCCGGCGGGGCACCTTGTGCGTTTCAGCATACGCCGCAAAGCGCGTCTGGAGGATGTGCCGGTAACGTCACGGCCATGATATTGTAACCTACAGTGACTTCACGTTCTGTTTGTGGACGCCTCGTCGCTATGTCCAACTTTAATTGAACGACACTGGTTGTTCCTATTAACAGAAACATCTTCCTACGAATAGCCAGAACGGTCTACCGATAGCCACCTCTCTACGGCTATAGGTAGGAACATTCTCCTGGCTACATATAGGAACCTGCTGTGTTCACAATCCGCGCGGCCAGACCCAAAGAGACGACGCGATCATGCCGTAGGGACCATACCTGGTGCTGGGGAGGCCACGTCCCGCCTGCCGCTTTCACGCGGTGCCGCTCGGTTGCGGCGGAGCTCCACGGCTCTTCTTCAACGATGACCTCGACCGTTTTGAGCCGTTTGCGCTGCTGATCATCATAGCGGGAGCGGACACAGACCAATTGTTCCCCATCCTGGGCCAAGAGTTTCTTTGCTTCGTCTTGCTGGGGCGGGCGGGTTTTCCGAATACGTCTAGGGCCGCCTAGAGTCGGTCGGCTGGGCTGCCGACGCCACGTCCGCCGCGCTTGAGAACGTGGGGGGAGATCATGGTCGTACGGACATCCCGAGGGCCGAGTAAGTCCTGAATCGTGCGAAGGTCAGAGCCCGCTTCCAAGCGGTATGTGGTAAACGAATGCCGCAAGAGGTGTGAAGTGACAGGCTTGGGGAGCCCAATCTTCCGGGCTGCTTCCTTTAGTGCACGTTGTGGAACCGATTCATACAGGTGATGACGACGTTAAACCCCCGAGCGCGGATCAACACTGATCTACGAGGCTGGGAATACCCATTGCCAGCCCCACTCGCGATCAGCGGTTGGATTTTAATGCGGACGATCGCATCCGAGCGAGCGTGAAAAATCGCTCTTTTGTAAATGCTGTGGCGTAGGCCGTAGCGACCATCAACGACTCCTCTTCAAGCACAAGCAGGAGTCGAGCTATCAGCGCGCCCCGCCGACATACCGGGCCAGCGCACCTTGCCATTGCGCTTCCAGAGCCTCGCTTTCAGCTTCTGGGAGTACCTGTACACGAGGATGGCCGTCAAGCAGAAAACCTTCAACTGGGTGGATATAACGTCTGAGCTTGTCCGAAAAAAAGACGAGCGCACCCCCGGGGATAAGATGCGTGGATGAAAAATAATAGGTCGATTCCGTTCGATATGCTCGCATAAAATAGACTCCTTTCTCTCTGGGATAGTATTCCTGTGTTGGGATTACCCCTTTTCATACAGCATCAACGCGCACGCACTTTGCGCTGTGCGGCAGCGGCAGTGCCGAGGCGCACTTGTGTGGTGCGGGCCTGTGCAGACTTGGGAGTACGTCGGCGCCGGGCACGTATCGCAGGTGGTATACGAGTCGGGTTCGACCGGTGGACCGCACCGTCAGCTCCGGCAAGAGGCACGTCGGCCCATGACGGAAGGTGCGCAATCAACACTGGAGCCAGTGCGGCCCCTAGCGTTAACAGTGGCGAGAATCCAGCAACAGCAGCCATGGCACTGAGCGCCCCGACTCGTTTCCAGTCGATCGACTCCTCAGTGGCAGCTCCCGTCGTCAATTGACTAAGCGTTTGCAGGACGCGCGCGTAATCCCCACTAGGAGTGCTCTTGCTATTTTCCCAACGGTTGACTGTGGCAAAACTGACGCCGAGGACCTGGGCGAACACCTCTTGTGTTAATTCCAGGTGCTCTCGCAACGCTCGAATCTCTTCCTGCCTCATACGCCGCGTTCCTCTCTTTACCGCTGTACCCGTTACTCCGGCGCAGCACTCGGGCGACGTACTGCCGTCGCTAGGCCGAGCCGTTCAAGTCCGACAATAACCCACCAGCCGACATCGATTTGCATAGGCTTCCAGCCTAACCGAGCCGAGCCAGGCCGTGCATGATGGTTCCCATGCCAGTTTTCTCCTTGAAACCCGTGCCATAGTCCGAGCCACAGAACGTTACGGCTCGAGTCCTCATCAGGTCGCCCAGCCGGTCGCAAGTGGCAGACACTATTCACAAAGCACTGCCCGTGCAGGGCAAATACCAAGCGAATCGCCCCGAGCCAGAAGAACGCTGGCGCGCCAAAAAGCAGGCCACCGAAGTACGAGACCGCTAAGAGTGGCACTTGCAGCGTTGTCCAGATGCGGAAAGAGCGACTACGCAAGTCCGGACAATAACGCGCCGCGGTTGCCCGCTCAACTTGCCACAGCCACCGTAAATGTGCCCACCAAAAGCCCCCTACCCGTGGGCTGGAGATATCCTCGGGTGTGTCCGCTTTCGCATGATGCAGGCGATGATTGGCGGTCCACGATAGCGGCGCCCCCGAACCATTGTAGAGGGCAAAGAAAATAAGAACCTCTTGTACCAACGGATGCAGGCGCAGCGTCCGATGCGCCAAGACACGATGATAACACACCGTCGTGCCTAACCCACCAATCCACGCCAAGGCACAGGCACTCAGGAACACCGGCCATCCCGGGAGCGGATACAATACAAGACCCACAGCTGCCGTCACATGGATCAAAACAATCCAAATGAACGTCATTCGCTCACCAGGAGCGGTTCGCCACCATGGCCACTGCCACGGCGCTTCGGCTATGCCAACAGCAGACATCGACAGCATTCTCCTCTCTGATACACGCAGGGCACCTGAACAGCGTCCTACTAGATGATGTGGATGCACCAAGTCGGTGCATAACAAAAGCTATAATAAATAGTATAGCAGATATTATAGTAAAAAGCATGAGGTCCGAGGTCCGTCTCTCTCGCCTCATTTATAGTGAATGAGAACTTGCTTGCGTCCTCTTCTATTTCGACGACGGCTCACCAATGCTTACTGACGACGGCAAAGAAATGTGTGGGGCAATAGACCTTGTGCTCATCTGCCCCGGTAGCGGGTTTGGCACACGTCGGCCAGTTGCAGCGTTGAGGCTTCTCATGGGCAGTCAAAAGTCGCACGGGCTGACGCGTGATGGCATTGCGACTCATAAACCGATTAGGGTTAAATGGTGGCATACACTACTCCTTGTTAACTACCTGTTCCGGACGCACCCCATTGTTCCGGTAACGGCTGCGGTCCTGGCCGGATGCCGGCGATGTCAGGGTCTTCTGTTCCGGTGCCCCGTGGACCGCTTTGTGCCTTGCGCTGTTTTATTTCCAACCGACGCGCAGCTTTATCCTGCTGTTTCTGCTGGCGCGCCAGTTCTTTCTGCCGCTTCTGGAACGTTGCACGAGAACTACCCGCCATCGGTCACCTCCTCACCACGCCCAGCATAAGGGCGGTGATTTGCTTTACGTTTATGTCGCGTTGCCCTGGCTCCAGGACAGCACGATGAATACTTTGTCCCAGGGGGAAGAGATTTCCCCCTGGGCATTCGTTATTTGGCCGAAGGAAATTGAGGGGAAGCTAACTTAAGGCTTCTGCTTGAAGTTCCTGGGTGCCAGTTGGCGCCTGTCCTGAGTCCTTCGATTACTCTCAGGGTAAACTCCGTCGAAGGGCTGGCATGACGATCATGAACTCCTCAAAATCACAGGGATGAAGTGCTCGTGTGTTACCAACGCCGCTCGCGACCGCCTCCCCCACCCCACCACCAAATGAACGCCCTCCTCCACTCCGAGGTTCTTGCGGTTTGGCTTCGTTGACCGTGAGCGCACGACCATGAAGTTCCGTACCATTGAAGCGCTGCACTGCCTGCTGGGCTTCTTGGTTAGTCGTCATCTCAACAAACCCAAACCCGCGTGACTTCCCAGTCATCTTATCCATAATAATACTCGCCGATGTGACCGTGCCGACTTGGCGGAACAGATCTTCTAAATCCGCATTCGTCGCTTGAAATGAGAGATTACCAACAAATAGCTTCGTTGCCACAAAATACCTCCAGACAAAAAAAGGCCCCGGAACCTACTGAGAGGGTTCCCGGGGCCTCATCTGTTTCGAACCAGCTCAATATTACGGACGGTAAGAACCGAACAATAAAAAAACTTTAGCAGGCTGTTGCCGTAAGAACAAGTAAGGGAATCTCACTCCGTCCGCACCTTTCTCAGCGCCGCTCAATCAACGCCAGGAAACCAAGCACAGGTTGCCAGCCTCTCATCCACGGCCAGTACACAAAGGGATGCACCTATACAGATACGTCCAGCGTTCGCTCATTGGCCTCCTCTGCGGCCTGCTTACCTGATCACATTCTGCCAAAACTCAGCGAGGAGCTTGCAGCCTACGCATTAGAACGCATGGCCTCATTGGGCATCGTCCTTAGGAGAAAGCTAAAATGATCACTCGTCGTGAATGCGTTGCCTGGTGCCTATGGGCGCGAGGTGTGACACAATTGATCAGCTTATCCCGCCTGCAACCCTAATCCCCGAATCGCCATGATATTGCGTAACACATTACTCGTACCGCCTTGGATGGTGTATGCCGGTGCATACAGGTACTCGTGCGCAGCCCGACCAGCGAGGCGGGCCGCAGGCGAGCCAGGGAGCAGTACCGAGTAATCCCCCAGCAGACTACTGACTGTTTGGGCGATGCGTTGCTCAACTTCGGTACAGAAACATTTTGCCATCGCTGCCTCGTAGTTCGGTACGTGGCCCTGGCTGAGCAACCAAGCCACCTTGTACACCAGGAAGCGGCCCACATCGAGCTCAATCTGGAGCTGCGCGAGTTGATTGCGCACCAACGGGTCGGTCGAGAGTCCCTGTTCCTGGGCGTATCGCACGGTGTCGCGAAAGACTGGATAATTACTCAGCAGCCGCTCGATGCCGCTTCGCTCATAATCAAGCTGTGAAGCAATCTGGTACCACCCGCGGTTCTTTTCGCCAATCAGCCATTTCTTTGCGACACGAGCATTATCAAAAAAGACTTCATTGAAGTGATGCTCACCGGTGAGATCGATGAGCGGGCGCACGCTGACTCCAGGCGTCGTCATATCAATAACAAATTCACTAATGCCTTTGTGCTTGGGAGCATTCGAGTCCGTGCGCGCCACTAAATAGCAATAGTCAGCTACATGCGCAAAGCTCGTCCAGATTTTCTGACCTGTAATGGAAAACGCATCACCCTCTTCTTCTGCTTTCGTTCGCAGTGACGCGAGGTCCGACCCTGATCCCGGCTCGCTCATGCCGATGCAGAAGACGATCTCCCCTCTGGTGACGCGTGGGAGAAGCTCTGCCTTTTGCTCTTCACTGCCGTACGCGAGCAACGCAGGACCCACCTGGCGGTCGCCAAGCCAGTGCGCTGCCACCGGAGCACCGGCGCGGAGGAGTTCTTCAGTCAAGATCACACGATCGAGATAGCTGCGTCCTTGCCCACCATATTTTTTGGGCCAGGTCAGACCGATCAATCCGCGCTCTCCGAGCTTACGAGAGAACTCGCGAGAAAAGCCGGTCACCCAGCCATCTTCCGTCGCTATACTCGGAGTGACTTCATTCGCCAAAAAGGTGCGGACCTCTTGACGAAACGTTTGTTGCTCAGGGGTCAAGGCAAAATCCATATGAAGCTCCTCCCTATCTCACGTGTGCGGCCGTCAGAACGGCGGCATGTGTTGCACTTCTTGATGCCCTAGATATCCAGCCGAAACGCCGTATACAAATCAACACTATGTGATCCGCTTAAGTACTGCCTCAGGTGGTCGCACGTACGACGGAACAAGTGTCGCAAGGTCATCACTATCAGCATGGGACAATCGCATCCATGCCAGTTTGGCAACTACGGCCCCACGTGGATGATACGTCGAAAATGGCAACAAGTGCGCCTGAGTACCACAGTACTCACGAATTACCGCGCCATAGGTCTCTACTCCATCACCCAAGAACAAGCACGACGCTGAGATCTGAGCCAAGACAATATTCAGCTCAGAAACCTGCGCGGGAAACACTGTCACAAGTTCACCATTTCGGCTCCGCTGGAACAGAGCAGCATAGACTTCACGTTTTCGTGCGTCGAGGATGGGGCAGACTAGCCCTTCCCAATCGTCCACAGTGTGAGCCAAAGCATCAAGAGTCGGAACTCCGACGACTCGCTGGCCCGTCGCATAAGCCAAACCTTTGACCGTCCCTAGCGCGATACGCAAACCAGTAAACGACCCTGGGCCGATAGAAACCCCGATACCTTCGATGTCTCGCAGCGACACCTTTGCTTGAGAGAGGACATCGGCAATCAGCGGCAAAAGCGTTTCGGTGTGGTTAGAAGTCGCTCGGTTCGAGGCTTCCGCCAAGGTTTCTTCACCGCATGTTATCCCAACGCTAGCGATTTGTGTGGCGGTATCGATGCCGAGGATGAGCATAAGGGAAAGTAACCAGTAATCAGCATGGAGCTTAAAAGTCTTCTGTAACTTTCCTCTTTACTGACTACTGAATGCTGACTACTATGAACTACCTCATCCCGTCACAATCCGAGCGATGTCGTTATACATCACGAATACGATGAGGGTGATGATAACTAAAAAGCCGAAGCGCAAGGCCATTTCCCTCATACGTATGCTCGGCGGACGGCCTAGAAGTCCCTCAATCGTGAAAAACATCAGATGTCCGCCGTCAAGAATGGGGATCGGCAGCAAGTTAAATACGGCAAGATTAACGTTGATAATGGCGGCAAACCGCAGGAGATAGTCGAGCCCAAGCTTCGCCTGCCGTCCGGCCTCTTGCGCAATAAGGATCGGACCACCTAGTTCTTTGGGAGATACATTCCCGGTGACTAACATCAGCAAGTTCTGAAAAATCAATTTTGTCCACGCCCAGGTTTCCTGTGCGGCAACACTTAATGCACGACCAAAAGAGACAGACTCGACCTTCACATCTGCCGTGATACCGATCGCGTATCGTGAAGTGCCAGTCGTGGGGTCATCCCGCGATTCCGGTACCAGTGTAAGTTCAACCGTTTTTCCGTTACTCTTTTTCACCGACAGTGATACTGGCTGTCCTTGACTTTGCTGAATCTTGTCGGCCAACTCTTTCCAAGTTGTTACCGGAGCACCTGCCACACTGAGAACTTCGTCACCTTTCTCAAGGCCGGCTTTGGCAGCAGGCAGATTAGGTACTGTCCCTCCGATACGCGGGAGATCCAACGGCACGTGCAGTCCAAAGCTAACAAAGAGCACCACAAAGGTGATGAAGGCCCAAACGATATTAGAAAACGGACCGGCAAAGACAATCAGAAACCGCCGAGGGAGGGATTTGTGCGAAAATGATTTTTCAATATCGATCGGTGCGCTGGTTTCTTCTCCTTGTTCCTCTCCGACCATCTTGACATATCCGCCAAGCGGAATCGCACTCAACTGATACTCGGTGTCACCGATTTGCTTGCCAAAGATTTTTGGTCCGAACCCAAGGGAGAACCGTTCAACTCCAACCCCGACGGCTTTGGCCGCAAGAAAATGTCCCAATTCGTGAACAAAGATAATCAACCCGAACACGATGATAACCTGCAGGATGACAACTGGATCCATATTTTTCCTACACTCCTCTCAACTGCGAGAGCCTAGGTCTGTAGCGTAATATAGTAATAGAGCATGGCCGAGGGAAAAAGCAAACTATCTACACGATCAAGTACACCACCATGGCCCGGGAAGAGATGACCGGAATCTTTCGCCCCACACGCCCGCTTGAGGGCAGACTCACACAAATCTCCAACTTGAGCAACACTCCCCAGACCTAGTGCCAAGAGAAACAGCTCACCAAACGTACGGTCATGTAAGAACCATATCCAACTGCCAACCGCTGCAGCGACGTTGCCGAGGTACGCGCCAAGACTCCCTTCAACAGTCTTCCCAGGACTAATATGCGGAATGAGTTTATGCTGTCCCCACATACGACCTGCACCATAGGCAGCAGAATCTCCTAACATAACCACCAAGAGAAGAAAAAACACCCAGGCATGTCCGTTTGAGAGTTCGCGCAGCCATATGAGATGAGGCAAGAGGAAACCAACATAGACTACACCCAGAAATGACAAACTCACGGCGACGAGTCCACGCTCTGGCTGGTGGTTCCGCAATGCTAAGGTAAACACCGCAAACAATCCGATCACAAGGGCAATCACGCTGAGTGAGAGAGAAAACGTGGTCATCGTCAACGCTACTGCTATCCCCCAGCCGATGCCAACCGCTGATGGAAGTGACAACAGCGGGTGGACGAGCGAGAAATATTCCCACAGACCGAGAACAGTCAACGCCACAATTACCGTGGTAAAAAGCCATTGCGGGGCACAACACACCAGGGCAATTAACAGGGGTACCCCAACGGCAGCAGTGAGGAGTCTGGCACGCAACACAATGCAGCTTAACGCGTTGCGCGTCTCGGTTCAGATACGGTTTGTTGTTCAGCCGTGCGACCGAAGCGACGTTCACGGCTCTGGTAGTTCGCGAGCGCGCGAAGAAATTCGTCACGCGTGAAATCCGGCCAGAACGTGTCTGTCACATACAGTTCGGTGTATGCCAGTTGCCAAAGGAGGAAATTACTTAACCGGAACTCTCCACTCGTACGAATCAGAAAATCGGGATCAGGAATGTCAGCGGTCCACAACGCTTGGGTGAGGTGCTGCTCGGTAATGTCTTGGGGAGCGAGTTCGCCGCGTTGGGCCGCGAGAGCGAGCGTACGTGCCGCTTGGACGATTTCTTCGCGTGCCCCATAACTGAGGGCAAGGATGACCGTCAGGCCGGTATTGTTCTGTGTCGCAGAAATGACATCGTCAAGCGACTTGCGGACCTCTGGGGGCAAACGATCAAGATCACCAACAGCACGGAGACGAACATTCTTTTTCATCATTTGCTGCAGCTCATTTCGTAAGTAGCGCTGCAGCAAAGCCATCAGGGCTCGCACTTCCGTTGGTGGGCGTTGCCAATTCTCTGTAGAAAAAGCATAGAGGGTGACGTACGAGATCCCGATTTCTCGACACGTCTCGACCACAGCTTCGACTGCGTCTCGTCCACGTTTATGGCCTTCCACACGACCGAGGCTGCGGCGCTGTGCCCAACGTCCGTTCCCATCCATAATGATGGCGACATGTCGAGGAATACGGTCTTTTTCTAGACCGTTGTTAGTATTGGAATGAGAAAGAGAGCGATCCACAGAAAAGGTGTTATGTCGAAAAACGTGAGAGGTTAGACGGCCATGAGTTCATCTTCTTTTGCTTTGATGACTTTTTCGATTTTGTCGACATACTCGTCAGTCAACTTCTGTACCCGGTCCTGCGTTGTGCGCACCTCGTCTTCAGTAATTTGCTTATCTTTCTGCAACTTCTTGACGCGCTCATTAGCATCACGGCGATGGTTCCGTGCCGAGACGCGGTATTCCTCACCGACCTTTTTGACATGACGGACTAATTCTTTGCGTCGTTCTTCTGTGAGTTCGGGAAGGGGAACGCGGATCATTTTGCCGTCATTGACCGGTGTCAGCCCAAGGTCAGATTGATAAATCGCCTTCTCTATCGCGCTCATCACACTTTTATCATAGGGCTGCACAACCAACAGGCGCGACTCAGGTGCTGAGAGCGCGGCTAGTTGATTTAAAGGGGATTTGGTCCCGTAGTAGTCGACCAGTATCCCCTCGATCAGGGCAGTGTTCGCCCGACCAGTGCGAACTTTAGTTAATTCTTTGCGTAGCCCGTCAAGGGTATTTTCCATATCTTTTTTCAGTGCATCTACGACTTGGGCATTCATGAGCGACCTCCATGCACTAAGGTTCCCACTGGCTCGCCGAGTACGGCTCGCTTGATATTTCCCGGCTCGATCAAGCTAAAGACTAAAATCGGTAGCTGGTTGTCCATGCAGAGGGAAATAGCTGTCGAATCCATCACTTTTAGGTTCTGTTGTAATACCTCAATGTAGGTGAGTTGTTGATAGCGTTTCGCGTCTTTCACCTTCATCGGGTCAGCATCATAGATTCCATCAACTTTTGTCGCTTTAAAAATGATATCAGCTTCGATTTCCATCGCTCGTAAGCTGGCTGCCGTGTCAGTCGTAAAATAAGGGTTCCCTGTTCCGGCAGCAAAAATCACCACGCGCCGTTTCTCAAGATGCCGAGTGGCACGCCGACGAATATAGGGTTCTGCTACCTGGGCAATCGTTAGGGCCGACATCACACGGGTCGGTGTCCCAAGCTTCTCCAACGCTTCTTGCATCGCAAGGCTATTGATGACAGTCGCGAGCATTCCCATGTAATCGCCGGTGGCACGACCCATCCCTTTGGCACTGGCAGCCACACCACGGAAAATATTCCCGCCACCAACAACCACCGCAACTTCACAGCCGAAGTCATGGATTTCTTTCACCTCGTGCGCAACACGGCTTAGCATCTCTTCTTCGATGCCATACCCGAAGTCACCGGCAAGCGCTTCACCGCCAATCTTCAGGAGGATGCGCCGGTAACGAGGCGTCAGAGTAGTCATTCGGTCTGTTCCGCAGTCGCACCGTCCCCTTCCCCGATCTGGAAGCGTGCAAAACGGCGCACAACAATGTTTTCCCCAGTGCGAGCAACAACTTCTTTAATGAGTTGTTCTATAGTCTTCCCCGGTTCGCGGATAAAGGGCTGCTCTAGCAAGCAGACGTCACTGTAGAATTTTTCCAACTTGCCCTCGACAATACGGTCCACTACCGCAGCGGGTTTTCCTGACTGCAGAGTCTGGACCTTGTAAATCTCACGTTCGCGTTCCTTCTCCACATCGGACACTTCCTCGCGACGCACATAGCGAGGATTCGCTGCCGCAACTTGCATGGCAACATCCTTCACTAACTTCTGAAACTCTTCGGTGCGTGCAACAAAGTCAGTCTCACAGTTGATTTCAACCAGGACACCGATCTGCCCCCCACCGTGGATATATGAGCCAACGACTCCTTGAGCAGCTGCTCGGCTCGCTTTTTTCGCAGCTGAAGCGAGGCCCTTTTCACGAAGGTAGTCGATCGCTTTTTCGACATTACCCCCGCTCTCTGTCAGTGCTTTCTGGCAATCGACAACGCCAGCGCCAGTCCGCTCTCGTAATTCTTTGACTTGCGCCATCGACACAGTTTTTGTACTCACTGCGCACCTCCTTCATCTCCGACGGAAGGTGATGTTTCCTCTGGTGATGATGACGCACGCACTTCAACCTGATCTTCTTCCCCGTCTCCTTGCTGCCGCTCGTCGTACGTCGTTTTTCCTTCGAGCACGGCCTCGGCGATCACATTGGTGAACAAACGAATCGCACGAATCGCATCGTCGTTCCCCGGAACTTTATGGGAGACCACATCAGGATCACAATTTGAGTCGACGGGAGCGACCACCGGAATTCCAAGCTTATTTGCTTCTTTTACTGCGATCTCTTCTTTTTTGGTGTCCACCACAAACAGTGCATCAGGAAGTTTGCGCATGTTCTTGATTCCACCAAACGAGGCCATAAGCTTATCGCGTTCTCGACTCATGCCAAGAATTTCACGCTTTGTGAGAGCATCTGCAACTGCCGGATTCTCAATCATTTCTTCGAGCTTCTTCAACCGTTCAATCGACTTCCGAATCGTTTGGAAGTTCGTTAGCATACCACCCGGCCAGCGGTCATTGACGAAGAACATCCCGCACCGCTCAGCCTCTTCGCGCACGACTTCTTGGGCTTGCTTCTTAGTGCCCACGAAAAGAAATTGGCCGCCTTGAGACGCGAGATCGCGCACGAACGAACAGACTTCCCGTAACATACCAACCGTCTGCTGCAAATCGATGATATGAATGCCGTTGCGCGCGCCAAAGATGTACGGCTTCATCTTCGGATCCCATCGACTGGTTTGATGTCCAAAATGCACTCCGGCTTCAAGGAGTTGCTTAATCGTCACCTCGGCCATGAATTCTGCCTTTCTCTATAATTTACGTGCTCTCGCAGGACTGTAGAGTAACTGGGCGATTTTTGTAGCAAAAGGGGGTGGCCTTTGCAACGCACGGGTGTTCGTTATTGATTCATCGACTCAAGGAATTCCTGGTTATTTTTCGTTCCTTGCATCTTATCTATGAGAAATTCCATCGCTTCCACTGTATTCAACTGCGAGAGTAACTTCCGCAAAATCCATACGCGGTTGAGCACTTCACGGGGGAGTAGCAGTTCTTCTTTGCGAGTTCCAGAACGATTAATATCAAGCGCTGGAAAAATCCTCTTGTCCATCAACCGACGGTCCAAATGGATTTCCATGTTCCCGGTTCCCTTAAACTCCTCAAAGATCACTTCGTCCATCCGACTGCCAGTATCAATCAGTGCCGTGCCAAGAATGGTGAGACTTCCGCCATCTTCGATATTGCGTGCAGCACCGAAGAATTTCTTCGGTCCTCGAAGTGCGTTGGCATCAACACCACCCGACAGCAGTTTCCCGCTGGGCGGGACTACTGCATTATATGCACGGGCAAGGCGGGTAATGCTATCGAGCAAAATGACGACATCTCGCCCATGCTCGACCAAGCGTTTTGCTTTCTCAATCACCATTTCTGCAACTTGTACGTGACGCGTAGCTGGTTCGTCGAACGTTGAGCTGACGACTTCCGCACGCACACTGCGCTGCATGTCCGTCACTTCTTCTGGCCGTTCGTCAATTAACAAGACGATGAGAATGACTTCTTTGTGATTCTGGGCGATCCCATGCGCGATGCTCTGGAGCATCATGGTTTTACCAGTGCGTGGAGCCGCAACCACAAGACCACGCTGTCCTTTACCGATCGGCGTCAAGAGGTCGATAATCCGCGCGGTATACTCTTCAGGAGAGTGTTCCAACTTCAACTGCTCCTGCGGGATACAACGGCGTAAGGTTATCGAAGAGAATCTTTCTCACGCGCTTTCTCAGGTTCCTCGTAGTTGATCGCTTCGACTTTGAGGAGTGCAAAGTAGCGCTCGCCTTCTTTTGGTGGGCGAATCTGCCCAGCAACAACATCACCGGTACGGAGATTGAAGCGGCGAATTTGGCTTGGTGACACATAAATGTCATCAGGGCCAGGCAGGTAGTTGTAATCAGGAGAACGAAGAAAACCGAAGCCATCGGAAAGAATCTCTAAGACTCCTTCACCGTAGATGAATCCACTCCGTTCAGCCTGTGCCTGAAGAATGGCAAAGATGAGGTCTTGCTTACGGAGACTCGACGCCCCATCCACGTTGAAGTCGCGCGCAATTTGCGCGAGCTCACTAATTTTCTTTTCTTTCAGGGCCTTGAGATTAAGCCCGTCTTCTTCTTCGACCACATCGACCCGGACTTCTCGAGGTTCGTCGGTATCATTTTTTGTGTGGACGTCCGACCCATGCAGGTGTTCCTCCCTTATGCGCTTTGCACTTGAACTCGATCTTTGAGTTTACCCCTCCACTCCGAGAGGCCTTGCCGTTAGACAGCTCCTGATTGGGCGATAACAGTCGCACCTTACGGACGACCCGATGGCGCTCAATACGCTGCTGAGAAAGGGAAAAAGTGGTGAGAGATTTCTTTCGGTTCTAGTGCTACGAGATCGTGTTTTACGGTACTAGATTCTCTTATTACTGTCAATGACAAAGTCAGTTCCGGTCATCTTTCCCCTTACTCTCGCTCTATCGGCAAATAACGTAAGAAGGCAAGAAAAATCCTTTGGGTAAGGAGCACGAATCGAGAGGGGAGCTTGGGACACCGGATGGATGAACTGTATAGCCGCAGCATGGAGCGCTTGCCGAGGGAAATGCTGTACCTCGGTTGGCACTTGCCGAGAAAAACTACGCGCACCGTATACCGGGTCACCAACGATTTGATGTCCAATCGCAGCCAGATGCACACGCAATTGGTGTGTGCGTCCAGTTTCGAGTCCCAACTGCACGAGCGAGAGATAAGCCTCTTCTCCTATAACCTGATAATGGCTCACTGCCGCCCGGCCTGTATGTACTTGTACTGCCATCTTCTTACGGTCGATAGGGTGTCGGCCAATAGGCAAGGAAATCGTCCCAACTTTCGGCGTCAGATGTCCCCATACCACAGCCATATAAGTTTTGTGCACCTGTCGCTCTTTAAACTGTCGTGCCAGGGCTTCTTGGGTTTTGACATCTTTCGCAACCAACAGCACACCAGAAGTGTCCTTATCCAACCTATGAACAATTCCGGGACGAAATGATCCTGGCGCAATTTTCCATCCCCAGCGTGCAAGCAACGCATTCACCACCGTTCCAGACCATTGTCCTGGTGCTGGATGTACCACCATACCGGCAGGCTTATTAATCGCAGCGAGAAATTCATCTTCGTAGAGCACCTCAAGAGGAATATCCTGCGCAACTGCCGCAGCAGGAGGTTCTTCGAATGGCAGAACTTCGATTTGATCCCCCTCATGCAGAATATAGCCTGCTTTTGGCACCTTTCCACCCACACGGATACACTCGTGATCGATAAGCATCTTCACGTGAGAGCGTGAGGTTGACAGCAACTCAGCCAGCCCACGATCTAGGCGTTGGCCGGTCAACTGTGAAGAGATCACAAATTGTTGCATGGTAGCGTACTGTGGCGGGCGCAGCCCGCCCTACGTGTCTCCACGGGCGCAAGGTAGGGCAGGCTGTGCCTGCCATCACGGGTCGGGACTCCATATCTTGGTGTGTTCCGCATATAGAGAGGCACTCCGGTGGAGTATCTCTATCCAATCACGATTGCTGATTTTGGCTGTCAAATTGCGTTAACCAGCAAGCACAGCGCGCGCACGATTCGCGTCTTCCTGAATTTGGCGAACTAACTCTGGCACTGAGGGGAACTTTCGTTCCTCTCGAATATGCTCAACAAAACTAACCCGCAATCGCTTTCCATACAAATCGGCAGAGAAATCAAAAAGATGGGCCTCTATGGTGCGTCGGTTATTACCAAAGGTTGGATTCATTCCTACATTTGCAACGCCAGGTACGGCGGTCTTCTCATCAACATCAACAGTGACTGCATAAACCCCATTCGGCAGCAAGAGATCTGTGCGAGGGCGCAGGTTCGCTGTGGGAAAACCAATAGTCCGCCCACGTTGAAACCCTTTTTCGACTCGTCCACTCACGCTATAGGGACAACCTAACAAACTGGTTACCTCGCGCATATTTCCTGCCCCAAGCAAGGTACGAACAGCCGAGCTACTGACCTCCCTCCCCTCAACTACAACTGGACCAATCACTTCCACAGCAAAGCCAAGTTGCTTTCCGAATTGTACAAGCGTCTCCGCACTCCCGGAACGTTGATGGCCGAAACTGACGTTATGACCGATGATCACTTTCTCCACATGGAGAATGTCAACGAGGTAGCGTCGAACAAACTCTTCGGCGGTCAGTTGTGAAAATGCCTGCGAGAACCGTTGCAGAATGACGCCTTGGATCTCTAACGAGCGAAGCAGGAGGAGCTTTTCCCGCAAGCTGAGAATGAGCGGCAATGGGGAGTTCGGCCGTAATACCGTCAGCGGATGAGGATGAAACGTCAGAACGAGTGCGGTCCCTTGCAGCGCTTTCGCCTCGGTGACTACTTTTGTCAGGATCGCGCGATGACCAAGGTGGACGCCGTCAAAATTGCCGAGACTAACAATCGGACGAGGGAAACGACGATCGGACTTGATATGGCGAATAACCTCCATAGTCCCTACTTGTCCAGGCCGGGCGCAGAGACCAGAGTTACCTAACGGCCAAGATTCTGGAGTCTTTCGCGGGCATCTTTTGCTTGCCTGGAATTCGGATGATCATTAATGAGCTTTTGTAGGATGAGGCGGGCATCAGTTTTATCGCCGATTTCGACGAACGCTTCCGATTGACGAAGGAGGGCAGCAGGCACTTTGTCGCCTTTGCGGTACTTCAAAACGTCGTTGTATTCAAGGATCGCACGGTTATAGTCTCTGCGAGTGAAATAGCTTTCGCCGATCCAGTATTGTGCGTCGTCCGCAAGTTCAGAAGCGGGGTTTTTCCGTTGAAAGGTACGGAACTGTTGAATCGCCTTATCATACTGTTGGCCATTTAAGGCTTGCCAGGCACCCCGATAATCATCTTGCACTTCAGGAGGCTCTTTTGTGAGGAGAATCTCATCCTCAATCGGTAGAGAAAGAACCGGCGGTAGGGACGGCGATGACGGTGTTGGAACTGCCGCGACCTGAGGAGCTTCAGCTGGTGCAGGTGGAGCCGGAGTCTCTACTGTTGGAAGTGGATGCGGCGGAATCGGGGTTTCTCGACGTACGACAATTTGTCGTTCCAGAGAGTTCAGTCGATCTTCTAAATTTTGCACTTGCGCAGCAGAGGCGGCCGGCACTGCGGGTCGTGCTTTTGCCGTTCGGTCTATGCGATATCGCAGTTCCTCCATCTCGCCACGCACTTTCTCAATCTCTCGCCGCGTCGCCTCGTTCGTCGCACGGCTATCGGCCAGTTGTGTCCGAAGCTGGTCGTTCTCCCTATTTTGCGCTTGCAGATCCGCCTGAGTTGCACACCCGCTCCCCCAGACACAGGCCAGGAGGGCTATTGAACCAACAGCAGCAATTGTTTTCACAGGATAACCGTCAATCGTAAAGATGGTTGAGGTTAACGTCCAACTAACAGGAAGTGTGCTCTGCGATTTTGCTGCCAACAATCTTCAGTAGCTTCTTTACAGGAAGGAAGTTCCTCACCGTAGCTAATTGTTGACAACTGGTTCGCATCAACACCGAGGTTCGCGAGGTAATCGCGCGTTGCTTTCGCTCGCTTTGCACCTAACGCAAGATTGTACTCTACCGTACCCCGTTCATCACAGTGGCCTTCAATCTCGACTTTGACACCGGAATTATTCTTTAACCAGTTGGCATGGGACTGCAACGTATTGCGAGCTTCGGTCGAAAGATCAAAGGCATCGTAATCAAAATAGACATCACTTAGCGGACCGCCAGCATTCCGATCAGTTCCTTCATTTTCAAGACGGCCTCGCGTCCGTGCTCCTGGATCCTCCGGTGCCAAGTTTCGATCTTGGATCCCACCGGGACCAAGTCCCTGCCCTCCCCCAGGACTACCAAGCTCACTCTCACTAGGTGCCTGAGGCTGCTTTGGGCACCCACTCACAGATAAAGCAATTAAAAACACACCTAAGATTCGCCAGTACCCCATGCACACACTCCACATCGTTTCGTGCTTTTTCTTCTTCCATTCCTGGCTATTCCAGGCGCGACGACCACGCCGGACTAGTATCATCTCCCCCCCTACGAGTCAATTCTTTAACACTGTTCCCGTCTTTACGTGCAACTATTAACCGTCCGCGATGACTGAGCACAACATAACGACCGTCCGGTGACCATGAGGGATCTTCTCCGACAGTAATTTCGCGCGCTTCTCCACCATTCGCTGGAATGACCATGACGCGAAACCCGCCAGATCGCGTCGTGTAGGCAATCTGGTCTCCTTTCGGTGACCACGAGGGGGACGTATTATAATCTCCACGAAACGTGAGGCGACGAATGTTCCCACTGCCAACGTCCATCACATAGATCTGCGGCCCACCGCGACGACTCGAGCAAAATGCGAGATGGCGGCCATCCGGCGACCACGTCGGAGAGACATCGATTCCAGGGTCCTCGGTCAAACGCCGAATCACGCGACCTTCAGGCGTCAAGAGAAACAAGTCCGAATTCCCGTCTTGCTCAAGACTGACAGCAATTGTTGAGCCGTCAGGTGACCAACGTCCACCGCTGTAGCCCACAGTTGTCGACAGACGATTTTGCTCACCTGTCCGAACATCAAGAAGATAGGGATACGGCCCACCGTGACGATAGGAACAGTACGCCAACATACTAGTGGAAGGGTCCCAGCTTGGCCCCAAGCTCAGACTCCGATCACGCGTGAGCGCTGTTACCTGTCGACCACTGAGGTCAGTGACATATAGCTCTTTTGCTCGGCCACCGGTGCGGGTTGACACAAACGCAATACGCGAATCAAACGGTCCACGTTCTCCGGTCAACAAAAGCATCACTTCGTCAGCAAAGCGATGGGCCATGCGCCGTAGCTCTCGGCGCTCGCCACGGTAACGTTTGCCGCCAAGTTGCTTTCGTTGGGCGACGTCGAAGAGTCGCACCTCAGCAACGATCCCGTTGCTATCACCAGAGAGGGTCCCTTTAACCAGAGCCAACGCACCAAGTTCAGACCAGTTCGGAAAATTTATCTCCTCCGCTAGGGCGCCTTCTCCTGTGGCGGTCTCTGCGCCACGGCTAATGACACGAAAATAGCCCGACAGATCCAAGTCGCGCGAAAGGACCTCAGCAAATTCATCACCGATCCCTTGCTCTCCTGTGCCTTCCCCACTTTGCAGTGGAGCAATAGCAATGGGCAGCGCCTGTCCACCTTCTTTGGTGATCTGTAGATTAATCTGCGCGCTCACGGAGAGAGGAAGTGTCACCAGCAGTACGACGAGCCAGAACAGTGCGAAGACTTCGGGTTTTCGGCTGACCCAGGGGCACCAGTGTTGCTTTTTTATCAATCGTTCGCCCTTCACTCCTCACCTCCGAACGTCATATGGACTTTCTGTGTCACAAAATCTTCACGATACATTTCTGGTGGAGGCGGGAGTTTTGCATTCTTGACCGCACGCAACGCTGATTGGTCGAAGGAACGATCTCCGGAAGACTCTGCTAATTCAACATCAATCACCTCCCCATCTGCTTCCACCCCAAATCGTACTATTGCTGTCAGTCCAGGTTTCCGATCCACCACGATCCAACCCTCTTTCACCCTCTGCTTAATGTTCTCGGTATAGGCAAGGAATTCCGGCCCATAGACCTTTGCCTTGGCGACCTGACCGTCCTCCTTTTCCTTTTCGTCATTCGCATTGGCAGCAGCGGGTTTCTTCTCTGTCTCCCTACCATTTTCCTCTTGGCCGCCAATCCCCTGTCGCACTCGATTGACCGCCTTAGCAATATCCTGGTCGCGGGTTACCGCTTCTTCCCGCGTGCGAACTCGCTCAACTGCGGAAGCGATCAGCTTTTCTCGTGCCTCCTCATCTTCGCGTTCCTGCGTGGCATCAACCGACGGTGTGGCTTTAGCGACTGGCACTGCGACGGCGGGTTTCTTCCGGGGTGCATCAGTATTTTCCGTTTTCTTGGTCTCGCTAACCTTCTCTTTTGCCGTTGTCTTCACCGGTTCCTGTGGTTTCTTTTCCGGCTTGGGTGGCGTTGGTTGGACTTTCGGCTTTTCCTCTGTTTTTCGTACTTCAGGCTTTTTCTCCTGAACTTTCACACGCTCAGATTGTAACGGAGGTTTTTCTTTGGGCTTCTCTTTCTTCTCTGACAATCGTATCTCCACCTTAGGCTTTACTGGCTCCTTGGCTTTGGCTCTCTGCTATTTTTTTCTCTGGTGGTGGCGGCTTCTCCACTGGCTTCACATCAGCAACAGCTTTTGGCGGTTCTTTCTCTTTTACTACCGGGGTTGGTTTCGGCTGTGGCGGTTCAATCTTTTTCGCAACCTCCTGTGGCTTTTCGATTGGAGGCGGCTCTTGCGGCTTTGGCTTGGTCTGCACTTCAGGCTTCGGTTTTTCCTGCGGTTTTGGTAGTAATGCCTCTTGCTGTTCGCCTTTCGCTGCCGGTGGAGTACTCGGTTTTTCTACGGCTGCCTGGCGCGGAGGAGCAGAGGTTCTCTCGCTCGCTTCTTTCCGTTTTCCTGTTCCCGTCGGACCAATGAGAGAGACTTCGTATGATGTCACTGGTGGTGCATTCGGCTTGGGCGAGCGAAAGTATCCTGTAACAAGTAGTGCACCTATCACTACTACGTGAAGCACTGCTGACAGAAGGATCATGCGGCTGATGCCGTGACCTTTCTGCGATTCGTCGTACGGTTCGGTCGCGGGTTTCATTGCTCTTCAAGCGGAGTGGTCATCATTCCTAGTTTCTTGACCCCAGCGTTACGAAGCACTGCCATCACTTCAACCACTTTTCCGTACTGCACCCCTTTGTCTGCACGAAGATAGACAGAACGCTCCGGTTGTTTCTGCATGGTCTCGAACAAGCGTTTGTTGCAACTCCTCCAGCCTGAGGGCACGATTATCCAGGTGAACCTTGCCATCTTTGCTTACGGTTATCACCATGCTTGAGTCCTGGCCGTCCACTGGTCCCGCAGCAACCTGCGGCAATTCCACCGCAACCCCCTGCTGTAGAATGGGTGCAGTGACCATGAAGATCACAAGCAGGACAAGCATCACGTCAACCAAAGGCGTGATGTTGATCTGGGAAATGTTGTCTTCTTGTTGATGGTCGAATGCCACGACGACTCCTGACGCCTATAAACACGATGAGCTAGAGGAAGTGGCGCTCAGCGATATTAAGAAACTCAGCGACAAAGTTCTCCATGTCTGCGGCCAACACACGGATCTGACGACTAAAATAATTGTAGGCCATAACGGCGGGAATCGCCGCCGATAGTCCAACTGCCGTCGCGATCAGCGCTTCGGCAATGCCAGGAGCAACAGCCTGGATACTTGAGGTCTTGGTAACTGCCAACCCACGGAACGCATCCATGATACCCCACACCGTACCGAATAAGCCAACGAATGGTGCAGTGCTGGCAGTCGTCGCCAAAAAGATTAAGGCACGTTCGAGCCGGGTGGTTTGCAAGCGCATTGCCCGTCGCATAGCTCTCTCTATATTTTCTATTCCTCCCTCTTCGTTATTGAGAGGGTCCCCTTCCACCGCTGTCGTTTGTTTGCGTGCACGGGTAAGGCGCATCAATTCCTGATAGCCAGCTCGGAAAACTTGGGCGACAGGACTCTCTTTCATCTCCAGGGAGGCGGTGTGAATAGATGAGAAATTTTTCGTTTCCCAAAAAACCGAGGAAAAGCGTTCAGATTCACGGCGAGCTTTATAGATCTGGAGAAATTTGTAGAAAATTATCCCCCAACTGATTATCGAAAACGCGAGCAGGAGGTAGAGCACCAACTGGACGACGAGTCCAGAGTGCGTGACCATATCGATAATGCTGTCCGTAGCTGGGGCTGGTGCCTCCACTTGGGCAGCGATCTGCCTGAACAATCCTTCCATACCGCATGCACCAGCATTAGAGCGACAATCGTGTATCCACCATCTTCCCTCTCTCCACCGCGTATCTTAGCAGTAATACATGCAGGAATAGCGGTCAGTCAATTCACATAAGCAAATGAACTTCGTATGACAATCTTTTTGTATGGGCTTTTCCCTTGACTGCGAAAGGCCAATACGAGAGGATAATGGAAATTTTCTTGCTGAGGGCGCTATGGCTGTAAAAGTAGGCATTAATGGATTTGGTCGCATTGGCCGTAATGTGCTGCGGGCGAGCTTGCAGCAACCTGAACTCGAGTTCGTTGCAATCAACGATATTACCGACGCAAAAACTCTTGCCCATTTGTTGCAGTACGATTCCATACATGGTCGCCTCAAGGGAGAGGTCAAAGCCGAGAACGATGCCTTGATCGTGAACGGCAAACGCATCCAGATTTTACAAGAACGGGACCCAAACAAGCTTCCGTGGAAGTCGCTCGGAGTCAATCTTGTCCTCGAATGTAGTGGGATATTTACCGACAAAGACAAAGCCGTGGCGCACCTCTCTGGTGGAGCGAAAAAAGTGCTGGTCTCAGCTCCGTCCAAAGGGGCAGACATCACCTTTGTTATGGTGTGAACCATACCGCCTACGATCCGGTGAAACACACGGTAATCTCCAATGCCTCGTGTACGACGAACTGCCTTGCACCGATTGCAAAAATCCTCAATGACAATTTCGGTATCAAGCGTGGACTCATGACGACAATCCATGCCTATACCAACGACCAACGCATTCTTGATCTTCCTCACTCTGATATTCGTCGTGCGCGCGCGGCTGCGCAATCGATGATTCCGACGAGTACCGGCGCTGCCCGTGCCGTAGGGGAAGTGCTGCCACAACTCAAAGGCAAGCTGGATGGCATGGCCGTGCGGGTGCCGACCGCGAATGTCTCAGTGGTTGACTTAGTCGCAGAGTTGGACAAGCCCGCTACCGAAGCAACGATCAACGCTGCTGTCCGCGCTGCGGCTGAGGGCCCACTGAAAGGCGTCCTCCAGTATTGCGAAGAAGAACTCGTCTCTGTCGATTTTAATGGCAATCCGTCGTCGTCGATCTTTGATTCTGCGTTGACCAAAGTGATGGACAACAATTTCGTCAAAGTCTTGTCGTGGTACGACAATGAATGGGGCTTCTCCAATCGTATGCGAGATGTGGCCTTGTATATCGGCCAGAAACTGTAACTCACCTTACGCGGTCAACCGTGGCCTGTCGCGCTTTACATGATGGCGATGGCGCTTGTGACGTTGGTGTCAGTCTATTGGCCGCCGAAACGTGGCAAGACGATCTGCTCAAGCAGTAAGGAGTAGCAATCCAGTAACTTCCCGAGTTCATGAAAAGCCATAGCCTATGTCATTGCGAGAAGCCTCAGGCAACGAAGCAATCTTTTTGTCGGGCAAAGATTGCTTCGCTGCGCTCGCAATGACAATCTTCTCAGCTTCATCGTGGTGAACGACTGTCTGGTCGCCGCCTGTTCCATTCTTCTGTGGCTTGCGTCTGCTCACCGTTCCTTATTTGAGCGGCGGTGTAGGGAAGTGTTTGAAGGCCCACTTACGGCATACGTTACCAAGCAGATTCTCTTCATCCTATGATGTGTGCATAATTCCTCCTTCGTCCTTGCAGGTTGCGGCTCTCCGACAACCCCTCGGTGGTCGAGTAGGTCATGACCTACTCGACCACACTCACCGGTGGCTTTTGTGGTTCTCACCCCCACTACTTGTTGACTGGCCGCAAGAAATGTTTGAACGTCCAGTGGGCGACCCGTTTGCCTTGATCACGTCCGACCACATCGGAGTTGCGGAAGTGAATACCGACATACACCCGCGCGTCGATGGTCTCATCCACCGCATCGGAGAGACGGGTGTATGTCCGCGTCTTCTGGATGGCTAGCGGATTGGTGGAGGTGACGGTGAAGGTCACCTGGTCCGTTTTGAAGAAGAGCTTGAGGATGCGGGCCACCGCCCCGCTGTAGGTCACATGGCCCGAGGTGTACTCCGGGAAATTCGGGCGTATTGATCAGCGGTTGCCAGTTCGGGTCGCCCACTGTCTTCGGCATTGCCATCGTTCTCTCCCTCCTGGATGGCGGTGACGGGCCGCCAGAAGACGTAGAAGTACTTGGTGTCCCAGCAGGTAATTGCGGCATCGGCACCTGCCAAGTTGACCAAGGCAAAGAGCCGGGCACTCTCGACAAGCGTGAAACTGAGTTACCATCCGTCACAATGCCCTGAATGGCACGATTCCATAGCACGGCGGTGTTATCGGCCCAGAAATAGCCAATGTCGGTTTGTTCGGGCGTGCGGATGCTGCTGTTCAACTCGCCGACGGCTTTGACTTCGTTGTAATCTTTGCGATACCGACTTACTTGTCAAGCTCGGGGGCGGATCAGCCCGGAACTGCGAGGGACTCTCCAAGGTAAATGGAGTCACGGTGGCGACCCAGGGTGCAGCGCCAGGAGCAAAGGCTGGTGGCGGCCCAGGGAGATAGGAAGGGGTCGGGCGCCAGACTCCCGGGTCAGTGCCGCCAGTGAACGGTGGAGGATTAGGCGGAAAGCGGCCATCATTGGCGCGGAGCGCCAAGAATGCCCGCCGCAGCGTGTCTGTGCCCACCGTCACGCCTGGATCGGTTGCCGAGAGCCCGTTTGCGGTCAAGTACTCCTGATACGCCGTGTCGAGGGCGGCTTGCTGGGCGGGAAAGAGGGCGACCAGGACATCATGCGCGGCAGTGGCCACCGCAGCCACTCGGAGAGCCGGCAGCGTTGGGGATGACGACGTGATAAGGCTCGAAGCGGCCATCGAAGGCAATGGCGGCATCATACATGGCGGCGTGGACAATGGCATAGTCGAGCGAGGTGATGAGCGGGGAGCGCCCGGCGGTGAGAATGGCTTTCGTCGAGATTTCATTCCAATCCGGTTACGGCGTCGGCATGCGCGAGTGTCGTGACATGACTGGCCAGAGCAGCTAGCACGAACCACAATGTGAGGATCTTTTTCATGATGTGTCCTTTCTTTACAGGTAAATTCCGTTTGGCGTTTGTTCTCGTCGTTCCTTCAAGTTGGCCTTTACTTCGTGGCGGCAGGGTTCCTGTCTCGTGAATGTTCACTTGCCGCTTTTTGGTCCTTGGGTGGAGGAGCACGCCCCGTCTCCAGTACCCGTGCAATGAAGGCCAGCAGTTCCTCCAGCGAAGCAAAATGCGCGCTCTGCCCTGACACAACGTGCTCCACCCGCCCGGCGAGTCGTCCCTGCGTTACATCGCTGTTCACCCGGAAGTGCACGACAAACGCGCAGTGGACGGACAACGGGGCCTGCCCTTCTGGATCCTGCAGCATGAGACACCTCCCTCTTCCCAGGCACGCGTCGCTTGCAATCCCGCCTGCCTTGTGCCAGGAGGATAGTGACCCGAGACCAGGAAGTCAGAGGAAAACTCTGGGGATTTCTGTGGGATTTTTCGGGGATCGAACGGGAACGGAAAATGCAGGCAGATCAAATATTTAGCTTTGGTCCCTATCGCCTTGACCTTGCCGGGGCGCGGCTGTGGCGAGGAAAACAAGAAGTGAGGCTCACGGGTAAAGCCTTTGCCGTCCTCCGCTACTTGGTGACCCATGCCGGCGAACTGGTGACGAAAGACGATTCTTTCAGGCTGTATGGCCGGAGACCGTCGTAAGTGATGCCGCGCTGACGTCGTGCATTAAAGAACTCCGCGAGATATTGCGGGACCAAGCCCAGGAACGTCGCTACATCGAGACCGTCCACCGGCGGGGGTTTCGCTTTATTGCAGCAGTAGCCAGTGACAGCATTCAGTAGTCGAGTCAGGCCAGACTTTCCCAACCGGCCCCTAGCCCCCAGCACCCAACCCCTAGCCTGGTGGGTCGTGAACCGGAACTGGCGCAACTCCACACTCGGTTCGCTAAAGCTCTGAACGGTGAGCGGCAAATCGTCTTCGTGACGGGCGAGCCGGGGATTGGCAAAACGACCCTAGTGGAAGCATTTCTAGACTCGCTCTTGCCGACGAACACCGAACACGAGCTTTGGCTGGGACAGGGGCAGTGCATTGAACACTATGGGACGGGTGAAGCCTACCTGCCGGTGTTGGAAGCCCTGGGACGGCTCGGGCGCGGGGCCGGGGGCCAGCGCCTCATCGAGCTGTTGAGCCAGCAGGCCCCGACGTGGCTGGTGCAGATGCCGCCTTGCTCACCGCAACCGAGTTGGAAGGGCTGCAGCGGCAAACCCAGGGGCGACACGGGAGCGGATGCTGCGGGAGTTGGCCGAAGCGGTCGAGCAGCTGACAGCCGAGCGCCCCTTAGTGTTGTGGTTAGAAGACCTGCACTGGAGTGATGTATCTACGCTAGACTGGCTGGCGTTTGTGGCGCGGCGACGGGAGTCCGCCCGGCTATTGATAATCGGGACCTACCGGCCGGTGGACGTACTGGTGCAGGGGCATCCGCTCAGAGCGGTGAAGCAAGAGTTGCAGACGCGCGGCTACTGCACGGAACTGCTGCTCGATTTCCTGAGCGAAGAAGACATGGCGAAATATCTGGCAGTGAGGTTTGCTTTTCCTCTTCCTTCCAGGAAGAGGATCGGGGTGAGGGTGCATCCCGAACGGCCCTCCAACGGCTGGCCCGCATCATTCACCGGCGCACGGATGGCAATCCGCTGTTCATGGTCAACGTGGTCAATGATCTGGTGGCGCGAGGCGTGCTGGTGCAAAGCGAGGGCCGATGGGAGCTGAAGGAGGGAGGAGAGGAGGTGGCAAGAGGGTGCCGGAGAGCCTCCAGCAGTTGATCGCGCAGCAAATTGAGCGCTTGAGTCCCGAGACCCAGCGTCTGCTGGAGGTGGCCAGCGTGGCCGGAGTGGAGTTCTCCGCCGCCGCGGTGGCCGCGGGGGTGGAGACGGAGGTGGATGGAGATCGAGGAACAGTGTGAGGCGTTGGTGCGCCGGGAACACTTCCTGCGGGCGAGCGGGACTGCCGAGTGGCCGGATGGGACGGTAGCGGCGCGCTATGGGTTTCTGCATGCCTTGTATCAGGACGTGTTGTACAACCGGCTCACGGCGAGGCGGCGGCAGCGCCTGCATCAGCGGATTGGCGAACGAGAAGAGCAGGCTTACGGCGAGCGGGCCAGAGAGATTGCCGCCGAACTGGCGGTGCACTTTGAGCAAGGGCGGGATTATCGCAAGGCAATGCAGTATCTGCAACAGGCGGGGGAGAATGCCGTGCGGCGCTCTGCCCATCAGGAGGCGATCAGTCTGTTCACCAAAGGGTTGGAGTTGCTCAAGACTTTGCCCGACACGCCCGAGCGCACCCAGCAAGAACTCACGCTGCAAATCGCCCTGGGCGCGGCTGATGGCCACCAAGGGCTATGCCGCCCCGGAAGTGGAACAAGCCTACACCCGAGCCCGGGAACTGTGTCGGCAGGTAGAGGAGACCCCTCAGCTCTTCCCGGTACTGTATGGACTGTGGGGGTTTTATCTTAGCGGGCGGAGTTCCAGACGGCGCGGGAACTGGGGGAGCAACTCCTCACTCTGGCCCAGAACGTACAAGACCCAGTACTCCTCCTGCAGGCCCACTTTGCGCTGGGGCAGACCTTATCCTCTTGGAGAGTTAGTCTCTGCCCGAGCACACCTAGAGCAGGGTCTTGCCCTCTATGATCCCCAGCAGCACCACTCCTATGCCTCCTGTATAGCATGGATCCAGGGGTGATTGGCCTCTCCTATGCGGCCTTCGTCTCTGTGGTGCTTGGCTATCCGGACCAGGCCCTGCAGAGGAACCACGAGGCGCTGACCTTGGCCCAGGAGCTGTCTCATCCCTATAGCCTGGCTGTTGCTCTTGATCAGTGCTGCCTGGCTCCATCAATTCCGCCGGGAAGGGCAGGCAGCCCAAGAGCGGGCAGAGGCAGCTGATTACACTCTCGACCGAGCAGGGGTTTCCGCACTGGTTGGCGATGGGAACTATCTTGCGAGGCTGGGCGCTGGCCGAGCAGGGACAAGAAGAGGAAGGGATTGCGCAGATGCGTCAGGGCTTGGCCGCCTACCGGGCTACGGGGGCAGAGCGTGGCGGTCGTATTATCTTGCCCTGCTGGCCGAAGCGTATGGGAAAGTGGGACAGAGCGAGGAAGGGCTGAGCTGTGCTGGCCGAGGCATTGGCTGCGGTGGACAAAACTGGGGAGCGATGCTGCGAGGCGGAGTTGTATCGGCTCAAAGGCGAGCTAACGCTTCAAACAGGCAAAGTCAAAAGTCAAAAGTGTCAGAGCGTCAAAAGCAAATCTCAAAAGTCAACAAGTCGCCAGTTCCCAACGCCTAGCACCCAACTCCAAGCCGAGCGGAAGCCGAAGCGTGTTTTCTGAAAGCCATCGAGATTGCGCGACAGCAGCAAGCCAAATCCCTCGGAACTCCGCGCGACAACGAGCCTGGCTCGGCTGTGGCAGCAACAGGGCAAGACGGCACGAAGCTCACCAGATGTTATCCGAGATCTACGACTGGTTCACCGAAGGGTTTGACACCAAGGATTTGCAAGAGGCGAAGGCGTTGTTGGAAGGTGTGTCACGAACGCTCGACTGAAGGTTGAGCGATGCTGTGGGAAAGATGAGGGAAGGTCCCTCGGAGCCGCCTTTCAGGAGGAGGCTTCAAACCGCCCCCGGCTGCTGCGTTTAAGAGGCGTGGTGGTGAACGCAGGGGGAAAAGGCGTGGCGTAGACCACGTCAGGTAGGTTTCAAGGAGATGAGCGCAAGCGAACCGCTGCGGACGTAGCGAAAAAGCCAGACGTTGTCGAAACCAGGGGCGCTTCTAACTTCTGGGACAAGCCTGCGGGCGACCTGAGTACTGCGCAGGCGGCAACCGGTATATAGGCGGCATGACCTTGAGACAGGCTTTGCCAGGGAACGTGAGAACCTGAGCTCGCGATGGAAAGGGAAACCGACAAGTGGCAGACACCACAAGTGGGAATACCGAAGCGCGAGCCAGGGGCGGAGTCGCTCGTAGTAGCGAGGAAGGATCTGTAATGGCTGTGGAGCGAAGGGGCGACATTATCGAGGGAGGTGGGCTCGGCCAACCTCTGCGGAGGGAAGAGCTGGGGACATCGCCCAAGGCCTTTGCGATACCCAAGCGCGCGGTCTTCGCGGCCTGGCAGCGGGTGAAGGCGAACCGGGGGGCGGCGGGGATAGACGGGGAGAGCCTGGCAGCGTTCGAGCAGCAGCTGCGGGGGAATCTCTACCGCGTCTGGAACCGGCTGGTCTCGGGGAGTTATTTTCCGCCGCCAGTCAAGGAGGTCGGGATTCCCAAAGCCAGCGGGGGGATTCGCCCGTTGGGGATTCCGACCGTGGAGATCGGGTGGCACAGACAGTAGCGAAGATGGCGCTGGAGCCGCAGCTGGAACCGCACTTTGACCCCGACTCGTACGGCTACCGTCCGGGCAAGTCGGCCAAGGGAGCGGTCGCGGTGACGCGGCAACGGTGCTGGCAGTACGACTGGGTGGTCGAGTTTGATATCAAAGGAGCCTTTGACAATCTGGACCACGGACTGCTGATGAAGGCGGTGCGCAAGCACACGGACTGTCGGTGGGTGCTGCTCTACGTGGAACGCTGGTTGCAGGCGCTGACCATGACCGAGGCGGGAGAGGTGAAAGCACGGCAGCGAGGCACGCCGCAGGGTGGGGTCCTCACGCCCCCAACAATGTTGCGAACTTTTCTTCTCCGGGCGCTGTCCGGACAGGTCAGGCCCAACCCGAAACACGACCGTCACTTCCTGTTTGTCAATTTCCACGCGCCGCACCAACGCGCGAATAATCTCGCGCTTCATCTCCCAATCCGCTGCGGCGAGGTTCCGCTGCACCTTCGTCACAAACTCCTCTAATTGACCAATCAGCAGTTTGAGTTCGCGCTGCTGTACGGCCTCGTCCGCCAACTGTTGCAATTGGTCTTCAAGGATGGTCACTCGCTGTTTCATCCGTTTGATCCGGGGTTCAAACTCCACCTTTTCAATCAAGCCTTCGGCATACCCATCGATCAAGCGCGCCATCCCGCGCTGGAGTTTGCTGATCTGCGCGCGGAGACTCTCCGGCGTCTCCCACTTCGCGCCCCGCGGACGAGCGTGACCGCGCCGGTGATATTCCCGCTCCAGCCGTTGGGGATCTTTGAGCAACTGACACACTTCGTGCCAGACGGCAATTTCCACCAGATCCGTCCGCATCTGCGTATTGGCACACACCCGGTGGCCGCCAAACCGATAGCTATCGGTTCCGACACATCGATAATACGCATATCCCCGTGGGCGATGTTTGCGCGCACTGGGACTGAGCGGTTTCCCATAATAGGCATACCCACACACTTTGCACACTAATAACCCTTGCAACAAGTAGCGCGCCCCCCGCTGACTTTGGCGGGCGCGACGGCGATTCTCGGCCAGTTGTTCTTGCACCGCGTCATAGAGTGCTTCCTCTATAAGAGGCAGGGACGGGAATGAACACCCACTCCTCACGCGGCACGTCATAGGCGGAGACTGCGTGCCGGGGTTGTAACGGGCGATTGCGTTGCGCGCGTAACCGAGGACGTAAGGGACCAGTTCGCGTTTTCCCAAACGCGGCGGTTCCTTTATAGGCGGGGTTTTTCAAGATGCCCCAGACCACACTGCGATCCCACTGGGTCCGCCCGGTCCGCGTGCGTTCTTCCGCGCGCTGCAAGCGGCGACAGACTTCGCCAATACTCAGCCGCTCCTGGCCGATCCAGGTAAAGATTTGCCGCACAACTCGCGCTTCTTCCTCTAGAATGTCATACCGAGCACTTCCTCCCCCTTCGTGTTTGCTCACATACCGATACCCATAGGGAGCCCCACTCATCACCGTGACATTGCCCACGTGGGCGGCATGGCGTTTGCCGCGTCGACTGCGCTCCAAAATCTTGGCCCGTTCATATTCGGCGACCATGCCTTGCACTTGTAAGAGGAGTTCATCTTCAGGACTCTGGCTTAACTCCCGATTCAGAAACACCACTTCGATCCCCATCCGTTGAAACTCATCGATCAAGAGGACTTGATAGGCATACTTGCGGGCTAAGCGATCAGGGGAATGGACGTAGAGCCGCTCGACTCCACCACTGGCACAGAGATCGCGTAAGCGTTCTAAGCCTGGGCGAACCAACGTCGCCCCACTATACCCCTCATCAATAAACTCACACTCAGGGAGTACCACACAGTCATCAGCAGCTACACGATCTCGCAAGGCGGCCACTTGACTCGCGATGGTCTGGGCTTGGGCTTGTTGGTCCGAGGACACACGGGCATACATGGCTACGGCAAGATTCTTCATGATCGTCTCCTTTCTCTGGGTTGTTCCTCGATAATGTCAGGAAGCGAAGGCCGCGTTGGCGTGCGTAGAGACTGGGCGACGGAGGATCGGGCACGAGTCGCTCATACGCTTGGGCCAGGCACTCCGCCGCCATATGACTGGGTTCAAACCTCCTCTTCACTTCGAGAGACTTCACTTGTGGGTTGTGTGACTTTGGCACGAGAGCCTCCTGCACGGATCGTCTGAGGACGGGACTCCTCAGTATCGGTTTGCAGAGGGGCTCCACGAAAGCCCTGCCCATAGGTCGGGCGCAGCTGCTCACGCGCGAGACGGATGAAGAATTCTAAGGGACGTTTAGCAACATTGTTGGCGGCGTGCTCGGGCCGCTGTTGCTTAATCTCTTCCTGCACTATGCCTTGGATCGCTGGCTGCGACGGGAGCTGCCGGCGTGCCCGTTTGCACGCTATGCCGATGACGGGGTAGTGCATTGCCGCACGGAGCGGCAGGCGCAGGAGGTGAAGCAACGACTCGCGGCCCGCTTGCGGGAGTGCGGGTTGGAGCTGCACCCGGACAAGACGCGGATTGTCTACTGCAAGGACAGCAATCGCGGGGGCGACTATCCCACGATTCAGTTTACCTTCCTGGGCTTTACGTTTCGGCCTCGGCGGGCGCAGAACCGCGCGGGAGAACTCTTTACGAGCTTCCTGCCCGGGGCGAGCGGCCCGGCCCAGCAGCGGATGCGGCAGCAGATCGCCCAGTGGCATCTGCCCCGCCAGACGACCGAGAGTCTTCGCACCTTTTCGACTCACTACAACGCCATTCTGGCTGGGTGGCGGCAGTACTACGGGAGTTTCTACCCGACCGAAGTGTGGAAAGTCTTCCGCCATTTCGACTTGACGCTCGCCTGGTGGGCACGACGGAAGTACAAGACCCTTCGGGGGCATAAGCGCCGGAGTCGTCACTGGCTGGCGAAAGTGTCGCGCCGGGAGTCGGAGCTGTTTGTTCACTGGCGGCTATGGTATGGCACGGCTCGATAAGGGGAGCCGTGTGAGTTGAGAGGCTCACGCACGGTTCTGCGAGCGGCTGAGGGGGCAGTTCCCTTGGCCGACTCACCA
>CAVTCR010000002.1:0-38946 GCA_963733195.1 uncultured delta proteobacterium
TCAGCCCGTTGTCCGGCAATACTCACAGGAGTAAAACAGCTCCGAGGGTAAGCTATGACGTTCGATGAGGTGCTAGAACAGGTCCGCGAACTGTTACAGAGCAAAGGCCGCGTAGCCTATCGTGCGCTAAAGCGGCGTTTCGATCTGGATGACGAATATCTGGAGGATCTCAAGAGCGAACTCATCAAAGCCGAACGCGTAGCAGTGGATGAAGATGGTGAGGTGCTGTTTGGGTAGGAAAAGGGATAAATGGAGAAGAGATCAACGTATAGAGTCGGAGGGAAAAGGTCGAGACTCGGAAACCGTTAAGACCCTAGACCTCAGACGCCGGACACCGGACGTCTGCCGCCGAACGTCGCCAACTGACAGTGATGTTCTGTGACGTGGTAGGTTCGACTACGCTCTCCGAACAACTCGATCCCGAAGAGTATCGTGAGGTGGTGCGGGGCTATCAAGAGACCTGCACGAACGTGATCCGGCGATACGAGGGACATATTGCCCAACATCTCGGGTGACGGTTTGTTAATCTACTTCGGCTATCCCACCGCGCATGAGGATGATGCCGTACGGGCCGTGCGGGCAGGATTAGAAATCATTACGGCGTTGCGCTCGCAGGTCCCCTCTCCTCTTGTAGAACTAGGGAAATCCTCCTTTTTCTTCCTCCTCTCTCAAAGGAGGGGGCAGCAGAGCAACCCGTTCAGGAAAGAGCGCACAGACGGGACAGTCGAAGAAGGCCAACTACAAGTCCGCATCGGCATTCACACAGGGTTAGTCGTCATTGGTGAGATCGGCAGCAGTGAGAAACACGAAATCCTTGCCTTGGGTGAGACACCGAACATTGCCGCGCGCATCCAAGGGCAAGCTCACCCCGATGAAGTGATGATCAGCGCCTCCACCTATCGATTAGTCGAGGGCTTGTTTGAGTGTGAAGATCGCGGACAACCTGACTCAAAGGGGTAACGACACCGCTGACACTCTATCGCGTAGTGCAGGAGAGCGAAGCCCAGAGTCGCTTTGATGTGGCGGTCCAGGCCGGACTTACGTCCATAGTGGGTCGGGACGAAGAACTAGCTCTACTCCGACGCCGTGGGAGCAAGCCACGATGGTGAAGGCCAAGTGGTGCTGCTCAGCGGCGAGCCTGGTATTGGCAAATCGCGGTTGGTGCAGGAATTCAAGACCAGGTCACGCAAGCGGGAGCCATGCGCATTGAGTTTCGCTGTTCCCCCTATCACCAAAACAGTGCGCTGTATCCGATCATCGACCACCTGCAGCGCCTCCTCCAGTTTGCACGGGAAGATTCTCCGCACAAAGCTGGAGAAACTCCAACACATGCTGAGCCACTATCGCTTCCCGCAGGCGGACACGGTGCCCCTCTTAGCTGCCCTTTTGTCGTTACCTCATCCGAAAGCTACCCGCCTATTACCGTCAGCCCCCAGAAGCAGAAGGAGAAGACGCAGGAAGCTTTAGTGGCGTGGCTAATCGAGGAGGCCGAGCAGAACCAGTCTACAATACCTGGGAAGACCTGCACTGGGCCGACCCCTCAACGTTGGAAATTCTCACGCCTCTCCTTGACCAAGTGCCCACGGCCCGGATGCTCATGCTGTTGACCTTTCGGCCCGAGTTTACGCCCCCCTGGGCACCCCGGTCGCATGTCAGTCACCTGGTCTTGAGTCGGTTAGGGCGGAAGCAGACCAGTGCCATCGTCGAGCAACTCACCGTTGGAAAGTGCTACCGGCGGAAGTCTTACAACAGATTGTGAGTAAGACGGATGGAGTCCCATTGTTCGTGGAGGAACTGACGAAGATGGTGGTGGAACGCAATGTAGGGGCGTATCTGCAATACGCCCCTACCTGGGCATTCCGGCTACCTTACAGGATGCACTCATGGCCCGACTCGATCGGCTCGGGACCGCCAAAGAGATAGCGCAACTGGGGCGGTACGTGGGGCGGGAATTATCCTACGAACTATTGAGTGCGTTTCACCGTCAACGAGGAGACGCTGCAGCAAGGGTTGAGCAGTTAGTCGAGGCGGAGCTGCTCTATCAGCGGGGACTGCCACCGCAGGCGACCTATCTCTTCAAGCATGCGCTAGTGCAGGAGACGGCCTATCAATCGCTGCTGAAGAGCAAACGCCAGCAGTATCACCAGCAGATAGCACAGGTGTTGGAGGACGGTTTCCCGAGACCAGCGAGACCCAACCAGAACTGGTCGCGCATCACTACACCGAGGCGGCCTCATCGGGCAGGCCATTCCTTATTGGCAGCAGGCGGGCCAGAGAGCCATCCAGCGTCGGCCAATGCGGAAGCGATCGGTCACCTCACCACAGGGCTGGAGTTGCTCAAGAGCTACCTGACACGCCTGAACGGGTCAGCAAGAACTGCTCACTGCAAATCGCCCTCGGGTCATCTTCATGGCTACCAAGGGCCAAGCCCCCGGAAGTAGGAAGAGCCTATACCCGGGCCCGGGAACTGTGCCAGCAGCTGGGGGAAACCCCCAGCTCTTCCCCGTGCTGTAGGGACTTACGATGTTTTATTTTCCAGCCGCGGAGAGTTACAGACGGCCAACGAGCTGGCGGAGCGGATCTGACGATGGCCCAGAGCGTGCACGATCCGGCTTCTCTTATAGAGCCCACATGCCCTGGGATCAACCCTGTGCTTTCTCGGTGAGTTCACCTCTGCCCAAAAGCATTTCGAGCAGGGCATTGCCCTCCATGACCCCCAGCAGCACCAGTCCCTAGCCTTTCGTGTATGCATGGACCCCGAGTGTGTGCCGCTCCTATGCAGCTCATGTACCTTTGGTGTCTGGGCTATCCGGATCAAGCCTTGAAGAGACCACGAGGCACTGACCCTGGCCAGGAGCTGTCTCATCCCCTTAGCTTGGCATTGGCCCTGGACTATTACTGCTAGGCTCCATCAATTGCGCCGGGAGGCGCAAGCTGACCCAAGAGCGAGCAGAGGCATGTATGCGCTCTGCAGCGAGCAGGGGTTTCCGTTCTGTGGCATGGAATATCCTGCGGGGCTGGGCATTGGTAGAGCAGGGACAGGGAGAAGAAGGGATTGCCCAGATGCACCAGGGTCTGACTGCCTTCCGGGCACGGGGGCAGGGATAGGACTGCCGCATTACTTGCCCTGCTGGCTGAGGCGTATGGGAAATGGGCGGGTAGAGGAAGGGCTAGCCATGTTGGCCGAGGCACTAGCTCTGTGCAGAAACTGAGGAGCGTTTCTAGGAGGCGGAACTGTATCGGCTCAAGGGCGAGCTGACAGCTAGTAGACAGTCGGACCAAGTCCAAAGTCCCAGAGTCCCGAGAGTCCGAAGCGAAGCCGAAGCGTGTTTTCTCAAAGCCATCGAAATTGCGCGCAAACAGCAGTGCGAAGTCGCTGGGAGCTGCGCGCTCGCAACAGCAAGCACTCGTACGCTCACGTGCCAGCAACAGATGCACGACAAGCTCGGCGAAGCACACACAGATGTTATCCGAGGTCTACAACTGGTTCACCGAAGGCTTTGATACCAAGGATTTGCAAGAGGCAAAGGCGCTGTTAGAAGAGTTATCGTGACAGAGCCAAAGACAACCTCTGACATGCTCGACAGATTAAGGTCTACGATACAATTGAGGCAGTGCTCGCGGCGTGGCGTAGGGGCGAAGCATTTGCGATGGAGTCGCCCGACTTGTGTCTACTCGGTTGGCAAATGCTTCGCCCCTACAGGACTGTACCAATCCGTGTGGTTCGATTTAGATCTTTACACTTGAGGCGAGCGGGCGATCACGAGGATCGCCCCTACATAAGACGCATAATACTGCAAACCGTCTAGATACATCGGGGCATCGGGTCATGATGGAAAGACGTTTAACGACTCCCCTGCTCCACTGCGCTATCTCTGCCTCTTCACAGTGTAAGAAACACCGTCACCTCAGAACCCATACAGACGATGGACGTTCTCGTAGGTGATCTTGCGTATTACTTCAGCAGGAATCCCAGCGAAGTTCTGCGCAATCACCTCTCGCGAGCGCGGCCACGTTGAGGCACGATGGGGAAAGTCAGATGCCCACATCAGATTGTTTGCACCGGCGAACTCGTAGGTCATCACCCCTGGTCGATCATCTTGGAACGTTGCGTACACCTGGCGCTTGAAGTACTCACTCGGTTTCATAGTAATCGGCGTGGGATCCACATAGCGCAAAGTGTCGTAACATCCATCGAGTCGATACAGATAGTGCGCAATCCAACCGATGTCATTCTCCGCCGAGACCAGTTTCAGCCGCGGAAACCGCTCCAGTACGCCGTTATAGAGAAAGTCGAGCAACGAGGTTTGGACTTCATGGATGATCGTCACGGTGGACGCCACGCGCCCTTTGCCCAACTGCACTCCCTTTTTACCAGTCAGGATATGAAGACTCAGAGGTAAACCAAGATCCTGAGCCGCCGCCCAGAAGGGATCAAAGTGTGAATCACTGTAAGGCACATCTCCTGGAGGTGCAGCGTTAATCATCGCGCCTCGGAGGCCCTTCTTGGCGATCCGTTGCAATTCGCGTACAGCCTCATCCACATCTTGCAGAGCAATCAACCCCAGCCCGATCAGTCGCTGCGGGGCGTAGCTACTAAACTCCGCCACCCAATCATTGTAGGCCCGGAAGCTTGCCCACTGCAGTTCCACATCTTTGAGATGAAAGAGAAACATTCCCAAGGTGGTATAGAGGACCTCGCCTTCAACTCCATCGATCTCTTGGTCCTTCACGCGTTCGACCGGGTCCCAGCCACTCGGACGTGCGTCCTCGTAGCCAACGCTTTGATTGGCCGCAAGATCCTTTGGGTCTTTGCCGGCAGCAAAGCCGCCACCCACCGGAAACGGCGTCAGTCCTTCAGCAACAAATACGCTTCCTTTCTTTCCTTCATAATTGTTGATCACCCGCGGCGCACGGTCACGCCACGTACGATCCATACGTTGTGTCCAAAGATCCGCTGGTTCCATGGTATGCGAGTCAGCCGAGAAGATTGGTGCCTGCGCCATAATCGTTCCTCCTTTTGGTTCCGCTCTCGTTTCTGCCACGATCGAAGATAACCAGATCAGCTGCCTTACCCACCGCGAGCACGCCGCGATCCTGAATGCCAAAGAAAGCTGCAGGTTCTGACGTCACACGCTGAAGCGCTCGCTCCAGGCTCATGGCTCCTCCTTTTTTCCTCGCCATACCATCCTTTGCGACGGTGGCCAAGAGCAGTGAAAACCATTGACAGGACCCACGAAGTACGTAGCATGGCGGCGCATTGTGTGCCCGTCTTCATACGCCGCCAACAAAAAGATGAGGCACGGTAGGAGGTAAGCGACATGGGGTATCGGATTGCGATTGATGTCGGTGGTACTTTTACCGATGTCGTCGTTGCTGACGATGCAGGACGCCTAACGATTGGGAAGGGGCTCACAACCAGGGAGCGCATCTTCCGGGGTATGGGACAGGGCCTCGCAGTCGTAGCTGAGCAACTTGGCGAGCCAGACGTAAACACGCTCCTCCGCAAAGCCGACCTTTTTATCTATGGCACAACGACTGCAACCAATGCCGTGATTGAAGGACGAACCGGCAAGACTGCCTTCCTTACCACTGTAGGGTTTCCTGACATTTTGGTGCTACGGGAAGGTGGCAAAACCAATGCTTATGACTTCACCGTACCGTATCCTGAACCCTATGTCCCACGACGCCTGACGTTTGAGATTCGCGAGCGCATCAACGCTGAGGGAGAGGTGATGATCCCGCTCGATGAGGCACAGGTACGAAGTATCTTACAGCGCTTTCGCCCGCAGCGAATTGAGGCCATTGGTGTCTGTCTATTATGGTCGATCGTGAACCCAGTGCACGAACTTGCTCTCGGCAAGCTCATTGAAGAGGAACTACCAGGCATTCCCTACTCACTATCCTCACAACTGAACCCCATTATCCGCGAATACCGGCGCGCCTCATCAACAGTCATCGACGCGTCGCTCAAACCGTTGATGCAGCAGCATCTACGCGAGGTAACCGAAGATGTACGTCATGCAGGATTTAACGGCGAGATTCTTGGCGCAACCTCTTCTGGTGGGGTTATGCGTCTACCTGCACTAGCAGAACGACCGATCAATAGTGTCCGCTCGGGGCCAGCGCTCGCTCCTGTGGTTGCACGTGCGTATGCCAAAGCCGAACTCGGCGTTATGGACGTCATTACCTGTGATACTGGTGGAACTAGTTTCGATGTCAGCCTCGTGCGGGACGGGTTGATCAAGTCAACACGGGAAACCTGGCTTGGTGGCCAGTGGGTCGGACATATGACCGGCATGTCGTCGGTCGATGTCCGCAGCATCGGCGCCGGTGGTGGGTCGATTGCGTGGATCGACTCCGGGGGCCTGCTACGCGTGGGACCGGAGAGTACTGGAGCCAACCCGGGGCCAGCGTGCTATAGCCGTGGAGGCACACAACCGACAGTAACCGATGCTGCCTTAGTGCTCGGCTACCTCAACCCGTCGTATTTCCTTGGTGGTCGTATGCGTTTGGACGTAGAGGCTGCATGCCGTGCGGTAAACACAATCGCCGTACGGCTCGGACAGACAACCGACCAAACCGCTCAAGCCATTTTTATCATCGCTAGCGAGGCCATGGTGCAAGCGATCCAGGAAATCACTGTCAACGAAGGCGTCGATCCGCGCGAGACTCTCGTGGTCGCCGGTGGCGGCGCCGGAGGTTTAAATATGGTCGCGATTGCGCAAGAACTTGGCTGTCGACAATTACTAGTGCCGCGCACCGCTGGAGCACTCAGTGCCTGCGGAGCGCAGTTCTCAGATATCGTGGCTGAGTTGAGTGTCAGTAGACCTGCAGTGACGAACGCCTTTGCCTATGACCAGGTCAATGCCGCCTTACAATCTCTACAGAACGAAATGGACACACTGGAAGCCGAGTTACGGGCATGGGGTATCTCCCACTGTCAGCGTGATTTTTTCGTCGAAGCGCGCTATCCAACGCAAGTGTGGGAACTAGAGGTCGCGCTCGCACGCGGGCGATTCGATGGACCGGACGATGTGATAGCACTGGCTGAGGGCTTCCACCGGGTGCATGAGCGAGTCTTCGCCGTCAAAGAAGCAGGAGCTGCAGTTGAGTGCCTGTATTGGAAAGGCCGTCTGACCGGTCTGCTCGATCGTCCACCACTCACAGGGTCACTTACAAACATCACGCCTCGCAGCGCGCCAGTCCACGCCCACCGCGCCGCCTACTTTGCTGATCGAGGGAAAAGCGACGTTCCTGTATATATGGGATCGACCCTTACGCCTGGCATGGAAATGGACGGACCTGCCATTGTCGAGGAACCCACAACGACTATCGTTCTGTACCCGCAGAGTCACGCTAAGGTGACGGCTCTGGGGAATTACCTAGTCAGTATCAGTCAGTGATATCAATGGAGACAGTGAACATGAGTGTCGAGACACAACAAGTGGGACAAGGAACCCCACACTTGACCCAACGCTGCTGGCGGTATTAGCCAATCGCTTCGAGGCGATCGTGCGTGAGATGACACAAACGTTGCTGCGGGCCGGTCGCTCAGCAGCGATCAACATTGGTCGTGACTTTTCTTGTTCGATAACCACCAGTGTCACTGGCCAACATGAACTGCTAGCAGCAGCCGAAGGATTACCAGTCCATATCTATGGCTCACACCTGCAAGCCCAAGCGATGGGCGACCTCCATCCGGATGTGCGCGAAGGCGATGCCTTTCTCCATAATGACCCCTACTTAGGAAACTCGCACCCAGCAGATCACACGATTCTGGTGCCGCTGTTCTGGGAAGGGGAACATCTCTTTACCAGTGTAGCGAAAGCGCACTTATCTGATATCGGCAATGCGTTACCGACCTCGTACATGGCGACTGCGCGCGACGTGTACGAAGAAGGAGCGCTCCTGTTTCCCTGTGTCCGGGTGCAGAAAGACTATCGAGATATTGACGATATCATTCGCATGTGCCGCCGACGCATCCGCGTACCAGAGCAGTGGTACGGCGATTATCTGGCGATGCTGGGCGCAGCGCGAGTTGGCGAACGTCGTATCAAGGAGTTGTTGCATAAGTATGGGGTCACCACTGTCAAGACATTCGTACATGAGTGGCTCGATTACGCCGAACGGCGCATGATCCATGCGATCAAACAACTGCCGAGCGGGACGGTGATCGGCACTGGCAAACACGATCCGTTTCCTGGGCTACCTGACGGGCTGCCGCTCAAGGCTATTATTTCCATCGACACTGAGAATGGTCGAATTGACGTTGATCTGCGTGACAATCCGGATAACATCGATGGTGGCGCTAATTCTTCAGAAGCCGTCGCTGTCTCTGCGGTGATGCAAGGCATTTTCAGCGTGCTCGATCCAGGCGTGCCACACAATGCTGGTAGCTTTCGGCGCGTGCTCGTCAAATTGCGCGAGGGCTGTGTCGTGGGCATTCCGCGCTTTCCTCACTCATGTTCACTGGCGACAACTAATCCTGCGAATCGATTGGTCGGTGTGACGCAGTCTGCCTTTGCAGATCTTGGTGCGGAATGGGGGACGGCTGAAGGAGGGGTGGCACAAAATGGTGGTTATGCGGTGATCTCGGGGACAGACTCGCGGCGTAACGGAACGCAATATGTCAATCAAATGATCCTTGGCAACAATGGTGGACCAGCGTCGGCTCGGTGCGACGGTTGGGTCACGTATGGTATCACCGTCATCTCTGGCCTGCTCTATCGTGACAGTGTTGAGATCGACGAGCAGAAATACCCCTTGGTCATCAAATCACTGAAGCTCGCGCAAGACAGCGGGGGACCAGGACGTTTTCGTGGCGCGCCGGCCGTTGAGGTGCAGTACGGCCCCAAAGGCGATCCGGTCACTTTCACCTTTCCGATGGAAGGCTACGAGACCCCAGCCAAAGGTGTGCGGGGAGGCCTGCCTGGCGGCAAAGCAGTGGCGACTAAGATTGATCGTGACGGCAACGAGACGCGGTTGCCGAATATCTTCGCCGGAGAACTGCAACCCGGCGAATTCCTGCGCGCGCGCGATTGCGGGGGCGGCGGCTACGGTCTGCCTACTGAGCGCGACCCGGAACGTGTCCGCCATGATGTGATTGAACACTGGGTCTCGCGTGAACAGGCCCGATCTGTGTACGGCGTCGTTTTCACGGGCAGTGAGGAAGACGATACGCTGGCGGTCGATCCTACGGCAACGGTGCAATTGCGGGAACAACTACGGACGGGAAAGTGTTGAGGAACAAACTACTGATTTTCAATATGCCCTAGTCCGTATTTCCATTTTCCCTATTCGCTCTTTCGCTTTTTTTCCTCTTTTCCTCTCCGTTTCCCCATTTACCCCTTTCCCCTTTTCACCTAGCTTCCGATAACAAAGGAGGCCTTCCAATGAGCACCAAGCAAGTACTAAGCACGTCATTCTGGTCGCGGCCAGGCCAGTTCGGTCCATGGTCGCAAGCAATTCGCGTCCCAGCGGGTCATGACCTCATTTTCACCACTGGCATGACAGCGCGTGACGAACAGGGCAACACCGTCGCACCGGGTGAGCCTAGAGCGCAAGCCAGACGGATTTTTGAGCAGATGCGTGCAATCCTCGCTGAGGCTGGGGCGACGCTGGATGATGTCGTCCAGATGACCGTTTACGTACATACCATGGACGATGTGCTAGCGATCCAGGAGGTCCGCAACGAGTACTGGACCAGCGCACCACCCGTATCGGCAACCGTCCAAGTTGTCCGTTTGGTTTCTGACGCTGTACGACTCGAAGTGCAGGCAGTCGCTGTTGTTCCGTGAGCCCTCTGCCCAACCATGAATGGTCGGGCTGTAAACGTTCGCCTAGTACATGCACTTTCGCGAGGGGCAGAGCGAACGAACGGGGAAAGCGAGGGCAGGAGGAATTACGTTGCAACACTTTTGGTGACTAAAGCGCCTGCTATGGACCAAGTATGGCAAAAGGCAGAGGCCTCGGGTGAACGACTCGTGATCCATGGCCCGATAGCGACATCACCCGGTCTGTGTGGACCGAGACTATGGCAGTGGGGCGGCGCAACGCTCAGGTGCCACAAAACGTTTGATACACGCGCTCACTTGGAGTGGGTGGATTGCCGTACTCCGCATGTTCGGGCTTCAGGTCAAACGGTGTGGACAGTACCACAAGTAATGTCTCTAGTGGTGTGAAGTCCCCCTGTTTGACAGCAGCGTTAATCGCCGCCTCGACCCGATGATTGCGCGGAATGACGGCAGGATTGGTGGCGCGCATCAAAGTGGCGGCTTCATGCGGGGAATGGGATTCTTGTCCGAGTCGCTTGAGCCAGCGGGTCACCCACGCCTCGTAGCCCGGTGGGGCTGTATCGCCTTTTGCCACAGCGCACAGCAGACGGAAGGTGTTGGTGTAATCGGCCGCGTGTTCCTGCATCAACGCGAGCAGCGCGTCAATGAGGCTGACGTCTTCGGGCTGCTCGCTTACCAGCCCTAGCTTGCGACGCATGCCCTCTTGCCAATAACGCTCGAAATGCCCAGGAAACTGATTGATCGTGTCTTCGGCCATCGCGATGGCCTGTTCTTGGTTGTCATCGAGGAGGGGTAGCAGCGTGTCGGCAAAACGCGCCAGATTCCAGTGCGCGATGCGGGGCTGGTTGCCAAACGCATAGCGGCCATGATGGTCGATCGAACTGAACACGGTCGCGGGGTCATACGTATCCATGAATGCGCACGGGCCATAGTCAATGGTTTCACCCGAAATGGTCATGTTATCGGTATTCATCACTCCGTGAATGAAGCCCACCTGCATCCAGCGCGCGACCAGCGCGGCTTGTGCCTCACACACCGCGGCAAGCAACCCCAAGTAAGAGTTAGCGGTCGCTTGCAGTGCCGGGTAATGCCGAGCGATGGCGTAATCCGCCAGGATTTTTACTGCCTCTCTATCACCCTGAGCGGCGAAATACTCAAACGTGCCGACACGAATGTGACTTGCCGCTACGCGGGCTAGCACAGCCCCTGGCAACGTGGTCTCGCGGAAGACCGGCTCACCCGTGGTGACCACTGCCAACGAACGCGTCGTAGGGATACCAAGCGCATGCATGGCCTCACTGATGATATATTCGCGGAGCATAGGGCCAAGGGTTGCTCTCCCATCGCCACGGCGTGAGAATGGGGTCTGGCCAGCACCTTTCAGGTGCAGATCACGCCGCGTGCCATCGCGGGCAATGATTTCGCCCAGCAAGATCGCCCGCCCATCGCCTAGCTGCGGCACGAAATGGCCGAACTGATGCCCTGCGTAGGCCATCGCCAGCGGTTCTGCCCAATCAGGCACGTGATTCCCGGACAAGATCGCTGCACCCACCTCACTCTCCAATGCTTGGCCTCCAGCCCCAACTCCTCGGCGAGAGCCGCGTTAAATTTCACTATGTGTGGGCTGTGTACTGGAGTGGGATTCAGCCGCACATAAAAACGCTGCGGCAGGCGGGCGTAACTGTTATCAAACTGTCTGCCTCCGAAATCAGAGGTATGAGGGGTCGTGTCGGTCGTTGCTGTTAATGACATAAGACTTCCGTTTTTCTCAAGCGATTTTCTCACGAGAATCGTAGCTGGCATACCACCCAAAAGGAAGTCTGGATGACAGGACGCGCTGCAATACTGTCGGACGGCAATGGCATAACCCACGGTCCCGTACTCAGCCTGTCCCTGCCCGCTTCCCTCGGAACTGTCGCAGACAGACAGAGAGTTCGTCGGATGTTCGTGAATGCGGCTCTATTTTCTTCTGTTGTGGTGGACCGCACCTCGGTCTTTCTTCTGAGGCTACACACCTGTGAACCTGTTCGAAGAATGCCAGAGTGAATATCGCTTTGAGTGATTTATACTCAAGACACAACATCACGATGCAGAGCAAGTGTTGCTCAGCCTACTCATGAACGGACATCACTCTCGTTTGTGCTCGAGCATTCCCAGAGAAAGTGCGATCAAGGCACCCGCAAAAAAACAAGCATGAGTTTCATACATCAAGCCTTCCGTATATCTCTACGGACCACACTTCTCGGAGCACATCGAGTCTTGGCTAATAGAACAAACCGCGAACTTGTGTGTCACCGTCACGTCGTTGTCGCCATCATCGCCGTTGCCCATGCTTCTGGCGACCTCTTTGTAACCGCCTTCCTTGAGGTCGTCGGACAACGAGAGCCCACAGCCCTCCTCCCAAATCTTCATCGTATTTTGCTCGAAACGAAATTCCATGTGCTTGCATGGCGATCGCGAATGGCCGTCGTAGTAGTCGCTCGTACTGAGACTATCGTAGTCGCTGACTTCCAACCACGTTGTGGCGCTTTCGTTCTTTTTGATCGGACGGCTCGAATACTCCCATCCAGGATTCGATACCCGTCCGGCTGGGGTAATCTCCTTCCCCCACGCCGTGCCACACGCTCCGGCCGGCGTCTTTATCCAAAAGTTGTTAGTGTACCAATCGGTCTCTCCGTCATCGAACAAGGTGTCGTCGGATTCATTTTCATCTATCAGTTCCGAAACAAGGTACCTGAGCCGGTTGTCGCGATTTGGATTCGGCGGCGGTGGCTCTTTTGCCTTCACCAAGCGGATGTGTGCAAAGACCTCAGCGTGATCCGATAGACATCCTTCCCAGGGAAACGTTGCGAAGTGACGATCGACTTGTGCGCGTGCAGGTTTTCCTGGCACAAACTGGAAAGCGTAGGTTGGGTGCTTCACCGTCGCGGGAATGATCATCACGTAGTCGACGCGAACGTTGTTGAGCATATCGGGAATAGTGGGCGTACACTCATTTGCCTTCGTTTCGCCGATTTGTCCGAGTCCTTCCGTTCCAATCCAACTCCCTTCACCTCCCGTATCCGCACTGATGTCATATTGAACGTAGCGATCGGGATTGCCGACACCCATAATGTTCCGGTCATAGAGGGTGAGGCCCCAATTGCCAAGCTTCACCCGCATATCTTTGTACGCTTGGGCGATTTCCGGCTCATAGCCGCCATTTTTAATGTCGGTATTGCCGGTCGGACTAAAACCAGCGAGCCACGCGCCCATCTGGACATCACCGTACGCGTCGGGCATGCTACGGGGCCCGACTTGATTGAGGTCGCCAAGCACGATGGCCGGGCGACTGAACCCATCCTCGGTGCCATCGAGGCTCGGGGGTCCCCGCTTTTCACGAATGTAGTTGCCAAGTGCAGCGAATTGCGCCTGTCGCTTGGCGTTGTTGTGGTGGTCTTTTTCTGCATCACACTCGGAGCTTCCCGACGGGGAGCAAGGCGCTTGGGTGTGGGTACAAAAAACGTCGAGCCATTCGGTACTCGCTTCGACTTTGTCTGCGCGACAGTTACCGCTAACCGGGTCTATACCATACGTACATTTCGCCGGCGGTGAGAGCCGTGCCCAGACAACGCCCTTGGCTCCCCGCGAGCTGCCCAAGTAGGAGTCATCTGGCCCCTCGGCACCAGGGTCGAGATCCTTGAAGAGTTTTATATCTTGTTTGTCTACAGTCCAGGTCGTAAGAATGACGTTGTTCGGTTCCTTGTCCTCGGTGATGTTGACCGCGTGCATCGCCGGGAGATTATTTGCGTCCCTTATCTCGTTGACCCTTTTCACCAGTGCTTGGCGATCGGAGAGGGGCATGAGCTCGGCAAGGCACACGATATCACGCGACCAAACAGCCAGTGCGATTTGCTCCTCGTCACCAACACCGCCGTCATTGACGAAGAGGTCGGAGACATTACTCAAATCGACGTCCAGCCCACTGGTGATGCTGGTAATGTCAGTGATGTTCAGCATCTGCCCCACGTTATAAACGGAAATTCCGAGCTCGGTATACGCCGGTTCGGCGAGATCGACGATTTGGTACGTGTCTTCAAAGCCCCAGGTGAGCCAGGTTGCGGCACTTTCCTGGGCGATGGGATCGTTCGGAATGGTCATGAGCCGCTGCGTGGGCTGACCGACACTATCGTAGTCCCTGTCGTCGTATCTGAGGCCAAACTTGAGCTTCTGCGCAGTATAGACACTCGCGGGAAGCGTGATTTCGAATTCAGCGAACACAAAGAGATCGCGTTGCGTATCGCCGAAGTCTTCGATGTTGACGGCATGCCGGCTCACAACAGACGGTGCGCCGGCAAGAGGGGCTGCACCCGTACAGTCAGTAGCAGGATTAACGCCTTTGTGCTCGCTCACACTATATGTGATAGGGTTCATAGGCCATCCGTCAGCGTCGACGCTATCCGCGTCGGGCTGCGAAAAATCAAGCCGTATAATGCGATCGTCTGGCTGGGCGCAGCTATCGGTCATATCGAAGGCTAAATAAAGATCAAGGCGGCCAGAATCGGTCCTGGTCGTGACATCCCAAAAGCGTGGGATCTTGACGCCGACATACATCCTGCTCGGCTCCCAGAACGAATCTGGCGTGTGAATCTGGATGTATGCTTCGCCTCGGCGTGCTGGTGGGTTCGTCCGATCTCCGATGAGATTTTCCAATGGGATGATCCGACCTCTCAGATATTCGTACTGATCCATGCTCCCGGTCAATGTCCCCGTTTCGTCGGCGTATCTGCCATTGACGTGCACTATGAAGGCAGGATCTGTCACGTTCTGTGGTTTTATCCATAGAGGGCGTGCAGCCAATGCCACGTCGGCATACAGGAATACTACTGAAAACAACAACAGGGTAACAGAGTGGATTGGATCTAGCCGTCGACGTAATTTCATGGTCGGCCTCCAAATTATAGGCACTATTGTGGTTTGTAAGAGTCTAAAATTGAAACTAATATTCTAAGTCGTTAAAATACTAGTAACCGCAATTCCCGACTCAAGACTAAGGTTATCTCATATCTTCGAGAACAAATGGCAGTATGAGAAATACTCCGACTGTTGCATTCCAGCCAAGGCAAAGAAGGGCGCAAGAACTGCGCCAAGTATCCACCCTTTGGAACACCACATTTCCTGCGTAGATAGCAGCATGGACCTCTATTGAAGATTGTCTGCCTGTCAAATTTACGAGACATAATTATTTACCAAGGAGAGAGAATCCTCACTGAATCACAGTGTTTACGTATCTTTTCAGCAACAGTTAACGTAACAACAAAAGTTGACATTGTTCTCTTTTCTCCGTCATCCAGCCCGGTCGTATTGCCTCTCTAACCCTCCCCCAACTCAATCATGTTGATAAGGGAGGAGTATGTGGAGTTTTTGATGCTCTGCATCGTATTCGTCTGAGGGAGAAAATTTTCGATGTAAAAATTATCACTACAAGTGATTAATATTCAGATACCGCGCCGGTCAACTTAAACTCTTTGCGGCAGGTCGAGCCCACATATGACTAAAGGGAGATCGTGGTTTCTCTATAGAGCCACGGCTATATGTCACCATTGCGCTAGCACCGGATAGCAGGGGTCACCAGGAAATAATTGCCTCTTCCGCTCGGCAGGTGTCTCTGCTTATCGTCAGTGATAGAAGCAGGTGTATTATTGTCGGAACACCCCAAGGGAGAAATGCTATGACCAAAAGGCTCAGCGATCTACTAGCGTATTACTAAATGACGCGCGTGACTATCTGTTATCCTATCCGCAGCAGCAGCGGCCAATTCGATGAAGGGGTTAGCAAAATGCTTGTATGCTTCCGGCAAGGAGCGGCCGCCAGGAAAGGGGGTGCGACGGCTCGTCGGAATGTGCGAATGTGCGCCCATGAACAGGGATTCAAAGCCATGCGCTTCGGCCCAACGGGCTAATTCGACGGTGGGGATGGAAGAATCCGTCGTGATCGTGACGAGCCCGAAATTCAGCATCGCGTTGTCCCTCCTGTTTTTCTGTAGCGATTATAACCAGTGACTATTTTCTTCGTTCTTACTCAGATTAACGTATGAGGGTACGGGCGCCCTCTTCCATTTCCTTGAGCGTCGCATCAACAGTGGGACCCGCCATAAACAAGAGTATTTCCGTCACACCAAGCTCTTCGAATGTGGCAATCTTCTCCCGATCCTGCTGCAGGTCACGTACATTGCCAATCATAGAAATCGACAGCTCCGCCATGCTCCGCCCCCGCTCTTCCATCAGGGTTTGCAGTTTGCCCAAGCGTTCGCGAAAGACCTCCACCGGGATCGGACCAGGCTGCCACCCATCACCTAAATCTGCGATGCGCTTGAGGGCTGGCGTACTTTCTCCTCCAAAGATGATCGGAGGATGAGGTTTTTGCACCGGCAAAGGATTACTATGTAGCGTGGGAAATGAGAAATACTGTCCCTTGAAACGTCGCCGTCTCCCCGGACCACAGCGCTTTCATCACTTGCAGATACTCTCGTGTCCGTGCAGCACGTTCACTAAACTGTTCTCCTAACGCGTCAAATTCTTCTTTCAGCCAGCCAATGCCAACACCGAACTGATAGCGGCCATGGGAGACGAGATCGACTGTCGCGACGGCTTTCGCAACATGCAGTGGGTTGCGGTACGGAACGATCACTACACTCGTGCCGAGGAGAATGGTTTTGGTGACCGCTCCGATCGCAGCTAACAGCACGAACGGGTCTGGCCAGGGACTAGTTCCGGGCGAACCCGACCGCACCATCTTTTGTGTACGGATAGGGAGCGGCGATCTGCTCCGGAATCACGATATGGTCGCCCAGCCAGATCGAGTGATAGCCGAGCGCTTCGGCGTGCTGAGCAACGCGAATATAATCGTCACCCGTGGGATGGACTCCTACTCCAAGGGAATAGTGAAGGCCAAATTTCATAACGTGTACTCCTTACTGACTGAAATAAAAGACTCAGGTTCCGTCACTGTTCGTCGGCCCGCGTTATATAGAAGCCAGGGTCCGGGCGCAATCGTTCTTTCTACCGCATAACGGCTTCTCTGGAGTTGTGCGGCAGGGTGCAGTACGATGCCGCCGTTTGCGTGCGAATGAACCTGAACGCTATGGAACACATAGGGAACCTGATTGTGGTCACGTTTAGACACATGCTTCGGCAAAGGAGGAAGATATGGAACAGACTGTGCGCATGCCGCTCGAAGGTATTCGGGTGCTCGATTTAACGATTTGGGTCCAAGGGCCGCTCGCCTCCATGATGCTGGCGGATCTCGGTGCAGAGGTCATCAAGATAGAAAAACCGGGGCAGGGGGATTTCTCGCGTGGGGCACAGTCCATGTTTGGCCAACCGCAAAAGCTCGCCGATGGGCGGAGTCTGATGTTCGAGATTGCCAACCGGAATAAGAAAGCAATAGCAATCGACTTGCGGCAGCCCGAAGGACAACAAGTATTCTATCGCTTAGTGGAACATGCGGATGTCGTGGTGACGAATCTGCATCCTGCCACCCTGCGCGAATTTCGCGTGGACCGGGAAACGCTGCTCGCCATCAAGCCAGATCTCATTTATGCCCATGCGACGGGATTTGGGCCGCAGGGACCCCATGCAGAAGATCCGTGTCAGGACACGGTGGGTATGGCGCGCTCGGGATTTATGTTCAACACGCCGACCGCGGATGGTGCACCGACCTATCCGATCGGTGCGCTGAGCGACATCTTGTCCGGCACGATGCTGGCGTTTGGCGTACTCGCCGCCCTGCTGGCGCGCGAGCGGTCAGGCGTTGCACAGGCAGTGTGGTCTTCGCAGCTCAGCGCCATGATGTGGCTCCAGTATTACAATGTCGCGCAGTACGCCAATATGGGAGCAGACTTTGCACCGTTTGATCGGACCACCGTCGCCAACCCGCTCATGAATCTGTATCGCTGTGCTGATGGGCAGTGGATTGCGTGTGGCATGGCGGTGGCGCAACGTTTCTGGCCCGACTTCTGTGCGGTCATGGGCCTCTCAGAGTTGGAGCACGATCCTCGCTTCGCCAAAGATAAGCAACGGGCGGCCAACCGAACAGAGCTGATCGCGATCCTCGACAAAGCTTTTGCTACGCACCCCGCGAGCCCACTGGGAACGGCTCTTTCGGGAGAAAGGGTTTTGGTTCTCAGTAGTGAATCAGACGAGTGACCTTGCGGCTGATCCCCAAGTGATCGCTAATCAATACATGGTCGAGCTTGAGTCCGGGCTCAAAACGGTGGCGTTTCCTTTTGCCCTGGAGAAGACTCCTGTGCCACAGACCCACGGGGCACCGAACTTCAGTCAGCATACAGACGAGATCCTCCAACACGTGTGTGGCTACACACCGGAGGAGATCCTGGCGTTGAAAGAAAAAACCGTCGCGTGGTAGATAGTGCCGGCTTGTTCAGTCCGTAGAGACGTAGCATGCTACGTCTCTACTACTCCAACTGGCTCGACTCTCAGGCGAGAGTCAGGGGTGGCCGTTGCTGGTGCCACGACGTCTGCCGCTCATAGGCATGGCCAATCTGCAGCACCGTTGCTTCATCAAACGCTTTTCCCACGATTTGCAAGGCAAGCGGTAGTTGACTCTTGGTGAAGCCACAGGGCATCGTGAGTGCGGGCTGCCCCGTCAGGTTGAACGGGCACGTCGCGGAAATCAGCGCGGCCATGAGGCTGACCTCGCGACCGTTAATGGTTGCCGTCCGGGCGTCGTGGATGGGAGGAGGAACTAATTCACCTGGCGTGAGTAACGCATCAATATTGGCAAAGGCTGCCTCCATCTCGCGGCACAGCTGTCTCTTGGCGCGTTGGGCACGTACGTAATCGACTGCTCCTGTGGGCTTCCCGCGCTCTAAGAACTTCCGGACTCCCGGACCGTAGTCTGCTGCCTGAGTGGCGAGGTATGGCTCGTGCCAGGCGTTGGCCTCGCCATTGAGAATGACTTGAGCAATGGACGACCATACGTTATCGAGTGCGGGCAACTCCACTTCTTCAATGCGAGCGCCCAATCCGCTCAGCACCGTAACAGCTGCATTGAATGCGGTGGTCACTTCTGGGTCGGTGTACTCTGCAAAAAACTGCTTCGGTACTCCCAATCGCAGGCCGGTGATGTCACCCGTCAGCTTGGCCGTATAATCAGCAACCGGAGTGTTGCTCGATACCAGATCGCGTGCATCATATCCTGCTAGAGCTTGCAGCATCAACGCGGCATCTTTCACTGTGCGTGTCATCGGCCCAATGTGATCGAGCGACCACGCCAACGGCGTAACGCCGAAGAGGCTGACGCGACCGTGGGTCGCCTTCAGGCCGACAATGCCACAAAACGCGGCGGGAATCCGAATCGACCCCCCAGTGTCGGTTCCCAACGACCCAGCGCACAACCCTGCCGCGACAGCAGCGCCGGAACCGCTGCTGGACCCACCCGGACTATGGGCATGATTCCATGGGTTGTTCACTCGCCCAAAATGCAGGCTGGGCAGCATCGTGGCAAACTCATTCATGTTGAGTTTCCCCAACAGAATCGACCCCGCACTCCGGAGCCGGTCGATGACCATAGCATCATAGTCAGGGACATTATTCCGCAACACTTTTGAGGCACAGGTTGTGGCGATGCCTTTGGTAGCGACGATATCTTTATGCGCGAGCGGAATGCCGTGCAGTGGTCCCCGATAGCCATTGGCAAGAATCTCTGCTTCAGCGCGTTTAGCTTCCTGCAAAGCCCGATCTGCGGTGACGGTCAGATAGCTATTGAGCTGCCGATCGACCGCGGCAATACGATCAAGATATGCGTGGGTAAGCTCGACTGGAGACACCGCCTTTTTCTGCAGGTGCTCGGCCATCTGCGCGATAGAGAGAAAACACAGCTCAGTGTTTGCCATGGGATCGCCCTCCTTGGGCTAAGCACTCTACCATAAGATGCCGATAGGCGTCAGCCGTTCACGTCCGATATCCGCCATGGCCACAGAGCGGTGGTCAGCCAGGAAACAGGGCGCGCATCGCCGGAATAATCCACAATCGTCTTGACAACTTGTTTTCATTGGTGGAAACACCCAGTGTTGGAGATAGGAGGCGAGACATATGCCCAAACTCACTGATCTAAGAGACCAAACGTGCATTGTTGGCATTGGCGAAACGGCGTACACGCGCGGCACACCGAAGAGCGCCCTCGAACTCGCTTTAGAAGCGTCCATGGGCGCGATCGAGGACGCCGGCATCAAACCTGAAGTTATTGATGCCGTGATTCTGCCGAGCGGTGCTGGCAGCGGTGGCACTGCCGGTGATTTTTGCGCGAATCTGGGACTTCAGGACTTGCACTACACAACGTCGCTGCAAGAAATGGGCGGAGCCATGTGCGTGTCTGCTGTCGAGTCCGCCGCCGTCGCACTTACCAGCGGGATTGCTAACTATGCTTTGATTCCGCTGTGCAGTCGTTTCTATTCTGGACGGAAAGCACGACAGGTAACCTCAGATCCTGGTACGGGATTGCAGGCCGCTGAGACGATCCGCGACTTCTACGCGCCATTCGGTGTCGCTGCACCTCCGCAGCATTACGCCTGGATGGCGCAGAGGCATATGCAGCTCTATGGCACCACCCATGAGCAACTCGGCGCAGTGGCAGTAGCGATGCGCAAACATGCGCAGTTGCATCCCAACGCTCTGATGAAGCGAGCACCGATCACTCTGGAGGATTACCTGTCATCACGCTGGGTTAGTTATCCGTACCGACTCTTGGATTGTTGCCTGGAAACCGATGGCGCTGCGGCATTACTCATGACCACCGCTGAGCGCGCCAAAGATCTGCGCAAGCCTCCTGTGTACGTGATGGGCGTAACGTCAGGACATCCTTTCCCGCCACACGATATTCCCAACCGTCCCGATATTCTCAAAATCGGACTCGACTTCTGTGCGTCACGTGCATACGAAATGGCAGGGGTAACGCCGAGTGACATTGATTTTGCCCAAATCTATGACTGTTTTACCGGCCAAGCGATTCTGCAGATCGAAGCGGCAGGCTTCTGCAAGAAAGGTGAAGGTGGACCTTTTGTCGAGAACGGACGTATCGAACTCGGCGGTGCCCTCCCCGTCAACACGCATGGCGGCTTACTATCACAGGCGCACAACACCGGTATGAATCACTTGGTCGAAGCGGTCGTGCAGCTCCGACACGAAGCTGACGCACGGCAAGTGCAGGACGCCGAGCTAGGGGTCGTAACTGGCTGGGGTGGCCACGGGCATGGCTCAATCGCGATTTTGCGGCGCTGAGGAGTGAGCACTATGAACACTGAGAACAAAACACAGACAGTGAGATTACCCATCCTGCACGGCTACACGAAAGAATTCTACGAGTGGTGTCATAAGCAGGAGCTGCGTTTTCAGCGTTGTCAGAAGTGCGGGACGTGGCGTCATCCGCCGCGACCGATGTGTAACAGTTGCCACTCACTGCAATGGGAATGGGCACCTACCAAAGGGAAAGGCAAAGTCTATTGTTGGACGACAGTGCATCAGGCCCTCGATCCAGCCTTCGCCAATGACGTTCCGTATGCTGCAGTTGTAGTCGAATTGGACGAAGGCCCGCGCCTCACAACGTGGGTCACCGGCATTATGCCTGACGAGCTGCGTATCGGCATGCCGGTCGAACTGTGGTTCGACACCGTCACCGACGAAGTCACACTGCCGAAGTTCAAACCTCAAGTCACTGCTTGAGAGGAGACGGGTACGTGCCGATTCCTTCCTTTGACAAGCGTGGCGATTTGCCGGTCGGACTTCACTTAGCGACGCTGGCTGAGGTTACTGAGCGCTTTGGACATGGCACGCCCCAGCGTGAACTGGCAACGACTCACCTTACACGCATCTACGAACTTGCTCGTGCTACAGGAAAGCTACTTCGCTTTGTTATTTTCGGGAGCTATGTCACAGCGAAACTCGAGCCCAATGATGTTGACATCATTCTGGTCATGGCAGACAATTTCGAGATGTCTGAGTGTGATGAGCAAGCCAGGCCATTATTTGATCATTTACGTGCACAGCAGGTTTTTGGAGCCAGCGTCTTTTCTGTCAGACCATCAACCGCACTCCTAGTGTCGGTCGATGAATTCCTTGCCTATTGGCAGATCAAACGCGATCAAAGCCAGCACGGTATCGTCGAAGTTATTTCGGAGGAACTATCGTGATTCATAACGATACAGAGTTACAAGGTACTCAGGAGCGAATCGTCTTCTTCTCCCGTTTGGTCGCGAATATGCGCCAAGTCGAGAAACCGGAGAATTTCAAATATATGGCGAGCGGGTATCTAGCTGAAATCGAAAAGATGCACGCTGAAGTGATGGAGTATCTCAGCCGCCACGCTAGTGAGCCCACTCCGGCCGAGGCGGCTTAGCCGTGGCTCGCGGTTTTTCGTATAGTATGGATCGTCTGGTTATCTATACTCGCCTTGTTGGTACTCAAGCTGAAGTGGGTCATTCAAATAGATAAGCAAAAGAAAGTGCGATCATCCCAAGTGTAGAGTTCGATCATTGTGTACTCCGTTCTTTCTGTGAGTGTGCTATGACGCTCTGCGCAAAGGAGGAACTGCTGATGTCAGTAGTAATGGAACTGCCATGACCGTCACAGTCAGTCAAATGCGGACCACACCTGAGGGATACTTCACAATTCGCTGGGGGCAGCCTGAATACACGGACTGGATTGACGAAAGCATGTCGTGGAAGGAGACGTGCTACATCGGCGACTGGTCTTTTTTGTGGGAGCGCCGTTTCAAAGGACCTGACGTACTGAAGCTGTTCTCGGATATTTCGGTCAACAGCTTTGCCAAGTTCGCTATCGGTCAGGCCAAACACGTCATTCACTGCACTGACGCGGAAAAGTGATTCATGAAGGCATTCTCAATCGCCTTGGCGAAGATGAATACATGTTGTTCGGTCGCGGTGGTTTCTGGGTTGACTACAAGTTACGTCATGGTCGTTACGATGCGACCTCCGAGCAAGATGACTGGTTCAACTATCAGGTCTCCGGCCCGAGTTCTCTCCATGTCATTGAGAAGGCGGCAGGACAGAGTATCCGCGATATTGCCTTCATGCACTCGGCAAAAATTCACATCAACGGCCGCGAGGTTCGTGCCTTGCGCCAGGGTATGGCTGGTGAGATCGGCTATGAAATTCAGGGACCACGAGTGTATGCCCAAGAGATCTACGATGCGATCCTGGAAGCTGGCAGGGAATTCGGTATTCGTCAGCTCGGTGGACGTGCCGTTTTTATCAACCACCTCGAAGCGTGTTTCCCGACAATCGTGACTGACTACCTGCCAGCGATCTTCGGAGAAGACATGAAAGAATACTTTGCTGAGTTTAAGGCAGCCATGCCCGCGTACGCCATCACCTTTAACCTCGCTGGAAGCTTTGAGGCTGATGATGTCAGCGCCTGGTATCGCAGCCCCGTCGAGCTAGGTTGGGCGAATCGCATCAAGTTTGACCACGACTTTATCGGGCGCAAGGCACTTGAGGAGGAAGTCGCTCATCCGCGGCGTGTAATGCGGACGCTGGTATGGAACGCAGACGATGTGGTCGAGGTCTACGCCTCGCTCTTTCACCAGGGCAAGCCATATCACTATATGGAAATGCCACGTGATCAGCGAGGCTTCATGTATGCGGATAAGGTTCTCAAGAATGGCAAGCTTGTTGGCGTGGCAACCTCGCGTGGATATAGTTACCATTTCCGACAAATGCTCTCGCTGTGCACGGTCGATGTCGAGCACAGCGAGCCTGGTACCGAGGTCACTGTCGTTTGGGGCAATCCTGGCGAGCCGCAGCGAGAGATCCGCGCAACCGTCGCTCCCGCTCCGTACAAGCAGGACAATCGGCGCAGTGATGTAAGCAAACTATAAACTGAAAGCAAGGTAAGGAACATATTATGGCAACGACAGAGCACCAACAGTGGAATCCTGAACAGTACGAAAAGAATGCCCGGTTCGTTTCTGATCTGGGGATGCCAGTTGTTACACTCTTGGAACCACGTGCCGGAGAACGTATTCTTGACGTAGGCTGTGGCGACGGACCGCTGACGAAGAAACTCGTTGAGATGGGATGTGAAGTAGTAGCTGTAGATGCCAGCCCAGCAATGATAGAAGCAGCGAAAGCCTTGGGACTTGATGCTCGCGTGATGGATGGACAGGCACTTCAGTTTGCCCGTGAATTCGACGCCGTGTTTTCCAATGCGGCACTCCACTGGATGAAACAGCCAGAGGCGGTCATTAACGGAGTCTGGCAGGCGCTGAAACCTGGTGGACGGTTTGTCGCCGAATTCGGTGGCGATGGCAATACAGCCACAGTCCTTCGCGCTCTCGACCTCGCGTTACGACAGCGAGGCCTCGACTTTCGCACGTTGAGTCCGTGGTACTTTCCGTCCGTGGAAGAGTATCGCAGCAAACTCGAAACACGCGGATTCGTAGTCAACACCATCGCCCTGATTCCAAGACCAACACCGTTGCCAGGGAGCCTCGTCGGTTGGCTGGAGACCTTCGCGCAAAGCTTTGTCGCGCCATTGCCTGTTGCCGAACGTGCGCAGTTCCTTGCTGATGTAGAGAACCAGTGCCGCTCCACATTATGTGATGCGAATGGCAAATGGGCAGTTGATTACGTACGCTTGCGTTTCTCGGCAACGAAGCCAGATTCGGCATTGTGATTAGATCAGGCCACACGAGATTCGTACAGCTACTCACTCATCCATCTCTTCCTTCGTAGCGTACGCCATGCACACAAGCAGGGGGATCGTGCGCGCAGCGCACGCTACAACGTGTTTGCCACTCTCGGATGTTCCACTTTAACCAAACCACCAGCAAAATCCTGCGAGCATCCAGTCTTACAGCGAGTCTAGAAACGCTAACACTTGAGTTTTCTGTTCGTAAGTCAATGTATTGTAACTATTTCTTACACTTGTGGCCTGCCCGGCATGACGGCGGATAGCTTCCTGTTTGGTGAACGACAGACCATCGTGCATCAGGCGGTTACGAGTTCTGAGTGCCCACAGTGGAGCAGTGCGGATCTGACTCGCAGTTGACGCAAATTCGGCCGTAGGAAGAAAGGGGATGCCGTCGCCCGTACCAATGTCGTGTAACAAGAAGTCACTGTACGGATGGATAATCTTGTTCCCGAGAGCATCTGGAACTGTGAAAGCCTGGCCGTTGATCTTCGTGCCCGGACGCGCCGTAGTGATGGTAGGGGTGTGACAAACAGCACAGCCAATCTGGGTAAATAGCTGTTCGCCAGCGCGGACATCGGAAGTTATCGGCCCGCGTGAAGGCGCCTTGGTGGATCGCATGAAGTTGGCAAAGGCCACAATATCTACACCGTCGTCCTCAGGGTCAGCAACTGGATCGTATTTCGAACCAAAAGCAACAGGATGGCCACTAGATGTATTTTCCTCCGGAAACAGCGGACTGGTTATCCCCATTTCGTTGAGGTAAGCATCGGCCGAAAACGATTCGAGGCTGGCGTGCTGACTCTTCCATCCGAAACGCCCGATCCGTGCTTTATTCCCGGCTTCGAGCACAGGGACACTAAGCGCAGTACCACGCAGGGCCTCTGGCTGCCGGTCTCGAATTGCTATGAGGGTGCTATCCGCTATGCTCTCGACGAAGCCATTGCCCAAAGTGTTCGTCGAGATACGGAACGTCCGCATAGTGTCCTTGACGGAGACCCGCTCTACAATATCAGGGTGAGTAGCTCGCGATTGAACCAGTGAACCGCCCAATGATTCAAAGAACTCGTCATTCTCTACGTGCCCGGTCCGCTGCTCGGCTACCTGGCTTGCGCCCCCGGTGACGACGTTCTGATGGCACTCTCTACAACTCTGGCCGTTATATGTAGGCCCGAGTCCATCTGCGACGCTTTCAGCCTCCTCAAAGATGAATCTATTATCATTGAACGAGCGGAGCGGCACGACATTGTCTTCATTCAAGGTATCAAAACGTGGCCCCTGCACCGTGAAGCCATTGGTCAGGCTATCAAAGCCCGTGGGTGCTTCGGTCGTACCATTCCTCGCGACGCCAGAATCAGCTTGATCTTCGGCTTCGATGGCGCCGTTATGGCGGAATCTTTCCCTACGGGTTTGATTAGTTCCACTGCCAGATTGACCCTCAACAGAAAGAGTCAGTACTCCGAGGCTGAGCAGTGTGGCAGCCGCGGGCGTCAGCACAAAAAGTTTGTATGATTTCATACGTTAGCTGTTCCTTTCTAGTTTATTATTTCGTTGTCGAAGGCATACCCTCTCAGTTCGAGTTGCGCGGTCCACGCCTCAACGGAACGAATACATTCCGGAACACGTAATCCGCAGTTTATGTTACGATAAGGCACATCTGGTTTGACTTCATGAGCATTTTTGTTCCTCCTTTCACTGCTTATTTTCGTGCAACGCAGGCCGTTGCCCGCGGTCAAAAAGCCACTTAAACCCCAAACTACGACGAAGAGCATAGATTTAGCCCAGGCTAGCGATGGCTAACAAAGGAGTTCGAAAGGACGTTGAGCTCGTGTGACTCAGCCCCATGTACGAGAAGTACCAAGCAGAGTAGACGCAGTGCGTCACTCTGTTCTGTCCCAGAACTGGGATTCGCTATTAACAAGGTAACCTCAGAAAAGAGGTCGTCACCTACGCTCGTGAAAAAACTGACTGCGAGCCAGCGATCACAGAACACACTTTGTATCTGTTGTCGCCTTCAACACACTGTCAGCAAGCGTCACGATACGAGCGGGGACCGGGACCGGTCATACGAGAAAACGCAAGCGAACCCCTACAAGGCTAAAAACGCTCACGGTAATTAGAACGTATCATCGAAACACCCCCCTTTTGTTGTTGTTTCGGTGAGCTGTCTCTCTCTCCCACCATAGGGTTAAACGAAGGGGAGATTAAAACGAGATTAAAAGAAGGGGATGCTTCAGCATTATATAAAATTTTTTTCGTTTCTTGTCTTGCCGGATTTCCGTTTTTTCGGAAATGCTTTTTATGACGCATCTTCAGCCTTCGGCAGGCGTAACGTATAACCTGCTCCATGCACGGTTTGGATCAGTTTAACGGGATGCCCAACATCGATTTTCTTGCGCAGCATACGAATGTGGACATCGACGGTATTGGAAAAGACATGTTCGTTCATCCAAACACGCTCCCGCACCGCATCACGAGTGAGCACACATCCTTCAGATGCCGCTAACGCCTCTAAGAGTTCGTATTCCCGATGACTCAAGCCAATAGTTTTTCCTGCACGCGTTACGCAGCGCTGTGCGGTATCGATCTCCAGGTCACTCACTCGAATTAAACGCGTGCGATGAATCTTGTCTCGTCGTAGCAGTGCTCGCACCCGCGCTAATAGTTCCCTAAAGTCAAACGGCTTTGGGAGATAGTCGTCAGCGCCGGTATCGAGGCTACGCACGCAATCATCTACTGTGTCTCGGGACGTGAGCATGAGCACCGGAGTGCGAATACGCTGCGACCGCAGTTCCTCACAAATGCGCCACCCATCTAGCTTTGGCAGCATGAGCTCTAAGACGATTAGGCCGTAGCTATTCTCCAACGCCAGCGTGAGGCCGGTTGCCCCGTCTGTCGCCAGATCAACTTGATAGTGCACTTCCTCCAGGCCACACCGGAGCATCTTCGCAAGATCTGCGTTATCCTCAACTACTAAAAGTTTCATTGTTGCACCGCACAGATGAAATTGAGATGAAAATGTGGCAGAGGCATTCACCTCCTCAACATCATTGAGGGGGTAATGATAACATTCCTTAGCTAGCGAACAAAATCGACTACGATTCCCGTCGTTCTGCTTTCCTCTGGACAGCGCCTCTACAATTTGCCGGAGGTGGATTTAGGACTTGTAGGAGAGCGGATTTACCACCTTTTGCCAGGCAGGGCATTCGATATCGAGCCTTGTGGGACAAGCTCTTCAACTTCTTTGCTGTTTCCTTTTAGAGGTCCAGTTTCATTCAGCACTGGGAGCTAATGAAACCACCAGCCTGGCCATGCTTCAACCAGTGCGGCCAGTTTGGCATAACCTGCCGCACTGGGATGAGCACCATCACCTGTTGTTACTTCAGTTCATCCAAACGACTATCCGTCTGCTAACTGGTCAAAGACGGACAAGAACGGGACTCCTTCGCTTTCCGCGACTTCCGCTAACAAGCTGGATAGTCGCTGAGTTCTGAGGTTTTGCTCTGCATCGGCATTAGGTGGTGGCCCAATCATGATGGTGGAATAGCGTTGCTTTGCTGTACGAAGCATCTCACGCGCGTTCACGACACTTTGCATTTCAGGGACGCGAGTCTGCCCCTCTTCGATGGTGGTATCGTTTACCCCGAAGGAGAATACGACAAACGGCATGCAGCTACTCGGCAATCGCGTTCGCACTTCCTGTTGCCATCGTTTTGCAATGTCACTGCTAGTTTCTCGTCGCACGCCAAGGTTGTAGCAGGTCAGATTGTACCCTTTGCGTCGTGCAGCAACCGACACTCGTCCTGTCCAGCCGAGATACTCCGGATCACTCGTGCCGTTGATATAAGAGTCACCGACAAAGCAAATGCGTAAATCTTGGTCTTTCATGAATACTTGCCTTCCTTTTCCGTGGGTACAAGTCGGCAAGGCCTTCTCTAGAGATATGGCTCCCCTTCCTCTCCAATAATGATTTCCGTGCGCGCGATGGCAGCCTGTCGCAGCGGCGCCAACTTGGCGAGCTCCGCATCTCCTCTGTATGCGTCAAATCGCTCCATGCTTGGAAATGAAACAATGTGGATCTCGTGTGGAGCGACACCTGATTGCGCGGAGACAGTCGAACGAATTACCCGTTCGATTTGCCCACCATATCTTTTCATAATCCGAGCAGCTTCGGTTTCGAACTGACGGAACTCAGCCTCGCGGCCAGCATGGATGAAAAGGGATACCACTAATATGATTCCAGAGCTCATACTGCACCTCTCTGCGCGATTAGCATTTGAGTCATGTTCTTAGCGGAAACGCTTCTGCATATGGAACGACTGACCACCCACACGGTTGGTTAGTTCGCCAATGACGACAAAGCCGAATCGTTCATACAGCCGTTTCGCTGGGTTCGTCGCACGAACACTGAGATACACGGCAGGATAGGACGTAGCAGCGGTATTGAAGAGATGAGTCAGGAGTTGAGCGCCGATACCTTTGCCAGTGGAGGACGGAACGACGGCAATAGCCAATTCTGGGGTCCCGTCTTCGATATCGTCACAGTTCTTGTCTTCACCGACGAAGACCCGTAGCCACGCGGCACCGACCAGCTGGAGAGTTCCCACCTCGTAGGCGATCACACCAAGATCGCCAGGTTGTCCCCAGTGAGTGACGTATTTGGTGAGAAACGGATTGTTCCTAGCTTTTTCGACCGAACTATCAGGTTCCTCATCCACGTGCGCTGCGTAGTACAACATCTCCCACAAGAAGGGCTCATCAATGAGGTACACTGGACGGAACCGACAATTCATACGCTCCTCCTCTCACAAAAGAAAAAGGGCTGCGACTTTCACCGCAGCCCTTCAGGAAACAAAAAGGCCGCAGGAAGTATGCTTCGCCTGCGGCCTGTGAACGTTGCCTGTTAGTACAGTGTCTCGTTCAGACGCCGCGCAACGAAGCGCTCGTACGCACATGACGGCGAATACGAACGGCTTTGCTCACAGAAAGTCTGGAGAGAACACTGAGTGTCATCGGAGGACTTTATACGTTCGTCGAGAGCCAGAGTCAACCGCATTGAGTAGCTGAACTGCGCGGTCAGATCTCCATGCTTCCTTAGATGGTAGATCACTTCACCACAATTCCCTGACCTTCTAACGCAGTTGGGCGGCTCGGGCTATCGTTTCATTCAACGCTTCGCCAATCTCCGCTTGGATAAACGGCTTGACTCCATCACTACCCGTCAAGGATAACCACAGAGGTCCACCTGCCGGTTGGACTTCCATACGAAAGCCAAAGAACGGACAACAAAGCTTTTCCCGCATGATAAACTCGGCAACCTTCAGCAATACCGTAGCTTCGTTTGGTAAGCGAAAAGCATAGCCATTAGGCAGTTCTTGAATCTCCTGCACCGCCTGAAAGACTTCACGAGCAGTAGCAACGTGTTGTTTGCGCTGACTCGGTTCAATTGCGCTCATATCACAGACAAATACAGACGCCATATCCGAACTTTGACAGGTTGCCATTTTTCGCACCCTCTATAATGCTAGCGTGGACAGCTCGGGAAGCATGGCCGTCACGACAGCTCCTGATGGGTTTCGATAATCCGCGAGACGATACCGTACTCGATTGCCTCATCTGCGCTCATCCAGAAGTCACGCTCCATATCGGCAAGCACTTTCTTCAGTGATTGACCTGTCTGTTTGGCAATGACCTGGGCAATACGCTCGCGTGTACGCAGAATCTCCTTTGCTTGGATAGCGATATCGGTTGCCGGTCCGCCAGCTCCACCACCAGGTTGATGGATCATAAAGCGCGTGTTCGGTAAACAGACTCGCCGATCCTTTGGTGCCGCCAGAAAGATATGGGTCCCAGCGCTGGCCACCCATCCGGTACCAATCGTCGTCACCGGTGCGCGTACGAATCTGATCATGTCATGGATTGCATCCCCGGACTCCACGTGACCTCCGGGTGAAGATATCAGGACGTTAATAGGAGCATCCGATTCTTGCGTCAGCGCGATCAGTCGTTCACACGTCGCTCGCGCGGCGGAGTGATTGATTTCACCAAAGACGAGCACAAAGCGAGCCTTGAACGAAAGCTGCTCCGCAAGACTTTCTGTTTTCTCAATCTTTTCTGGCTTTTCGTCAGTTGCATCCATTCGATGCGTCATGGGTTTTCCTTTCTATAGAACAAAGCGTTATAAATTTTTGAACGCTTCATGATATTGGATGATTCCAGTCTTTCCGGCAAGGTAACCAGATTGCAATTCCAACACCATAAACGCTTCTTCAGGAGCCTCATACTCGCACCTGATACCATAGCGAACAGAGGGGACAAAACCAAAGCGGGGATAGTACTCAATATGACCAAGCAGCACTACCGCACCAACCTCTAGAGCCCTGCATTTTTCCAGGCCTGATTTCACTAAAGCAGAGCCGATTCCCTTCCGTTGGTATCCTGGTAGGACTGCCATAGGAGCGAGGCCCATGATTCGTAGATCTGTATGACCTGAGAGATGAACAGGAGAAAACAGAATGTGACCAATGATTGTTCCGCCTTCCTCGGCAACCAAGGAAACGATTGGGTGGCATTGTTCACGCAGAGAATTTACTAAATTGGCTTCAGCTGGCGTGGCAAAAGCCGCTTGATTGACTGCGAAAACCTCTGGCCAGTCGCTTTCCATCTCTTCTCGAACCCGCACGATACCTCCCTTCAGAGCAACTCTTCCCCGTGAGTTCCTGTTGTCTCCCTCTTCACCCTATTCCCCATCTTTGGACGTTTCCACCAACCTAGCCACTGCCTCAGGGGCTTCTGCACGAGACGGTCGCACCATCGTGTCAAGCAAATGCTCAAGGGCAGCAGTCGGGTCCTTACACAGTCCGGTGTGTACGGGCGAGATCTGGATTATAGTGCTACGAGGGGCACTGAGCCAATAGAAGCGCTCCCGCTGGGAAAGTTGACCAATCGGCCCTGCCTGCTTTCCGCCAGTACAAATAGCGGGGATAGTTTCTAGGTGGACCCGAAGGGAGTCCATATCCAGGGTCGCATCAAGTGCCATCAGCCGCTGCTCATCCAGGGCAATGCGGGCGTCAAGGAATCCTCGGGCCGAGCACAAAACTATCACACCGACGTTGACGAACTCTTCACGTTCGACCTTGGGAACGACGCGGATTATAGCGTAATCATACGTATAGTGATCGTGCACGGATCGCCTCCTCCAGGAAACCATGCGGTGGCTCTAGCCGGCTTAGCAGGTATTCCAGGTACGCATCCCGGTGCTGAGTCTGCCCACCGAATGAGGAGTCTCCAACCAGCCAAGCGTCAGGAATAAGTCTCACTATACCCTCAATGATGCCTGGCGTGACCCGCCCGGTCATATTCGCGTCTACCTCTCGGAGAGAGCTGGCAAACTGAAGGAGGACGTGGTCTTTGATCATGGGAAAAGAGTCGCGGCTACGTTCGAGGTAAGTGTTTCGGGTGTGGTGGAAGTAGAGGGCCGCCCCGTGATCGATGAGCCAAAACCGTCGATGCCAGACAAGCATGTTCGTGTTACGTGGCGTACGGTCAACGTTTGTCACGTACGCATCGAACCAGACAATCGAAGAAGCCAGATCCGCGTCAGGCTTCTCTGCCACCGGGTCAAACATCACAGCGCCAGGCAAGTAGTCGAGCGCCAGATTAAGGCCGGCACTCGCTCGTATCAAGTCTTGGATCTCCGGGTCAGGCTCGGTGCGGGCGAGTTCGGGGTCGAGGTCGACAAAAACGATCTCAGGCACTGGCAGCCCCAATGCACGGGCGATCTCCCCCGCCACTAACTCCGCGATGAGCGCTTTGGGTCCCTGACCCGCGCCGCGGAACTTGAGCACATACATTCCATCATCATCGGCTTCGATTATCGCTGGAAGCGATCCACCTTCGCGCAATGGGGTGACATACCTTGTGGCACTTACTGTTCTCACGCTCATCGTCTGTCGAGTCCTCTGCGATCATCTGCTTCCGCACTGCTTTGAGACCACTTTCGGTGGTGTAGCATCGCACCCTCAACAATCCTCTCTATGACAACCCAGGAACTTTCGGAAGGTCTGGATTCATGTAATCCCATGGTTGGGCGCGGGCGGTGAAAATGTCTTGGGTCGGTCGGAAACCACTTGGTTGATCTAAACTGCCAACTCGGATTGTTAATATGTCAGTCCGGGATTCGGGTCGGCCAAATAGCGGCGATCCGCATTCGGAACAGAAGGCCCGACTCGTTTTGCTCCCGCTGTCAGCTGTGACCTCGAAGTAACGTGGATTTCCTTGCAATAGCCGAAATCCCACGGTAGGCACTCCTACTATAGGAGCGTAAGCCCCACCTGTTTCACGTTGACAATCCCGGCAGTGACAATTAATCGAGAATAGGGGTTCTCCGGTACTCTCATAGCGAATTGCACCGCAAGCACATCCACCAATTAGCGGAAGAAGCATGGGAACATTCTCCTTCGTCATGGTAAATCACCACTAAGCAATTGCAAGCGCTGCAAGCGAAATGCAAACACTGCGAGTTATTCCTCACCGGAGAATCGCTCCCACGCGGCTTGACGGGTGACACCAAGTGCCTCACCAATTTGGGTCCAGGTCACACCTCGCCCGCGAAGCTGCTGGACATGTTGCTTGAGTGTCTCTTCTACAGTCCTGACCGTGACTGCTGCTGGGCGTAGCGTTTCTAGCAGGGCATCATCGCTTAACGTCTCCCAACCCGGAAATGGTGGCACCGACTCTCCAGCCAGAATCTTGTTGCAAAGGACAACACAGTCTCCACAAATATACACGCCCGGACCTCCAATCAGCTTTTCTACCGTATGCTCGTCCTTGCGACAAAAGGAACAATACAGCGTGGTCTTGCGTTTTGACTTTGTCATGATCGTCACCTCCTCAAGGTTGTCAAGGCATACTTGACGAATCAATATTTGTCAAGACAATCTTGACGACCAAAGTCGAATAACAAAACCTGTCAATTGGCTTTCGTAGTCATACTGAAATGTTGTCCGTCAATCGCCGCCGCTTGTTCTACGGAAGAGTCTTTAACGCTTGAAGAATCATGTCGTTGGTAGCGCGGACTTTGTAATCAACCTCAACAAACTTCCAGCGCACGATACCCTGTTTGTCGATAACGTAGGTCGCCGGATGTGGCCAGCCTTTGCTCTTGGGGTTGAGTAAACCGTAGCGGTCGATCACGCGGTGATTGGCATCTTCCAAGAGAGGAAAGTCGACCGTGGTCGGTCCCGTCCGAGCGCCAGCGACGGAGCGCGAGTCTTTGTCACTCGGTTCCTGCGCCAGCAACGTCAGCAATTTTTGGGAGTCTTCGTGAGTGTCGATACTCACAGCAAGAATCTGGGTTTTCTCTTTCGCAAGCAAGTGCGACAGCTCAACGAGCTGCTTAACGCAGTATGGTCACCAATGCCCCCGATAGAAAACCAAGATGACGGAGTTTTTCCCACGAAATTGGGAGAGCATGATCGGTGTCCCATTTTCCGCTTCGAGAGTAAAGTCAGGAGCTGGATCGCCTACTTTGATGCGTTCGAGATCAGTGGGAACAAGGCCGTCACCATCTGCAGGGCCCAGGGTGTCTGCAGTCGTCAGCTCAGGAAAGATGCCGACAATCAAGAAAACCGCCACGATAAAGGGGCGAATTCTTGCGATCGACCAGCTTTGCCTCAACCGTTCTGTACTATTTTTCATGAGCCCCCTCAACTAAAGATTTGTTTCATCTACACGGCAACTTATCAGCCGTCATAGTCTCTTGCGAGACGTTAGCCCGTGTGGTCTATACTGCCGCAGGTATATTAGGAGTGAGAGTCAAAAGGAAATCACATGAGCACTTTCGATTCCTACGCCACAAAGTACCAACACCTGCGGATGGAGCGTCGAGACGGGATTCTTCAACTCACGCTGCATAGTAACGGCAGTACGCTACGCTGGGGTGGAGGTCCACATGGAGAGCTAGGGCCTGCCTTTCGTGACATCGGGGCAGACCCGGAAACCAAAGTGGTGATTCTGACGGGAACAGGATCTGCCTTCATTGAGGAGGTCGATTCCAGCAATGTCGGACAACGGTTGCCGACGACGCAAATGTCACCACGAGTGTGGGATCATATCTATTGGGATGCCAAACAGCTTTTGATGAATCTCCTGGATATCGAGGTGCCGATGATCGCAGCGGTCAATGGTCCGGTGTTTATCCACGCTGAACTTGCTGTACTGTGCGACATCGTGGTGGCAGCTGATCATGCGGTGTTCCAAGATGCACCCCATTTTCCCAACGGCTTGGTACCAGGCGACGGCGTGCATGTCGTATGGCCGCTGGTATTGGGCATCAACCGTGGACGATATTTCTTGTTGACTGGGCAGAAGCTTTCGGCCCAGGAGGCTTTGCGCATAGGTGTAGTAAGCGAGGTCTTACCTGCTGGCCGTCTGTTGCCACGAGCCTGGGAGTTAGCCGAGCAGCTTGTTAAGCAGCCACCCCTCACCTTGCGTTACGCGCGCGTGGTGCTTACGCAGCGACTCAAACAACTAATGCTGGACAATTTAGGTTATGGTCTTGCCTTGCAAGGACTAGCCGCCAACGATTATTGGCCTCCGTCATAGTCACCACTAGTGCTAAGTATCAGCAAGCGGGAGCGTCACCGTGACGTTCCTGCTTCTCCTGCAAGTAGCGCCGGCAAAGCGCTCAAAGACTGGAGTTCCGCGTCAGGAACCGTGCCTAGTCGTTCCCATTGCTGACTGAAACGGTTGATCCAGACCACCCGCAACCCAGCACTGGCAGCGCCCGCAGCATCCCAGGCATTCGCGGACTGAAAACTGATCTCGTGGGCAGTTACGGCTAACTGTTCTATCGCTAAGTGATAGACACGTGGTGATGGTTTGTAGATGCTGACCGCCTCGACAGAAAGGGTCGCGTCGATGAGATGAGAAATATCAGCGTGGGCAATGGCTGCGGCAAGCATCGTGGGAGAGCCATTCGACAAAATCGCCGTGCGATAGCCTCGTTCTTTGAGCTGTTGAAGTGTTTCTCGAACTTCAGGATAGCAATCTAACTGGAGATACGCCTGCATAAGATCGTGACGCAAAGTCGGGTCGCTCACGCCATAGGTCGCGAAAGCAAAATCAAGGGCATCCTGAGTGACCTGCCAAAAGTCCCGATGCTGGCCCATCAGGCTTCGCAACCAGGTGTATTCGAGTTGTTTGGTACGCCAGAGTTGGGAAACACGGTCCGCATGCTCACCAAGACGTGCGCGATGTTTGCCAACCGCGGAGTGGACATCAAAAAGAGTCCCATACGCATCAAACACACAGGCACGAATCTGTTTTCCCCAGACTGATCCACTGAATTCTCCTTTCTGCTCTTGACGGATGTACCGCCTTGACCCGGAGAGTATGAGGAGCATCATACGCGGGAGGTTACATAGATCAATGATACAAATTCGACGAAGACGTGTTGACCGCGTTCAAGAAGATTGCCACGTTTAATGAACGGGTGTAGCCAGCGTTGGTAATCAGCGTGGAACCTCGTGATAGTTACTGTTAGGCCTCGCTACTCATGAACAAGGGACAAGTCCCTTAACATGGCTCACGCGGTACTTAGATATGGAGTGTGGGCGCAGAAGAAGAGGTGACCGCTTGAAGATGGAGCGAACAGGATGAAGTTCTCCGAGATGGTCGATCAAGCTGGCGAGTTTCTGCGACAGGAGAGAACGCGTCTCGTATCGCGCGCTGAAACGCGAGTTCGATCTTGATGACGAGTCGCTCGAAGATTTGAAAGCGAACTCATCGATGCGCAGCGAATCGCCATCGATGAAGACGGGAAAGTGCTCGTTTGGATAGGAAAGGGCGAAAACAGTCCAGCGTCTAGCGTCCAGAGTCTAGAGTCAACAAAAGTCCAAGGTTCAGAGTCCAAGGTCCAGAGTCAACAAGACCAGCCCCCAGCCCCTAGCACCCAGCCCCCAAGTAGCTACACCCCACCCCACCTGGCCGAGCGCATCCGAGCCGAACAAAGTGCCCTAGAAGCGCGTGGAGCCACGGACGGCGAGCGCAAGACCATCACTGCCCTCTTTGCCGATCTCAAGGGTTCGACCGCCTTGATTGAAGGACTCGACCCTGAAGAAGCGCGGGCGATTATTGATCCCGCCTTGCAGCTGATGATGGATGCCGTGCATCGCTATGAGGGGTATGTCGCCCAAGCCTTAGGCGATGGCATCTTTGCGTTGTTTGGTGCACCGATTGCGCATGAGGATCATCCCCAACGTGCGCTCTACGCTGCGTTGCGTATGCAAGAGGAGATGCGCCGCTACGGCGATACGCTCGGGCAAAAGGCTATCCCCCCTTGCCATGCGCGTGGGGGTAAACACCGGGGAAGTGGTGATGCGCTCGATTCGCAAAGACGACCTGCATACGGACTATGTCCCGGTCGGCCATTCCACGAATTTCGCCGCGCGGATGGAACAAATGGCTACGCCGGGCTCGATTCTCGTCACCGACGTACACGCATAAACTCACGACGGCTACTTCGAGTTCAAAGCCCTAGGAGACCCAGATCAAAGGGGTCGAAGAACCGCTCTCTGTGTACGAAGTGCTAGGCTCGGCCCATTACGCACGCGCTTACAGGTCTCGGCCACGACGCGGCTTGACGCGGTTTGTCGGGCGACAGAGGGAGATGGAGCAACTCACGCGCGCCTTAGAGCAAGCGAAAGCCGGGCACGGGCAGATCGTGGGCGTGATGGGCGAGCCCGGGTTAGGCAAGTCGCGCCTGTTCCATGAATTCAAGCTCCTCTCCCATGGGGCCTGACTGGCGCTGGAGGCCTATTCGGTCTCGTATGGCAAAGCATCTCCCTATCTGCCGGTGATCGAGCTGCTCAAGAGTTACTTCCAGATTGAGGCCGAAGATGATGAGCGGAACGACGGGAGAAGGTCGGCGGCAAGGTGCTGATGCTCGATCGCAGTTTAGAGGACACGCTGCCGTATGTGTTCGCCTTACTGGGGATTGAAGAACAGCCCTCGCCCTTGCAGCAGATGGACCCGCAGATCCGCCGCCGCCGGACCTTCGAGGCACTCAAAAGCTGTTCTTACGCGAGAGTCTCAAGCAACCACTGATCCTGATCTTTGAAGACTTGCACTGGATCGACACGGAAACGCAAGGATTTCTGGATACCTTCAGTGAGAGGCGTCGCCTCTGCCAAGATCTTGCTGCTGACGAACTATCGCCCAGAGTATCGGCATGAGTGGGGAGAGAAGACCTATTACACCCAATTGCGCTTGGCACCGTTTGGTAAAGAGGAAGCTGAGGAATTCCTTGATGTGTTCTTGGGCGTTCCTGTAGGGGCCGACCTGCGTGTCGGCCCCCAGGGGCAGGGGCACACCGGTCGCCCCTCCACACCTCAAGCAGCTGATCCTGGCGAAGACCGAAGGCACGCCGTTCTTCATGGAAGAGGTGGTGCAGGAATTATTTGAGCAGGGGGTTTTGATCCGCGACGGTGTAGGACGCGCGTGCCGCCCCCTACCCACGGACTGCACATCCCGACCACGGTGCAAGGTGTTCTCGCGGCCCGTATTGACCGACTCGCCCCCGACGAGAAAGCTCTCCTCCAGCAACTCGCCGTCATTGGGCGCCAGTTCCCACTGAGCTTGGTGCGCCAGTCATCGCCCAGCCGGAAGACGAATTGTATCGCCTCCTCCCTCCCCTTCAGCACAAAGAGTTTCTCTACGAACAGCCCGCGTTCCCGGAAGTCGAATACCTCTTCAAGCACGCACTGACGCAGGAAGTGGCCTACGGCACGGTGCTCCAGGAGCGCGAAAAGCGTTACATGAGCGAACGGCAAGCGCTAGAAGCCCTCTACAGCACCGTCGCTAGAGGAGCACTACAGTGAACTGGCGCATCACTACAGTCGCAGTGGCAACACCGAGAAGGCGATCGAGTATCTGCACTGGCTGGACAACAGGCGGTGCAACGCTCGGCGAATGCGGAAGCGATCACTCATTTGACGACCGCTTTCTTTAGAGCTCCCTCAATACGTGTGGGCCAGACACCCGCTGGAGCGCGCCCAACAAGAACTCACGCTGCACCTCAGGTCATTGGGCGTAACCTCTGCAAGCCACCAAAGGCTTTGGCTCTCCAGAAGATAGGAGCGAGCGTATGAGCGGGCTCGACGAACTCTGCTGTAGAGATTGGGCACGTCCCGCAGCTGTTTCCGATCCTGCGCGGGCTCTGTGTGTTCCACAACATTCAGGCGAATTTTCACAAGGGGCACGAATTGGCGCAGCAACTGCTGACCTTGGCGGAGCAGGAGGGGAGTGGCTGGCCTTCGTGTGGAGGCCCATCTGGCGATGGGAGCACCCCTCTACTGGCGTGGCGAGTTTGCGGCGGCGCGCTCATCTATTTGGAACGGGCGCTTGCATCTCTATGAGCCCTCACAACATCACGGACACACTCT
>CAVTCR010000003.1:0-91599 GCA_963733195.1 uncultured delta proteobacterium
CAGTTCCCGCGGCGGCTTCAGGTTTCGTCCGCGGATCGAGTAGGACACCTCCGCCACGTAAATGTCGCCATGGGAATCCACGGCAATGCCGTGCGGGGCAATGAATTGACCCGGCCCTTCTCCCTCTTCGTCGGCACCGAAGCGGCAGACCATGCGACCCTTCAGATCATAGATAGAGACACGGTGTCCCAAGCCAGGGGCGTCATCCACGCCCCCCATGCCGTTGAGTTCCCCCACGTAGATATGCTCCCCCCATAGCACCATGGCATCGGGCCGATGGATATTATTCCACATGGTGATGAAGGCGCCCTGCGGATCAAAGATCTGGATGCGGTGCGCCTCGCGGTCCACGACATAGACCTGGTCGTCGTCGTCAATGGCGATATTGTGCGGCCGGATGAATTGGCCGGCATCAATGCCAGGGCGACCCCAGGAAAATTTGTACTCGCCTGCACCCGTATACACGTGGATCCGGGAGTTGCCATAGCCATCGGACACGTAGACGTCGCCGGTGCGCGGCCTGATCGCGGCTGACGTTGGCCGGTTGAACGGTTCGCCACTCCATTTTTTAGCAGGGGCGTTACGTTGGCCGATTTCCAGCAACTGGCCACCGTCCGTGGTAAACTTCTGGACTGTATGAATGCCGTCGTCCGCCACCAACAGGGAACTATCATGGGCGATATACAGGCCATGGGTACGGTCGCTAAAATACCCCTGGCCGAATGAGCGGAGGTAGGTTCCCTCGCGGTTGAACACCATGATTGGATGCTGACCGCGGGTGAGCACGTAGACATTGTCCCGCGCATCAACGGCGACGCCGGGGCATTCGTGAAAGGTGACGCCCGCGGGCAGCGTGCCCCAGCCCTCGACATACTCATAGCGAAAGTCTCCGATTCCGTACACTTCACGCATCGCGCGCCTCCATTCGTAGCGGATATAGACTCAACTCGGCTCCGCCGGACCGGTAATTAGCTCTCTTACGATAAAGCATCAAGTAGTGCCTTGGCCTCTTGCAAATCTTTGGTGTCAAACCCTTCCGTGAACCAGTTGTAGATCTCGGACAACATCTGGTGAGCTTCGGCCTTCTTGCCTTGCTGCTGCCAGAGGCGAGCCAAGCTCATCACTGCTCGTAGTTCCAGCGACTTCGCCTGCTGCTGCGGGCAACTCAATGGCCTTCAGAAAACACGCTTCGGCTTCGCTTTGGGTATCGGGCACGGGGCTCGGGGTTCAGTAATGTTTCACGTTGCCCATTGCCTGTGACCTGTTGCTTTCCCGTTGCAGCGTCAGTTCGCCTTTCAGCCGGTGGAGTTCGGCTTCGTAGAAACGTTCCCCCGTTCTCTCCACTAGCCGCCCGCGCCTCCACCAGTGCCGTCAACCCTTCCTCTACCTGTCCGGTTTTTCCATACGCCTCGGCCAGCAGAGCGAGACTATAGCCGTCGCACTCCGCCCCTGTGGCCCGAAGGCGGCCAGGCCCTGGTGTATCTGCTGGATGCCTTCCTCTTCCTGCCCCTGCATGGCCAGTGCCCAGCCATGCGCGTATGATGGCCACCTGCAAAGAACCCGAAAACCCCTGCTCGTGACAGAGACGCTCAGGGCTTCGGCCCGCTGCTCGACGGCCTGTATCTCGTGCAGGAACTCATGGAGCTCAGTAGTAAAGGCCCAGGCCAAAGTCGTGCTAAAAGGGAGAGTCATCTCCTGAGCTCGGGTCAGCGCTTCGCGACTGCGTTCCCTGGCCTGATCCGGATATCCCAGCATCCACAAGACCTGAGCCAGAGAGGGGAAAGCATGACACCCATATCCGGCCCATAGCGATGCATTACAGCGCGCTGCTGCGAGGATCGCAGAGGGCAATCCCCTGTTCGAAGTGTTCCCGGGCCGAGCCAAGCTCACCGAGCAAGAACAAGGGTGCCCCAACGGCAGATGGGCTTCCACGAGGAGAGCCGGGTCTTGTACGCTCTGGGCCAGCCGCAGCAGTTGTTCCCCCAGCTCCGGCGCTGTCTGTAACTCTCCCTGTGCCGTATAGAAAGTGCGCAGCCCCGCGAGCACTGGGAAGAGCTGCGGCGTTTCCCCCACCTGCCGACATAACGCTAATGCTCGGGCATAGACTGTGCCCACTTCCGGGGCCGCAAAGCCTTTGGTCGCCATCAGCGAGTGCCCAGGGCAAGTTGCAGGGTGAGTTCTTGTTGGGCGCGCTCGGGGGTATCAGGAAGCGTGTTCAGCAGCTCCAGTCCTGTGGTGAGGTGGTTGAGCGCTTCCGCATGAGCCGACCGCTGCATTGCTTGTTGTCCCGCCTAGCTGCAGATACTCGATGGCTTTCCCCGCATTGCCACTGCGCGTGTAGTGATGCGCTAGCTCGCTGTAGTGCTCGTCCAGCGAGGTACGTACAGCGCTTCTATCGCTTGGGCGGTTCGCTCATGTAGGGCTTTGCGCTGTTCGTGGAGCACCGTGCCGTAGGCCACTTCCTGTGTCAGAGCGTGCTTAAAGAGATATTCCACTTCTGGAAACGCGGGCTGTTCGTAGAGAAATTCTTTGCGCTGCAACGAGGAGAGCAGGCGGTACAATTCGTCTTCAGGTTGAGGGATGACATGGCGCATCAAGCTCAGCGGGAACTGCGCGGCCAATGACAGCGAGCTGTTGAAGCAGAGCTTTTTCGTCAGGCGCAAGTCGGTCGATACGGGCCGCGAGGACGCCTTGGACCGTCGGCGGAATATGCAGGTCGGTTGGCAGGGCACGGCGAGCCGTGCCCCTACGCATCGCGGCTGAGAATCCCTTGCTCAAACAATTCCTGCACCACTTCTTCCATGAAGAACGGCGTGCTTTCGGTCTTGTCCAGAATCAGCTGTTTGAGGGCTGTAGGGGCGCACCTGTGTGTGCCCTTGTGGGCCGAACGCCGGTCGGCCCCTACAGGAAGCCTAACAGCATATCAAGAAATTCTTCCGCCTCGGCCTTGCCAAATGGCGCAAGGCGGAGTTGGGTGTAGTAGGTTTCTGCCCCCACTCGTGCCGATACTCGGGCCGGTAATTCACGAGCAGCAAGAGTTTCGCGGAAGCAATACCTTCACTCAGCGTGTCTAAGACGCCTTGCGTCTCACTATCAATCCAATGCAAGTCCTCAAAGATCAGCATCAGTGGTTGGTTGAGACTCTCTCTCAGAAACAGCTTCTTCAGCGCCTCAAACGTCCGCTTGCGTCGAATCTGCGCGTCCATCTGCTGCAACGGCGAGGCTGTTCCTCGATCCCCAGCAGGGTAAACAGATACGGCAGCGTGTCTTCTAAGCTGCGGTCCAGGATCGAGACCTTCCCACCGACTTTCTCTCGGCGTTTGCGTTCATCGTCTTGAGGCTGGATCTCGAAGTAGCTCTTGAGCAGTTCGATCACGGGCAGATACGGCGAGGCTTTGCCATGGGACACCGAATAGGCTTCGAGCACCAGCAGGCGCTATGGCGTGCGTCGCTTGAACTCATAAAATAACCGCGATTTGCCCAACCCCGGCTCGCCCATCACGCCCACGATCTGGCCATGCCCGGCCTTGGCTTGCTCTAATGCCCGCTGTATCTGCTCCATTTCACTCTGCCGACCGACAAAGCGCGTAAACCGCGGCGGGCAGCGACTTGTAGCCGGGTGCGTAACGGTCCTGCCCCAAGCACTTCGTAGACGTTGAGTGGCTCTTCCACTCCTTTGATCTGCGTCTGTCCCAAGTCTTTGAACGCAAAATAGCCTTCCGTGAGTTTCCGCGTGTAGGCCGTAATAAGAATCGACCCGGCGTGGCCAATCTGTTCCATGCGTGCCGCGAGGTTGGTTGAGTGCCCCACCGGGACATAATCGGCATGCAAGTCATCTTTGCGAATCGAGCGCACCACCACTTCGCCGGTATTGATCCCGACCCGCATCAGCTAGCGGTGGATAGCCTTTCAGCCGCAGAGTGATCACTATAGCGGCGCATCTCGTCTTGCATCCGCAGCGCGGCATACAATGCCCGTTGGGGATGATCCTCATGGGCAAGGGGTGCCCCAAACAAGGCAAAGATGCCATCGCCCAGCGCTTGGGCGACATAGCCCTCGTAGCGATGCACGGCATCCATCATGAGCTGCAGGGCCGGATCAATAATCGCCCGCGCCTCTTCGGGATCGAGCCCTTCGATCAACGCCGTCGAGCCTTTGAGATCAGCAAACAGCGCGGTGATCGTCTTGCGCTCACCATCACTTGCTCCCCGTGCTTCCAGCGCCGCTTGTTCGGCCCGAATGCGCTCGGCCAGGTGTTGCGGGGTGTAAGTGACTGGTTTTGACTCCGGCCTCCGGACTCTGAACTCCGAACTGTCTTTTTCGCCGTTTCCCCTTTTCGCCTTTTCGACCTCTGGTCCGTGCCGACCACACCAAGCACCTTGCCGTCTTCATCGACGGCGACTCGCTCCCCTTCAATTAGTTCTTCTCTCAAAGCGTCCATTGCTTCATTATCCAGCTGGAACTGTGCCTTTAGCATCCGGTAGGTGATGCGCCCCTTCTTTTGTAACAAATCCCGGGCTTGGTCTAAAACGTTCATCAGGTCCATGTTATTCCCCTTGCCTGAGCGGATTATAGGCGAGACGAACCGAGACGACTATAGGAATTCTTCGTGTAACCTTTGACCGAGATACCACTGCGCGTTATGATTTCGCGTAAGAAGACATAAAAGGAGAGATACCTCGCTCCGCGATCACATATACGTAGCGCCGACCACAGCGCCTGCCTTCAACAGTGAGGTCAGTGATTGCGCAGAGGTCACATTATGAGTGAGTCAACCGTAGCGATTCATATGCCCGACCTGTTATATCAGCGTCTGCAACGGTTAGCAGAGCTCACCCAACGTCCGCTCGAAAGTCTGGTGTTGCAAGCGCTGGATGCCAATATCCCACCGCTGTTGGAGGATATGCCCGAACACATACGGGCGGATTTAGCTGCGCTGGAAAAGCTTGATGACACAGCACTGCGACACGTTGCCCAAGGAAGCTGGAGTGCAGAACAGAGTGCCCGGTACACCGCGCTGTTAGAAAAAGAGAGAGTGAGCACGCTTACGCCGGTAGAGCGCGGAACGCTGGAAGGACTGTATCAAGAGGCCAACTCTCATATGCTCCGGAAAGCGTATGCCAATGCGCTGCTCAAATGGCGCGGCCATCAACTGCCGACCTTGGCGCAACTTGAAGCCGCTCAATAATGACATCCTACATCCCGGCGACACTCCAGCAGCAGGTCCGCGAAGATGCGGGTCGGCGCTGCGGGTATTGCCTCAGCTCGGAAATGGTCACCGGCATTCCGCTCGAAATCGAGCACCTGATTCCCGAATCGGCAGGAGGACCGACAGCGCGAGAGAATTTGTGGCTCGCGTGCCATCGCTGCAACAAGTTCAAGGGCAATCGAACTGACGTGAGGGACTCGGTCACGCAAGAGATGGTGCCATTGTTCAATCCTCGTGTACAAACCTGGCGTGAGCATTTTCAGTGGAGTGTGGATGGGACCCGGGTGACCGGTGTGACTCCTTGTGGTCGTGCAACCGTAGATGCACTACAAATGAATAACGATTACGTTGTTGAAGCCCGACGGTTCTGGGTCTTTGCTGGTTGGCATCCTCCGCTGGAATAGCAGCCTTGATAGGATGATCTTACTCTTCAATCCTTACAATGCTGCACTGTTCTGCTGACTCCATAGACCCAAGAGGCTCTATCGACTCAACGACTCCAAAAGCGCCTTCGCCTCTTGCAAATCTTTGGTATCAAACCCTTCGGTGAACCAGTTGTAAATCTCGGATAACATATGGTGAGCTTCGGTTTTCTTGCCTTGCTGCTGCCACAGTCGCGCGAGGCTGGTCGCGGTGCGCAATTCCCAGGACTTCGCTTGTTGTTGGCGGGCCCAGTCAAGTGAAGCGAGATAGTTTTGCTCCGCACCTTCCAAGTCGCCTTGGAGCGTCAGCATCCAGCCCTTGAGCCGTAACACCTCAGCAAGGTGCGAGCGTTCTTCCCAGCCCGGCCGCGCAATCTGGGCGAGACTCTCTTCGAGCAACCGCAATCCGCCCTCGATGTCACCGCTCAACGCCAAGCCTTCGGCCAGGACCGCTCGATAGTACGGCATCCAAAGCTTGCCGCCATGCGCGTTAAACGCTTCCAGTGCACCCCGCAACTGCGGGATACCCTCGGCGAGGCGCCCGGCCCGCAGCCACGCAATTCCCTTCCAGCATCTGCGCCAGCACTTCGGAGATAAAGGGCAGACTGTGTGCACGGCCCAGCCGTTCGGCCTCCTCGACCCGCGCCAGCATTTGCTCGGGTTCGCAACGGTAATCCCAAACCTGGCTGCCCAGAGTAAGCGCAAAGCCGAGGTCGAAGGGATGGCCACGCCGGCGTGCGTGGGCAGCGCTGGCCTCGCTCACCTGCACCGCACGATCCGGATAGCCCAGCATCCAGGTTCCCAGAGGAGCCGTAGACGCCGACAGTCGTCTTCGGGTCGATGTTCATCAGGTCTGCGAGGTGGCGGTGCTGCTCCTCGTCATACAGCGCCAGCACCTGGTCGCCATGCGCGCGGGACTGGGTCAAATCTCCCCGCCAAAAGTGGGTCGCGCATGCCGCCCGGTGTGCCTCGATCAACAGATCTGGATCGCCACTGGCTTCAGCAGTCGCCAGCATGTTCATTGACCCAGTCGAGGGACTCAGCGACACGGCCCTGGACCATCACGCTGCACCCACAGTCCGTAGTAGATCGGCAGTAACGCGTCGTGGCGGCCGAGGGACTTGGCCAACCCCAGCGCCGGGTGGAGGCTGGTCCACACCTCAGGCGCTGCCCAGCCTTTGAGCGCTATCCAGGCCGTACCAAGCGGCGTGCGCAGGTCCAGTTCTTGCCCGTCGCGCTCTGGAGACGGCGGCAGCGTGCCGATGAGCGCCATCCCCTGGTTCAGGTGCGCAATCGCTTCGTTGAGCGCAAGACGTTTCAATGCTAGCGTGCCTGCCTGCTGCCAGAACGGAATCGCTGCCGCGGCCTGCCCCGCTGCCGTCAGGTGATGCGCCAGCAGCTCAGGCTCGGTAGCAGTAGTCTGCGGAAAGTCTGCTGCCAGTACCCGTGCAATCGTGGCGTGCAGCGTTTGTCTACGGCTCTTCAACAGCGAGTCGTAGGCCGCATCCTGCACCAACGCGTGTTTGAAGGTGTAGGCCGCCTCGGGCGGGGTGCCGCGCCGAAACACCAACCCAGAGTCGGTCAAATGTTCGAGCGAGCGATCGAGCTCGGGCTTGGGGGTGGAGGTTACAGCAGCTAGCAGCGTGTAGCGAAACTCTCGCCCAATGGCTGCGCCTATCTGCGCGATCTCTTTCGCGGCCCCAAGCCGATCTAGTCGAGCCATCAGAGCATCCTGCAGCGTTGCAGGAATTGCTAGTTGGAGGGGCGTGGGGTGGGGCGACTCGTTAGACTCCTGAGACTCGCTTGACTCAACAGACTCCAAGACGGTTTTCGTGAGTTCCTCCACAAACAACGGCACGCCATCCGTTTTACTCACAATCTGTTGTACAGCCTCTTTTGACAGTGCCTTGCCGCTGGTAAGCTTGGCAACGATCACACCACTTTGTGCACGTGTGAGCTTGGAGAGGTTGAGCACCGTGACATGGCCATGCGCCGACCAGCGCGGCTGAAACTCAGGCCGATGGGTCAGCACGAGCAGCAGCGGTGTGGTCCGGACTCGGTCGATCAACAGATCAAGCACCTCCAGGCTGGTGGGGTCGGCCCAGTGGGCATCCTCGAATACCATCACCGTCGGGTGCTTCCTGGCCGCCGCTTCGGTAAGATCGACGAGCGACCGCAGCGTCTCATCTTTGTGTTTTTGGGGCGTCATGGCACTGACCCTGTAGCGCTCCTCACACGGAATCGACAACATCGCGGCGAGGAACCTGACATCGGTGAGCGGCTGGCCATAGTGGGTAACAACCAACGCTTCGAGCTTATCGAGCTTGGAATCAGCCGTCTCGTCGCGCCCGAATTTCAGCGCTCGCTCGAAGTTGTCGATGATCGGATAGAGCGCGCTGTTGACGTAGTAGGGTGAACATTGGAAACGTAACGATACAGTGCCTGCGCCCCCTGGCCTTCCAGGCGTTCCCACAGCGCACTCACAATCCGACTCTTGCCGATGCCGGGCTCACCCGAGAGCAGGACGACTTGCCCTTCACCATCCTGTGCCAATTGCCAGCGCTCCAGCAGTAGGGCGATTTCATGTTCCCGCCCGACTAACGGTGTCAGTCCGGCTTGAGTCGCCGCCTCAAAACGACTCTGAACCTCACTTTCCCGCACAACCCGGTACAGCGTGAGCGGAGCGCTGATTCCCTTCAACGATTGAGCACTCACATCCTGATACTCGAACAATCCTTGTACCAAGCGACGTGTGGCTGCGCTAATGACGACGGTATCTGGAGCGGCCACCTCTTGAATGCGTGCCGCAAGGTTCGGCGTCTCGCCCAAGGCTAACTGCTCATGGCGACTGCCATCGCCTATCTCTCCGACAACGACTAACCCGGTGTGGATACCGATGCGGACGTGGAGTTGGGCTCTCACCCTGTCCTCTCTCTGGCTGGGGCGAAGGGACCTGAAATTGTAGCACCTGGATAATCTCTAACCCCGCCCGTACTGCTCGCACGGCCTCATCTTCATGCGCACGGGGATAGCCAAAGTATACGAGAATGCCATCACCGAGATACTGCGCGATGTGGCCGTCGTAGCGCTGAATCACCTCCGTACAAGTCTGTTGATACTGCTGCACGACGTTGCGCAGGTCTTCCGGATCAAGCTGTGCAGAAAGCGCCGTGGAGCCCACCATGTCAATGAACATTACCGTCAGTTGGCGGCGTTCCGCCGCCTGGGGCTGGGTGTTAGGGGCTGGGGATTGGGGACTGAGAACTGACAACTGAGAACTGACAACTTCTGCTGTCTTATCCTTTTCGCCTTTTTCCCCTTTCCCCTTTTCGCCCCCGGTCCCAGTTGAACTGTCCGCAAGATCAGCGACTGCTTTCATGAGCTTCTTGCGGTGCCCGAGCGAGACGCCCAATTCTTGTAGTTCTCTGTCGTTGAGGAGCCGGAGCGCCTCAAGGTCGACGTCGTTGTCAGCGAAAACTTGAGCGTACCGATCCAGGCCTAGGGATCGTAACCAAGTGAGGAAATCTGTCATGATGAGTCACTATACTACACGCGGACACGGACTGTGCTTTTATACGCGGGCATCAATGACACTGTTGGCGAATGTTTTCCTCCCACTCTCAGCACTGCTAAATCCCCCCGCGCTACGCGCGGCCCCCTTTTCCAAAGGGGGCATTTAGGTTCCCTCCTTTGGCCTGCCACCGGCCACAGGTGGAAAAGGAGGGATAGGGAGGATTTCGCCAGCAGTATCTACGATCAGTCCCAGTCTCACTTCTCCACGCGCTCTTCACTAAATACTAAATGCCCAGCTTTCTCTTGTGCATCGATGCGGGCACGAAGGTCTGATGGTAAGTCGATCTTGCGCTCGCCGGGAAATTTGTCTTCAAACAGTGCCGGGCGCAGAAAGAACTCTTCCGGGCTGTTGACGTCCGCCTGACTTTTTATGTTGCCAATGAACCACACCCGCCGAAGAAAATCGGGATTAAAGTATGCCTTGCGATCTTCTTCGCTCCACTCGCGTAACTGATGCCCGTCGTGCGCGGAGTACGTCATCAGATCGGTCGTCAGATCCCAATAGAGGTCAAGCTGCATGCCGTAGCCGCGGTCTTTCAATTCTGGGTTGCGCAGCTCTGCCACGCGCGTCTCGATAAAGATCAGTTTGCCCTCGCGATCGTACTCTTCAATACGTAATGGATAGAAGGCGTGTTGATCGAGCCAGTAAAGAATACGTGGCGCGTAGTAACCCGGCGACCAGTCCTCGCGCGATTTTGCCTCAACCACGTAGCAAGGAACCCCACCGTCAGAAGTATAGGCAGGATAGTCTTTCCCCATCGGTTTGATCTCACTCACTGGCGTATCGTGTAACTGCCCGTTTGCATCGGTGAGCGTTATCGACTTACGGGTGTTGGGAAAACGCAGCGTCTGGTAGATCACGTCAGTACCAATGATCCGCCACGACCATTCCCAGGCATCACGGCCAAAGGTGTCATCAAAGGTAAAAGCTTGATTAGGAAAACGATCACTACGGCGAGGCTGTGGCTGACGTCGCACCCGCCGCAATCCGTTTGTGTAGACGAACATGTCAATCTTCTTGGTAAACGTTTTATCGGTGCGATAGCGAGAAAAGAGCGACTGATTACCGTATTTCTCCGCTGGTGCCGTATCTTGTGAGAGTGAGGTCACAAAGCTTTCACCAGGAGTCGTATCGTAGATTTCCGTCTTCAACCCCTGTCCCCCATTGTAGGCAACTAACCCGACCGTCTTGCTCTGGACAATGAGATGACCCCAGTGGTCAATGGTGGCACCGGCGTCCGCATATACGCACGACCAACGTGGCTGATGGGGAAACTCCATCGAGCGAAATCCCATTTCCTCTGCTGTATACGGCGGGGTAAACGGGTACGGTTCTGCTGGCAGATATGGAAACTGCGCATGTCGTGGTGTATCAGCTGATAGGTTGATCCGCTCGCGCTCCTTGGGGGACATTTCGGCGATCGTCTTCCACGTCTTGGCACCACTGGAAGGACTTTGCGCCCAAGAGCGCGCTGGCTGATCTCCGAGCGTCAAGACTGTCATCAGAACAATCAGTCGCACGAGCATATCCCCTCCTCTGCTATACGTGCTGCGCCGGTTATAGATGAAGGAGGCGTATGAAGCAAAGCCGGACAGGGAAAGCTACTTGGCTCATGTCTGAAATCTGTGCGCCGCCCATCCTTCGACTTCGCTGACGCTACGCTCAGGACGAGCGGGGTAGGAGGACTCGCATAAGTCTCCTACATAAGCCAGCCGCTTTCCTCTTTTTCCTCCACTGTGCTATGTCCTGCAAAGGGGAGAAAGCAAAACATACTGCAAAAGGAGGGTAATCACATGCCATTGTATCTGGATGAGATCTGGTTGAATGCGTCACCACCTGAGAACGCAAAAAAACTACAGGCTATGTTCAAAGATGTGCTCTCGGGGAAAGAGTGGATTCCCGCCTGGCGTCACGCTGAAAGCTGGCCCGTGGGCCTCGAATGAAGAAGCAAAGATGATTCTCGTCTTAGACATTCAGGATCATGCAAAAACCTTTGTTCCCTTTGCCACCCTTGTTTCGCAAGGATTGATAGCCAAACGGCGACTCACACCGATTGTCGAGTGGAGCGCCGTAGATGAGGTAGTCAAAGGACTGTAACGGTAGGAACAATGAAGAATTAAGAATTAAGAATGAAAAATGAAGAGTGAAACTAGAATGAAAAATCTTTTCCATTCTTAATTCTTCATTCTTAATTCTTAATTGTGACACCCCACGCTTTCTCCCACACATTTCCGACTCACGATAAGGAGGGATGTTTATGTCGGCCACGCACGTGTCAAAATCTACCGAGGTACGCAAGCGGCTGAGTCATCCGGTGATCGACTCCGACGGTCACACTGTCGAGTTCGAGCCTGGCGTCATGGACTATCTGCGCAGCATCGGCGGGCCCAGCATTATTGAGCGCTACAAAACTGAACGGACCCAAGGGATGATATCCGGTTTAGGTGGGATGCTGAGTTGGCACCGCCTCTCACCGGAGGAGCGTCGTAATCAGCGAGTGACAGTTCCGCCCTGGTGGGCGCTACCGGCTAAGAACACGCTTGATCGCGTGACCGCGATGTTACCCAAGCTCCTGTATGAACGGTTGGATGACATGGGGTTGGATGTCACAGTCGTCTATCCGACTTTCGGCCTTCTCGCTCCGCATCTCGACGACGAAGAGATCCGCCGCGCCGCCTGTCGCGCGTTCAACTCGTATCATGCTGACGTGTTTCGCGAATACAATGACCGCATCATTCCAGTAGCAGTGATTCCCATGCATACCCCGCAAGAAGCGGTTGAAGAACTTGAGTATGCTGTGACGACGTTGGGAATGAAAGCGGTAATGTTGGCTGGCCACGTACTTCGCCCTGTGCCGCATGTCGCACACAACGCGCCGGACATGGCGAAATATGCCTACTGGCTGGATACGTTCTGTCTGGAAAGCGAATATGACTACGATCCAGTGTGGGCAAAGTGTGTAGAGCTGAAAGTGGCTCCCACCTTCCATTCGGCGGGAATGGGCTGGGGGCATCGCACGTCGATTTCAACCTACATGTATAATCACATCGGTCATTTCGCCGAAGCCGGCGAAGCGCTGTGCAAGGCGTTGTTCTTTGGTGGTGTCACAAAACGTTTTCCGACTCTCAAGTTTGCGTTCCTAGAAGGTGGCGTGAGTACCGGCGCGCGACTGTACGCTGATCTCATCGCTCGCTGGAAGAAACGTAATCCTGAGGCCATTGAAAATTACAATCCGGCGAATCTTAACATGGAGTTAGTCGTGGACCTATGCCGAAGGTATGGCGGTCGCGTGACAGAAGGGAAGCTTGAGCAATTAAGCACAGCCAGCGGTGCGACGATTAACACCAAGGCCGCGCCGGCCAACACCAACGACTTTGCGCGCAGTGGCGTGACCAAAGAAGAGGACATTCGCGACCTCTTTGTCCCGCACTTTTATTTTGGCTGCGAGGCAGATGATCCGATGAATGCGACCGCGTTCAACACCAAAGCGAACCCTTTTGGTCAAAAGATTAAAGCCGTGTACAGCTCAGACATTGGCCATTGGGATGTGCCGGACATGACCGAGGTCACCGAAGAAGCGTACGAGCTAGTGGAACATGGTGTGATTACAGAAGACGATTTTCGTGATTTTGTCTTTACTAATCCGACGACACTGTGGACTGGCATGAATCCTGATTTCTTCAAAGGGACGATCGTCGAAAAGTCGGTGAACCAGTTGATGGCGGCTGGTGCGCAGTAAAGGCTGTTCTACAAAGCGCGAACGCTTAGTCGTTCGCGCCAGATTCTTCTGGGGGTAAGGACTTTATCAGAGGTCGCAGAACCGCTTCACTCATAACCGTATACCTTCTTCCTGAACTTCTGCATGTATTGGTAATACGGTTAACAGGCCTTCATCCCACGTAGGTTGCTCCACCACCAAACCACTAAGGTTAGTGTCGTACTCTAAATTAATGTCTAGGAGCAATCGGGAAATTTGATTGCGCACTAGATGATTCGGGAAACTCCCGGAGAACAATCAGCAAATCCTACATCAGACTCCTCATCCGCTTCTCCTCGCACGACTGAGCCAAAGAGCACAATACGATCAACGGCAAACTCTGCAGAGATTCGCCTTTTTGTCTCTTGGAGTGCACCCCATAGCTGCTGCGGAAGTTGCAGGTCTGAGAGCGCTTTCATCAAAGATTTCTCCTCAGAGATCGGTGATCGCTGGCTGCTGTATCGGCGTGATTGATCGGGGCGGTCTGCAGACCGCCCCGATACTCTTCCTCAATTCAACTTGTAGAGCTGTATCGCACTTTCGGCCAACACTTGCCGCCGATACTTCTTCGGCAATTTATCGGCAATCATCTTCGGCGCGCCAGGAAAGAACCCATCAGGATGCGGATAGTCGGTCGCCCAGAGAATCCGATCTGGACCAAGGTAGTCGGCAAGCACCGACAAGCTGCCTTCCACCGGCTCGAAAGCAATCCAGCACTGCCGCTTGAAATACTCGCTCGGCAGCATCTTCAGCGTCGTGTCATTGAAGACCCCATTGTCATCGAAGTGACGATCCATGCGATCGAGCCATGGTGCAATCCAGCCGCCACCTGATTCGAGGAACGCGAAGCGTACTTTTGGGAACCGTTCACAGACGCCACCCCAGATCACACTCAAACTGGCGAGCATCATCTCGACTGTGTGAGAAACAATGTGTTTGGCGCCCGGGCTCTCGAAACGCTCGACACCCGCCGCTGGCATGCCACCAGTGCCTTCATGGATGCCAATAGCAAAATCAAGCTCCTGCGCTTCGGCCCAGAACGGATCATACGACGGGTCACTCAGCATGCGATTGTTGTAGGGATTAGGACGAAGGAAACCGCTACGCATGCCTAACTGCTTGCGCGCGTACTTCATCTCTTCGATCGCCAGTTCGACTGATTGCATCGGCAGCATCGCCACGCCAAAGAGGCGATCAGGATACGGCTTGCAGTAATCTGCCAGCCAACGGTTGTAGGCGCGGCAAACAGCGGCAGCCAGCAGCGGATCTTGAATCGCACCAGACAGTAGACCAAGCGTGGGATAGAGAAACACGGCGTCAATGCCATCGAGGTCGAGATCAGGAATACGCGCATGCGGATCGAACCCACCTTTTCTGCCTTCGACATAGCGGATGTCCTGCCTAGCGGCACCTTGGCGCGCACCAATAGCTCCGGCAAAGCCAAGTCCTTTTGCACCACCAATCATACGGCCTTCGATCAGCAGGCGCTCTTTGCCATCAGCATCGACTTTGAGTTGTGGTGCACGGTCGCGGAACTGCGGGTCCAGGTACTCTACCCAAAAGTTAGGCGGCTCCAATACATGTCCATCGGAATCAATAACGTTGTACGTTCGGCCCATGTGTGTCCCCTCCTTTTTACTCGACGTATTTTTATGTTTAGCGTCCTACCATCTTACATTCGGCGAATCTATATTGCTGGGGTCAGAGTGTCTGCCTATTCTCGATAACATTCACACAACCACCACGCAGGTCAGCTCTTGGAACTTTGCAACGGGTCATTTCACTGAGCAGTACTTTCTGCCCCCATATCCCCCTTTTCTCTTTCGAGAGGTGACAGGGTGTAACGACGTCTTCTTCGCAGTGTCCATACCGTAGGAAATGCCCTAGACGAGATAGCCAAAGCGCTTTAAGAGCAATGGAAAATGGAGAATGGAGAATGGAGAATGGAGAATGAAAAGAGACAGTCTTTCATTCGCAACTCTTCATTCCTCATTCTTAATTTTCCATTTTTAACTCTTCTTTTTTACATTTTTAATTTTTCATTCTTAATTTTTACTTGCGACGACTATGCTTTCTCCCACTCCTTCTCGCTCGCTCTCCCTCACGGTGTACTGTGCTTCGAGTAAACGCGTCTCACAGAACTATCTCGATGTTGCAACCGAAATGGGCCGGTTGATCGCACAGCGCGGCCACACGCTCGTGTATGGAGGTGGTAATATCGGGCTCATGGGGGCGTTAGCCCAGGCCGCCCTTACGCATGGGGGGAAAGTCAGAGGAGTTATTCTCGCGGAGTTTATCGAGAAAGGATATGCCCAAGACGGGCACGAAATGCATTCGGTAGATGACATGCGATCCCGTAAGCGCGGTCTTGACGAATTTGGCGACGCCTACATCGCTCTTCCCGGCGGCTTTGGGACACTCGAAGAAATTCTGGAAATGATTTCGTTTAAGCAACTCGGCTTTCATCACAAGCCCATTGTCTTTGTGAATACCAATGGATACTTTGACGGCCTGTTACGACAGTTCGAGCGCGGGTTCGCCGAAGCGTTCATTCATGAGCGATTTCGCGACTTGTATATCGCTGTCGCCACACCGGGAGAGGCACTCGCCGTCATCGAACAATAATCACAAAAGGAGATTCTTTCTGTATGGTACAGCCCCAAGCCGGGATTGTCCCCAACCCAAGCCCTAACGCACTGTTCCTCGTCTTGCGAGTACGCAATGCTGCCACCAACGGGAAAGCGGTCGCCAAAGTCGCAGCCAGCGTACCAGCCCTTACTGCCAAGGTTGGCGAGATCGATCCCCATGCCAAGCTCGTCTGCACAGTGAGTTTTGGCTCCCAGTTCTGGGATGCCATTTCGCCACAGAAACGACCAGCCGGACTGCGTCCCTTCAAAGCTATCAGCAATGGCAGCCTCAGTGCGCCAAGCACTGGCGGTGATCTTCTTTTACATATTCTCTCCAAGCGGCACGACTTGAACTTTGAACTCGCTATGCGTATTCGGACGCAACTCGGTGACATGGTCGAGGTCATGGATGAAGTCCACGGTTTTCAGTACCTCGACTCACGTGACTTGACTGGCTTTATCGACGGCACAGAAAATCCCAAAGGCAACAAAGACCGAACCGAAGTCGCATTGATCGGCAAAGAGGACACAGCCTTTGCCGGGGGAAGTTACGTCTTCACTCAGCGCTATGTCCACAACTTAAAGAAGTGGGCAACCGTTCCGCTGCCAGAACAAGAAGGAGCTATTGGTCGCAAGAAAAAAGACAGCAAAGAATTATCAGATAAACTTAAACCAGCGACCGCGCATATCAGCCGTGTTGTGATGGAAGAAAACGGCCAGGAGCTGGAAATCGTGCGCCATAGTTTTCCGTATGGCACGGTGTCGGAATCCGGCCTGTTCTTTATCGCCTATACAAAAAACCTCGACATTCCAGAAAAAATGCTCAGGCGCATGTATGGCACGGCTGGGGATGGATTACACGATCAGCTGATGGACTTCGCCCAAGCAGTCACCGGTGCGACGTTCTTTGCTCCATCACTGCCAATGCTGAAATCGCTTGGGTCGCGATAATCACAAGGGAACATGAAGTCTTCAGTGTGGCCTGCCTGCACCGCACTAGACGGCCCGCCATGGCATGAAGTTACGTCGGATGTCATTGCGAGTCTACCCATAGTGCGGCGCTAAGCGTGGAGGGAGAAACTGATGCTCCTGGATTCCGGGTCTCGCGCGCTTGCCCGGAATGACGGGCATGTGTTGCGTCATTCCAGCGAAAGCTGGAATCCAGGGAGGCAGTGGGCGGAGCATTTTGTTTCTGAGCAGCGACCCACAAGAGCGAAGCAATCTTTGCCTTCCTGAGGGGATTGCTTCGCGAAGTTTATCCTGAGCGTGTCGAAGGGCTCCTCGCAATGACTTAGACTCTGTAACTTAACAGCGTTGAACAGCCTGCTCTTTGCCACATTGACCTCCTGGGACTGGTCCTTTATTCTCCCGGCACGGGCATTCAGGACAGAGGGTATCTAAATTGAATATTCCCGCTTATCAGGCAACGACAGGGGGTATTTATGCTCCTAATATCGAACAGAATTCCTACAGGAGGTTTGTAATGTCGTTTTTGACCCTTGGAGTACGTATCCTAGGCCGCAGTTGTACGTTTCCGCAGCTACGATGTGGCGGACAGCATGAGAACGCTTCGAGTTGCTGGCAACAGAGTTTCGTCGGGATAATTCGCAGTCTCCTCACATTTGCTCTGCTCTTGGTCGCGTCTGCTGCGTCGGCCAGCGAGATAGACCTCGTTTTGCCTGATCTGTCCACTGCCGAGTTCTTCGGGATGGAGGGTAATTCATTCCTCATGCTCGGCCTCCTTGTCTGCGTCGGTGGTATGATCTTCGGGTTGAAGATCTATAAAGAACTGGAAAACATGCCTGTGCATCGCTCGATGCGCGAGATTTCGGAACTGATTTACGAGACCTGTAAAACCTACCTGATCACCCAAGGAAAATTCATCCTTGTTCTCGAGGTGTTGATCGGCGCTATCATGGTTGTCTATTTCGGCTTCTTGGAGCACAACCCCGCCAGCCAAGTGCTGATCATCCTTTTCTTTAGCCTTGTCGGCATCGCCGGTAGCTATGGTGTCGCCTGGTTCGGTATCCGCATCAACACCTTTGCTAATTCGCGCACTGCGTTCGCCGCACTCGCCGGGAAGCCATTCCCCTGCTACTCCATCCCGCTTAAAGCAGGCATGAGCATCGGCATGCTTTTGATCAGCGTTGAGCTGTTCATCATGCTCTGCATTCTTCTCTTCATCCCAGGCGATATGCCGGGTCGTGCTTTATCGGTTTTGCCATCGGTGAATCGCTCGGTGCTTCGGCCTTACGCATCGCCGGCGGTATTTTCACCAAGATCGCTGACATCGGCGCTGACCTGATGAAGATCGTCTTCAAAATCAAAGAAGACGATGCGCGTAACCCTGGCGTGATCGCCGACTGTACCGGGGACAACGCCGGAGATTCCGTCGGTCCCAGCGCGGATGGCTTCGAGACGTATGGTGTTACAGGTGTCGCGCTCATCACTTTCATCCTCCTCGCCATCGAGCCTGAATATCAGGTGCTATTGCTCGTGTGGATCTTCATGATGCGCATTGTCATGGTCATCGCCTCTGGGGCCTCATATGCTCTGAATGAAGCGATCGCGAAGGGGCGTTACGGCACTGTCGACCACATGAACTTTGAAGCGCCGTTGACACAACTGGTGTGGATCACTTCGATTGTCTCGGTCGTGCTGACTTACCTTGTGTCACTGGTGCTCATTGGCAACATGGGTGACGGCACGCTCTGGTGGAAGCTCTCCACGATTATCACCTGTGGCACCCTCGCCGGGGCAGTGATCCCGGAAGTGGTTAAGATCTTCACCTCAACCGAATCCGGCCACGTCCGCGAAGTCGTCACCGCCTCACGCGAAGGCGGAGCCTCACTGAATGTGCTCTCCGGCTTAACCGCGGGCAATTTCAGCGCCTATTGGATGGGTGTAGTAATCGTCAGCCTGATGGGAATTGCGTACTTAGTGAGCGGCGAAGGGACTTGGGGTATTGATGAGGAGTTCGTTCTCTATCAACCCAGCCCCAGTCTTTGCCTTCGGTTTGGTCGCGTTTGGCTTTCTTGGGATGGGACCGGTAACGATTGCCGTCGATTCCTACGGTCCGGTGACCGACAATGCTCAGTCAGTCTACGAACTCTCGCTCATTGAGAATATCCCCGACATTAAGGAAGAGATCAGACGTGACTTCGGCTTCTTTCCAGAATTTGAAAAAGCTAAGCAGTACCTCGAAGAAAACGATGGTGCAGGGAATACATTCAAAGCAACGGCAAAACCAGTGCTGATTGGCACGGCAGTAGTCGGTGCGACGACGATGATCTTCTCGATTATCGTCCTGCTCACGGGCCTAAGGGCAGAAAACATGGCGTTCCTGTCCTTGTTACATGCGCCGTTCCTTCTCGGTCTTATCAGTGGCGGAGCGGTGATCTTCTGGTTTGCTGGCGCGTCAACCCAAGCCGTGTCAACCGGTGCGTATCGCGCCGTCGAGTTTATAAAAAATAACATAAAGTTAGAGGGTGTCGAGAAAGCCTCGGTGGAAGACAGTAAAAAGGTAGTGGAGATTTGCACCCAATATGCGCAAGCCGGCATGATTAACATCTTTCTCACCATTTTCTTCAGTACCCTAGCCTTCGCCTGCTTAGAGCCGTATTTCTTCATCGGCTATTTAGTCTCAATTGCGCTCTTCGGTCTCTTCCAAGCCATCTTCATGGCGAATGCCGGTGGCGCGTGGGACAATGCCAAGAAGATCGTCGAGGTTGAACTCAAAGAAAAAGGGTCAGACCTCCATGCCGCCACTATCGTCGGCGATACCGTAGGTGATCCGTTCAAAGACACCTCGTCGGTGTCAATGAATCCGGTGATCAAGTTCACGACGCTCTTTGGCCTGTTGGCAGTCGAACTCGCCATTACAATGGACTCAGGAACGGCACACATGCTGGCGGGGTTGTTTTTCGTCGCCTCACTCGTTTTTGTGTGGCGGTCGTTCTACGGTATGCGGATTACTACAGAGAAAGGACACCAAAATGCGAGGGGTGAAGTGTCTACGGTCTCGCATTCCGCTTAAGTGAGTAGAGCCCAGGTGAGAACTGGGGGAACCAACAAAATGGGACAACAGATAAAGGAGAAGGGAGAAGGGCAAGAAACGTGAGGACATTCTCTCTCCTCATCCCATTTCGTTCTTTATCCTTTGCCCCTTATCCTTTATCCCCTCCCTCACCTCTTGTGCTCCTTTCATAATTTAGGTAGATTCTTCTCAGTTCCTACCATCCTTAAGGAGGAAACTGATGGCAAATGCAACTCTTTCTTCGCCCGGACAACGGGTAACGTACAAAACTGATGCAGGACTCAACCTAGTTGGCGACGCTTGGGGAGATCCCGTTCACCCTCCCATTTTATTCCTGCATGGCGGCGGACAGACGCGTTTTGCCTGGGGCGGCACCGCCCGCACGTTGGCAGCGCAAGGCTGGTACGCCGTTTCGTTAGATCTTCGTGGCCATGGCGAGTCAGACTGGGCACCAGATGGCAACTATATAATCGACTCGTACGTCGCCGACATTCGCTCCGTATTGCGCCACTTCCAGAAGAAACCGGTCTTCGTCGGAGCCTCACTTGGTGGCATCACTTCATTAATCACCATTGGTGAGTCTTCTGAACCTGTCGCTTCAGGCGTTGTGTTGGTTGACATTACTCCGCGCACAGAAACCGAAGGGGTCGACCGCATTCGTGCCTTTATGACCGGGAACCCCAACGGCTTCGCCAATTTGGAAGAAGCGGCTGACGCGGTCGCAGCCTACATTCCCCACCGTCCACGGCCGAAGGACCTCACCGGGCTCGCCAAGAATCTTCGCTTAGGCCCTGATGGTCGCTATCGGTGGCATTGGGACCCGCAGATGATGAACCCGGCGCGTTTCCGGCGTGACCCAGAGCGTTTGCTCGCCGCTTCGCGTGCACTGAGCGTTCCTACCTTACTTGTGCGTGGCAAACTCAGTGATGTTATCAGTGATGAAACGGTGAAAGAGTTTCTTGATGCGGTTCCGCATGCCCAATACGCTGATGTCACTGATGCCGGCCACATGGTCGCTGGTGACCAGAATGACATCTTCAGCAAAGCGGTGATTGATTTTTTAGCGGGCGTGAAGCCGATCTGAAAAAAGTAGTCAGTAGCCAGCATTCAGTAGTCAGTAGGGACAGAGATAAAGGATAAACGGCGAAACGAGAAAATGGAGAAAAGGTAGCACCAAGGCGAAATGATAAAAGAAAAACTCCTCCCTGTGTCGCCTTTTCCCCTCTTTGCCCTTTCACTTATCTTCGCCTACCTTTCCTCTTTCCTTACTTTTGCCTTTTGATTTCCTTTCGCTTTCCCCCCTTAACCTTCAGCCTGAGGCCTATAACCTAGCTTCGTGTCTTGTCCCCGCCCTCCTCTCCATGTAGAGTCCTGCCCATTCTGTACCTCGGTTCGCCACAAGGAGGGGAACATGGCGTTGCCGGTTCGCTACCATATGATTGGGCTACTGTTTCTGGGCTCAGTTGTTAACTATGTCGATCGCGTCAATATCTCCGTCGCCGCCCCAGTCATGATGAAGGAACTCGGCTGGACAAAGGATGAGTTCGGCTGGGTGTTCTCTGCGTTTCTCATTGGCTACGCGTTGCTACAAATTCCCGGTGGAGTGATTGCCGACCGCTGGAGCGGGCGAAAAGTCCTTGCCCTCGCCTTTTGCGGATTCTCTGTGTTTACCTTTCTGACCCCATGGGGGGCGAATGCTTTTTTTCTGCTTTTGGCTATGCGTTTCTTCGTTGGCGTTTTTGAGTCGATGACGTTTCCCGCTACTGCCTCGATTAACTCCCGGTGGATTCCACGACCGGAGTTTGGTCTCGCGCATACGTTTAGCATCTCAGGAATTACGGCTGGCCAGATGGTCGCCTATCCGCTGACGACCTGGATCATCTTACACAGTAACTGGCAGACTGTCTTTTACGTCAACGCCGTGTTCGGTCTTGTCTGGGTTGCGGTGTGGTTGTGGTACGCCCATGACACACCAGCGTCTCATCCTCGCGTAAGCCAAGCGGAGCGTGAGTACATTGAATCACAGATTCCACCACGACCGGCAACCGATCTGCCATTACAAGTGGTCTTTACCAATCTCCCCTTATTGACCATCGCGTTCGGCTACATGTGTTTCGCCTACGTCGGCTGGATGTTCCTCTTCTGGATACCAACCTATCTCGTGGAAGCACGAGGGTATCCACTCGGCATCATGGGGATCTTGGGCATTCCGCTACAAGGCAGTGCGTTTATCGGCCTCGTTGGTGGCGGCATGCTCGGTGATTGGCTGTTACGCAATGGATGGAGTTCTCAGTTCGTTCGTGCGCGTATGGGTGGGATTGGCCTCGCGCTCTCGATCCCGTTTCTCCTTGCTGGCGCCTTGGTTCCCTCTGCCTCCCTGTGCGTGATCTGTTTGATTATCTTTTACGGATTATTTACCAGCGCCCTGTCGTGCTATTCCACTGTGGCAATCGAGTTTAACCAACACCTCGCCGGAGCGATCTTTGGTCTGATTAACACGCTCGGCACCTTCGCTGGGTTTCTTGGGCCACTCACAGCTGGTTATATGTTGACTGGGAGCGGTGGCAACTGGCTTATTCCCTTTTTTGTCGATGCAGCAATCGCCGCTGTCAGTGCCCTGATTTTACTCACCGTCCCGGTCCGCCCGATCAAAGTCGAAGGCATCTCTCCGGCTGCTGTCCCTGTAGGGGGAATGGCACATTGAATGTTCTTTGTAGTAGAGAAGCACTGATCGCGATTTTCCACAGGAGGAGGATCATATGAAACATCTTGCCTTAGGCGATATTAACATCTCACGAGTTGTTGAAATGGAAGGCCCGTTCATGCAACCGCAACAGCTTCTGCCAGAAGCGAAGAATGAAGTGATTGAATCGCACAAGCACTGGCTTGCGCCCAATTTCCTCGCCACAGACGGGATGTTCATCATGAGCATCCATACCTACGTCATCCGCACGAAGCATCACACTATCCTGGTCGATACCTGTGTTGGCAACGACAAGGAGCGTGCCCTCTTCCCCGGTTGGAGTAAGATGCAGGGACCGTATCTGCAAACACTGGAGCAAGTCGGTGGTGTCAAGCCTGAACAGGTTGACTATGTGTTATGCACGCACCTGCATGTCGACCATGTCGGCTGGAACACCCGGCTCGTCAACGGCAAGTGGGTACCGACCTTCCCCAATGCGAAATATCTTTTCGCTCGTAAAGAATGGGAGTTCTGGAAACAGGAAAGTGAAACAGACAAAAGCACTGGGGACGGCTCCATCGTTGACAGCGTTATTCCGATTGTCGAAGCCGGCAAAGCAGTGTTAGTCGAAGGCGACCACGCAATCGATGACCAAGTCTTTCTTGAACCCACACCTGGACATACTCCTGGGCACGTCTGCGTACACGTAAAGGGTGGTGGCAAAGAGGTCATTATGACTGGCGATCATGATGCATCATCCCGTGCAAACTGCCGAGCCACAGTGGAGTAGTGGATTTTGCTCTGACCCAAAAGCGTCAGCAGCGACCAGACGTGCGTTTCTCGAACGGAATGCTGACACCGGTCGGATGATTTTGGCTGCGCATTTTGCCACACCAACCATCGGGACCATTGTTCCATCAGGAAATGCGTTTCGTCTGAAGGTGTAGAGGCTGAACGCCCTTTTTTGATTCTGCGGCTTGACGACCCAACGGTATCCCGCGTGTAGTCTAAGGGAGAACGTGCCTGTGCAGGTGTATTTTCCTCCCCTGTTCGCCGGTCTCGCCGCCATCTTAGCGGCGGTAACTCTCGTGTGGCTCCTGAGTCTTGTGAAGCGGGACGTCAGTATTGTGGATATTTTTTGGGGTCTCGGTTTTGTCGGCCTCACCTGGTTCTATCGCATCCTGGGACCAGAAATCACTGCTCGTCACTGGTTACTTCTGGCCCTGGTGACAGTATGGGGATTTCGTCTCGCGCTGTATCTCTTGTGGCGTAATTGGGGCCACGAGGAAGACCCGCGCTACCAGACTATGCGGGCATATCGTGGAGACAATTTCTGGTGGATGAGCCTATTCACCATTTTCTTTCTGCAAGGAATATTGATCTGGGTCATTGCCACTCCCCTGTTTGTCGTCCAGCTAAGCGCAGGTCCGCCATTGTGGACCTGGACGGATATCCTAGGGCTACTGTTCTGGGGCATCGGCTTCTTCTTCGAGACCGTTGGCGATTGGCAGCTCGCCCGTTTCAAAGCCGATCCCGCCAACCGTGGGCGCGTTATGCGAACCGGGCTCTGGGCCTATACGCGTCATCCCAATTACTTTGGCGACGCCATGGTGTGGTGGGGATTCTTTCTCCTCACGCTTGCGGTCCCTGGCAGTCTCTGGACGATCCTCAGTCCATTGATGATGACCGTCCTACTCCTCAAAGTCTCAGGCGTGGCGCTGCTGGAGAAAACGATCACCGAGAGGAGACCCGACTACCGCGACTACATCACCCAGACGAACGCTTTTCTCCCATGGTTCCCGCGTAGAAGCTCGTCATGAGAGGTCGGAAGATTCGTCCTGTCTACGGATAACGCAGTCAAAGGAGAATCTTCACATGTCGCATCACGTTGCGTACCAATAGAGCAGATTATAGTTGGGTTTACCCCGGATCTTATCCTCCCAGCACTTTCCAGTACGAGAACGCCCCCACTGGAAAACCTGAGGGCAGCGGCGCTAAGCTGTGGGCCGCTCGCCAAGGAGGGACCGACATGACGAGGAACGGTGCATTACAAGATCTCCGGGTTATCGATCTCACCGACGACACCGGACGCTTCGCCACTAAACTGCTCACCGAAGCCGGTGCCGATGTTGTCCGCCTCGGCCACGGCTCACCAGGGGTGCCAATGAGCGGGGACGCGGGTAAGCAGGGTGGTCTTCTTGACTGGTGGTACGACGGCGGGAAACAACGGCTCGCTCTTGACCTTGACTCCGTCGCAGGACAAGAGCATTTCGAAGCTCTTGCCGCACGGGCTGACCTCTTGATCGAGACCGAGCCTCCTGGACGACTCGCGCAACTGGGAATCGATTTCCCAGAGCTTCATAGACTCAACCCACGCTTGGTCCATGTTTCACTCACTCCGTTCGGTCGCCAAGGGCCGCGAGCGCAGTGGCAGATGAGTGATCTCGTCGCTGCTGCTCTTGGTGGCGTATTGTCGATCACGGGCACACCAGACGCACCACTCAATGGTTGGGGTAGACAATGTTTCAATACCGCTGGCCTTTTCGCCGCTATTTGCGGCTTGCAGGAGTGTACGCTGCACGAGCAACTGGCCGCGGCCAACATATTGATCTCTCACTCCAACAGTCTGTGATTGCCTGTACCGAACAGATGTTGATGTTCTGGTTCTTTCGCCAAAATGTTTCCTCTCGCTGTTGCCCCACGGCAAGCATCACTGCACTGGAGCGGTGCGTTCGAGGTTATGCGGTGCGCAGCTGGATACGCGATGGTTACTCCCGGTATGCATATGCCCACGATGGTCGAATGGCTCGATAAAGATGGCATGGCCGGTGATCTCAAAGAGCTTGATCTCTCGGAGATGCTGAAGAGTTCTCCCGCACGTTCCGCATATCATGGAGATCCTGCGGGCGTGGGCAGCTGACAAAAGATGCGCACGAATTGTTCCTTGGTGGGCAACAGCGACATCTCCCGTTCGGCGAAGTGCTGACTCGTTCCGGACATCAGTCAATAATGACCATTTTCAAGCGCGCGAATTTTTCCGCTCAGTGGACTGGAATGGTCCCACAGTGAAGATTCCAGGACCACTGTTCCGTACAGAAGCTACTCCTGCACCGCCACCGCTGCCACCTGCGGCTACCCCTGTTGACCCTGCTACCGTGCTACAACGTTGGACGCCTCCACCAACACCAACCTTCCACCTCTACCGGACAAAAACCGCTCACTGGCATTCGCATATTAGACTTTACCTGGGTCCTCGCCGGTCCGTATTGTACGCGCGTGCTCGCTGATCTCGGTGCTGAGGTCATCAAGTTACAAACCGAAGAGCGCTCCCAAGGCGTCAACGGCAACGCCTTTCCCTATTTTGCACTGTGGAACCGCAACAAACGTAGTGTCAGTCTGAAGATGAAACATCCACAGGCGGTGGACATCTTTCGCCGCCTGGTCGAACAGGCCGATGTCATTGTTGAGAACTTCAGCGTCGGTGTGCTCGAACGCTGGGGCATTGGCTATGACACCGTCCGCCAGTGGAACAACAAGATCATTTACATGAGTATGGCCGGTGCAGGCCAAAGTGGTCCGTGGCGCGACTTTGTCACCTATGCGCCGACGATTCACGCCTTGTGTGGCCTGACATATCTCACCAATCCGCCGGATCGACAGGACATTGGTCTCGGCTGTGCATATACCGACCATCTCAGTGGCCTCTCCGGTGCACTGGCATTGCTCGAAGCACTGGAGGCACGCAGACGTACAGGCATCGGTCAACGGATTGATCTCTCACAATTGGAGGTCGGAGCATATCTGGTTGGCCCGTGCGTTCGCCGACCTGCTGAGCAACGGACGAGAAGCGCATCCACAGGGAAATCAGGATGCTTTCTGCGATTATGTGCCGAACAATGTCTATCGTTGCCTGAATAACGAATGGTTGGCACTCACTTGCTCGTGATGATTCTGAATGGAGTCGTCTATGTCAAGCAACCGGCCACCACACGCTTGCCAATGATACCCGCTTCGTCTCGGTTGAAGGGCGACGAGTGCAGCGAGCTGAAATCGATCATGCCATCGGCTCCTGGGCAGCGCAGCAAGACGCCGAACAAGCCATGCGTCAACTCCAAGCCGCAGGTATTCCCGCTGGTAAGGTTTGCACCATGCGTGATTTCACTGAACGTGACGAGCAACTCGCCGCACGGCAGTGGCTCGTCGAAGTCGAGAACAAACTCCTCGGTCGCCATCAACTGGAACGCTTTCCCGCTGTCTTTAGCGATGCAACGTTCGATTACACCCCAGCACCCTTCCTCGGCGAGCATAATTTCGAGGTGTATAAGGAGTTATTAGGAATGTCTGAGGAGGAAGTTGCAATTGCTATCGGCGACGGGCTGTTTACTTAAGAGAATAAGACGTAAAGCGTAAAACGTAAGAGAACAATTAGCAGGGTTCACGCATCTACCGTCACTTCACGTTTACGTTTTACATATTACGCTGTTACATGATCCCGCACAACAGCTGAAGGAGAACAACCATGAAAGCCATCCGTATTCATGAATTCGGTCCACCAGAAGTGCTGAAACTCGAAGACGTGCCAGACCCCAAGCCAGGTCCCGGACAAGTGGTGGTAAAAATTCACGCGGTGGGTGTGAACCCAGTCGAAACCTACATTCGCTCTGGCATCTATCCCAAACCGCCAACACCCTTCACACCAGGTGCGGACGGGGCTGGTGTGATCGAAGCGATCGGCGAAGGCGTTACACGGGTCAAAGTTGGCGACCGCGTATATACAGCCGGTTCACTGACTGGCACCTATGCCGAGAAAGCGCTGTGCAAAGAGACGCAGGTACGTCACCTCCCCCAACGCGCCTCCTTCGCTCAAGGCGCGGCAATGTTCGTGCCCTATGGCACGGCGTATCGCTCTCTCTTTCAACGCGCACACGCGGTCCCTGGTGAAGTCGTCTTCGTACACGGTGCCAGCGGTGGCGTTGGTATCGCGTCAGTGCAGCTTGCCCGTGCCGCGGGAATGACGGTGATTGGTACCGGCGGCACGGAACAAGGGCGACAGTTAGTGATGAAAGAAGGCGCGCACCACGTGCTTGATCACCGCGCCCCCAACTATCTTGCAGGAGGTGCTGAAACTCACCAACGGACGTGGAGCCGATGTCATCATGGAGATGCTCGCTAACGTCAATCTGGCCAAAGACCTGGAGATCGTTGCTCCTGGTGGGCGTATTGTGACAATCGGCAATCGCGGAGAGAACAATCAAGGGACAGTCGCAATTAACCCGCGAGCAGCGATGATGAAGGATGCCTCAATTCTGGGGATGAGTCTGATGAACACCTCTCCGCCTGATATGGAAAAGATCCATGCGGCGTTGATTGCCGGGCTAGAGAGTGGCGCATTACGTCCAGTCATCGGCAAGGAGATTCCGCTGGCGGAAGCGCCCCGCGCACATCATGAGGTGATCGAATCGACCGCATATGGCAAGATTGTGTTGATTCCGTAATGGTTCACTGAGCAAGATGGTCAACGTAGGTTGGGTAAAAGCGGAAGCGTTGCAACAAAGGAATCAACCGACACAAGAGGAGGGGATACCAATGACCGCAACTCACAGCTTCAAAATCGGCCGCTGTTCGTGCTCGGATCAATCATCCGGTCATCGACTCAGACGGTCACATGATCGAATTTGAACCCGGTTTCATTGACTATCTCAAGAGAGTTGGCGGTCAGACGATGGTCGACCGTTTCTATTCTGACGAGCGCAACACCGGCAGTTGGGGACGGCTGTCGCGCTGGTATCGTCTCTCGCCTGAGGAACGTCGTGCACAACATCAGACGCGTGCACCATGGTGGGCCTTGCCAACCAAGAACACGCTTGACCGTGCCACGGCAGTCTTACCAAAGCTGTTGTATGAACGCATGGATGATATCGGTCTCGACTTCACCATACTGTACCCAAGCCTCGGGTTATCATTTCCGCACTTTGAAGATGAAGAGCTGCGTCGCGCCACCTGTCGGGCCTTCAACATGTTCTGTGCCGATTATTTTCGTGAGTATGCTGATCGTATGACACCTGCGGCTTGCATTCCCATGCACACGCCGCAAGAGGCCATCGAAGAACTGGAGTTCAGCGTTGGTCAGTTAGGGTTCAAGGCCATGATGATGGCCGGTCATGTCCAACGCCCGATTCCTGAGGCGCTTCGTAAAGATCCCGACGCCCTCTTCCATTACGCATTCTGGCTCGACAATTTCTGTATCGACAGTGCCTATGACTACGATCCAGTATGGGCTAAATGTGTCGAACTCAAAGTGCCACCCACGTTTCACTCACCGGCAATGGGTTGGGGTGGCCGCACAACTTCTAACTACATGTACAATCACACCGGGCATTTCGCCGCTGCAGGCGAGGTCGTCTGTAAAGCCTTACTCTTTGGTGGTGTCACTCGCCGTTTTCCGACACTAAAGTTCGGTTTCTTGGAAAGTGGCGTCGGCTGGGCTTCCGATCTCTACGCTGGTATCATCGCTCGCTGGAAGAAACGCAATCCACACGGCTTAGAGAATTACGACCCCGCTAATCTAAACAAAGAGTTATGGCTTGAGCTTCATCGTAAGTATGGCGGACATCTTGTCCAAGACAAACTTGCAGAACTCCCCAAAGGGGGATTGCTCGGCGGCACCAAAGAGGATGCAGCAACTCTAGATGATTGGCATGCATGTCATGTGGAAAAAGCCGAAGACATTCGTGACCTCTTTGTCCCTAACTTCTACTTTGGCTGCGAGGCCGATGACCCGTTGAATGCTACAGCATTCAACCGCAAGATGAATCCGTTCGGTGCACAGTTGGGCGCGATCTTTAGCTCCGACATCGGCCACTGGGATGTGCCGGACATGACCGAAGTTCTAGAGGAAGCTTACGAACTTGTAGAACATGAAGTGATCGACGAGAATAACTTTCGCGATTTTGTTTTTACTCATCCGGTTTCGCTGTGGGCAGGCATGAATCCAGACTTCTTCAAGGGAACGGTGGTTGAACAGGCGGCAGCCAAGGCGCTCGCCAACGGCATGCACTAAGGAAATTCTATGATTCTCACTGATTGCTACGGACTCCCCATCACTACAAGCTCACATGAAGCGCTCGACTGGTACAATCGTGGCATCCGTGGGCTCTTAGGGTTTCACAAAGATACCGCGGAATGTTTCGAGAGGGCGTTAGCGCTCGACCCAAACTTCAACATGGCGCGCAGTCATCTGGGCATGGCGTATTTTCTTGATGAAACCGCCGAACAAGTAGCAAAAGCCAAAGAGTGCTTTACCCAATCCTGCACGGCAATGGATCACCTCACTGACCGTGAACGTGACGTACTGGAAACTGTTCTCATGTGGGCACAGGGAAAAGCCCGCGAGGCACTTGAACGCATGCATACGACACTTACCGCTCGTCCAGGCGAAGTCACGCTGCTACAGAAGCTCTACTTCGCGTATTTCATGCAAGGGATGGCCGACAAAATGCGTGACACCGTTGCCTCGGTTGTTTCTCATTATCCCAACGATTCTTATGTCCTTGGCATGTACGGTTTTAGCCTTGAGGAAACTCGCGATTTCGCTCGCGCGTTTGAGTTCAGCAACAAAGCTCGCGCGCTCAATCCGACTGATGCCTGGTCGTTACACGCCTTAGCGCATTGTCACTACGAGACCGGCGCGTTCGCCGGCGGCGTGCAATTGCTGAACGAAGCGTTGCCACAGTGCGACAATGTCGGTTTCTTTCGTACTCATCTCACCTGGCATCATGCCTTGTTTCTCTGGGAGCAAGGAAAGAATCAACAAGCGCTAGCGATCTATCACCAACTGTTTCCTGATAACAGTGTGATGCTGCCACCGAATTTCGCTGATGCCGTTACGCTCTTATGGCGTTTGAACCTTACTGGCGTCTCGACTCCCGCTGAATGGCAAGCGTTGACTCCTTCGCTCGATCAATTGCGGACATTACCCACCTATTTGTTCAACCAGATGCATGTAGCGCTAGGGCTCACAGGCGCTCGTCGCACCGAATGGGCAACCGTGTATCTCGAGGGTCTTCGTTCACGGGTTCGCCCAGACCGACCTGGAGTGGTCGGCGAAGTCGCAGTGCCTGCGATCGAAGGGCTACTTGCCTACAGCAAGGAAGACTATCGTCGTGCGGTCGACTGCCTATGGCCGATCCGCGACCGCATTGTCGGCATTGGTGGCAGCCATGCGCAGCGAGAAGTCTTTGTCGATATACTTGCTGACGCCTGCTTACGTTCTAGCGCGTACAAAGAAGCCGTCGAGCTGTTGGAAGCAAAACGACAGAACCGCCCGGATCGTCCACTCGCACTGGCAGCGTTAGAGAAGGCGTATCAGGGAACAAATGAGACGGCAAAGCAACCGATGCTCGTACATCTGCGCAACGGCTGTGGCAGACAATGGGAGCGGATGAAGTAGATAAAAAAGTATAGGCTGTAGGGCCGTAAATCCGGCTTAAAGCGCATACATGGGATGACGTGAGAATCGTGTTCACGTGATGCGTACACTCGGCGACTCCTCCTTTGGACTTTCAACTTGGTACTTTGGACAGAGCTCTCTTGCCCTAAGCCTGGGAGCTCGAACGCTAGCCCCAGAGAAGCTTTACCCCACCGCAAAAATCTGCTCTGGTCCCTTTGGCACGATACCGTTGGGATTGAGCCGCGTAATGCTGTAGTAGGTGCGTTTGATGTGGTGAAAATCCACCGTCTCTTTAACTCCCGGAACATCATACAGTCGCTTGAGATAAGCTGACAGTTTGGGATAGTCCCTCACACGCCGTAGGTTACATTTGAACAAGCCGTGATAGGCAATGTCGAAACGAATCAGTGTCATAAAGGCCCGCCAGTCGGTTTCGGTGATCCGCTCGCCAAGTAAATACGGTTGTCCTGCCAGCCTCTGTTCTAGTTCATCAAGACAGGCGAAGACCGCGGTGACCGCCTCTTCATACGCCTCCTGCGTTGTTGCGAAACCAGCCCGATAGACACCGTTGTTCAAGCCGTCGTAAATGCGTGCGTTCAAGGCGTCGATCTGCGTACGCAGCTCTGGCGGATAGAAGTCTACCGAGGCATCACCAAAGGCATCAAACGCGCTGTTGAGCATGCGAATGATCTCGGATGATTCGTTGTTGACTATCGTGCCTTGGACTTTATCCCACAGCACCGGTACAGTCGCGCGACCGGTGTAGTGGGGGTCGGCGCGGGTATACAGTTCGTGTACGTAACGAATGTTATACAGCGGATCGGGAATCGACCCCGGATATTCACCAAAACTATAGCCCTGGTCGGTGACCGTGGGAATCGCGATCGACACCGAGATGACATCATCGAGTTTCTTCAATTTGCGAAACACCAGCGTGCGGCACGCCCACGGACAATTGAGCGCGACATAGAGATGATAGCGGCCAGGTGCAGCCTGAAAGCCGCCGATACCCGTTGGTCCCGGCGCACCGTCGGGAGTCACCCAGTTACGAAATGTCGAGTTCTGCCGGACGAAACGGCCCTGACTGTCCATTGCTCTGCGGAGCTGCGAATCACCTTCCCATTTGCCATTGACGAGCATAGCGCCCTCCTCTCTGTCGAATATGAAGACCTTTTAGTTGAGTACGGTTGGCTATCACACAAAAAGCTTTTGTTGGGCTGCCTCGGAGATTGCCACCACTGCTGGATGTTTGAGCTTGCGTTCGACCGAGATCGCGTAAAATCGCTCGCGCACCTCTTCTAAGCGTCCAACCGTCTGCACCCCATACTGTCTTCGTACTTCCCCCTCAATGACAGACGGCGCAGGAAAGAGACCCGCACCACTTTGGCCGAAGACTTCCAGCAGTGCACTGTCCTCAACTTCACCAACAACAAACGGACGTATGCTTTTGGATTCACACCATTGGTCAAACGACCGTCGCAGGGAGGTAGTTTCCGTAGGCAGAAGCATCGGCGCTCCATCGAGAGATTGGGGAAACCGACGACGATACTTTGCTGCTAACTTCGCTGGGCCAAAAATAGTCACATCACTCTCGCCTAACAAATGATTAAATGCACGCACCTTCACCATCGGTCCTATCGGAGCATCACTCAAAACCAGGTCTAGTCCATGAACTGCAAGCTCGGCTAACAACTGCTCAGGCTTACCTTCATGACAGACCATGCGGATTGGATCGGTCAACTGTAGCGCCGGTTGCAACAAGCGATAAGCAACAAGCTTGGGCAGCACATCCGCAATCCCGACAGTAAAACGTACGGGCCGCCCCACAGAGCGCCCTTTTAGCGTATCTGTCAATTCCCGCCCTAAGGAGAAAATCTCATCAGCATAGCGGAACACGACCCGGCCCATCTCCGTGAGCGTGATATTGCGACCAGTCCGCGCGAACAGTTTCTCTCCTAAAGATTCTTCGAGCGCGCGAAGCTGTGCGCTAATCGTCGGCTGGGCAAGATACAACTCTTCCGTTGCCCGCGAAATACTGCCATGCCGCGCCACCGTCCAAAAATATAACAGATGATGATAGTTCAGCCATTCCATATAATCCTAGTATCGATTTTTTCTATAGATCAGCTCAAATTTATCTATTTGCCTAGAAGTCAATACAACCTTATACATGATTCAACAACAAGCAAGAAGACGCAGGTTCGGCATTAGCCAGGTAAAGCGACTTGAATAGCGTACACGCCCGACACACGACAGGAAGGGAACTCTCTCATAATGGAAACGATTGGTACTCCAGGCCTCTGGATTGGTTTTACCGCATTTGTGCTGGCGTTGCTTGCGCTCGATCTCGGTGTTTTTCATCGAAAAGCACAGGCAGTAACCACGCGTGAGGCGCTCACCTGGAGTGTTGTCTGGATCAGTCTGGCGCTCCTCTTTAACGGAGGTATTGCCTACTGGTTTGGTGCGAGAATACGGCATGGAGTTTCTCGCTGGGTTTCTCATTGAAAAAGCCCTGGCTGTGGATAACATTTTTGTCTTCGCCGTCGTGTTCTCGACTTTTGCAGTTCCACCCGCGCTCCAGCATCGAGTGTTGTTCTGGGGAATCCTTAGGCGCCTTAGTCATGCGGGCTATCTTCATCGCCATTGGGGCGGCTCTGTTGCAACAGTTTCATTGGGTCATATACATATTTGGCGGGTTTCTGGTGCTGACAGGAATCAAGCTCCTCGTGCAAGGAGAAGCTGAGATGCACCCAGAACGAAATCCGTTGGTTCGTTTGTTCACGCGCTGGATGCCTTCAGTCTCAACTTACCATGGCTCCCGATTCTTCATTACGAAAGAAGGGCGGCGCTATGCCACACCGTTATTGTTGGTCTTAATCGTCATTGAGGTCACTGATCTTATTTTCGCGGTCGACTCGATCCCGGCAATTTTTGCGGTGACTAGTGATCCGTTCATTGTGTACACATCAAACATTTTTGCCATCTTGGGTCTCCGCTCCCTCTACTTTCTCTTGGCGGGGGTTATGGGCCAGTTCCACTATCTGAAGGTCGGCCTTGCTCTGGTGCTGGTATTTGTTGGGATAAAGATGTTGGTGGTCGACGTATACAAGATTCCTATTACATTTTCTCTCGGAGTGATTACGACCTTGATCGGCGGAGCAATCTTTGCCTCTTGGCTACGTCCTCGCCCACAGCCTGAGGAAAAGCCCGCGATAGTCACCCAAGCTGCATAATAGACAGTCAATCATCTTTGCTCAGAGGCGGAGGGCAATCAGACAACTTTGGTGAGATCATCCTCCGTCGCCTCGATAACGCACGAAAGGAGAAGGCTTATGTTGTGTCCACACTGTACTACGACAATGCGCGAGGTCACGAAGTCAGGTGTCCTCATTGATGTCTGTCCCGACTGTAAGGGAACGTGGCTTGATCGCGGTGAACTCGAAAAGGTTCTCAACCGGGCCCGTGAGGTGGAGCAGGAGTGGGAAGATGAGCGCTCTCACTATGCCCGGCCTTCACGAGACTACGATGACGATGATCGACATGAGCGTCGCTACGATCGCGACAGGCCACACAGAAAGAAACGCTGGACGGAGATTTTCGACATTTTTGATTAGAGGAAGGAAATCGACAGGGAGGACGAAGCTTTGCAGCAGGCGTAGCTTTTTTCGCTCACAATGCACTGGCCCATACGAACGAATTGTGCAATGAACAGAGACCGAAGACGGCACAGGAAAGGACCCCCTATGAAAGCGATGCGTGCGGCGCAATTCGGTGGACCGGAGTTATTGCGCTATGAAGATGCACCAGAACCGCAACTCAAAGACGGCCATGTCCTCATCCAGGTCAAAGCTACAGGCATCAACCCGGCAGACTTGGTGAGGCTCTCTGGTCGCTACCCACAAGCCCTATGGCTGCCCTACACTCCTGGCACCGATGTCTCGGGTATCGTTGAAGCTGTTGGCAACGGAGTCTCCCATGTCAAAGTCGGCGACCGGGTCTTTGGTCGTTCACTGAACGGTGGAGGCTATGCAGAGAAGGCGTTGATACCTGCGAATGAAACGATTCCTCTACCCGCGAATCTGTCATTTGCCGAAGGAGCAGCGATCCCCGTGCCGTTCTACACTGCGTATGTCGCGCTGCATTATAAAGCGGCACTCAAAGCCGGAGAAACCGTACTCGTTTCCGGTGGTGCTGGTGGCGTTGGTGTCGCCGCAATTCAACTAGCCAAGGTCGCCGGTGCACGCGTCATCACCACAGTGGGTTCGCAAGAGAAAGCAGCCAGGACGCGCGAGCTTGGTGCCGATGTCACAATCAATTACAGAGAACAAGATTTCGTCGCCGAAGTACAAAAGGAGACGAACGGTATCGGCGTAAATGTCATCATCGAAAATGTCGCCACAGACAACCTTGCCAAAGATTTTCCTGCGCTGGCCCGCTCTGGGCGAATCGTACTGATCGGTACTGGCACCGGGAAATCACCGGATGCAACGTTCGCAGTGACAGCAGCTTTGATGAAAGACGCAGTCATTTATGGCATGGTGCTGGGCAATTCTGTCGAACGGATTCCCGAGATGGCAAACACGCTAACGAAACTTTTTTCACAAGGAAAGATCAAAGCGCTCGTGAGTCGAACTTATCCGCTGCCAGAAGCACGCCAGGCACTGGCGGATTTATTGGCAGCAAAGGTAGTTGGCAAGTTGGTACTGACACCGTAAGACTGGAGGGTGACTTCGGCAAAGGAGGTTTGTATATGGACTATAAAGTCAAAAAGTCAGACGAAGAATGGCGTGCGCAGCTTACACCCGCGCAGTACGCAGTAAGTCGACAAAAAGCCACCGAACGACCATTTACTGGGGAGTATTATTTCAAAAACGAAGAGGGCACATATAAGTGTGTCTGTTGCGGTGCTGACCTGTTTACATCTGCAACCAAATTTGACGCCGGTTGTGGCTGGCCGAGCTTCTGGGAACCGCTCAAGGCAGAAAACATCCAGGAGGAAGTGGATGACAGCCACGGCATGAAGCGGGTTGAGGTCATGTGTAGTTCCTGTGGCGCCCACCTTGGCCATGTGTTTGAAGATGGCCCCGAGCCAACTGGGCTACGCTATTGCATCAATTCAGTGTCGTTAACGATGGAGAAAGATGGAGAAATGATCGGATCGTGGACAAGGGGCGTCAGGCCCCTTGTCTTTTCGCTAAGGGCGAGATCTGCCCTGCTGAGCCGTACGCTTTAATCCCCAACCGGATCTTCTCCAACCCGTGACGAACCGGAACAGGCTGCCGTCGCCAACGTTCGGGCAACCTACGCATAAACGCTATCAGCCGTGCAACCCGCACTTCTAAGTCATCAAACAGTGAGTACGCAACCGGAGTCATCAAGAGTGTTAGTAACAAACACATACTCTGTCCACCGATGATGACCACAGCGATCCCACGATGACTTTCTGCCGCTGGTCCTTGTCCCAAAAGAACTGGGAACATGCCAGAAACCAAGGCAAGCGTCGTCATGAGAATCGGACGCAGACGTTCACGGTTGGCCGTAAGAATGGCCTCGTCTCGTGGCAATCCTTTCGCACGCAGATTGATGGTGTGATCAACTTGCAGAATCGCATTCTTTTTGACAATTCCAAACAGGAGAAGCACCCCAAGAATACTAAAGATCGCAAGAAATTGGTCAGTCAGCCACAACGAGAGCAGTGCAAACGGAATCGCCAACGGCAGTGCAAGCATAATTGTAATGGGGTGAAGAAAACTCTCAAATTGTGCAGCCAGAACCATGTACATGCCAATGATCGAAATCAAGAATGCCAGCTTGAAACTGCCCATCATCTCAGCAAACATCTTGCCCATGCCGGTCACACCGGTGGTGTAGCCGGGCGCCAAGCCCATTTTTTTTACTTCAGCATCAATGTCCGCCAATGCATCTCCCAACCCATGTCCTTTCGCCAGATTCGCAGTCAATGTGATCTGTCGTTGTCGCTCTTGTCTATCGATCTGGACAGGGCCAGTTCCAGGGACCATATTCACTAGGTTATCCAAGCGCACTTGCCCAACCGTATCTGAGGGAATAGTCACTGCCTGAATTACCTCGGCGCGGTTTCGCGCCTCAGGCGTCAGCCGTAAGCGCACATCGTACAGCTCATCGCCTTCGCGGTAGGTAGTAATTTTATCTCCCGCCACCATTACGCGCAGAGTCGACGCAATATCAGCAGCTTCGATACCGAGGTCGGCAGCTTTACGACGGTCAATCTTCACTTGCAACTCTGGATTACCACCTTCGAAAGTCGAGTCGATGTCAACCAGGCCGGGTAATTTTCGTGCCCTCACTTTCAGCTCGTCAGCATACTTTTGTAGCACCGTGAGTTCCGGACCACGAAGATTGTAGGAAACATCAACGTTCTGCACACCGCCACCACTCACAGGCAGAATATTGTCGACACTTACTCGCAGTTGTTTGAAGGCGTTTACCTTCTCACGCGCCAAGGCCATCACTTGCTGTTGGCTAATAGTCCGATGTTCATATTCTTCAAGTTTGACGATAATCGATGCCCGTGTCACAGTTTCCCCAACCGTACTACCGACCAACGACAATAGATGTGCCACTCCAGGGAGTGAACGAACCTCGTTCTCAATCTCGCGTGCGGCCGCATCCGTTTGAGTAAGTGCGTATCCAGGTGGGGCTTTAATGTTTATTTCAAATTCGCCGCGATCATCGTTTGCCATCATACTGGAACGAACATGTTTACCAATCCACGGCGTTGAGGCAATGATGCCAATCACCACACAAACAATCACCCAGCGATGACGGAGTGACCACCGCAACATCGCCATATAGACACGGTCGACGACTCCGTAGAATCGGGACTCACGCGAGGAGTGAGCATGCTCCGCCAGTTTTTTGGGTAAAAAGCGAGAACAGAGCATCGGGGTCAAAGTAAACGCCACGAGCAGCGAGACCAAGATTGCGAAGGCCATAGTGAAGCCAAAGCTGCTGAGCCACATACCGATCGTGCCTTTGAGAAATCCGACCGGAATGAAAATCACAATGAGAGAGAGTGTTGTCGCACTTACCGCCAAGCCGACCTCAGCTGTCGCTGCACGTGCTGCCTCGAACGCACTCATCCCCTTCTCTTCGACGTAGCGATAGATGTTCTCCAGCACCACAATCGCATCATCGATAACGATACCAACCGCTAACGTAAGCCCGAGCAGCGTAATACGATTCAGTGAATATCCCGCTGCCGCCAGCAATGAGTAGGTCGCAATAATCGACACCGGAATAGACACAGCGGCAATCAACGTCGAGCGCAAGTTGCCGAGGAAACAGTAGACAATGATGCTCGCAAAGAGCGCACCCAACCAGAGATGCTTCTGGACTTCATTGACCGACTCACGGATGAAGTTCGATTGGTCACGCGTGATCAACACCTCTACGCCGGGAGGGAGGAGTTTTTGCACCTCGGTAAGACGTTCCCGCACAGCATCAACCGTGGCAACGGTGTTGGTGCCGGATTGCTTACGCAGGATCAGAGACACTGCATTTTTTCCATCGAAGCGTGCCACGGTACGCGGCTCCACGACTCCATCTTCTACGCGTCCGATGTCGGCGATGGTGATCGGCACTCCTTTGTTATTTGCAACCACAATGTTTTCGAACTCACGCACTGAATCGATACGACCAAGCGTCCGCAGCACGGTTTCTCCGTCAGTCCGAGTGATACGCCCACCAGGGAACTCAACATTTTGTTTGTCCAGGGCAGTCGCAACGGTTTTGATAGAGAGCCCGTAGGCTTTCAGGCGTTCGGGATCAATCAGCACCTGAATCTCGCGTTTTTGCCCACCGATAATCGAAATCGCGCCTACTCCGGAGATTGACTCCAGTGGTTCTTTCACCTTCTTCTCAGCGATCTCGGTCAACTCCTTGATACCCTGAAACCCCGAGACCGTGAGCGTCAGCACAGGAGTGGCATCGACGTCGAACTTTTCAACCACTGGAGGGTCGGCATCTTCAGGAAGCTTCGCCAGAACGGTGCCGACCTTGTCACGCACTTCCGCAGCCGCAACGGCGAGATTCTTCTCTAGCTTGAATTGGACAATAATCTGCGACAGTCCTTCACGAGTTACGGAGCGCAGCTCATCAATCCCACTTACCGTGTTGATCACTTCCTCGATCGGCTTGGTCACTTGTGCTTCCATCTCTTCAGGACCTGCGCCTGGAAGCGTAGTGGTGACGGTCACCACCGGCATGTCGACCTTCGGAAAGAGATCGAGTGTCAAACTCTTGTAGGAAAACCACCCGGCAACCACCAACGTACCAACCAACATGGTGGCAAACACTGGACGCCGCACACATACATCAGCGAGGATCATTTGGCCTCCGCGAGTTGAGGTTGGACGGTCATCCCGTCAGCTAAGCGATCGATCGCGGAGACTGCCACTTGTTCGGACTCCGCCAGCCCTTCGGCAATTTCAATGAAATTTCCTTCTTCGATGCCAGTTTTCACCTCACGAGAAGTGACCTTATTATCCTGAACGATAAAGACCCGTTCGACACCGGCATAACGGTAGACCCCGGAGCGAGGGATAAAGAGCACCGTTTCTTCCCCCATCACGCCAGTGACGTGAGCAAAGTACCCTGGACGCAGCTTCCCACTGGGGTTGGGAATCTCTGCCTCGACCAACAAACTGCGGGTCGCATGATCCACTCCAGCCGCGATGCGGGTGAGCTTGCCGTTAAACTTTTCTCCAGGCAGCGCATCGACCTCGACCTGCATTGACAAACCAATACGAGCCAGACGCGCATATCGTTCAGGGATAGGCGTCCGCAGTTTGAGTGGATGCACATCAACTACTTCTAAGAGTTTCGTCCCAGCAGCCATGTACTCACCTGGATTGACGAAGCGCTGCTGGACAAAGCCATTCACTGGAGAGGTGATCCGCGTATCCTTCAGCCGCTTTTGCGCTAGGGCGATTGCTTTCTCTGCCGAGCGAACGTTGGCTTCGGCAACTTTGAAGTCAGCCTCAGCGGCATCACGTCGTTGCGGAGGGATCAATTCCTCGGCTGCGAGTTGCTGCGCACGTTCGTAATCGCCTTTCGCGCGAATATGGTTTGCCTGTGCTTGTTTCAGCGCACTCTCCGCTGCGTCCACCTGTAATTCGAGTTCTTCCCGTTCGATCTGCACCAAAACCTGGCCGACTTTCACACGATCACCGAAGTCAACCACGATATTGCTCACATAGCCGGGCATCTTGGTCGCCAGCACCACACTCTCCTTAGCAAACAACGCACCTTGACCTTGCGCGGTTCGCTGGATCTTCTTCCACAGCGGTTTTGCCACTTGCACTGTCAATCACTTGTGGTTCTGTTGGGAAGCTTGTTCAGATGCGGTTTCGCAGCCTCAACCTCTGAAGAAGAGCCCTTACAGCCAGTGAAGGCGAGCACAGACTCACAGGCTTAAAAGAACGACGGTCGATCGCAGGTGACCGCATTGAAAGGGAAAGACGATTCCGAAAACAGCTCACGATAATTGCTCCTTGTAGCGAGGGTCCAAAACTCCATGAAAAAACAAATCTAACAACATGTTTGCGTCTTCGGCAGCGGTACGGCTGGTGAGTCCGAGGGTCCGTTGTTGAAAACACCCACGCATGGCTTCGTTCAGCGCAAAGGCTGACGCTTCGACATCATGGGCTCGCAGCACCCCGGCATCGACTCCTTCTTTAATGATGCTGGCGATAAAGTTAATGTAGCCGAGGTAGAGGTCAAGCATCTGAGCAGCTTCAGGATGGTTTGGAGCGGCGGCAAGAAAATTTCGCTCCAGCAGAAGCATCTTGAAGAAATCGCGTTGCGAATCGCTCAATTCCATGCTTGCTTCAACTAACCGGCACAGCTTCTCTAGGGGTTGAGTGACCTCTTCGACTTCCGCACGAATCTGATTGGTGAAGTTCACCATGCCCTGCTCGACCGCCGCCTTGAGCAGTTCTTCTTTGGTATGGAAGTAAAGATAGACAGTGCCTTTGGCGATTTTTGCTTCCTCAGCCACCCGATCGATCGTTACCCCCTGAAATCCATGGCGAGCAACCACACGACGTACCGCTTCGAGGATTTCACGGACACGAAAGTCCCGGACTAACTCTTCTTTGCCGTTTGTGACTGAATTTCTAGTCATATGACTGACCATACAGTCATTCTAAAGACAAATTCAATCCTCGTTTTCGCAAAAAAGACTTATGTTGATCTACAGTTGAGATTATAGGGAGATTTGGGACAGCACAGTGACACGCCTTTGATGAATTACCATTTGCCTTCGACGATCTGTCGATGCTGTCGACGTATACAGCGCGAGCTCAATCTCTGAGAGGGTAGCAAGTGGGGAAACCTTAGGATGTCCGCGTACACAGGTATGATGAAGCTGAACCCACGAAAATCACGCTGACAGAGTGCGAGAATTCGCTTTCGTGGTGAGTATTGCTTCACTGTGCCAGGGTTGTCAGCAACCACCGAGTACGCCCTGTTCGCTGTTCTCCTACCGCCTTTTTCAGCCCTTGTTCTTCTGTTTCAGCAGATCTCCCAATGTCATCCCAAACCCACCGCCCTTCTGCGATCCCTTGATATAGGCTTGGGTTTCGGCTTGTTCTTCTTGGGCAAGCACCTTGGAACGCGAGAGCCGAATGCGTTTGCCGCCTTCTTCAATCGCTGCGACTACCACTTTCATTTCGGTCCCTGGGCCAAAATCCTTGCGATGATCGGTGTTACGCGGGGTGCCCATTTCTGCGTTAGGGATCAATCCTATTTGTCCAGGGCCAATCCGCACAAACACGCCAAACGGCTCGACTCGCTCGACGGTACCAGTGATGACTGCCCCTACCTCTGCGCCCTTGACTTCTTCACCCGCGGTTGCCCCTTCTGGTGCCAGAGCGAGGGAAATTCGCTTCTTCCTCGGGTCAATACCAAGGACCATAATGGCGATCTCAGCGCCACCGGCTGCGGCTTCTTTCAGTTGGCCTTGTTGGCTGCGGGGAATTTCGCTCATGTGCAGCAGCCCATCGACTCCAGGCAGCAGTTCAACAAACAAACCAAAGTCCGTCGCGCGAACGATTTTTCCCGTCACAATTTGTCGTTCGCGTAACTGCCCAGCCACAGTCGCCCAGGGGTCTCCCTCAAGAGCTTTCAAACTCAGAGTGATTCTCCCTTTTTGTTCATCAACTTTGAGGATTTTCACCGATACTTCTTGACCGATGCTCAGGCGATCCGCAGGTTTTCCCACGCGCGAATGCGACAGTTCCGATAAAGGAACAAGTCCTTGAATCCCCCCCAGATCAATGAACGCACCGAAGTCAGCCAGGGAAGCCACTTTGCCTTGCAGGATCGCATCAGGAACGATTCTCTTCCGTGTTTCTTCTGCTGCCTTAGCTGCTTGTTCCTCTAGTAATTGCCGTCGCGACAGGACAAGATTCCGCCCGTTTTCACCGTACCGTGTAACGCGGAACTCAAGCACTTGTCCAAGGAAGGCATCCGACGAAGCCACTCGACGCGTATCAATTTGGGAAAATGGACAAAAAGCACGAAGGCCTGCGACCGCCACTTCATATCCGCCTTTGATCACCCCTGCAACTCTCCCCTCGATCGGCAGACCGCTCTCTACCGCCGCCTCTAGCATCGCTCGAGCTTGGGCTCCTTTGAGTAATTTGCGCGAAAGGCGAATCTCTCCATCCGTTGAGAGCACGGTTGCTTCAATTTCGTCGCCAATCGCAACCTGTAGCGTCCCATCGTCGTTCTCTAACTCGGCGCGGTTCATCAGCGCCTCGCCCTTTCCTTGCACATCGACGAACACGCTATCTGCACCGATCTGCAACACCCGTCCCTTCACTATCTGACCAGTCTGTAAGGTCGGGCCAGTTTTTTCACGGGCAAGTAGCGTGGCGAAATCTTCTTGATTTGCCACTCCCTGTTCTTCACTCATTGTTTTTTCCCTTTCTCATGCGTAAACCAACGGGTGTAACACGCACGAATCGCTTCCCGTTGTCGCTGATACTCAGCGAGGAGTCGGGCTGGCGCCTCCTCGCCTTCATATCCTAATCGGCGGGCAACAGAAAAGAGTTGCTCACCGCTGCTCTCCAACGCTTCGACAGGTTGGTCGCGTTCAATCCGGAGACGGTTCTCTAGTGTCCGCAAAAACCGATACCCCTGAGTTAATAATTGAAAGTCCTCCGAAGGCAGTACCAGACTGGCCTGCAGCGCTTCAAGTGCTGGTAGCGTCGCCCGTTGTCGTATCGCTGGATACTGTGGGCCATAGCGCAATTGCAGCATTTGTACAAGGAACTCAATATCAACAATCCCACCACGACCAGTCTTGATATTGAATCGTCCCTGTCCTTCTTGCGCGAGTTCTTGCTCCATACGGCCACGGAGGCGGTCAATTTCCGCCACTCCGGCAGAGTCAGTTCCCCCACTATACGCGAATCGCTCCAGTGCAGCTTCAATCTGGGGGTATAAGGCGGCATCACCAGCCACCATTCTTGCTTTAATCAGGGCCTGTCGCTCCCACAATTGGGAGCTAGTTTCGTGATAACGCGTAAACGCTGCGAGTGAGGAGACAAGCGAGCCTGAGCGACCCGAAGGTCGCAGGCGAGTATCAATCTTGTAGACGTATCCTTCGCGAGTCTGCACTTGGAGCACGGAAATCAGTCGTTGCGCTAACCGAGTGAAACACTCCTGTGCACCGAGCTGGCTAGTTTGGTCCTCTGCCGTTGGCTCATACAGAAAGATCAAGTCGAGGTCAGAATTATAGTTCAACTCCCCGGCTCCGAGCTTTCCCATGCCGATAATGGCTAGCCGTCCGGGAAGGACAGATAATTCAAGTTGTCGTAGGAGAGCAGTCTGCGCAATAGCAGAAGCCCCAACTAAACACGCTTCCGCCAACGCTGAGAGTTGGGCACTTGCTTCGGTGAAGTCGAGCAATCCATTACTATCATGAATACCGATACGTAAGAATTCCTCCGTCCGATAGCGCCGCAAGATGTCGAGCTGATCTTCGTATTCGTCCACTTCTTCGAGGCGCGCATCAAGTTCAGTTTGCATTTCTTTGCGTGTCTTCTGTACGCGGACAAGGTCGGCCCGAACTAAGCTATCAAGTAACTCAGGGTGACGGAGAAAAATCTGCGTCAGATACTCACTCGTCCCGAAGAGTCCAATCAACGTGCGCAACGTCGCGTCATTCTCACGGAGGAGCGAAAGAAAACTCGACCGTGCACCAATAGACGCGATCAAATTCGCCATCGCCGCCAGCGCACGATCGGGATCGGCAGCACGGGACACTTCATGAAACAGTTTGGGAGCTAAAGCGTAGAGAAGCTTCCGTCGTTTCGGAGACGCCGGTGCATGAGGTGGTCCATCGTGGAGGAGCTTCAGGTGCTCGTAACTCTCCGGCAGATTACGAAAGCCAAGTTGTTGGAGATGCCACATCGCCCGCTCTTCCTGGCGTAACTCTTGCAAGAGAGACGGAATCCCCGGATCAAGCTCTTCCTGCGCTTCCTCAGGAGCATGAAACAACGAGTGAAATATCTGATGAACAGCATCGGTATGCGCATATAATACCGAGCGGAAGTGCGCAACTTCGTCTTTCTGAGGGTCAGGGGTCGGGGGTCGGAGGTCGGAGGTGTCTGAAAGTCCGGCGTCCGGCGTCCGGCGTCCGGCGTCGCCCGGAAGGTCCGCATTTTTTAAGCTTGATTTCTCTAATTCTGCATTCTGCATTCTGCCTGCCCCCTCCGTCGGGGGGCATTCTGCATTTTTTTCCAGGCGGAGCCGTCGCGCCAATGCTCGCAGTCCTTCCTCATCACTCGGGAGGGTATGCGTTTGCCGGTCCTGGACCACCTGCAGTTTATGCTCAACATGACGGAGAAAATGATACGCCTCACGAAGGACATCGCGGTCTGTTGCCGACAGATATTTCCCCTCAACTAAACGGTCGAGCGCAGGTAAAGTGCTCCGGTGACGAACATGCGGATCTTTCCCCGCATGAATTAGCTGGAGAGCTTGCGCGACAAACTCAACTTCACGAATCCCGCCGCGGCCAAGTTTCACATTGAGCGCGGCACGGTCCCCGCTACGCAGTGCACGCTCAACACGGGCTTTCATCTCTTTAATGTCTTCAACCGTAGAAAAATCCAGATACCGACGAAACACAAACGGGGAGACCTCACGTAAGAATTGTTCGCCTAATGCAAGGCTCCCAGCAACGGGACGCGCCTTGAGGAGCGCTACACGTTCCCAGGTTTGCCCCCAGGATTCATAGTACAGCAGCGTATTAGGCAAGGAATTGACCATCGCACCATTCATACCATCCGGGCGAAGCCGTAAATCAACGCGAAATACACGGCCTCCGGCAACGAGATCACTTAAGGTTCGGGTCAGCCGTTGAGCCAGTTGGGTAAAAAAATTGCGTGGCTCAGTTTTTCCCTTGCTCCCACCAGTAGTCGGGCCGGCATCTTGTTCATATAAATAGATAAGGTCGATATCAGAACTGAAGTTCAGCTCCTCACCACCGAATTTTCCCATGCCAAAGATAACAAAGCCGAGCGGACGGATCTGGCCGTTTTCCTCAACCACGGCCTCACCGTACTCCGCACGGAGGTGGGTACGCACATATTCGTAAGCGATCTGGACAGCGGCTTCAGCCAGATGGCTCAGGTCTTGAACCGTATCCTCTAATGTCGCTTTTCCTAAAAGGTCCCGCGTCCCGATCCGAAGATACTCGCGGTTACGATACACCCGAAGACCACGAAGAAACTCTTCTTCTGAAAGGTCTAATGTAAGTTGCATCCGCAACGTCGCAAGATGATCTGCGACCGACTTGACGGTGGAGGTATGATCCGAACAGAAAGCATCTTCCCACCCGGCTTCTTGATGCAAAAGCACGCCGGTCAGATGTTCACTCGCTCCGAGGAGAAACAAGAGGTCGTGGCAAAGCTGTGGAGAACCCACAACCTCAGCTCGTCCAATGCCATACTCAACCAAACGACTGAAATTCGCGGCAGCAAGGGAGGGATCTGGAGCCGCTGCTACCCCAGCCAGGATGTTCTCCCAGTGAGTTTCAAGCAAGACGCGATGGGGAAGAAGGGAGTGGAGGATGACAGACGAAAGATCTGTAGCAACCGACATAGAGGTGAGGCTAGAGGCTAGAGACTAAAGGCTAGCAAAAATGGCTCATTCCCACATTCCTCCAAGCCCCAAGCCCTCAGTCTCTACCTTCATCATATTTACGCTGCCTGTGGCGTTGCGGCACTCATGGTTTGGCACGCCTCAAGCAGCCACTTGATACTCGACATTTCGTCATCAACGAACGACTTCAAAAGTTCTTTGCTTTGTTGGTCCTCCTTGATCTGCGCAATGACATCCGTGATCGGTTTCAAGGCCGCAGCAGGATCAGTGAGACGGCTCGCAATTGACTGGAGTTTCTCGAGATCCTTCTTCTCCGCCGAAGCATAGAACGGAAGCTCTTTGTCACGCCGCTCCTGCGGAACCGTACATTGCGGCACTCCACCAAGTTCACGCAACCGCGCTTCTAAAATCTGGGCATGGAAATTTTCGCGTTGCTGAACCATTCGTATTCCACCCTTCACACACTCTTGGTCGCTGACCTCAACCCAACGATTAAAGTATTCAGCTGCGAAGTTTTCCGCGCAGCGGGCTTCATCAAGCAGATGCATGATCATTTCGCGCTCGGTCGCGTGCGTCTTGCCATTATGAATATAACTCTGCCCGTTGCCGTTTTTGACCTCACTCATCTGTTGTTCGAACAGTTCGTCGGAAATCAATCCTTTGCGGTATGCTTTGAGGAGCTGCTTTGTTTCAAAATCTGCAGTCGCCATATAACTCTCCTTTCACAATAAGAGACAAGTATTTGATTTTTCCCAATACATCCTAAGAATACGGCAGAAACTACGAAATTGGATGCGCGCTGTCAACCAAGAAACGAGCAGAGGCCATAGCAATTTTCTGGTCACGCCATAGCGCCTTCTTTATGTCGCGAATTCTGCTACACCCCAAGCCAGGACAATCTCTTTAAAAATGACCTGTGCTCAAGTGCGTATTTTTATGTATCTCTTCGAAATGAAACTGGTTTTCCCTGATCGAGTTCTCACGCTCTAGGCTCTTTCACTCTCTTGAATGTCGATACATCACTCGGTATATTTTGTTCCTCCTATGGTTGTGGCGGCTGTTATTGTGGGACCTGGTGGTAGAGCCCCCTCTCCACTTACTCAATTCGGTGGACTCTCTCTGATCAAGAGAGCTGTGTTCACTGCCCAGAAGGCGGGAGTGAAAACGTGCTATCTCTATTTTGACCAAGAGCAGGAGAAGATCAAACACGAATTGCAGAATGATCCCCGAGTCACAAGCCAGCTTGTTTGGCTCTCTTCAATGCCGAGCCAAGTTGCTCAGTGTGACAAACAAGGGAAGTGCCTCATCTTCGCGACCGACACAGTTTTTCGTCATTCGACAATTCAGGCGCTTGCTCACTTCTCTCCAGAGCAGACGTCCGTTGTTATTGAATCCACAGGCACACCGACCCTTGCGCTTGTTCCGATCTCGACTCTGCCTCTTGTTATCGCCGAAATACAGCAAGGAAAGCCCTGGCACGAAACGACCCCAATGCATCAGAGCGCACGCATCCAGCCTCCGTCTGGTCGTGGAATCTTTCTGCAGCGGTTAACTGCAACGACACAGAATGTTACTGTTGAGCGTGAATTACTCTTATCGCTAGAAAACCCACGCGATGGGCAAGTCGATACCTATTTCAATCGCAAATTGTCACGCCCTATTACTCGTTGGCTGTTACAGACACCGCTCACTCCTAACCAAGTCACGATACTCTCCTGCACTGTTGGACTACTCGGTGCGCTGTGCTTTTTCCCCGGCGACTATTGGGGACCGGTGTTGGGCGCATTCCTCCTCCAGTTCTCGGTAGTCCTTGATTGCTGTGACGGTGAGATTGCTCGCGTCAAATTCATGGAATCTCCGCTGGGGGATTGGCTGGACATTGTTTGCGACACGATCGTAAGCATCGCTATTTTCCTTGGTATCGGCGTCGCAGTCTGGCGTGACGGCACTGCTCAACACGCGTTGCTACTGGCAAGTCTACTCGCTGTTGGCGGCGCACTCTCCTTTCCCTTTGTAACGCTTGCCGAAAAGACCGAAGCGATGGGAGAGCGTCGCAAAGGATGGGAAGATCACACTATCAAGAAACTACTCTCCAGCCTAACGACCAGAGATTTTTCTGTCGTGGTGGTTGCCAGCGCTATCGTCGGCAAGCTTAACTGGTTTTTGTGGGGTGCTGCGCTTGGTGCGCATGCCTTTTGGTTATTCTTGGCATGGTTATTATTCCGTGCTGGACGCTTTGTCGAACTCGCAAACGTGTGGGGGCGAAAGGGAATATGAAACAACAGACAAACACATGGCAGAAGACCTTCATAATATGGTTTTTCGTTCTGCTGGTCACTTCTGTGGCTGCACATGCTGAGGGGGAAAACCATGATCCCTCTCACAACCACAAAGCTGAGGTGGCCCAGGATGATGGAGAGAACCACTCGACGCATCATCACGAAACTGGTGGCACTGAGGATTCGGCAACAACGCCCTCTTCACAAGAGCGACAACCTGTGAATCTCATCGCTCCGTCAGGCCATCATCACCATCATCGCCCACCCCTGCTTCCACCCAGATCAAGATCAAGCCTATTCCGAGTTGAATCACCATATCGCTGGAGTGTTTGTTTTCTCGCAGGAGGATTAGCGCTATTGGCATCAGCCGACAGTGTCCGGTTTTCCTGGGCACGGTTTGGGTGGCCTGGCTTCTTTTTTCTGCTTGGTGTGTTTCTGCTGGTTCGTCACGATCCAGAGTCATGGCCCGTGGGGCCGCTATCACTTCAGGAAAGTCTAAGTGACGCGCAAGTCGTCCAACACGTCATCTTCGCGTGTATCGTTCTTGGTATTGGCATTATCGAGTGGCTGCGATGTCGTGGGACGCTGACCCATTCAGCATGGAGTTTGGTTTTTCCGGCACTTGCCGTCTCCGCAGCATTTATGTTGTTTGCGCACAAGCACGGGGAAGGCCCATCCGCAGATAAGATCTATCGTCACCACATCATTATGGCGATCGCCGGTGTGATCGCAATGATCGCGAAAGTAATCGCTGACCTTCAGCTTGTGAAGGGAAAATTTAGCGATTATCTATGGACGGGACTGATGATGTTCATTGGCCTGATGCTTTTGCTTTACACAGAGTGAGCTTTCTGCGGTAAGAAATTTCGTCCCATTTGCATAAGGGCCGCAAGGCCGATTCCATTGTGTATAGTTTCGCGAGCACGCCTAAGTGCCATCAACGTCAGTCCGGCGCCATCATCAATCCCGAGTAAACGACACAGGAATACTCCACCAGCTTCCTGCACGCCTAAGGCACCAGGAATAATCAGCGCAGCCACAGTCAATGGTTGAATCATGGCCTCGATAATAAGGGCGTCAGTGGGAGCCGCAGGCACCCCCATAAGAAAAAGAAAGACGAGTAACTCGATCGCTCCAAACAGCCATCCGCCAAAATGGTAGCAGGTAGACACGACAAACCCGCGCGTGTTGCCGTCGTAAAAGTGCAACAGATGAGCATCGATGTCTCTGGCACGTTCCTCCCACCGCACAAGCCGCCGCCATCGAGGCAGCAATCGCCGGAGGAAGCGAACGATCGTACTCATCAACCCACGACGTTGCCAACGAATGAGAAGCAGAGTGAAGCCATACGCCATCAGCAAAAGCGGGCCTAGTATCCACCATCCCTGCTGCACCCATCCTAACCGATGTAAGAAGAATGGAATCCCAAGCAGAATAAAAACTATCTGTGAGATGGTCAGCGCGGTTTTAGCAACGACCACTGAGGCTAAGCCCGCTTCCGTGGGAAGCCCGTGTGCGCGCAGCATATAAACTTTCACTGGCTCGCCACCGAGGTTGGCGGTTGGTGTTAAGTTATTCACCGCCTCACCGGCTAAGCGCGCCAGCGACCAACGCCACAACGGAATATGAGGAAGCCGTACGGTGGAGGGCAAGGCACAGGCCCATCCTTTTGCATCGCACAAGGCAATCACGACTGACGGAAGCAGCAGCAACGGCGCCAACCACCCAATGCGTTCTACATAGCCGAGAATCTCACTGACTCCGACTTCCCACACGAGGAAGCCGAGGAGACCCACGCCAGCCAGTCCCGCGACGATGTTCAAAAGGAGACGTCGATTAGGACTTCCAGAATGTGTACGGTCGTTGGATGATTCCGTCATTGCTGCATTTTTTCATTGAATCAAGGAACGAATGAGTCAATGAATCAACTCACGCACCTAAGAGTCCACGCAGTGTTGCGAGGTTCTCAAGGTCTTCATGACAGTCGTCACTTTTGGGAGTTTCCAAACACATGGGTAATCCCCAGAAGCGCTTGTCATTCATCAGTAGTCGAAACGCTTCCAGGCCGATAAATCCTTTGCCGATGTGTTCGTGACGATCGACCCGACAGCCGAGATCCTTCTTTGCGTCGTTTAAATGAAACGCGACCAAGCGCTTGAGACCGATGGTCTCATCAAACTCAGCAAATGTCCGATCGTATCCCTCTTTCGTGCGCAGGTCATAACCAGCTGCAAACGCATGCTCGGTGTCAAAGCAGACACGTAATTGATCAGGATTTTTGCTCGCATCGATGATCTGTCGCACGTGTTGAAAGCGATAGCCTAAGGTCGACCCCTGCCCTGCGGTAATTTCAATGGCCAGTTTAGTTTCGTAGCCAGGACAGGCTTTATGCATTTCATCAATCGACTTGACGATCGTTTGGATCCCGACTTCCTCTCCGGTGCCCACATGCGCACCAGGATGAGCGATGAGATAGACGATGCCAAGCGCTTCGCAGCGTTCCATCTCATCGATGAGTCCAGCGACTGACTTCTTTCGTAGCGCATCATCAGGAGCAGCGAAGTTATAGAGATATGAGTCGTGGGCCACGACCGTCGTGAGACCGGTCTCCTTTTTTGCCCGGTGAAAGCGAGCGATTTCCTCTGTGCTAAGCGGCTTGCTCACCCACTGACGCGAGGACTTGGTGAAGAGCTGTACCGTATCACAGCCAACCTCTTGTCCCTGGAGCACCGCATTATCGACCCCACCAGCGATCGACATGTGCGCCCCAAGTAATGGACCTTTATGAGCAGTCGCTTTTTTGGCCATGACACTTCTTTAAGGGAGGAGCATATACAGGTCTAGGGGGTCCCTGGAGGAAGAGCCGCAAGCTCACGGACAACCGTAATCAAAGCGCCCCAATCTAACTCGCCACGTCCATTGGCAGCTGCGGCACGAAGATGTTGGTGAGCAAGATCTGCAAGCGGCAACGGTGCTTGCACTTGATCGGCTAATTTCCGCATGAGCCCCACGTCTTTCAACCCAAGCCGCAATACAAAGCCTGGTGGGACAAACTCGTTGCGCGCCATGCGTGTCCCATACCCTTGAAAGAGCGGAACCGGCAGCAGTGCTTTGATGACTTCGAGAACCGTATCAACCTTGAGCCCTGACTTCTCGGCCAAGGTAAAGGCTTCACTCAGTGTTTCTATCGCCGAGATGACAAAAAAGTTGCCAACCAATTTGAGTACACTGGCGAGGTGGGGGTCTGTACCGACAACGATCACGCCTTGCCCCATCGCAGTAAACAATGGACGACATTGTTCGATTGCGCCTGCTGGCCCAGCCGGGCAGATCCATAACTTGGCCGCGGCTGCAGCTTCAGGTCGGCCAAAGACTGGTGCCGCAATGAAATGAGTCCCTCGCGTACTGTATTCTTGGGCTAACCGCTTGGTCGTGTCAGGAGAGACAGTGCTCATATCAACATGAATGCCACCTTTCTGTAGCCCAGCGAGAACGCCTCGTTCCCCTAGCGCAACATCTTCAAGCGCAGCGTCATCAGCAAGAATGCTCAGAACGATAGGAGCCTGTTCGCTAACGGCACATGGCGAAGATTCCCATCGCGCCCCCTGAGCAAGCAAACTCTCCGCCCGAGCCGCAGTACGATTAAAAACATGTAGTGCGTATCCAGCTTTTAACACATTCTGCGCCATCGGCAGCCCCATGTTACCAAGTCCGACAAACCCAACTGTCGTAGTCATGATTCCTCCTTTCAGTAGAGTAAGAACCGGATGCAGTTCTTTTCGCCCTTGCGGCTTACTATGGGGCTGAAAGGAGCACAAGAGAGGGAACGTCTGGCGAGAAACCGAGCTGAAAAAGGTTGGTGAAGGATCTGGCGGGGAGTCGCCTCGTTCGGTCGACGAGGACCAACTCCCCGAATTGAGGTGGAGGTAAAAGGGTTAGTAGCGAGGAATTAGGAGATCCCACCAGGGGAAGTTCCCGGTCTGAGGATAGGAAGAACCACCATAGTAACCGTTGTTAGGATAGTAAGAACCGCCATAGTAACCGTCGTTATAGCGCGGCTGGCTGTAGGTGCGGCGACGGTAATAGTCATCATCGTCATAGCGATTATAGTAGCGATCGTTGTAACGCCCACGACTATAATAGGAACGATCACGGTTATAGTACGGGCGATTATAATAGGAGCGGTCGTAGTACGATTGACCGTAGCGTGGCTTACAGTGTTTGTATTTCTTGGCAAAGGCCGATGGGGTCAAGAGAAAAACTGCCATAAGGGGAACAATAAGGAAAAACAACTTTTTCATCTTGGTCTTCATAACGACCTCCTTATGAAGGAGAAAAACACAAAACGCGTGCAGAAGTCGCGCATACAAACTCAGACCACCCGAATCCTGTGAGGGAAGGCTTTCTCTAGAATTGACTTCTTTTGTTCCCACCCATAGTAAGGATGCGACTCGAAAGGAGTTTTTCCGTGCAAAGACCGAAGCGTGAGTCTGGAAATGAGGCGGAGTCCTTCCCCTGCGACGAATGCCTCTCCCCTCGAAGTCTGAGTCGCCGAAGCCTACTGAAATCTGTGCTTGGCGTGGGCCTCACGCTTTCCTTCGTCGAGCAGACTGCACATGCGCAGACCGATCCCAAGAAAGCACGGCCACAAGTAGGAGATCATTTCGTCTTTGCCCTGGGAGACCGTAGCGGGCAACTCATTACCCAGCAAGATGTGCAAATCGGTGGCCCACCGGTAACCGCATACCCAAAAGACCCTACTACCCAGATCGTGCGTGACGGATCACGGCTCAACCGCGTACTACTGGTTCGGCTGGCACCGGAGACACTCACTGAGCAGACGCGCACGGTCGCCGCTGAGGGCATCGTCGGGTATTCTGCGGTCTGCACACATACAGGATGCGACGTCGTGGGATGGGAAAATACGACGCAGCACCTAGTTTGCCCTTGTCACACCTCAGCCTTTGACGCGAAAGATCGGGCTCGGGTTGTCAGTGGCCCAGCACCAAAGTCACTCGCCGCGCTGCCGCTACAGGTCGTTGATGGCAAGCTCACCGTCGCAGGACCGTTTTCAGGCCGTGTCGGCGCTGAACAGAAATGAGGAGAGACCATGTCTCAGAGACTATGGAAGCATTTAGGAATCGAGTCATTGCGAGCGAAGCGAAGCAATCTCTGTCCTCAAAATAGATTGCTTCGTCGCCTCCAGCTCCTCGCAATGACACTTGTCCCTACTTTTCAAACCGGTGCGAAGACAATCACTTTTCTCACTGCCTTCGTCGTTAGCATATTCGCTAACCTAGCGTCCGCTCAACCCTTGAAGACATATCAACCTGTGACCAGTGAGCGGCTTTTGCATCCAGAACCGCAGAATTGGTTGATGTATCGTGGCACCTACGACAGTTGGGGTTATAGCTCCCTAAACCAAATCAACCGCAAAAACGTGAGACGCTTAGTGCCAGTGTGGACATTTTCTACAGGCGTAGGGGAAGGTCATCAGTCTCCTCCTATCGTTAATAACGGCATCATGTTCATCACCACGCCACAGAACCAAGTGCTCGCATTGGATGCGAAGACCGGCGACTTATTGTGGCGCTACAAACATGAGTTGCCAGAAGACCTGTTCCAACTCCATCCCACCAATCGTGGCGTTGCTTTGTATGGAGACAAGGTCTACCTGGCGACGGTTGACGCCCATCTGGTTGCCCTGAATGCTCGTACCGGCGAGGTAGTGTGGGATCAGACAGTTGAGAAGTATCTCACCGGCTATTACATGACACTCGCTCCACTTGTTGTACGCGGCAAGGTCATGGTCGGTGTGTCGGGAGGAGAGTTCGGCATTCGTGGCTTCGTACAAGCGTTTGATGCCGAGACTGGCCAATCTGCTTGGAAGACCTACACTGTCCCTGGCCCCGGCGAGCCTGGAAACGAAAGCTGGCCTGGGGATACGTGGAAGAACGGCGCGGTTCCCATATGGATCACTGGGAGTTATGACCCCCAGCTCAACCTTACGTACTGGGGGACAGGAAACGCTGGACCGTTCATGGGAGAGACACGTTCGGGGGATAACCTGTACGCGAACTCCGTTATCGCTTTGGATGCTGATACTGGAGCGCTGAAAGCTCACCATCAGTATCACTGGAACGACTCATGGGATTGGGATGAAGTCTCTGCGCCGATTCTGCTCGATGTACAGCGCAATGGGCGCGCGATCAAAGCGTTGGTGCATCCTGCCCGTAATGGCTATCTATGGCTCCTCGAACGCAGCGCCGACAAGATCACCTATGTCCATGCCGAACCATTCGTGAAGCAGAATGTCTTCACGAAGTTGGACCCCGAAACCGGACGACCAACATACAATCCCGAACGGATTCCAGGGATCGGTAAGCGCGCAGAATTTTGTCCATCGGTCTGGGGTGGAAAAGACTGGCCACCGGCAGCCTACAACCCAACGACAGGCTATCTCTATGTTCCTGCCAATGAAAATCTGTGTAGCGCCTTAAAAGGAAACCCAGCGACGTACACACCGGGCCAGTTGTATATTGGTCTTGAAATTACGGATATCGAGCTTCTCCCGCAGAAGGGAGCGAAAGATCATATTGGTGAATTACAAGCGTGGGATATGAACGCCGGAAAGAAAGTGTGGACGAAAACGTTCAAGTCTCACAATTGGGGACCTGTACTCACTACCGGTGGCGGACTCGTGTTTCTTGGTGGTACCAATGACCGCTACTTCCGTGCCTTTGATGCCAAGACCGGAAAGTTGTTATGGCAGCAACGCACCAACTCCGGCGTTACCGGGGTGCCGAGCACATATCAAGTCGATGGCGTGCAGTACATCGCGGTCCAATCCGGCTGGGGTGTCGATGCCCAACGCAAACAAGAATTACTCGACAAAGCCTCTGGTACCAAGACGTTTGTCCCGCAAGGAGGAGTGCTGTGGGTGTTTGCGTTGGGGAAGTAAAGCTGCATTCGACCATTGATGGGTCCGATCTTAGGGTCATTAAGCGCACCCGCGCCTCTGCCGGGCTTGATCCACTTTATTTGATACTGCTTGATCAGCGCAGCACGCCAGCGGCTTTTGCCGTGTGCGTCGCAATCGCATCCATCAACGGCGGAGATAAACAATCATAGGGTTCGAGGCCAAGCTCTCTCACTCTGGCTCTGATCGCGCTCATGTCATTGGGGTTGGCTCCGGACTCGATAATAGAAGAAACAAAAGCCGCGAATTCCGGTGGTGCCCAACCTGCATCGGCTGAGAGTTCTGTGTGAATAAAATCCAAGCCGAAGAACGGATGCTTGTCGTTATCGATGCGTCCGTACATGTGCACTCCGCACTCTTTGCAAGCGTAGCGTTTGATGACTGCGCTCGGATCCACGACTTTTAACTTGTCCTCATTAGCTGTCACTTTGAGGTTAACACGCGGCACCACTGCCACCTGCGAGAACAGCGCACCTGCTGGCTTCCAGCACTTGGTGCATCCACAGATGTGGTTATGAGCGCACTGGCCGGTAATCGCTACTGCGACCTTCTTGTTAGAGCAATGGCAGGATAGCGTCCCGCCCGCGAAGTTTGCTGCAGCAGGTTTCGCACCCTGATCGACCGCTGGATGTATGGCAATAGTTTTGGACATGACTGATTCCCTCCTTTTCGGTCATTTCCTATCGACTTTTTTACGAGGTTGCACTCAAGTTTCCGCGCATCCTTCTGTAGCCATTAGCAGAAACATGCCTCAATCGGTAGACCGAACCCCACGATGGAGCGGATTCTCAACCCTCATGACGTGAGCTTAGCCACTACTATGCTGCCGTGCTCGGACGCTGCTGTATCGCGTTATACCAGCGGTCGAGGTGCCTCCACGCTGGATCGAGCCTAAACTGCGACGCAGCAGCGAAGTCAATTCCGACAAACAGTGTAATATCAGCAAGTGAGAACAGTCCGGCGACCCACTCGTGCTCTTTGAGCTGATTGTTGATCAGCGCCAGACGATTGCGCAGCACCTGTCCAGCCTCTTCTACCACCTTCGCGTTCTGCTCGACCCGTGTGGCAAAAAAGGGGTTGGAATGAAAGAACCGCCGAGTGGCCTGCAGGAACACCCCCAACTCACAGCGACGTTCCCATGCCCGTACCAGCGCCCGGCTCACCAGGTCTGTTCCCAACAGCGGCGGCTCCGGATGGAGTTCCTCGATGTACTCGATGATTGCCAGTGACTCCGGGATCACAGTACCATCATCAAGCTCAAGAATGGGAACCGCCCCAAAAGGATTACGTTGTAAGAACTCGGGTGACTGCTGTTCTCTAGACAGTAGATTCACCGGCTCTACTGGCACGGTCAGTCCCTTTTCAGCCAGATATATGCGCACTTTGCGACAGTTGGGTGATTGAGGAAAGTCGAAGAGTTTCATCGTCGTCTTATCCTTTCCTGCCAGTGTGTCGTGCTGTGCCCAGGTCACGTGCCGTACTTCTTGGAAGGCTTCTCGCGCACGGCCAGCGGCGCGGTCGATGCGGTGATGCCCTCCAATACTACCGACGGCAGCTTCCCAGCGCCTAAAACTTCCTTGGCGTCCAGAATCTCGATGCCCACGAGCTTTTCGCCCTTGCCGATATTGAGGGCAATTTCCTCGTTCAACCGCACAGTGCGGCACTCGTGCTTGCCTTCGATCAGGCGAATGTAGAGGGCGTCAATTTCGGAATCGTAGCTAATTCTCATGGCTCGCCGGCAAGACAGACTCATTTTGCATAAGGGCGCGCGCGTGCGTAATCTCGCGCTTGCCTACCGCACGCACCTGCGATGCTTCCACAGTCACCACTGCGGCGGTCTTGCCTTCGAGAGTCGTGAACTCCACTTCATAAGCGCCGCCGTCCCGATAGACATGCACCACTGTTCCCACATCGCCCGCCTCCAACCCGACGGAAGGGACGGGTGCCTTCAATACCACTCGATCATGTTCCTTGATCATATTGTCTCTCACTCCTCATAAGGATAAGCCGTGACCAGTCGCGGCATGTCCGCCCCGCGCTCCACAATCCAAATGGTTTGCACCATCGCCACTCTACCGCTCGGCGATTCAATTTTGCCAACTATAACATATCACGCTGAAACCCGAGTCCCTCGAAAAACTGTGCTTTGCCGCCATTGTCGGGATGACCAGCGTTGAGCAGGTAGCTAACGATCTTGTCACGCTCCACCACGGTATTGTCGGCGTTGGGCAATTTCATCTCTGCCCGCTCTCCTCCACCAGCTTGATTTCTTCAGGCGTCAGGTCGTAGAGCTTATACACAAGCTGGTCAATCTCCCGCTCCAGGGCCGACACGTCCGCCACTGGCGTCGCGCTTGCTTAGCCGCCAACACCCGCTCCACCAAGCCCACCAATACCGCACGTTCCACAGGCGAGGCAGGCGGAATGGGAATCTGTTCGACATACTGCGTCCAAAAGCGCAGATAGCCGCCCCGGATTTGGGCGCTCAGGTTGACGTAGAAGTGCTGGACCGCCTTCGCATTCAAAACGGCCAACAAATACAAATCAGCGGTGGCTGCGCAGTAGGCTGTGTTGCTGAAAAACGCGCCCTTCGTATCCAGGGCGAAGCGCAAATCGTTCGCGATGTCAGGGAAGATGATTTTCGGCTGAGCGTAGGCGGTGGTGAATTTCTCCTGCGGCTGCTGGAGTTCATACCACGCTTGCTCAGTGGCGCGGCCTTCGAGTTGTTTTCTGAATGGGCGGAGGTGGTCAAGCACGGCATCCAAGCCCTTCGTTGAAACGCCGTGAGGCATGTAGAGCATCCACTGATCGGGAGCTTCGCACACCCATTTGCGGACGTGCTTGCCGCCGAGGTAGGGCTTGATGATTCCGGCAGCCTTGGGCGACTCGGTAATGAGCGCGGCTCGTTGCAGTCCGTCGATGATGAAAGCTTCATTCAAGCCGCTCTTGATGCCCATGAAGATTTTGCCGTCGATGTGTTTGCCCAAAGGTGTGCCGGTGGCTTTCATTTTCTCCAGCAAGCGCAACGTTGCGGGGGATTCTAGCCGCCAAGCGAAGCCTTTCTGCGGTAATACTGTGGTTGGCAGATGGGCGAAGCGTGGCAGTTCGGCTTCGGTTCTGACGTTGAGCGTTTGAAAGTAATGGTTCTTCTCCGGCTGGCGGTTGCGGGCGATTACGATGCATGGGTAGGCGGTGGCCTTGAAGATGGGCAAGTCGCCAAAATCTATCACTGCGCGCAACTCGGTCTTCGCCGCCAGGAATTCTCTGAGAGGCTCGCCGTAACCAGCGCGGAAGAACTTGTTGGAAGTGATGAAAGAAAGCACTCCGCCTCCGGCCAGCAGTTGGAAAGCGCAGGCGTAGAAGTAGCAATACAAGTCGGCCCGATCGCTGTGGACGTGGGGATAGCGGGCGCGGAGTCCCGGCTTGAGGTCTTTGAAAAGTTCCATCCGCACGTATGGTGGGTTGGCGATCACGACATCGAATCCACGCTTCTTGTCAAACACCTCTGAGACTCGACTTTGGCCATTGTCAGATAGCAGGAGGGGGAAGTCTTCTCTAGGATAGAGTTGCTGTTCCACGGCAAACTCGCACTCTGGAGGTACTCCATGCCCTCACTGCCCGTTGAGATGATAGTGCTGCTGGCCCCCTTTGCGCAACTCTTTGCGGACCGGGTCTGGCTGCACGCCCAGGTGCTCGTGGTTGGGGCGATTTTAGCGCCAGGCAAACGCACGGTCAGTAGTTGCTTGCGGGTGATGGGGTTGAGCGGGGAGGCGCACTTTACCAACTATCATCGGGTGTTGAACCGTGCGCAGTGGTCGACGTTGCAAGTGGGGAAGATCATGCTGGGCCTGCTGGTGAGGGCCTTCGTGCCGCCGGGAGCTGTGATCGTGCTGGGGGCGGACGATACGGTGGAGCGGCGCAGCGGGCGCAAGATCAAGGCGAAGGGCTGTTATCGCGATGCCGTGCGGTCGTCCAAGAAGCACGTGGTGAAGTGTTTTGGGCTGAAGTGGGTGACAATGATGGTGTTAGTCCCAGTCCCCTGGGCGCAACGCGTGTGGGCGTTGCCCTTTTTGACCGTCCTGTGCTGGCCGCCCAAGTCGCGCCACAAGCGTCGGCACAAGAGTAGTGTGGACGGAGTCAGGCAGATGATGCAGCAAGTGCGGCGCTGGCTGCCGCAGCGGCTGCTCGTCTTGGTGGTCGATGGTGGGTTTGCCGCGGTGGCTTTAGCTTTGGCCTGCACCGCTAGTGAGGTGGTGATGGTGAGTCGCTTGCGGCTGGATGCGGCGCTCTACCACCCGCCCGAGCCCCGCCCGGCAAATGCGCCGGGGCGCAAGCCGACCAAGGGCCCGCGCCAACGGAGTCTGAAGGTCTGGGCGGCACGGACGGATACCCCCTGGGAGTCCGCGGTCGTCGACTGGTATCACGGGGAGCAGAAAACGCTACAGGTCTTCTCCCGTACGGCGCTGTGGTACACCTCGGGCTGGGCCCCGGTGGCGATTCGCTTTGTGTTGGTGCGCGATCCTGAAGGACGGCTGGCGGATGCGGCCTTCTTCTGTACTGACCTCCAGGCTACCCCGATCCAGATCATCGAGTGGGTGGTAATGCGCTGGTCAGTTGAGGTGACATTTGAAGAGGCCCGCGCTCATCTGGGGCTGGAAACCCAACGTCAGTGGTCCGAGAAAGCGATTGCCCGAACCGCCCCCGTCCTGCTCGGCCTCTTTTCCCTGGTCACGCTCCTGGCGCTGCGGTTCTGCCCCACCGGCCACATCCCAGTAGAGACCTCGGCGTGGTATCAAAAATCGACCGCCACCTTCACTGACTGTCTGACTTTGGTACGGCGCCATCTCTGGCGTGCTCGGTATTTGAACAACTCTGCTCTCCAAACCGACCTCGTGCAATTGTCGCGGGAAGCCTTCGAGTGCTTGCTGGCGGACCTCCCTCTAGCGGCCTAAATGGTCAAAGTTGAGTGAGAAATAGACCTCGAAATCAAAGCTTACCTCATAGCCAAGGCTTCGCTTGGATGCAGCGAAGCACTCGATGAGTTTTTCATCAATCTGCTTCTTGAGCTTCGCTTTGGCGTCGTGGTCCGATTCGTCGAAGAACTGAAGTTTCAGTTTCTCGATCTCATAAAGCCTTTGAGATTTGAATGGGAAACCAATTAGCGAATTCCCCGCTACGATCTTGTAGTCCAGATTCGGCAGCGGCTTGATCTGCTTCACGTCTTCCTCGTCCACGACGAGCGAAAGCCAGAGGCGGAGCTTGGCGATCTCGACCGCGCCAGCGTCAATGTCCACGCCGTAGAGGCAGTTCTGGATGGCGTGGCGCTTGAAGTGGTAGGGCGTGCGTTCGTGAACGTCGTTGAAGTATGGAGTAAGCGCGGAGCGGGCGCGAACGATCTCGGTCATCATCCCCACCGGGAACGCGCCGGACCCGACAGCGGGGTCGCAGATGGTAATCTCGGCCAGTTTTTCATCAATCAGCCGGGCGTGTTTCTCGATGCTCTTGGGCATCTTGATGCGATACTTCGTCTCGACCGCTTCGTAATGGGAGATTTGCTCGCCGAGATGGACGAACGTTTCGATGTCGGCACGGGGAACAACTTCCTCATACACCGTCGTCTTGAGTGCAGCTTGCTCCGGCTCGGGTTCGCCAAAAAGTTTGCTTGCTTCGGTTTTCCAGGACGAGGTTCGGCGGTGTTGAGGGCGGTATCGAGGTAGTTGATGAGGCTTTCCTGACACATGTAGTGGACGATCTCGCGCGGGGTGTAGAATGAGCCGAGACCTTTGCGGCGGTTTTCCTCGATCAGATTTTCAAAGACTTTGCCGAGCATTTCGGGGTCAATCGCCACTTCTTTTTCCAGCGGCTCGGCTTCGTTGACGGTGAAGTTGTAGCGGTCAAACACGTCGAGCATGCCGGTGCCGGTAATGCCTTCCTCGACGAACTCGGTGTTGGTGAACAGTTTGTTGGGCAGGATGATGTCGGTCTTGCGCCAGTCGTAATCGCCGAGCGGCTCAAACAGGCCGCCGTTGAGGAACGGGATGCGGCATTTGAAACGGTTGCACCACGCTTCGTGGCCGCGGTCGGTGGCAAGCGTGTCGTAAAAGAGCGGTTCGAGGATGTCGTTGAAGAAATTGTCGTATTTCCCGTACTCGCCATTGGCCAGCCGCCGCAGGAAGTCGCGCGGGCCGCTGCCCCAGTCCTGTCCCTTGGCGACGCCGAGCCAGCCTTTCTTCTGGAGGAAGTAGAGGAACACGATCTGGCCCATGAGTTTCTTGGCGAAGTCCACGGTGTTGACGCCCTTGGCCTGTGAACTCGCTCGCCGATGGTCTTGTCCTTGACGACCAGTTTTTCCAGCGCCTTGTGGATCTCCCCGAACAGCTCTGCGTATTTTTTGAAGAATTCTTTGGTGACGGCCTCGACGCTGAACGCCTCTTCGATGTCCGCCAGCGCCGGGTCAGTCTCAGTATCTTGAAGCAAATCGAGAAATCGGGTCTGCGCGGTGTGGCAACTTTCGCCTTCGCCGACGATGTAGGAAAAACGCCGCGCCGGAGTGAGGCGCGTTTCCACACCAACTTTGCCGGAGTCTTTTTCGACGGTGGCGTATTCCATTTTGACGTAGGAGAACCGCCACGTCGTTTCCGAAGGCGAGACGAACGCCACGAGGGCGGCATCCTTTTCGTCGCGGGTCTTGAGGTGGTCGGCCACGAAGTTGCGGATGGCGGTGCGGGCCCGTTCCAGTTTGGACTCATTGGTGAGGTGGACAATCAGAACGTCGAGCTTCTCCTTTTCGGGCGACGTGTACGTGCCGAGGCGCTCGTAGCGTTGGACGTGGTCCTTGAAGGCATCCTTCACGTACTGGCTGTTCCATGACGCTGCCTTGGACTCATCTACGTGGTTGAGAAGATTCTGGCTGAAGTGAGAGAAACGGTTCTTGTCGAACGCATGGGTGAATGTCTGACGAATGAGATTGACTGCCTGTTTCTTGTCCATGATTATCTACAGATTGTTGATCCAGTTTTTGAGACTTGCCATGACACGCGTGAGCCGAGCCGGTTCCAAAGATCCGATTGCGCCTTGCAAGAGAGAACCTTCAACCACCGCCAGACGACAGACTCGGATCACGCTGGGCACAACCAGGCCGGTTCCTGCGAAATCCGGGTCGCTCGAGTTCACGAGTTCATCAAGTCCGGGCGTGGCTTGATGCAGGCGGGAAGAGATGGGGCAGATGAGCCAGTCGTCGAATTTCCCCGGGCACTTGCCAAGCACAAGGACCGGCCTATTCTTGCCTTGAGAAAGATCGCTGTTCGGCATCTTGACGTAGGCGATATGTCCCGCCGCAGGCATCAGTAGGGTTCTTTCACAGGAATATTGTCATAGGCTGAAAAGTCCTCATCCTCCATTCCGCGAAATGCAGACTGCAACGCGAACTGGGACCATGCCTGATCAGTTCCATCTTCGTGGTTGCCGTTGGATACGACCAGCCACGAGGAAAGGATGACTTCACGCGGACTGAGCGTATGGGCAGTCTGTTGGGCGCGGGTCGGTTGAAATAACAGTGAGGGGATATCTCGCCGGAGAATGCCTAGCACCTTCAGCGGTTCGCTCTCCTTTTTCAACGCTTCGGCGACTGTTTTGGTAGTGGGTTTGGGGAGCGCGCCGTCAGTCAGAAGTTGAATCACCTGTTGGATGTATGCTTCGTCGTCCTCGGTGAAGCCGTGATAGCGGCGGATTTCCTTAGCCTTGAGCCGCTTCAAGATATAGGCGTCGTTCGCGCCGCCTTTATGCCTGGGGATGGCGTCGTCGTTTTCGGGACTGGTGGCGATGGTAAAAGCGTCCTTGTTTCTGTCGAGCAGAGTATAGAAATCCTGCGGGATTGTCTGCCGCTTCTCTGATGGGTCACCGGGTTTGAGAATTTTGACGGCAGTCAGAAAATCCAGTTCGGCAGAGTCGGTTGCGCCTTGCTGGGCCAGGTAGAATTTGTCGAGTCGGCCCTGACGGAAGTAGGTCAGCAACGACGGGAACTGTTTGACCACGGCGTCCGGCGCAGTGGGGAGCAGTCGGGTGGACCGGGCCTTCTTCGGCAGACGTTTGATGCGGGCAAAAAGCTCGGGGTCCTTGTCGCGGACTTCCCGGATCTCGGTGAGATACTCCAATTCGCTCTCTTCCTCTTCATCCTCGCCCGTGATGGTCTTCTTGGAGTTCAACTTGGCGAACAAATCGTGTGATTTGACTTCTTCGCCCTCGGTCAACAGCCGCGCGTCCGCGCCGAGCATTTCGATGAAGGCATGGATCTTCGCCTCGGCTGCCTCCCTGAGTTTGATGAGGTCGTTGCTCTCCTCGGTGGGGAAGAAGTTGTAGGTATGGATCGTGTCGAACTTGGTGTCCACGCGGTTCACGCGCCCGACGCGCTGGATGAGACGGGTTGGATTCCACGGGATGTCGTAATTGATGACGATGTTCGAGCGATGCAGGTTGACGCCTTCGGAGAGGACTTCAGTGCTCACGAGAATGCGGAAATCATCACGCGGGCGAAAGGCGTTAGCGTCGAAATTCGCAATCACGTCTTTATGGGCCTCTTCGCTGGATTGCCCCGTGAAGAGGATGACCTTGGGCTCGACCTCTTTAGCAATCCGGTCGGCAAGATAGGAAGCCGTCTCTTGCGACTCGGTGAAGATAATCAGCTTCCCTTTTTTCAACTTGGGTTGCGAGTTGAGGACTTCACGAAAGGCCTCCCATTTCGGATCGCGCCCGATCTTCGCCCAGAGTTCCTGAACCTTGCGAAGAATGTTGAAATCGCTCTTGAGGTCGCGAAGGAAATCGGCCGAGAAATCTTTTGCGCTCAGCCGCTCGGCCTTGTCCTCTTCCAGTAGGCGTTCAATTGCTTCCTGGTTATCATCCTCAAGCGCTTCGAAGATTTTATTGATGTGCTTTTTGCTGAGGTAAACATTGCCCTTCTGAAATTCATCGATCACGCGTTCGTAGGAGTGGCTGAACCGGTCGAGGGTCAAGCGGAACGCGTGGAAGCTGCTTTCGAGGCGTTTGACCATAAGGATCTTCATGAACTTCGCCAGGTTGCGCTGGCCCTGGAGTTCCTGTTCGGCCCTCTTGCCTGTGTAATACGTGAGCGGTTTGTAACGCGCGTATTTGAATTCGGAAACCAGCAAACGAATTGTTTCCTCGAAGATTTCATTCTCCTGCTTGTTGAACTTGTAGAAGAGGGGTTCGGGGTCTTTGACCTCGGGAAATTGAAGTCCCTGTTGTCTCATGTCTTCGCCGTAGTACTTCTCGATCTCGGTTCTCATTCGTCGGATCATGAGATATTTGAGAACCTTTTCCCGTGTCGCTTTGGCGTTCGCCTGAACGGTCTGGAAATAAAGGTCACGGTCGTTTTGCCTGTCCAAGCCTTTGAGTTTTGCTTCCAGACCTGCAAAGAATGCTTCGAGGTTGCGCAGGTTTGGAATGGTGCTGGCCTTGCCGTTTTGGAAGAGCTTGACCTGGCTGAGAATATCTCGTGGCATGTTGTTCAGGGGCGTGGCTGAGACAAGGATCACGCGTTTGCCCCGGCAAATTTGAGCGAGGGCTTCGTAGCTGTGCGTGGTCTCCGTGCGGAAACGCTGCGACTCGTCGATGAAGACATTCGTGTACTTCGAGAGGTCGCGCTCCAGGAGATGGTCAAGCTTGCCGATTGACTCAAAGTCCGTTTGCCGGACCTGAAAGTCACTGAATACGTTGGGCCATGAGCCTCTTTTGTCTCGATCCAGCAAGTGAGGCGGGGCGATGACCAAATGGCGACCGTCGAGCTGCTGCGCCAACAAGGCTGACATATATGTCTTGCCCAATCCAACGACATCGGAGAGAAATGCTCCACCATACTCATCGAGCACCTTGCGTGCATTGAGAACCGCCTCTTCCTGATATTTCAGCTTTTTGAAACCAATCGGGACGTAAATGTCCTCCAGTTCTGACGGGCGGTTGAGTTCATTGCGAAAATACTCGTACAGGAATTTGAGATATAGCTCGTAGGGGGTGAATTGGGCGTAGGGTGACTTGTTGAGAATGGTATCTTCATAAGGCTTCGAAACATCCACCGCGACGGCCCAGAGTTCGTTGAACTTGCTGATGGCGAAGTCGTAATCAGAGCGGTTCTTAAGCTCGACATTGAACTCTAGATTGTCTTGAAGCCCTGCCTGGGTCAGGTTGCTCGAGCCGGTAATCACGCGTCCTTTGTCCCTGTCGCCCTCAGCGAACGTCATGATGTAAACTTTCGCGTGGAGATTTTCCGAGGGATAGGCTTTAATCTCGAGTTTTCCTGAGCGAATCCACTCGACGAATTTGTGAACGCCCATCTCAATCTCCGCGCTGTCGGCGGATTTTTCGAGTTCGCTCAGCACATCTTTGGAAACCCGCTCCTTTGCCGACGCGTGGGACTTGAGAGTCAACTCGCCTTGTTCTTTGGCTTTCTGGAGGAGTTCGTAAGCCGTGCGGTCTGTCTGGAGGCCGACCAAAATCCGGATCTTCTCAACTTTCTCTAGCGCCGGATACAGCTTGTAGAAGCCGCTGATGAAGAAGTACCCCACTAGGCAGTCGAAGTAACGCGTATCGTCTCCGAGCAAGACACCGAAGCGATCACGCAAGCTTTTGCCGGGTTCATTGGTAAGGAAAGTCAGATCAGATGACATTGTGCGGAGTCTCCCTCTTAGTTTCTCATCAAATTCGAACTCGATCGATGGCTTGGTAGCTCTCTCTCCTTGCCTGAAGTAGAGAATTAGAACCGTTGGTGAGTACGAAGCTGAGCGACGCCGGTAGGCGATACGCTGTATTGACAGTGCTTGTCCTCGCGCAGCAGCTCGTCTTGGTTATCCAGAATGCAACTTGAAGATTGCCCCATGCCCCCCCCCACAAGAAACGCTACTGCATTTGCGATAGCAGAGTCAAGGAAAAGAGCGCCACGATACACGGACAGTAGTAAGACCGTTTATGAGAAGAAAAGATGGGCCTTCTTTGCTTCCGCAAACAATGGTAGCTACGCAAGGGCAAAAAGGGAACGACCTCAGCCCCAAGTTCATCGACCTTTGTATGGCGTCAGCAGCAGAACTTTCCGACGCAGCGTAGTACGGTCGCTTGCTCACTAAAGCGACCGAGAAAATTTAGGATCTCAATACCGACGACATCTTTGGCAGCAGGGTCATGGTCAATAAATACGTCGTGGCTATTTCCCCGTTGTTGCGACCCGTTTCAGCGCGTTGGCGATCTTCTCCACCCTCCCCGGATGGTCAAGCTTAGTCATGAAGGACTCCCAGTCTTTGATATGGGCCTTCACAAACTCCTGCCCCTTCTTGGTAAGGCGAAACGGTTGCGCACCACTGGCCGGTTGGAGGAGGCCTTTTTGTTCGAGTGTCATCGTTGCCGCTCCGATCGCAGCCTGCCCCCGCACTTCGCCGCGATACCACCCGGAAGTGCGTGCATCCTTTTGCACGGCACGTAAGACCTCCACACAGAGACGGGCACGCACTAGTTCCTGGTCCGTGAACGCTTTTGGCATCGGTAAGATCCTTTCCTCAAAGAGATTGACAAGGGTAAGTGGAAACTGCCTCTCGTCCGGTCGCAACTTTACATCATTCCCAGGTCTCGTCTAGCGCGCCAGCAGTCCTGTGGCTGAGAGACGATAGCTCACAACCGGGATCTGTTACAAATTTTCCCCTCGTGGATTTTCCGCTATGTTTGCTACTCACAGTGAGGTGGAGGAGCGGTGGCATGATCAACGTATCTCAATAATGCCGTCGAACAAGACCATCGAGCGGTGAAACGGATCGCGCGTCCCCGTTAGGATTCAAATCGTTGTAGGCAGCCTGCTATACGATTGCGGGCATGGAAGTCAGGCATGCGATTCGCAAGAGGCGGCTGATGGCCACAGATACGCCCCAAACGCCAGCGGAGCAGTTTGATGCTTTAGTTGCAAAAATCATACAGAGTGATTATCTCGCTCGTCTCCAGCTAAACGTTGTGACAGAATCCAACAAAGCCGGTTGCTGTTACGGCCGGTGCGGCTGGCGGCGCGCGAAATCGTCCGCGATCTCTGCAAAGGAGACCCAGTGTACCCCCGCGTGGCTGTTGAAGTAGTCAATCAAGCGCTCATGCATCAGCAGCACCTGTGGACGGCCGCTCACATCGGGATGAATGGTCATCGTGAAGACCGCGTAGTCGTATTCACGATACACCCAATCGAATTGGTCCCGCCACATTTGTTCAATATCGCGCGGATTGACGAAGCCGTGGCTGTTAGGGGCTTTCTTAATGAACATCATTGGTGGTAGGTCATCGAGATACCAGTTGGCTGGGATCTCGATCAGCGTCGTCTCGCGACCGCGTACGAGTGGTTGCATCCACTGCACTGCGGGTTTGCTATAGTCAATTCGCGTCCAGCGGTCGCCAACTCGGACGTAGTACGGATGAAAATCATTGTGCATGAGGCTGTGATCGTACGTGAAGCCATGTTTGAGTAACAACTCGTTGGTCACCGGGGAAAACTCCCACCACGGCGCGACGTAGCCGCGCGGTCGTTTTCCACCCACCTGGGCGATCAGGTCGATCGTCTTCCGCAACACATCCTCTTCTTGTTGTGGGGTCATGGCGATGGGATTCTCGTGCGAGTAGCCGTGGGCGCCGATTTCGTGACCCGCGTCAACAATCATACGCGTTTGTTCGGGAAAGGTTTCGATCGAGTGGCCAGGAATGAACCAAGAGGTTTTCAGCCGGTACTTGTCAAACAGCTTCAGCAGCCGCGGGACCCCGACTTCCCCAGCAAACAGCCCGCGCGATATATCATCGGGCGAATCCTCTCCCCCATATGACCCCAGCCATCCTCCGACAGCATCGACGTCGATGCCATAGGCAATTTTGATGTCCTTCATCGTCATTTGCTGCTCCTCTTTGCCGCTATTTTTTCCTCCGCTACCACTGTCTCGTCGTGCTGGTCAAGAGCAACAAGAGGCTTCTCTCGCGGTCCTCGCTGTATGACAACCACGAATGCAACTTCGCAGGAGGCATCGTAGTGAGAAGCAACCCGATGAGTCCCAGGGGGCTAAACCGTTCGCCGAACAAGGGCCACGCGATGAGTGCCGTGACCGGTGGTGCACAAAGAATTGATTTCACCGCTTTTCTACTTTCTTCCAGAAACTATTGATCCACACGACATTGTCAGCATAGCTTTGTAAATCCGCAGATACCGTATTAGTGAACCCGCTGATCCATATCTCTTTATGGAGTTCGGACTTTACATAGGAGATGGCATCCTCAAAATCCCCATCCCCTGCCAAGAGAATAAGACGGTCATAGAGGTTTTGCATGGCCAGTTTGATCGTTAACGTTGCGATACCCACATCGACCCCTTTTTGCACTTGCCGATCAAATTGGGTCGCGCACTTCGGACATTTCACGTGGAGGTTCTTCAATTTATACAGTTGCACGCGCAGCTTTGGTCCCTGCGGCGGTGCGGTTTTGAGCCAGGTATGAAAACTATTCTCCGCATCGGTTGGAGAGTCAGCAGAAGAATTCAGATAATAGCTCTCGTAGAATCCGCCGCCATTGAGCCTCTCCAATTCAGCTTTGAGTTTTAAGTAATCCAGCTTCCCAGGCGCGGCAGAGAACACGTACGCGGCGTCCACTATCCAAATCGTCTTTGGGGGCATGAGGTTTCCTTTTCCTTTCCCTTCCCTTCGCGACCACTGATACACCAAGCCAATGGTCTTACTAATGACCCTATAATTCTCTATATTGAATTACATATCTAACTCTACAGATGTTTCTAGCCCTTGCGGTTTTGCGATTGAGAAGTTAGAGAGCCTCTCTACCTCTCGCCTACCATCGCTATCGTTTCTACGACTATTTGGCCAACCAAGGGGTTCGTGTGATGCCCTCTCGTGACACATGCAATTTCGTGTCCTAGCACAGCAGCGGTTCATCTTGACCTTCGTACCTTCAAATGAGTGTTATACGGGTAATACAGCGGACAAGCGAAGCTCTTTAACTCATCGAATAACATTGACGTTTTTCAGGATGCTCTCGCGGAATGGCATTACTTATAACACTACTCGAAAGCAGAGGATTGCGCAGCACTAGGAGGAGAAATGCGTAGCACGCAGGCCTTCAGTCACCGCTACGGGATAGCGGTAGCGAGTACGGCACTCGCCCTGCTGGTGACCTGGCTCTTGCGTCCCTTACCAACCCCGCTTCCGGGCCTTCCCTTCCTCGTCGCCGTCATTGGAAGTACGTTGTACGGCGGCTTGGGCCCAGGTCTGCTGGCGACGGGGGGTTCGTTACTGGCACTGCACGCGTTCGTTCTTCCGCCGACCTATGTGATGACCATGCCGCTTACGCACGGTATGCGCTTGGGCGTCTTTGGTGTGGTGGCGTGTACCTGCAGCGTCCTGCTCGCCTTCGGACGCTTGGTCACTGGGCGGCTGCAGCAGGCCAACGCCGAGCTTGAGGCGCGGGTGGCGGACCGGACGGCTACTCTGACCCAGGCGCATGCCGCCCTCGCTGCCAGTGAAGCTCGCTACCGCGAGCTGTTTGAGAACGCCAATGATCTTATCTATACACATGATCTGCAGGGCTACTTCACCTCGATTAATAAAGCGGCGGAGCGGCTCAGCGGCTATACGCATGCCGAGGCGCTGCACATGCATATCGCGCAGGTAGTCGTGCCCGAGCAGTTAGCGCTGGCCAATCAGACGACAGAGCGACAGTTAGCTGGCGAAACAGTGCCGCCTTACGAGCTGGAGATCCTGACTAAAGAAGGACGCCGAGTACCCCTGGAGTTGCACACCCGGTTGATTACGCACGAGGGGCGCCCTGTTGGGATCCAAGGTATAGCTCGGGACATTAGCGAACGTAAGCGAACTGAAGATGCCCTTCGGCACGCTAAAGAGGCGGCAGAGGCAGCCAACCGGGCCAAATCTGAGTTTCTCGCCACCATGTCCCATGAGCTGCGCACGCCCCTAAGTATTATTTTGGGCTATACTTCTATCTTATTGGAAGAGGGAGACGTCCTACCCCGCATCCGAACGGCTCGCCTCCGTACATCGGATCGACCGCAGTGCGCGGGAACTCCTTGATCTCATCACCGCCGTCCTCGATATGAGTCGGCTGGAGGCCGGCCGGTTGCCTCTTGAGGTCACAACCGTCAGGGTGCACGACCTGCTGACGGACGTACAGACCGATACACTGGCGCTGCAGGAACACGCAGGGCTCGCGTTTGTCTGGCGTGTGGACGAGCCGTTGCCATTGCTCCAGACGGATGCGGGAAAGCTGAAGATCGTGCTTAAGAACCTGCTTGGCAATGCCGTCAAGTTTACGGAGCAAGGCACCATCACGATCGGGGCGAAGAGCTGGGAGGGAGGCGTGGAAATCAAGGTGCAGGATACGGGGAGGGGGATCCCCCCTGAGGCCTTAGCGCAGATCTTTGAGCCGTTTTACCAAGTGGACGACGGAGATCCCCAGGGGTCAGGCGGCACAGGCCTTGGCCTGTCTATCGTGCAGCGCCTGGTAGTGTTACTCGGGGGGCGGATCAGGGTAGAAAGTGCAGTTGGGAGCGGCTCGGCGTTTCGGGTCTGGGTCCCGGTCAAGATACCTGAGGTGCAGGAAAAGGCTCTGTCACGAAGTTAATAGTAACAGTTTGTTATTTACAATATATTATGATTTTATTACTATCAGGAGTTTGCCGACGCTGCGTAATCTCAGGTCACGTTTATTTGGTGGGCCCTTTCTTTAGCTAAATCTAGAGAAACCCTGCTACACCAACCATCGGTGCCTTGCCGACAGCCTACACTCTGAGTAACACCCCACGAAGGTGAACAGGACAGAAGTACAGAACGCAGGAACTGCTACCAATATGGCCTCTCTTTACGCTCAGGCAATAAAGGTACCCCTGGTGGGAAGAAAAAGAGACCCAAAGACAGGAAGCAGTATTTGTGATCTGCAGGGAGTAGGGGGTTTTCGCTACACTTCTGTTGCTTTTTCCCAATGAGAAGACGAGAGAAACTCAGCAGGGCCTCTGAGTGAACAGCATTTCGAATTTATCACTAAAAGTGACAATCTAGCAGCAGGATTCAGGGGCGCACGGGTATGAGGGGCGCGGGCGCACGCTTTGCACTACCGGTTGTGTGTACGAATATCAGGACACGGAACAAGAAAGCAGAGGAAGGAGAGAAGTGAAGGGTGGGAGTCCGGCAGCAAGGACGCATTCCCGGAGAGTCTTTAAAGTTGGCACAGGGAATGCTGACCTCGTGAAATGAATCTAGTGTACGTCAAGGGTAGTCTCTGAAGAGTCTTGGGCGTACGAGCGGAACATCGTCTGTATGGGCAGCTCACGGGTCTGGCCAACTACCTGAAAGCCGTCGATCTGCCCGGGCTCCTTCATACCACCCGCACGCTGGATCTTCAGACTCTTACTATTCTGGGCTAACGGCGGGCACTCGGAAGGAAAGGAATACGATGAGTCTCTCAACCTTTTGGCAACTGTTAAAAGAGACGTATGCGCAGTGGAGTGCAGCAAAACCTTTCCAGTTAGCCGCCGCCTTAGCTTACTACACCCTGTTCTCCTTAGCTCCTTTATTGTTGATTGCGATCGCGATTGCAGGCTTGGTGTTTGGGCGTGAAACGACCGAACACCAGATCTTAATGACGTTTCAAGGGCTCATGGGTCCCCAAGGGGCCCAAGCGATTCAAGGACTGCTCCATAGTGCTAGTACCCCAGAGTCTGGCATCCTGTCCACAGTGATTGGCATTGTCACGTTACTGATAGGCGCGGGGGGCGTCGTTGGCCAGCTCCAAGAGGCACTCAATACGATCTGGGAGGTAGAAGCCAAACCGGAAAGTGGAGTGTGGCGCTTGCTGCGCACGCGCTTTGTTTCATTCGCGATGGTGCTGGGAGTGGGCTTTCTCTTGCTGGTCTCATTGCTCATTAGTGCAGCACTGAGCGCGATGGTCCAGGTCGTGCGGGGCGCATTGCCTGGAGGCGAGGTCCTCTGGCATGGGATAGAATTTGTGGTGTCGTTAGGGCTGATTACCCTGCTATTTGCACTGATCTATAAAGTTTTACCAGATGTAGAAATTGCCTGGCGGGACGTGGGGATTGGTGCAGCTATGACCGCAGTGCTGTTTACGGTAGGAAAATTCGCTGCTCGGGCTGTATCTGGGACGGAAGGGGATAACATCGCCCTATGGAGCAGCGGGCTCGCTCGTGCTCGTGCTGCTGTGGGTCTACTATTCCGGGCTGATCTTCTTCTTTGGGGCGGCGTTTACCAAGGTTTATGCCGCTACATATGGTGCAGGCGTACAGCCGGCAGCGCAGGCAATGCCCAAGGAAAAGTGGGTACCGTCACGACAGAAAAGAACTGAGCCCGGTCATGCCTCCCTTTCACGGCGCGACCAGAGCCGACAAAGGAACGGGGCTATGGGGGAATAGAGAAGAGACAAAACCACACCATACTGTAGGTAACAAGTTAGGACTATCAACTGTGCGATGGAGCCCAGCTATTCTACTGTGGAGTAAGGTACACCCTTCACAATGAGATAACGTACTAGCCCTAGTTAGTTAATACCCCCAGAGGGGTCGTGGTGCACCGGGATAATACCATAAACTCAAGTCGCCTCCATTGGGCTCGAGGGGTTGCCAGCGTAAACCACCCTTTTCCTCTTTGCGGCTGAGGTCGCTGAATTCTTCCTCGGTTCGGAACGCCCGCGGTGAAAAACATGGATTGTCTGCTGAGTCGGCACCCTGGGGTCGGTGATCCCATTCCTCACACTCTGCACTCGTTGTGCTAGGGTCAGACGAAGAAGATGCAGCAAGGCCTGGCAATGTCATCGCGCCCAACATGGTGCAAAACAACCCACAGCTACTAATGAATAGTGTTGCAGTATGTAGTGTCTTCATAAGACAAACAGAATGCAAGATTGTTGCCACACTATATCAAGGTCTAAAATCTTTAAATGCCTCAGACATGGGTCAGGTGCGGAGAGGGATAACGCACTCCGTGGGGTGTCGTCAAGGAGAAAGAAGTCTTATTTTCTAGCAAAAAAACAGACCTCTCCACTAGCAGACAACGCTTGACGGTCGACTGCGGACGGGCGCATAGTTGCTGCTACTGGAGGCACCTATGCCTGTTATGTCACTGCTTGCCGCTTACCTTTTGTTCGCTGGTATCTCGCTGCCTGTCCTCGCTCTCTTGCTCTATCTCCACGATCCTCACAGTCCCGAGCTGCGCTCTGCTGCCGTGGTCATCTTTTTCTTGGGGGTCGTCTTACTGGCCGTTGCGTTGTTGTGGGTAGGAGATAAACCCGGCTACGAAGGCGACGTTCATCTCACCCATTCGCGCGTAGGCTGAAGCTCGCTGGGGACACCAACAGAGGAACTGGAAGAGAGGGACTGAGTTTCATCCCTTGATGCCGCTCTCATTGCTACCCCGACCTGCACCGTATGTATCTTCCCATCTCTGTAAACCTTCCCATCACACTTCGGACGCACTAATGACTTCCACACCCCCGCTTAGGTATCATTAGGTTTAACGGCTGTAGAATCGTCCCATCATCGAGCATGAGGTCTGCCGTAGTGGCACGCCTAGTGACTTTATAGAGGCCTTCCTCGCAGGATGAACACGAAAGAATGGTACCCTGTGGAAAGACGATATCGAGGCCGCGAATTCCTGTCTCCTCACTCACCATCCGTCGCCCGATCTCTGCCACTGCGAACTGCCTAGTTCAATCCCAGCTCCGACGTTTACTTCAAGAGCGAACTTAGCTCTGTGCCAATACTCTCCGGGGTGTCCGCCGACGCATAGCGCTTCAGCACCGCGCCGTCAGGACCAACCAGGAATTTGGTGAAGTTCCACTTGATGGCCTCCTCCCCCCGCGCCCCCTTCTGCTCGGCTTTGAGATGTTGGAAGAGCGGATGCGCGTCGGTCCCGTTGACGTTGAGCTTGGCAAACAACGGAAAGGTCACATGGTAGGTCGAGGAGCAGAAGCGCTGAATCTCCTGTTCATCCCCGGGCTCTTGGTGGCCGAACTGGTCGCACGGAAACCCCAGCACCGCGAATCCTCTGTCCTGATACTGCTCGTACAGCGCTTGGAGCCCGGCGTACTGCGGAGTATAGCCACATTGACTGGCGACGTTGACGACGAGGAGGGTCTTGCCGCGATACGCCTCCATCTTTTGGGGCTGTCCTTCGATAGTCGTGACTTCAATGTCGTAGATGCTCATATTCCCTTCCTTCTTCCACGTAACGCCTACCGCGTGAGGAGACAGCTCCTTGTCTGGCTGTCTCGCTCGCCTTACGGGTGTTGTAGCCAACCATCGAATCACACACGGGCCAAAAAAGAAAGATTTGCTGGCGCCCGAGTTGAGCCAGCGGGGGCGCGGGTCGAGCAGTTTTATGTAGTGCGCTCTTGTATCTGGCTGTTTACTCCAAGGCATTCCGGTACCGTGAACAATCGACCGTCGGATTGGTTGTCTTGAGCCGAAGACACTCTTTATAAGCAGAGAAGAGCGCGTCTTGGTTCTGTGGCAGCGGCGCTCCTACTTCAGGTCTCGGTTGGGAGACGGCCCGTGCGACTCCGGTGGCAGTGCTGAGAGCTGCCCGAGCGGCAAGCACATACAGGCAACCGGAGACAGCGGGACAACACACGATGATCACAGCACTCAGCAGTACGGGTGTTCGTGGCCAGTGCAGAGGGAGACATAGTGAGGGACTTGTTCTACGCATAGCAGGGATACTCTGAGGTCAGAAGTCCATTGTAACACACTTGAGGTGACGCACCTACGCTTCGCATCTTCGTCGTGGCTCCCTTCTCACTCATGATTCTCCACCTGCGCAGCCTTCGCGTTCTCCGTACCTCTAGACATCTTTCCATCAGCGCACCGCAACATGCGAACGAAGCAGGAGCGATATGCAGGGGCAACTCAAAAACAGACGTGCGCTAGTGGGTAATGCTATCCTGGTAATGCGCAGCCTGAACGTGTTCTACGAAAAACCTGAGTAGCCAATATATTGTTCATCTGCGTTTTGGTGCCCACATTACTTGGACGCCCCCTACCCTTACTGGTTTCCCTCACTCCATCCCTGCCAACACCTCGGAGGCAGCCGCTCGCACCTGCGGGTCGCTGTCGTTGGAGGCTAGATGGGAAAGGATTCCTTCAACCTTTGGGTCTTCTGGGGCGCGCCCTGCTAAATGCGCTATCGCCTCTATACGTAGGGAAGGATCTGCCGTGCCCACGGCGGTCTGGATCAGGATCTCGAGCGGCATGGCGGCAAACTCCGCTTGCCTGTCCTCCGCTTCCTCGCTTTGGGAAGCGGAGTTCGGAGATAGGCAGCGGCGCCTTCACTGGCGAGGCTAGTGGGGGAGTGCGTTCGGCCTGGCTCCTGCCTATTCCCGACAAGATCCAAACCTCGGTCAGCTTTACGCTGTTTTCCGTTGAGGTGTAGAAGAGCAAAAAGTTCATCTCCTTAAGAATTCGCCGCAACGCCTCAGGCAGGGGGAGAGCCGTAAACTCCACCGACACCGGCTTCTCTTCTGCTTGGCCGCTGAGCCATCGGACCCGCGCGCCGCTCACCCTGCTCATCTCCTCCATCACCTGCCGCAGCGGTGTAGCCACGACCTGGGCCGTGAGTCTCCCGTCCTGTAAGGTGATCTGCCCGGGTAAGGCCGCCGCTGCGGGACCAAGTGCGTATGCAGCCACTATCGGCTGGGTGCTTAAGATCAAACTTATTGAGAGTTGGCGTAGCCACTGGCTCGAAGGCCGGAGAGATTGCTTTACCGTGAGTGATGAGCGTTTCATCTTTATTACCCCGATTAAATGAAAGTCCGTGCCCCCTGTCGGGACACGGCGCGCCGTGTCCCGACAACTCACGCAATGGCTAACCTCGGTCATCGACGCAGATGACGTGCATCGAGGTGTTATCGACGTCCGTATTCACCTCACTGGCTGATACCCTCCGTCCCCAGACAACGGAAGGTCTGGTTGCTGCAGCCAGGTTTGGAATATAGCAGGTGCTCGCGACCACCAGCTGGTCGCTCTCATCGAGTCGTTGGCGACGTCTTGCGGAAAATCGAACTGGCGCACACAAGCATCTGCAGTGGAGGGTTAAAGCGCCGTTGTGTTGAACGCCGCGTAGTAGTAGTCTTGATCGCTCGCCTATCGTGCGGGTTATTCACCGTGGAGGTGCACGTCACCTCACAGTGGAAGAGTCCAGCTGGGATTGTCACTACCGTGGTGAGCAAGATGTCCAGTTGTTAACGGCATTAATTTGGACACGGTCGCGGTTTTGTCGCCATCGATAACGGGCTCTACCGCCAGAGCGGCGGACGGCACCATGGCGAGGTTCAGCAGTAGTAAGGATTTATAGAAGCTGTTTACGTATTTCATGGTGTTTTCCTCTCTTTTTGAGATTGTTTGTAGTGTTGAGTGTTTCCATAACGCGTTTGATTATGCCCCTTTAATCTGCCGCCACCGATTGCGCGTGGCGGCAGACCGGTTCCTGGCCTGTTGCGACTGGGTGCCTATTGGTTCTGCACCAGGACTGATTGGTTCCAGCTATGGCTGCTCCAGCGGCGTCATAGCAGTCCATAGAAACGGTATACCCTTCACCGACCGCAGTGTTCTTATGGACAGTTACCAGGTAGTTACCCGCGCCCCCGATCCAAGGTGGCGAAGTGCAGAGGGGCCGCCGCCGTCCACGGCGCTCACAGTAGCAGCGCTGCCGTTCGGGTTAATCACCTGTACACTGATCTGATTTCCGGCAGCGATAGCGTCATTCACGCTCGCCTTCACGCTAACGGTTCCGATCGGACAGGTCATGCCATAGACATCCGTCGTACCCGCTGACGCCGCTCCCAGAAATCCGCCGAAGATATCCGCGTGGGCGGGCCCGATGCCACTTAAACCGAGGACGAGCGAAGCTGTCGCAATCACACTTCTAAAGTTATGCTTTTTCATGATCTTCTCCTGTAGTCGTTAACCTTGTTAATGGGTGGTCGAAAAAGTACGCATGCTGAGCAAAGTCCGTCGTTGGGTTTTGCTCTCCGGATGCTGCTCAGCGTGAACGTGTTCCACGAAAAACCTGAGTATCCAATCTGTTGCACCTCTGCGGCTTGGTGCCTGCAGGACTTGGACACCCTTACCATTGTTCTTCCTCTCCTTTCCGCGGGAAGGGTAAGCTTCGCCGCGCAATCTCACTCGCCGCCGAGGCTGGCCGCTCTCCCCGACTCAGTCGGTGTCGAGCGCTTCCACCTCAAGCGCGATGCAGTGAGCGTTGGATAAATTTGACAGTCCCTGCAGGGGTAATGTCTGGTAATAGAGGATGCAGGAAACAAGCGAAAAGTTGTGGGAAAGATGTGGGATTGTTGTGGGATTTGAAAGGAAGGGGTTGAAGACTAGGTTGCCAAGGGTTCCACGGACAGGCGTTAGGGGGTTCCGGTGTTTTTTCGAAAATTCAGGTTCTGTCAGGAACTGCCCCAACTTGTCTGTCGTGTTCCCATTTGGTATCTGGCTCTTTTCCTAACGATAACTCTCCGTATATTCTTTCTCAGCTTCAATCTGCGAATTGCACCACAACCCAGTAATCTACCGTTGTTCACCCAACCAGGAGTAGATTCATTTTGGGACATGAAGGAATACAGCAACGACAGGGCGGCCATTTCTCTCTGCTCCGCAGCTATCAGGTGGCGGACCTGCTTACGCTCGCGAATGCGTGGGCCGGGATGGCCTCCATCCTGGCCATGATGAGTTATCTGCTGACCCCGGAGCCGTGGCGAGTACATCTGGCTTTCGGGCTTTTGCCGATGGCCTTGGGGTTTGATCTCGCCGATGGCTTCGTCGCCCGCCGGCGCCAGCGCTACTCTCTGTTTGGACAAGAATTGGATTCGCTGGCTGATGTCGTGAGCTTTGGAGTCGCCCCGGTCGTGATCGCCTATGGGTTGGGGATGCGCGGCGGTTGGGATGCCCTCAGCTTCCTCTTCTTTGTGGGGTGTGGCATCAGCCGCTTGGCCCGCTTTAATATCACCGCGGCTGAGCTTTCTGACGCTAAGGGAAAGGTCCGGTATTTTGAAGGGATGCCTATCCCTTCGAGCGTGTTGCTTGTCCTCATCCTCGCCGGCTGTTTCTACACGGGGAACATCGGCGAGAAGCTGCCGCTTGGGGTGGTGACGGTCGGCTCGGCCCACTGGCATCCGCTCTCCCTGCTCTATGTCGCCCATGGCTGTGCCATGACAAGCAAGACGCTGCGCATCCCGAAGCCATGAGTGACACTATTCGGTGTCGGTGAGCGGTTTAACGAATTTCTGTGACGGAAATGATAGCTTTATAGAACTGGCCCAATGTTGCCGTCCCGCATCGATGCGCTACGAGTTGACAAGGCGGGGGAAACTTTGATTGAAATGTGATTCCACCGAGATCGCTCCGCAGCTTCGCGAGTTGAATCTTAAATACCTGCTCTCAGCACGCGGTAAAGAACCGGGATTGAAGTAAGTGCTATGGCACGGCGAGGTCGGCAAACGCAGATGTCAGGGAAATCGACGAAAGGGACAATCCCGCCCGGGTTGACCCTGCGATACACACTCCAGGGACATAAGGACTTCATTTCGCGCATTGCCTGGTCCCCGGATGGGCAATCCCTGGCTTCGGTATCATTCGACCGTACGATCAAACTGTGGGATACCGAAGGGGGAGAACTCCGGCAGACCCTTGAAGGGCACCCTCTGAATATTCATAGTGTGGCGTGGTCTCCAAATGGGCGCCTGCTCGCCTCCGGCTCTTGGGATAAAACCATCAAGGTGTGGGACGTCGAAACCGGGAAATTGCGCCGCACCCTGACTGGACACTCTGGCACTGTCTTCAGTGTGGCATGGTCTCCAGATGGGCGCCTGCTCGCCTCAGGCTCCTCCGACCGGACGGTTCGGCTCTGGGATCTCGAAAGTGGGCAACGGCGGTGGACGCTCGAAGGGCATGCCAACGCGGTGAATTGTGTCGCCTGGGCGCCAAACGGGCAGATTCTCGCGTCGGCGGCGAGCGACAACATGATCCGACTGTGGGACCCAGAGACAGGAAGACTGTTGCGCACTCTGAGAGGGCACTCTCGTTCAGTCCTGAGTGTGGTGTGGGCACCAGATGGAGTGCTGTTGGCCTCGGGATCGCACGAGACCTCCATTCGACTCTGGGAAGCTGAGACAGGACAAGAGGTCAACGTGTTGGAGGGGCACACTAGTGCAGTCCTGAGTGTGTCGTTCTCTGCTGATGGTCGTTTTCTGGCGTCAAAGTCGCGCGACAACACTGTCCGGCTCTGGCGAAGCGACACCTGGGAAGCGGCAGGACAACTCGACGAACCAGGTTCAACGCGATGGGTATCCGCTCTGACTTTCCACCCCCACGCCCCTGTCCTGGCAACGTTGGATGAAGGCCTATGGGTGCGCGGTTCCGGATATGAGGGAAGAGCGATCCGGATTTGGGATCTCGACCTTGGCACGCTCCTCGGGGCAGCCTCATCGTCGCAGACGGTCTACTACACAAATGCGAAGGTTGTGCTGGTGGGGGATAGTGGTGTCGGCAAATCCGGCTTGGGTCTCGTCTTGACCGGTCAGCCTTTCGTCCCGACTTTGTCTACGCATGGTCGTCACGTTTGGACATTCGATAGCCAAGAGGTCGAGATTGGGAACGGACGCAAAGAGACGCGGGAGACGTTGCTCTGGGACTTGGCCGGTCAGCCAGGCTACCGCCTCATTCATCAATTGCATTTGAATGAAGTTTCGGTTGTGTTGGTCGTGTTCGACGCTCGTAGTGAGACCGATCCATTTGCTGGGGTTCGCCATTGGGAGCGCGCTCAACGGCAGGCACGGCGCGTTCAGGGCGACTCTCCGCTGCCACTGAAAAAATTCCTGGTTGCGGCGCGTGCCGACCGTGGCGGCATTAGTGCCAGTGCAGCACGTGTTGAGACGCTCGTCCGCGATTTGGGCTTTGACGGCTACTTCGAAACGAGTGCGAAAGAAGGCTGGAATATCGCGCCACTGGCCGCAGCAATCCGTGAGGGCATTGATTGGCACGTGATGCCCAGAGTCAGTTCGCCTATGCTGTTTCAGCACATCAAAACCTTTCTCCTGGACGAGAAAGCGTCGCGTCGGTTATTATCCACAACGGACGACTTGTTTCGCGCTTTTCTGCGAACCGTAGGTGCTGCGGGTGAGGCAGAAGAATTACGTACACAGTTCGAGACCTGCATTAGTCTGGTTGAAGCACGCGGCCTGATTCGTCGGCTCAGTTTCGGCAACCTCGTTCTGCTTCAGCCTGAACTGCTCGATGCGTACGCCTCCGCGATGGTAAACGCGGCGAAGGCTGAGCCAGATGGCTTGGGCAGCCTGGCTGAGGAAGACGCACTCGCGGGACGCTTTCGCATGCCCCAAGACGAGCGCCTCTCCAACAAAGAACAAGAGAGACTCCTGCTCATCGCGACGGTCGAAGAACTGCTGCGCCACGAGTTAGCTTTACGCGAGCCGGCTGATGATGGGCAGCACCTGATCTTTCCCTCCCAGTTTACCCGTGAATGGCCCGAAGCGCCTGACCCCGAAGGCAAGACCGTCATTTTTCGTTTCGAAGGACCGGTACTCAACACTTATAGCACTCTGGCTGTGCGCCTGTCGCGCAGCGGCATCTTTGCGAAACAGGAAATGTGGAAGAACGCGACCGTCTTGAGTGCGAGAGTAGGTGGCCGCTGTGGCCTGTGGTTGCGAGAGATAGAGGAAGGACGTGGCGAGTTGAGCCTGTTCTTCGACACCGCAGCGAGCGAGGAGACACGCTTTCAATTCGAAGAATATGTGTCTGCCCACTTGCTTCGGCGGGCATTGCCAGAGAGCATATCGCGCCAGCGTGTCTTTGTCTGTCCTAACGGAGAGTGTGCGACGCCGGTTACGGAGGTGCAAGAGCGCCGGCGACGCGAGCGCGGATTTAACTGGATCGACTGCAATGTGTGTGGCGCACGCGTTTTGCTGCTCGACCGCGAAGAACGTCTTGCCTCTGCGCATCCCACACGTGTAGCGGAAATGGACCGTGCTGCTGATACACGCCGGGACCTTGACGCTGGCTTTGTCTCCGCGGTCGCAGAGATGCGGACGCGAGGATTCATGAAATGGGCCGGATCTGTGAAGACGTACCGTCGCCCTGGTGTTCACGGATATTGTCGGATCGACCGCACTCGGGAATGAGCTCGGAAACGAAGTGCTCAACGACCTGCTGCATACACATTTTAGCCATGGACGGCAGCTGATCGAAAAGTATGCGGGTCACGAAATTAGCGCTATCGGAGACGCATTTATGGTGGCGTTCCGGACAGCGGCTGAAGCACTCAATTTCGTCTTGGCGTTGCAAGCTGACACCGGCGACGACAGAGTGACGATCCGGGCGGGCATCCATGTTGGGCCTGTGCACATTCAAGAAGAGGAGGCTTTTGGTACGACGGCAAACTATGCTGCTCGTGTGGTCAGAATGGCGGAAGGAGCCGAGATTTGGACGAGTGATCGCGCAAAGGCTGATGTCGACCTAGAGAAAGCGGAGGCCCATCGATTCTTGTCTTGGACGGAACATCCCGAGCGGGAGTTGAAGGGTTTTCCGGGCAGACACCGTCTCTGGTCTGTGACCACTCAGCTTGCTGGGACCTGACAAGGTACGGGACGGCTCTGGCCGCAAGTCGGCTACCCACAAGAGACGCCAGGAGTCAGCCGCCCCGAGCAGCAGCCATTCTGTCGAGATGAACTTCCAGACTCCAACTCAGGGGAAAGCAGTGCCATGGCAGAACAGACTCACTCGCGCCGGACAGTCCTGAAATGGCTCGCGGTCGGCATGGGCGCTCCTGCGCTGCTCAGCGCCTGCTCGCCGCTGCGGACCCAGACGAGGACGACGCCCCAGGTAGGAGCTCACGGACTGAGCAAGGTCCTTGTCTCGCCGGAGCGCGTGATCCGTCACGTCGTCGGACTGCGGCCGTTCCGGCGGTCCGGGTTTAACGTCGGCATCGAGCGCCTGGGTGACAAGCCCCTCATTCACAATTATGGCCACGGGGGCGGCGGGGTGTCCCTCTCCTGGGGAACCGCGTATCTGGCGCTCCAACATGCGCTCGCCACGCCCTACCGCGACGTTGCGGTCCTCGGCTGTGGCGCCGTCGGGCTAGCCACCGCTCGACTGCTACAGGACCATGGCTTTACCGTTACCATCTACGCGCGCGATCTCCCGCCGAACACCACGTCCAATATTGCCGGCGCGTCCTGGGCCCCGGTGACCGTCGTTGACCCCGAACGTCGGACGTCAGCCTTCGACGATCACTTCGTCCGCGCCTCCCGGTTTGCGTTCAGGTATTTCCAGAACCTTGTCGGCCCCCGGTACGGTGTGTGGTGGCGCGAGACGTACTTCATTTCCGATACCGCGGGCAGAGGTCCGGCATCGGAGACAGCACTCATTGCAGACCTTCGACCACCGCACGTGTCCCTCGCGCCCGGGGACCATCCCTTCGGGTCGCTCCACGTGTCCCGGGCGCTCACTATGCACATTGAGCCAGCCATTTACCTCCCGGCCGTCCTCACAGACTATCGCCTGGCCGGCGGGCGCCTCGTAGTGCGGAACCTCGCCGATCTGCCAAGTGTCAGCGCGTTGCCGCACCCGCTGGTCGTGAACTGTACCGGCTTGGGAGCGGCTACGCTCTTCAACGATGCCGAGATGCTACCGATCAAAGGGCAGCTCACCGTGCTCGCGCCGCAGCGAGAGGTGGACTACCTCACGGTCGGTCCGGGGGAGCTCTATATGATGCCGCGCCAGGACGGGATCATCCTGGGCGGAACCCACGAGAGCGGAGAGTGGTCACTCGAGCCGAATCCCGCAGAAATTGATCGCATTATGCACGGTCATCAGCGCCTTTTTGAGCGAATGGCGTGACCGCGTTGTAACGTGGGGCAGAGCTGATTCGCGGCAGGTTAGTCCTCATTCGCTGTCGTTTTGGTAATCGGCAAACACGAAGCGAGGAACTGTGTGGCGACCTTTGCGGGATGGCACGTGCATGTGGTGAGAAGCCGCACGTCGTTCCACGTCCTTCGGTTAGCCCTACCTCGAGCGCTGGCTGACGGCAGCTGGGAAGGTATTCCCGGCCGTCATAGGGAGTGGTATATCCGTAGACTATGTGGACCGGCGTTAGCAGACTCGCTATTGTGGTAACGATCGTCGGGGGGCTCGCTTCTGTGCTCCTCTACCTCGGACAAAGCCAAGCGATGCCCCTGGTCGGCCCCAGGGTGAGCGCGCTCCTCTCGGGAGACCTGTTACGCTTGGTGGTGTATCTCGCCCTCTTCCTTGCCTTAGCGCTGGTCATACTCCGACAGCATGCCGTAGAGCGGCGGCTGCCGCGGTACGAGGCGCTGACGGACGTGCAGGAAGCCCGGCTACGCGCCCGCGACGAAGAGATTGCGCACCTGAAGGACCGCCTGGCTGAGAAAGAGGAAGAACGGAAACGCGCCGGGGCTATGCTCATGGCCTTCTTGAAATCAGCAGACGAGGAAGAGCAGAAAGAAGGGCAGTGAGGCGGCAGGTTCTTGACTCTGGTGCAATTCCTAGCGCGAAGGCGAACGACCCTGTGCTGTGACGGGGCTGGGTTGTCCTCAGTGCAGCGGTGGCTGCGCCGCCTCGGCATAAGCAAAACCCTGGCACGCACCGTGAACGGCTGGTCCGCGCCCGTCACCACGCACGTCATCGCCAACCTCAGCGAGGACGCAAGACGACTCCCCCAAGCGCTCTGGCCCAACGCTATGCGCAGACCTGGGTGTTGTTCTCCACGGCCCCGACTAAAGCACTGGCCGTGCGTGAGTATGCCTGTCGCATGGCCATCGAAGAGACGTTCCGCGATTGGCATCATCATTGGGCCGTGCGCGCCGCCACTGTGTCCTTGCCTACCGAGGCTATGGTCACGCGGCTGATTGGGATCATCTGTATAGCCTATACGTTGCAGATGCTGGTGGGTTATCAAGTCAGCTGTCCCCCCACCGCACAACGCCGCCGCGTCCAATGGACGGTCACGGGGCGAATCAGTTGGTTTTGGTGCGGCCAGCGCGTCTTTACCGATCCCGGCTACGACTGGAGCCCCTGGCTCACCCAACAGTGGGTGAGTCTCGGACTACAGTCGCCTCCTACGCTTGCCGTCCCTCTTGCTGAGCCGGAATTTGCGCTGGCGGCCTGAGCGAAACCTGGCCACTCTCCAGGGTCGATGCCGCCCCAGGATATCGCAATGGCTATAGCAAGCCCCGGCAACTACGCTGACCAGTGGAACTATCACCGTGCGCCGGCCCCGCGTCCAGGATCTGAACGAGCGGTTTGTCAGCCGCGTGTTGCAGCTGTTCAAGCGACAGACCAAAGAGGTCGGTGAGTTACTACCACAGCTTTACCTCCATGGGTTAGTCTTGGGGGACTTTGAGCTGGCGTTACGAGGCCTCTTGGGTGAGGGTGCGCCGTTCTCAGCCGCTGCGTTACTGCAGCTCAAGTCGCAGTGGCAGCAAGAGTATACCGCGTGGAAGAAGCGGCCGCTGGATGACCTCGAAGTGGTCTACCTCTGGGCGGATGGGCTGTATGTGAAAGCAGGACTGGAAGACACCAAAGCGGCACTCCTGGTGATGATTGGGGTGCTCACGAATGGACAGAAAGTCGTCTTAGTGGTGGAGAGCGGCCAGCGCGAGTCCAAGGAGTCCTGGGGCATGATACTCCGAGACTTGCGTAAACGCGGTCTCAAAACCTGGCGGTGCACGATTGCCGATGGGCACCTGGGCTTGTGGGCCGCATTGGGTGAGCATATCCCACCCTGGCGGAACAGCGCTGCTGGAATCATCGGATTATCAATGTCTTGACGCCATCCCCAAGAAACATCAGCCGGAGGCTCGTACTCTGCTGAGTGCGATTCCCTATGCCGAGACGCGGGCGGCGTGCGAAGCACTTCGAGCAGCAGTTCGCCACTCGCTACCACAAGCTGGCCCCCAAGGCAGTGGAACGGTTGGCTGATGATTGGGAACGGCTCATAACGTTCTACCAATTCCCCCGCGAGCACTGGCCACACTTGAGGACTTCAAACGTCGTCGATTCCCGTTCGCCACGGTACGGCTCCGTACCACCGCAGCCAAACGGTTCAAGAACGTGGAGCATGCGACGGCGCTGATCTGGAAGCTATTGCAAATGGCGGAATCGACATTTCGACGCTGCAAAGGAGCGGAGTTGCTGCCCGCCGTATATACCGGCACGCAGTATGTCGATGGCGTGCAGCAGACGGCACGTACGCGAGAGAGGATCGCTGCCTGAGTGCTGGGACGCAGGCCTTTTCCTTGCCCTGGCGAGTGCGAAGGAGTAAAGAAGCAACATGCACTGTGCGAGCTGTGGGGGTGAGAATCCTGCGGGAGCCAAGTTCTGCATCGGCTGTGGGAAGCCTCTCGAACACCGCTGTCCCAGCTGTGGGGTAGAGAATCTGCCCCAGGCCCGCTTCTGTGCGGAGTGCGGGACTGCTTTGGGGGCGAGCGAGACCGCGCCGAAAGCCAAAAGTCCCAAGCGCAAAGCCCAGAAAACCGCGGGTCAGCCGGCCGGGCGTTTATCCCGGCAACGCGCAGACCACTCCATACCTCCCTGAGATCGCATCCCGCTGCACCGGAAGCCGAGCGGCGCCAACTCACCGTGATGTTCTGTGACTTGGTGGACTCCACGGCGCTCGCCGAGCGCCTGGATCCAGAAGAGTGGCGGGAGGTAGTGCAGACGTATCAGGAGATCTGTGCGGAGGTGGTCCACCGTGTTGATGGGCATATCGCGCAATATCTGGGCGATGGCCTGCTGATCTACTTCGGCTATCCCAATGCCCACGAGGAAGATGCACAGCGGGCCGTACGGACAGCCTTAGGGATAGTGGAGGCCATACGCCACGCTCCGTTACTCCAAGCACAGGGCGTGCAAGTGCGCCTTGGCATTCACACTGGACTGGTAGTCGTAGGTGAGATTGGTAGTGGTAAGCGCGAACAGTTAGCCTTGGGCGACACCCCCAATATCGCGGCTCGCCTGCAAGGACTTGCGGAGCCGAATACGGTAGTCATCAGCGCCGCCACGCAGCGGCTGATCGCCGGCTTCTTTGACTGCCACGATGGCGGACTCCAGTCCGTAAAAGGTGTCTCTGCTCCCGTCCAGATCTATCGGGTGCTGAGAGAGAGCAGCGCCCAAAGTCGGCTGGAGATCGAGGTCAGCGCGGGCAGATTAACTCCCTTGGTGGGCAGAGCCCATGAGGTAGGGTTGATCGTAGAGCGGTGGACAGCCGCGCAGGCGGGCGATGGCCAAGTGGTGTTCCTGAACGGTGAGCCGGGCATTGGTAAATCCCGCCTCGTGCAGGAGGTGAAGGAGCGAGTCGTACAGCAGGGAGTCACCTGCTGGGAGTTTCGTTGCTCCCCGTATCATCAGAACAGTGCGCTCTATCCGGTGCTCACTCATCTGCAACGAGTATTGCAGTTTGAGCGGGACGATACAGCCCAAACCAAGCTTGCTAAACTCCAGCAGACTCTGACGCGCTATCACTTCCCCCAGCCCGACACTCCCTCACTTTTGGCCGCCTTGCTCTCCTTGCCCCAGCCGGAGGACGCCCCACCGCTGACGTTGAGTCCGCAGAAACAGAAGCAGAAGACCCAAGAAGCGTTAGTCGCGTGGCTCATGGAAGAAGCCGAGCGGCACCCGGTGTACTGTGTCTGGGAGGACGTGCACTGGGCTGATCCCTCCACCTTAGAACTCTTAGGCCTCCTGCTCGATCAAGTGCCGACAGCCCGGCTGCTGGTGCTGTTAACCGCGCGGCCCGAGTTTACACCGCCGTGGAGCAGTCGCACACACCTCACCCCACTGACCCTAGCCCGACTGCCGCGCACGCAAGCAGGGGAGATGATCAGGAAGGTCACCGGCGGTAAGCCGTTACCGACTGAGGTGCAGAACCAAATTGTCAATAAGACAGATGGCGTGCCGTTGTTTGTCGAAGAGCTGACGAAAATGGTGCTAGAGTCGGGGTTACTACAGGAGGCAAACGGCCAGTATGAGTTAGCCGGCCCTTTGCCCCCACTCGCAATTCCAACCACGCTGCAAGACTCGCTCATGGCACGGCTCGATCGGTTAGCGACAGCCCGAGAGATCGCACAGATTGGGGCGACCTTGGGGCGGGAATTTCCTTATGAGATCATTCAGGCAATCGCACCGGGGGACGAGAAAAGCCTTCAGCAAGCGCTGGCGAAGCTAGTGGAAGCGGAAGTGCTGTACCAGCGGGGGCTGCCCCCACAAGCCCGCTATGTCTTCAAGCATGCCTTGATCCAGGATGCGGCTTATCAATCGCTCCTGAAGAGCCGGCGGCAGCAGTATCACCAACAGATTGCTCAGCGTTTTAGACGAACGATTCCCAGACATCAAAGAAACGCAGCCAGAGCTGGTGGCGCATCACTACACCGAGGCTGGCCTTCTAGAGCAGGCCGTTCCGTATTGGCAGAAGGCCGGCGAGAAAGCTGCTCGGACGTTCAGCCAATGTAGAAGCGATTAGCCATCTCACCAAGGGGCTCGAGGTGCTCGAAGCTCTGCCGGACACGCCTGAGCGCGCCCAGCAAGAACTCACGCTGCAAATCGCCCTGGGCGTGCCGCTCATGGCGACCAAGGGCTATGCCGCCCCGGAGGTGGAAAGAGCCTACACCCGGGCCCGGGAGCTCTGTCAGCAGATCGGCGAGACCCCGCAGCTCTTCCCGGTGCTGTGGGGACTGTGGGAGTTTTATTTAACGCGGACGGAGTTCCAGATGGCGCGTGAGCTGGGAGAGCAGTGCCTGACTCTAGCCCAGAGGGTAGAAGACCCACTGCTCCTCGTGCCATCCTACAGTGCACTGGGGATGACTCTGTATCTGGCTTGGAGAGTTTGCCCCGGCCCAAGACCACTTAGAGCAGGGGATTGCCTTTTACGACCCCCAGCAGCACCACTCCCTGGCCTTCCTCTATGGGGGATATGACCCCAGGGTGACTTGCCTATCCTATACGGCCTGGGTCCTGTGGCACCTTGGCTATTCGGACCAAGCCCTGAAGAGGAACCATGAGGCGCTCACCTTGGCCCAGGAGCTGTCTCACCCTTTTAGCTTGGCTCTTGCCCTGGTTCATGCTGCCATACTCCATCAATTTCGCCGCGAGGGGCAGGCAGCCCAAGAGCGGGCTGAGGCGATAATTGCACTCTCGACTGAGCAGGGGTTTCCGTATTGGTTGGAGGATGGCTCTGTCCTGCGGGGCTGGGCGCTGGCAGAGGAGGGACAGAGAGAGGAAGGGATTACCCAGATGCGCCAGGGCTTGGCCGCCTTGCGGGCCATGGGGTCAGAGATAGAACGGCCGTGTTTTCTTGCCTTGCTGGCCGAGGCGTATGGACAAGGGGGCAAGCCGACGAAGGGCTTGCTGTACTGGCCGAAGCGCTGGCTATGGTGGACAAAACTGGGGAGCGGTCCTGCGAGGCGGAGCTGTATCGGCTGAAAGGCGAGCTAACGCTCGCCCAGTCTAGCGTCCAGGGTCTAGCGTCTAGCGTCCACAATCCACAATCCAGCGATCCGCAATCCGCAATTGGAAGCGGAGGCGTGTTTCTCGGAAGGCTATAGAGATTGCTCGCCGGCAGCAGGCGAAGTCACTGGAGCTGCGGGCGGTGATGAGCCTTGCGCGCCTGTGGCAACAGCAGGGCAAGCAAGCCGAAGCTCACCAACTGTTATCAGAGATCTACGACTGGTTCACCGAAGGGTTTGATACCAAAGACTTGCAAGAGGCGAAGGCGTTGCTGGAAGGTGTGTCACGAACGCTCGACTGAAAGTTGAGCGGTGCTCTGGGAAAGATGAGGGCAGGCCCCTCGGAGCCGCCTTTCAGGAGGAGGCTTCAAACCGCCCCCGGCTGCTGCGTTTAAGAGGCGTGGTGGTGAACGCAGGGGGAAAAGGCGTGGCGGCGACCACGTCAGGTAAGTTTCAAGGAGATGAGCGCAAGCGAACCGCTGAGGACGTAGCGAAAAAGCCAGACGTTGTCGAAACCAGGGGCGCTTCTAACTTCTGGGACAAGCCTGCGGGCAACCTGAGTACGGCGCAGGCGGCAACCGGTATATAGGCGGCATGACCTTGAGACAGGCTTGGCTAGGGAACGTGAGAACCTGAGCTCGTGATGGAAAGGGAAACCGACAAGTGGCAGACCCCGCAAGTGGGAATACCAAAGCGCGAGCCAGGGGCGGAGTCGCTCGTAGTAGCGAGGAAGCAGCTGTAATGGGTGTGGAGCGAAGGGGCGACATTATCGAGGGTGGTGATCCCAGCCAACCTCTGCGGAGGGAAGAGCTGGGGACATCGCCCAAGGCCTTTGCGATACCCAAGCGCATAGCGGCTATGGTATAGCAGGGCTTCGGTAAGGGGAGCCGTGTGAGTCGAGAGGCTCACGCACGGTTCTGCGAGCGGCTGAGGGGGCAGTTCCCTTGGCCGACTCACCAGTTGATTTGACACCGTATCGGTACGACTCCTGCCTTCTGCCTAGAACAAAGCTTTTGCAGGACAGAAACGGAAAGCAGAACGTAAGCTTCGGCGCGACAAGTGAGAGGAATATGGCAAGCGGGATCTACGATATCATCACGGTCGGTGGTGGCTTAGGCGGTGCGGCTTTGGCTAAAGCGATGGCCGAACACGGTGCGTGCTGGTGCTGGAGCGAGAGACCCACTTCAAGGACCGCGTGCGAGGGGAAGGCATGCACGCCTGGGGTGTACCGGAAGCTAAGGCCCTCGGAATCTATGAGCTGTTACGCACGACCTGTGGCCTGGAGGTGCGCTGGTGGGATATCTACTTGGGTCCCGATATGATTGCCCATCGTGATTTCATTGCCACCACACCGCATCAGTCCCCGTTGTTCGGCTTTTATCATCCAGACATGCAAGAAGTCTTGCTCACCGCTGCCGAGGAAGCAGGAGCTGAAGTGTGGCGTGGCACGCAGGTACGTGAAGTGCGACCTGGCAGAGTTCCGACGGTGTCGGTTGACCACAATGGGCAGAGGGAGGAAGTGCATGCGCGATTAGTGGTTGCTGCGGATGGACGTTCCTCCCCCACGCGGCAGTGGGGCGGCTTCGAAGTGCAGTATGATCCTCAACGGCGGCTATTTGCGGGGGTACTACTGGAGAACGTACCGCTGGCCTCAGATACGTGGTATGCGGTGCTGAATCCGACCAATGGGCAAGAAGTCTTTCTAGGGAATGTTGGGTCGTGTTTCCCATTTGTTGACATGAGAAAAGACGGTTATCGTAGTGCCTGCAGGAGGAACAGGCGAGGGCAGAGGCAGGAGTCAGGTGTCCGCATTGTCAGAGGGAAGCCGTAGGGAAGTATGGCAAAGCCAGTAAGGGCAAGGAGCGATTGCGCTGGCAACAACGCGGGCACTGTGGCCGGACATTCCTACGGAATTATGCCTATCTCGGCGGTCTGCCCACGGTGAAGCAGCAGATAGGGGAGAGGACGCTCAAGGGGAGGGGGATACGGGATATGGCCCGCGTGTTGCAGGTCGGGCCGAACACGGGGAGTAAGGAAGTAAAAAAAAGCGGCCGCCCTCTCGCCGGTGAATACACGCGTGGTGGAGGGGGGTTGTCCCGACGCGCTCACGGTCGAAGTGCGACGCGTGGAGGCCGCCGAGGTCGAGGAGAGGGGGAGGTTTGTGGGGAGTAAAGCTCCTCAGCGTTGGTTATGGCATGCGATTGATCATTTGCCTGGCGTGGGCCTGGCGTAGGCGTGTGGCAGGCGGGCAGCTACGGTCTTTATGAAGTTACAGCCATTGCTCAAGCCGTTTGGGCTGGTGCCCTTTTACACCGCTGCGGCCGGCGTCTATGCGCGGCACCTTCCCGCCTCTGCTCATCCGTCGGCAAGATCAACACGCAGCAGATCGAACGGAAACCTTTGACGCTGCGGACACGGCTCAAGCGGCGGGCACGCAAAACCATGTGTTTCTCCAAATCCGTGTTCCTGCACGATACTGTCATTGGCCTCTTTGTGACTCGCTATGAGTTCGGCGCTCCCCTCTGATCCACAGCACCAATAATTTGAGAACATGACCAGAGATTGGCACACCAAGATTGTCACCCTGAGCCCTTCGATGAGCCTGTCCTGACGGTAATCAACCAACGATTCCTGGGAGCGCAAACGTCCTGCCCACATGAGGAGCGACCGAGACGATCGCGCTCCCAGTCACGAGCCGCGAGCAACTCACAAAACCTACCCATAAACTGTCACGCTAAGGCGTTCATGCACGGAGCGTGATAAATTCCTGTTCCTAAAGGCGATGATGCGTTCCGCGGGTATGTGAAGATAGCCGGGGAATGAAGTCCCCGGTACGCTACAACAATTTAC
>CAVTCR010000004.1:0-56549 GCA_963733195.1 uncultured delta proteobacterium
TCCTGAGACGTGGGCAGCAATTTACAACAAGCTCGTCAGAGAGCCAGAGGGTAAGCCAGACACAGATCCGACAAAGTTACTGAGCCACAAAGTCGATGAACGCAGCGAGAGGACTATCGTTTCACTGCTTCCTGAGGTCCATCCCTACGCGCGAGCGTTAGTCAATCGCGCAGCGGCGATCGGTATTCAGATCAAGATCATCAGCGGTACCCGCACCTATGCAGAGCAAGACGCTCTTTATGCGCAAGGGCGCACGAAGCCAGGCAGAAAAGTAACCAACGCGCGGGGCGGTTACTCGAATCATAACTTTGGCATCGCTTTCGATGTCGGGGTTTTTGAAAGCATGAAGTATCTTGGTGAATCTCCAAAGTATAAAGCAGTTGGCGCGATTGGCCGTGCGCTTGGGCTCGATTGGGGCGGAAATTGGACCTCAATCAAAGACGAACCCCACTTTCAATTCCGCCCGCGATGGGCAACGGACTTGCCTGAACGTGAGATGCTCGCACAGTTACGAATACGCAAAGTGGAAGGCTCGTCAGTCTTCGTCTAGTTGATACCTCTACGTAATCCATTGCATTAGTGGTTGTCTTAAAAGTGGGAGATCTCTGTCATTGCGAGTTATCCATAGTGCGGGCGCTAAGCGTGGAGGGAGAGCTTGATGCTCCTGGATTCCGGGTCGCGGCCTGCGGCCTTGCTCGGAATGACGGGCTAGTTGTTTTCGTCATTCCAGCGAAAGCTGGAATCCAGGAGAGGTAGTGGGCGGAGCATTTTGTTTCTGAGCAGCAGAACAAAGCAATGACAGGGAACCTATAACCGACCTGAGTTCGGGATAACTCCCCAATAAAATCAAAGCGAGAGGAAAGTAGAGGTTGGGAATTGTTCAGTGTTTGTGGCGCTCTCGTGAGTTGTCATACGTCCCTAATCCGAAAGCCGGAGGCGGAGTTTCCAGTTGTTTTTCATTGCAAATACTTACAGGCGCCTTAACCCGAACTCAGGTCTATGGCTTGTTGCACTAGTTCTTCGGGCGAACTATCTCCATAATTTTTCCGTCTATCCATAGTCGTTCTCCTTCTTTGCTTTTGTGTTTTGCGCTAAGGCGCTACTTCTTTTGCGACCACGCTGGCAGGGACGAGTGTGTCCACCCGAATCGGCCGAATTGGCACGACAAATAAGATCAACGCGCACACCGTACCGACCGCCGCTGCCGCGAGAAAGGGCAAGGTCCAGTCGCCGCCACTCTGGTTAAGCATGAACCCTGCTGTCATCGGGCCGAGGATCCCAGCAAAGCTACCCAGAGTGTTGATCAGACCGAAGATCGATCCCGCCATATGCGGATTAAACTCCAACGCCACTGTCGTATAGCCAGCGATCGCACTGGCAAACAGCAAGTAGAACAGGACCAACAACACCACACACAAGGTGGGAGAAGACACGAGGGTTGCGCTCACGAGGAATGGTAACGACAAAGCCACTCCGATCCCGGGAAAGCGCACGCGGGCAAACTGCGAGCTCCACCCCGTGCGCAGAAGCCGGTCCGAGATCGCCCCACCACTAAGGAGGCCGATAAACCCAGCTCCGTGCACGGCGACCCCCAACATCCCCATCACCCCCAGAGAAAAGCCGCGTCCTTCCACCATATAGTCTGGAAACCAGAACAGGAACATCCACCCCATATAAGCGAAGCACATGTAGCTGAGAGAGAGAACGAGCAGAGACGAATTGGTGAACACCGCGCGCAAAGGCAGGGGTATCGCGGGCTTGGGAGGGAGGTGGGCGGCAATATAGTCACGCTCGGTTTGCCCGATACGGGGATGGGTGCTTGGGGTGTCAGTTGCGTACCATAACCAAGCCCCCGCCCAGACGACGCCCAGCACCGCGTTGAGGTAGAAGACCATCTGCCAGGAAAAGTGCAGAATGATCCACGTGGTCAAGGGATACGCGACCATCTGCCCCACGGTGATCCCTGAGAGACTCAAAGTCTGCGCCCGGCCAAACTCGGAACGCGGAATCCAGCGGGAATTGAGCGAGGTCAACGCAGGAATCGTGACCGACTCAAACGCGCCTACCAGAAACCGCATTAAGAGCAGGAGCACAAACGTGGACTGCCCGAACGGAGTGAGTGCCGTAAAGAGGGAGAAGCCGCAGAATGCGAGCGCCAAGACTTTCCGTCCGCCCCAGCGGTCCGCGATGACCCCGCCGGGAATTTGCAAGAGCGCGTAGCCAATCAGAAAGGCAGAAAAGACCAGCCCAAACTGGCCCTTATCCCAACCGGTCTCCTTCATAATGACCGGTGCCGCCACCGAAATGTTCACGCGATCGATATAGTTGACCACGGTGCTGAGGAACAGCAACCCGATCATGTTGTAGCGGACCGGCCATGCCATATTCCCCCCTTTTATGGACCAGCTCGGACTCTGTTTTGTATGCGGCTTCGAACGGCAGTGGTACCCTTTCCCTGTTTCTTATCTGTCCAGAGGAGCGCTTGTGTGCTCTTTATGCTTCCCATGTTCAATCGAAGATGTCAAAGATCTCAGTCCAGCGTTTCTTGCGATACCGCCCCTCGCCCCCATAGCGGCGTTTGTAAAGGGAAGTGTTTGCCTTTTTGAAATGCGCCTTTGGGGTCGTGCGTACGAGCCATCGCGCCGCGCATGCCTTACCGATTCACCTCTGGTGTTGTTTCCTGGCCTATTCCCTCTCTAAGTCCTTGATCGCCTAACGCATTTCTCTGGGAATCGCGTTGGTAACGTGAGCCCGACGCTTGAACGTCGGGTTGAAATAGAGAACAGAGAGCAACAAAGTACATGAACTCATGTGCTTGACTGAGCTTACTCTTGATTATGGCAACCCATAGAGTTTAGCCGCAGTGTCGTGCAGTATGAGTCGCGCCAAGCGCAGCGCTTCCAGCTTCATCGCAGCGTTTTTCCTCTACCATTTCAGTGAGGGCAAGTGCCAACCCCTGACGACCGCTCTCAGTTGCTAACCAGTACGCTTCTTCCACATCGATTATATCACTGACAATCGTAGCATCCGTTCCAAACAAGATTTTCTCTGGATAGAAGGAAAGCCATTCCTTCACAATCCGTGCGAATTCTTCGGGATAGAGCCGTAATGACAACCCCGATGTGTCGAGGAAGACGTTCGGCTTTCCAGCGAGGAGTCTTGCTTCTTGCGTGAACGGATATCCACCATGCAGTAAAACAAACTTAGTGTTCCGGTACTGTGGGTCAGTTACGAGATTTTCCAGCAACAAGGGGTTGGCATTACTCAGACGAAATACATCACGCGTCCCAATTCCCGTGTGGATCAGCACGGGTAATCCGACAGCGGTCACCTCTCGGAGCAGAAAACGAAAGAGGTAATCCTGCAACTTCCGATACTCTTCCTCAGGCACGTCAGTGGTACTGCGATAGCGTTCATAGATACGCCGTACCTGACGTTGAGCAGGATCATCAACAGACAGCGAGCGCAGATATGCGAGCTCAAACTTGACGGCAATCGCGCCATCGGCCTTCAAACGGCTCACACTTTCACGAACGAACCGTAAGTACGCATCAAATCGTCTTGGTCTCGCGGTTTCGACCAACGCGAAATATCGGTCTAATACTTTCTCTTCAGAGGAGAAAAACCCCTGAAAAGCGGGATGCTGCTTTTTGTACACACTATTGTTCAATGGAAAAAGGTACGCATCGATAGACGGCACCCATTTGAAGCGCTGTCGATCGAGAGAGATATTCGCCATCCCGACACGATTCGCAAGAGAGATACTGATCCCAGCTTTGTCGAGTACGGTGTTGAAGTATGAAGCATCTGCGGAGACTCGCTTGTTCTTCTTGAGCGCGGCCAGCTCACGTAAGTGTTCCAACGACAGATCCGTATGCGGATACCCGTAGAGAGCATGGAATGCGGGAATAAGTTCGAGATTGTTGGGGCGTAAGCGTAAAGGCAACAGTATTTCCTGAGAGGTAGTACCACCCAGGTGAAAGCTCAACGCTTCCCTATCCACATCCCCAGGAAGTCCTGGGTGTGCATGGTTATCGATAATTTGAATTTGCCGGATGGTGGCGAGCAGTCGAGTAAACAGTGCGTCGTCAGGCACAGGAAGGGAAGTCTGCGCAAGAGCCTCGCGACCTCCGCACATCACCAGGAGCAGTGCCCACAAGAGTAACACAGCCCAGACATAACATGCTGTTGGATTGAGAGTCTAGGGTAGACTATCGAAGAATGCTTCGATTTGCTGGACAATCGTCATGAACTTGCCGTTATCAGTACTGTGTGGTAGGCAGCGAACTTAACACTAATCTTGTAGGCTAGGGCCTTCTAGCCATTGAGGAGTAGTCAATGATTTCGCTAAGCGAGTACACCTCTCACGATGGGCTCGGGCTTGCAGACCTGGTCGCACGCAAGCAAGTAAAACCAGAGGAGTTGGTTGCTGCGGCCTTGCAAGCAGTTGAAAAAGTCAATCCAAAACTCAATGCCGTTTTGCAAACGCTGCCAACTCAGTCAGCCGAAAATATCCGCAGTGGCCTGCCGCAGGGACCGTTCACAGGTGTACCGTTCTTGATCAAAGAACTCGTGCTGCATGCGAAAAACGTTCGCTGTGATATGGGCTCGAAATTCGCTCAAGGGTTTATCCCGCAAGAAGACACCGAATTGATGGCTCGCTTCCGCCGTGCCGGGCTCGTGCTTGTAGGGACAACGCAAACACCAGAACTAGGCTACAATCCAACGACAGAAACTGTTCTTTTCGGCCCGGTTCACAACCCCTGGGATCTCACACGCAGTGCGGGAGGATCAAGCGGTGGTTCAGGCGCAGCCGTCGCAGCTGGCATCGTACCGCTTGCCCATGCCAATGATGGAGGGGGCTCAATCCGTATTCCAGCTTCGTGTAATGGCCTTGTCGGACTCAAGCCGTCACGCGACCGCATTCCCACCGGCCCTGACTATGGAGACCCGCTGTGTGGACTTGCCTGCGAGTTTATCGTCTCCCATAGTGTCCGCGACTCGGCAGCGCTACTTGATATGGTCTCTGGGGCTGATGTTGGGGCACCGGGACAACTTGCTTCCCCTGCCCGTCCCTATCGTGAACTCATCACAACTCCCCCAGGAAAACTGCGCATTGCGTGGACGACTACTCCAGCATCTGGAGCCAAAGTCGCCCCCGAGTGCGAGAAAGCTGTGCACGAGACAGTACGCTTGCTGGAAGGTCTCGGACATACGGTTGTCGAAGATCGCCCACGCTATGATTGGGAGGATTTCTTAAAGAACGTCCATGTTATTTGGACGGCGTTCACGACCACGATGGTGGATGGTGCTGGCGCCGCACTTGGCCGCAAGCCAGGGCCTGACAACCTGGAAGCCGTTACCCTCGCGTGTTACGAGGATGGGAAACGCTATTCAGCAGCGGATCTCGTCAACGCCATGACGTACGGTAACGTGCTCTCTCGCCAAATTGGCACATTCTTCCAGAGTTGCGATGTGTTCATCACCCCCACGATTGCCCAACTCCCTGCCCCGCTGGGCGAACTGAATCAGAACCGCAAAGGCATGACCGCAATGGAGTGGACGCAGCAGGTCTTCACTTATTGTCCGTTTACGCCGGCGTTTAATTCGACCGGTCAGCCAGCGGTTTCACTGCCGTTGCACTGGAGTGCCACTGGGCTTCCGGTCGGAGTACAATTTGTCGGCCATTTTGGTGATGAAGCAACGCTACTTCGCCTGGCTGCACAACTTGAGCAAGCTCGCCCATGGGCCGGAAAGCGGCCACCGGTGCATGCAGCGAACTAGAACGACTCCCAGGTTTGTTGTGGAGCTCCCTCTACTCCCTTGGGGACGGAACCGAGGGTGATGAACCTGAGCTCCCGCTACACTACGCTCGGCGACGAGCGGAGACGAGAGGCTCAAACGTCGGCGATATTGAATCCGAAGGTCAACAGGGAAACACCATGAGCTGACACGAAGTTTATTCTTGAAGAACAACGCATGCCCAAGTTTTGGTACAACCTCAACGCAGACATGCCGGTGCCAATGTCGCCCGTCCTCCATCCACAGACCAAGGAGCCAGTCACTCCAGAATTTCTCAGCGTCATTCAGCCGATGAGCCTGATCAAACAGGATGTTAGTACCGAGCGCTATATCGAAATTCCCGAGCCAGTACGGGAACTCTATAAGCAGTGGCGCCCCTCCCCATTGCACCGTGCTCATCGATTAGAAAAAATGCTCGATACCCCAGCGCATATTTATTACAAGAATGAAGGAGTAAGTCCGGTCGGCTCACACAAGCCCAACACTGCAGTGGCACAAGTCTTCTTTGCTAAGCAGGATGGCGTCACCGCCCTCACTACAGAAACTGGCGCTGGGCAATGGGGTTCGTCACTGGCAATGGCATGTAATTTTTTCGGTCTGCAGCTCGAAGTGTATATGGTACGTATCTCGTACCAACAGAAACCCTATCGCCGCAATCTGATGGAAACTTATGGTGCGCAGGTGTTTGCCAGCCCGTCCGATCGCACGGACTGTGGTCGCAAGCTACTCGCACACGATCCCAATCATCCTGGTTCTCTTGGCACTGCGATCTCTGAAGGCATTGAAGCTGCAGTCATGTCCGGTGGAACTAAGAAATACAGTCTAGGCTCATGTCTTCCGCACGTCTTGTTACACCAAACAATCATCGGCGAGGAAGTACTGTTACAGATGGAGATGGCTGGGGAGTACCCGGACATCGTCATCGGTTGCGCTGGTGGCGGCTCTAATTTTGCGGGTATTGCATTCCCCTTCGTGCGTGAGAATCTGCGGAACGGTAGGAAAACCCGGATCGTCGCGGTAGAGCCGACCGCATGCCCTACGTTAACACGCGGCGCGTTTACGTATGATTACGCGGATGCGGTGGGGATGGCTCCAATCATCAAAATGTACACGCTCGGACATTCGTTCGTTCCCTCGCGCATTCATGCTGGCGGACTGCGCTATCATGGCATGGCTCCGCAAGTAAGTGCTCTTCTGCACGCTGGATATATTGAAGCGACAGCACTTGACCAGTTGGACACGTTTGAAGGTGGCGTTATGTTCGCTCGTGCGGAGGGCATTATTCCAGCGCCCGAGTCAAATCATGCTGTGCGGGCAGCTATCAACGAGGCGGTACGCTGCAAAACCACCGGTGAGAAGAAAGTGATTGTGTTCAACCTCAGTGGCCACGGTCACTTTGATATGTCCGCCTATGATGCGTATTTCAGCGGAAAACTCGAGCGTCAGGAATATTCACAAAAGGAACTACAAGTAGCGCTACAAGCATTGCCGGAGGTGCCGGGAGCTACGCGTTTGTAGAGACGCCCCAGCAGGGTATCTCTACGCAGCCGCACATGAGATCTGTCTTTCTCCTAGAACGGTACAGAGACACCTTCTCCTTCGTCGTTCTCTTTATCAACGACCGTGGTACGAGCGGAAGTGTAGTTGCCATTGGGATAGAACAAATAGCCAGTCACAGTTTGTCCTGGAGCAATCGTCACCTCTCCTTGCAACGCTTTTCCTTGACCGGCAGCAGGAGGCGCAGACGGAGCCACACGTCCGCCACTCGCTGACATAACGAATACTTGGTTGGCATCGAATCCGTACGGCCGCGGGCTGTTGTTGGCAATCACCACTTTTACTGGTAGCACCCCACTCGCCGGGAGGTCAGCTCCAAGCTCGATTCGGGATTCTACGCTATTGAGCTTAGTCATCTTCACGATCAACCCTTTTTCAGAAACTTGCTTTGTGCGCGCCTCGTTTTCGCGGATGAGAATAAAACTGTGGCGGAAACTATTGTAGAATTTATGGGGATTCTCACCGCCAACAAACGACGGAACGGGAAGACCACCCTCCTGTCCTTCAACCGAGGCTCCTCCTCCACTATGGCACATGATGATCACCCGCCCGCCTCGAGTGCCTTCTTTTTCAGCGACGATCACACCAGATTGACCTGGTGTAGCCACCGTAACCGAGGTCGCGGTGTAACCCATTACGTTCACTGTCTTGTAGGCTACGCTATTGGCTTCCTCACAAGACATAGACGGATCATCAATCTTTGTTGGCGCTGGAGGCGGTTTGGCAATCGTGCGGTGATGCGGTTCTGTCCCAGTAGCACAGCTTGCCAGAATCGCACCGCAACTGAGGATCACAATAGACAACTTTCTACTCATCACTATGGCTCCTTCACACCCCACAGGATTATTTCTGTTATACCAATTTCCGGCACATTCGGCACCGTTGTTCCCCACCTTTTTCGCTGCAGGCGAAAAGGATAAACTCGCGCAGCGGGGAAAGGAGTGATGAGTTAAGAGTGATGAGTTAAGAGTAATAAATGAAGACTCTCAGAATCTTTATTCTTTTCTATCAATTCTTCACTCTTAACTCTTCATTCTTCACTAGTCTAAGGAGGCTCAACCGTGGAATTCAAAGAAGTGGTCGGCCGTAGACGCTCAATTCGCTACTTTCTTCCCTGGAAACCAGTCCCGCGAGAAAAGACGCAAATCGTTCTCGAAGCCGCCCGCTTAGCCAGTCGCGCAGGCAATGCGGATTTTGCCAGGGCTATCGTTGTCGAGCGAGACAAACTCTCCAAGGCGGATCTGCAAGCACTCACACTTCCTGTGAATGCAGGCATGATCGAGATGGCTCCTGTGCATATTTATTGGTGGGGCGATCTGCAAGCATTTACCCGCGATATGCCTTCACGTGCAACAGAACAAGTGAATATGGGCGTGCTCAATATCAGCCACGGCTGGACCCATAAGTTCGTCAATGAAGTAGCTTATCCGCAAGTCGTCCAGGTATTCAGTTCAGACCCTGTATTGAACGCAAAAGTGACAGGATGTGAAGCGGGATTAGCAATATCCCAAGCCTTGCTTGCGGCAGTTGATGAAGGACTCGGCACGATGTTGTGTACCTATCCTGAAGGTCCAGCTCGCAAAGTGTTCGGTGTCCCGGATCATTGGACCGCACTCTGGGTGCAGTTTATCGGCTATCCAGCGGAAGGCTGGGAAGCGGGCGGACAGCGACCACGTCCGCCATTGGGATCACTCTTTCATGAAGGGCGTTACGGCACGCCGTTCCGTGGAACAGAAGAAGTCGTGGCCCAACTACAAGCGCAAAAGATGTTGCAAGACCCGGCTCCGCTACCGTGGCGTAAAGAAGAAGTACGAGCAGTGAGCCGGATGTTGGGATTGCCTGAGGAATAAAACGTAAGGAAGGTAACGCAGCCTCACCTTCTGCCCTATCACGTTTTGCGATTTACGTTTTACGCCTCAATTTCCAGTAGCAAGACAAACGAAGGAAAGAGTAAGCATGAGCACGCAGTTCACTGACTGTCAAACTGTCCAAACCTGGCTGCAAGGAGTGCACGAGCAGTCCGGAGTGTCTCCCGAAGCCGATATCAAACGCGTCCAGGTTCTCATCGAATTCTGTGCACGGGTGGAAAAACAGCCGGATGAGATTATCGACGATTGCCTGCGTGACGTAGACGGTGGCGGGAAGAAAATTCGTGCCAAAGGCCGACGCTTCTATGCCGACAAGATTAACGAGTTTGAGCAGCAGTCAGACGGCACGACCGGAGAGAAACGACAGAAAGCAAACTACATCCGTAGCTTTCTGATTCACAATGGTGTGCTTATTCAGACGAGTCCACTTTTCTGAGTAACGAGGGCTGAGGGTTAAGGGCCGAGTAGAGGATAAGACAGTCACATACAATCAGCTCTCGTTAGTCTTCACTACCTGTAGATGCTTCTTCAGGTCACGCATCGCGGAGGTAATCTGGTCGAGTGAATAATTGGCATTACGTGGACTGGTTGAAGGAATAACGAAGACAGATGCTCCACCAAAGTGTCCGGGCTGTGCTCCGAGGCGGCGTTTTTCTCCGCAACAAATCTGATATCCCGTAAGCCCCACAAAGCACACCACATGAGGTTGGTAGCGAATAAGCTTCGCTTGGAGAATTTTCGCGCCGTGAACAAATTCTCGACGTGCAAGTTCATGGATTCCACTGGTTGGCCTTTTCACGATATCAGTGAGCCCAATTCCCCAATCGAGAAGCCGTACATCGTCTTCTGGTCCAACCGGTTCAGGAACTAACCCAGAGGCAGACAGAGCCGACCAAAAACGATTAGGTTTGAAAGCAAAGTAGTGACCGACTTGCGCGGAGTAGAGCCCAGGATTGAGCCCAACAAAGACGAGGTCGAGTCCCACACGCAAATAGTCAGGCAAGGTCTCCCCTTGCCACTCTTCATTTTTCTTCTTGCGCTTGGGCATTCTCTACCTACCATGCACTAATCACTGTGCGTTTGTGACGAATCCGCCCTGCACAAGCAGTTGATCGTAGTAGCGTTCCAGCGCGCGGTCGGACCGTACCGACAGGAGCGATCGCAGCATAATGCCATAGACTTGGGTTCGCGCGATTTTGACTCGTGCCTGGGGATCAAGTAACCGTTGCGAGCGGCGTACCAATGCCAACGTCGAGATGCCAATGAGCAGCGGCCAGGCACACGCGAGCCGCAGGCGCCACTCTTGTCTGGGAATAGCCAACGTATAGGCCCATCCCTCACGATAATGACCAAGAGTGAGGTCGAGAAGTTCATTCAGCAAGGGATGTACCTTTGCTACCATATCTGGGTCGAGGAGTTGTTGTGGTTGTACACCGAGCGCAGCCAGTTCTGTACGAGGCAGATAGCAACGTCCGAGGCGTACGTCTTGGGCAATGTCACGAAGAATGTTCGTGAGTTGCAATCCTTTACCAAAACGAATTCCTCGCGCTTCCATGAGAGTGGAGTCCCAGTGCTGCAACGACGGCACGTGGGCGACTGTCACACGGGTCCAAAACTCGCCAACACAACCCGCGACAAAGTAGGTGTATTGATCAAGATCCTCTCGCATTTCCAGTGCTTGTACGTGACCGTCATTTTCTCCGGGAAACATGGTCAGATCGAGCTGCATCCCCTGAGTTAGTGTCAGCACCAAGTTGCGGATGTGCTGTTGATCGTTGGGCGGCAGCTCCGTGAGGAGGTGAAAGCACTCTGGCAAACGAACGAGAAGTTCTCGTTCCGAAGAGTTCTGCTGCTTTTCCGCTAAATTTTTTTGCAGCGTATCGATGACCGAGAGGCTTTGCCCGGCAAACACCGATCGATATTGCTCAAGATACGTCCGGCGCTGAGCACAAGGAAACAATGAAGTATCAGCTATCGTATCCGCCGCCCGACAGAACAAATACGCGAGGCCGATGGTTGGCCGTACACGCTGCGGAAGTACCCGCAGACTCAGATAAAAGGAGCGACTCACGCGCGGGAGAATATGAGAAAGAAGTTGGGTGGAGATCTCAGCAGGCTGCATGGGCATCAAGAGATATGCTCCATGATTGGAGGCGTCAACGGGTGATTTGATTAATCCGTTGCTAGTGTTCCGTCAGTTTGAACAGGAGGAGAACGCTCGCTCGCTCTAGCTCTCTCCGCAAAGGTCAGGGTGAGGGGGCTAGTAGCGCAAGCGATCAAGCAAGTCGGATTGACGCAATTGCTCTAACGCCAACCGACGCATGGAAAAGTGGTCTTTTTCTTCCGGGTTCATTTCCGCAAAAGTCCGCTCGCTACCAAGCGGTTGGAAAATCGCGTCCCAGCCGAACCCTTGAGCACCACGTGGAGACTCCACGACGATCCCCTCCACGCTTGCAGAAAAAACACGACAAAGGGTACCGTCATAATAGCCGAACATGGTGGTCGCCGTCGCTGTGCGGTTCATTTCCGCCTGCATGAGGCGACACAGCCCGTCGTTTCCCAGTGAAGAAAGAAACCACTTCACCAACGCGCCGGGTAATCCGTTCCACGCGGCGAACGCAAGTCCGGTATCTTCGACTAACACCGGTCCGTGGACTTGAGCGTAGGCGTGACGAGCCTTATGGGCAACCACCGGCTCAAGTTCAATCGCCTGGATCTCTTCCAGTGATACAGTCGATCGAGCGAGCGGCCGCCCAAGCAAGCGCACGACTTCACTGAGTTTATTTTCACTACTAGTGATAAACGTGAGCGGCAGCAATGTCACGCTCGCTGGGTGGCAGTTCCTCTTTGGAGATCTGCGACTGCCACTCGTCAATTCCCAACAAGTTGCCGATTTCGACCCGAGCCAGGGCAGGATCTTGTCCAAGACACGAAATTCGGTGATCTAACATTTCATCGACTAAGCGAAACGGGACGGCTACTGCTCTACCTCTTCGCAAACCGAACCGGTACGCGCAGCTCCAAATGCCTATCCCGCTCAGCAGGGAAAGAGCAACACCAATTGCCAGTGCATCCCACGGCATAAGAGTGACTCCTTTCTCCCCAAAACAATAGAGGGGGCTAGTCTTTCATTAACTTTTCAACCAGTATCGCTGCCACTCAAGAAGGTGTGTCAGTGTCTCCAAGGAAGGCATTCGGTCAATATAGACCTTTCCTTGCAGATGGTCATATTCATGCTGAATTACCCTAGCATGGAAATCTACGGCAACGAAATTCAGCGGCTGACCGTTGCGATCAAGCGCCTCCACTCGCAGCTCGCGACAACGCGGGGCAACGCCGCGCATCTCTGGAATACTGAGGCATCCTTCCCAACCGTCGACAGTATCCTGTGTCAGCATCGTCACTCGCGGGTTGATCAGCACGGTGAGCGGCACCGAGGGTGCATCAGGATAGCGCGGCGGTTTGTTTACTTCGAGTACCGCCACCTGTTGTGAAACATGCACCTGCGGCGCGGCCAAACCAACACCGTCGTATTCGTGCATGGTCTCGATCATATCATCGATGAATTGCTGAAACTGCGGTTGAGCAATCGTGTCCAGAGCTATTACCTCAGCCACTCGTCGTAGCACCGGATGCCCTAAGCGAGCAACTTTGAGAATCGCCATCGTTTCCTCCCCCACCTCTTCCCACTACCACGGGTTACTTCTGCCGACGAAGTTTCGTCGTCTCCTCACGCTGAAATGTATACACGCGATGACCCTGGCGATATTGCAGAACCAAACGGACAAGGTCATTGCGGTCGATAAGAAGACATCCCACACGTCGCGCAAAGCGTGCAGCCCCCCACGACACTGCACGATTCGTAAGTATCATAGAGCCCTTGCAACCGTACAACTTCATCTGAGCAAGAATGCGAGAGATCTCTGTTTTATTCAATCGACGACGAGCACGCATCACGCGACAGGCAAGGCTCTCGTCTCCATACATGACGAGGAGGTTTCCTTGACTATCGTCTGGTTGCCCTGTTTTCAACACACCATAACCTTGGGTTCGCAAAAGATCAGCCGCAAAACGGAGAAACTCATGGTCGGTCTGTGTCACAACATCCTGTAGCACTACTTCTCGCTCACGACGACACTGGAGAGCTTCGGCGAGCTGCCAAACCCCAAGTCCACCACAAATCAGCACCAGCGCCAACAGCCAGTTGCCGTGAAGGGCCATCGTCGCAAAGATGAGCAATAGTACCCCTGCAACAGCTCGAAAGCTCAACGGATACCGCTTCCGTAATCGTGGTTTCTCGACAATGCCTATGGAATGTGCGCGCCTCCGCATAAAGGTGTCTCACGAAAAGGAGTACCCATTAAGTAAACTATAAATTCTTGCTTTTGCAAACCTCTCTTGGCAAGAATCTTCAAAGTATGGAGCATACTCTCTAATGCTCATCACGAAAAACTCTCACAACCACATATCGATGGCGAGATAGCGCAGTGCGCTAGGAAAATCAATAACACAGAATGACCTAGAATCGTGTCGTCAGAATTACTCCGCCGATGACCATGGCGGTACCAGCAACAATTTGCAACAAGGAGAAAGACAGTTGTCCACCGAGAACGACAGCTGAAGAACAATACAGGAACAGATGCATCGGCATCGAAACTCCGTGAAAATGGCGGCGCGGTGAAGGACTTGCGCTTTGGTGAGCAGCTTTCGAATACGCAACTGCGAGAGTGGAGAACAAGAGGCACAGAGCATAAATACATAATGGCGACCCCTCCAGCCAGAGACAATTGTTGTATTATCGCACGAGGGGATTCGAGAAAGAATAACGGGAACATAACAACACGGCTCCAGTCAGACAACGAACTTGCTGGTTGTGACAATCGCGGACCGCCGCGTAGAGCACCACGCAAGACGACGATACACAGTGTATGTTGCCAGTTCAGTTGACCGATGAGGATAATTAGCACGTCCCCAAGATTGAAACGAGCGTTGCAGGAGGATCGCTAGCACGACTCCTGATGAATGATCGTTACCAGACCCGACGAAAGACAGAAGCACCCCACAGACGTTAATCACAGAAAATCGTTCTGACGCGAACATCCAATAGGATATTACGCGCGACCCGGTCATATTGGCGTTGAGGCAGAAATAATACCGGGCGTTGGAAATACGAGAGTCAGCCGTAAACCGAAATAAAAGAGTATGCCGGATGCCATCACTCCCTTCGTCACACAGCAAGGATCGGCGCTTCGCGAAGATCTTCACGCAGGTCCACTGCCAAATTGGGCGTCGATTTGCGCGCGAGGCTAACCAATATCGCCGCACCAACGAGGGTAACAAGCAGCAGCGGCAGGACCTTGTCAGGGGAAGAACGGACGTCTGGCCCCTAATTTGCTGGAGCGCAAGTTTCCCGACGGGATAACTTCCAGCCAAGATAAACGTCACAAAGAGTAAGAGAGGATACGCGCAAGGGAGGGAGAGAAAATTATCTGATCATCGGGGATAGGTTAACGGGAGATATCGGTGTAATGACCTTTGTCAGCATATACCGATCATGATCAACGAATCCGATCTTGCGATACAAGCCATAGGCGTTGATATTTGCACGCTCGACTTCAAGGTGCAGTGCTCGAACACCTAAGGCACGACACTGTTCCTCTGCAAATGTAAGCGCTGCCGTTCCGATTCCTCTCCCGCGATAACTTGAACGAATGTACACCTCATCAATGAACGCATCACGACCACCATACTCCAAACTATAACCGAGAGTGAGTACGAGATACCCCACTGCTTTATCAACATGATGGATTACCCAGATACGTCCAAGAGAGTCATCGCTAACCATTTCTCTAAGCCGTACGAGCAACATCCTCATCAAAGGCCAAATGATCGAACTCGTAATACTCGCGCATGAACTGGAGAAGAGTCGGGATGTCGGAGCGGATCGCAACGGTGAAAGTTGTTGCCATTAGCCATTTCTTCCTTTCTCCGTTTTTCCTTTTTTCACTCCCTTCAGCCTTCGGCCTATAGCCTTATTCTCCATTGATCATTCACTATTTTGTGAACATGCCTTCGCAGCCCAGATGCAATCCGGGAAGTGGAATTCCTGGATTCCGCTTCGCTTCATCCAGGCTACGTCACTGGCAATGTACCACGGCGGGTCGTGGCTACAGGATGGAGAATTGTCACCTCAGCAATAGGAGCTGGAGGATTGAAACTCCGGTCATACGCAGGCATGGTCAGCGCGCTGTCTCTGGCGAAGGCAGTTCGTATACGGTTGGTTCTTTCTCAACCTTCGCAATATAGAACGGGACATCGCCGAATTGCTCGAACACCTCCCGGGCTAATTCCTCGTCATCTGGTCCGTGCCCAACTACACGCCCCTGATAGAGCGCAACAAATTGCCCCTTATATCGTTGCAGGAGCTGGCGGTGTTGTTGCCGAAACGCGCGTTCTTCTTCTACAAAGGGGTTCACCAGGGATTCTTGGACTTGCCGAGCTTTGGATGTCGCCATGTATCCGTTCCTCACTGCTCCTCAATCTTCGTGTCTTCTGTAGACATAACGCTATGAGAACTTCTCTTCAAGGCTGTTCATCATCTCAGCTTTTTAAGGCCGGGCGACCTTCATGCGCCGCTTCGCGGCCACCTTCGCATCACAAAGTGATGCCGTGACGGTAGCCGTGGGTTAAAACCCACGGCTCTGTTCCAAAGAAAAGACTCTTACCCTTTGATAACCGCCAGGGGTTTGAGCTTCACTACCTTTTTACTAATCCCAGCCCGATCAACGACATCGACCACATCTGCAACATCCTTGTATGCATACGGCATCTCTTCAGCAAACGTTCCCTTTCCACGATAGCGGGCAATAACACCGACTTTGCCAAGCTCCTGATCAAGGTCGCGTCCACGCGCAGCTTTCTTGGCTTGCGCGCGGCTCATCATGCGCCCTGCTCCATGGCACGTCGATCCAAAGGTCTCACGCATCGCTTTGTCGGTCCCAACCAGTAAGAACGAGTACCGACCCATGTCTCCAGGAATCAGCACCGGCTGGCCTAGTGGTCGCAGCGACGAAGGAATCGCTAGATGTCCTGGACCGAACGCACGTGTCGCACCTTTGCGATGCACCCATACTTTGCGTTTCACTCCATCAATCTCATGCGTCTCCGGTTTGGCAATGTTGTGGCACACGTCATAGATCAACCGCATGCCTAGCTCACGCGGTGAAATTTGCAATGTTTTGAGAAACGCGTCTTCGGCCAGACTCATCATTACTTGGCGATTGACCCAGGCATAGTTCGCCGCACACGCCATCGCTGCGAGATATCTCTGCCCTTCTGGTGAGGAGATCGGAGCGCACGCAAGTTGTCGGTCAGGCACGGTGATGTGGTATTTTTCCATCGCCTTGCCCATCACTTTCAGCGCATCTTCACAGGTTTGGTGCCCCAACCCACGTGACCCGGAATGAATGATGATCGCTATTTGCCCAACTGACAAGTCCTAACGCCGCAGCAACCTTCTCATCATAGATTTCCTCGATCCGATCGACTTCAAGAAAGTGGTTTCCAGACCCAAGCGTGCCAACTTGCGTAAGACCACGAGACAGGGCGTCATCCGTTAACGCCTCAGGATCGGCACCAGCAAGACAGCCATTCTCTTCGGTATACTCAATGTCTTCCGAGCGGCCATAGCCGCGTGCCACCGCCCAGCGCACCCCTTCGCTGGCAAGCTTCTTCTCCTCGGACTTGCTCAGTTTGGGAATCGCACCCTCAGCTCCGACACCACACGGAATCGACGCAAAGAGCGAGTCTGCCAGGGCTGGTAGTCTTTTTTGAATATCATGCTCGGAAAGCTTTGTAGCAACCAAACGGACGCCACAATTGATGTCGTAGCCTACGCCGCCAGGCGAAATCGCTCCTTCGTCTGCATCAACCGCCGCAACGCCGCCAATCGGGAAGCCATATCCCCAGTGAATATCCGGCATCGCCAACGAATAGCCCACAATCCCCGGCAGGTGCGCCACATTGGCGACTTGTTCCAGCGATGCATCTTTCTGGATATCGTTCATCATCTCGCGTGACGCATACACACGGCCAGGAACACGCATATTCCCGTGCTTAGGAATCTCCCATAAGTAATCTTGAATCTGTCGAATTTTGATTTCTGTCATACGTGTTCACACATCAAAGATCACCCGCGCTGTCCAATGGTCGTTTTCGTTCCTCACTGAAAGTTGGTGATACGTTACAGCTTTAATTTCTGTTTCAAAATCGTGTCGTTCGTAATCGAGCTTCTCACCGGTGAGGCGTGCATGCACATGCGTCGCGTCAATCTCAAGCACGGTAATCGTTACGGCGATAAAGCCGTCTTGTAAAAAACGATGAAGCAAGTGAGACAGCCACGTATGAAAAAGATTTTCCCACCCTTCCGCAGACACAGTGACTTCCCAGACATCACGTGCTTTGATGCCCTCCGGGCGCACCATTAATGAAAAGAGTGCCAGACCAGCGCACGAAAATAAATCCGCAGCAGAATCGGCTTCGACCTCGATCCCAAGGTCGGCGGTATGCTCGATTTCACGAAAGAGTGGCTCTGCCATCCTGGCATTATAGAACCGAGCCACCCTCAGGGGAATCTACGTGCGCTTAAAATTGCACATCGAATCCTTCGCGTTCTTGACTCTGTTCTTCAGTAAACGAACCACGCGCGCCAGTGTAAGAACCTACAGGATAGTACAGATACCCTTTGATACTGGTCCCTGGAGCGATACTCTGATTGGCAAGCGCTTGCGCCGGGAATCCACCATTTTTCTCGGCCAGTGGTTTGACTCGTCCTCCTGCAGAGGACATCAACATAACCTGTTCAATGTCTAACTGGTACGACCGCTTGGTCCGATTGGCAATCTCGATGAGCACCGGTAGATATTTCTTACTTTCTGCGCCAAAAGCCATTTTCATCTCTGTTCCATTGAGTGGCTTCATCGCCACGTGGATCTGGTTATCTGACGCAGGTATCTTTTCTGCTGCTACCATGCCACGCTCGCCTTTGAAGATAGCGTAGAAGCCCTGATAAAAATTCGAGATCGTGATGTAGAACTCTTTGTGCCGCGCCAGCGGGCCGTCCATCGAGGTCTCCATCGTGACATTCTGGGTGGGTTCACATGAGATCGTAATCACTGCCGGTTTTTCTCCCTCTTGCGTACCTTTGACTATTCCCGGCTTACCGATGGCCGCTGGGGTAAATTCTGTCACCTTGAATCCTCGGCGTTCGATCGCCAACCGTGAGATACGATTGCCTTGTTCGCACGGCGGAACATCTGGGAACGCATTGATGCGCACCCCGTCAGATGCGCACGTCAGGGTAACCGTCACTGGTTCTTTCTCTCCCCAGAGGCCCATGCGCGAGGCCTTGAGTTCTCCATCTTTGCCGGCAGTCGCAGGGGTAAAGGTAGTTACCTTATATCCTAATCGCTCGACCGTCTTTTTAGAGACGAAATGAGCCTGTTCACACGTCAGTAGCGACTCAACAACCGGATACGCCCACGCCGGCGGTGGAGGGGCTGATGAATTCGGCGGTTGCGGTATCGGGTCCTGAAGGGTCTCTTGTGCATAGCCACGATGTTGTGTCGTAGCCGCAAATATGCCCAGCAGAAATATCCCCAGCCAGGATGTGCTCTTCATGATGTCTTCCCCTCCTAGAGCATCGCGTTGGACTCTGTTGTTCACCTCCCGTGAAGATTTGTCAACTCGTCACGGAGCGTGTCGAGCGTTACTCACTATCATACTGAATGAGCGAGAATACCTCACAGGGCGCAAGGCGCTGACGACCAGGAAGAAAAGTCAGCTCGATGATAAACGCCGCAGCGACTACGTCGCCGCGTAGTTGCTGCACTAACGCGATTGTTGCTTCGGCGGTTCCTCCCGTCGCTAATAAGTCATCCACAACGAGTACTCGGCTCCCAGGAGCGAACGCGTCTTGGTGGATTTCCAGGGTATCAGAGCCGTACTCCAGCGCGTAACTCGCGTTAAATTTCGCAGCCGGCAATTTACCCGGTTTGCGCACGACCGCAATTCCACAGCCAAGCGCATAGGCCACCGCCGAACCGATAAGAAAACCGCGCGATTCAACCCCGAGGATAATATCGACGCGATTGCGATAGTGTTCTGCAATCTGGCCTACCGTGTCACGCCAAGCTGGACCATTAGCCAAGAGCGGAGTAATGTCGCGGAACATGATCCCAGCCTTGGGGAAGTTCGGAACATCACGAATGTATGTCTTCAGATCTTGCATGCGTTCTTCGTCTCCTAGTGAGTGTTTGCAAACTCATGGGAGTATGTCATTGCCAGCCCTTCGACTCCACTGCGTTTCACTCACCTGTGCCTGCGGCACTGGCGCAGGCAGAATAAACTTCGCAAAGCAATCGTTGCCTGACCTAAGAGATTGCTTCGTCACCTGCAGCTCCTCGCAATGACAGAAACCTGCCGGTTTGCAACTACGCTCTCAGCGATCTTGTCGCACTGTCCGTCGGTCCTCGGGAAGATAGCGGAGAGGATTCCGGGCCAGGTTATCTTTGCGAACTTCAAAATGCAAATGCGGCCCGGATGCGCGGCCAGTCTGCCCGACACGAGCAATGGCTTGTCCACCTCGAACAAACTCCCCTTCTTGCACAAGGTTTTTCTGGTTATGGGCGTAGACGGTCACAAAACCATCACGGTGACGGAGGATTACAAGATTGCCATAGCCACGGAGGGCACCGCTGTAGATCACTTTACCACTTGCCGCTGCCAGGATCGGGGTTCCTAGAGGTGCGGCGATATCGAGGCCATCATGAGAACTGCCACCTCGTGGTCCGAATTTCGAGGTGATTTTTCCATCAACTGGCCATAACAAACTGCTCTTGCTGTCTCGAGGGGAGTTGCGGCCATCATCAGCGTAGTCACGCCGCTTGTTCTGCCCTTTTTGATTCGCACGTTTTTCCTTAGAGAGGGAAGTGGCTTTCTGAGAAGATCGCGGGCGCTTCTGCTGAGACGAGCAAGAAGCAATCGCCACACAGAGGCAAAGTAGAAAACCCAGCCGTACTCCTGTCCGCCACCATCCCACAACCACATCCTCCTCAGTGTACGTTCGCTATGTCTTCATTCATATTCTGAAGTCCATGCAACGACCGAGAGAGGCTCATTGTCAAGGCGATCGCTGAGTTTGTCAAGAAACTCTTGAGACAAATGATCGATATAAGGTGGCAATGGCAGGGGTTACATTTGCTCCATAGACGAGCCAGATAATATCTTCAGAACGAATCGTCACAAGCTGTCAATATAGAGAATTGATTGTAATTTAGCGTGAAAAAAACCATAATGCCCGCATGTTACAGCAAGCAATAGACTTTCGCGATGAAAGCGACGCACTCTTCACTCTCCTCGACTCACTAGATGACCAAGCTTGGGAGCGGAAAACCCAATTTAAGGGTTGGACCCTCAATGATGTCGTTGCCCACTTACACTTTGGCGACTACGCTGCAGACTTATCGTTACAAGATAGCACCGCTTTCAACGACTTCGTGCAACGTATCACGGCATCACGCAAGCAAGGGATCGGACACCTAGCCTTCACCCATACGTGGCTTGAAGGAACAAAGAATCGAGCCTTGCTTGAGCGCTGGCACGGTTTCTCTCGGGAGATGGCAGAACGATTCCTCGTCGCTGATCCCAAACAACGAGTTCAATGGTTTGGCCCCTCTATGAGCGTCCGCTCCAGCATAACAGCGCGACTCATGGAGACCTGGGCACATGGACAAGCGGTCTACGATCTCCTCGGCCAGATACGACCACAATACCGACCGCATCAAGAACATCGTGGTGATTGGCATCAATACCTTTGGTTGGACTTTTACCAACCGAGGCCTCCCCGTCCCCGCGGATATGCCCTATGTCCGACTCACAGCTCCATCAGGGGAGATCTGGGAGTGGAACCAATCGAATCAGGGAGACCGCATCAAGGGAAGCGCGGTAGAGTTTTGTCAAGTCGTAACCCAAGTGCGAAACATTGCTGATACCACACTAAAAGTTGATGGGTCAATCGCCACTACCTGGATGTCGATTGCCCAATGTTTTGCTGGCCCACCTGAAAACCCACCAGCCCCAGGAAGCCGGTTCCGGCAAAGGTAAGTCGAAAGAACGTCAGTCATTCTCCCTGGATTTGCCTGGGATTCAGTAGTCAGTCAAGAGACTCTGCCTCGATCCGTTCCCAGACAGAGCCTGGCATCCAGGAAGATCAAGCATTGGCCTCCCGTTATACCTCCTGGATTCCGGGTCTCGCGTTGCTCGCCCGGAATGACGTACCCACCATTTACCCCTTATTGCTACTGTGGTGGTCTACTAAATTCCTACGACAGGGATCATTCTTCGTTCCCCCAAACACATCTAGTCCCCTCGGCAAATCAGTGACTCCGTTAGGCCACGTACACTGGTTTGACCGCACAATGCAAGGCTCGTTACCAATTCCTCACGGATGAGTTGGATTGTACGATCAACACCTGCCGCACCATCAACTGCCAGCCCCCACAGCATGGTTCGCCCCATCGCTACGACGTTCGCACCCAACGCAAGTGCTTTAATGATATCCGTCCCCCGAGAAAACCCTCCATCGATGATAATCTCGGCACGACCATCAACCGCTTCGACAATCTCAGGCAATACGTTGATCGTTGCTTGAGTGTGATCCAACTGTCGTCCACCGTGGTTGGAGATCCACACAATTTGTACTCCTGACTCAACTGCTCGTCGGGCATCTTCGCCTGTCATAATACCCTTGATCCCAAGCGGCACTTTGAGAACGCTCTGTAACCATGCGACATCATCCCACGTCAGCCGTGCCTGATAGTTCATATCCGGCGGTGAGGGATTTGGTGCAAATGCACGAGCCGCGCGGGGATCAAATCGTAAAAGTAAGTCACGTTCACGTCGTCCATACACTTGCAGATCAACCGTAAGACAAACAGCACGATAACCAGAGGCTTCAACTCGTCCGAGCAACTCCTGCGCCCAGGAACGTGGCCCACCGAAATATAACTGAAATATCAATGGCCCACTGGTGGCCTGTGCGATTTCCTCCACTGGCCAACCCGTCACACCACTGACAACAGCAAGGGTCTTGCTCGGCGCTGCTCCGCGAGCCATTTCTACATCGCCTTGGGGATGAAACAGGATAATACTTCCCATCGGAGCGACGGCGATCGGCATAGGCAACTCCATACCGAGAAAACGAGTAGTGAGGTCAACGTTGCGGACATCGACCAATACGCGCTGACGAATTGCCAAACGTTGGATAGCCTGACGATTACGACGGAGCGTGGTCTCACTTTCGGCACCGCCAGCTCCGAACGCCCACGCACCAGGCGGCAGCAAGCGTTTCGCGGCACGGCGGATCTCTGACAGCGTCATGAAACGTTCTGACATGTCGGTTCCTTCCCTTACTCTTTCGTCTCTACTCTGTCACGGCTAATCATGCTAAATCAAACCACACGAGATTCGTATAGATGCTCATCTGTTCTCTCTGGTAGCGTGCGCCATGCGCACGAATGGCGGTGCGGGGGGTCGCGCGCACAGCGCGCGCTACACGAAGTATACTCATGATCTGTTTGTCACACTGATGGCCGCCGCTGCGGTTCCTCAGGAAGCACAGACACAGTCAGCCAATACTCGAAGAACAGCCACAAGGCACGAGTCAATTTCTCGAGATCGACCGGCTTTACCAGATACGTGTTCGCCCCATGTGCATAACAAAACATGATGTCTTTCACATTCGCCGAGGTCGAGATCACCGCCACGGGAATGTGTTTGAGTGCCTCCTCACTTTTGATCTCCTGGAGCACTGCACGGCCGTCTTTCCCTGGTACATTCAAGTCCAACAAAATCAGCACAGGACGTGGCGCAGTTGCGGGATCGCTATAGCGCCCCTGGTGCCGAAGAAAATCTAGGGCCTGTTGTCCAGTGATACAACGGAACACCGGATTGGTGAGCCCCTGCTTGCGCATCAGCCGCTGCAGAGTCGCGAAATCTTCGTTATTGTCCTCCAGGACAAGGAGGGGACGAGAATCAAGATCCTCGTTCATGTCATGACCTCCGGTACCGTTGCCATGCCCAGCCAAAATTCGACCAGCGTCCGTATCACGAGGAAGAACCGCTCTATCTCGAGCGGTTTGATGATAAAACAGTTCACAGGAATCTGGTACAGAGCATATACATCCTGGGGAGAAGCAGAGGATGTCAGCATAACTACCACCAGGTGTCGTAAAGCCGGTTCCTGGCGGATGGCGGTCAGCAGCTCACGCCCATTAAGGCCGGGTAGATTGAGGTCCAGCACCACCAAGTCAGGCCGTGACGCCGTCGCGTACGGGGCTTCACGGTGCAAGAACTTCAACGCTTCCCAACCACTGTCGATGGCGGTCAGATGGTGCGGTATGGAACATCCTTGCAAAGCTTCAGTGACGAGGCGGATATCGGCCGGCGAGTCTTCTACTAACAGGATTTCAGCTGGGCGGCTGCGGTGGTACAAGCTCATCAGACACTCCTGAGAAATGATGAATTAGAATGCTGAATGATGAATTAAAAATTATCCTCGTCTTCCATTCATCATTCATCGTTCCGCGTTCATCATTTTTCTCTCGTTCATCGTTCATCATTTATCATTCAGCGTTTATCTTTGCTGTTCAGCCTGGAGTGTAAAAAAGAAGCTAGCCCCGTTCCCGACCGTAGATTCGACCCACACTCGCCCACCATGCTGCTCGACGATTTTTCGGCAAATGGCGAGCCCGATGCCGGTCCCGGGGTACTCAGTGCGCGTATGCAAACGCTGAAACACCTGAAAGAGGCGCTTGGTCTGCGCAGGATCAATGCCGATACCGTTATCACGCACACAGAACTGCCAGTGCTGCGCCTTGCGCTGGGCGGAGATATGAATCCGCAACGGCTCCTGCCTACGAAACTTGAGGGCATTACCGATCAAATTCTGCAACACCTGGCCTAAACGGGTGGCATTGCCCTGAACCGTGGGCAACGGGTCGTAGGTGATCGTGGCACCGCTCTCCGTAATGACAGTCTGTAGATCGGTCAAGACCCGCACCAGTAATGCGTTACAGTCTACAGAGGTGAACTGCTCAACTCCCCCGCCCACCCGCGTGTAGGCGAGCAAGTCAGCGATCATCTGCTGCATACGCCGCGCACCGTCCACGACAAAGCCAACGTACTCCTGTCCCTTCGGCGTGAGTTGCTCTGACATCTCTAGAGTCAAGAGTTGGAGGAAGTTACTGATTGTACGTAGGGGCTCGTTCAGGTCATGGGAGACGACGTAGGAGAATTGCCGCAGTTCATCGTTAATACGCCGCAGTTCCGCCGTCTGGCGGGCGAGAGCTTCCTCCGCCTGTTTACGGGCGGTGATGTCGGTAACATAGCCAATAATGCCCGTGGGAACCTCTCTCTTGTCCCGCAAGAACGAGAGCGAGGCGTGCACGTAAAGCTCCTTCCCCGATCGGTGGTGCTGCCGCACTTCGAGATCATGTTGGCCGTGCTCTCGTAACGGTGCCAGCACGAGTGAGGAGAATTGCGCATGAATCTCCTGCGGGAAAGAGCATGAGGGCCGGATGCCCGATCATCTCCGTGTCCGTATACCCAAACAGCCGTTCCGCGCCTTTGTTCCAACTCATGACGACGGCATCCAGGTCAGTGGTAATGATCGCATCATGGGTCTGATCAATGATCTCCGCCTGGCGGCGTAACTGTTGGTGCTGCGCTTCGAGCGTCCGGCGCAGCGTGACTTTTTCAATGGCATTGGCGATGGCACTCCGCAAGCGGTCCAGAGTCAGCCTACCTTTAACAAGGTAATCCTGCGCTCCACATTTCATCGCTTCCACCGCGACAGTCTCATTGCCGGTGCCGGTCAGCACCACCACCGCTGGCGCCTGAGAGTCGAGCTGTTCGTGTAACTGCGTTAGAAACTGTAGGCCGTCGAGATCCGGCAGCCGGTAATCAAGCAACAGACAGTCTGGTTGGAACGTCTGGCACGCAACCAGACCTCTGTTGCCTAAATCCACTTCTTCAAAAAGATAAGTGGCATCGGGATCCCGCTGCAAGAGACGCCGGTAGGTTGCGCGATCCTCCACGCTATCGTCCACAATGAGAATTTTTCGCTGTGGCTTACTCATAAACGATGAATTATGAATACTGAATGCTGACTACTGTTTACTTTCCCCCTACTGACTACTTGTTTCCAATCGTAAAATAAAAGGCTGCGCCATTCCCGACCGTTGACTCTATCCATACGTGGCCGCCATGGTGTTCAATAATCTTCTTAACGACGGTTAACCCGACACCCAGGCCACCGCCGAAGTCGTCGCGCGGGTGGAGCCGCCGGAAGATCTCGAAGACCTTGTCGTTGTGCTCCGGTGCGATGCCAATGCCGTTGTCACGCACGAAGAAGACGGACGGCTCATCGGTCGCGCTTGCATCACGTATGCCGATTTCCACCCATTTCTCAGCTTTGTCGTTATACTTGATAGCATTGCTGAGTAGATTGACCATGACTTCCGTGAGTTGGGCACGATCGCCCCGCACACAAGGGAACACCTTTGGATAGCGCACCTGCACGCTCTCTGCATCGATACGTGGTTTGAGCATTTCCATTGCGTCTTGCAAAACGTGAGTGAGATTGACTTCCACCAGGGTTGGATCAGCCCGATTGAGGCGGGAGTAGTGGAGCAGGGAGTCAATCAAGGCTTCCATTCGCTGAGAGAGCCGCACCAGCGCTTGTAGCTGTTCCGTCGCTTCGGTGCCGAATTTGTCTCCATAGTCTTCCATCAGAAAATGCGAGTAGTTATGAATGCCGCGCAGTGGCTCACGCAGATCGTGGGAGGCGATGTAGGCAAAGTCGTCGAGTTCCCGATTACTCCGTGTGAGCTCGGTGTTGAGCGCGATGAGTTCCTCATTTGCGCGCTGCAAGTCGACCGTCCGCTCGATAACCCGCTGCTCTAATTCGATATTCAACCGCGCCAATTGCCGCGTCTTGCGGTAGAGTTCAGCAAAGACGCTGACTTTTGCACGCAAAAGATCCGGAATAACCGGAACGGAAATGTAGTCCACCGCCCCATGGGCGTAGCCCTTGATCTGATCGACGTCTGTCAGATGCACGGCGGAGATAAAGATAATCGCCGTTTGCTGGTAGCGAGGATGCTGACGGATGATCTCCGCCAGTTCAAAGCCATCGATCTCCGGCATACTCACATCCATCAGCACGACGGCGATGTCGGTTTTCAGCAGATGCTCCAGCGCCTCCCGGCCCGAATTGGCCTTGATTAAGTTTTCTCCCAGCTCACTCAGGATAACCTCGTAACTGAGCAGCTTGGAAGGCTGATCATCCACCATAAGAATGTTGACTCGCTCGTGTTCGCTCATTCTTTTCCTCTAAAGAGTAGCCAGTAGTCAGTAGCCAGTAACCAGGCATGGACTCTCTTTCTTTACTGACTACTGAATGCTGATTACTGATTACTTTTCCCCAAGTGCCTATCGGTGCAACCACATCCTCAAGGCTGACAACAATTGATCGGTGTTGACCGGTTTGGCGAGGTAGTCGGACGCGCCGGCTTCCAGGCACTTCTCGCGATCGCCTTTCATTGCTTTGGCGGTCAGAGCAATGATGGGCAGTCGCTGGAACGCCGGGTTCTCTCGGATCACTCGCATGGTCTCGTAACCATCCATTTCCGGCATCATAATATCCATCAGCACGATCGTCACATCAGGTGTTGAGTCGAGGATGTCAATCGCCTCACGACCGGTACCAGCGGTCAGCACAGTCATGCCACGGCGTTCCAGCACGCTGCTGAGCGCGAAGATATTCCGCACGTCGTCGTCTACGACCAACACTTTTCTCCCCATCAGGGCGTCGTCAGAGCGGTGCAGCCGGTCGAGCATCTGCTGCTTTTCTGTCGGCAGGTCGGAGACCACCCGGTGCAAGAACAACGCCGTCTCGTCCAGTAGCCGTTCCGGCGACTCGACTCCCTTAACCACCACACTCCGGGCCAATGTGTGCAGTTGGGCGTCTTCCTCCGGCGACAGCTCCTTCCCAGTGAAAACTACCACCGGCAAGTCGCTCAGCGCGGTGTTGTCGCGCATGCGCTCCAATACCTCAAACCCCGTCATGTCGGGCAGACGTAAGTCGAGCACCGCGCAATCGAAGGCTTGTTCACTCAGCGTAACGAGCGCCTCCTTACCCGTCCCAGCCACGGTAATGTCGATATCGTCGTAGCCTAATAACTCCCTGATGCTCAACTGCTCGGCGGCGTTGTCTTCCACCACTAGCAGTCGCTTGCGGCGTGGTGCAGCGTAGTCCTTGATCCGCGCCAGCGCCGCCTCCAAGCCCTCAGTCGTCGTGGGTTTGGTGACAAAGGCGAACGCGCCGCGTGCCAGGCCGTGTTGCCGATCTTCATCCAACGTCAACATCTGCACCGGGATGTGCCGCGTGGCCGGGTCTTGCTTCAGATGGTTGAGTACTGTCCATCCCAGCATGTCGGGGAGGAACACATCCAGTGATACAGCCGTCGGGCGGAACTCGCGGGCCAAGGCGAGAGCCTCGGCACCGTGCATGGCCACGAGCACCTTAAACCCTTTGTCGCGGGCCAAGTCACACATGATGCGAGCATAGCCCGGATCGTCTTCGACAATGAGTAAGACAGCGTCATCGGGCTGCAAGGTCTCGCGGTCGTCTGGGATCTTCTCGACCGGGCGTTCTGCTGTACGCGGGAGCGATATGGCGACAGACGGCGAGGTCCTGCGCAGCCTTATCGACTCGTACCGTCGCCGTGGGCGAGGACGGACCAACGTAGGCCTGCGGCAGGTAAAGGGTAAAGGTGCTGCCCGAGCCAGGCGCGCTACGCAACTGGATTTCGCCACCCAGTAGGCTGGCCAGCTCGCGGCTGATGGCCAAGCCCAGGCCAGTGCCACCATACTTGCGACTCGTACCGGCGTCGGCTTGCTGGAAGGCTTCGAAGATAATGCGCTGCTTCTCAAACGGAATGCCGATGCCCGTGTCAGCAACTTCAAAGGCGATCACCGATGATGCCCCCTTGAGAATTGGATGATCATCACTCCAGCCGCCTACAGCAGCCGAGACGCTGAGGCGTACTCCACCTTGCTCGGTAAACTTGAAGGCGTTGGAGAGGAGATTCTTGAGCACCTGCTGCAACCGCTTCGAGTCAGTCACTAAGCTGCGCATGAGATGCGGATCTGTATGGACGTCGAAGCTGAGTCGCCGGTTCTCGGCCTCGTGGCGGAACGGGCGCGCGACCACGTCGAGCAGGTTGGAGAAAAAGATCTCCTCGGCATCCACCGATACCGTACCGGATTCGATCTTGGACAAGTCGAGGATATCGCTGATCAAGTTGAGTAAGTCTGTTCCCGCGCCGTGAATAGTGCGAGAGAATTCAACCTGCCGGTCAGTGAGATTACCGTCCGGATTTTCGCTGAGCTGTTGCCCAAGCACCAGGATGCTGTTGAGCGGCGTGCGTAGCTCATGCGACATATTGGCCAGGAATTCGGACTTGTACTTTGAGGTCAGAGCCAACTCTGCTGCTTTCTCTTCCAGCGCCCGGCGGGCCTGTTCAATTTCCTGGTTTTTGCGTTCTACCTCGACGTTCCGCTCAGCGAGCTGCTCGGCTTTCTGCGCGAGCTGCTCGTTGGTCTGCTGCAACTCTTTCTGCTGTGTCTGTAACTCAACGGCGAGCTGCTGCGACTGTTTGAGCAGCCCTTCGGTCTGCATCGTTGCTTCAATGCTGTTAAGCACAATGCCGATGCTGGCCGTGAGTTGTTCAAGGAACGCCAGATGCGATGGCGCGAATTCATTGAGGGATGCTAAGGCAATGACCGCCTTGACTTGATCCTCGAAGAGTACGGGCAGGACGATAATGCCGCGGGGAAGGGCTTGCAGGAAAACGGACCCGACCACCGACGTATCGGGTGGCACTTGCGCGACCACTATACGTCGCTTCTCGATGGCGCACTGACCGATGAATCCTTGCCCCATTGCGAGCTGTGGGGGGTAGCCATCGTTATGGCTGTTGGCGTAACTGGCCAGCATCTTGAGGTGCGGTGTGCCTTCGTTGTCCATCTGGTAGATAAGACCCTGGTGGGCGTTGACCAGCGGCACCAGTTCAGACAGGAGCAGCTTACCGACTGCGACCAAATCACGCTGGCCTTGCAACATCCCGGTAATCCGGGCGAGGTTCGTCTTAAGCCAGTCCTGTTCGGTATTGCGGTCGGTGGTAAGCCGCAGGTTATTGATCATGGTGTTGATGTTGTCTTTGAGATCGGCGACTTCACCGCTGGCCTCGACCTGAATGGAGCGGGTTAAGTCACCCTGAGTGACGGCGGTGGCGACCTCGGCGATCGCTCGCACTTGGCGGGTCAAGTTATCAGCCAATAGGTTGACGTTCCCTGTAAGATCTTTCCAGGTGCCGGTGGCATTGGGCACATTGGCCTGACCGCCCAACTTCCCTTCGCTGCCGACCTCACGCGCTACGGTCGTCACCTGGTCAGCAAAGGTGGCCAACGTATCCGTCACGTTGTTAATCGTATCGGCAAGTGCCGCGACCTCGCCCTTGGCGTTCACTGTCAGTTTCTGCTTGAGATCGCCGTCGGCGACAGCGGTCACAACTTTCACAATCCCTCGCACTTGCTCGGTGAGATTGGCGGCCATAAAGTTGACCGAGTCGGTAAGGTCCTTCCACGTCCCCGCCACACCTGGCACGTTGGCTTGCCCACCCAGTTTGCCCTCGGTTCCCACCTCGCGCGCCACACGGGTCACCTCACTCGCGAAGGCGTTGAGCTGGTCGACCATGGTGTTAATCGTGTCCTTGAGTTCGAGGATCTCGCCTTTCACGTCCACGGTAATCTTGCGCGAGAGGTCACCGCGGGCCACAGCTGTGGTCACTGTCGCGATGTTGCGCACCTGCTCGGTGAGATTGGCGGCCATAAAGTTGACCGAGTCGGTAAGGTCCTTCCAGGTCCCCGCCACGCCCGGCACGTTGGCTTGCCCACCCAGTCGTCCATCACTTCCTACCTCACGCGCCACCCGTGTCACTTCGGCAGCGAATGAACGGAGCTGCTCAACCATAGTGTTCAGGGTTTCCTTGAGCTGGAGGATTTCACCACTCACGTTCACCGTGATCTTTTTCGAGAGGTCACCGGTGGCAATAGCAGTAGCCACTTCAGCAATGTTCCGTACCTGACCGGTGAGGTTACTGGCCATCGAGTTGACCGAGTCGGTGAGGTCCTTCCACGTCCCCGCTACACCCGGCACGTTGGCCTGCCCGCCTAAGCGGCCTTCAGAGCCCACCTCACGCGCCACCCGCGTCACTTCTGAGGCAAAGGCACGCAGTTGGTCCACCATGGTGTTGATCGTGTCCTTGAGTTCGAGGATCTCGCCTTTCACGTCCACGGTAATCTTGCGCGAGAGATCACCGCGGGCCACGGCAGTCGTCACCTCGGCGATGTTCCGTACCTGACCGGTGAGGTTACTGGCCATCGAGTTGACCGAGTCGGTGAGGTCCTTCCACGTCCCCGCCACACCCGGCACAACGCCCTGACCGCCCAACTTCCCTTCGCTACCGACCTCACGCGCCACGCGCGTCACCTCGGCGGCGAATGAGCGTAACTGCTCGACCATGGTGTTGAGCGTTTCCTTTAATTGGAGAATTTCGCCGCGTACATCCACCGTGATCTTGCGTGAGAGGTCACCACTGGCGATAGCCGTCGCCACTTCAGCGATGTTCCGCACCTGACCGGTGAGGTTACTGGCCATCGAGTTGACGTTGTCAGTCAAGTCCTTCCACACGCCGCTCACACCGCCGACCTGTGCTTGCCCACCCAGTTTGCCCTCAGTTCCCACTTCACGTGCCACGCGGGTCACCTCACCGGCGAAGGCATTCAGTTGATCCACCATGGTGTTCAGGGTGTTTTTCAGTTCCAGAATTTCGCCCTTCACATCCACCGTGATCTTGCGTGAGAGGTCACCACGTGCCACAGCCGTTGCCACCTCGGCGATGCTACGGACCTGACCGGTGAGGTTACTGGCCATCGAGTTGACCGAGTCGGTGAGGTCCTTCCACGTCCCCGCCACCCCCGGCACGTTGGCCTGCCCGCCTAAGCGGCCTTCAGAGCCCACCTCACGCGCCACACGGGTGACTTCACCGGCGAAGCGGTTGAGTTGGTCCACCATCGTGTTCAATGTCTCTTTGAGCTGGAGAATTTCGCCGCGTACGTCCACGGTAATCTTGCGCGAGAGGTCACCACTGGCGATAGCCGTCGCCACTTCAGCGATGTTCCGCACCTGACCGGTGAGGTTACTGGCCATCGAGTTGACCGAGTCGGTGAGGTCCTTCCACGTCCCCGCCACCCCCGGCACGTTGGCCTGTCCGCCCAATCGCCCGTCCGTACCCACTTCGCGCGCCACACGGGTAACTTCACCGGCAAACGAGTTGAGCTGGTCCACCATCGTGTTCAGGGTATCTTTGAGTTCGAGGAGTTCGCCCTTCACATCCGCGGTGATTTTGCGTGAGAGGTCACCGCGTGCCACAGCCGTCGCCACTTCAGCGATGTTGCGCACCTGACCGGTGAGGTTACTGGCCATCGAGTTGACGTTGTCAGTGAGGTCCTTCCAGGTACCGCCCACACCGGGCACTTGCGCTTGGCCGCCCAGTTTGCCATCCGTACCCACTTCGCGCGCCACACGCGTCACTTCACCGGCGAACGAGTTGAGCTGGTCCACCATCGTGTTGATGGTGTTCTTGAGTTCGAGGATCTCGCCTTTCACGTCCACAGTGATCTTACGCGAGAGGTCGCCGCTAGCCACGGCGGTAGTCACCTCGGCGATGTTGCGCACCTGGGCAGTCAGGTTACTGGCCATCGAGTTGACGTTATCGGTGAGATCCTTCCAGGTGCCAGCCACACCAAGCACTTGTGCTTGGCCGCCTAACCGGCCTTCAGAGCCCACCTCGCGCGCCACACGGGTGACTTCACCGGCGAACGAGTTGAGCTGGTCCACCATCGTGTTGATCGCTTCTTTGAGCTGAAGAATTTCACCGCTCGCAGTCACAGTAATCTTCTTGGAGAGGTCACCACCAGCGATGGCGGTGGTGACCGTAGCGATGTTGCGCACCTGGGCGGTCAGGTTACTGGCCATCGAGTTGACCGAGTCGGTGAGGTCCTTCCAGGTGCCGCCCACGCCGGGCACTATGGCTTGGCCACCCAGTTTGCCGTCGGTACCCACTTCGCGCGCTACACGCGTCACTTCCGAGGCAAACGAGCGCAACTGGTCCACCATCGTGTTGATCGTATCCTTGAGTTCGAGGAGTTCGCCTTTGACATCCACCGTAATCTTGCGGGACAAGTCGCCACGGGCCACGGCGATGGTCACCTCGGCAATGTTGCGCACCTGGGCGGTCAGGTTACTGGCCATCGAGTTGACCGAGTCGGTAAGGTCCTTCCAGGTGCCGGCTACACCGGGCACTACGGCTTGGCCACCCAGTTTGCCATCGGTGCCCACCTCGCGCGCCACACGTGTCACTTCCGAGGCAAACGAGCGCAACTGGTCCACCATCGTGTTGATCGCTTCTTTGAGCTGAAGAATTTCGCCGCGTACGTCCACCGTGATCTTGCGCGAGAGGTCGCCGCTGGCCACGGCGGTGGTCACCTCGGCGATGTTGCGCACTTGGCCAGTGAGGTTGCTGGCCATCGAGTTGACCGAGTCGGTGAGGTCTCTCCAGACGCCGCTCACACCACTGACCTGCGCTTGGCCGCCGAGTTTGCCATCCGTGCCCACCTCGCGCGCCACGCGCGTCACTTCAGACGTAAACACCCCGAGCTGCTCGATCATGGTATTGACGATCGTCGCTGAGCGCAGGAATTCGCCTTCCAGGGGACGTCCGTCTACGTCAAGCCGTACGGTTTGTGTCAGGTTTCCCTGCGCAACAGCCGCAATGGCGCGAGTGACCTCGGAGGTCGGGCGCAGGAGATCATCCACCAGGGTGTTGACCGAGACTTCCATCGCGCCCCAGGCGCCTTTCACTTGGGTAAAGCGTGTGCGCTCTCGTGTTTTCCCCTCTCTGCCGACGACCTGCCCGATACGTGCCAGTTCCTGCGCCATCTGCTGGTTGGCAGCAATGATCTCATTGAACGTGTCCGCGATCTTCCCCTCTAATCCAATCCAATCGCCTGGGAGTCGCACGTCAAAGTCGCCGTCGCGCATGGCCTGCAACCCCGCGAGCAGGCCACGCAAATTGGACGAACTACTCGTCAGACCATTGGCATGGCCGTTCGCATGCCCATTTTTCTTGGTGGTTTTGGCTGCCCTCGTGGGCTTCACGTTAACCGCTGGGTGTCCGTCTACCTCTTGCCCTCGCGTCTGTGCGTGGATCACCGTGGTTTGGTCGTTCGTCTTCATCTCAATTCCCCCGAATGAATGCTAGTTTACTACTGTAGAGCATGCTTATTCACTGCAAGAATCATTCTTATCCTTATCATTTCCTATGCAAGGAGTGAACTTCTGGAGATGAACAATGCTGCAGCTCGTCATTCCGGGCAAGCGTGAGACCGGAATTCAATAATGATAATTTTCAAAGCGATGCATCGCCCGAGCCCACGGCTCTTGCTCAATGTAACTCAGCGCCTTGAGTTGTCGCAGATGATGCGCGTTACACAACGCGTGGAGCACGCTGAGCATCGCCAAATAGGGACGCAAGAAATCATGGACGAAAATCCCGCACACGTCCGCCCACATCGCGCCGCGCTGGGCCGCCGTGCGGGAGCACGTCAGCAGGCCGGTCGACGCGACATGTAGCCACTGCAACCTGCCCGCAATGCGATACCCGGTTTCGTCCAGATGTTTGACTACTGCCTGCTTGAACTGCTGCTCGATATGTTCCGCTAACCCGGTGAATGCCTCCGCTTTCCGTTGCCCTATCGCCGCGATGGTTGCGGTGGCCACCTCCACGGCAAAGAGATCTTTCATCGAATGTGCGAGCCGGTCTTCAGGAATTAACTGCCACGTCTGCAAATAGCCCACCAGCGCTTCCACCGTCGAGCCGTATTGGGCCGCTGCCCGCACCGACGATGGAAATGGGCTGCGTTTCTGAGCAGCGCTAGCGTTGAGCACCGGATATCCAGTAATGATAATCCTCACTGTGGGCCGTCGTGAACGTAAAATTTTTTCCTCCGGTGTGTCAGACCTCTTGCATAGGAAACGGTATGACCTACGATGGACTCGTCTGCTCCTCACCCTTCACCCGTACCGGGGGAATTCAGTCCCCCAGGGTTCCCCCGGTACCCTTCCTTTGCCACTAAGGAGTGACTATATGAAACACAAGCATCCAGTCACGACAGTCAAATCTCCGGTCTTTTCTACCTTATCGCAACACACCCATGGCCGTGCCACCTGGCTAGTACCAGGTGAAATTCTCGCTGAGGATGGGGATCTGCCTGGCTTTCGACGGTTTCGGACACAGCCAATCTTAGCATTGATGCAGGCAGTCCTGGTGGATGCGCTTGAGTGCTTCCATCGCCAATGCATTATGGGGCAGCTCTCCAAGCGTCGTCAGCAGGGCGAAGCTGAGCAATGGCTTTTCAGTGATGATGTGCACTGGCCGTTCGCGTTCTTGCGTGTTTGCGACGCTCTCGAAATCGACCCAGCCTATTTACGACAGAAAATTCTCCAGTGGCAAGCGTCTCCTTCTCGGACTAGTGATCTGTCGCGATGATGTTGATAGGCAAAGATTGCTTCGTCGTTTCACTCCTCGCAATGACATTGCTCTGTGTCATGGCGAGTCGCCCAGAGCGTAGGGCGCTCAGCGTGGAGGCAAAAACAGGAGGTTCCTGGATTCCGGGTCTCGCGCTGCTCGCCCGGAATGACGAGCGTGTCGTCTCCGTCATTCCAGCGAGAGCTGGAATCCGACAAGGTTGGATATTTTGTTTCTGAGCAGCCCTTCGACAAGCTTGGGATAAACTCCGTCGCGTGAGCGGCGAAGTTGACGCACGAGTCTGTTTTCTTGATTTAATACTCTTGCCCTTTCGTCTCTACTCCGTCGTGGCCAATCATGCTAGAGCAATCGTAACGAAACAGTACAGAGCGCAGTTGGGAAAAGGAGAAGCTATGAAATACGGCGTTCATCTCGGCGGTGGAGCAGCATTACGTACTCCAGGCGTAGCGCAGACAATTGGGCAACTCGCCGAAGAGCTTGGCTATGATGGCATTCTTACTGGTGACCACATCACCATTCCTAAGAGTATCGCTTCAACTTACCCCTACCACAAACTGGCAGAGGCTCTTGGCTATAATCCTTATGCGGTCTTCACCACGATTGACTGGCTGGATGCCTTTACTGTGTTGGGGCTCCTTGTTCCAGTCACACAAAAAGTTCGCTTGGGTACCAGTGTGACGATCATCCCGTATCGTCATCCACTCGAAATGGCGCGCGTAGTCGCCTCACTTGATGTTGCCTCTAACGGTCGTATCATCTTCGGCGCTGGTGTCGGTTGGATGGCCGAGGAGTTTCAGCTTCTTGGAGTCCCATACAAAGAACGCGCGAGTCGGACTCGCGAGTACATTCAAGTGATGAAAGAAGTCTGGACAAAAGAACTGCCACGTTTCGCCGGCAAGTACGTTCAGATTGATCAAGATCTTCACTTTGCACCCAAACCGTTACAGAAACCCCATCCTCCCATCTGGGTTGGCGGCGAAAGCACGCCCGCACTGAAACGCGTCGTCGAGTTTGGTGATGGCTGGCACCTCGGACCGATTGCGTTAGAAGAAGTAAGACCGAAGTTTGCTCAGCTTCGCGAGTTAATGGCGGCAGCGGGACGAGACTTCTCTCAACTTGAGATCACTTCGATGGTCGATACTCGGGTCGTGTCTGCGGCGGACATTCGCGCGTATCGGGATTTGGGTGTGACAGGTTTGTATGTTGTCGCCCCCGGCCCTGATCCACAAAGTGTCGTCAAAGTCATGCGAGAGTTTGTGGATAAAGTGAAGAATGCCGTTGCCTAAGCCAGACCACAAAAGGAGGGCTATATGAAACAACCACTGTTCGCTGAGTTTCCTCTCGACGAGTATGAACTGCGTGTGAGTCGAGTCCGTGCGCTGATGGAAGAAGCTGGAATCGACGCACTCCTCCTCACGCAGCAAGAGAACGTTCGTTATCTTACTGGCTACCTTTCGTTGCTGTGGATCTCTAAATTCCGACCGCTGCTGGCTGTGCTCCCACGTGATCCCTCCATCTCCCCTACCCTCATCCTGCCGGGACAAGAATACGGCAATGCAAAAACTTCGTGGATCGAGGAGATTACTTTTTACCGCGACCAGGAAGATCCGATTGATACAGTCGTCAACGCCTTACACAAGAAGGGACTCCGCGACAAAACTGTCGGCGTCGAGTTGGGCTACGGAAGTCGCATCGGCATGGCTCAAGTGCAGTGGGAGTCACTACGAAATTCCTTTGGCGGGACGTTTGTCGATAGCGCACCGCTGCTGCGTCAACTCCGGGGTCGCAAATCTGCCCGTGAGATTTCTATGCTCCGCCGTGCTTGCGAAATCTCTTGTAACGGCGTCCAGGCGGGATGGCGTGCTCTGCACGAAGGAATGAGCGAGAAAGAGTTGGCTGCGATTATGATCTCCACCATGATCCAGCAGGGTGCCGAACCGATGAAAACCTTTCTTTGCGTGAATGCGGGGGTGCAACGTTATCAAATCGTGAATTGTCCACCGAGTGATTACCGTCTCAAACGTGGCGACCTGGTAATGATCGACGGTGGGGCAACGTACAATGGGTATTGCACCGATTTCATTCGTCAGGCGTGCCTTGGCAAACCTACTAGCCAGCAGCGAGAGTGGTTTGACCTGGCAAAAACCGCGAACGACACTGCCATTGCTGCGATTCGTCCAGGGAAACAGTGTGCGGAAGTCTATGAAGCGGGAAGAAAAGTTTTTGTTGATGCTGGCCTAGGGGACTATGGGGTCATCAACATTATCGGTCATAGCTGCGGAATGGAAGTGCACGAACTTCCGTATGTGGGAGAGCGCGGAGTCGATACGAGCGATACCGTGATTCAAGAAGGTATGGTTTTTTGTATCGAGCCAATCATTGCAGGGATGGATTCGCCGCGGTGGGAAGCAGGGATTTTTATCCAAGAAGATATGGTCGCGGTCACTCCAACAGGATGTGACGTCCTGACGAATCAGTTGAGTAAAGATCTCTGGTTAGCGAACCTCTAAAGTAAGGAGATATGCCATGAACAACGAGTGGATCGAAAAACTGGCCATTCAAGAGTTATTCGCTCGCTATGCCCATGCCGTCGATAATCTGGAGGTTGAACCGTGGGTACAATGCTTCACGTCGGATGGGGTGTTCCAGGTCGGCAATCGTGCGATGCGTGGCGAAGTCGCCTTGCGTGGCTACGCTGAAGTGCATGTCAAAGACATTCGTTGCCGGCACATGATGGGCAATTTTCTGTACGACATTCACGGCAACGAAGCTACCGGGCAGTGCAGCATGTTAGCGACCTTGGCGACTGCCGGTGGATATAAGATTTTTGCTCAGGGTCGTTACGTCGATCGCTTGGTCAAACATAATGGTCAATGGAAGATCGCTCACCGACGGGTAGAAACAGACCGCCTGGCCTCTGATCCTAAGAAGATCACGAGCATTGCTGACCCGGATGTGGCCGCATTGGTGGGGGTGTTAGTTGACGCCGCCGTGCGATTAGGAGAGAAAGTGTCGCAGTAACCCTAGAGGAGGCGCTATGAAAGTTGGAGTTTCGATGTTTGCTACGGATTATGCTATCCGCCCCGATGACCTCGCCCGTGAAGCTGAAGCATCGCGGCTTTGAGTCAGTGTGGTTTCCTGAACATACGCATATTCCCACCAGCCGCAAGAGTCCCTGGCCAGGTGGGGGAGAACTCCCCAAAGATTATTGGCACACTCACGATCTGTTTGTCACTATGATGGCCGCGGCTGCAGCGACAAAGAAAATAAAAGTCGGTAGTGGCATCTGTCTCGTCATCGAACGTGATCCCATCCTCATGGCCAAAGAGGTTGCGTCAGTCGATCAACTGTCGAATGGTCGTTTGATCTTCGGCATTGGTGGCGGGTGGAATTCTGAAGAGATGGAAAACCACGGCACCCAGTTTAACAAGCGATGGAAGGTCCTGCGTGAACGTATTGAAGCGATGAAAGAAATCTGGGCAAAAGACGCTGCTGAGTATCACGGTGAGTTTGTCAACTTCGATCCGATTTGGTGCTATCCGAAACCGGCGCAGAAACCGCATCCGCCGATTTTACTCGGGACATTATCATCAAAAGGCCTCGATCGTGTCGTGCGCTATTGTGACGGCTGGATTCCGGTTGGCATCAGACCGAGAGATCTGCCAGCCGCAATGAAGGATCTGAATGAGCGTGCAGCACGGGTTGGACGCAAACCAAGCGAAGTACCAGTATCGATCTTCGGTGCCCCTGGCAAAGAAGACACATTGAAACAATTTCAGGATGCTGGTGTCGAGCGGGTAGTGGTGGGACTCCCATCGGACAATAAGGCAAAAGTATTGTCACTGCTCGATCAGTTTGCACCGCTCATTCAAAAGTGTGCGTAGATTGCAGCAGAACGGTAGAGGCACGGCGCGCCGCGCCTCTACGATTTCTGACAATATAAGAGAGGAGGCTCACCATGGCTAACGTTCCTTCCTGGTGGATGCGTGGCGACTGGTTTGATGTCTGTAGCTGTAACATCGCTTGTCCATGCGAGTTTGCCCAACCGCCAACCAACAACCATTGTGAGGGCGTGCTCGCGTACCATATCCGTGAGGGTGACTTACGGAGACACACGGCTCGACGGATTGAACGTGCTCGCCGTCTCGGAATTTACGGGCAATATTTGGGCCGGGCAAGCGAAAGTCTCGATGGGGTTCTTTCTCGACGAGCGCGCAAACGACCCCCAACGGCACGCGCTGCAAATGGTCTTTTCTGGACAAGCTGGCGGGTTCATGGAGAACTTCGCTAAGTTGATAGGCGACGTGCGCGGCATCGAATTCGTGCCGATCTCTTTTGACCTTGCGGCTGATCTCGCCTATTGGCGAGCCGAAATCCCAGGCAAAGTCAAAGCCTCAGCCGACGCACTTACTGGACCAATGACTCCTCCCGGCGCACGAGTCCAAACGCTCAATCCACCAGGCTCCGAGGTCGGCCCTGGGCAAATTGCGACGTGGGGAAAGACAACTGATAATCTCGTCGATGCGTATGGCTTCAAGTGGGATTGGGCAGGCCAGTCTAGTAAGCACATCCCGTTCGACTGGACAGGGCCAGCGTAAGCTGAACCGATAGGGAGTTTGCCATGAACGACCCACTCGCGATGTTTCGTCTTGACGGGAAAGTGAGTGTTGTGGTTGGTGGCGGTGGAGGTCTGGGCCGCGCAGTAGCTCTCGGGCTGGCCGGAGCTGGAGCACGCGTTGCCGTAGTCGATATCGATGCCGAACGTGCGCAAGCGACGGCCGCGGGCTGTACCGAACGGGGACAACAGGCTCTCGCCTTGGGCGTCGACATTACGTCTCGCTCCCAGGTGGCAGTAATGGTTGAAGAGGTCCAGAAGCAACTGGGACCGATCGAGGTACTCATTAACGCCGCCGGTATCACTCGTCGTTATCCTGCCGCAGAGTTTCCCGAGGAGGTTTTCGACGAAATCCTCGCGGTGAATCTCAAAGGCGTTTTTCTCTGCTGCCAGGAAGTTGGACGACACATGATCTCCCGGCGGCAAGGAAAGATCGTCAACTTTGCCTCTATCGCTGGGCAGATTGGCCTCCAAGGTACGCTAGCGTATCTGTGTAGCAAAGGTGGTGTTATTCAGCTCACCCGTGGCCTTGCGGTCGAGTGGGCGCAGTACAATATCCGCGTCAATGCAATTGCTCCTAGTTGGTTCGAAACCAATATGGGTGGCATGCTGCGCCAAGAACCCCAGTATCAATCTCACGCTATGCGCCGCGTGCCGCTCGGTCGTATGGGGCAACCAGAAGAACTGGTCGGCGCGGTGCTGTATCTCGCTTCTGATGCTTCGTCTATGGTCACGGGCCACGTCCTGGCAGTAGACGGTGGGACGCTGGCGGCGTGAGCAGAGAGTAACAAAGCTCACAAATTCTCAATCTCCACCGGCTCCACGGGATCAGCCAACGCAAACCCGAACACGCGCGAATAGAAATACAATTCCGCGTCCAGTGCGCGTTTGATGTTCTCAGCGCGGCGAAATCCGTGCTGTTCCCCAGCAAACGGTACATAAGCCACTGGCAAGCCTTTTGCCCGCAACGCTGCGACCATCGTTTCTGCTTGATTAGGCGGGACAATCTTGTCTTCCAGTCCTTGAAAGAAGATCACCGGGCAGGACAACCGATCAGTAAAGTGTATCGGCGAGCGTGCGCGATAGAGGTCACGCTTGGCGGGATACGGTCCGACTAAGCTCTCCTCATATCGTGACTCGAACTTATGCGTATCATGCGCTAGTGCTTCGAGGTCACCAATTCCGTAGTGGCTCGCTCCGGCTTTGAAGACATCACGAAACGTGAGAGCACACAGCGTTGTGTATCCACCGGCACTGCCGCCAGTAATAGTGAGACGTTTGCCGTCAACCAGCCCCCGTTTGACTAAGTAACGTGCTCCGTTCACGCAATCATCGACATCAACGACACCCCACTGTCCTTTGAGACGGTCCCGATACGCTCGTCCGTATCCACTACTACCGCCATAATTCACATCAAGCACGGCAATGCCGCGACTGGTCCAGTATTGAATACTGGCGTTAAATGTCGTCGTTGCTGCAGACGTAGGTCCTCCGTGACTTTTCACTAATAATGGCGGGCGTTCATCCGCTGAGGCAGCAAAATCACGGTTCCGCGGTGCATAAAACAGCCCGTACGCTTTCAGCCCGTTTTCGGTAGGAAATTCGATGGCTTGAGGAACTGAAAGATATTCACTCTCAACAGAAAGCGCACTCGAACGGCGTAGCGTGGACAGTTGGCGGTTGCTGAGATTCAGTCGAACGACTGAGACCGGCTCTGTTGGTGAACCACCGACAAAAACAGCAGTCTGCGCGTTGGCTCGGACGTCGCTGATTTCAGTGTAAGGAGTCGGGATCTCTGTCAGTTGTCGCGTTTCAACATCAAGCTGGGCGAGACGCCACGTACCATTCTTGCCATAGGCACACACAATCTGTGAAGCAGAAACAAACGCGTAAGTGGACATGCCAAAGACCCATTGTGGACGCCCAAACTCAGCATCGAGTGGACACAGCGACTCCACTCGTCCCTCTTTCCAGCGATAGAGATTCCACCAACCGGTACGATCTGACACAAAGTACAAAATGCCATCAGGTGACCATTGCGGCTGAAAGACTGATTCGTTCGGACCATCAGCAACATGCGTAACTTGGCCTAACGAGCCATTGGATTTCACGTCTGCAACCAGCAACTCAGTGCGATCCCACGGCATGCTGGGATGGTTCCACGTCAACCAGGCAAGGTGTTTTCCATCTGGGCTTAGTCGAGGTGAGGAGTAGAAGTCGTTTCCTGAAACCAGTACCTCCCCTTCTCCACCTTGCGACAAGTCGATGCGAACAATCGTGTTGATCGCTTCACGCCCGGTTGCACGGTGGTCCTCCCGGACGCAAATCAAATGTTTGCGATGACGATCAACGATCGCATCGGCGTAACGTAGCGAGGCTTCAGGCGTCAGTGGCTGTAGGTTAGAGCCGTCTGCCTGTCGATAGAGCCGTTGATCAGAAAAATGCGAAAAATACACCGTACCTTCACTGACGGTGAATGCGCCACCACCATACTCGTGTACCCGCGTTCGTGCATTGAACGGAGCAGGAGTCACATCAACCGTATGACCATCAGCTGTGCAACGAATAACAACGCTACGGCCACCTTCGCTTGGTCGCAGCTCAAGCCAGTACACATCGGTCCCATCAAGGACGATCTGTCCTAAACCTACGGTTGCTGAGACAATCGCATCTGACGTTATTGGTGATTTCCACGAACCATAGGGAACTATCTTAAGTGTTGTCATCTGTTGACTCCGCTTTTGGTACTCGTAGTTCAATTCCATATCGAGGCATAGAGATATTCTCACCGCGACACTGTGGACAATGGCTTGGCCGCGTTATCCGCGAACGATCTTTAAAGACAAACTCACAGTCGAGGCATTCGGATGGTTCGGTGACGAATCGCCTTGAACGATCACGTTCAACCGACTTCGCAATATGAACGAGATGTTCCTCGACTTGCCGTTCAGAAATCTTGATTACCGCCGCCAGTTGGCGTGCTGTCATGACCCTGCCACCCAACAGGTCGAGAATACGTTGGCGCGGAGTGCGATCAGCGCTCGTCATCAATAGCTCTCCTAAAGTGCCCAGTTCGCAGGAAATGCACGGTCTGTTGGGCGACAGCCTCGTGCCTCATGATGAAGGTATGCCCATAGGGAACAATAAGAAAATCCGTCATGCCTTCTACTTTTGCCCGTTCCACTGCAACTTGGCCATCATCAGGACCAGGAATCACCCATGAGAAGAACGGATTGATACTGCGATTTCCAGTAATAATGCCAAGTGTGAAAGTGACAGGTCCGAGCGAATTGGGAACACTGGTACTATCGGTGCCAAGCTGTTGCCCAGCCGGTCCGGTCACCTTTTGAAACAACCACAGATCACGCAACAGATCTACAATCTCACTCCCCTGATTTGGCGGACTCATCATCACCACTCGACCAAGATTTTCTATCAAATACTTTTTGAGGTATGCCCGAACGAGAATGCCACCTAAAGAATGCGTTACGAAATGGATTTTTCGTTCTGGAGCAATGCAACAGCGAGTGAGATCTTCATGTAACACGTCGACTAAATCATCAATGCTTCGTTTCCGTGACGGATAATTAAGGTTATGAACCTCGTATCCCTGCTGGAAAAGTCTTTTTTCCAACACCTTCATAGATTCACGGGAGCGGCCAAGCCCATGCATGAGTACAACCAGCTGTCGCTGGTTGTGTGATGGCAGATCTTCAGCAACTGCCGGAGGTTGCGCGAAAAACAGAAGCAAGAGACAGGGCACGATGGGGAGTTTCATACGACGCTCGTATCATAACTTGTTATCGTGGTGCCGGAAACGCTTTGCTTACTCCATCCTCAGGAGTGTTCTTCCCCCTTGACCAAGATCACCCCCATCAGTAGCGTCAGCCAATCGGCCTCGCTCTAGAGGAATATGGAATGGGTATTCGTACGGGTGCACAGTTTATCGCAGGCCTACGCGACAATCGCGAAGTGTGGCTCGGCAATGAGCGAGTCAGAGATGTGACTACACATCCCGCCTTTTGCGCTCCAATCAAAAGTCTCGCGCGGCTGTATGACATGCAGCACGATCCAGGGCTGCAACCGTTGCTCACTTAGATGAGTTGCAGAAGCATAAATCAAATCTCCTTCGCCGGAAGCATGACCTCATCACGAAACTTCCCCAGTTGTGCGACGAATTCGTCGATTTGTGGATTTGCAACAGGAGCCAGTAAACTCGATGCGCCGTGCTGACGATAGGTGCGAATGTGATCGAGTGAAAAGTACGTCTTGTTCGCAGGAAACACACAGGTGGTAATAGAAGAGAAATCTCGTCCTTGCTCTGCACACAGCATCTTAAGTTCCGCTGACTTTGCAGCGAATTGTTCAGGAGACACGAAAGCAGGAAACCAACCATCCCCCTGTTGTACGACACGCTTAAGCGCGGCACGGGTCTCACCACCAAACCAGATTGGCGGATACGGTTTCTGTACCGGCTTTGGCGCAAAACCGATTTCTGTCTCTATGCTATTTAATCCAGAGATGCGCGGTCGTGCTTCAGTCCACAAGGATTTCATGGTCTTCAGATATGAACGTGACACCTTAGCGCGATCAGCAAAAGGAACTCCTAGCAACTCAGTCTCTTCCGCAAACCAGCCAACGCCAACACCAAAAATAAATCGTCCGTTGCTCACCTGATCGAGCGTAGCAATAGCTTTGGCCGTAAGAATCGGTGGGCGATAGGGAATCACCGCAACGCTGGTACCGAGCTTGATTGTTTTCGTGTGTGCCGCCAATGAAGCAAGAAGAACAAACGGATCGTAAAAGTGATCATCAGGCGTAAACGACGGGCGGCCATCCGCTGAATATGGATATTTCGATTCATGCTGGGTAGGAATCACCACGTGATCGTTGATCCACACTGAGTGATAGCCATACTCCTCTGCGACTTTCGCAGCAGTCACATAATCTTCAACTGTGGCGCGACGACCGAGACCGAGTAGATGAATACCAAAGTCCATTGCAATACTTCCTCTCTCGCTCTCTCGGACTGAGACTCTGCGATTCGTGAACGGGCGTGACCTGACGATAATTTCTCCTTTGTCTACGTAACACGTACACGCTTTACGCAATTAGTTCGCCTTTCGCCGTCGATATTTCTCGACCATATACGAACCAGCAGCAACTGACCCACCATCGACTGTCAACACAGTTCCAGTGATGAAGCCTGAATCCGGGGAGGCAAGAAACAGCGCAGCATGGGCAATCTCGTCAACCGTGCCAAGCCGTGAGATCGGCATGTGTTGCGCACGTTCACGCAAGGCCTCAGGAGGCCAGGTACGTAGCAGTTCGGTATCGATCGGGCCTGGTGCAATCGCATTTACCGTAATGCCATCATCTGCCAGATCAAGAGCGGCAGCACGCGTCAAACCTATGATCCCGGCTTTAGCAGCACCATACGGCGCAAGATCGATCGGTCCAATCAATCCTGCAATCGAGGCAATATTGATAATTCGACCATACTTGTGCTTGACCATTTCTTGCGCAGCAGCTTGGGCACAGTAGAACGTACCAAAGAGGTGAATCTGTAGATGTCGCTCCCAGTTCTCTTTGGTGATCTTGAGAAAGTGTTGCGCTTTGCCGATGCCGGCATTGTTGACAATCACATCGAGTTTTCCAAGTGCAGCCGCTGCCTCATGAACAGCAGCTTGCGCTTTCTCGCAGTTGCTAACATCGACGGCTTTGGTGAAAGTTTTTCTCCCGAGCGCCTTGACTTCTTCACCTACAGCGTACGCCCACTCTTCATTCAGATCCAAAATAGCGACATTAGCGCCCTCACGGGCGAAACGGAGTGCAATCGCCTTGCCGATTCCACGGCCTGAACCTGTGACTAACGCAACTTGCCCTTGGAGTTGCATACAATATCCTTTCTTAAACGTAAGACGTAAAACGTAACCACCCCTTCCCTTTTTCTTACGTTTTATTCTTTATGCATTACGTGTTCAGAACGCCTTCCCCGCCATAAACCCACCGTCGATCGGAAATGTTGCTCCGGTAATGAAATCAGCTTCGGGTGAGGCCAGATAAAGAATGAGGTTGGCAATTTCCTCGGGCTGAGCCCAACGTCCCGCCGGATGCGCTTTTTTCAGTCCTTCAATCACTGTCGGTTGGTCGAAATACGATTCCGTCATTGAAGTGCGCACCACACCTGGAGCCACCGCATTCACCTGAATGTTCTTGTCCGCCAATTCGAGCGCCATTTCCTTGGTTAAGCCAACAACAGCATGTTTAGAAGAAACATACGCCGCGCGATTCGGTACGCCCGTCAGACCAGCCACTGACGCCAGATTGATGATCTTGCCTCCTTTCCCTTGCTGCACTAGATACTGCGCCACCGCCTGACTGCACAGAAACGTACCACTCAAATTGGTACCAATCACTCGTTGCCACTCTGCAAACGGCAATTCGAGAAAAGGAATGATCTCACGTACACCAGCACTGTTCACTAGGATGTTAATGGCACCCAGCGCTGCAACAGTCTGGGTGACCATTGTTTGCGTAGAGGCTGGGTCAGTGACATCAACACGGATGGCAACTAGCCTTCCGGCCACTGTTCCGCACTTCTGCAGCAACTGTTTCAGCTCTTTCAATATCAAAATCTGCAACACTGACATCAGCACCTTCCCGTGCGAATGCCAGACACGCTGCCCGGCCAATGCCACTGCCACCGCCGGTGACAAGCACGACTTTGTTAGTGAATCGCATACTCCCTCCTTAGAAGATTTGCTTGGGCGTTGGACGACTTCCTCCTGTATAGTTTACGTTTTACGCTTTCCGAAACGCCGGCATGACTTCTTTGGCAAACAACTCAAACGCGCCCGTCGCCTTCTTCGGGTCAAGTCCAGGAAGTTGCGTCAGCATAATGAAATGAGTGCACTGGAACTCTTTCTGGAATTGCTCAATTTTGCGCGCAACTTGATCCGGCGTCCCGACCATCGCCGCACGGCCAAACGCCGAGTTACGAATCTCGCTGTGATGCTTGAAGGTCCAGACATCTTTATCACCCGGTGCGTCATTGGCTTCGGCAAGAATATGGCCGTAGAACTCCATCATGCTGTGGAGGTGCGGCGCAACGTTCTCCCACGCCTCGTCTTCGGTTTTTGCGGCATACACTAAGCGGAGCTGAGCAATGTTGAAATTCTTGGGATCATAGCCGTTCTTCTTGAGTTCGTCAGTGTACCACGGAGCCGGATCAGGGCCGAGGGTCGCCATTAAATGGCATCCTGCTTTCGCTACGCGACGGGTCGCTTTCTCTGCCCGTGCGCCGATCCACATCGGCATGGGGTTCTGCACCGGTCTGAGGCGAGAGGGTCATATTTTTGACTTGGGTAAACTTCCCATCAAAGGTCACGTTTTCTTCATTCCACAGGCGTTGCACCAATCGCACCCCTTCATGCATCCGCGCTGAGCGTTCTTCACGTTTCATACGGAACGCGTCGAATTCCATATACGAATAACCTTGGCCGACACCAAGGTCAAAACGGCCATTGGAGATAATATCAACACAAATGGAATCTTCTGCCGTCACGCACTGGATGTTGGAATGGTAGCAACAAGATAAACGTCCCGATGCGGATGCGGCTGGTGCGCGCAGCGACAGCAGCAGCCGTCGGCAGAATCGACGGATTGTAACCATCTTCAGTGAAGTGATGTTCCGTCAGCCAAATGTTGTCGTAGCCGAGTTCTTCACAGCGCACGATCTGATCAAGGATCGCTTTATACAACTCAGGAAACGGACGTCGCCATTGTTTAGGATTACGAAAATCTTCCATAAAGCCGAATTTCATATGGACCTCCTTCTCACTCTGCGCATCGGTGGGGTACGATACCTCTCCCACTCACGAAACGCAAAGCACTCGCAAGCTGGTTGTCTCGCCTCTATTTCAAGATGGGGATAGAAGCGAGCGGTCTTGATCTTTTTGCGCACCTGTTTCAAAAGGAGAGAAACAGCCCTCCGGTGGAGAAAGAAAACGCTCCGGCGGTCCTGTGATCGGGCCACTGGCAAGAGTGCGATTCAGATGGTGAGTGCGTGGGCCAGTGCCAATCGGCTGGAGTTAGGCCAACAGAAGGTCGATGAGAAATCGAACGAGATCACGGCGATCTGGGCCTTGCTGCAGCTCTTAGAGCTCAAGGGGTGCATTGTGACCATTGATGCGATGGGCTGTCAGAAAGCGATTACGCAGACAATTATTAAGCAAGAGGCGGACTGCGTGTTGACGCTCAAAGCCAACCACGGGCTGCTGATGAGGAAGTGCAGCGCTTCTTTGCGGGGGCACGGCAGCGTCAGTTTACCGACGTGGCGCATGAGTATGATCACACGCTAGATGGCACCCATGGGCGGATCGAAGAACGACACTATTGGTTAGTGTCTGATCTGACGTGGCTGACGGCAAGGCGAGAGTGGACGGGGTTACGGAGTCTGGGCATGGTAGAGCGGCAGCGAACGGTAGCCGGGAAAACAACAGTGGAAAGGAGGAACGATATGTTTCTTGTTAAGCGGCTGGCTCAGTTAGCAGTTACTCTTTCCTACTTGGTGGGACACACGAGCTTGGCAGCTGTCGCCAAGGAGATGACGCCTATCGTTAACAAAGACCTCGGCAAAGTTTCACAAACCTCCGATTGGCATAAAGACCAAGGCGGGATTTTTGAAGAGCGCCCCCTCTTGCGAGTTGCACAGGCGCGGTCAGAACGGAATGAGTTCAACCAAAAAGTGATTACCGAATTCCGAGCGAACCAAGGAAAGGTTGGCGGTCAGTTTGCCAACAGACCCTTGCTGTTGTTGACGACAACCGGCGCGAAGAGTGGCAAGACTTACACGCATCCGCTTGCGTACACAAAAGATGGCGATCGTTTCGTCGTCATCGCCTCTTTCGGAGGAGGCCCCAAGAACCCCTCTTGGTACAACAATTTAGTCGCCCACCCTGAGGTGACAGTCGAAGTCGGAAGCGAACGCTTTAAGGCCAAGGCTACGGTGACGACTGGCGAAGAGCGCCAGCGACTGTACGATCGTCAGGCTGAACAAATACCAGCTTTTGCCGAGTATGCGAAAAAGACCACCCGAAAGATCCCGGTCATTGTGCTTACGCGCATCAAGTAAGCGCCGTTGGGGCTGTGTTCCCAGGCAGAGCCTGGGAACAAGATCGTAAAAGCCAAATATTATACGTCACTGCGCCCCTCCTTATATCATCGCTTGGGAGGAAGGATGTCAGACACAGCGATTCGTTGCCCGTGCGGAAGCGTAAGAGTCTGACCGGCGCGAAACGTACGCACGCGACGATACTGGCCGGTAGCCGTATCGGGGGAAGACATGGCTTCTATCCGGCGACGCCTGAGCTCCACCACCCAATAGTGAGGAATGCCACTGCTCGCGTACACACGAGCTTTCTGTTGTCGGTCTTGTCGCACGCTGCTGTCTGCCACTTCGATAATCAAGAAAATCTGCTCGGGGCCAGGATGGGCTTCGGCGTAATCCAATGGATCGGGAGCACAAAGCACCACATCAGGTTCTGGCTGGTTATGCTCGTCAAGTGCAATAGGAGACTGGACGCGAATATAGACCTCGGGGCCACACAGTTTCATGAGCTGATAGTTGAGGCGATTCACCGTCGCGGCATGAGGGGTGTTCTGTGGAGACATGGTTATCACTGCACCGTCGAGCAGCTCAACTTTTTCTCCAGCAAAAAATCCGGAGTCTACCAACCGTTGGAACTCACCTCGGGAGAATAATCGCGCAATTGGTGCCGTTGCCGATGCCATACAAACCTCTTCATTTTTGTCTCTATCGCTGTTTTTTCTTCTTCCTCTGCCCCGGTCTCTTCGGCGTTTTCCCTTCAAGCCCATCCAACAAGGCTTTCGCCTCTTGCAAATCCTTGGTGTCAAATCCTTCAGTGAACCAGTTGTAAACTTCGGATAACATCTGGTGTGCTTCGTCGCGTTTGCCTTGCTGTTGCCACAGGCGCGCAAGGCTCATCGTCGCACGCAGTTCGAGGGACTTGGCTTGTTGCTTGCGGGAAATCTCGATCGCTTTCAGAAAACATGCTTCGGCTTCCTGAGCTCAGGCTGGGCTAGGATTTGGAGAGTCAGGATTTGGGAGTTGTGACTTTTGACTTTTGACCTTCCTGACTTTTGACTTCCTGTTGAAGCGTCAGCTCGCCTTTAAGCCGATACAGCTCCGCCTCGTAGCACCGCTCCCCAGTTCTGTCCACAAAAGCTAACGCTTCAGCCAGTGCAGCTCAGCCCTTCCTCCATCTGTCCCGTTTTTCCATACGCTTCGGCCAGCAGGGCCAGATATGCGACTCGACGTCACCTCTCCCCGTAGCTCGCAGGGCTGCCAAGCCCTGGCGTATCTGGGCAATTCCTTCCTCTCCCTGTCCCTGCACAGCGAGCGCCCAGCCCTGCAGGATAGTGCCATGCGCCAGCCAGACGGGAAACCCTTGCTCGGTACTGAGAGCAGCAAAGCCTCGGCCCGCTTTTGGGCTGCCTGCCCTTCTCGGCGGAACTGATGCAGCCTGGCTGCCCAGTACAACGCATTGGCGAGGCTGTAGGGGTGAGCCAGCTCCTGGGCGAGGGTAAGGCAGCCTCGTGATCCTCTTGAGCGCCTGGTCGGGATAACCCAGATACCCTTGAGCCGCCGACCCCATAGCAGAGGCAAAGCACCCCAGGGTCCTCGCCGTAGAGCACGGCTAGGGAACCGTGCTTGCAGCGTCGTAGAGGGCAATCCCCTGCTCCGTATATGCTCTCGGGCGGGGGCAAACTCCCCAGGTCGAGAGCAAGGTAGCCACCCAACATACTGTGGGCCTCCACGAGAAGGGCTGAGTCTTGCGCGTCTGGGCCAAGCGGAGAAACTGCTCGGCCAACTCGCGTCGCCGTCTGGAGTTCCGCTCGCACAAGATAAAAGATCCACAATCCCCAGAGCACCGGAAAGAGCTGCGGCGTCTCCCCAATCTGCTGGCAGAGCGCTCGGGCCCGGGTGTACGCTTGTTCCACCTCCGGAGCGGCGTAGCCTTTGGTTGCTATCAACGAATTGCCCAAGGCGATTTGCAGCGTAAGTTCTTGCTGCGAGCGCTCAGGGGTGTCCGGGAGAGTAATGAGCAACTCCAAGGCAGTAGTCAGGTGATTGATCGCTTCCGCATTGGCCGATCGCTGCACCGCTTGTTGCCCAGCAAGTTGCAGATAATCTATCGCCTTCTGCGTATTGCCGCTGCGACTGTAGTGTGACGCTAGTTCACTGTATTGGTCCTCTAACCGACTGTGAAAAATTGTCTCGATTGCCCTGGCTGCGCGTTCGTGCAGCACTTTGCGACGTTCAACCAACAGAGAGTTGTAGGCCACTTCCTGCGTCAGTGCGTGCTTGAAGACGTAGTCTGGTTCAGGAAATGCCGGTTGTTCGTAGATAAATTCTGCGTCTCGTAAACGAGAGAGCAACCGTTGCAACGTTTCTTCAGAGTGATCGACAACTTGCTTGAGCAAACCGAGCGAGAATTCTTTGCCGATCACGGCCAGGGTTTGCAGCAGATCTTTTTCTTCTAGTGATAAGCGATCAATACGTGAGGCAAGGACGGCTTGGACGGTGGGAGGGATGTGCATCGTAGGTGGCGGGTTTGCAAACCCGCTCCTACATCTCTGCGCCAACACGCCCTGCTCGGCTAATTCCTGTACGATCTCTTCCATGAAAAAGGGATTGCCTTCGGTTTTGTCGAGGATGAATTGGTGTAGGGGCGACCGGACGGTCGTCCCTACTTTTTCGGCAATTAATGCCGTCAGCATCTCCTCAGCATCTGCTTGGCTCAACGGATCAAGCCGCAGTTGCGTGTAATACGTCTTGCTGCCCCATTCATGGCGATATTCGGGACGGTAATTCACAAGCAGGAGGATCTTCGCACTGGCAATACTTTCACTTAGCAGACTCAAAAATGCCTGAGTCTCGTTATCGAGCCAATGTAAATCCTCAAAGATCAAGATCAAGGGCTGGTTGAGGCTCTCACGGATCAACACTCGTTTGATCGCCTCTAGCGTGCGTTTGCGGCGAATCTGCGGGTCCATTTGCTGGAGAGGAGAACTCGGCTCGGCAATGCCTAACAAGTAGAAGAGATATGGCAGGGTTTCTTCTAAGGTGCGATCTAAGGTTAGGACTTTGCCAGTGAGCTTCTCACGTCGTCGCCGTTCGTCATCTTGCGGCGTAAGCTGGAAGTAGTTCTTGAGTAAATCGATGAGTGGCAAATAGGGATACGCTTTGCCGTGCGAGACTGAGAATGTCTCCAGCACAACACAACCGGTTTGGTTGAGCAGTTTGAATTCATGGAACAGACGAGATTTCCCTACGCCAGGTTCACCCATCACGCCGACAATCTGTCCATGCCCGGCCCGTGCCTGTGCTAACGCCGAGTGTAAGGCGTCTACTTCTCGTTGTCGTCCGATAAAACGGGCCAATCCTCGCCGGGCTGCAACTTGCAATTTGGTCCGTAGTGGCCCAACTCCGAGTACTTCATAAATCTTGAGGGGATCAGTCACGCCTTTGACTTGGGCACCACCCAAAGACTTAAACTCGAAGTAGCCGTCCGTCAGTTTGTGCGTATGTTCGCTGACAACGATAGCTCCCGGCGTAGCTAGACTTTCCATTCTGGAGGCAATGTTGGTCGAGTGACCTACAGGGACGTAGTCAGTATGGAGGTCATCTTTACGAATAGACCGTACGACTACCTCACCGGTGTTGATGCCCACACGAATCTGGACATTGATGCCCTGTTCCAGACGTAACTTCTCCGCTTGTTTCTTATTCTCTTCTTGCATCAACAACGCTGCATACAAGGCACGGTGCGCGTGGTCTTCATGAGCAATCGGCGCACCAAAGAGTGCAAAGATGCCATCACCCAGCGACTGCGCTACGTAGCCTTCATAACGATGGACGGCGTCCATCATCACTTGCAATGCAGGATCAACGATGCGCTGGGCGTCTTCGGGATCAAGGTTTTCAATAAGGGCGGTCGAACCTTTGATGTCGGCAAAGAGGGCAGTGATAGTCTTGCGCTCGCCATCGGCTATGCCCCGTGCTTCCATCGCGGCCTGCTCCGCCGTATGCGTTCGGCCAGATGCGCAGGAGTGTAGGAAATTGGGGGCTGGGGGTTAGGGGCTGCGTTTGCGTATTACGTGGACTTTTTGGACTTTGGACCTGGACCTGACTTTGGACTGCTCCGTAAGGGACGTTCCGCATTCGTTGCAGAACTTACTGCCAGGCGAATTGAGGGTTGCACACGCAGGGCACACAACTTCGAGTTTGTTGCCACACTCGTTGCAAAATTTGGCTCCGTCTTTGTTCTCGTGCTCGCACTGGGAACAGCGCATGATTACCCTCAGCACGTGTTACGTGGATGCCCGCCCTATTGCTATGAATCCGTAAAACGTAAAGATAAAACGTAAAAAGATCTACGCTTCACGTTTTACGCCTCACGTTCCCTTCACGCCTCACGTTTTACGCCTTACGCTAGTCCCGCGAGTGTTAATCCAGCCTGCGCACACTCAATATCCTGCTCAGGCGTCCCACCACTCGCCCCGATGGCACCGACGACCTCTCCATTCTGCCGGATTGGCAATCCACCGCCACCGGCAACCAACGGGACCGCACCAATATTGACGATGCTGGCAAAGAACTGGGGCCGCGTTTCTGCCAGTTTCCCCATTTCGGCAGAGGTACGGCGGAAGAGCGCCGCAGTGTAGGCTTTGCTCTGGGCGATACTTGGCGTCAGTAGCCCGGCCCCATCCATCCGAACCAATGCCACGAGGTAGCCCCCCGCATCAACGACCGCAAAGCTCATCGGCACTTGCATTTCCCTAGCCTTTGCTCTGGCTCCGGCGAGGATTTTTTCTGCGCTGTCTATCGTGAGTGCCATGATTCTCTCCCTTTCTGTTTTTCTACAACCACCGCTCCACTACTACTTTCTTTTCTGTATAAAACTCAACCGCGTCGCGCCCCTGCCCATGTAGATCACCAAAGAAACTGTCTTTCCAACCAGAGAAGGGAAAGAACGCCATTGGCGCCGCTACCCCGACGTTAATGCCGATATTGCCGACCTGCGCTTCATAACGAAACTTCCGTGCAGCCGCCCCACTTCGCGTGAATAGACACGCCATGTTGCCGTAGTGGTGACGATTCACCAACGCAATCGCCTCATCAATGTCTTTGGCATGCAACAGCCCCAGAACAGGTCCAAATATTTCCGTTTGCGCGATTTGGCTGTCAGGAGCGACACCGTCGAGAATGGTTGGTTTGAGGAAATAGCCACCCTCATACCCTCTAATCTGCACCGCGCGACCATCAACGACCAGTTTTGCTCCCTCCTCCACCCCTTGCCGGATCAACTGTTCGATCCGCACCTTGCTTTCCGATCGAATCACCGGCCCCATTTCGACACCCTCGTTCAGCCCGTAGCCGACTTTCCGAGACTGGGCCTCTTCAGTCATGGCCGCAATAAATGTCGAGTGTGCTTCACCAACAGTGATTGCTAATGACGACGCAAGACACCGTTGGCCGGCACAGCCAAAGGCCGATTCCGCGGCAAGGTGAGTCACCTGCTCCATATCGGCATCAGGAAGGACGATAAGCGGATTCTTCGCTCCCCCTTGGCATTGAGCACGCTTCCCGTTGGCAGCAGCACGAGCATAGACGTATTTCGCAACCGGAGTCGAACCAACAAGACTGATCGCGCGTACGGTAGGATGGTCGATCAACGCATCCACTGTTTCTTTCGTCCCGTTGACCAAATTGACAACGCCCTTGGGCAGCCCAGTCTGGGCAATCAAGCCAACAATCTTCTGCGCAGTCATTGGTGTTTTGTCCGATGGCTTTAGCACAAAAGTGTTTCCGCAGGCGAGCGCATACGGGAGAAACCAGAGCGGAATCATGCCGGGAAAGTTGAACGGGGTGATCGCAGCGACTACCCCGACAGGTTGACGAATCATGATCTCGTCGATGCCACGGGCAATATCTTCACTGAAGACCCCCTGGAGAAGCATAGGGATACCACATGCGACCTCAAGGTTTTCGATACCGCGACGAATTTCACCGGCAGCCTCTGCATAGGTTTTACCGCATTCGTTCGTGACTGTTTGTGCGAGGCCATCAAGATTATCTTCCAGGAGGCTTTTGAATTTGAAAAGATACTGCACCCGCTCGCCAGCCGGAGTCTGTCGCCACTCTTTGAACGCCACACTCGCGGCTTGAACCGTAGCGTCGATCTCAGCAGCGGGCGACAGAGGCATCGTCGCAATGACTTCAGCGGTAGCAGGATTGACAATACTCAGTGATTCTTGTGCGTTGGAACGACGCCATTCGCCGCCTATATAGTTGAGGAGTTGGGTGGACATTTTTGCCTCGTTTCTCATGCAGCATTTATACGACCAAAGGACGAACCGCACTTGCCCTACACCGCTCAGCACGTGTTACATGATTTGTGTCGAAGTCTGCTTCAAAGGTCACGCAGCACGCTTCACGCATCACATCCTAATACGTGTCTGGGGGTAACTTACTGTGATCCCAACTCGTCATTTTCTCAGGAGTGATCTTCAGTACCGCGCGTTTCTTGGCGCGCTCCTGCACGACAGCGCTGGCTGGGGCTGGAGTTCCACCTTCCTGAAATGCACGAATCTCGCGCATGATCTTCCACACTTCATCCGCGTCGTCGATCACTTCACACCGACCGCGAATCATCACCCCTTTGAGTTCGTTATACGCCATCCCTGATTCCACCATCACCGCCACTTTCGGATTGCGGCGAACGTTCACCACTTTCTGTGCTTTTTTGAAGGAGGTCATGTATACACAGCCGTCTTTCACCATATACGCCATGGCGACAGCGTGCGGAAATCCGTCTTTGTCGATGGTACACAACATCATCGTTTTCGCTTTTTCGGTAAGATACACGTGTCGTTCTTCCGGGGTCATTTTGATCTGGCTTTGTCGGTTCATTGTTGTCCTTCCTCAGCGTTGTCCTTCCTCAGCTAGCTTTTTAGAATGGTGTACGACTAACTCATCTTTGTCTTGGATCTTCTTGAAACGAGCGGGATAAGGCAACGCAAGGCTGCGTTAACCGCTTCGGAATCGGGGAAATGCGCATGGACATCTGGTGCCAAAAGAACAGCACCTTCTGCAAGGGTAAAATGTTGAACCGTACTGGTACCATCCTGTTTTTGGATTTTTACCGCATGGCCTGCGCGATATGATTTGTAATACTTGCCTTGGACTCCACCCTTCATTCGGGCAAAGTCATACTCTGGACGCAGGTCATTACGGTCGATGTCCGCGGTCTCTCGTTTAGCGGTTTTCTTCATAATCCCTCCGTTCGGTCCGCGTCGCCTTGCGACAGCTAATAAGGCGAATATTCATTTCCCGATCTGTGTGGCTTACCACAAGAATACGTCCTGAGCAGAGAGCCCGATACTCACGTACCGAGCCTCAACAAATGCATGCTCTGGATCAGGAAAGGTCAGTAAGAAAGGATTGTTGAAAAGCGATTTTGCTTCGTCAAAGCTAACCTTATGTTTCCTCAGGTTTGTGCGGGCTTTTTCCTCATCCCAATCGAACGTTAACGGCATGTCGTTTCTTTCTGTTACCTGAGGATGTCGTTCCCTCGCTTAGCCAATCGTGATCTCGACCAGCAGAGCCTTGGCCTCCTGCAAATCTTTGGTGTCAAATCCTTCCGTAAACCAATTATAAATCTCTGATAACATCTGGTGAGCTTCGTTGAGTCTGTTACGTACTTCGTGGTGCGTAGTACGTGTTGCGTGACCCTGGGCTTGCTGTCGTCGTAACCTAACCAGACTCATGACAGCGCGTAGTTCGAGGGACTTGGCTTGTTGCTTGCGTGAAATGTCGATGGCTTT
>CAVTCR010000005.1:0-81131 GCA_963733195.1 uncultured delta proteobacterium
CCTGGCAGTGACCCGACACACATTACGGCCAGTCTGACTAATTCTTTTCTCATGAATTCGAAAGTAAGATGCACTGCACTGACAGTGCCCAGCACTCAACGCCGTTAGTTATTGCTGGCTCGCTGGCCTCAGTCGGTCGCGTATTATCGTGTACATTTTGACCTGCATCTCAAGATGCGTCTCCAGCAGTTTGCGGATCTCCTCTCCTGCGACCTCTAACAGCAAACACTCCTCCTTGGCCAACACCGTTGCTGATCGCGGCCGTCGTTCCAAAACGGCCATCTCCCCGAAGATTTCCCCTGCTTGTAGGATGGCAAGCGGAAAGAGCGGTCCCCCTGTTCCCCCCAGCGTGATCTGAACTGATCCTGAGCTAATGAGAAAAAGCGAGTCGCCAACTTCACCTCCACTCAGGATGACAGTTCCTTGGGGGTACACACGCTCTTGCGAGATCTCGTCCCTGAGAAGATGCGCAATTTCTTCCTCGTTGAGACTCGAAAAAATGGGATGCCTCTGCAAGAGGTTTTGCCAATTAAAGGATTTCAGGGGCTCTCTCTGTTGCTCCATAAACATACCAACGGCGAAAGCCGTACAGGAAGCAGACTGATCTCCTGGAGAGCGGTTTCTAATGGGAGTGTGCCAGACAGCAGCGGAATATGAATGCTGGTATCAAAGAAGGCGATCATTGATCTCGGAAGAGTTGAGGGTGCCTGCGGTAGCACGGAGAACCTGATGCGAGCGCAGCCGTTCTTCTTCTTCGGCAAGAAGGGTGTTGATGAGATCGGACTGAGTCTTGGCTTTGCGTGCCCGCATCAGTTTGCGCAGGCGGGCTTCGGGAATGCGTACCGTGAGCGCCTTACTGCGTGCCATAGAATACCTCATGTATGACGTTGCAGACATTGTGTCATACATATCACTGTCTAGAAGGCAGAACAACACCGAGTGGGACTTAAGGATTTTAAGGTAGAGGGCACGTTCTTGAATGATTGAAATTTCTCCGCTCCTTCTTAGTGCGTCACATCTCGTTGCAGGCTGGCATAGTACTCATTCACCGACTGGAGCAATTCGGGGCGGTCACTTTGGAATAATGCCCGCCCTAATCGTTCCGCAACGTAGGAAGCCACGTAGTCGGCAAAGAGATGGTACAGTAGTGGCGAGAATTCTTCGCGCACTTCATCATGCACAGGTAACACGATGTGAGCGTGGCGTGTCACTTCGGTATCGTTTTTGTGCGTCACGGCAATGATCCGTCTCCCCAATGCGCGTGCCGTTGCCGCCAAGTCACCCGCCCGCCAATAGGAGCGGCCAGGCGGAGCGATCACGAACATGGGCATATCGACGGGGTAGGCAAACCGTTCAACATGCCACCACTCTTCCAAATCCTGGCCGAGGGCTAAAATGCCCGCCGCCTCGATCACCTTCGCCGCGCTGAAGAGGGCCGTGCCGTAACTCGGTCCACTGCCCACCATGACCATCGAGGGAGTGTCGGCAATCATGTCCGCCACCTCGCGGCATCGTTCCTTAATGGCGTGAGTGGTGGCATCTACAACGTCGGCGAGCGCGGCAAGTTCTTGGCGCAAGCCGTTCGCTTCGTCTTGATGATATTTGCTTCGCATTTCGCCCAACCGAATCGCGACCAACAGCATCCCCAGCAGGCTGGCCTGGTAGGTGCGAATCCCTGGGGATCGTTCTTTTTTCGGTAATTCGACTACGATGGTGCGATCTGCCACCTGTGTCACCGCGCTGTTGGGTGTGCCGGTGAGGGCAATGGTCAATGCACCGTGTGCTTTGGCACGTTCGATAGCTTGCACTACACGTTTGGTGCCGCCCGAAGCGGAGGTCGCAATCACTAAGGTCTGATGTGGTGTGGCAGGGTGCATCCATGCCGCGCCATAATCGAGAAAGCGTTGCGCGCTCAGCGGCTCGCAGGCAACATCGGCAATCGCCTCAAAGGCCATTTCGACGGCACACGAAGCATGGTAAGAATCGCCGTCCCCCGTCAGGTACACTTTGTTTACCGCTCTCCATTCCGATGGAGTAAGGACAGTCCGAATCTGCTGATCAAACGGGCGCGTCAAGGTGCGCAAATCGCCTGCTAGTCCTTCAACTTGTCTGATCATCACTTCCGGTTTGAGCGGCTCCATCGTCATATCCTTTATGAACAGATTGACGAACAAACTTCGGTTCACTCTCGGGTTCTTGGCGAACGGACAGGCATCATGCCTGTCCTCGAGAACACAGGCTGGCAAGCTTGTTCTACGCACGAGAACTTGGTCATCTAAAACTCATTTAGGCACTGCTTTATCGTTCCAGCCCACGCACGATGTCTACATACGCCTTCACTCGTTCAACATCAATTTGCCCACCCCAACCGCCGCGTTCCAGACAGGTGCCAACAAATGCTCCATCCGCTGCCGCCAGCAGCCGCGTGGCGTTTTCGTGGTTGGTGTAACCCGCCAAAATAATCGGTAGTCCTGGCACGGCTTTCCGCACCGAGGCAATCATCTCCAGTGTTTTCCGTTCGTCAGGGTCACCCAATGACACCGCATCCGCCCCAACGTGTTTTGCGCTCCGCGCCACCTCCGCGGTGGGCTTTGCTTCGCCAAACCATTTGAAGTGCATCGAGTCTACTTCGGCAATGATTTTGATATCCCAAGCGTTAATCTTGTTACGATACTCCATCACATCGAGTGGATTGGCTTCGATCATGCCGTGCGTCGTGAGGGTCATACCCACTACCGCGCCAGCGCGAATAAAGGTTCCCCCGGCCACCTTCGCCACCGCCAACGAAGCTTTCAGAGCGTTCCGCATCATTTGTACGCCGATTTGGAACTCTTCGCCCGTCACTTGGGCGATGGCTTGCACGATTAAGCCCATGGCGGTCGTGCGCGCCGGGTCGGATTCGTCTTTCACACTGTAAATGCGATCGACCGTCTGGACTAAACAGCCGTCCGCCCCGCCGTCGTAGAGAGCCCGTGCCGATTGGACGGCAGTATCAAGGATCTGGTTGAAGCTGCCGTCTTTATAGAACAGGGTGCCGGGTAGTGGTTGCAGATGAATCATCCCCAGCACGGCTTTGCGTTTGCCGAGGGTTTCAAAAGCTCGCATGGATAGTCCTCCCAATTCCTGGCGTGATTACGACCGATTAAGACCTACCGAACTTCGCAAATATGCCCACAAACACTTTCCTCTCCGGGGGACGGTAGGTCTTGTATTTGCTGGTGGTCTTCCCTGCGCGTGGGATATTCGGATTAATGACCTGTAGCTTCATCCGCTCACTTCCTGTCGGCGAGTGCCCGCACAGTATCAGCCAGCACATCAATCCCCAGACAAATATCTGCTTCGTCTGTGTCTTCGGTGATATCGTGGCTGCGGCCGCCAATACTGGGAATAAACAACATGGCGGTCGGTACATGTCGAGTCAGCACCATCGCATCATGGCCAGCACCACTTGGCATACGCAAACTCGACGCCCCACGACCGTGGGCAGCGGCTTCGATCATCATGGCCAGATTGGCGTCCATCTCAGCCGGTGAGATGCGGATCAATTCTGTTGCCTGTACGCCGACTTTTCCATTGCCGTTGGCAGCGGCAGCCGCCGCATGAATTTCTCCTTGCATGCGATCGAGCGTGGCCTCCGACACATCACGGAATTCGACCAGCACGCGGGCACTACTTGGGACCACATTGCCAGCTCCCGGCTCGAACGCGATATGGCCAAAGTTCCATACACTGTTAGGGCCGCGCACCTGTTCGAACCGTTGCATGAGATCGTGACAATACTTGATCAAGGCACTGCCAGCATCTTTACGCAGGTGCATCGGGGTGGTGCCAGCATGGTCAGCCTGTCCAGTACACGTCACATGGACGCGGCGGATGCCAACGATACCCGTTACAACGCCGATCTTTTTGCCTTCGGTCTCAAGACGAGGGCCCTGCTCAATATGGCCTTCCAGATAAGCAACATGGCGACTGGGGTCCAGCGTGACGCGAGGTCGGCCTGCATAGCCCGCCTCACTCAGGGCCTCACGCAAGCTCTTGCCCTGTTGGTTTTTTGCTGCATCAATATCTGCCTCAGACAACTGTCCGCAGAATGAGAGGCTACCCGCTAGCGCCCGATAGGTCCCTTCTTCATCAGCAAAGGAAATGACGTCGATCCCAAGGTCGTCTGATGCACCAGCTTCGAAGCGTGCCCGGGCGATCTCCAAGCCGTACAGGACACCCATGGCACCGTCCAGCCATCCTCCTTTTGGAACAGAGTCAGTATGGGAACCCATAAGGACAGCTTTCTTGACACCTCTTGTCTGCCCATAGACATTGCCGATACCGTCGATCTGGGCGTCGAGGCCAGCCTCGGTCATCTTCTGTAACAGCCAGTGTCGTGCTTCCCGATCCTCCGGGGTGAAGGACAGTCGGTGCACCCCACTCCCCACCTGACCGAACGTGGCAAGCTGGCGCAAATCATCAAGCAAGCGGCGATAGTTGATTTGCATAGACACTCTTCCTCTCAGCACCTCCGCTGGCTCAGGAAACTAGCCGGTGTCTCAGCTCGTGGTTTCAGTCTGTCTGTCGAAAGTTAAAGAAGAATAACGCAATTGCAATTGCTATGTACAGCAAATCTTGGAGCGGTATAGCCAAATTAAGCCGGCATATGGGGAGCTTCGAACGACAACTCCGGTCTTTGATCTCTGTCCGTGATCGTTATCTTCTCTCCAGCTTGGTAGGAGTCCCAAAGAGGAATCGCTCCATTGGGGTCATACTTCATTCGTTCCTCATTCTGCTTCATTTCCCTCCCCCTCAGCCTTCAGCCTCTTTCTTTCATTTTTAATTTTTCATTCTTCATTCTTAATTTATTTGAGCCCCGCCTTGCGCAACGCTGCAATATGCCGCTCCAATACCGCCGGATCTTTGATAGGCACTCTCTGCTTGTGAACCTCCAGCGAGAACTTGGGATTGATCCGCAGCACTTCTGCCGCTTCGGCTCGGGCCTCCGCGTCTCGACCGAGCTCACTGTAGACCGCCGCCAGGGTCAGATGGGCGCCAAGAACATTAGGGTAGCGGGTGAGATATTGCTTCAGGGGAGCAATCGCCTCCTCAGGCTTCCCGGCCAGGGAATAGGCAGTACCCACGCTGCGCAAGTGCTCGTCCGCAACAAAGGGCTTACGGCGCAGTGCCTGCTCGACCATCCGCAGGGCTTCTTCCGGCTTGCCCACCCGGCTCAGTGCCTCAGCCAGCAACGCATAGCTCCGAGCATCATTGGGATCGAGGCGATGGCCTGCTCCATCTCGGCGATGGCCTGCTCGTACTGCTTTTGCCACAGATAGGCAATACCCAAGATCACGTGACTCAGAGAGGTCGGAGTCATTGAGGGCGCGGACCCGTTGCGCCGCCGCCAACGCCTGCTCTAGCGTCTGGGAATCCGGACTCTGTTGGGAGGCCCACTGCTGCACGTAGCTGAGAGCCAGGTTGAGGTGGGCACCAAAATGAGTGGGGCTCCGGCTGGTGGCTTCCTTCAGCGTGGCCACCGCCTCGGCATACCGCCCGGTCAAGTTGTAGGCCCAGCCCAATTGGATTAAGTAGTAGGGCGGATAGTGGGGGTTGAGCCGCATCGCCTGCTCAACCGCCCGCAGGGCGTCTTCCGGCCTGCCCGCGACGTTCAGCACCTCCGCCTGCCATGCATAGCTGTCCGCATTATTGGGATCGAGGGCGATGGCCCGTTCGCCCTCGGCGCTGGCTTGGTCATACTGCTGTTTCCGTGCATAGACGAGACTCAAGAGCGAATGGGCTACAGGCAGGGAGTCGTCCAGAGCGACGGCTTGTTGCGCCAGCGCTAACGCGCGCTCCAGGGTCTGGGGGTCTGCACTCCAGCGCCAGACCCACTCCCGGTAGTAGGTCAGACCCAGGCGTGCGTACGCCTCGGCATACTGCGGGTCCAGCGTAACGGCTTTCTCATACGTCTGCCGCGCCTGGGCAACGGCCTCTTTCGTGTCGCGCCAAAAATACTCCACCCCGCGCAAGAAGGCGTCATAGGCTTCCAGGTTGTCCGTGCGTTTGCGCACTATCCATCCTTGCTCCTGCAAGGTGAGCTGCAGCTTTAGCGTCGTCACGATCTTCTGCACGATCTCGTCTTGCAGGGCAAAGATATCGGTCAATGAGCGGTCGTAGCGCTCAGCCCATAAATGATGATCTGTCGTAGCGTCGATCAACTGCGCCGTGATCCGTACCCGCTCCCCGGCTTTGCGCACGCTGCCTTCCAAAACATAGCGCACCCCCATCTCGCGGCTGATGTCTTGGACCTTTGTTGCTTTGCCTTTGTAGGTGAAGGCGGAGTTGCGGGAGATGACAAAGAGGCTGGAGATCTTGGAGAGGTCGGAGGTGATGTCTTCGGTGATGCCGTCGCTGAAGTACTCCTGCTCGGGATCATTACTCATATTGATAAAGGGCAGGACGAGGATGGAGGGTTTGTCAGGCAGCGAGAGTGCTGCAGATTGTAAGGGTAAACTCGCTTCACCCCTGCCTTGGGCTGTGGCAGTGGCCTCTGCCTCTCCCTGGACCCGATACACCCGCACGGGCTTGGCAATGTTCTTGACCGTCTGCTCGCCCAGATATTCATAGCCAAGCGACAGTTTATTCTCGACCTGATCATAGACAGTCCCGGAAATGCAGACTACCCCCGCCTTCGGCCAGAGCTTCCAGGCGAGCGGCGATGTTGACCCCATCGCCATAGATCTGTGAGCCCTCGACGATGACATCACCGACGTTGATGCCAATACGAAATTCCATGCGCCGCTCGGACGGGAGATCGGCGTTCCTGGTTTTGAGTGCCTGTTGAATGTCTACCGCACATTGCACGGCATCGACGGCGCTGGCAAACTCCGCCAGGATGCTATCCCCCGGTGTGCCGACGATCCGACCGCGGTGGTGCTGAATCAAGCGTCGGTGACCTCACGATACGCGGTCAGCATCCGCAGCGTGCCTACTTCATCTTCGCCCATGAGGCGGCTGTAGCCTTTGACGTCGGCGCTGAGAATGGCCGCGAGCTTGCGCTCCAGCGTATGTTCTATGACTGCTGTGACAAAGCGATAGCCGCGACCATGCTGGGTTTTGATGACCCGCTGTTGTTCGTCGTTATCTCCGATGGCTTCGCGCGCCCGCGCGATACAGCGCGTCAGCGCGGCCTCACTGACCACCGTGCCTGGCCACAACTTGTCAAGCAACTCGTCTTTGGTCACGACTTGCTCGCGTTGGTGGAGGAGATACACCAACAGGTCGAACGCCTTGGGCTCAATCTCCACCCGCTCACCTTTACGGCGGAGTTGATAGAGGCGATCATCAAGCTCGCAATCGTCGAAGCGGTACAGCATAAGGCAGGTTCGGCAGTCGTTTTGCCACCGAACCCACCCTATACCACCCCTGTGGCAAAAAACTCAAGCGAAATGGTTTTCTTAAGGCGAAAAGGCGAAATGGGGAACCAGTAGACGAGAGAAGGGACGTCGGCGTGTCGTGCACTGAGTCTGCTTTATGGTCGCCAGCCCTGCCGCATCAGTATCCTTCGCAACTGCACCCGATCCTCCGCGTTAAAATCCAACAATTGCACTGTGGCTCGACCCTCCGGAGTTACGCCCTCTATGCGACCGTCGTCTTGCAAATGAAAGTGTTCCTGCCACTGCTGCTTTCGCGGGTGAAATAAAGGCACGATGTGGCGCCCGCTCCCGGCTCCGGGATCGGTCGAGGCGATGTTGGGACCCTTCTTAAGGTTACAACGCAAACAACACAAGCACAGGTTGTTTTCGTCATCTGCCCCTAGGTGCTGCCGAGCGATAATATGGTCGATCTGATGGGGGAGAATGGAGGCTCTTTGCGGCAAGCGACAGTATTCGCAGACTTGCTGTGCGCGACGCCGTATCCGCGCTCGTCTTTGCGCGGACAGGCTCATGAGGCAATACGAGGGGCCCAATACTCCTCTGCCTGGAGTTTGAGCAGGCTCAGGAGATCGTTGAGGCGCACGATTTGTTCATACTCTGCTCTCTCTTCCGGCGAGAGCCTGCCGGAGGAACTCTTCGCCGCCAACTCTGTTACCCGCTCTGACAGATCTTTCTCCACTGCTTTGAGAGCTGCCGCTAACTTGTCCAAAGTTTGCTTTTCCATCATGACACTTTATACCTAAGATATCTGGCTAGGACTATAAGCGGCTTTCCATCAGTACTGTACGTACAAAGCGAGATACTGGGAGCGCGACCATCTTGGTCGCCCGACGAGGCGGGCGGGATGCCCGCGCTCCCAGAAAAGAACTCGTTCCTTGCGGCCTGTGCTACGGGCACGGGTCGTTGTGGAATTGCGTCACATTGGCTGAGTTCCCTGCCACGCCATCCTCTATCACCACCATTGTGGCCGTGTTCTGAAAGATCCGCCCTTCCAACACGTTCCCGGTCCCCATGTTGGGCACAGGGAAAAGGATGTTGCCGCCGGAATACCCTCCCTCACCGATGATATCAGTACCGTTGTCGCAGACCGTGTTGTGCACGACTCGGACCTCGGTAGTATTCGCGCTCGCTAGACCAACGTCCCCGGCAAGGAGTTCGATGCCCCTGACAGTATTGCCTTCCACCGTGTTGTGCATCACGACCGCACTGGTCTGGTTGCCGTCAGCGCTTGTGCCAGGTCGCCCATTAGAACTGGCGGCACCCCCACTGACACCTATACCGACGCCGGCCTGACCCTCCACCGTGTTCCGCGTAATCCTGACGTCCAGCACGTTATGATTACTAGCGCCAGTCGGGAAGTTCGCCGCGCCTAGTCCGGCAGCGGCCACGATACCGTAAAACTGGTGCCGCTCCACGATGTTCCTACGAATCTGCGCCACTACCCGGTTCTGTGAGCTGTTATCCTGACCGACGATCATGCGGATGCCGTCATTCCCATTGTCGGTCACCGTGTTGTCCCTGATGTCGGCATCGAGGGTATTCTCGTCCGCCCCGCCAAAGCCACCAAGGACGTTAATGCCAACAAAGGTATTGTCGGAGACAGTGTTGCGGGCGAGAGTCGCGTGACTGACGACGTTGCGGTCGCCCAAGGAGACCAGATTGATCCCGATGATGCCATTCCCCACGATCTCATTATCGGTGATGGTGGTGTGAGTGAGCTGGGTGTCAGAGCCGGCAGCCGTCAAGTTGGCCAAGACGAAGATGCCAAAGCGGGCGTTGTTGAGCACCTCATTCTGGGTAAGCGTGGTATGGCCAAGGAGGGAGCCTGGCCCGTCGCCGGTTGCCACGAAGATGCCATCAATCGTGGATTCGGCAACGATATTGTTCGTGACCGTGGTGTGCTCGACGGTCCCCGGACCCGTTAACCCTGCGACAATCGCGATCCCGAAGGGAAAATGTTGCACCCGCAGGCCCGAGATAGTGTTGTGGCTGGAAACAACCCCAATACCAGCGGCGGGCGGAAAGGCAGGGAACACCGCGCCTTCCAGGGTAATATCCGGGGTGTCGTCGCTATTGAGGTCACCCTTGAGGCGGGTACGTCCCCCGCAGAAGTCCGGCAGCGGATCAGGGTTAGTATCGGCATCGAGATCATCGAAGTTGACCGTGATGGTGCCGCCATCCTGGAAGGTGATAGTGTCTGCACCAGAGGTATTACTGGCGGCAATGATCGCCTCGCGCAGCGAGACGAGGCCGTCGGCGCCGGGCAGGTTGCTGATGGTGCCGGTGCCACAGGGGCCATCGGCATCAAACGGTGGATCAGCGGTATCGGTGAGGGTAGTGACGACAATGGTCTTGGCTGCGGCCGGCGAGGCAAGACCTCCGAGGGCAAGGCAGCAAGCCATCATAAGAGCGGTTCTCCATCCATGAGTCCTGGTATGTGTCGCTTCATGGCAATTTCCTCCTGATTGGTAAAAGGGTTAGTACACACAGGGCCTGTTCCGTCTCACCGTGCCTCTTGACAAGCAAATCCATCACCTCCTTTCTCCTGAACCGCGTGTGATACGGCGGATACTAAGGAGGCGGCGTCAGGAATGCTTGACGAAGAGCTGACGTTCTTCGGACGAACCGTGACGATTTGCTGACGAGAGCGTGGGGGCGTGTATGCGTGGAAGAAATTGCCCCTCAGGTAATCCAGTCTCTGAGGTGATTAAAGTTTCGTAACTTTGTGAATGCAAAGGAGAAAAGTCAGGAAAGAAAAAGAACAAGGGATGATTGCAAGCCTTGTCCCCATATCACCACAAAAACCTCAACGCCTATTGCTGAGAGTCCGCAGCAACGCATTTTTCTGGCGAGGGCTTGTTGGATCATCCTTGTAAATTCAAAGTACAGTTTTGAATTTGCAAGATAGATTGTTGGTAGTGGGTCAGTTTGGCAGCAAAGCTACGGGAATGTCATTCTGAGTTCTTCATAGCGCGGGCGCTAAGCGTGGAGGCAGAAACTGGATGCTCCTGGATTCCGGGTCGCGGCCTGCGGCCTTGCCCGGAATGACGGGCATGTCGTCTGCGTCATTCCAGCCCTTCGCAGTCGGATAACTCCAGCTGGAATCCAGGGGGCAGTGGGCGGAGCATTTTGTTTCTGAGCAGCCGCAGCAGAGCGGAGGCGAAGAATCTCTCCTCTTCGCGCGCCCGCCTGAGAGATTCTTCGTCGCGGTGCTCCTCAGAATGACATAGACTGGGAAGTTTCTCCTGAAGCCGAAAAGGGAAACTGACCCACTACCCCGCCTCTTCGCTACTTGACAGAGCCCCCACGCACAGTCACAAACTCGACCGTCGGCCAACTCATCACGTGAAAGGAGCGGTTAGCGATGAAGCTCATCGGGGTTGACGTCGGTGGGACCTTTACGGATGTGGTCTATACCGATACCGACACGCATCAGGTGTTGATCCACAAGGTGCCCACCTCATCGGCAGATCCGTCGGTAGGCGTCATTACTGGCATCACCGAGCTTTGCAACCGCAATGGGATTGCTCCAACCGAGATTCAGCAGATCTATCATGGGACCACGATAGCGACCAACGCCTTGCTCGAATACAAAGGCGCGCGCGCCGGTGTGATTACCACGAAAGGGTATCGTGACATCCTCCATATCGGTCGTCACCAACGTCCCCAACACTATTCCATTCAGCAAGAAATTCCCTGGCAAGACCGCCCTCTTGGCTCGCCGCCGTCACCGCAAGGTCGTGACCGAACGTCTCATTCCTCCGAAAGGAGAAGTACTGGTTCCGTTGGACGAGAATGAGGTACGACAGGCAGCGCGCGCCTTGAAGGCTGAGGGAGTAGAAGCGATTGCGGTATGTTTTCTCTTTTCGTACCTCAATGCACGACACGAGGAACGAGCACGTGAGATTATCCTGGAGGAATACCCGGAAGTGTTTGTAACGACCTCGGCAGCCGTCTCGCCCCAATTCCGCGAGTTCGAACGCTTCACGACAGCAGCGATCAATGCGTTCGTTGGGCCGACGGTGCACAACTACATTACTCTCCTAGAGCAGCGCCTGCGCGATACCGGCCTCCAGGCAGACCTGCACATCATGCGCTCCAACGGCGGTGTGGCTACACCTGCGATGGTCGCTGAGAAGCCGGTGCTCACGCTGTTGTCTGGACCTGCGGCTGGGGTTCTTGGCGGAGCCTGGTCGGGCGCACTGGCGCAACGTCCACGCCTGATCACCTTCGATATGGGAGGAACAAGCGCCGATATCGGTGTCGTAACCGACGGTACTTTCAGTGAGGCAACGGCACGGGACACCTGGATCGCCGGCTATCCCGCTATGGTGCCCATGATCGACATCCACACCATTGGTGCCGGTGGCGGTAGCATCGCAACCATCGATGCTGGTGGTGCCTTTCGCGTTGGACCACAAAGTGCTGGCTCACAACCTGGACCAGCAGCATATGGACGTGGAGGAATAGCACCGACAGTGACAGATGCCAATCTGGTTCTGGGACGGCTCGACAAAGAGCATTTTCTGGGCGGCGAGATGCAGCTTGACGACACTGCAGCACGCCAGGTCATTTGTGAAATGGCTCAGCGCCTTGGGCTGTCCGAGATCGAAGCCGCCGAAGGGATCATTACGATCGTCAACAACAACATGGCCAATGCCATTCGCTCGCGGACCGTGCAGAAAGGCATCGACCCGCGGGAGTATGCGTTGGTGGCGTTTGGCGGTGCTGGTCCTTTGCACGGAGCCGAAGTCGCCAGGATGCTCAGCATTCCCACCTGTATCGTCCCCTGTTTCCCTGGACTCACTTCAGCTCTAGGTTTATTAACCACCGATCTGAAATACGATGCCATCAAGACGGCGTTTCAAGTTCATCCTGGACTGGATTATCCTCAGCTCAACGCCGACTTTGCGGAGATGGAACAGAACCTCAGCCAACAGTTTGTGCGGGACGGTATTGACCGTGCGCGGGTGACGTTCGCGCGTTTTGCTGACGCGCGTTACGTAGGCCAAGGCTATGAGCTGCGCGTTATAATCCCAGGTGGCTTGGTAAACGAGGGAAGCATGCAACAGATGGTCGAAGCATTCCATCACCGGCACGAGGCGGAATACGGTCACTGCTTTGTCTCCAGCCCCATTGAACTCGTCAACATCCGAGTCACCGGCATTGGCCCCACACAAAAGATCCAGCACCTGAGCCCACCGACTGGCGGGTCGCTGCGCGAGGCACTGGTAAAAACGGACCAGTGCGTCTTCCGTGTCCAAGGCGGGCTCCACTCTTTTCAGACCGTCTTCTATCGTCGTGAGCAACTCCCCATTGGCCAGGTGTTTGACGGTCCTGCAATAGTTCTCCAACCCGATAGCACAACAGTCGTTCCACCAGATTGTCGCGTTCAGGTCGATGAACACGGCAACCTCATCATCACCATCGGAGATGCACTATGACGACGCAAACTAGTCCTCAATCGGAAGGTGTAGTTACCAGACTGAAGCACGTTTTCAGACGGTCATTCGGACCGCCTCCCCTTGTACCCAGGCTCTGCCTGGGTACAAGAGCAACAGAGTCTACTAAGCAGGGCGTGCCCAGGCAGAGCCTGGGCACGAGGTCGATAATTACCATCGGAGGCGCAGTATGACGGTACAAACCAGTACCAATACGGAAACCTACAAGCGTCAAGCAATTGATCCGGTCACCGCAAGTGTCATCCTTGGCGCTCTGGAGCAGATCGCGGTGGAGATGGGATATAAACTGATGCGCATGGCGTATTCGAGTATCATCCGCGAGTCCGAGGATTTCGGAGCGGCACTGGTCAACGCGCAAGGGCAGCAACTGTGCGAATCCAAGCAGAGTACGCCGCTCCAGTCCGGTCCCATCCCAGGCTATGTCCGTGGGATGCTCCAGCAGCTTGCCGCGCGGGGCGAGACTGTGCGACCGGGTGATGTCATCATGCATAACGATCCTTACGGAGGTGCCAGTCACGGCCCTGATGTTGGTTTCTGTGTCCCGGTATTTTACGACAATCAGTTAGTTGGGTTTTCAGTGACAACAGCCCATCACCTTGATATTGGCTCACAAACGCCAGGGAGCACAGGAATTGTCGAAGCAGTGGATGCATACGCCGAAGGATTGCAGTTTAAGGCAATCAAGGTGATCGAGGAAGGCAAGCGGAACGACGCGGTCTGGCATCTATTACGGGACAACATCCGCGTTTCTGATCTCGTCGTCGGTGATATGGAAGCGCAGATTGCCGCGTGTCGCATCGGTGCAGCGCGGTTTCTCGAACTGATTGACCGCTACGGTCTCGATACCGTTGAGGCTGCTTGTGCTGAGCTGTTCGATTATTCCGAACGGTTGATGCGCCAGGCTATTGAGCGCATTCCTGATGGTTGCTACACCGCCACCGGCTACATGGACGGGTATTTGGATGATCCCAGCCCGAGCCGACGGAATCTCCCGATCGTTGCTACCTTGACAGTCAAAGGAAGTGACATGGTCGTGGATCTCACTGGTACGGCCCCACAAGTATCGGATCGACCGATCAATATGCCGTTCGTCGGAACCGTCGATGTTGCCGTGTGGCTCGTGCTACGGTCGGTCCTACTGGATACCGAGACCTATGGGAACATTCCGCAGAACAGTGGGTTATATCGGCCGATCACGATCATCGCACCAGAAGGCACCTTAGCCAATCCGATTTTCCCGGCGCCAACTATCGCACGTTTTGTCGGCGGGAACGTCCTGTGCGATACGGTCATGCGAGCACTTTCCCAAGCACTGCCAGAGCAGGTGTGTGCTGGGATTGGCAATCTCAAGGTCATTGCGGCGAGTGGCTACCGTAGCAATCGACCGTGGGTCCACCTCGAAATCTTTGAGGGGAGTTACGGTGGGCGCTATGGTCGTGATGGGATGGACGCCGTCGACACCCTCTACGCCAATACGCGGAATAACCCGATTGAGGATATCGAGTCCCATGTTCCCCTGCGGGTCGAGCGCTACGAATTGCGGGAGGACGCTTGCGCACCAGGTCGATGGCGAGGTGGGCTCGCCTCGATTAAGACGGTTCGCTACTTGAGCGACGGCGGTGCGTCGGTTGAAGGCGATGGCTTCGCCTATGGTGCCTGGGGATACGATGGCGGAGGTACTGGTTCTCCCGGCAAACTCATTCAGCAAACCGCAACTGGTGAGGAAATTCCTTTGCCATCGAAGGTTGCCTATCGGAGTGTCAAAACTGGAGATCTCTTTATTGCTGTAGGTGCCACTGGCGGTGGGTATGGCGACCCTCTCCAGCGTGATCCGCTCCGAGTGCTCGAAGATGTACGCGATGGGTATTACTCTGTGGCGACTGCCGAACAGGATTACGGAGTGATAATCACAGAGTCGCTGCAACTAGATGAAGCTGCAACCGCGGCCTGTCGACGCAAACACCAAAAAGGTTAGACGGTAGGAGTATGTCATTGCGAGGAGCCGCAGGTGACGAAGCAATCCCTGTCCGAAGATGGATTGCTTCGCTGCGCTCGCAAGGACAGTACCGTACCTTCTGGTATTTTTATCGTCTCTGCTGTCCAGCATCTGCCCCTCTCTCATAAAGAGAGAGGGGCTCGCAAAACCTACTTCCCGTCAACCGAGAAGGCTAAGAGCACGTTCCCAGCCATCCCCCCCAGTTGGCTGTAACCCGAATTGGTATAGAGCATTCCTCCAACGATAGTCGGCCCAGAATTATCAAATGACCCGCCACTGGCTTTGACGCCGTTGATGGTCTTGTACTCCTGCACGGCATCATGATCCCAAAGGACTTTCCCGTCTTTGGTCGAGTATGCCCGCAAATGGCCATCAACTGCGCCAGAAAAAACCACGCCAGGAATAACTGAGATCGCCGCAGATTGCGCTGGGCTACAGTTTTTACGGTCGCCACAGCCCGGCGGTGGGACCGACCACACTTTCTCTCCACTCTCTAACCGATAGGCGTGAATCCCTCCACCAACACTCGAGTCAAGCACGGCGATCTTCCCGGCTTGTGGATCGTCTTTGATCTCCATACCAATGTCTGAGACCGCCACGTACATTAGCTCACTATCAGCAGCCGGTCCCCACTGAATCCCACCAGCAAGACCACCTTTCCCTGCTCGCTGCTCCCAGAGGCGCTTGCCTTTCTGATCCGGGTCAATGGCGAAGACCATGCCCGACTTTTGCCCAGCCACGAGCACGCGCTTGCCATTGGGCAGTTTCTGCAAAATCGACGAAGAGCCAAAATCAAGGTCCGGTCCTTTTGCCTGCGGACAGTTCGTTTCATCGCCCGAGCCGCAAGCAACATTCCACGCATCATTAGCCAGGAATTGCTCAGACCAGAGGAATTTGCCGGTTTTCATATCGAACGCAACAATCGCATCACTGGTTTTTGACGCCGGGTCCGAATAGTTGTCTCCAGTTGTGACATAAATCCGGCCACCTTCCGGATCCAATGTAGGAGATGACCAAATTGTCGCACCGGCCGGCCCGTACAGTTGTACGCCGATTTTATTCTTTCGAGTCGGTTTGGCCTTTTCGAGAATCGTATAGGTCTTCCAGATTTGTTTTCCCGTCGTCGCATTGAGCGCTACGAGATTACCGCGGAAGGTGCAGCACTCATACTTGGGATCAGAACCCGAAACTTCTTCAAGCGAGGTCACCGGCACATACAAACGCCCGGCGTGAAACTGCGGCGCACCAGTAATGCGAGCAATCGGGTGAGAATCGACTTTCGTCTTCCAAATCTCGGCACCAGTGCGAGCATCAAGCGCATGGGCGTTCGCCGAAAGATCGCCGAAGTAGGCAGCATACCGCAGCGGGTTAGAGTTCGGCAGACGAACAATGGTAATCGCTGAACGAATACCGGTAGGTTTCTTCACCGCCCAGTACACGCAACCAGTCGCTGCATCAAGGGAATACACTTGTCCGCGTAGTGTACCGACAAACACACGTCCACCAACCACGGTCGGTTGCGATGCGACGGTACCCGCAGGATAACCAAACGCCCATTTGACCTTGAGATTGGGCACCTGTTCCGCCGTCAAGCCTGCCCTTTCAGCTGATTGCACACGTGTATTCGCTGAACTCGCACCCCAGCCATTCCACTGTGGTGCACCCTCATCTACTGTAAATTCTCCTGGTGCTTGTGGACACATGTTGCTCAGCGTAGCCTGCATTTGCGCTGCACCGAGTTGTTTGCCAGTAACAAACTCTGCCACTGCCTTGCGCTCAGCATCAGGCATCCCCCAGCCAACGAACAACATGACACCCGTTTCCAACGCATCCAGCACATCTTCGGCATTCTTCTGCCGCATCACATTGAGTTGTGGTGCACGTTGGACACTGCCGTTGTGACACGATGCGCAGCGTTGCTCGTAGATCTTCGCACCATCAGGGGCGGTTAATGCGTGCGGAGAGGCAGGAGCTGCCCATCCTGGAGAGAAATACCCCAACACAACACTTGCACTGAAGAAAAGACAGCGAACAACAAAACATTAAGACCTTTCGGGCATGTCATCTGTCCGTCGTCCGTTATCTTGAGCGAAGCGCAGCCAATCGAAGGACGCTTTGGATAAACTCCGCGAAGAATCCCTCTGAGCGACCCTTCGTTTCACTCAGGGTGACAAATCTGGTGCGCCAATCTTTTCCGGTTTGACTAAACCCCCTCAGTCCAAACATCTCTCTCTTTTCTCCTTTCTCTCAATCCGCAGGATTCTGACTCGGTGTTAACGTCGTCAATGCCAACGCATGAATCTCATGCTGCATTTCTTTCGCCAACGCGTCATATACCAGACGATGACGCGCGACGAGCGTTTTCCCCTCAAACAGTGGAGACACAACTGTAACTCGATAGTGTCCCCCACCCGATGCCGCTCCAGCGTGTCCGGCATGCAGCGCACTTTCGTCTTCAACGTCCACATGCGTCGCGGCCAGAGCTTGCTGGAGAACCGAGACAATTTTTTCTGCGGTGCTCATTTCTTGCCCTGCGCGGAAGGGAACAGCGGCGCACGACGTTCCTGCACTGCGCGCGCTCCTTCTTTTACGTCGTCGCCAAAGAAGCCGAGCATTTCCAAGGCCAGTGAATAGTCAAATGACGTATGCGCTGCCGCGCGTAACCATTGGTTTAACGACTGCTTCGTCCAGCGAATCGCCGTCTGCGAGCCGGTTGAGAGTTTCTTCGCAACCTCCATTGCCTTCGGCATGAGTTGGTCAGGAGGCACACACATGCTCACCAAACCAATCCGTTCGGCTTCTTTGGCATCCAACATGTCACAAGTCAACAAATAGTACTTGGCTTTGGCCATGCCGACGAGCAACGGCCAAATGACAGCCGCGTGGTCTCCGGCGGCTACGCCCAGGCGGGTATGACCATCAGTAAATTTTGCATTCTCCGACGCAATACTGATGTCGGCAAGCAAAGCCACCGCCAAACCTGCACCCACGGCAACCCCGTTGATAGCAGAGATGATCGGTTTGTCACAATTAATCATGTTATGCACGATGTCACGGGCTTCTTTCATCACTGCCGCGACCGCATCAAGGCCGCTCTGCAACTTGTTGATTACTTCAAAGTCACCGCCCGCGGAAAACGCGCGCCCGGCACCAGTGATCACAGCGACACGGACCTCGTCATCTTCGGCAATGTCCAACCACACACGGCTCAATTCATAATGCAGACGGGCATTCGTTGAATTGAGCGTCTCTGGACGGTTAATCGTCAGTAATGCGATACCATCTTTTTTCTCGATGAGTAGATGTTGATAGGCACTGTAGTCCATAGCCTTCCCTCCTTACATGGCGTGGTTATCACGTTCTTTGTCCTGGCGTCGAGGTCAGGACCCAAGAGCCGAACGATCAGATTGTTGGTCGATCGCTTGGTTTGTGTTACGCTTCCGAGTCATGAAACAGAATTCGACACTCATTACGGCCACCTGGATTGGATTGAACTTGATTCCCTTGGTTCTCACGGTTGCGCTCTGCCTTCTCTCGCAGAGCTGGGGATGGAGTCTCTTGTTTATCTTGCTTTATGTCGTAGCAATCGTGCCCTATGGGTTCTTTGTGTCTTTCCCGTTCATGGTAAAATTTTTCGATCACCCGTCTAATCCGCAGGGGAAATAGTAGAACTCATCACTTCTCTCCCTCCAATCTGAAAAACTGGATTCCGGGTCGCGACCTGCGGCCTTGCCCGGAATGACGGCCTCGTCGTTTTCGTCATTCCAGCGCAAGCTGGAATCTAGGAGTATTCAGCAGTAACCAGGGAAACCCGCTGCGTATTTCGTGCGCTCAGTACTAAGCAATCACCACTCCGCAATTGCTCAGTGTGCTTCCGCCCAATTCTTACCGACGCCAACCTCAACACGAAGGGGGACACGGAGTGTCATCACTCCCTCCATGATCTCACGAACCAGTTTCTCTGTCTTTTTGACTTCTTTCTCCGGCACCTCAAACAACAACTCGTCGTGCACTTGCAGAAGCATGCGCGTCCGTAGGCCTTCACTTTCGACGCGGCGGTCGATGGCAACCATGGCCATCTTGATGAGGTCAGCCGCAGTTCCTTGAATCGGGGTGTTGATTGTGGCTCGTTCTGCGGCGGCAACAAGTTGCCCATTCTTACTCTGCAGATCCGGTACATAGCGGCGACGTCCAAATAAGGTTGTCACGTATCCACGTGCTCTGCCCTCGGTCAAGATGCTCTCCATATAGCCTTTGATGCGTTGATAGCGGGCAAAATACTGCGTGATGTATTCCTGGGCAGTTTTAGTTGGAATGTCGAGCGATCGGGCCAAGCGCAACGCTCCCATACCGTAGATAATGCCGAAGTTAATAGTCTTCGCTTGACGTCGTTGGTCTCCCGAAACCTTATCCACCGGCACTTGAAAAAGTTCTGAGGCCGTGCGCGCGTGGACATCCTGTTCCTTTTGAAACGACTCCATGAGCAATGGGTCTTCACTCAAGTGTGCTAACAAACGCAGCTCAATTTGTGAATAATCAGCCGAAAGCAACACATGGCCTGGTTCAGCAATAAACGCTTCACGAATGCGACGCCCTTCTTCGCTGCGGATAGGGATATTCTGCAAGTTAGGCTTGCTTGACGATAGACGACCAGTCTCCGCTACCGTTTGATTAAACGAGGTATGCACTCGCCCGGTCTTGGGATGGATTAGCTTAGGCAGGGCATCAACATAGGTGCTCTGTAGCTTGGCAAAACCACGATAGTCGAGAATCTTCGCCGGTAGCGGATGCTTGTCTTTCAGCGCCTCAAGCACCGAAGAATCGGTCGAAACACCGGTCGATGTTTTCTTCCCGTGCGGCAATCCCAACTTATCAAAGAGGATTCTTTGCAGTTGCTTCGGTGAGGCAATGTTGAATTCCTCCCCTGCCACTGCATAGATCTGCGTTTCAAGTTGCTTGAGACGCTGCCCGAACTCTTTGGACAAGGCAGCAAGGAATTGCTTATCAATACGAATACCTGCCAGTTCCATTTTTCCGAGGACAAGAGCAAGTGGCACTTCGATCTCAGCAAAAAGCGACTGCATTCCTTGTTCTGCAACTTGAGGGAACAGTTGGTGAGCTAAACGCAACGTAATGTCGGCATCTTCACCAGAGTAACGTGTTGCTTCCTCCACTGAGACATCAGCAAAATTTTTCTTACCATTATCGGTCACGGCCTCATACGTCACCATACGGTACTGCAGGTGTTCCCAGGCAAGGTCATTCAGGTTGTGACGCCGGCTGGGATTGATCAGGTACGAGGCAAGCATGGTGTCGCCTGCGACGTTGTGGGGCCATAGCTTGTACTGCGCAAGCACCATCGCGTCATACTTTGTGTTCTGTCCCACGAGAGATAAGGTGGGATCTTCAAGCAGTGATTGCACAGCAGACAGCACAAGGTCAAGCGCAAGCTGCGGTGCGGCATCGAGCGTCCGATGTCCAACCGGAATATACCACGCCTTGCCTTCTTCGATCGCAAGCGAGATACCAACTAATTCAGCATCAAGCGGATTCAGCGAGGTTGTCTCAGTATCCAAGCAAAAGGTTTTGGCCTTGCGGACCGCGCGGAGTACAGCCTCGAGCTGTTGCTGCGTGCGGACCATTTCATACTCGCCGACCTGGGCGGGAGCCTCACTTGGAGTTGGGTCATCCCACGGTGACTCGAGATCGGCCAGAAAACGGCGAAACTCAAATTCTTTGAACAACGCTTTCAGTCGCTCTTTGTCTGGCTCCTCTTTTGCCAGAGCGGCAACTTCCACTGTTACAGGGACATCAAAGTGCAAGGTCGCCAGCGTTTTTGATACACGCGCCAATTCCACATTCGCGCGAATCTTCTCGCCAAGCTTGCCGGGAATCTTGTCAGCATGACGAAGCAGATTCTCCAGGTCATGCCATTCCTGGATTAACTTAATTGCGGTCTTTTCTCCAACTCCCGGAATACCGGGAATATTATCAGTGGGATCTCCCATGAGCCCTTGCACATCGACGACACGTGCGGGTTCAACTCCGAACTTTACTTTGACTTCTGGAATACCGATGCGTTCGCCCTTCATGGTATCGAGCATGGTGACGCGGTCGGACACCAGTCTGCATCAGGTCTTTATCACCGGAGACGATCACCACTTCAGCCCCTGCCTTTTCCCATCGTCGCGTCAGAGTCGCGATAATGTCATCAGCCTCGTACCCTTCTAATTCAAGCACTGGAATACGATAAGCACGGACGAGGTCCTTGATTCGCGGGATTTGCGGACGAAGAGGCTCCGGCATCGCGAGGCGGTTTGCTTTATATTCTTTGTAGAGTTCGTGGCGAAAGTTTTTGCCTTTCGCATCGAAGACGACAGCAAGATACTCCGGAGAATGCTCCTGCAGGAGTCGTTGCAGCATGCTCACGAAACCAAAAATCGCGTTGGTCGGTACCCCTTGCGAGGTTTGTAGTTCGCGCACGGCATAAAAAGCACGATAAATGTACGCCTGACCGTCCACGAGAAAGATTTTCATATTCTTGTTTGTCGCCACGGGGCAAATGTGGCAGGGCCGTTAGAAGACGTCAAGGGAAGGAAGGCTCTACACAGGGGAAAAGGCGAAACGAGAAAAAGGAAGAGCAAAAAGAATTCGTCATATTTTCTATTCTTTTTGGTGAGTGCCATAGAAGCGCCTCAGAGGTCTTCAAGGAGTGTTGGTATGTCTCGGCTGTTGTGAAGTACACGAACAATTTCAAGAGTCTTTTCGGTGGAAAGGTAGAAGACAGAGTAAGGAAAGTGGGGCAGGAGCCGTCGCCGTAAGCCGACAAGTTCACGGCGGGTAGTCGGCCACGGAGTACCGAGATTGGGGAAGGAACAGAGCCGCGTAAAAGTCGCTTCCGCTTCATCAAGGAAGCGATGACTAATTGCTGCGCCGTCTTCCTTGCGTAAATATAGAACTGCGTCAGCGAGGTCACGCCGCGCGGCGGGGCGTCGCACCAGTTTTCTTTGCACCATGAGTAGGGGAAGGTCTGCGGCCTGCGAGTGTTCGTAATTCCTGCCAGTCTTGGTCTGTCATCGGTGTGGCAGGGCCGGAGTGTATGCCTTCGAGCAGCAATTCATCTACTTGGGCAATGGCTTCCCGCTGTAAGTCCTTGCGGATGAGCTCACGAACATACTCGCTGACGGTACCGTAGGACTGGCGCTCAAGTTTCTTCTCCAGTGCCCCGCGTAGCGTCGCGGGCAATGAGACGTTCATAGTGACGACTTTTTGCTTCATGCCCCCATAATGGGGGATACACCAAAATTTGTCAAATATTGGCTTAAGCCTGGTGAGTGAGGTGGTCGCTCGTTCTTGAGTGAAGCGAGAGGATGAGCATCATTAACCGTGGTTAGCGTATTGCTGAGACTTGATACCCTGACCATGAAATACGAGAGGAAAGGCAGAAAAAAAGGAATAGGCGTTATGAGTCAGATAAGGTTGTGCGCTATCATAACGTATGAGCACACTACGATCTCAGCGCCAACAGCCAACGACCTTAGATATCGCTCACTTTCACGTCGATCCGCAGCGCGGTTTTCTACCCACTCACGATCCTCTTGACCACCTGCCTGCGTCTTTCGCTCCCTGGGAAGAGACGGCGCGTGAACTGCCGAAATTGCTCGTTGCAGGAACGGTACGGCGTCATCTGGAGCAACTGCCGCTGCTCAAGGTTGCGACCTTACACAAGCCAGGCCAACTTGAGCGCGCGATGATGCTGTTGTCCTATTTCGGACACGCCTACGTATGGGGAGACGCCGTCCCCGCCAACCACCTCCCTGCGAGTCTCGCTGTACCGTGGTACGCACTCTCCCAACGCCTGGGCCGTCCGCCCGTACTATCCTACGCGTCGTACGCGTTGCATAACTGGCGGCGACTCGATACGGCTGGTCCCATCGCGTTAGGCAATATTGTGCTGCTGCAGAATTTTCTGGCTGGAGCGGACGAGGAATGGTTCATTCTGGTCCACGTTGACATTGAAGCGAAGATGGGACCGGCGCTTGCTGCCCTTGGCGTGGTCCAGGCGGCGGTCATGGACAATCAGGCGCACCAGGTCGAACACCATCTCACCACAATCGCTGAGGCGTTAGCGCAGGCGTACGCCACGTTGTTGCGTATGCCGGAGTGGTGCGACCCGTACATCTACTATCACCGGGTACGCCCCTATATTCACGGCTGGAAAAATCATCCGGCGCTTCCGCACGGCGTGATGTACGAAGGAGTGGAAGCCTACCAAGGGGTGCCGCAACAATTCCGGGGTGAAACGGGCGCGCAGAGTTCGATTATTCCCGCGCTCGACGCGGCGCTGGGCATCACCCATGAAAACGATCCATTACGTCCGTACCTGATGGAAATGCGCGACTATATGCCCAAGGAGCATCGTGCGTTTATCACTGCCATTGAGCAGGGGCCGTCGGTGCGCGAGTATGTGGTGGCTCAGCGCTCCGACCGACCGGCGTTACGGGCAGCGTACAACGCCTGCGTACGTTGGATGGCTGACTTTCGCGCCAAGCACTTAGAATATGCTGCACGTTATATCCACCAGCAGAGCCAAAGTCGTGAGGATAACCCGACGCACGTCGGCACGGGCGGAACGCCGTTCATGCCGTACCTGAAGAAACATCGCGACGAGACCCTGGAGCATGTACTCGGGTGAAGGTAACAAAGCTCCGAGCGGCCATTTTTCTTTTGCGGAGCACCTATCCTTGAGGAAGGCGATAAGCGTTCATCAAGTATCTTGATTTTCTCTGTCCTATAGAGCTATAGCCACCATGTTAGCAAAACTCTTAAAGAGGTGAGGCTATGGCTGACACGATTCAGCGGGTCCAGTACTTCTATAGCGAAGTTGCCGACAAGCCTGGCAAAGGCGCTAAGATTCTACGGATGCTTCAGGAAGCGGGAGTGAACCTGGTTGCCTTCTCCGGCTTTCCGAAAGGTAAGCGTGCGCAGATCGACTTCATCCCGGCTGACCCAGTTGCCTTCAAGACGGTTGCAAAGAAGGCCAAGCTCAAGCTGGTGGGTCCGAAGTCTGGCTTCCTGGTTCAAGGTGAGGATCGCGTGGGTGCACTTACAGAAATCTTGACGAAACTCACCGATGCAAAAATCAACGTCACGGCCTGTGATGCTGTGGCAGCCGGAACAGGGCGATATGGAGCGATCCTCTGGGTCAAACCGCGTGATGTGCAAAAGGCTACGAAGGTCCTCAACGCTTCTTGACAAGTATGATGATATTCTCCCATGCTGAGAGCACGAGAGCACTTCAGAGAGGCAGTATGCGACATCTCTTTGGCAAATCCCGCCATTTGATCTCAACAGCAGTGATCCTTGCTGGTCTCAGTTCCTTCGCTCTCAGGGCTCATGCTCAGGGTTGGGAATCGTTTACCAACGAGTCTACACTTGAAGTCCTGACGATAGACCAGAACGCGCAAGAGCACTGGTCGAAGTTTTAGTTGGTAGTCATTGATGGGAATGGTAAAATATAGAAAGAGAGAATGATATGGCGTACAAAGCAAAACTGAGACCCAAAACAGAGTGGCAACAAGACGACTGCATTGGCCGGTGGCTCGGATGCAGGAACAAGTCGGTTGAGGAGGCAGTCCATGGCAGTGCTGCGGTGCGATGCTGCCAGCGGGAACGATGCATGCTCTTTGCTGTTACACTCGCCGCTGACCAGGGAGCGTCCAATGGACATTATATACATGACAGCGACGTGGACGTCAGATCCTGAATAACTATCTGTGTGGTTTGTATAATTTGCCTACTACCCAGCCTTCGTCAGGTTGCTGATGTCGAGCGGTTGGTAGTCTTGTCTGCATCTCTCAATCAAATAGTTTTCCCATAAACATCGGGATACCAACTCTTCTCCGCTTTGTCTCACCCTTAAAGAGTTCTCGCTTGCGTAACGGCTCGTCTCCCCGTTCGCCAAGGTGTTGCGAGAACTTCTGCGCAAGCAAGCTCGTACCGAGATACACAGTATGTTTGCCATACTTCTCCCGCATGTGATCTACCGCTTTGATACACGCGCGAGAACCTTTCCGCTCTTAGCGCCTCCCCGAATAGATCGAGTTGAATCATCGTGTCCTCATCCAGCTTGATAAGGACCACCCCTGTCGCACGGTATTCTTCTTCGGGTTGAAACAGGTGCAGAAAGGCTGGTTCTATCGCTCGGACGATCTCATGAGGGAATGCTGTTGCATGGGTAAAGCGCACCTCTAACCAGCGGTAATGGAAGTGCTGAGTTTTGAGAAAGATCGCCGCACCTTTGGCCGCAAGCTTGTACTTGCGTGCTTTAATACATGCGTTCTCGATATTTTTAGAAAGCTGAGAAAACACAAAGTCGCGGTTATTCGATGGGGGAGTGAAGGTTTTTGTTTTTTGGATGGTTTGATACGTGGACTTCTCTTTGGTGATCAGAGGCAAGACAGAGTGCCCATTCAATTCTTGCCAAATCTCATAGCCTGGTTTGGTGAGCCATTTGTTTACCCAACATTCAGGCTTGCGGGCAAAATCGAGCGCGGTATGAATCCCGAATTTATTCAAGAGGGCAGTAGTTTTGTCCCCGATGCCCCAGACTTTGCTCACAGGAAGGTCTGTAAGAAACAGGTGAAGATCACGGCCTGGGATAGTAGTTAAGCCAGAGGGCTTTTCCCACTTTGAAGCAATTTTGGCAATCACTTTGTTGGGAGCAAGGCCGACAGAGAAGGTAAATCCTAACTCAGTATCAAGATCGTGCTTAATCTTCTCGGCAATCTGGACATAGGACAGGTGAAGCGGTCGTTGCAGGCCGGTCAGATCAGCGAAGCACTCATCGATCGAGTATTCTTCAACATCGGGCGTGTAGCGACGTACGATCGTAAACATACGCTTTGAAAGTAAGCTATACGTTTCATAGTCTGAGGGCAGAATAATCGCCTCAGGGCAGAGCCGCTTTACTTCAAAGAGGCGCATGCCGCGCGTGATACCGCGTGCTTTTGCCTCATAACTCATGGAGGCAACGATGCCGCGTTCCCTGCCTGTGATAACAGGCTTTCCTTTGAGCTTGGGATCACGGGACTGTTCGCAAGACGCAAAGCAGGCATCAGCATCGATATGGACGATGGCGCGAGGGAAGGAATGGAGTGTGAGCGGAGAGGTGCTCATTACACGGTGTTAAATTGACGAATCGAGGCAATAACCACAGCTTCAATTGTTAACTCCTGCTCGGGAAAGATGGGTTTGTACTTCTTGTTGGCGGGCTGGAGATAGTAGCGATTCCCACGCTTGCGGAGATACTTCATCGTCCATTTGTCTTCGTCGATACGCGCGATGACAATATCTCCATCGTTTGCAGTAGAGGTGCGCTTTACGAGCACCATATCCCCGTTGAAGATACCTGCTTCAATCATGGAATCTCCCTGAGCTTTTACAAGATAGGTTGCTTCAGGGTTCTTAATTAAGAGTTCATTGAGGTCGATGGTATCGCCCAACTCTTCCTGAGTCGGGGAGGGGAACCCTGCACGAATGGAGCCCAGGACACGTACTTCCGTAAGGGCACGGCCAGGAAGGAGGGAGCCCGTCTTGCGGTCTTTGATCAGGTAGCCGTGTTCAATGAGCTGGTTGACGACCTTGCGGGCCGATTCATGGGCCTTAAATCCCCAAAAGTCAGCAAGCTCGCGCAAACTCGGCAACCGTTTCCATCGCCGGTAATACTTTAGAATAGGCTTGAGCCGCTCGTAGTGTTCCATGTTCCCCTCCTGAGATAGACATGTGTCTATCTCAGGCTGAGTATAAATAGACGCGTGTCTATTTGTCAAATGAAACATGGTGGAATGACCAAACTATGTATGACCGCTTGGGAATCAGGTTTGATCTAGGGACAGACTAAACACCGCTTTGGCGCAGCAGAGAAACAGTGCATTTCTGAAATATCTTTATTGCACCTCTGCAACACAACGTGCTGCTCCTGCAACAGTATGCCAGTTTCTACGGTGAATCGTGCGCTTCTTAACAGGAAAACACAGCATTATTCCTTGGGAGTAAGTCCCTGTCCGTCTGGCATAGGTTCTGCATCTTCTCTAGAAGAACAACGGATAACGCATCGGTTCATGGTGTCATTTACGTTACCTAATGGTGAAGAGCAGTTTAATTTGTGGTCTTTTGTCCACAAGAACAAGAGTGCCCTGCTAAGATGAGAACAATAAAAAGATATGGAATACGAAAGGACGCATGAGGGTGACTCTGCAGAGGTCAGGCCCCTTGTTCCGCATTTCACAGTTTGACCTGTTTGGGGTCAATAAGAATAGGAGGTATACACAATGTTACAGCAGCCACTATTACTCGCCGCGCTGCCGAGTGCCGTGTTGGATATGACGGCGGACTTCGCGCCACTTTTCATGGGTATGGTCATAGGGCTATTTCTATGTGTGTTGGCATTCGCGTTTGCGATTGGCGTGCATGATAGCTGGTGGACCCAGCAGTCGGCAAAGCAACAAGACGATCGTCCTGAGTCAGAGCCTGAGCTCTCGGACGCTGCATAGTTTGGAAGCTTCCACTCTACCGATAAAAATCAAAAAGCCCCTGACTGATCGAGGGGCTTAGGAGTGAAGCGGGTGACCGGGGTCGAACCGGCGACCTTGTGCTTGGCAAGCAAAGAAGAGGGAAACATCGCAAATGAGCCATTTTCGCTGAAGTGAAACGGTTTCACTTGAACAACGATGTGATCGTATGGTGTTCTCGCTGTCGTTCACTCCTCATCCGAGCGTACATCACTTTGATTAAAGCCGTACACAGTGAAGCCATCATTTCGGATGCTTCATAATATCGAGCAACACATACATGTCTCGGTCGATCTGGAAATAAAAGCGCCAGTCTTGATTGACTCGCGCTTGCCAGATGTCGTTTGCTTCGTCGTACTTCTTGGCGCGGAGGGACGAGTGGCGAATATCTTGAACGAGATACGCAGCCTGCTTATCAAAGGTTCGCTGGATACGGGCGGGGGCGCTTCCGTACGCTTTCAGGAAGCGCTCAGTATAGTGAACGCGCATTACCGGGCTTTCTGAGTTTTCTCGGCCTTTACCCTTCTGGTCCTTCGGCGAAGATCGCTAACCAACTCCTTCGCTGAGTTGAAGGGGCCGTATACACGTCCGGCCTTTACATCATCCAGCGCTTCACGGAGGCGCGCATCAACTGCCGGATGCCGATCAACTACGGCCTTGGGTTTCAGCGTGATAACGTTCCCCTTCGCGGTAGCTTCCAACAAGTCGCCCACCTCAAGACCAGCCTGCTTCCGGACATGGTCAGGGATTGTAACTTGAAACTTCTGTTTAATGCGTACGAGGGGCATAGATGCTTGATTATCTCCTTTCATAAATTTGTGATAAATACTGTTGCGCTAGAACAAGCCCGACTCGATATTTTCTCAACTCGGAAGGCATGTTGGCAAAGCTGGTAGAAACTTCCATCCGCAAAAGCGCAACCCTGGGTCAACACTGAGAAATCAGGCACGATTCTTATACCCATAAAAATCAAAAAGCCCCTGAATGATCAAGGGCTTAGGAGTGAAGCGGGTGACCGGGGTCGAACCGGCGACCTTGTGCTTGGCAAGCACACGCTCTAGCCAACTGAGCTACACCCGCACAGGTAAAGGTAAATGTAACATAGCGAGGAGGAGTGTCAACGGCGACTGCCCTCTCGAATCTGTTCTTCAGCTTGCATGAGGTGGCCTAGATCAGTACGATAAGCGGGTTCCTACGCTAAGGTGCGATTATGGACTTTGCTTTTACTGAAGACCAACGGCTACTCCAACAGACCCTGAGGCAATTCGCCAAGGAACAATTACTGCCCAATTACGCGCGCTGGGACCGAGGCGAAATCATTAGCCGAGACGCCATCAAAGAAGCCGCGAAGTTGGGCGTCTTCGGCCTACGCGTGCCCAGCAAATTTGGTGGACTAGAAAGTGACTATGTCACCTGCGGTCTCATGACCGAAGAACTCTCACGCGGCGACTTTAACTACAGCCTCTATATTCAGCTGGGCCTCATTGCTTCGGAATTACTCGCCGAGTTTGCCCACCCGGACGTTCAGGCCGAATGGTTACCGCGACATGCCACTGGTGACGCGGTTATTGCCTTTGGGTTAACGGAACCCAGTGCCGGCTCTGATGCTGCCAACATTATAACTCGCGCGGTCAAGATGGGGGATGATTATGTCATCACTGGCGAGAAGGCCTCAATTACCTTTGCTGGTTATGCCGATGCTTGTATCGTTTTTGCCCGTACCGGCGATCATGGTGCACGGGGCATTTCCGCTTTCTTAGTTCCGCTCGATGCACTCGGAGTGACACGACAGGTGTATAAAACTCCAGGGGAACGACTGACACAACGAGGGTCCCTCTTTTTCGACGGAGTACGGGTCCCTGCCCGAAACCGGATGGGAGACGAAAGTCGTGGGTTCGCCCAAGCCATGATTGCCTTCGACTTCAACCGAGCGATTATCGCCCTTGCCTGCGTTGGCGCAGCGCAGCAATCACTTGATGAAACGATCGAGTACACCAAAGGTCGACAAGTATTCGGGAAACCACTGGCGAAATTCGAAGGGGTAGCTTTTCAGGTCGCCGAGTATCTGACCTTGATCGAAGCTGCACGGCTGGTATCCTACAAATGTCTGTGGCTGAAAGAGCAAGGCCAGAAACATACCAAAGAAGCTGCCATGGCAAAGTGGATGGGGCCAAAGGTTTCTGCTGAAGCCATCCACGCTTGTATCATTCTGCATGGACATTACGGCTACAACATGGACTCACCGTTAGAGCAACGCTGGCGCGATGTTGTCGGGCTCGAGATCGGGGATGGCACGCCAGAAATTATGAAAGGGGTGGTAGCGCGGGAAGCTTTTGGCCGTGAGTATACGTCATATCGAGACTAACTAACAAAATGAAGTCCTATTCTCTTCTTATTTTTGAGTCCAGGCAAATGGCCTCTAGTATTGCCAATTTCCCCCGTTCGTCGATTACAATGGGGAGTAAGGAAACGGGCAGATTTCGCCCACGGCTTGGTGGGCTGTCCGCATGATGAGGATCGTACTGCGCAAGCACTCCAGTACGAGTGTGGTAGTCGCGATGATAGTCGCGAAGGAGGTGGCCCATGAGACTACTGAACGATGTCCGGACCGAACAGCAACGACTCGCGTATTTGCTCGGAGGAAATGTTGAGCTATACCGCGGCACGGGGCACTGGACTGGGGCAATGATTGGAGTCGTCTTTGCAGCGGCAATCGGCCTCGTGCTCGTATGGTACTTCTCTCAATTCACGATTCTGTAGCTCTGACAACAAGGTTGTGGGAGTCACAAAATGTTGATCCTCCCACAGCCAGATCTCTTTACTTACTGTAGAGCGCGTGTCACAGCGGCAACGAGCGTCGTCAGCCCGGCCTCAACATCTTTGCCCAGATGTACCCGCAGTGCCCGTCGCCTACGTTCGACTAATACCTGGAAATCCCCACGTGCCTGCGCAGCTTTCACGACACCAAACGTGTAGCGCTGTCCAGGCACCGGCACATCAACCGCATCTTCACAGGTAATCTGCAGAAACACTCCGCTGTTCGGCCCCCCTTTATAAGCTTGACCAGTGGAATGCAGGAATCGCGGGCCAAATCCGAGACACGTCGCGACACGTTTGCGATCTCGTACAAGATGACGGATCGTCTGGAGCGTACGTTGATGGGCGTCGTTCATCGCAATGTAGGCGAGAATCCCGCAGTAATCGCCAGGTCGTATCTGATCAAGGTACGCTTTCAGTACATTGTCTAAGGAAAGGGCATGATTCACTGCTTGTTTTATTGCTATCGTATTGCGCTCATCGGTGAAGAGGGACAGTCCGTTCTCAACCAGAAGCGGCGCTTCCGGCGGAAGCGTTCCGGTTTGTTCATAGGCTGTCGTCAACTGCCGGGTCTCGATTTTGCTCGCTTCTACATCCGGCTGATCGAACGGGTGAATCCCAATAATCGCCCCAGCCACTGCCGTGGCGATCTCCCAGCGAAAAAACTCTTGTCCGAGATCGTAGGGATCTGAGATGGTGATCCGTACAACCGGCTGCCCAGCTTTCTCCAGCGCAGCTACCGCGGCTTCCTGCGAAGCATCAAGCGCCGAAGCAAAAGCGGTGTAGACAAAAACCCGATCGTTACCGTACACCGTTGGCGCACCCAACGATTCGAGATCAATAGGAACGAGCCCCTTCCCTTGCTTTCCAGTCGATTCTGCCAGGAGTTGCTCAAGCCAAGCACCCAGGTCAAAGATTCGTGGAGAAGTAATCAGCGTAACCTTGTCGCGGCCGTGTCGTGCTGCCACCCCCAGAATGGTTCCCAGTATGACTCCAGGATTTTCTTCTGGCGGAACGTTCGCACCACACGCATGTACCATGATTTCTGCTCGCTGGAGAAACCGCCGCACATCGATACCCATCGCTGCCGCGGGCACCATGCCGAAAGCCGACAGCGCAGAATAGCGTCCACCAATACTTGAGACACCAAAGAAGATGCGGCGAAAGCCGTCACCCTCAGCTACTTGCTGCATTTTCGAGCCCGGATCGGTAATTGCGATAAACCGTTTCCCCACTTCCTGCGCGCCGACCACGGCTTTCACTCGCTCAAAGAAATATTGCTTAAAAATGTTTGGTTCGAGGGTACTTCCCGACTTACTCGCGACAATGAACAGAGAGTGAGCCAAGTCTACTTTTCGTTCCGCAGCCAGAACTTGGGCTGGATCAGTCGAGTCAAGAATGTGGAGTGTAGGAAACCCGGCCTGTGGCCCAAAAGTAAACGCCATCACTTCTGGGCAGAGGCTTGATCCTCCCATGCCTAGTAACAAGATGTCACGAAACGACATCTGCCGTATCTCGTTGGCGAATTGACCGAGCGTCTCACTCAGCGCCAACTGCTCTTGGACGACAGTAAGCCAGCCAATCCATTTGTCTTCATCGGCTCCAGTCCAGAGGGCTGCGTCCTTCTCCCATAACTTGCGCACCTTCCCTTGCGTTCGCCAGTCTACAAGCGAGGCCTGCACGTGTTGCGTAAGATCATTTGGTAAATGGTAACTGAGACGACCAATATTTGCTTCCATAGCACTCTCCTTCCCATGTTCAACCTATCGCCTTTCCTCTGCGCGAGCAAAGAATTACCTCGAAGAATTTCAGGAAACCAACGACTTCTCACATGCACGCCCAGCAAGGTAACCGGTGGCCCAGGCCCACTGGAAATTGAAGCCACCGATACGCCCATCGCAATCAAGCATTTCCCCGATTAGGTAGAGTCCTGCCACTTTGCGCGATTCCATAGTGCGATAGTCTATTTCTTGTAGTGGTATCCCACCAGCCGTGACTTCGGCGAAATTCCAGCCACGATCGCGTTCGATCGGTAAGACAAAACTGGTTAACCCGTGAACAAGAACTCGCCGTCGTTCGCGTACGAGCTGGCCGAGCAGTAAGCTCGGCTCAAGACCAACCTCCTGCAGAAGTGCCCGTGCCAAACGATCAGGCAAACGTTCTGCAAGCAGGTTATTCACCGTGCCCCGAGGTCTGGCAGTCGCCATAGTGATCAGCCACTTCTCTACCTGTTCAAAGTTTTGTCCGGGCAAGAAGTTGCACCGCATCTCGGCTGCCACTCCCTGAGCTCCAGCAAGGGTCCAATGGCGACTCGCATCCATCACCACCGGACCACTCACGCCGAAGTGTGTCCACAATAAACTGCCAGTGCGGCGGTCAACGACTTTACCATTCACTACCGTAGACAGCTCAACAACAGTAGCTATGCCCGATAACTCAGCATGAAACATTGCCTCCTGTAAAACCAGCGGCACTAACGCTGGAACTGTTGTCGTCACCGAGTGGCCGAGCCGTTGGACAATCTCCCATCCGTTGCCATCACTTCCTGTTTTTGGCAGTGATCGGCCCCCAGTCGAGAGAATCACACGTCGGGCTTGTAATTCTCCATGTTCCCAACGAACAGTAAAAATCTTATCCTGTGGATCAGCAAGAGAGATCCTCTCCTTTTGTGGGAGAGGACTAGGGTGAAGGGAAATCGACGGAAGGATATCCAGAACGTGGTGCTCAGTCAGAATGGTGACACCAAGCTCTTCGCACCGCCGCAAAAGCGCCTGTAGTATAGTCCGAGCACTATCAGACACTGGAAAGAGCTTACCTGTATCCTCCCGTTTCAGCAGAACCCCTAGCGATGCAAACCAACGAACAGTGGCTTTCTCATTAAAGGCAGCGAGGATATTACGTACGATATTGTGCGACCCATAATAGTCCTCAGGGTGGATTTCATCGTGAGTCACATTACAGCGGCCGCCACCAGAGACCAGAATTTTTGCGCCGATTTTTCGTGCTGAGTCGAGGACGACAATTGATGGGGAAGCATTTTTCTCCCGCGCTGCTTCCGCAGCAAAAATCGCAGCAGATAACCCGGCTGCTCCCGCACCAACGATAACGATGTCGTACCTCTGTTCCATAGTGTCTTTAACATGCCAGAGACGGCCAAGAGATGAACTCCCCTTTGTGCCCAGCTTCCACTAGCATCCCCGACACGATAAGGAGGAATCAAACAACAAGGACGAAAAGGACACAAAACATGTCACCAACTTGGACAGAACGACAACTGACCGTGAACAACCTCTCCATGCACGTCGTTGAACAGGGTACCGGTCCCGCAGTGGTCTTATGCCACGGCTTTCCTGAATTGTGGTATTCATGGCGGCATCAGATTCCAGCGCTCGCCGGCGCCGGATTTCATGTCATTGCCCCCGACATGCGTGGGTATGGGAAGACTACGGCTCCTCCACGGGTCGAAGACTACGGAATGGAAAGCATTTGTGGAGATATGGTCGGGCTTCTTGATGCACTGAATAAGAAGTCGGCGGTGTTCGTTGGGCATGATTGGGGTGGCGTGGTCGTGTGGTCGATGGCGCTTCATTATCCTGATCGGGTGCGAGCAGTCGCTGGTATCAATACGCCATTTCTTGAACGTGCCGCACTCAATCCGGCCTGGGTGCAACGCGGCACCAAATGGGATTATCAAGTCTACTTCAACGAAGTCGGTAAAGCGGAAGAAGAATTCAGTCGTAATGTCCGCCGCGTATTTACGCTACTCTTCCGCACGAGCAAACCTGAAGATGGTGGGGGTGATCCAGTGGGCCTCACTTCAACGGTCATGCAACGCGGTGGCATGCTAGTGGGTCTCCCGGAAGACGTGCCGCGTAGCATCATGTTGACTCAAGAAGATCTGGACTATTTTGTCCGTGAATACGAACGTACAGGCTTTCGTGGTGGGCTCAATTGGTATCGCAATGTGCCACGCAACTGGGAATGGGGTGCGAAGGTCGCAGGAAAACAAGTATTACAACCTGCACTGATGGTGACTGCTGGTAAAGATGGCGTGCTGACTCCCGACATGGCCGACGGCATGGAACATTGGGTACCAAACCTCACACGTGGTCATATCGAGCAATGCGGCCATTGGACCCAGCAAGAAGAGCCGGAGAAATTGAATCGCTTTTTAATTGATTGGTTACAATCACTGTAAAAGAAGAAGAAGATTCATAGATCCCCGAAGCGACGTTGAAGGCAACGCCTGCGCGATAATTGCGCTCTTGCCAGAGTACCTCTGATGTGGGAGTAAGGCTCTTAGGAATACACAACCACAAAGGAGGGCCGCACTATGCAGTTAGGCAGAGTTGTTGATTCTGACGGTCACGTACTGGAACCACCTGATCTGTGGAAGAATAACCTCGAAGCCAAGTTTAAGAGTCGCGCGCCGTACCTCGCTCGCGATGAAGAAGGCTGGGAATCACTCATCGTGGACGGCAAACCCTCTCCCATTAGCCGTGGTTTGGGCGTCGCCTCAGCCTATGGGCAGCCGACCGAAGTCGCCTTCTCGCGAGAGTTCGGCTATATGGATGGACCAGCAGGGGCGTATGATCCGCATGCCCGTATCAAGCTGCTCGATGAAGATGGCATTGATGCGGCAGTTCTCTACCCCACCCTCGGCTTATTATGGGAAGGTGAGGTCAATGACCCTGAACTCGCGATGGCGATCTGTCGAGTCTATAACGACTGGATCACTGATTTCTGTCGCTCCTATCCGACTCGTCTCTATCCGATTGCACACATCTCACTGATGGAGGTGGACCGCGCAGTCGCTGAACTCAAACGCTCAGCAAAACTGGGCGCCAAAGGCGTGATGCTCACCCCCTGGCCAGCCAATAACAGAAGTTATGGCGATACCTACTACGATCCGTTTTGGCAGGTTGCCCAGGACCTCAACATTCCGGTTGGCCTTCATGTAATCGCCCGGCCTCAGTACCACGGCCATGAGTGGTACAAAAACCCAACGTTTCATGGTTCGGCGTTTTACTTTCTATCGGTGACACTAGGTTTCGATATTCAAGCGTCATTCGTGAGCTTCTTTGAAGGTGGAACGCTTGAACGTTTTCCGAATCTCAAATTACTCACACTTGAAGTCGGTGCTGGCTGGTTGCCTCATTTCATCGAGCGGATGGACAGCAAGTGGGAGCACATCGGTCCCCTCACTGCGTGTAAACGGCCACCGAGTGAGTATTTCCGTCGCCAAGTATGGATTGGTGCTGACGTGGACGAAAGTCTGATCCCCGCGGCAAGTGAACTCTGGGGTTCTGACAAGTTCTTCTGGTCCACCGATTTTCCGCACTTTGACGGATTCACCAAGCCGCTGGAGCGACTGAAGAAGAGTATCGCTAGTATGCCATTGAAAGATCAACAGAACATTCTCGGCGACAATGCGAGCCGCGCATACAATCTGTGACATTTTTACAAATACGATGAATTCAGATTCCCTCTCCCCTTGTGGGAGAGGGACAGGGTGAGGGGGAACGGTATGAATCCGTTTCTTGTCACGCACTCTTCTGAATTACCTACCCCACGGCTCCAACTCGACCTGCAACGCATTGAGGTTCCGCGCCATCATGTTCCAGAAAGACGTGGCTGCGGTCAGTTCGATTGTGTTCTTCTGACCGATCAGTTTCTCCACGCTCTTAAAGAGGTCGTCATCAACGCGACCTTTCGTGGTCAGATCGTCAGCATAGCGGAGAATCAGCTTATCGTTGTCAGTGAAGAGCGAGCTGGTCTGATAGGAACCAATACTATCGATTTGTTCTTGTGTCAGCCCCACCTGCTTAGCGATCGCGATATGCCGCACGAAACCATACTCACAGTTGAGCCGCTTCATAAGAATTAGCACGGCTAACTCGCGTTGTTGCTTGTCAAGCGAGGAGTCGTTCATAAAGTAATCGGCCAACGGAAAAACCCGCGATGCTAGTTTCGGGCTGTTCGACAATGCTTTGACGACATTCGGTACTTGCTTCACCGAAAATCGTTGCACGAACGTATCGTACAACTGTCGCGCCTCACCGGTCAGTGTTTCTTTTTCAACGTAGGGTACTCGTGCCATGTTGTGTTTTCCTCCTTTTCCATTCCAAGTTTCTTTCCCTCTACCTACCTCGCTTCGTTGACGCTGACAAGGGAAACGGTACAGCAACGATAGGTCGGGGAACGAGCAAACATAGGGTGGGCACTGTCCACTTGATGCGCTAACATAGGCTCTAATGGCTTCCGCCGATTTCAATACTCTCATCGCCCAAGGCGAAAACTTGCACATTGAGTTCAAGCAATGGCCTGTTCATCCAGATGATCTTGCTGCGGCGATTACTGCGTTTGCCAATACTGACGGCGGACAAGTGCTGCTGGGAGTGGATGACCACGGTCAAGCAGTTGGCATAGCTGAAAGCGATCGCGACCGCGTAGCACAAGCAGTCGATAATGTCGCGTTTTATAATATCCACCCGCCCGCTACAGTTGTACTAGAAACCATCACTCTCCCTCAGGGACCGATAGTGCTCGTCGCACGGATACCGAAAGGCAGTCAGCGCCCCTATCGCACGAATCGCGGCGTCTATTATGTCCGTACCGCTTCAGGCCGCAGGCAAGCCTCGCGAGAAGAACTGTTACGGTTATTCCAGGCTAGCGAAAGCCTGTACTACGACGAAACGCCAATGCTCTCAACTTCTCAGGGAGACATTGAAGCACAAGCCCAAGCGGATATACTAGAACTAGCGAGACAGCGAGGAGTTGATGTTGCCGCAATTGATCCGCAAAGACTGCTCCTGAACTGGAAGCTGCTAGCACGGAGCAACGGCAACTCTCCCTCACCGTCGCTGGCGTGTTGTTCCTCGCTAGGAATCCTCAGCACTTGCTGCCGACGGCCTACGTCACCGCCTTACGTATTCCAGGCACAGACATCAGTGTTGCGCCCGTCCGATCAGAAACATATTGAAGGGCGATTACTACCTATCATCGAAGATACGAAACGATTTCTTGAACTTCACCTGCCCCGACCTCACCACATTCATGGACTAGAACCAGAAGTGACACCAGAGTTGCCTACCGAAGTCTTGAGAGAAGCCTTGGTCAACGCTGTCGCCCACCGTGACTACACGATCTCTGCACCTATTCGCGTCCTCATTTTTGATAATCGCATCGAGATTCGCACGCCAGGAACATTACCTAACACCGTCACGTTAGAAAGTCTGCCTTTCGGTATTCACGTGCTCCGTAACCCCATGATTTACAATATGCTCCTCAGAGTCGGCCTTGTGACAGATGCAGGCAGTGGCATTCCGCGTATTGTCCGTTTGACTCGCCAGGCCACAGGGCAAGAACCAGTGTTCCGTCAGGAAGGCAATGAGTTCGTGCTCGCGTTGCCGAGGAAGCCGTAGCGCTGTTTCCAGAAGGTCATCCTCACACAGACCCCTAGAGCCCTTCGCTTCCCTCTGGTAGAAGTGAACGCTCAGTTACGTAGCAGTAGGAGGAAAGACATGTCGACCCAGAACATTGGACCGGCCGTCGATGCAGACGGTCATATTCTTGAACCCCCTGATCTCTGGCAAAAATACATTGATCCCAAATACCGTGACCGCGCGGTGCGCATTGATCATGACGAGAAAGGCTGGGAAGTGTTATTGTTCGATAACAAACCAGCCGAAGTCGTACGCGGTACGCTCGGTGCACTCGGTGGTGTCGGCATGAACCCCGATGAATTCTTCATTCCCGGGAATAAAACCTACATGGATGGTTGCCCGCCCGGCAGCTATGACCCAAAAGCCCGCCTTAAAGTGATGGATGAAGAAGGCATCGACATCGCTATGCTCTATCCAACCATTGGGATCTTTTGGGAAGGTTGGGTGCAAGATCCGAAACTCGCCACGGCCTACACCCGTGCGTACAATCGCTGGCTTGTCGATTTCTGTAGCTACGACAAGAAACGCCTCTTTCCAATTGCACATATCTCACTGATAGACCCTGAGGGTGCGGTCGAAGAAACCATCCGAGCTAAGAAAGACGGGTGTGTCGGGGTGTATCTTTCACCCGATATGGTCGCCCGCAGCTACAAACATTTCGATGATCCGGCATTCGTTCGGTTCTGGGAAACTGTGCAGGATCTACAACTGCCGGTCGGTTTTCATGTGGTCGTCCGAGACCAGCCGTCATTCAACGAATGGATTCGTCAAGATGCGGACTTTGGTTTGTTTAACTTCACGTTCCTGGCAATTGACGTCATGGCCGGCTTCACGCAGATGATGTCCCTCGCAATGTTCGAAAAGTACCCGCGCATGAAATGCACCGTCTTAGAGTCTGGTGCAAACTGGATCTCAGCGTGGCTTGATCGTATGGATCATAAATATATTCCAATGAAGAGTCGCTCGACGCTTAAGATGAAGCCGAGCGAGTATTTCTACCGTCAGTGCGTGGTGTCCGCCGATCCTGATGAAACTATGACAGCTCAAGTGGTCGAACACATGGGCGCAGATTATTTCGTCTGGGCGTCAGACTACCCCCACATCGATTCGTCCTTCGGCGTAGCAAAAGAAATCAGGGAACGGATCGAGCCGCTTCCGATCGATGCTCAGCGCAAGGTGTTAGGCGGAAATGCGATCCGGTTTTATAATCTGCCAGTGGGACAATAGAAAAGGGCGAAACGGGGAAGCACGCAACACGCCGCAAAGGATATCTCTTATGCCCCACGAAACACTGCTTAAATTCAATTACCCCAACACGTTGTTACGTGAGTATCAACATTGGGCGGTACTGTTACGACCGAAACAAATAACAGTCGGGAGTCTGGTGCTAATCTGTACCGAGGATGCGCGGAGCTTTCCTAATATCTCTGCTGGTGCGTTTGTGGAAATGCAAACCGTCACCCGCGACATCGAAACGACGCTAAAGAAAGTGTTCTCGTTCGATAAGATCAACTACATCTGTCTGATGATGGTCGATCCACAGGTCCATTTCCATGTGCTTCCACGTTACGCTAAACCGCCGACAATCGGTGAGAAAGAGTATGCCGACCCATTCTGGCCTGGACCGCCTGATGTCACGAAAGCATTGGATCTCAACGACGAACAATTCACTGGTCTATTAGGGTTGCTGAAATCACGGTGGCCCCGTTAGTATTTACGTAATGCCTATCCGAATAACCATCGCCGGTTGATGAAAAACCGTTTGTGCTGAGCGTAGCTTTCGAGCGAAGTCGAAGCATGAACAGGGACTAACACTAATCTTCGATCCGATAGCAGGGCAGCCTCACCTGGCTGCCCTTTTCATTGTCCGGGCAAGGAAGGGAAGGAGAACAGGAATGACCGTTGCGATGACAAACGAACCGTTCTTTGAACTGCTAGGCTTACAACCAGAAGAAGTAACACCAGAATTTTGCCGGATGCGTCTGCCGTTCAAAGCCGATTTACAACAAGCCCGCGGCCTTGTGCACGGCGGAGCCATTGCCTCACTGATTGATAGTGCCGCAGTCCTAGCAATCAAAGCGGCCTCAACCGACATTATTGGTGGTGCAACGGTATCGATGACCGTCAACTATCTCGCGCCAGCCCAGCAGATAGACTTGATCGCCGAAGCGCGTATCATTCGGCGTGGGCGCAGCATCGTGTTCCTCGACGTTGACGTCCTTGCTCCTGACGGTGAACGAGTGGCAAAAGGTCAGCTCATGTACAAAGTGGTGTATAAGAAGGCGTAAAGGCGTTTGTGGCTAACATTGCATGTTCGACTCCGCTAGATGGGCAGCTAGGATAGACGTAAGAGAGTAGTCTGGGAGGACTGTATAAGTGAATACATGTGATTTTGCATCGAGACTTTCTGCGATAATTGGGAATTCTTAGCAAAAGATTACATCAATAATCTACAATGTCAGGAAAATCAGATTTGGTATAAAAATGGGGACAATAAGAAAATCAGCGAAGAACTAATCACTTTGGGTTATTACGTAAAGTATAAGTATGGTCTTAATCAAGAAGTATCGTTCAGGCTTAATCCAATTAAAGGAAAAGAACGACATGGCTGGATTAGTAAAAACAGAGAGATATTAGAATCCGTACAAATCGTGATCGCCTATGACGATAGCGGAAGAGGCGGAAGAAGGTCATCAAAATGAAAGGCGAGGATGTAGTTACTGATGGGTGGGTTGGCGACAGAATGAAAATACTAGAGCGACGAATTAAGCGAGAGAATCGAAAAGAAAATAAAAAAGGAATATAAAAATATTGATGTGCTATTAGTTGGCGTTAAAGGTTGGTTTGTAAGACGGGCAAATGATGAATACAAAGATCTGCAGCAAAATCTGAGCGATTTTATGCAAAGGCTTACAGAAAAATCTCAGTTTCGAGAAGTTGCTATTGTAGATACCGATAATGCTGGGCAAGCTGGGGTAAAGCCTACCCAATAAGAAAAAGTAGGGAGGGCAAAAGCGCAGTATTGCCCACCGCTCAGAGCCATACAGACTAACGCAATATAGTGAACGGGCTGCGCCCTACGTTCGCGCCTCTCAGTAAGCGACGTTCGTATGCAAGAATATCTTATGTTACACTCAGCTACTGAGTATGAAGACACAAGCTGAGTTATGGGAGCCTCGAAAATCGAAGGTGTCGTCGAAAACGGCCAAATTCGACTTGCCTGCTTCTCTACGCTGCAGGTAAGCGGAACGAAGGTCTATGTGGTCATCCCGTAGATTGAGGACCAATGTAGCATACATTGGCAGCCCGAGCTTGCGGATCCGGAACAAGCTGGCCGATTTTCAAAAGGAAGTGATTGAGGAACTGTCAGACAGGTCGGTAGAAGACTGCATAAAAAACCGCGTGCAAGCCAACTGCCGCTTGTGACCAGTTCCAACGGACTTTTTTGGCGGGAATTGGCGTAATCTGGAGTTTTTCGATCTAACCCCTCTTAACGCCGCTCGCGTCGGGAAATAGGTCGTTTCCTTCCCCGATTCTCACCACCGCGACTTGTATTCTGCTCTCGCCCGCGTCGCCGCTCTTGCCAGCTTCCCCGACTCATCCCGACAAAATCGATGAAGCCACGCTCGACATCCACCTCAACCAGTTTCACCCGCACTCGATCGCCAACATCAAAGCGTTCGTACCCACGAACCACTTTTCCTTCCACTGGCGGATCGAGTACACGCACCCAGGTGCCCTTCTCGGAAACTCCAGTTACTATCCCATCAAACCGCCGACCGATACTCGTTTCCAACAACAACGCAGCAGCAGACTTGCGCACTTGGCGCTCAATCTTGTTGGCATCATCTTCTTGTTCGGTACAGTGCTTGGCAAGTTCGTGTAACTCGTCAGTGCTGTAAGGACAGGGGTGACCAACAATCGCAGCTTTCAGCAATCGTTGCGTAATCAGATCGGGATAGCGACGATTAGGCGCGGTCGAATGGGCATAATCCCGTACCGCCAAACCAAAATGTCCGATTGGTCTCTTCCCCTGGCAGCTCAACTGCGTACTCTCCCGAGCCCATCAATTTCACAATTGACAGTGAGAGATCAGGAAAGCGAAGCGGGTCTAACTTCTTGTCGTCGCTCCAGAAACGCTTCGAGAGCCGCACTATCAGGCCGTGCAGGTAGTTGTTCACCCAATTCTTCTGCCAGCGCAATGATACGCTCCCAACGCTGCGGAGCCTGTAGCACGCGACGAAACGTAGGAAAATTCTTGTTCACCAGATACCGTGTGGTAACCCCATTGGCCGTGACCATGAAGTTCTCAATCAACGCCTTCGCCCGATTGCGCTTTTCCGCCGCCAGTTGACTCAACTCGTCATTGTGAAAAACTGGGCGCGCTTCGATCGTTTCAAGGCTGAGTGCTCCTTGTTGATAGCGTAGACGTTGGAGTTGGCGTGCGACCTGCTCTTGCACGCGAATTTGTTCTGCCAAGCCGGGCACCACGGCTATCCGTTCAGGCATCGGCCCGTCCTCGTCAAGCCAGGCGGCGACGCTGTTATAAGCTAACTTGGCGTGATTGTGGACAAGCGCACGATAAACGGTCGCTCTCGTCAGTTCACCACTCGCCGCAATCACCATCTCCGCCACGATCGCTAAGCGATCGACATCGGGATTGAGCGAGGTCAGATCAGTAGACAACTTCTCCGGCAGCATCGGGAAAATTTGTGCTGGCGTGTAGACCGAGGTCGTATTTTGTCGTGCATGGACATCAACCGCTGAGCCTTTCGTCACGAGAGCGTCAACATCAGCGATCGCCACGAAAATCTTGACAGCCTCGTCTGGTAACAGTTCAGCCACAGACAGTTGATCAAGATCACGTGAATCGTCGTTGTCGATCGAACACCACAACAACGAGCGGAGGTCACGAATAGTTGTATCGTCTGCAGTTGCCGCTTGGGATAGACGTGAAGTTTCAGTGCGTACGTCATCCGAGAATTCCGGAAAGAACCCACGCTCGATCATCGCACGTCGAGCAATGGCCTGTAATCGAGAGCGGTGAGAATCAGAGGACTGGGGCATGCATGTTTCCTTTCGCCCCTGTCCTTTATCGTACCTGCGTCGGGAGCACAAAGCCCTTGAGGACCGAGCTGGTAGGGGCGTATTGCCATATGCCCCTACAGTATAGAGCGAAACATCTCTCAGTTGGATGCGGTTTAGCCCTCTCCCTACGGGAGAAGGAACTTCAAGTTGAAGGTATCCACGCAGATGAAAATCGCTGTAGGTAAGTCAAACAACTGGACGGTTGGGCTACTTACGCGTTCTTCTCTGGGGCAAAGAATACCAAGGTACGCGTCTCGATACTTTCCCGCGCTGGTGCATCGGGTGGTGTCGTCGGATCGTCAAATGACGAGTGCGCAGTAAAGCGTGCCCGCCCATCCGATGCCGAGTCGAACCCTTTCAGGAACAGTACCTCGTTCCTCTGCATTTGCGGAAAATAGAACCAGCGGTGATTGGGATTATAAGCGACAGAATACACCTCCCCGACTCGATCATGGTAGATCAAATCAGTAGGTACAAAGTCTTGCAGCGTCATACTTTGTGCATCACACACCGCGATTGGGTTTGCTTGCACCGGACCAGCGATAGGTCGCCACACGTTAATCTGCATAAACCGATATTGCAGAAGTCGCTCACCTTCCTCGTCGCCGACTAAATCTCGTACCCGCTGTGGCCCAGACTTAAAGGTGTAGTCATTGTGTGCCATCATCACCGGCATGTTCGCGTTATTTTCCTTCCGTTGCGCTTTTGTCGCACAGCGCACGTTGTGGTCGAATACCACAACCTTGGTCGCACCAGTCGCCTCTTTTACGAGTTGCTCGACCTCTGGGTAATACACCGTCTGGACTTCCTTCTCGTCGTAGAAGTCCACTACTTTGGTTTCGTGCCGTCTCAACATAAAACCTTGAGCGTCCAACGTCAGTGGTTGGTCAACCGCCCGACCATTAAGAATCGACATCGGATAGCGGGAATAATTTCCAGACCGCCGCGGTGTCCCAGCCGGCGGCTCGTACATGTAGGTCGCTGGTCTCTCGTCCTTGCTTACCAAGTAATTCATCGAAGTTTCAATCTGTTTTAATTCTTGCATGGCGTGCCCATCCTTCGTCTGTGCCCTCATGCAAACAACTACAATGATCGGCCTTGTGTGTACAGATGATTTATCGGGGAGGCGACTTTTTCAGTAGTGGCTCAGTTTGATGCGTGTCGCCACGGAAATGTCATTCTGAATGGAGCGCAGCGCAGTGAAGAATCCCTCCCTAGGCATGTTAGGCTGAGAGATTCTTCGTCGCGGTGCTCCTCAGAATGACAAAGAGTGTGAGGCTTCTTCTTAAGCGGGAAAGTCACACTAGGCCAAAAAGCGCTGGACACGCTCGACAAACGTTGCAGTCTGTTCGATCTCTGGCCGATGGCCACAGTTATCCAAGAGGACCAAGTCTGAGCCAGAGATTGATTCGTTATAGAGACGAGACGCGCTCACCGGAACAATCTGATCTTGCTTGCCCCATACAATCAGAGTTGGGAGACCGATAACGTTTTCAAGCAAATTGGGCAAACTCGGATTAAACATATACGGCTGCCAGGCAACGCGAGCAGTCTCCGCTCGCGCATCTTCCCATGCCTCAAATTGCTCCGGGGTTTGTTCGCCACCATAGAGCTTGGCAAATTCTGGAGTGTTCTCGATACTGTTCACGCTGGCATCAGTATAGGCGCGGGCCGTCACTACAAACATATCGCAAATATCACCCTGAGGCGGACGAATGCCAGTTGGGGCAACCAGCACCATCTTCCGGAACTGTTTCGCGTCACATGCCGCCATTTCCGCTGCAATCCAACCACCGATCGAAAAACCGATCACATCCACAGGAGACCATCCTTGTTCGCGGATCACCCGAGCATAAAAGCCTGCGAGATCGCGGATATCCCGTACCCATTCAACACGGGGCGTCTTTCCAAAACCGGGGTGTTGCGGAATAATCACCGTACGTGAGCGCGCCAGTTCGGTATGCCAGCGTAACCAACCTGGATGTCCAATTTCTTCGTGCAGTACAAGCAGCGGCTTCCCACTGCCCCCTTGAATACAGGTTAAGTCGGCCCCAGCAACACGTGCTGTCACTTCTTTCCATTCTTGTGCCATTGGTTTCCTTGCCTCCTTAGCGCTTCGTTATATTTGTCTAGGGCTACAGCAATTTCCAGCAAGAGGGAATTCCCGTCTCCCGTCTGAACGCTCACTTATGAACGTGAACAGCCGCCACTGATACCATGGGCTGTAGTACCCATGCAACCTCTTGGCTTCGCAATCGCAGGAAGAGTTTGATAAGAACATGTGATGGAAAAAACTCAAAGTAAGGAGGGGGGCATGGGACCTCTACACGGACTACGTATCGTTGAATTGTTTTGTATCGGACCAGGACCATTTGCTGGTATGTTGTTGTCCGACATGGGTGCAGACATTTTACGCATTGATCGTCCGCAAGAACCGCAACTCGGCTATCCCGACCATAAATATCGCACGCTATGGCGCAATCGTCGTGCAGTGCAACTTGATCTGGCGAAGCCAGCCGGAGTCGAGATCTTGCTTCGCTTGGTCGAACACGCGGATGGGTTAATTGAAGGTTATCGTCCTGGCGTCGCAGAGCGCCTTGGTGTCGGGCCGGAGGTCTGCCTCAAACACAATCCTCGCTTGGTGTACGGTCGCATGACCGGTTGGGGCCAAGAAGGGCCGCTAGCAAAACAAGCGGGATTTGACATCAATTACATCTCGCTCACTGGTCTCCTCAGTGCCGTTGGTCCAGCCGAGAAACCAGTACCACCATTGATTGCCGCCGGTGACTTTGGTGGTGGCGGAGTGTTTCTCGCGCTAGGTATGCTCGCCGCGTTGTGGGAAGCGCAACGTTCAGGTCGTGGGCAAGTAGTCGATGCCAGTATTGTCGATGGTGCGGCAAACTTGATGGCGTATGTGTACGGTGGACTCGCTGGCGGTGCATGGCAAAACCGACGCGCGTCAAACACGGTCGATGGTGGACATTGGCGCTATGGCGTGTACGAGTGTACCGACGGAAAGTTTGTTTCCGTTGCCGCGATGATGGACCCATTCCTCAAAGTCCTCTTTGACAAGCTGGGACTCAATCCGAGCGATTTTCCCGACCCGAACAGCCGCAAGAATTGGCCGATGTATCGTGAACGGTTAGCAGCGATATTTCGTACACGGCCACGAGATGAATGGGTTTCATTGTTCGCCGGTACCGATGGTTGTGTCGCGCCAGTGCTTGACCTCGAAGAAGCACCGCAACACCCTCACAACCAAGCCCGTGGCACCTTTGTCGAACATGAAGGTGTTCTACAACCTGCTCCTGCGCCACGCTTTAGCCGTACGCCGTCAGAGATCAGCCGCCGTCCACCGGCCAATGGCGCAGATACTGAGCCGGCATTACTAGATTGGGGATTTGGCAACGAGGAATTACAAGACCTGCGTAAGCGGGGGGCGTTTGGCTAAGACTGTTCTGATGATAGGCTCTCAAGGAGTGCCCGCGCATCTTTGAGGTCCGGCGTATCAAACCCTTCGGTAAACCAACTATAAATATCCGACAACATTTTGTGAGCCTTCTTTCCTTTCCCCTGCTGATGCCATAAACGCGCCAATCCGATTGTTGCTCGGAGTTCAATTGACTTTGCATTTTGTCGTCGAGCAATTTCTACTGCTCTGTAGAAACATTCTTCCGCCTCGACTACCTTACCTTGGCGTCCCGACTGCAAGATCAGCCCACCTTTGATAAAATGCAGAAGCCCTTCCCAACCACGCTGGCCACCCTCTTGGGAGATTACCAATGCCTCAGCGATCTTCTGCAATCCTTCGTCGATTCGTCCAGCGGCCCCATAGAGTCCAGCCAACACGGCCAAATTTCCCGTTTGCACGACTCCAGCACCGGTTGCCTCATACGTCGTCATACTCTGAAAGATCTTCGTAATCCCTTCTTCATACCTTCCCAGGTTGGCAAGTGCGAACCCGAGATTAAACACTGCTAGTGCTCCCCAAAAGGGGAGACTCTGCTCGTCAGTCAAGCTGATGGCAACCTCAGCTCGCTCTAACCCAGCTTGCCACTCGCGACAGGTATTGCGAAGATTCGCTGCAAAAGCGAGAGCAAGGGCAAGCGTATTTGCATGCCCTAACTCTTGGGCTAACGCTATAGCGTCTTCACTTCTTATACGCGCCTGGTCGGGGTATCCCAGCATCCACAGACTCAATGCCGCGAAACTCAACGCCGCTACTCCGGGGTCTTGACCGGAAACAAAGGCGAGTTTCTGATGACACTCACGGTCATACAGAGTGATGACCTGTTTCGAGTGAAAATGGGCAGTAGAGAACTCACCGAGGAAGTGAAGCACGTTTCCCAACATGCGGTGAGCCTCAAGCAACAAGGCAGGTTCTCCTACACCCTCAGCAAGTCGAAGACACTGCTCGGCCAGAGTGCGAGCCGTCTGGAGTTTTCCTCGCACGAGATAAAACGAAAACAATCCTCCGAGAACGGAAAGGAGTTGCGGCGTCTCTCCAATGCGTTGACACAACTCATGAGCGCGAGCGTAGGTGAGTTCTACCTCTGGCGCGGCGTACCCTTTCGTCGCCATAAGCGCAACGCCCATCATCGTTTGTAGAGTCAATTCAAGTTGGATTCGCTCATCGTTCTCAGGAAGTTCGTGCAAGAGGGCTAACGCTTGCCTGAGGTGATTGATGGCTTCGGTATTCGCCGAACGCTGGATAGCAGCCTGCCCTGCCTTCTGCCAGTAGGCCACGGCCTGAGGAATAAGGCCTGACTCGGTATAGTGGTGCGCGAGGAGTTCGGGCTCAGTGTCTTTCGTTTCTGGAAATCGTTCTTCAAGCGTATAGGCAATTCGTTGATGGTAGTGCTGTCGCCTACTCTTCAGCAATGATTGATATGCCGCATCTTGGATCAGCGCATGCTTGAATACATACTGGGATTCTCGTCCGATCCCACGCGGGTACAGAACCTCGGCTTCTACCAATTTCGCGAGGGCTTGAGGGAGGTTGAGTTCACCACGTGGCAAGATTTCCTTAATCAGCTCATACGAAAATTCTCTGCCACAGGTTGCCCCGATCTGAGCAACTTCTCGCGCTGCCCCTAATCGGTCAAGCCGAGCAAACAAAGAGTCTTGCAAAGTTGCTGGAATCGCCAAAGGTGGTAGTCCTCCAGTCAGGACATAGTCTCCATCTTTCTCTTGTAACAACCCTGATTCCAGCATCATCTTGGTCGACTCTTCGACGAAGAGCGGCACTCCATCTGTTTTGGCCACTATCTGCTCGAGAACCTCAACGGGTATCTTCTTCCCCTGCACGACCTTCTCGATCATTACCTCAACATCTTTGCTCGTGAGGCGGCTTAACGTCAGCGGCCGCAAATGAGAGCGATTGGGCCAGGGGGGAATAAACTCTGGACGGAAGGTCAGTACGACCAAGAGGGGTGTGGTGACAACTTGTTCAATTAAGCGCCCTAACCATTCGACGGTTGATGGGTCAGCCCAATGCAGATCCTCCCACACCGAGAGGATGGGTTGACGTTCAGCACTCTTGAGGAGCCACATCAGCATCGCGTGTTGAGTTCTCTCACGTTGTTTCTGTGGAGTGAGATCAGGAAGGGTAAACCGCCCAGTGGGGAGTGAAAGAAGCACTGCAAAAAATGGGAGAGTGCTCGGCAGATCCATTCCGGAGTGCACAAGCGCACGTTCCAATTTTGCAAGCTGCGCATCCGGTGGATCTTCGCGTCGCAACGACAAGCTGCGATGTAAAAATTCGATCATGGGATGAAGGGTGCTGTTTTGATGATACGAGGAACATCGTGCCTCCAACCGCAGAGCAGTGGTCGGATCAATGCGCTCCTTGAGCATATGAATCAGGCGGGACTTGCCGATGCCAGCTTCGCCACTTAATAAAACGACTTGCCCATGCCCCTCCTGCGCTTGTTCCCAGCTTTTGAACAGAAACTCGATTTCCTCGTTGCGACCGACGACCGGGGTCAGATGGGCAGGAGCGAGAAATTCTAAGCGATGACGCGCACTGCTTTGCCCCAGAACCTGGTAGACGTCTACGGGTTGAGCAAGGCCTTTGAGTGCTTGCTCCCCAAGTGGTCGGCAGACAAAGTAGCCCGCAACTAAGCGATGCGTCACCCGACTAAGGACAATGGTGTCAGGATCGGCGATGCCTTGGAGTCGAGCCGCAACATTTGGCGTTTCGCCCAGCGCAAGTTGTTCGTATCGACTACCACCACCAACTTCCCCAATCACGACTAATCCCGTATGGATGCCAATCCGTGCGTGGAGCGGACGTTGTTCTAATTGGGGAACTCCGGTGAGGCGAAAACTCTGCTTCCGTAGGCCTTGGAGAATCTCTAATCCAGCTAACACTGAGCGTTGGGCATCATCTTCGTGTGCGGTCGGATAGCCAAAGTAGGCCAATACTCCATCACCAAGATATTGGGCAATATATCCTTCGTATCGCTCGATGATCTTCGCACACACTTCTTGATATTGCTGGACTACGAATCGTAACTCTTCCGGATCAAGCTGCGACGACAAAGCGGTTGATCCAACCAGATCGCAAAACATCACAGTTAGTTGGCGACGTTCGCCCGAGGCGAGTCCAGCGTCCGGAGTCCGGTGTCTGATGTCCAAAGTTCGAGGATCGGAGGTCTGTGGACTGGGGGTACTCAGCGTTAAACTTTCTTCTCCGTTTCCCCGTTTCCCCGTTTCCCCGTTTTGCCTTTGTCCTACCCACACCAGTATCTTACCATCTTCATCAGCCGCTAAATGCTGAGCATCGATGAGTTCGTCTTTGAGATCTTGGAGGTAGTCGTCATCGAGCGAGTAGCGTCGTTTTAGCGCACCGTACGAGACTCGACCTTGGCGTTGCAGTAGCTCGGTAACTTGCGTGAGGATTTCGTCGAAGTTCATAGGAATTGTGCTGTTTGCTCGTTAATTCACTTCTTTATTGACTCAGTGATTTACTCTCTCAATGGCTTAATTCCCCTAACAGGGTTTTTGCTTCTTGCAAGTCCAGCGTGTCAAATCCTTCAGTAAACCACCGGTAACTCTCTGCTAAAAGTTTTCGGGCTTCAGACTCTTTCCCCTGCTTTTGCCATAACCGACACAAACTCATTGTCGCACGGAGTTCCCACGACTTCGCATGCTGTTGACGCGCTATCTCGATAGCCTTGTGAAAACACGATTCGGCTTCGGTTTGGGGGTCGGGGGTTAGGGGTCGGGAATCGGTATTTTGAAACTTTGAACTTTGAACTTTGAACTTTAGGTCCTCTTCTTTTGATTTTGGACCTTGAACCTTGGACTCTGGACTGTCCTCCACTTGAAACTTGGAACTTGGAACTTGAAACTTTTGCAGCAGGAGTTCCCCCTTGAGCCGATACAGTTCCGCCGCAAATGCCTGCTCTCCTCTTTTCTGCACTCCCTCAAATGCTTCCGCAATTACGGCGAGTCCCTCAGAAGTCTTCCCACCCTTGCCGTAGGTCTCCGCTAGCATCAATAGGAACCACGACTGCACCAATTCGGCTCCCATCACCCGAACGACCCCGAGTCCTTGTTGAATTTGGACGGTCCCTTCTTCTGGGTTCGCTTGTTGGCTTAAGGCCCACCCCCGCAAGATCACCCCATAGGCTGCCCAGAGGGAAAATCCCTGCTCGGTCGCAAGGGTAACTGCCTGTTCGGCATACGGCAACGCTACTAATTCTTCTCGACGGAGGATTCGTACCCCGCACATAAACACATCCGCAATCACCTGACTCAGTGGACGGCCAAAGCGATCAGCCAACGCCAGGGCCTCTTCACTCTTCTGTACTGCGCGATCGGCATAGCCAAGGCACCATAACGTCCAGGCAAGAAGAGAAGGCAACGCATTAACCCCAGGGTCGTGGAATGTACGTGGTGGACTGAGTGGTAACGCGCCCTTCTGTAAGGCCATTCCCTGCAACAGATGCTCCTGCGCTTGCAAGAAATCTCCTTGGTAAAACAAGACATTCGCGAGCATAACCCGCGCCTGTAAGAGCCGTGACGGATTGTCTTCTTGTTGAGCGAGGGAGAGGCACTGTTCTCCAAGTTGACGAGCGGTCTGGAGTTCGCCGCGAGTCAGATAAAAAAGCGCGAGCCCCGAGAGCACTTGAAAGCGCCGCGGAGTTTCCCCGACACGGTGGCACAGTTCTAAGGCTTGAGCGTAGGTCTTCTCGACATCTGGAGCAGAGTAGCCATGAAGGGTCATGAGCGTCGGTCCGAGTAGCGCATACAAATGCAGCTCCTGCTGATCACGGGCAGGTGTCTCGGGCAAGGTCTTGAGCACTGCCAATCCCTTGTCGAGGTGCTTAGTTGCTTCAACAAAAGCTGACTGTTCAATCGCATTCTGCCCCGCCTTTTGCCAGGCAGGGAGCGCACGTGCCGCAACTCCTGCTTCTGTGTAATGATGGGCAATAAGCTCAGGCTGCATCGTTTTGGTGTCTGGGAATCGTTCTTCCAAGATACGGGCAATTTGTTGATGATATTGCTGACGCCTGCCCGTCAACAATGATTGATAGGCGGCATCTTGAATGAGGGCATGCTTAAAGACGTAACGGGTTCGTGGGGCAACCCCACGACGATAAAGGACTTCCGCGGCAACCAGTTTCTCTAGCGCGAGTTGTAACGTCTGCTCATCGCCTCCTACAACGGCGTGCAATACTTCTGGGGCAAACTCACGTCCCAATACGGCACCGACCTGAGCAATTTCCCGTGCCGCGGCTAAGCGGTCCAGACGGGCAAATAAAGAATCCTGTAAGGTCGTTGGAATTGCCAGCGGTGGCAGTGGGCCAAGTAAATGATACACTTCCCCCTCTTCTTTCACCAATCCTGATTCCAGTACCATCTTGGTGAGCTCTTCGACAAACAAAGGAACACCGTCAGTTCTATTCACGATCTGTTCTGTTACTTCATGAGGCAGGGTCTTTCCTTTGGCAACATTCTCGACCATCGCTTCCGCATGCCGAAACCCCAATCGTCCAAGCATGAGCGAGGTGACGTGAGAACGCGGCGGCCACGGTAGCGTAAATTCCGGGCGAAACGTGAAGACTGCCAGGATGCGGGCGGTCGGCAACTGTTCCATCAGAAGTTGTAAGAGTGCCAGGGTTGAGGGATCAGCCCAATGCAAGTCTTCCCATATAGTCAGAACAGGTTTGTGCTTAGCCAGCGACAGAAACCAAGATACAATTACGCTCAACAGTTTCTCACGCTGCCGCTGCGGTGCTAGATTGGTGTAGGCACCGAGAGGAAAAGGAAGAGAGAGTAAATTCGCAAACAGAGGGACCGCATCTTCAAGATGCGCACGGGCTAGTACTCGCTCAAGTTTCTGCCGTTTTGCCTCTCCGGTTTCTTCCCGACCGAACTGTAAAGAGCGCTGGATATAGTCAATCACCGGATAGAATGCGCTCTGTTGATAATAAGGCGAACAGCGGGTTTCGATGCAGATACTCGGTTCGCGCACCAATTGTTCTTTGAGTTCTTGTATGAGGCGAGACTTGCCAATCCCTGCCTCACCACTCACCAAGATAACCTGTCCACGGCCTTCCTGCACTTGCTCCCAGTGTTTGCGCAATAGGTTGCTTTCTTCTTCTCTGCCAATAAACGGTGTCAAACCCGCCATTGTCGCTGCTTCTAACCGATGACGCGCCCCACTTTCACTCAACACGAGATAGCTTTCGACAGGCTCTGACTGATCTTGGAGCACTTGCAGACCAAGCGGGCGGCAGGTGAAATAGCCGGCAACCAGATGGTACGTTGCAGCACCTAGTACAACCGTATTCGGCTCAGCTATCGCTAGTAAATGAACAGCAATTTGTGGGGTCGGACCGAGCGCTAACGGTTCGCGTCGGCTTTGATCATCGGTGGCGCCAAAAATCATGGGTCCCGTATGAATGCCCACACGGACCTGTACAGACGAAACTGCAGCAATAGGCCAATAATCCAACCGCTGAACGGCGCGAACGATCTCCAAGCCTGCCTGTACTGCGCGTCGTGCGTCATCTTCATGTGCTCTGGGGTACCCCCAATAGATTATCAGTCCATCGCCGAGAGACTGCGCAAGGTATCCTTCGTAGCGGCCGATGATTTCCTCACAGGTTCGTTGTGCAACAAGCAATGCCTCATGCCAATCCTCTGGGTCTGGTTGCTCCTCTGTAGAAGGGGTTCTGCCGAGTTCACAGAACATCACCGTAAGCTGACGGCGTTCGCCGTTGCTCTGTCCAGGGTCCAGGGCCCGGGGTCCAGAGTCTGAAAACTGTGAATCAGCAGGGTCTAGAGTCTGACGTCTAGTGTCTCTTGGGAGATGTAGAAAGTCCAAAGTCTGTGGGACTGTAGACTCTGGACTTTGGACTCTGGACTGAGATTCCCCATTTATCTCGTCCCTAATCCAAACAAGCACCTTCCCACCTTCATCCGCAGCGATACGTTGTGCGTCGATCAGCTCGGTCTTTATGTCATGCAGATAATCATCATCCAGGTCAAAGCGCCGCTTCAGCGCACCATAAGAGACGCGACCTTGGCGCTGGAGGAGCGCGATCACTTGAGAGAGAAGTTCGTCAAAGCGCATATGTCTTACATCATTTTCTCATTGAATCATTTATTCATCGAATCATTGAAGCAATGCTTCGATCTCTCAATGGTTCAATTACGTCGGACATCTAGGTTGACTGATTCCGTCGTTGGGAAAAGAATGCCAGTCAGTCAAGAACTTGCAACAGGGGGGAGAACCCGATGGCTAGGATTGGTGTCGCATTTGCAGGGGGGCTGTCGCCGTCAGAGATGGTCGAGTGCGTCAAACTGGCCGAAGATCTCGGCTATGAGTCGGCATGGATAGCCGAAGGGCATGGTGGCGACCAGTTTTCTATTCTCACGGCCTGTGCCGTGCAAACGAAACGTATCTTGTTAGGTACAAGCATCAGTAGCATCTTTGTTCGCAGTGCACCAACGATCGCGATGGCAGCGGCCAGCGTTGATTACTTCTCCAACCAACGCATGATCCTGGGCCTCGGTTCGAGTCATAAAGTGCAGGTCGAACCCGAGCATGGGATTGCGTATGCGAAGCCAGAGCAACGCATGAAAGAGACGGTTTCGATCATTCGCACGCTCCTACGGGACGGAGTCGTATCTCACAAAGGCGAAACGATTGCGATCGAGAATTTTGACTTGTGGTTTGCGCCGGTCCGCCGCGAAATCCCGATCTACATTTCGGCGGTGTTTCCCCGCATGTTGGAAATCTGTGGCGAACTCGCGCAAGGCGCGATGATGGTCTGGAGCACGACTGATTCAGGAAACAAAGCAACGGAGCATGTCGCCACCGGCGCACGTCGAGTAGGCCGCCGCCCTGAAGATATCGATATTGTCTCGCTGTTGTCGTGTAGCGTTTCGGATAATCGCAAAGAGGCGATCGACCGGGTACGGCCTGCCGCCGCGTTCTACGCTGGCTTTTTTCCACGCTACAATCGCCTGATGGCCGAGAGCGGATTTCCTAAAGAAGCCGAAGCGATTCGTGCGACTTGGAAAAAAGGAGATCGCGAAGGTGCGGCAAAACTAGTTCCCGATGCCATGGTGCAAGCGTTAGGCATCGCCGGTACTGCGGCTGAATGCCGCGACCGAGTTGAGGCGTATCGTCAATCAGGGATTAAGCTGCCGATTATTTTCCCGGTCGGTGGTGGACCAGATGGAAAACTAAAAGTGATGGACGCAATTCGAGCGTGTGCGCCAGCATAAACGATAAATGCTGAATGAGGAACGAGGAATAAAGAAGAAAAGACAGAACATCGAAAGAGAGTGAGCGTAGCAGTTTTTTTCTCTTACTCTTTACTTCTTCTCTTCTGACTGCTTTTCCCCCATTCATCATTCTGCATTCATCATTCATCATTTTTTTAACGGAGGATGTATGAAAAACGTACACGTTTCCAAAGCTGAGATGCTCAAACGTACGGCACGATTCAATGAGCTGCGGTCCAGTACCAAAGCGTTTATTGATAGTAAGATCCCTGGTCATGAACGCGAGATTTTCAACGTCATTGGCCGCGGGGTGACTGAAGATACGACGCTTAATCCTGCGATCACTGACGCTCGTGATTTCAACCTAACCTACATTCGTGCTGAGCCTGGCAAAGGTGCAGCCCTGCATGCGCACACGACGGTTGAGGTGTTTGTTGCGCTCTCTGGCGAGTGGGGAATTTATTGGGGTGATGATGGTGAACAAGAAATCATTCTTAAACAGTGGGATACGGTCTCAGTACCACCAGGAGTAATGCGCGGTTTCCGTAATGCGGGAAAAGAATCAGGCCTCCTGATGGCGATTCTCGGTGGCACTGACGCCGGGCATGTCAGTTGGACTCCCAAAGTACTTGAGCAAGCACGGGCAACCGGTTTGAAGCTTGATGAGCAGGGAAATTTGATACAGTAGGTTTCTTCTCTGAGATGCTTTCGTAAGGGCACGGCACGCCGTGCCCTTTACTTCAATCCTAGATCTCACCGAAGTTTATCCTACGTATCCGATCCATTCGTAAGGCAAAAAACGGAAACCCGGCAGGCGCAGCCTGGCCTACGACTCCGAGACTCTTTTCCATTCATCATTTTTCCTCTCACACCATCTCTGCCCGTCCCCACAGGAATGCGAGTGCCGTTGCACCATTCTTACTTGTCACCGTGTGTGTGCAACCATTTGGTCGGTAACTGAGGTTACCCGTCGGTACTTCTCCTGCTTCGTCTGCATTTGCTCCTTCAAGCAGAAAGATGAGTTCGTCTCCAATATGACGGTGGAGTGGTAACAACGCTCCCGGTTCGAATCGTCCTAACGTCGCTCGTCGTTGCCCGGCCTGATCTTCCCAGATAAGTTTCTGCCGAATTCCGGGGCGTGCTTCTTTCCAGGAAATATCACTGAGCGTGAATATTTGTGAACGGGGGGCGTTGCCAATCTCCTTCGTGGGCTCAACCCCGCCCGTAATGACCGCCAACACCGTTGCTCCGGTTTTGGTTGATACCGTATGCGCACATCCGTCGGGTCGATACCCCATATTTCCTGCTGTTACCGTTCCAGACTCATCCGACAATGTTCCTTCGATAACATACACCAGCTCATCACCCACATGCCGATGTAGTGGCAATTGCGCCCCTGGCTCAATCTTACTGATAAGCGCTCTGCGCTTGGTTGCCTCGTCAGCCCAGAGGTGCTTCATGCGGACACCGGGTTGCATCTCCTGCCATTCTCGGTCGTGGACGGTGATCAGTTGTGATAATGGACTCGTCGCCATAGCGTGTCCCTCCTTTTATTCCGCCGTTCTTGTTCGGTGCTGGATTATGGAATTAGGATCAGGGTTTACATTAACATCTCTACACCCTTCGGCTTCATAATTGTCAAGTCCAATGTGTGATTGCAAGACCTGATCCCCGTACCCGTTCATTCCAAACCGCAAGCGGACGGCTACCCCGTCCCCGCGCGATGCATCCGTCTGCCCGCTTGACATCGGCGGCCTCATAAGTGTTAGGCCGCGACTTGCTCATAGGAAAAATAGGGAATGTCAGCACGATCACGCGCATGCTCGATGGTGAGGCCGCAAATGTTCCCGTCCTGGTCCAGGTCAAGCAGCGTGTTCTCATCAAGATCTTTGGTCTCGGCCACCTCAACCGTAAGAAACTCAATGTACAGCGTGTCGGTCTCTTGAAAATATTTGATCTTCACGGCGTAAATCTCCGATCAAAGAAGGCATTGTGGACAGTGTCTTCGCCTCTTGCAAGTCTTCGTTATTGAGCCACGTGTTCATCGGGTCATTGAGTTATCCTAACCCACAGGAAAGAGGCACCCCAGACCTCTCAGCGCTCAGCGCCGCCCCAAAGGAGCAGGCCCCTCCCAAAAGTATAAAAGTTGCGGTATCGTAGGGCCCTATTCAAGATAGAGTTCTACAGTTCCCCATGAGATAAGGGAGGTTCGATATGAAGATCTCAATGTTCCATCTGATGCCGTACCGCGATCTGCCAGCGGACTTTGAGCAGCGGTATCACTCCGTGTGGGTCGATCCACCGTGGAATGAACTCGGTGACGCCAAGAAAGTCGGCCAGTATTACAACTGGACGCTCGACGAGCTCATCTACGCCGCGAAATCCGGGGTGGATGGTATCTGCGTCAACGAACATCACCAAAACGCCTATGGCTTCATGCCCAATCCCAATCTCATGGGATCAGTGCTTGCCCGAGCGACCAACGGAATGGATGTCGCTATCGTGCAAATGGGCTCGACGTTGCCAACCACCAACCCACCGACCCGAGTCGCCGAAGAATACGGCATGATCGATACCATCAGTGGTGGTCGCCTCGTCGCTGGCATGCCGCTGGGCACCGCGATGGACGCGACGCTGTGTGCCGGCATCACGCCCATCGAACAACGCGAGCGCTACTACGAAGCGCATGATCTGATCCTGAAAGCGTGGACCGCACCAGACATCTTTGCCTGGAATGGCAAGTATTTTCAGTTACCGATGGTCAACGTCTGGCCGCATCCGATTCAGAAACCACATCCGCCAGTATGGGTGCCTGGCCTCGGCAGTCTCAGTACCTGGGAATTCGCCGCCCAACATAATCACTGCTACTGCTTCCTGAACTATTATGGCCCGGTCGTTGGTAAAGGCGTAATGGATGGATTCTGGCAGTTCATCAACCAACGTGGCATCGAGCCTAATCCCTATCGTGCCGGTTTTCTCCAGCTCGTCGCTGTCGCTGAGACGGATGCGCTGGCAGAGAAACTCTACGAATCCCACATTCGCTACTTCTATAACAAGTCGTTACATATTCCCGCTGAATACTTCTTCCCGCCTGGGCATCAAGACTATCGCAGTCTCGAAAACAGCATCCGCAAGGGGCTGCTCAAGAGTACGTTCGAGCAGTTAGAAGCGATACCAAACTACAAGTTCAAAGATTTTGTCGATAAGCGCTTGGTAATCGCGGGGAGTCCCGCCACTGTGCGCGACATGCTTCGTCAGGGAGTCGAAGACTTGCGCGTCGGCAATCTGATGGTGTTGTTACAGATCGGCTCAATGCCGCACGATCTGACGCTAAAGAATATTGACCTCTTTACCAAGGAAGTCATGCCGCACCTTCATGACATGTGGGACGACAAATGGGAAAACAAATGGTGGCCGGAAAGCCTGCGGGCTAAACGTCAAGTCTCACTGGCGGCTTTGTAAGGAGAAGATGAATGGCGGCAGTACAAGAACGGACAGTGAGTGTCTGGGAAAACAAGATCAAACCGAAGATCCAGGTCGCCGGTAGTGGCCCACCGGTCGTCTTTCTGCACGGTGCGTATGGGCTTACCTGGGACCCGTTCCTCGATGAATTAGCAAAAAACTTCACCGTGTATGCACCCGAACATCCAGGGACCACATGGGGCGATCCCGATGGTATCAAACCCTTGGATAACCTGTGGGACCTGGTGTTGTACTACGATGAACTGTTCGACCAACTCAAACTTGATTCACCAGCAGTGATTGGTCATTCCTTCGGCGGGATGGTCGCGGCGGAGATCGCGGCATCGTACCCGCGTCGAGTGGGAAAGCTCGTGCTGCTCTGCCCGATTGGCTTGTGGCGCGATGACACGCCAGTGAAGAACTGGATGATCATGCCAATGGAAGAAGTCGTCAAGGCCGCGTTTTACGATCCCACAGGTCCGATTGCCAAACAGATGCTGACGCTCCCTGAAGAAGAGAAAGCCCAGCAGGATGCGCAGATTCGTATGACGTGGTCACTCGCCTGTACCGGGAAGTTCATCTGGCCGATTCCCGATAAGGGACTGAAGAAACGTATCCATCGCATCAAATCGCCGACGCTGCTCGTGTGGGGCAAGCAGGATAAGCTGGTGCCGCCAGTGTATGCGCAAGAGTTCGCTAATCGTATTGCTGGCTCACGCATAGAGATGTTTGACCAAGCCGCGCATGTGCCACAGCTTGAGCAACTAGGCAAAGTCTCCGCTGTTGTACGCGATTTCATCAAATCGTAAGTACGTCTCGTCGCGTGTCCACTTTCACCGCTCTGTCGTGTGCTACCAAGAGTAGCCGGGCAGAGCGGTCGCGTTTCTGTAGCCCTCTTAACGTGAGAAAAGATGCGCCGTAAGAGATTCGGACTCCCGACCTATAGGTTCGTAGGCCGTTCACAGACAGTGAGGAAAAAACGAGTGACAACGGGAAGTTAAGTATAACTTCCCATCCTTCCTTGGAAAACGTGTTTTTTCCTATTGCTACTATTCGTTCCTATTTTTCTGGGTTATTCTTATTCCTTTATTTCCGTTGGCAAATGGTTGGCAAACGAGAGAACTCATTGTGACAAGCCGAGGGGAGAGGTAAAGTAGCGGTCAGTAGAAGGGGCTAGGCCGTGGTTGATCACTGTGGCTGAAGAACAGTTTGGGAATTATCCCTTTTCAAGCTGTGAAGAGAAAAGTCGTTCTCCCTTAAGTTTTCTCGTGTTCTCATGGGAGCCCTATGGAAACTGTGCTCGCCTCAATGAGATTTTTGCTGTCTATCATTCTGATCATCGTTGGCGCGATTTGTATAGACAAAGGATTTGATTACAGAGGTAAGGATCTCTCTGCGGTTCTCATCGTACTGACCGGAATGGCTATCCTGGGTACCGGATGCTGGATGGTATTGGTCTGGCTGACGCCCTAAGGCAGCAGGCTAATATCCAACTCGTCGGCAAAGAACAGCGCGACGCCAGCCTGCCCCTGCTCAAAGGCCAAGCGAATGCGCGCTAGTTTCTCCACCCGCTGGGGGTCCCCATCTTTAGCCACCAGCTTGGCCCACTTCCACCTTGGATCCCAAGAGAGAGACGTAATACGTTGCGACCCCATCCCACACTTGGAGGGCGAGATTCAGCGCTAGGAACACTGCGATCCAAGAAGGAGAATATGACACGGGGGAGAGTTATGACGTATGCCGTTGGGTGTCGTCAAGGGGAAACGGGTCCCATTTTCCAGCGAAAAAACAGACCCTTCCGTTGACGGATATCGCTTGACGGGCGGCTGCAGTCGGGCGCATAGTCCTTCCTACTGGAGACACCTATGTTGGTTTCACTTCCTCTTGTGGTCTACCTCTTGGTCGCTAGTTTCTCGATGAATGTCCTTGCCTTCTTGCTCTATTGCCATGATCGGCAGAGTCCTGAGCTGCGGGTGACCGCTCTGGTCATGTTGTCGGCGGGGGCGGCTTCCCTGGCCCTTGCCTCGCTGGTGTGGATGGAGATCAGCCTCGCGGCGAAGACGGCGGCTCAGGCACCCGCACAGGCGTATGCAGAAAGCGCAGAAGGTGACTCAGGAGCGGAGCAGTGAAACAGCGCGTGGGAGAGACTATGATGCCGCGCTTACTGCCACCCCGCTTGCACGGTGTGGATCTTGCCGTCTTTGTAATACCGTCCTCCACACCGAGGACAGACTAATGCACGCCACGCGTCACGCTTGGGAATCGTAGTGTTAAGCGGCTGCAGCATCACACCATCGTCCAACACCAGGTCTTCGACGCTCGCACGCGTGGTGAGGCACGAAGGACAGACACCCCCCACAAAGCACGAGGTGTGATAAGCAAGACCGCCTCACATGGGTCTGACCTTTAACGCTCGCCAGAAGCCCAAGCTGAAAGGGTAAGGGGGTTCCATTTTACTTGCCTTTTCGGACCACGAAATTTCTTCCCTTTTAGGAAAGTCGCGGAGTCTAACGTTCGCCTCACGGGCCACTGGGCCAAACCGAGACCTTCAGCTGTGCACCTCAAACCGCAAACAGGCGGCGATCCCGCGCACGGCCTGTTTAGGCCGTTATGACGCCACCTAAAAAGGCTGGATAGGACTGGGAATGCGCCGCCGTGAGAGTAAATGCCGTCAACCCGTCAACGAACGCCTCGACAGCCTCGGTAAACGCAGCATCCATCGCAGCGTCATTGGGAAACGCCTCAAACGCCAGGGAGCAATAGGCCTGCCCAGCTACTTCCAGATCCGTCAACTCGAATCCGAGCCCACGATCAACAAAGATCTGCGTATCCACTTCTTGCGCTTTGCCAGTCAAAGTGTCTAGTCGCACCTTGCGCAACGCGCGAGTCTTCCGAACAGCGGCAGTCACCAGCCCCATCTCCTTTCCCGCCACAAATAGGCGTTGATACGAAGCGGGGGTGTTCGCGTACGACCACTTTATCCAGCGTTCGACCTTCCCCTGATGTCGACCGCAGAACACCTGTGTACCGAGGGAAGAGACACGCCCCTTAATTTGCAACTTGCCCTCACGCCACTTGATGCCCATATCGTCGCTGCCGGGCACCAGCAAGTAAATGTCAGGTTGGTCATCGAGCCGGCCCTTCCATACCGGCGGCCCCACACCGGGGCTTTTTTGCATGGGCGCTATGGTCTCAAACCACCGCTTTAATGATTCATGCTGATCGGCCTTTCCTTCGAAGAACCACCGAACCTCGTGACTAGCCAGCGGGATTGTCTTCGCCATCGTATGATCCTCCTTCAGGTGATTGGTCTAACGATCTGGCATGGAGCTGCGCACCCACTGCCCTCGCGAGAATTCGCACGTCTCATGCACGGCAGCTCCACGCCTTGTTGGGCGACCGTCTCACCGCTGCACCCGCAGTTCGAAGGCTGGGTAGTACGCGGCGAGTGGAGTGAACGCTTCGACCGGGGACCCCGCCACCACAGGAAAGAAGCGCTGGACCTGCAGTTTGTAGGTGTCCAGATATGCCTTGAGAATCTCGGGTTTCTCGTTATTCCCGACCTCTTGAAGGTTGTAACGCTCGGAGGTGCGGCCTTGCCTCAGCGTGACGGCGCCGCTCGCCTTTGCGTTGTGCACCCATTGCGTTTGGCCGCGCGGAGACACGAGGTAGGCTCGACCGTTGTGAGAGAGGAGGTCGACAGGAGTCGAATACGTGCGCCCACTCTTCCGTCCCGACACTTCCAGGAGGTAGTAGTTCGCAGGCGTTAGTCCGAGGCCGACGAGCCAGCCGAAGAAACGGTTGAACGCCGCCTCGAACACGTTCGGTCGCTTTACGATGTGTGCGTCCATCTACCCACCCTCAAGAAAGCAGGCCCGTCAGGTCCGGCTCCATAGATCTTCGGCATACGTTCGCACTCTCTACCTCCAACAAGACGATTCGCTTGCTATTTCAAGGAACAGATGGGACATCACTCCATTCGTCACCGTAGACATTCTACGGACACTCTTTCCTCGCGGCAATCTAAACTTCGATCGCTCTATGACCTCCGGCGGCAGACAACACGGCAGAAAAAGCGCACATCGAACATAGAGTTTGTAGGAAGTCCGCTAAGTGGTTGAAAAGAAGATGCGCCGTAAGGGATTCGAACCCCTGGCCTACAGGTTCGTAGCCTGCCGCTCTATCCAACTGAGCTAACGGCGCATAAGAAAAATCTAGGGCTTACCAGGCGGGTTCTACAATGAGCAATACCATGTATGCACCATGTGGGAAAATTGCTCAACGAGAAGCTTTGTGTAGCATACTCGGTGGGGCCGCAGCAACTACCTCTTTGACATCATCCTCGCTGGGGTTGTTGTACCGCTGAAAGGTCGCAAAAGTCTTATGCCCAGTGATGGTCATGATCCGCTTGTAATCTCATCCTTACCCGGACTTTCCTGGTGACAAAAGTATGTCCAATCGCTGCATTTTTCAGCGCCGGAGTCCCTGCCGCCGAGATGCCGGAATTCATAAAGCGCGGCTTTGAGGAGGCACCCAGGAGTCGACCACGCGCACCAAGCTGACAAGAATGCGGTCCCCCTGAAGAAAAAATCCACTCCTCATCCACGATCTCTACTGTGGTCTCGCAAAGACAGCGCTGCAACTAACCCCACCATCGCACCAAACATCACATAATACGCTGGCGCGATGGGAGAGCCGGTCTTCTCGACCAACCAGGTAACAATGAATTGCGCAAAACCTCCGAAAAGCATGACCGCCATATTGTAGGCGACAGCGAGTCCAGTCGAGCGTACGCCGACGGGAAACTGCTCGGCGACCGCGGTGGAAATCGGTCCAGAAAAAGCTCCAGCAATGCTACACAGTACAGTCTGCATCAATACGAGATGTAGGAAACTCGGATGCGCGTGAATCCACGTAAAGAACGGGTATAACAGCAAAAGATAGGCGACCGGTGCAGCGATCAGGATCGGCCTGCGGCCAATGCGGTCTGAGAGTGTTCCACACACCGGAATCACTAGCGTCATACACACAAGCCCGATGACTTGGGCAATAAAGGCTTCGTTCAATGGCAGGTTCAGTTGCTTATTGGCGAACGTCGGCATGTACACCAGAATCACGTAGTACGAGATCGTCCCACAGATAACGAGGCCGAAGGTCACAAGGATGCTGCGCTGATGTTGATTAAGAAGCGCGCCGACTGCTTGCGTCTGTCGTTTACTACGAGATTCAAGAAACGCGTCAGTCTCTTCGAGATGGCGGCGAATATATAATCCTACTGGACCAATCAACAACCCAAACATAAACGGCAGACGCCAGCCCCAGGAATCGAGCTGTTCCGATGTGAACCCTCGCGTCACAAGCACCCCAGACAGCGCTCCCCCCAAGGCCGCCAAACTTTGTCCCACCATCTGGAGTGAGCCGTAGAAGCCACGGTGTTGTTCTGGCGAAGCTTCTACGAGAAACGACGTGGCACTGGCGAATTCGCCGCCAGTCGCAAACCCTTGGAGTAAGCGTGCCAGCACCATGAGTAGTGGTGCGGCAATGCCGATCGCCGAATACGGCGGCGCAAAGGCGATAATCGCCATCGAGATCGTCATCAAACCGATGATCAGTTGCAGCGCCGCCTTACGGCCCTTACGATCTGCGTAGAGGCCAAGAATGATGCCGCCAACCGGGCGCATGAAGAACCCTACTCCGAAGGTTGCTGTCGTCAGCAATAGCGAGGCATATTCACTGTGTGCGGGAAAAAATAGACGGGAGATGATAACCGTCAGAAACCCGTAGACGACGAAATCATACCATTCCAACGCATTCCCAATGACCGCTGCAGCAATTTGCTTGGTACGCGGCACTGCGGCTAGCCGCGGATTTTCGTTTTGCATCGCCTCGCGTTACCATAGGCACGCACCACCTGCTATGAGGGGCACGCAACCAGCAAAATTTCTCCCTGCGATCTTTTGGAGCAGCAAGCAAACGCGGTACAATAGCGGAGCGTCGAACAGAAAGGAACAGCATGCTGAACGCACTTGTAACGATCCAGGTTCTCCTCCTGGCCGTGCTCTGTACGTGGTCAAATATTGCTCGCGCGACGAGCGTAACCGAGTTCACCTTTACCGACCTCGTTGCCCAGGCCGATGTCATCGCGGTCGGTACGGTGACAGAGATTCGCGAACAGTGGGATGAAGAAAAGAAGGCCCCGCTAACGTTGGTGACCTTTGCAAACCTCACCGTCGTCAAAGGTTCACCTGGTAGCAGTTTCACCTTGGAGTTTCTCGGTGGAAAGATGCCAAACGGTTTAGTGATGACGATTCCTGGAGTTCCACAGTTTGCCGTCGGTGAGAAGGCTGTTGTGTTCTGCGCTGGGAATGGTCGAGATTTTTGCCCACTCGTCGGTATCTGGCAGGGGGTTCTCCGGGTGGTGACAGATCCACAACGAGGTGTAGAAACAGTGAGTGATAATTTTCGCGTGCCCATCATAAAGATCGAAGACGGCAAGTTTGTCAAACGCTCGCCCCAGACTGCGACTCAGCCTCCGTTATCACTTTCCACACTTGTGCAAACGATCCAACACACTGTGCAGTCATCGAATCACTAAACGCAAACAAAAGAATCGGACGCTATGCGAACTTTTTCCGCCCTATTCTTTGCTAGTTTTATAGCCTTGTCTGCCATCTGCTCGCAGGGTTTCGCGTTTGTTCGCGAGAGCAGCGAAGGAGTATTTGCGATTTGGCCTGAGAGCGAAGTCACGATCAACCTACAGGTTGGTTGTCCAGACACGCCACTGATGTTCTGGGGTCCCTGCTGGACGGATGCCGTCATTGACGCCGCTAATCGCTGGCAGGGACCAGACACCAGTTTTCGTTTTCTTGTACGATCGCCTTCGGTGTCAGTCGACGCCTGTGAAACTGACGAGTTCCGCACGATCGCTTTTCGTTCGACACTCTGTGGCGGGCGCGGCTTCGGTAGTTCACTTGCAGTGACCTATTTCTCGTCAATCCAGCTACTGGCGCTTTCGTCGATGCCGATACCATTTTTGACGGGAAACGGACATGGGTTACGTATCCTGGCCCACTGCAAACCAATGCCTCAGGTACAATCGTTTATGACTTTCACCGCATCGCTATTCATGAACTGGGTCACGTGCTCGGTCTCGATCATCCAGACGATGCCGGACAGACAGTGACAGCGATTATGAACAGCCGCGTCAGCGACCTCGACACCACCCAACCCGATGACCTTGCCGGAATCCGTTCGATTTATCCCGCTACCGTCACTACAGTTCAAGGCGTATTAGAGAATCCTCAGCCAAGCAGCGCAGTCAGTGGCATTAGTACGATTTCCGGTTGGGTGTGTACAGCAAACCAGATCACCGTGCTCGTCAATGGCAGTATTGTCATTCCTGCTGCATATGGCACCCCACGCGACGACACCCGCGAACGCTGCGGTGACGATAACAACGGCTTTGCCATTCTCGTTAATTGGAATGAGCTGGGCACCGGCACTCACCAGGTCGTGGCACTCGCCGATGGTGTGGAGTTTGGTCGGGCGACGGTTACCGTAGCCACCCTCGGACCTCCTTTTCTGACTGGTGCCAGCGGCACCTATACGGTCCCATTTAACGGACGCAACGTCACCCTTCAATGGCAAGAGAAGCTACAGAACTTTGTGATTAGCGGAGTCCAGTAAAAAAGAGCGGAGAGGGCGGGATTTGAACCCGCGGTACAGTGTTACCCGTACACTCGCTTAGCAGGCGAGCGCCTTCGACCACTCGGCCACCTCTCCATACTGCCTCTACAGGCAGAAACTTGAGATTTTTGGTTAGCAGGGACGAAGCTTTTTGCCAAGGGCTCCTACTCGCCACTCTACTGCTCGCGGGTAGAAAAGGCAATGTCAACACTTCCCAGCCACTTGCTTGACACTCTTCCCTTCATCCGTCATCCACTGTGAAGAGTTGGAAAGGAGACGGAATGGCAGAAAAAGGATTCACTGGACAAGGTTTTCTGTGGCGGTTGTTATTCGCACTTTTATTAGTGGGAGCGACATACAACCTAGAAGGCTATTCGTACTACCACTGGGCATTGGCCGACTTTTCGACATTTGGCCCAGAACAGGCAGTGGTTGGCATACTGCTTCTCATTGGTTGGGTGATCTACTTACGTGCAACGCTTCGTTCACTCGGACTGCTTGGTCTTATCTTGGTGATCGCGCTCTGTGCCTCACTGGTGTGGCTGATCACCAGTTGGGGATGGATTTCGCCTGACAGTCCACGAGCAATTACCTATGTCAGCTTGGTGATTATTGCTCTCGTACTTGCCACCGGCATGAGTTGGTCACATGTCCGGCGTCGCATAAGCGGCCAGGCCGACGTCGATGCAGTAGATGAAGGACATTGAGGTTATCGCACCGTCTTTAATCATGAAGATCGTAGAGAGTGCAAGCCTGCGGAGCAGTAAGCATTGTAATACCCACAACGGAGATATCCTGCGGGCTGATATCAAGATATCCCGCCAGAAGGATAATACAGCGCTGAGACGACAGCGTTCTTTACATTGGACCCCGGGGGCTGATGGCTGGCACAGGTTTGGCGCGCACTGCACCAGCCGTCGTCCGTGAGGCAGGACGACGCGTTCTTGAAGAAAGCCTTGCGCTCCTGAAGGGGTAGGCATGGGTAGCGTCGAGCCTCGTGAATTCCCCTAAAAAGGGCAGTTGACTTCCAGTCTGATCCTAGCCCATAAGAGGCACAAGTGGGGTAGCTGTACGTTGGCGGTAGGTGGGCGCTTACCAGCAACCGGACCAAGAAGGGGAAAATGATGAAAACAATCCTGGCAGTGCTTGCAGGATTGCTTGGAACAGGCCTCTTGGCCTACCTCTGTGCCAACGCCAACCGTGACCTGATTCAGCAGGATCTTTCAGATCGAGCGAAAGAAGCACTTGCCAATAACATAGTGAGTGATCTTCTCGTATCTGCTGACGGTCGGGAACTGACGTTACAAGGTATCGTCCCAAACCAAGAAGCAAAACTCGAAGCTGCTAAAGCAGTAAGCAAGCTCTACGGAGTACATACCGTAACCAATTTGCTGGAGGTGCATGCAGCGAGCGTTCCCCCTGTGTCACCTGCTGTGACCGGAGCAGCAGTACCAGCCACAGAGCCTGAGGTGCAACAACCGAGAGTGTCATCACCAGAAACACCGAAGGTCAAAGAAACAGCTACTCCGCCACCTCCCACTGTGAAAGTAAAACCCACGACGCCTAAAGTTCCGGCGAAGCGAGAAGCCCTTGCTTCCCTTTCTCATTCCCAAGAAACGACGGCGTCGCCTTCCCGGTGTCAGGACGCGCTTGCTGCTACGCTTGGCCGGAGGCAGATCCACTTTGAGTCCAAAAAAGCGGTTATACGTCCTGTGAGTTATCCTGTGCTCGACCGTCTGGCAGAAGCAGCAAAAAACTGCCCGGCTAGGAGTATCGAGATTAGCGGTCATACCGATCAACGTGAAAGCCCGCGGAGGAATATGGTGCTGAGTAAGAACCGCGCACAAGTAGTTATTGACTACCTGGTCAAAAAAGGCGTTCCCGCGAAACGCCTCACTGCTGTTGGTTATGGTCCCACCAAACCTGTCGCGCCCAATGTGACTGCGGCAGACATGCAGAGGAATAGACGCGTCGAGTTCACCCTCAAAGGCGTGGGCAAAGATTCGGAAAAGAAAGCTCTCCAGCGGTAAAGAAAGGAAGGATGCCGTGTTCTATTTGATTCAACACATGTGGCTGTACCTTCTGCTGGCCGCCATTTTGGGAGCGTTTCTCATGTGGCTGCTGCGACATTGGGTGATGCGAGACGAGGTCGCTGAGGTGCAAGCAGCCTGGCAATCGCGGTGGAACAGTCTTGAGAATGAACATCTCCGTGTCTCGAAAGAGCTGCAGTCTGCTTCAGCGAGAGCGGTGTTGGTGCCCGGACTTGAGGCCGACCTTGAGAATCTCCAGGCGAACTACCAAACGCTCACTGATCAACATGCGGCATTAGATACAGACTGGAAGAAAAAATATGGGGCACTGGAGATTGACTGGCGTGGACGATTGGCGGCGGCGGAAAAAGGGATGGCTGACCTGCGTATGCAGTTGAATACGAGTGCGCAAGAGCGTGAGACGTTGAAGGCGGACCTTGAGGCGTGTTCGCAGAAGTACACGGCCCTCGAACATGAGAGTCTGCAAGCACGAGTGCAGATTGACGATTGGGCACGACGGTTTGCGGGCGTCGAGAAGGACGCCAACGAAGCGAAAACACAGATTGTGACTCTGATCAATGAACGAGATCGCCTGCGCGATGACGCTCGTGCGGCATTGGTGCGGAGCCAAGCTGAGGACCAAGCGTGGCAGCAGCGACTGACGGCGACCGAGCAAGAGCGGGATAATTTCAAAGCAGAGATCGCGAAAATAACAGCAAGTGAGTCAGAGTGGCACAAGAAATGGCAAGAAGTTGAGGGCAAACACGCCGATGCACAACAACAGGTTGCTGCGCTCACGACCCGTCTGGCGGTGATTGAGGCACTCGAAACCGAAAGAGGAAAGCTGCAAACCGAGGTGACTGACTGGTCAATCAAACATGCCGCCGTGCGTATGGAAGCTGACGGGTATGCTGCTCAGGTCCGGCAACTGACAGACCGAGTTTCGGCAGTCGAAGCTGACCAGAAGAGCCGTTACGACAATCTTAATGCTGACTGGAAGGCCAAATGGGCTGCGCTTGAAGCACGGTACAAAGTGGCAGAAGAGCGTCTCGGTGGTGATATTGAGCGGATCGAAGGGATAGGGGCTGCTTTCGGCCAACGGCTCCGCTCTATTGGCATTGCCTGGGTGATTGATCTGCTCGACCAGTGCGGCACGGCGGACGGACGAGCAGCGGTGGCAGAGAAGACCGGGTTCACTACTGCTCAACTGTTGACATGGACGAACATAGCAGACCTGCTGCGCATTCCAGGAGTGACGCCGGATTGGGCAGAACTCCTCAATGCGGCTGGTATCGACAGTGTGAAAGAACTCAAACAGCGCGTACCGGAGAATTTGCAGCAGAAAATGGAAGAGGTAAACGTTACCGCAGAGCGAAAAATCTCCCCAACAGTACCCAATGTTGTGACTGTCAACGGGTGGGTACAACATGCGAAGACGATGAAGTATCGGATTACGCATTGACCAATTGTCTGTGGGTCCTGTCCTTCTGAGTCCATTTGGGCCCATCGTCTCCGCTCATGCTGAGCGTAGGCACGTAGCACGTGCCACTTTCTCGGCGCGCTGTGTCCACCACCTTACCTTTCTATCGTCAAGGAAAAATCGCGTTGATCACTTCATCAATCGCGCGCTGCGAATCGACATCATCAGTCAAGGAGCGGGAGACGGCAACAGCACAGGCGCGACGAGCCGGTACGCCGCGATGGATCAGCTGGCCGGCGTAAATCAATAATCGCGTACTCACTCCTTCTTCTAAGCCACTGGCTTTCAAATAGCGGACCTTTTCCCCAAGGCGCGCGAGATCAAGCGAGATGTCAATATTGAGGCCGCTTTCGTGCGCAATAACCTGTGCCTCTTTATCGCGAGGAGGGTAAGTAAATTCAATCGTAACAAACCGTTGACGAGTTGAGTGCTTCAGGTCCTTCAGGATGCTTTGGTAGCCAGGGTTGTACGAGATGACTAACAAGAAGTCGGGGTGCGCTTCGAGAATCTCGCCTTTCTTGTCGATGGGGAGAATGCGTCGGTGATCGGTCAGGGGATGGATCAACACGATGGTGTCTTTGCGCGCTTCGACCACTTCGTCGAGATAACACACCGAGCCGATACGTGCGGCTTGCGTGAGCGGCCCATCGATCCAGACTGTGTCGTCGCCTTTAATCAGATAACGACCAACAAGATCACTTCCAGTGAGATCTTCGTGGCACGCGACGGTAATGATGTTACCTGGGACTGTTTCTTTTGCTGTTTTACCCTTCTCTGTGCTGATCGTATGGGCCATGTACTCGACAAAGCGAGTCTTGCCACATCCGGTCGGGCCTTTGAGCAGCACCGGTAGGCGACACGCGTAGGCCGCGCGGAAAATGTCGATTTCGTCACTAATGGATAAGTAATAGGGGGTTTCAGTGGCACTCGGTGTTTGACTCATGAGTTCAACGTCTCCATCACTTGTTGAGAGTCCAGATCGATCAACTCGACCTTAGCGGCACTGCTCACTCCAGCAGCTTCCTTCGCTTCAAGGATCTTGGTTTGGAGCCTACCTACGAGCCCGGCGCGCACCTGAGGCGGCATTCCTGACATTGGGAAATTCTGTAATAGCACCCGGGCTTCAGTTGGCGATGACCATTCGATGCGGTTAATACGCTCTCCCATAATGTTTGCCCCGCGCAGGACCTGTTCAACAGCTTGCTGGAACGGGGACAATGATGGATCAACTTGTACCTGAGCAACTTGAGATGGAGGTGCCGTTGTTGGAGGTGCTTGAGCGACCGATGGTGATACTGGAATGCTGATCTGAGTAAGGAACTGGTCAATGCGGTCGCGCACGGCTTGGTCTGTCGTCAGACTTTTCGCTTTATTAAGCGCCTCTAGCGATTTGCCTTTTTCGCCTTTTTCGTTATACGCCACTCCGAGATTGAAATACGCCTGAAAAAATCCGGGGTCCTTAGCGATCACAGCTTGATACTCACCGATCGCTTGATCGAAATTGTTGCTATAGAGATACATCGTGCCGAGATCCGTGCGCACCCCGGAATCGTCAGGCTTCTGGGTGAGGTAACGTTTGTAATACTCAACTGCTTTCGCGTGCTCCTCGAAGTCATAGTAGATGTTGCCGATTCCCTTTAAGGCGTCGAGGTCGTTCGGGGCAAGTTCGAGCACATGCTTAAACGATTCGAGCGCGGCACTGCGATAACTCGCTTCGATCTGCGATGCGCGGAACTGCATCTCTGCCAGTGACTTCCAGACGCCAACGTCTTGCGGCTTTTCTTTTGCCTGGTTGGCGAACTCAGTGATTCGTTTGCGAACCTCCTCTGGGAGTGTAACCGGAGGATGGTTTTGCGGGAGTTCCTGGCCTCCACCGGTAGCAGGACCGTCAGCTGAAGCACCGACCGTCGGAAACGGTTGTGTGCGTAGCACAGCGAACCATAATCCAGTACCTATCAGCAAATACGACGCCAGCACCGTGAGTCCAGGAAGCTGAGTACGCCACGAGGCAGAAGTGTGAGGGGTGTTTTGGGCTGGTGTCTTTTTGCCGGAGCCAGGGAGAGCCGTACCGCATGATGCACAGAACCGTGCATCAGGAACGGTTTTTGTTCCACATTGCGAACAAAAGCGTGCACTCATGGCGAAATACCTAGCAGCAATCCGACAGAGGGGCTAGGTCGGTCCATGAGTAACGAGAATGAGGACTGAGTAAAATCAGTGCTGAGTTGCCGGATAGTGGGCTTCAGGTGTCGTTGTGGCTTGCAATTATGTCCTGCACAACAATGAAATGAAACACTCTCCGCTCACCCTGAGCGTAGCCACTGGGCGGCGAAGTCGAAGGGCGCTGTGCCCGAGGGCTTCGACTTCACTCCGTGTAGTTTATCCTGAGCTTGTCGAAGCCGTGCTGCCTGAGCCACGTCGAAGGGGGCTCAGCCCGAGCGGGAACCGGAGGCTGCGATTGTACTGCACCCAAGCGAGAAGCGCTATTGGTAAACAGCAAGCATCGGAGCCTCCCTACCCTACAGCCTTTAGCCTCTAGCCTACAGTCTCTCTTCCCGTTGACACTGTTGAAGTGAGGTGGTTAGTTGCTCCCGGTTGGTCAGCCTGGAGGGTTGCTATGGCAAAAAGAGATACAGCGCGTGAGTCACAATTGGCCGAAGGGAAAAAACTCCTGGACCAATGGGGTTTGAGTCTTGCCGGCTTGCAGTCTCAAAACCTCAGCTTGGCGGCACTGACTGAACGCGTAGGGCAACATCCAGCAGCAGATTTGGCATTGGCGGCCCTACTTGGTGATTATCCGACGAAAGAGGCGGCGCAAACACTCGTGTCGTGGGAGGAGAAAATCACCGATAAAAACGCACGCCGTGAAATCCATCGTTCCCTATATAAATTGTCACAAAAAGATATCCAGCCAGAGCGTGCAGTGGAAAAAGCGCCCGCTCGACCCATTCTCGCGCCTGTTGAGCCCGAAGGTTATGTGTCGCCGATTGATGGTCGTGGAGACCGTTTGGTGTGGCTACTGAAATTAAAGACGGGTGGCGGGCTGCACTATCTAGCAGCAGTGATTAACGAGCCCGACGGCATGCAACACATCGAAGGTGCAGAAATCACCCGCAAAGGCTTCCGCACGATGCGCGAGGACATTGGCACGCGATTCGGCTTTACGATGATTGAAGTACCGTGGCGCTACTGCGATTTCCTTATGCACGAAGGTTACGAACGGGTGAAAGGTCGTGGCATGACTTCTGTTGAGCCGTATCCTGCCTACCGTTCACATCTGTTATCGACTCCAGCCCAGCCCGCTGAATTACCACTACCGTCAAGTATCGAACCAGAAGCGGTAGCAAATGATAAGGAACTGCTTGCGACTTCGGTGCAGCTGTTCCAAGAACCGGAAATACAACGCTGGTTCCTTGATCATGAACGTGCACATCATTACACCGATCAGATTGCCCAGGCCCAAGAGAGCCCGCTCATTCTCAATCGCTATCAACAGCAAGATCGTTTGCAGACGGTGATCGAAAAAGCGATTGGAGAGATTTTTTCTGGGGTTCAAGGCGGCGCTTATGCACGACGGCTAGAAGAGACCGCTGTGTATTTTGCTGCGACTGACCGGCTTGATGCTGCCAAGCGTGCCCTCGCTGTTGCGCTGGCCATGAAACAGCAGGACTATAGTGGTAAAGGCATTCCCTTTTGCGAAGAACTCGTCCGCCAAAGCCTGGCTATGCACTTTCACGAAGAGAAGCAGCACGAGCAAGAGCAATCGCAAGGTTCGCTGATTATGAAGCCCGCAGAATTCGCTGCGCGGGTGCAGGCGCAACGACAGCGCCAGGGGATGCGGTAGAAAAGTTGTCAACAGTCCGTAAAAAAGGCAGCCGAGTCCCTTGGGTTACTAGTGCATTTCTGGTATCTCCTTCCCTAACTAAGAACTGATAACCGGCAACTGGCCACTGAAGAGAAGGAGACATGCATGAGTGTAAAACCGATCATCCAACTCTATCCAGTCGTCCCGGCGAATGGGAATGAACGGGAGACGATGCGCCCGATCGGACGCAACAGTGAGCGCTACCAGAAGATCATTCGCGACTGGGCGATGTTGGCACAGGCGGCTGATCAGCTAGGCTACTGGGGATTCAGCACCATTGAGCATCACTTTCATTCAGAAGGCTACGAGGTTGGTCCGAACCCTGGCGTGTTGAATGCCTGGTGGGCAAACATGACGCGAAACCTGCACTTGGGTGCGCTTGGGTACGTCATGAGTACACAAAACCCAGTGCGCGTCGCCGAAGAATGCGCGATTCTCGATCACATTCTCCAGGGTCGGTTCTTTGCCGGGTTTGCTCGCGGCTATCAAGCACGCTGGGCGAACATTATCGGTCAGCACTATAACTCAAAGGCAACACTGTCTGATGGATCGGCGGACGACGAGTTGAACCGTCAGATCTTTGAAGAACAAATGGACATTGTCCTCAAGTGCTGGACGCAAGATGCAGTCACCTATAACGGTAAGTTCTTCAAGATTCCTTACCCCTATGAAACCGGCGTACAAGGGTATCCTGCCTACGAACTTGCACGCAAGAGTGGAGTGAATGGCGAGATCGGCGCCAACAACGAAGTACGGACAATCAGTGTCGTACCGGCACCGTATCAGAAGCCACATCCGCCGGTATTTGTCGCTACCAGTTCCAGCAAAGAATCTGCAGTCTATTGCGGCAAGAACGGATTTGTGCCGGTCTATTTCTCACCGATCGACAAAGCAGTTGAGCATGGTATGGCGTGTTGGGAAGCAGCCAAAGCTGCAGGCCACAACATCCGCTACGGTGAGCGCCAAGCCTTAGTGCGTTGGATCCACGTGACCGATTCGTATGAAGCGTACCGGCAAGCGATCGCTAAGTACGATGTGGATATTTATGTTGATTTCTACTCTAAGTTCTTTAAGGACTTTGACACGACCAAGATGCTAGCTGACCCGGTACAGTCTGTGATTAACTGCGGACTTTATGTTGGCGGCACAGCAGAAGATGTTCGTGAGCAGTTGCAGAGTCAGCTTGATCGTTTTCCAGTAGAGTACCTCGTGCTGATCTGGCATTGGGCGCAGCAACCCACGCATGATGTGTTGCGTGAGATGGAGCGGTTTGCACAAGATGTGCTACCGAAGCTCGATAACTCGGGCAAGAAAGTACAAATCAAAGTGGTGACTGGTGCCCAAGGACAGGCCACGTTGAACAAATAGGGTTTGGGGATCAGGGGTCGGGGGTTGGTACTAATCCCCGGCCCCCAGCCCCCAAAGTCTGGAGGGAGTTATGTCACGCCCTTCACCTGAACGTATCACTCCCATGTCATGCCTCAACTCTGGCACAGTCATCGCCTGCCCGGAATGTGGTATGGGGCTATACATGTTGATTAAGAAGGTCACGCGCGACGGCACGTTTGAGGGTTCAGTGAAAGCGCTCGTCGGCGTGCCGGAATACGCTCGCGGTTCTCTGCCCAAAAAATGCCCACACTGCAAAACTGGTGAGTGGTGGTATCCACCGGGGACTGTGTACACATTGCAGCACGGATGGGTAGCGTAATTCCCAGCTGATGGTTCCGTCTCTTTCGTGAAAGGGGCCCCTATGGTCATTACAGGCTTCCACGCCCACGTCTATTTTGATCCGCCAACGCGTGAGGCTGCACTGCAAGTACGTGACGGATTAGCCGAACGCTTCGATGTGGAGCTGGGACGCATCCACGAAAAACCTCTCGGCCCACATCCGAAATCGATGTATCAAGTGAAGTTCGCGCCGAGTGAATTCGGCGTGCTGGTGCCCTGGCTTATGACTCATCACCAAGGTTTAGATGTGCTTATTCACCCTGAGACCGGTGACGATGTTGCTGATCATACAGCTAACGCGCTGTGGCTCGGTGAAAAGCTTGGTCTGAACATTGAATTTTTGCGAAAGTTTGCTGCAAAGGCACAAGGAGGAAAAGCGGCATGAGGCGAACATTCAGTTGGTGGCGATTGTCTATCGTTGGCATTGCTAGGTGTACTAGGAGTGACATTTTCTCTTGCCCGGGCCGACCACCACGAGAAGAAGAACGGTTCCGCTGGCGCTCTGTCAGCGATCGTTGCAGGAGCGCATCGCAGCGAGGCGGACAAAGCTCGCGATAAATATCGGCATCCGCTCGAAACTCTCACCTGGTTGGGGATCAAGGACAATATGACCGTGGTTGAAGTGTGGCCGGGACGTGGTGGATGGTACACCGATATTCTTGCACCGTTTCTCAAGGAACGAGGGACCTATTACGCGGCTGGTGTTGATCCACAGTCGAGCGTTGAGGGCCAGCGCACCGCAGCGAAGAGCTTCAAAGATAAACTGGCTGCCAATCCTGCTCTATTCGGCAACGTCAAGGAGTCGATCTTAGCGCCACCAACACATGTGGACATTGGGCCGGAAGGATCGGCTGATATGGTCTTCACTTTCCGCAATGTCCACAACTGGATGGGAAATGAGCAAGCCGAGGCAGCGTTCAAAGCGATGTTTCGTGCCTTGAAGCCAGGGGGTATTCTTGGCGTTGTCGAGCATCGTGGGAATCCCGCAGTGCCACAAGATCCCAAAGCCGCATCCGGGTATGTACGAGAAGATGTGGTGATCAAGTTTGCTGAAGATGCAGGATTCAAACTTGCTGACAAGTCAGAAATCAACGCGAATCCGAAAGACACGAAAGACTACCCACAAGGGGTGTGGACACTACCGCCTGTTCTACGGTTGAAGGATGTAGATAAAGAAAAGTACCTCGCCATCGGTGAGAGCGATCGTATGACGTTGAAGTTTGTCAAACCGGCGGCGAAGTAAAAGAAGAAAATGTAATTGGGCTGATCGTGTTGCGTGAAATGTGTTACGTGTTGCGAGACTATCTGTGTCCTTTTGTCCCATTCTATGCACCACGCATTACGTATCACGCTCCATACACCAGGTTTCTTTGTGAATAAACCACATGAAGGAGGAAGTACTATGGCAAGTCCACAACTACAGATGGCCCTTGATGCGTTCAAGATGATGGGAGAGAAAATGGCGCAGGCAGGGAATGACCTCAAAGCTCTACGCGCCGTCATGGAAGATGTCTCTGCCTTTCCCTCAGCGGGAGAAACAAAGTGTACACCGGTGAATGCCGGTGGTGTTCCGGCTGAGTGGATCGCCGGTCCTGGCGCTGCGGATGATCGAGTGATCCTGTACCTGCATGGTGGCGGCTATGTAATGGGCTCTATTGCTACACATCGTGAGACGGTTGCGCGTTTGTCGAAAGCTTCAGGTGCGCGTGGTTTGGTACTCGATTACCGCCTCGCCCCAGAACATCCATTTCCTGCTGCGGTCGATGATGCAACGGCAGCGTATCGTTGGTTGTTGGCGCAAAACATTAAACCTGCCCACATTGTCGTTGCTGGCGACTCTGCTGGCGGAGGGTTGACTTTAGCTACTCTAGTGGCGTTACGAGATGCGAAGGTTCCTCTCCCGGCAGCAGGCGTGTGCATTTCACCGTGGGCGGACATGGAAGGAATGGGGGAATCGATGACGACCAGAGCGAAGGCCGATCCAGTCGTGCAAAAACAAGGACTGCTTGGCATGGCCCAGCTCTACCTCGGTGGCAAAGATCCGAAGTCACCTCTGGCGGCGCCGATTACATGCCGATCTCACCGGACTCCCGCCGCTGCTTGATTCAAGTGGGCGATGCAGAAACGTTGCTCGACGACTCCACTCGTGTGGCTGAAAAAGCCAAGAAAGCGGGCGTCAAAGTCGATCTAGAAGTCTGGCCAGAGATGCCGCACGTGTGGCATCTGTTTGCGCCGTTCCTGCCGGAAGGTCAGCAGGCGATCGATAAGATCGGCAAGTACGTGCGGCAGATCACCGCGTAAAAATTGAGGCAGGGCGAAAAGGGGAAATAACGAAACGGGAGATTACAGATTCTTTCCAAGCATTTTTATCCATTTCCCCGTTTGACCTCTTCCCCTTTTACCCCTTTCCCCGCTTCTACCGAGCTAACGGTCGGTGTCCCCATATACTGCCAGACATATGATGTTGCACCTGCCAGGTGCTGTCATCTACGACGCGACCACCGTAGCCGTACTCGACTTCAAATCCGGCTGGTGAACGCATATAGAACGACATCATCTGGTCGTTGGTATGGCGACCTAAACTGCGATTGATCGGAACACCCTGATCCTGGCAGAGGTAGAACGTTGATCCGACGTCATCGAGCGATTGTGCTTGCAACATGAAATGATTAAGGCGTTTCTGCGCATTGGGCATGCCGAAGAAGGCAATCGTGTGGTGACGTGGATTACAGTGAAAGAAGACCAGATACAGCTTCTGTCCAGTAGGACGGACGACGTGTACGAAGTCACTAATACGCATACCCAGGACATCGCGGTAGAATTGTAAACTCTGCTCCATGTCATCCATGGTAACGACCATGTGTCCTAAGCCTTGCTGGCCGGCGACGAAGCCGGAGATCTGGCGCGGCGAGCGGAACGGCGTGTTATACGCCATCAACGGACCATAGAAGATCTCTGACGGAATGCCGCTCGGATCTTTGAAGCAGATGAGGTCAACCACACGACGCGAGGCAGCCTCGTCGGGCGTTCCTTTACGGACTTCGACTCCGGCGGCTTTGAGCTGCGCGGCCATACCTTTGAGGGCATGCTCATCGGCAACTTCCCAACCGAAATATGCGGCATCGTCTTTCCCCGTGGGATGGACCAGAAAACGATGATGATATTCATCCATGCGGAATAAGAGGGTGCCATCATTCTCTCGACTAGCGACTTGTAATCCTAAAGTTTGTGTAGCGAATTGTTCCCAGGCGTTAATATCGCTGACACTGAGTCCCAGGTAACCCAATTGCGTGACACGTTCCATACAACCCTCCTTTACGAATACGAGGCATGTCGCGCACTCTAGCACGGCGATGAGGAGGGGGAAAAGGGGAAAGCGAGAAACAGGCTACAGGCTGTAGGTTTCAGGGAGAAAAGCACCCAAGTCGAGTCGAGCAAGCCGCGCCCGTTAGTTAATACCGAGAGAATATTCGCAATTCACGTTTGGAATTTGTGCGAGGTCAATTCACGCTCCATTCGTCCTGAGCCTTCGAAAGCTCAGGATAAAACGCTTAGCGAAGTCGAAGGGCGCGCAGTCATGTAGGGCCATGCTCCCCTTGCCGTCTGAAAACAGCCTGCATCAGAAGATCTGATCTGGCGTGAATTGATACAGCGGCGGTGGCTCTGGCGTGGAGACAGGAACCTGTACTGGTTTCAGCCACCCGCACTGCTCAGCTTTTTCATAGAAAGTTTTCACCGAGTGGCCGGCTAACGCCACAAATGGAATTACAATCATGCGTTCATTGCCAATCGGTTTGACGAACCAGTTATTATCTTGATCGATGACATAATTGAACGAAGTAAGTAGTTCTTGGATCGAGTTGTAGCGAGCTGCTTGTAGATTTATCATTGTTGGTACCCCCAGGTGAATTACCGACACCACAGAGCATACGCCGTGCCACAACCAGTCAATAAAAATTTCTCGGATAATATCTGGGAGAAATAGTATTTTTCTTCATTCTGTTAGGAATAACAAAATGAAAGTAGCGGAGAGCTGATTATTGAAATGACGGAGGCGGCATTTTTTTGTCAGCTATGGTTATCTTATTAAAAATAAATTTGACGTCAGGTTATTCGCGGTTTTTGGGGTAGACTGCGTTAGTCATGGGGTCTGCAATAACGCATCTGTAAAACTGGGAGGGTGAAGGATGAACCTCTCAAGAGTTCTGACCTTTGGCTTTTGGAAGAAATTTCTTTTGTGGAGCATAGTTGGGCAGATTGTCTTCACGCTCTTCGGCTTCTTTGGCCTGCCGTATATCCTCAAGTATGTCCTCACCAGTCAACTGACGAAACTCCTCCACCGTGAGACCACGGTCCAAGAAGTCCGCTTCAATCCGTTTTACTTGACACTCCAAGTGAAAGGGCTCGGGATCAAGGATCGTGATGGTATTGATCCGTTTGTTTCGTTTGAGGAACTCGCGCTTGATCTCGAAGCCGCCTCAGTATGGGAGCGTGGGCCAATTGTGCGGGACATTTTGCTCAAAGGACCATCCATTTCGATCATCCGTAACGAAGACCAAAGCTATAATTTCTCGGATCTGCTCACCGAGTTTACGGCCACACCGGAAACACCGCCACAAACCCAACCGGAGTCAGAACCGTTACGTTTCTCATTCAATAATATCCGTTTAGAGAACGGGAGTGTTGATTTTGACGACCGTCCCCAAAAGGCACAACACACCGTCCGTGATCTCAATGTTGGCATCCCCTTTCTCTCGCGTTTGCCGTACCAGGTTGATGTATACACCGAGCCGTCGTTCGCGGCGAAAATCAACGGTACGCCGATCGCTCTTGGCGGTAAGACCAAACCATTCAGCACCACGCGGGAAACGTCACTCGACGTGAACATCAAGAACATCGAATTACCCAAATATCTCGAATACATTCCTGCCGACCTGCGTTTCAAACTCGACTCCGGGAGTCTAGATACCAAACTGGCGCTTTCGTTCACTCAACAGAGTGAGCAGGAGCGTGCCCTGTTGGTCAACGGTTCGATCGTGCTCAATAACCTGGTGGTGACCACCCTGGGTGATCAGCCCGTACTAACGTTGCCGCTCTTACAGGTGCCCGTTGATACGCTCGACGTCTTTGCCCGTAAGGTCAAGCTTGGGACAATCCTTTTGCAAAGGCCGGAAGTGCATCTGCAACTTGATAAAGCCGGGGTGCTCAACGTCACAACCCTTGTAGGAGAGCAGAAGACTGAGGCGACGAAGAAGGATGAGGCAGAGAAGAAGACGGAGACAACAATAGAGAAAAAAAATAAGAGATAGAAGCAGCGAAGAAGACAGAAGCGGAGATAGTGACAGAGACAGCGGAGAAGATAGAGGCAGAGAAGAAACCGGAGTCTGCACCAGAGGTCACTCCAACGATTGTTGAGATTCCCGAGATTCGTCTCACTGAAGGTAAGATGACATTCATTGACGAAACACAAGAGAAGCCGTTTCAGACCGTGCTCGATAGTCTCAATGTGATTGTTCGTCAGGTAAGTACTGATGTAACGAAACCCATTGCACTTGAGGTAGCGTGTAAGAGTGATGCTGGTGAGGTAATCCAACAAACCGGGACGGTTCTGCGTGAGCCTCTCAAAGCTGAAGGAACTGTCTCTGTACAACAGCTTCCTATCAATCGTTATGCCTCCTATTATGCCAAGTACCTTTTGTTTGATATCGAAGACGGAAAGGTCGATGTCTCGACGCAATTCTCGTACGCCAAAGGGCCAGAGACGAGCACTTCAACGACCCTTTCGGGTCTAGCGGTGACGCTTAATGCGCTACGGTTACGGAAACGAGGAGAAAAGGACGATTTTCTTAGAGTCCCGGCCTTCACGATCAAAGACGCCGCTATTGATGTGGAGAACCAAAACATCACTGTGAGTGAAGTAACGACGGGCAAGGGAGCCATACAAGTCAGACGCGAAAAGGACGGGACCCTCAGCCTTGCGAACTTGGTGCCAACAACGACAGCCTCAGAGAAGAAACCAATAGCTACTCCTACTCTACGCAAAAGGAAAAAAGCAGCCAATAAGTCTCAGGAGCCAGCACCTCAAGACAAGACAGGGCAGCCGTGGTTGGTCCAAGTGAAAAAGATCAATCTCGATCAATATGCGATACGGTTTGACGACAAAGTGCCACGGCAACCGGTATCGATACTGGCCGCTCCATTTTCTGTTTCACTAGAGAATTTCTCTACGGGAAAAAATAACGAAGTAAAAACCGCTGTACGCATGACTGTGAACAAGAGTGGAACTATTGCGGTTGATGGTCCGGTGAGTCTCAGTCCGCTGACGACAACT
>CAVTCR010000006.1:0-103946 GCA_963733195.1 uncultured delta proteobacterium
GCCATCGACTCCCACTCCTAAGCTTTTCTGTACCGCACGAATAAGTGAGTCAAGATTCATACGCGAGTCTCTCTCTTTTGTTTGTTCGTGCTTTTCACTATGTGTTACTTCTATGCAAGATGCCCTGTTGATAGAGCGGGGCGAGACTGTCCTGCGCACGCCCAAGAAACCGTCCCAACACCTCTTCGTTATGTTGTCCTAACACCGGCGCTCGTAAGTCCAACTCTTCAGGAAACGCCGAAAACTTAAACGGGAACCCAGGGATAGTGACTTCACCGAGAAGTGGGTCTGGGACCTGTCGCACCATTTTCCGTGCCGCGAAATAGGGATGTGTTACGGTGTCTGCAATCGACATCACTGGTCCGGCTGGTACGCGATGATCGGCCAAGGCTTTCAGCGCCGCCTCGTCTGTCGGGAAGGACTGTAGCCAGGCTTCGATCATGGGGATCAGCTCTTTTTGATTTTTGCCGCGCCTTCCTGCCGAAGAAAACCGCGGATCACTAATCAGCTCGGGCTTGCCTAATGCGTTACAAACGTTCGCCCACTGGCGATCGAGTGCAAGGATCACGATGTAACCCTGCGGCGCCTTAAAGACACCTTGTGGACACCCCATGTAGTGGTGAATGCCAAAGCGCATCGGCTTGTAGCTGCCTTTACTGGCCGCGAACATTTGCAGTTCGACGGACTGCATGTGATACAGCGCGTCCACCATCGCAATGTCGATGTGCTGTCCTTGCCCGGTGCGGTCACGATGAAAGAGCGCGTAACCGAGTGCCGCAAATCCATTCACTCCAGCAATGCCATCGGCAATGGCGACTCCGACAAAGCGGGGTGGTCCATCTGCGTCGCCAGTCATGTGCATGACTCCAGAAAATGCTTGGGCTATATAGTCATAGCCGGTGAGGTGCGACAGCGGACTCTTACGTCCGAACGCTGAGATGGAACACATGATAACGCGTGGGTTAATCTGTTTGAGTGCGGCATAATCAAGCCCGCGTTTCTCCATGACGCCGGGACCGTAGTTTTCAATGACGACATCAACATGCGGCACAAGCGCGCGCACCAGCTCAACGCCTTCAGGTTTGCTGAAATCAACGCAGAAGCTTTTCTTGCCGCGATTTTGTTGGATGAAATACACGCTCCGACCATCTTTGAGAAAGGGTAGGGTGCGTGAGGGGTCGCCACCTTTGGCTTGTTCTACTTTAATAATTTCTGCACCAAGCTCTGCCATCAAGCGCGTTGCGGTTGGGCCGGCGAGGTATTGAGTGAAGTCAAGGACTTTGATGCCGTTAAGCATTGGTGGTTGTTGAGTGCCATTGGCCATGTTTTCTCCTCTCCTTCTGTACTGCCGATCAGCTAATTTTGTCACTAATCTGCGAATCGTGGCATCACTTTCTTGGCAAAGAGTTCTAACGAACTCAGGACCTGCTCAAGTGGGGAGATCCCTTGGGGAAGCAGGAAGAAGCATTCTTTGATAGGGAACGTTTTCGCCGCTTCTTCAATACGCCGAGAGATGAAGTCTGGATCACCGATCAAATACTCCGGGTGACCTTGCCCAAACGGAACGAACCACTCATCCCACATCCATTTCACATCCTGAGACCATTCCTGTGCTGTTGCCATCGTCGGAGCACAGATCATGGAGCCACCCCATGCCGCTTGGTCCCCCGGCTGAACGTTGTGTCCGTGCTTTGCTGCCTCCTCGCTGTACGCCTGCCACAGACGTTTGCAGAACTGTAAGTCTGAGGCGAGCACGATCGGTTTGCCCGCGTACTGCGCCCAGAAGAGCGCGGTACGCATACTGTGAGTGAAGCCGCCGTAGAGCGGTGGGTGCGGGTTCTGCAGGGGTTTTGGTGCGATACCAATCTCGCGGATACGCATGTCGGAATCAACACCGGCGCCGTACTTGGTGTAGACCGGCTGTACGTGCGGATTCACCATGTCCTTGGGAGGAATGGTGAAATACTTGCCTTGATAACTAAAAGTGTCTTTCTTCCAGGCGGTGAGGATAATATCGACAAACTCTTTGAAGTACTCACGGTTGATGTCGTCATCTTCGCTGTTGCGGTTCCAATCTCCAACCGCGTTAAGGTCCTGACGAATGCGGAAGTTGTGAACCCAACGTGCTTGATAGCCACGCACCATGCCGACGCCGAGACGACCTCGCAGCATATGATCTAAGGTGGCGATATATTCTGCGGTGCGGACTGGGTTATGTGTTGGTGCAACGAAGCCCACCATGTTGATGCGTAGCCGTTTGCTGTGCTGCCCCATCCACATTGAGAGCAGCCCCGGTTCGTTACTCGCTTCAAACCCTTCGATCTGTAAGTGATGCTCGGGATGACCAATTCCAGCATAGCCAGCCTCATCGGCAAAACGGGTAATCGCGGCGACTTCATCCAGCATGCGCTGGTACAACTCCGGACGTTTGCCCGCCATACCCGCCGCAAGTTCGTGGCGGCGACCTAAGGTGGCGTAAACGAATAGATGGAACTTCATGTGCTAATTCCCTTCAGTGATGAAATTGACAGAGGCGCAACACGCTGTCTGTAGGTTTCTCATTCGTGTTCCGCACGTATACGAAAATTATTTTCTGGGGTCAAATGTTGTCGAAAGAGAAAACCGAAAAATTAGACGAACGAAATTGCAAATGCTACGATTCTGACTGAGTAACTAAAGGTGTTGCAGTGGAGAAAAGTCGTCCTCAGCTAAAGTAACGAAGGAAGGAGAGTAGTAAGGATGGAGGAGAAGGATCCGAGACCGGAGCAGGTTCTACCAGATCATCACCCTGATGTAGAGGAGCCGCAGAAGCAACAAGAACAGAAAGCTAAAGTAGCAAACTCCGTCAGCCGTCGAGGGTTTCTTGCACGCGTTGGTGGCATAGCCGCTGCGAGCGTAGCAGTTGATACCCTCGGTTTCGCACGACTTCGCGTGGGAACGACGGCGGCAGAAGCAGCGATCGGCCCAGATAAACCTAAAAAGCGCCGTGAGCGCGCCTATAAAATTCGTCGTGATACCGCGAGATTTCAGCGCGATTTGCCTTTGCCCGAACATCTGGACAATGGAGATGAAGCGCTCTTCGCCAATAAGATCGGCAGTTACTCCAAAGCGCTGCCTCATAACGATCTTGGCCAAGTCGATCTCTCGGCTTACAGTGCCTACATTGCCGCCCTAACGTCTGGTGATCCAAATGCGTTCGAGGCGATTCCGCAGGGTGGGAGTGTGAGACAGGTCAACCCTCAGGCTGCCTATACATATTCTCTCGAAGGTCCGGACTCGCATCACGTAGGGATAATTGCCCCGCCTGCTTTTAGCAGCGCAGAAGAAGCAAGTGAGATAGGAGAACTCTATTGGCAAGCCCTCACTCGCGACGTACCATTTGTTGAATATGATACTAATCCGCTGACTCAAGCTGCGGCAGTCGATCTTTCGAAGTTTTCCGTCTTCAAAGGCCCAAAAGCCGGTGGCGTTGTGACGACGGGAACGCTTTTTCGTGGCACCACTCCAGGAGATCTCACTGGACCATATATTTCGCAATTTTTATGGAAGAACAGTACCTTTGGGGCACAGACGATCGTGCAACAGTATCGGGTGCCAGTAGAAGGCAATGATTTCATCACCAGCTATGCCGACTGGTTAAGCTGTCAGAGGGGTTTTCCACCGACAGCCAGTATCACTTTTGACCCGGTGACGCGTTATCTCAGTAATGGACGTGACCTGGGCGAATATGTTCATCGTGACTTTACTTACCAAGCCTTCCTTTATGCTGCCCTTATTCTGCTCAGTTTTGGTGGGGCAGCCTTGGACGATGCGAATCCCTACAAAGCCTCGGCCAAGCAAGTCGGATTTGTTACTTTTGGCGGGCCTCATATACTCGACTTAGTCGCACGAGTTGCTAACGAATCCTTGAAGCCGACGTGGTATCAAAAGTGGCTCGTGCACCGACGCTTACGACCGGAAGCTTTTGCTGGCCATCTGCATAATCATAAGATCGGTGCGGCCAGTTATCCGATCCACCCTGAGATTCTCAACTCCCCAGTTCTTGATGCCGTGTTTAGCAAATACGGCACTTACCTCTTGCCGCAAGCGTATCCAGAGGGCTGTCCCACCCATACAGCTTATCCTTCTGGACATGCAGCATATGCTGGGGCGTGTACGACTGTTCTGAAGGCATTCTTTAAGGAGTCCTTCGTGATTCCAAATCCGGTCGTTGCCAATGTCGACGGCACCGCTCTCGATCCGTATACTGGCGGAGCACTGACAGTTGGTGACGAACTCAACAAGTTAGCCACGAATGCCAGTATAGGTCGTGACACAGCGGGAATCCACTGGCGTTCCGATATCATCGAAGGCCTCAAGCTAGGCGAGGCGGTTGCTATAGGTATTCTGACTGACTTCCGCGCAACCTACACTGAATTCTTCAGTGGGTTCTCCCTGACCAAGTTTGACGGCTCGACCATTACGGTCTGAGCAAGAGGGGCGCACGGTTGTGCGCCCTACACCCTTCTCCGCAGCTTGACTCTCATCCTCGCCTTTCCTAATGTTGCCAGCAACAAAGGAGGAAAGGATTATGCGTAAACTCTTCGATTATCTGCCCTGACCGTTCGCCATGAGGACGAGGATCGTCCTCAAAGAGAAAGCCTTGGAGTTTGATCGAATTTTGCTCGATCTCCCGCACCAAGAGCAGAAGCAACCCTGGTACCTGGCGTTGAACCCGTATGGCAAAGTACCCGTGCTCGTTGAAGAAGGCGCGTGGGTATACGAGTCTGCGCTCTGTAACGAGTATCTTGAAGACAAATATCCCACTCCCGCGTTAGCGCCGACCGAGGCAGGCGCCAAGGCGCAGATGCGCTTATGGGTGGAATGGTGTAACAGCCAGTTTGTCCCTCCGCTCATCGGCGTGCTATATGAGAATCGCAAGACCCAAGCTGAACGGAGTCAGGAGAAAATCGATCGCAACAAAGCGCGATTGAATGAACTACTACCCCGACTCGAACAGCAACTGCAAACCAATGATTTCCTGATGGGAAGCTATGGAATGGCGGATATTGCCTTCACGCCGTTTTTGGCGCTGTGTGAACGTAATGGGATCGACTTCAATGGATTTCCCAAGGTAACACAGTGGGCACAGCGGCTGAAGAATCGCTGACAGTTACTGAAGAGGTGAAAATCTGGGTTTGCTGCGTAAGTCGATAAGAAGGATGATTCAATGACGGTCATGGAGGGGCGGGCCGCGAACCCGCCCCTTCGTTTGAGAGTGAAAGAATGTTCACACGAGTTTTTTTCTTAGCGATGGGTGTCGTGGCTTGTTGCTGTTTGCCCCGGCAAAGTGTAGCCCAACCTGCTCAGGTTTATATTGACTCGGCAGTGCTCGCGATGGGTGGACGCGATGCACTACTGGCTATCAAGAGTCAACGTATCGTGAGTCATGGTGAGAGCTTCGAACCTGAACAAACCGTGCAGCCCGGAGCGGAAAAACCACGCAAGGTGGCGGATTTTACCTGTACGCTGTTGCGTGACCTCAACACTGGTAAAGTCCGTTACGATTGGCAACGTGAGACAATCTCCCCATTTGCTTTGACCTGGAAGTATGTGGAGATTCTCAACGGTGACGAGGGTGCCATCATTGGAAAAGATGGAGGACGTAGCCCGGAGAAACGACCGGCATCCGCAGCCCGCATGGCAGCACGCAGAAAAGAATTGAGCCGCGCGCCGGTGTCTATCCTTGTCAATGCACTGACTCGATCAAGTTCCTTCCTTCGTCTTGCTGATCAAATCGTGAAAGGCCGTCGGCATTATGTCATTGCCTACACTGAACGGGGGCAACAAGTACTTTTGGTGTTGGATGCTGAGACCAGGCTATTGCGGAAAGTCACTTTCCTTGAAGATGACCCCACTGCCGGTGATACACAAAACGAACTGTTCTTTGACGACTGGCGACAAGTTGGTGCGGTGAAATTACCGTTTAGTTTGCAGTACCGGGTCAACGGGATAGATGTTGCGACTGAGAAGATCGACACGATCGAGAATGACGTAGAGGTAAAAGAGTCTGATTTCGAGATTCCCGAGGATCTGAAGCAAATTGACTCTAATGATGGGAACTGGGGCGAGCGCAGATCGCTTTGGCTGTTGCGCCGAATTGCTTTAGCAAGCCCACTCGACGAGCTACAAACACACGTGCAACTGACTGAAGTAGGAAAAGGCATATTCCATGTGGTTGGCGGAACGCATCACAGTCTGGCTGTTGAAATGAAAGATCATCTTATCGTGGTCGAGGCACCGCTCTATGAAGAACGATCGCGGGCTGTACTGGCTGCACTCGAAAGCCGATTTCCTGGAAAACCGGTACGAACTGTTGTGAGTACGCATTTTCATAACGATCACTCGGGAGGGCTGAGAGCTTACGCGGCGATCGGAGCAACAGTCATCACCGGGAAGGCCAGTGAAAGTTTCGTCCAACGGATGCTGCAAGCGCCACATACCTATGTCCCTGATAGTCTCCAGAAGGTGCAGAAACCGGGACCGATAGAAACCGTTGACGGAGAAAAGAAAGTTCTCACCGATGGGGAGCGAACTGTAGAGGTGTATCCGATTCAGAATGGCCATGCAGAAGGAACGGTGGTAGCGTACATCCCACATGCGAAACTGCTCTTTGTCTCGGATCTGTTCTCGCCCGGTGCCCCACGACAACCGCCAGTGTTTCCGCGAGAGTTGCTTGAGGGGATCACGGTAGCTGGGATCAAGGTCGAGCACATTGTTGGGGGACACGGGAATAAGGTGGGTACGTTGGCGGAGTTGCGAGAAGCTGCTGCACAGTGAAGAGTCACGTAACACGCAACACGTAATGCGTGATCCGTGATCTATGAGAAGCTAAATCGGACCACAAAAGATTGCAGAGTCCCTACAAACTCCGGCCCCAGGCGCACTGGCGCGCCCTGGCACATGCTTCATGTACGAAAGTCATGTGGTCACTAGGCTGTACGTTTTAGAGCGCCCATGCCCAATGACACGTTCTGGATGACCGAAGCCCTTGCTGAAGCAACCCAAGCGGATACAGAAGGGGAAGTGCCGGTTGGGGCGGTGATTGTTCTGAACGATACGATCGTCAGTCGTGGACACAATCAATCTATTCGGTTGCGCGACCCAACAGGGCACGCGGAGATTCTTGCACTGCGCGCAGCAGCCGGTTCTCTTGACAACTATCGACTGCCAGGAACAACACTATATGTGACAGTTGAACCTTGCCTCATGTGTATGGGTGCTCTTCTACAGGCAAGAGTGCAGCGGATCGTGTTTGGTTGCTACGACCCCAAAGCTGGTGCAGCGGGCTCGCTTTATGATGTATCGAATGATCCTCGTCTCAATCACCAGATCGAAGTGACGGCAGGAGTGAAGGAGGAAGAGTGCCGAACAGTGCTACAAAACTTCTTCCGTAGCCGCAGAAGTAAGGACTGAACCGACTCTCGTCCCGGAGGTTCAAACCCCCGGCTACCATCGGCAGCCCCTCTGGGGCTGAACTTCGAGCCCGCCGACGCGCGCGGACGCCCCACGCGGGGCGTCTAGGGTAGCCGGGGAATTCATTCCCCGGCGTGCAGGATGTCTCTCTATGCTACTGATACTGCTCCTTCGTCACTGCTTTTCTCAAAGCCTTGTATCTGAAGGGCACGGTCTGATTGTGAGTACTCGGCGAGAATAGTTAATCGCTCGGTCGGATTTGCTGCGGCAATTTGCGCGGCGATTTCCCGTGACGTGCGCACCTGAAAGTTCGGCGTATACGGCTTTACTTCCGACAAGATACTTTCAGCGGTACGCAGCGGACCGGCCATAACTTTCATCTCTGTTACTAAGAACGTATAGCGTTTCTCATCGCTTGGTAGCTTGAAGGTAACAAGCGGCTGAACGTTCGTTGGTGCAGGGGTGGCGTTTAAGAAGCCAACCAACTTTACCAAAGGTTTGAGTTGCGGTCCGATGTGGGGTTGCACCGGATCTTGCGCGCGACTTGCAACGGGAAAACTCACGCAAAGCAAAAATACCATCATGCCACTGACTATACCAAGCCGTGATTGGTTCATTGTTCTTTCCCTCGACTGACAAGCGACAAACGTCCTTGTATGCTACGCAGACCAGCGGGTGGGAACAATCCGGGCTTTTACCCGAGGCATAAATCACTTATAGTACAAAAAGTACGGAGAGGTGGCAGAGCCCGGTTGATCGCGCACGACTCGAAATCGTGTATGCCGTAAGGCATCGGGGGTTCAAATCCCCCCCTCTCCGCTGTGCGCTTGCCGCGAATCTTTAGGAACTTTACGGGACTTCCGTGAGTTAACAGAGAAAACGACCAACGCAACCTAGCAACGAGAGGCCTACCTACTGTATGGATATTGGACTCGGAATCGCGGTACTTGCAGGTTTTTTGTCATTTGTCTCACCCTGTGTGCTCCCGATCGTACCAGGGTATCTCACATTCATTACTGGGATGAGCTTCGATGAACTCACGAGCCACCAAAACCGGTCTCAGCTCATTCTCAATGCCATCACTAAAAGTCTGCCGTTCGTGCTTGGCTTCTCGCTAGTGTTTATTTCCCTTGGGGCCTCCGCTTCGGCTATTGGAGGGGTCTTACGCGAAAATCTTGGGTTGATGAAACAGGTTGCTGGTGTCGGGATTATCATTCTTGGGTTGCACCTTGCCGGGTTGTTACCGATCCCTGCGCTGTTACGAGACCGCCGATTGTCGGGTGAACCGACAAGTCCAGGCATGGGCCGGGCGTTTGTCGCCGGGATTTTCTTTGCTTTTGGGTGGACACCTTGTGTTGGACCGATTCTCGCGGGAATCTTAACCTTAGCGGCAACAGCCGAGACTCTCACTCGAGGTGTTCTCCTTCTTGCCGCCTACTCACTGGGGCTAGGGATTCCTTTCATCCTCTCGGCAGCATTCTTGAACGCTTTCTTATCGTTTTTCAAAGGGATGAAAGGCTATTTGCGGCAACTTGAGGTCGCGAGTGGTGCACTACTTATACTCGTCGGTGGCATGATCTTTACTGACAGCATGGGCTGGCTTGCCTCGAAATTCACATTCCTGAATGCTGAAGAGTTGCTGACGCTGGAGAGCACCCCATCGACTGTAGAGCCTAAAGCGGCAGTGGCAGCAGAACCGCCGAAGACTGCCTATGGATCGTACGATTTTGCGTTGAAATCGATTGACGGTGAACCGGTCAAACTGTCTGACTATCAAGGCAAAGTAGTACTGGTAAATTTCTGGGCAACATGGTGTGGACCGTGCGTGGTTGAGACACCATCGCTGGTGCGGGTGTACCATAAGTATCGTGACCGTGGATTCATGGTGATTGGTGTCGCGATGCAGAGCGAAGAGGACAACGTCAAGAACTTTGTTGACAAGTATCGGGTTCCCTACGCGATTGCCCGCGATACAACGAACGAGGTTGGATTACGCTACCAGGTGTTTGCGCTCCCCAGTAGTTTTCTTTTTACGGGTGACGGGAAAGTAAAAAAGGCTTTCATGGGATTTGTTGATGAAGAGCGGCTTGAGCACGAGTTGGATGCGCTGTTTGCGGCGAGCCCTACGCCACAAGGCACTCCGCAACCACAGTCGGAAGGCATTTCGTACCGAGAAGAAAAATAAGGCATTGAGTTTGTTGGATAAATGGCCAGCAACATGAACGACGGGGCACGGCACATCGTGCCCCGTCGTGTTTCAGGGAGGAAGACGGATGTCAGCAGGAGGTTTTCGCCATACTGTCGCAAGCACAACCACTGACGGTCTTGCTATTGAACTCCAAGCAGGAGAACTACGTTGGACACTTGACGAACCGGTAGCAATGGGTGGCAAAGGTGCAGCCCCTGATCCGGTGACCTCTTTCCTCGGAGCATTATGTGGGTGCTTGTTAATCTCTTTGCAGATTACTGCTCGTGCACGGCAAGTCCCTCTTGCTGGAGCGACGATCTCGGCGAAAGCCAACGAGAAAGGATTCGTCAAAACTATCGACGTGGACCTGACGGTGCGAAGCGATGCGCTTGAGGAAAAAATCCGCACTATCGTCGAACGAGCGGAAAAAGGATGTTATATCAAAGCGCTGTTGAAGGAGAGCGTTGAGTATCGTCTCAATCTAACCATCCTGCCAGCGCAGGAATAACTAAAGGAGGAATGCACGATGATTGTCATTGCCGGAACGATTCCGATCAAACCTGAAGCCTGGGAAGAGGCCAAGAAATTGGCCGGACGACTGGAAGAGGCAACGCGCAAAGAACCTGGATGTCTGATGTACACTTTCCACGTTGACCGAAACAAACCCTCGACGTTTTTTATTTTTGAAGAGTGGGAATCTGATGCGGCCTTAGCGAAACATTTTCAAACTGAGCACATGAAAGAGTTCATGCAACTCGCCCCGAAAGTATTAGCTGGTGCAGTGAGTGCAAAGAAATATGAGGTGACGTCGGCTGCGCCACTGTCGGTGTAGTGAGACGCTTATGAGCACGCAATCCCCTGGACACGAGCTGGATTCTATCGTGCTGCATTTTGGCTCGTGGCTGCAACAAATGGATAACCAAGCCTTCTTTGCCTTCTGCCAGCGGAACCGCGACTGGCGGATCGAGCGGACCAGCGAAGGAGACCTCATCATCATGCCACCGACTGGGGGAACGACTGGGCAAGTGAACTTCAATCTGACTGGACTCTTTTCCGCGTGGGTTAGAACCGATGGGACCGGGATTGGCTTTGACTCTTCAACAGGATTCACGCTGCCCAACGGGGCAGAGCGTTCTCCAGACCTCGCGTGGGTGCGACGTTCGCGGTGGGAAGCCTTGACGGAAGACGAACGCACAGAGTTTCCTCCTCTGTGTCCAGATTTTGTTGTCGAAATTCGTTCGCCATCAGATCGGCTCTCGACACTGCAATCCAAGATGCGTGAATATATCGACAACGGAGCCCAGCTTGGTTGGTTGCTCGATCCGTTAGAGAAGAAAGTATACGGCTACAGACCCAATGCACCAGTGGAAATTCTCGATCAGCCTGTGACGTTGAGTGGTGGTCCAGTGCTGCCTGGATTTGTGCTGCACTTGAATGAGGTATGGGGGTAATACTGGTGACGAAATCCCCTCTGTCTCCCCTTTGTTAAAGGGGAGAACCCAAACTTTGGACGGTCCACCTTTCCGCCACAGCCGAATCCCGAGCGGAACCTTCCACTTCCCATCTGTCCACAACAACAAGACGACTTGCATTCCCCACACCGGTTTGCCCACACTACTCGACCACACCCACCTCACGGCTTCGGCCACGCGGGTAAAGCGCTTCCAGCTGGTGTCAGCAATCACCAGCTAGCCACCCGTCGGCCCAAGACTTTGCACGAAGATTTCCCCTAGCCGTCGAGACCAGGGCATCTTACTATAGAGGACGCGGCGCAAAGGATCGTGTGACCCCTTAGTGCAGAGCAGCGCTAAACTCACACCCCTCGTTCGTGTGTGGCGCTACAGTAAACCCATGAGGCGCATTGCCGTTGCAGGAGTTACGACAGTGCTGATGTTGGGCATACCCCCAACATTCTATTGCGCTTTTTGACTCCTGCGTAATCCCAGCGGACTATAGAGGTTCCTGACGCTGGTTGCATCGAGGAAATTGCCATAAAACTCCTGGCAGATACGTGCACTCTGAGCAAATGTTAGCAGAAACCCCTGCTCTCCTGGCCGTTCCGCTTTCCATTGTGCGAAATGTTCTTCATGACAGAAGAACTGTACTCGCTTTCAATAGCGGTCGATAAAGTGGGGAACGGCACGATCTTCACTCGTCGCTACCGGGTCCCATTCGCACAGCGCCTCTGCCGTTGCACTTTGACTCACCGCCCCATCCGTCGTGACCGTCATAGCAAACTCAATCGTCTGCCGACAAAAGCCACACACCGAGGTGATCGTTGCTTCCGTCCCGATCCCATGCACGATGGGAATGGCAATCGCCCCGCCCGGTCACATCCCGTAGAGTGGAGGCTTTCCTGGAATGTGCACGCGATCAGGGCCGAGAAGTGCCGAGAACGGATACAAGACCACTACCTGCCGACTGTTCGCGTCATATTTGAGAAAGTCGATGCTGTTGAGCCGTTCAATACATGCTGTGACTTTCTCCATTGAGAAAGAGATGTCGCTGACTAGTTCGTCGATTGTTGGACCGCGTCCGCATCGGAAGAACATTGCAAGGATTTGGTGACAGAGGCATCGTTCTTCGTCGCTGAGGCGTTGGAGAACGCGTTGTCTGGCCTCTAGCAACGGCTGCACGTACGCGGCAAACCCAGGAGGATAGTCTTCGGGGCGAAGTGGCATTTGTGGCATGACGAGAGTATACGGTTTCATGACAGCGGAGCACAAGAGATGGGTGAGATGACAGAAACAACTGACTGTCCGAAAGAATGACAGAGGACAGGATGTCAGAGTCATAGTGGAGATTTGCCATGACCTTTGATGAAGTGCTGGACCAGAGTCCGAGAGCTGCTGCAGCAACGCGGGCCGGGTGACTTATCGGGCGCTTGAAACGCCGCTTCGACCTGGATGACGACTATCTGGAAGACCTCAAAGGCGAACTCATCCGCGCTGAGCGGCTGTAGCGGCGGATGAAGACGGCGAGGTGCTGGTCTGGACGGGCGGAGCAACGAAGGGCGAAACGGCGAAAGGGGGAAGCGGCGAAACGAGAAGTTGTCAGTGCTCAGTTCTCAGTAGTCAGTCCCCAGCCCCTAGCCCCTAGCCCCCAGCCCCGAGCAGGCGAGCGGCGCCAACTGACAGTGATGTTCATTGACTTGGTAGGATCGACGACCCTCTCCCAACAGCTCGACCCCGAAGACTATCATGCCCGCGTGGTGGCCTATCAGGCTGCCTGTCGGCAGATCATCGCGCGCTACGAAGGGCATATTGCTCAATATCTGGGCGATGGCGTGTTGGTGTACTTTGGCTATCCGGCTGCGCATGAAGAAGATGCGGTGCGCGCCGTGCGCAGCGGATTGGAGATCGTTACGGCAGTAAGCCAGTTGGCGTATACGCCACCGTTACAGGTGCGCATTGGCATTCACACTGGGCCGGTGGTGGTGGGCGAGATTGGTGCGGGGGAGCGCACTGAACGGCTGGCTTTAGGGGAGACGCCGAATATTGCCGCGCGCGTGCAAGGCCACGCTGCACCGAATGAGGTTCTGATCAGCACCACGACCTTTCGCCTGATTCACGGGCTGTTTGAAACCGAAGAGCGGGGGCCGCAGGAACTCAAGGGCATCTCGACTCCCATGACGCTCTACCGAGTCGTGGGAGAAAGCGCAGCACAGAGTCGCTTTGAGGCGGCGGTGCAAACGGGCTTGACGCCGCTGGTGGGCCGCGCCGAAGAACTTGTCTTGTTGCAGCGGCGCTGGGACCAGGCCAAAGCGGCGAGGGGCAAGTGGTGCTGCTCAGCGGTGAGCCAGGGATTGGCAAGTCCCGGCTAGTGCAGGAGCTGAAAGAGCACGTTATTCCCGAAGGAGCCACACGCATAGAGTTTCGCTGCTCGCCCTATCACCAGAACAGTGCGCTGTATCCGATCATCGACCACCTGCAGCGCCTGCTGCAGTTTGCGCGCGAGGATACACCTGCCGTCAAGCTGGAGAAACTCCAACACACGCTGCAGTCACTATCGCTTCCCGCAAGCAGATACGCTCCCGCTGCTGGCCGCATTGTTGTCCTTGCCCCATCCCGAAGGCTACCCGCCATTACAGTCAGTCCGCAGAAGCAGAAGGAGAAGACGCAGGCGGCCTTAGTAGCATGGCTGGTCGAGGAAGCGGAGCAGAACCCGGTCTACAACACCTGGGAAGATCTGCACTGGGCTGATCCCTCCACGTTGGAGGTGCTCACGCTCCTCCTTGACCAAGTGCCCACGACACGGCTGTTGGCGCTGCTGACCTTTCGCCCCGAGTTCACCCCACCCTGGGGTAATCGCTCGCACCTCAGCCAGCTGACGCTGAGCCGCTTAGGCCGACGCAGGTCGAGACATGGTCGAGCAAGTGACGGGCGGCAAGGCCTGCCGCGGAAGTCGTGCAACAGATCGTGGCCAAGACCGACGGCGTGCCGTTGTTTGTCGAAGAATTGACCAAGACCGTGGTCGTTGAGTCAGAATCCATGTAGGGGCGTATCTGGCAGATACGCCCCTACTGGGCATTCCTTCTACGTTACAGGATGCGCTGATGGCGCGCTTGGATCGCTTGGCGCCAGTCAAAGAGATTGCGCAGCTGGGAGCGACCATGGGGCGGGAGTTTCGTATGAGTTGCTCCACGCGGTCTCTCCCTTAGACGAGGGCAGCTTACAGCAGGGACTGCGGCAGTTAGTCGAGGTCGAGCTGCTCTATCAGCGTGGGTTGCCGCCGCAGGCGACGTATCTCTTCAAGCACGCGCTGATTCAGGACACCGCCTATCAATCATTACTCAAGAGCAAACGCCAGCAATATCACCAGCAGATAGCCCAGGTGTTGGAGGAGCAGTTTCCAGACACAACAGAGACGCAGCCCGAGCTGGTGGCGCATCACTACACCGAGGCGGGTCTCATAGCGCAAGCGATTCCCTACTGGCAGCGGGCAGGACAAGGAGCTATCCAGCGCTCCGCTAATGTAGAAGCCGTGAACCACCTCACACGAGGGCTGGAGTTGCTCGAGACCCTTCCTGATGTGCCGCAGCGCACCCAGCTGGAGTTCGGCTTACAGACCGCCCTCGGCCCGGCTCTGATGGCCACCAAGGGCTTTGCAGCCCCAGAAGTCGTAAACGTGTACACCCGGGCACGTGACACTGTGTCAGCAGGTGGGGGAATCGCCTCAGCTCTTCTCCGCGCTGCTTGGACTGGTGAACTATTACAACGTGCGGGGAGAGTTCCAGACGGGACATGAACTGGGGGAACAGCTCCTCGGTATGGCGCAGCGACTCCAAGACTCCGCCCTGCTGTTGGAAGCTCATCACGTAGTAGGGGGCGGCGCGGTGTACTATTTCGGAGACTTAGTCACTGCCCGGGCGCATTTGCAGCAAGCACTTGCCCTCTACAACCCCCACCAGCACCGGTCCCATGCCTTTCTCTATGGGCATGATCCCCGGGTGTGTTGCCTCTGCTTTGAGGCCCATGCGCTGTGGCGTCTAGGGTACCCAGACCAAGCACTGAAGAGCATGCAAGACGCACTCACGTTCGCCCAAGAGCTAGGGCATCCGTTTAGCCTGGGTCAGGCCCTGACCTATGCGGCCGGGCTCCACCAACATCGGCGGGAGGTGCAAGCGACTCACAGATGGGCAGCAGAGCTGATTGAGCTCTCGCGGGAACAAGGATTTCTCATCTGGTTCCCATTGGGAACAGCCGCGCAGGGATGGGTACTTGCGGAGCAAGGAGACGTCGAGGAGGGAATTGCAAAGCTCCGTCAGGGCATTGATGCGTACAAAGCCACGCAGGCAGAGCTGGGGCAGCCCGACCGCCTGCGCCAGCTGGCGGCGGCGTATGGGAAAGCGGGGCAGACCAAAGAAGGGCTCAGAGTGCTAACCGAAGCGTGGGAGGTCGTTTCCAGAACCGGAGAGCGTCTTGGAGAGGCGGAGCTGTATCGGCTGAAAGGCGAGCTGACGCTCGCAACAGTTCAAGCGTTCAGACGGTCTCAAGCAGTCTCAGAAGTCGAAGACGAGGCTGAAGAGTGTTTTCTGAAGGCCATCGAGATTGCCCGTCGCCACAGGCGAAGTCGCTGGAGCTTCGGGCAACGGTGAGCCTCGCTCGCCTGTGGCAGCAGCAAGGCAAAAGCGCCGAAGCTCACGCAGATGTTAGCCGAGATCTACGGTTGGTTCACCGAAGGATTTGACACGAAAGACTTGCAAGAGGCGAAAGCACTACTGGAAGAATTGTAACGGAAGGTGAGGATGAGGCAAGAAAGAATAACTCTTCTATAGTGAACCTAAATGAGATGTTCCGTACAGTTTTCCCGCGCCCTTCGACTTCGCTGCGCGTAGCCTGTCCTGAGCCTGTCGAAGGGCTCAGGACGAGCGGTTTCCGGCCCCGTTCGTGCTGAGCGTAACCCGAAGGGTGAAGTCGAAGTATGAACGGCGGTCACTACAAATGATTTGGCAAACCTATACACTGGACAGCTTGACGTGAGCGCTCCATCTGGAGTAAGGCCAAAGCGTACATAGCAGGAAGGGGACCTGCATCTGCTTCCCACTTTCTTCTCTACGCTCAAAAGGAGGGCGCTGCATGAATCTGACAGCACAGCAACAACTGGCCATGCTTCGGAGTATGCAAACCATCCGTCGCTTTGAGGAACGGGCCTCTGACGATTTCCAGGCCGGTCAGATCTACGGCGTTGTCCACTGTTACATTGGGCAGGAAGCGGTAGCCGTAGGCGTGTGCTCAGCCCTGAATCGTGATGACCAGATCATCAGCACGCATCGGGGACATGGCCACTGTATTGCCAAAGGTGCCGACCTCAAGCGCATGATGGCTGAACTCTACGGTCGCTATACTGGCTATTGCAAAGGGAAGGGGGGCTCGATGCACATTGCTGACTTCGGCATCGGCATGTTGGGTGCCAACGGGATTGTGGCCGGTGGTATCCCCATTGTCACAGGCGCTGGTTTAGCCGCGCAGCTTGATGGGACTGGTCGCGTTGCGGTCTCGTTTTTCGGTGATGGGGCGTCAAGCGCTGGTCCCTTTCATGAATCGCTGAACATTGCCGCGTTGTGGAAACTGCCAGTGATCTACGTCTGCGAGAACAACTCCTATGGAGTTAATACGCCAGCCGCTGACGCAGTCTCTGTCAAAGATGTCGCTGAGCGGAGCGCGGCGTATGGTGTCCCTGGTGTTGTGGTTGATGGTAATGATGTGCTCGCTGTCCGCGAAGTTGCCGAGGCGGCAGTGCGTCGTGCACGGGCTGGAGAAGGACCCACCTTGCTGGAGTGTAAAACCTACCGTTGGCGGAACCATACAGAGATCAAAGGTATCCCTGATGGCCGACCACCAGACGAGATCGCAGCGTGGAAGGAGAGAGACCCGATCGCTCGCTTCGTGACCCAACTGCAGGAACAACGAGTGCTCACGGATGAGGAGTGGAAGAAGATGGATGAGGCGATCATACGAGAGATCGATGAAGCCGTGACCTTTGCCAAAGAAAGTCCCTTCCCGCCACTCGAAGCGGCACTCGAAGATGTGTTTGCCAGTTGACAAAAAGGAGTTTTCTATGCGCCAAATCTCCTACGCCACAGCCGCAACTGAAGCAATGCTGGAAGAAATGCGACGCGACCCAAAAACGATCTATCTTGCCACCGACGCACCGGGGTCGTCTGGTCAAGGAATTTGGGGCGACACGCGTGCGGGGAACGCCGATTACCGAGGCCGCGTTTACAGGGATGGCGATTGGTGCCGCCGGTTCCGGGTATCGCCCCATCGTCAATTGGAGCATGGTCACGTTTTCCTTCGTGGCCATGGATCAGATCGTGAATCAAGCGTCAAAGATTCACTATATGTTTGGTGGGCAGGCGAAGTTTCCCATCGTGTTTCGTGCCTCGGTAGGCGGTGGCCGCCAGCTCGCGGCGCAACACTCACAAAGCCCGTATTCCATGTTCATGAACTTGGCGGGCCTCAAGATGATCCTACCTTCCACGCCGTACGACATGAAAGGGCTGTTGAAGTCGGCGATTCGCGATGACAACCCGGTGATCTCATTTGAATCCACGCGCTTAATGGGGCTGCGTGGCGAGATTCCCGAGGAAGACTATGTGGTCCCGCTGGGTAAGGCGGACATCAAGCGCGAGGGGCGCGACGTAACGGTGGTAGCGCTCGCCTGGATGGTGCATGAAGCCCTAGCGGCAGCAGAAAACTTACAGAAAGAGGGAATATCACTTGAAGTAATTGATCCTCGTACCCTCGTGCCTATGGACGTGGAAACCATTCGTGCCTCGGTACGGAAAACTGGGCAGGCTGGTGGTAGCGGATGAAGCGGGTCCGACTGCCAGTGCTGCTGCCGAGATCTGTGCATTGGTGACAGAAGATCCGCCAACGTTCCGCGCGCTCAAAGCGCCAGTCAAGCGGGTCTGCGCACTTCAGGTGCCGATTCCCTACAGTCCGCAATTGGAGAGCTATGTATTTCCCGACCGTGAGAAGATCACCGCCGGTGTGCGTAGCGTCATGCAGTAGCAATGACAACGAGCGGTCTGAAATCGGAGAACGAGACATGGCAGCGAATCAACAAGAGCACGTCTTAAGTGGCTACAAGGTATTGGATTTCACGCAACACATCGCCGGACCGACGGCCACGCGGCTGTTGGTCGAAATGGGTGCAGAGGTCATTAAGATCGAGCTGGCACCTGATGGTGAGCCGTCGCGCCGTGCACCGTATATGAAAGGACGTAGCGGCACCTTTATTCAACAGAACCGCGGCAAAAAAAGCCTCTGCGTCGACGTGAGAAAACCCGAAGGAATCAATGTGCTCAAGAGTCTGCTACCCAAGATGGATGTGCTGATCGAGAATTTTGCCCCCGGCGCGATTTCACGCATGGGACTGGGCTACGAAACAGTGAAAGCCGTCAATCCTAAGCTCGTGATGTGTTCTATCTCCGCGTTCGGACAACAGGGACCGCTCAAGTCGAAGCCTGGTTATGATTTCATTGGTGCTGCCTACGCTGGATTTCTCGATATGAACGGTGATCCCAATGGATCGCCATGCTTTCCTGGTATGGCGATTGGCGATGCGTCGACTGGCGTGCATGCAGTCGCAGCTATTGCCTGTGCTTTGCTCTACCGTGAACGAACCGGAAAAGGCCAATACCTCGATGTGAGTTTGGTGGATACGTACTTCCATTATCATGAAACCAGCGTGCAAGCGCACAGCCTAAGTGGGGGTGCCTACCAGCCCCGGCGGGTTGGTTCGCACTATCCGCTGTATGCCCCAGTTGGAATGTTCAAGGGCAAATCACATTACCTGGTCATCATGGCGCCGACAGATCATCAATTTGTTGCTGTCTGCCAGGCGATGAGTAAGCCCGAGCTCGTACACGATCCACGGTTTACCACTAATGCCCAGCGATCTGAGAATCGCGCCGCGCTGATCGCTATTATCGAGGAGTGGATCGCCTCTACGGCCAGTGACGAGGAGGCAATGCGTTTGCTAGAGGAGCAACGGGTGCCAGTCGCGCCAGTGCTCTCGGTGGTCGAGGCGATGAATCATCCGCATCTCAAGGAGCGAGGCACCATCCGGACTGTCACCGATCGTGTCGCCGGAGAATTGCAGATCCCCGGTTTTCCTCTCCGGTTTTCTGAGTTTCCGCAGACGTTAGATCTTGAGGCCTCGTTTCTTGGTGAACACAACCAGGAGATTCTGCAACAATATCTCGGGTACTCTGAGGAGCAAGTCAGGGAGCTGGAGTCCCAGGGCGTACTGCAGCACGAGGATTTCTAGCGTCTCTTCTCTTTGTGTCCGGTTGTCAGGAGGGGAATAGGGCTACTCGACAACGTAGCCCTGTCTGAAGTCTTACTTCCCACTCGCCATTTTCCACTGGCCGTCGATTTCGGCCATGACAGCGAGGATGGCGTTGCGTAACGCAGCAACCAGTTCGTCGATCTGTTCCTTGGTGATAATCAGCGGCGGACAGATGGCGATGTTGTTACCACCGGCGACGCGGGTGATCACACCAGTTTCGAGCGCTTTTTCCCACGCCTTCTGTGCGATACTCATCTCAGCTGGGAACATCTCCTTGGTGTCTTTGTTCTTGACTAACTCGACTGCGCCAATGAGACCTTGACTACGCACGTCACCAACGATGGGCAAATCTTTCAACGTGTTGAGCTTTTTGGCGAGATACTTTCCTTGTTCGCGGGCTTTCTGTACGAGTTTCTCGCGTTCGATAATTGCCAAATTGGCTAATCCAGCCGCACACACTGTCGGATGCCCAGTGTAGGTGTACCCATGCCAGAACGCGTAATCATCTCCAGTGGAGAGGAACGTCTGGAAAATTTCTTCTTTGAACATGACGAGCCCGAGTGGAAGATAACCACTGGTGACACCTTTCGCGCTGACCAGCACATCTGGCGTAACTCCCATGCCGGCAGATGCGAACATCGAGCCGGTGCGACCAAAGCCGGTAATGACTTCGTCGCAAACCATGAGAATGTTGTGCCGTGAGCAAATCTCGCGAATCTTGGGCAGCCATTCTGGCGGTGGAATGATCACTCCGCCTACACCCTGAATCGGTTCAGTGATAAACGCGCCAATAGTATGTGCGCCTTCGCGCTCGATGATCCGTTCTAATTCTGTCGCGCAATCAACTTGGCAAGACGGGTAGGTTTTGCCAAGTTCGCAACGATAACAATAGGGACGAGCCATGTGGATCATACCCGGTAAGCCAGGCTCCATCTGTTTGTTGAAGACGGGAATGCCACCGAGCACAGCAGTTCCACTCGACGAGCCATGATAGCCCTGGTTCAGGCTGATGAACTTGGTCTTGTCTGGCTGACCTTTAGCTTTCCAGTAAGCGCGCACAAGACGAATCACCGCTTCATTCGCCTCTGACCCGCCGGAAGTGAAGATAACACGCGTTAGTCCCTTAGGCGCGATTTTGACCAGCTTACTCGCAAGCTGAACCGTTGGCACTGAGGTCGGACCAATCAGCGTTGGCGCAAAGGCCAGTTTGTCCATCTGCGCGGCGACGGCACGATTAATCTCTTTGCGGCCGTGACCAACATGCACGTTCCACAACGAGGCAAGACCATCGATGTATTTTTTCCCTTCGGTGTCCCATAGATAGACACCTTGACCTTTGACAAAAATGGGGACGCCCTTCTTCTGCTGCATCTGCAGTGGTACAAAGCCATGCACCAGATGGTCGCGATCTTGTTGATGCAATGCTCTAGCAGTACGTGAGTCAAGGGCTATGTTCGCTGCCTTCTTTTGTGGTCGCAACTGAACGACTTTTGCTGCGGGGCTCGCTTTTTGTGGCATATATTCCTCCTTATAGTTCTCCTCACGCACGACACTCCCAAGTTTGACTACGCACGATCATACACAAATCGAGTCTAAATGCCCAGCTTCCCTACTCCTACAGCGCTTATGAGGCGGCTGCTTTGGTCGTTGCTTGTTGCTCTTGGATAGCAGCTTGATTTTCTAAGAGCGTACTGATTTGCGCAGAGGTGAAGCCACACTCGCGGAGAATGTCTATCGTGTGTTCGCCGAGAGCAGGAGCGGGGTGACGAATCTCGGGCTGGGTTTCGCTGAACTTCCCCGGCACATTGACGCCACGCACTCGCCCGGCAACGGGATGATCGTACTCAACAAACGTCTGATTATGGATCAACTGCGGGTCTTGTAGCGCCTCGTCAAAGGTATACACCGGACCACAAGGGACATCCGCCTGTTCCAGAATTCGCAACCACTCGTTTGTGGTTTTCTGTGGTAACAGTGCGGCAAAGCCATCCATAATGCTCTGCAGGTTACGAATACGGTCCGCCGGCTGCGGATACTGGGTAATCCATTCTGGTTTCCCCAGCGCACGACTCATGCGTTTCCATTGGTCGTTGGTTGCTGCACTGACAACCATATATCCGTCCTGTGTGGCCATTGGTTGCAACATGGGCCGTGAGGTCAACTGACGAAACTCGTCGTCAGGGAGAAAGGTGTAGCCGAACATCGAGTCGGGGGCAACGAAGGAAAGCAGCGAATCAATCATCGGCAGCTGAATTTCTTGTCCAACACCTTGGCGTCCCGCGGCAACGAGCGCTGCCAGAACGTGATAAATAGCAGCCATTGATGTCATCTTATCGGCAAAGGCCATACGCACGAATGCTGGTTTCCCTTGCCCACCTTGTAAAAAGGCAAGCCCAGACATGCCTTGAATCACCGGATCATAGCACGGTTTGTGAGAATAGGGACCATCGGCGCCGAATCCAGAGATCGAAAGATAGATGATCTTTGGGTTCCGTACGCGTATTGTTGGATAATCGAGTCCGAGACGTTCCATAACTCTGGGCCGGAAATTCTGCACCAGCACGTCACTCTGTTCAGCTATCCGTAAAATCGTTTCTTGGGCTGAAGGATGTTTGAGGTCAAGAACAATACTGCGTTTATTGCGATTGAAATTGACAAACCAAGAGCCAACGCCAGCTTTGAATGTCATGTTGTGATGACGCATGATGTCACCATCGGGAGACTCCACCTTAATGACGTCCGCACCGAGGTCACCCATCATCATCGTGCAAAACGGGCCAGTCACCGCGCTACTAAAGTCGAGCACTCGCACGCCCGCTAAAGGTCCACCCATTGTCCGCCCTCCTTTGTTCTGACCCAGTAGCACCAACGCGCGGGAGGGGCAAGGAAGACAAGAAAGGCTTGTTCTTCTTACCAACGCTTGGTCTCATGGGGAACATTCGCTATAAGCAATCTTAGGAAGGCATATAGTGAAAGATTATCTACTCGAAAAATACGGGGACGACATACGCCACATTGCCCGTCGCCACGGAGTTGTTCAGGTGCGAGTGTTCGGTTCCCGCACTCGAGGCACGGCAACGGAGTCGAGCGACTTAGATCTGCTCGTAGACATGAAGCCCGAGCGAGACCTCTTAGACCTCGTGGAGTTTAAGCTCGACCTGGAAGACCTCTTGGGCTGTGAGGTGGATGTTGTCACGGAAGGCGGCCTCAGCCCCTATCTTCGCGACCGGATTCTGAAAGAAGCACAACCCCTGTGAAGGACGAAACGGTCTATCTAAAACACATTCGCGACGCTCTTGCGAAGATCGAGTTGTATACTGCTGAAGGGCGCAAGAGATTTTTTGCCGACTCTATGATCCAAGACGCTGTTATTCGTAACCTAGAGATCATTGGCGAGGCGGCAAGAAACCTGTCTCCGAATTTCATCAAGCAACAACACCCTGAGATTCCCTGGCGAAGTATCGTCGCATTGCGAAATGTGCTCATCCACGAATATTTCCGGGTAGACCTTGAACTGGTCTGGAGGATTGTTCACCGGCGGCTTCCCACACTCAAGCGCCATATCGAGACAATCATCACCGAGAGTGAAAAATAACAAACACTTATCCTGCCAACTCCTCCAACAGCGCCTTCGCCTCTTGCAAGTCTTTCGTATCAAATCCTTCGGTGAACCAGTTGTAGATCTCCGACTAACATCTGGTGAGCTTCTTCCTGCTTGCCCTGCTGCTGCCACAGACGGCTAGGCTCATCACTGCTCGGAGTTCCAGTGACTTCGCCTGCTGCTCTGCGGCAATTTCAATTGCCTTGCAAAAACACGCTTCGGCTTCGCCTCTGGTGGGTGGGCGGTCTACCGTTACTGACTCGGCATATTGACAGCTTGGTGGACTTGCCCACCTGCGCGACTGAAGCGTAAGCTTCCCTTCAGCCGATACAGCTCCGCCTCGTAGAAACGCTCCCCAGTTTTGTCCACCAAAGCCAACGCCTCGGCCAGCACGCTCAGTCCTTCCTCTACCTGCCCCACTTTCCCATACGCCTCGGCCAGCAGGGCAAGATAATACGGCCGCCACACTCTGCCCCTGCGGCTCGGCAGGCAGCCAGGCCCTGGTGTATCTGCGCGATGCCTTCCTCTCCTGCCCTTGCTCGGCCAGCGCCCAGCCCCGCAACATAGTCCCCAGCGCCAACCAGAACGGAAACCCCTGCTCGGTGGAGAGCGCAATCATTGCCTCTGCCCGCTCTTGGGCTGCTTGCCCCTCCTGGCGGAATTGATGGAGCAAGGCAGCATAGTGAGGGCAAAAGCCAGGTTGAAGGGGTGAGACAACTCCTGAGCCAAGGTCAGTGCTTCGTGGATCCTCTTCAGGGCCTGGTCCGGATAGCCAAGAACCACAGGGCTCAGGGCAGCATAAGAGAGGCAGCACACCCGGGGTCCTGCCGCATAGAGAAAGGTATGGGAGCCGTGCTGCTGGGGATCGTAGAGGGCAATGCCCTGCTCCAGATGTGCGTCGGGCAGCGGACAACTCTCCGAGCATAGAGTAAGGTCAGCCCCAGCCATTGTGGGCCTGCAACAGCAGGGCGGGTCTTGGACCTCTGGGCCAGGCGGAGGACTGCTCTGCCAGTTCTGTGCTGTCTGCAACTCCGCCCGTACCATATAGAATCGCACACAGTCCCTCCAGGACCGGGAAGAGCTGCGGGGTTTCCCCTACTTGCCGGCACAGCTCTCGGGCCCGGCTGTAGACTTGTTCCGCTTCCGGGGCGGCATAGCCTTGGTAGCATCAAGGCGGGCCCAGGGTAATTTGCAGTGTGAGTTCTTGCTGGGCGCGCTCAGGCGTATCCGGCAGGGTCTTGAGCAACTCCAGCCCCTTGGTGAGGTGAGCTGATCGCTTCCACATTGGCCGAGCGCTGATGGCTCTCTGGCCTGCCTTCTGCCAGTAGGGAATGGCTTGCGCGATAAGACCTGCCTCGGTGTAGTGATGCGCCACTAACTCAGGCTGGGTTTCTATGGTCTCAGGAAACTGTTCCTCCAACACTTGCGCAATCTGTTGATGCAACTGCTGGCGGCGTGCTCTTGAGTAACGACTGATAGGCCGTGTCCTGCACCAGCGCATGTTTGAAGAGATAGCGCGCCTGGGGCGGGACGCCACTCTGAAACACGAGCTCTGCTTCCACTAATTGCTTCAGCCCTTGTTGTAATGTTTCCTCGTCTAAGCGGCGAGACGGCCTGAAGTAAGGCATAGTCAAATTCGCGTCCGAGCGTCGCACCCAGTTGGGCGATCTCTTTGGCCGTCCCGAGCCGGTCGAGCCGGGCCATCAGCGCATCTTGCAGCGTGGCGGGAATGCCCCAGTAGGGCTGCGTATATGCAATACGCCCCTACATTCTGTTCCACCACCATCTTGGTCAGCTCTTCGACAAACAGTGGCACTCCATCAGTCTTGCTGGCGATCTGCCGCACGACCTCTTTTGGCAGCGCTTTGCCGCCTGTGACCTTCTCCACCATCGCCTCGACGTGATGTGCCCAGCCGACTGAGGGTCAACTGACTGAGATAGGAATGCGCGCCCCATGAGGGAGTGAACTCTGGACGATAAGTGAGCACCGCCAACAGCCGTGTCGTCGGTACTTGCGCCAGCAAGAGCGTGATGAATTCTAACGTGGACGGATCAGCCCAATGCAGGTCTTCCCAGGCGTACGTCATTGCTTGTTGTCTTGTCTCGGAACAGAGCCATGCGACGAGCGCCTCCTGCGTTTTCTCTTTCTGCTTCTGCGGACTGAAGGTGAGCGGGGGATACCCTTCAGGATGCGGGAGCGAGAGCAGAGCGGCAAGCAATGGGATCTGTTCTTGTAGGAGCGACCGGCTAGTCGCTCCTACAATGAGCTTACGCAGCTTCTCGTCGGCTGAATCCTCTGGCCGAAATTGCAATGTCCGTTGCAAATGCTCAATGACCGGTTGCAACGCACTATTCTGCGTATACGGCGAACAGCGCAATTCCAGACACCGTGCCCCTTCGTGCTCGACGGTCTCCTTGAGTGCCTCCACTAACCGCGATTTGCCAATGCCCGGCTCGCCACTCAGCAGCACGACTTGCCCTGCACCATCTTTCACCCGCTGCCAGCGCTCACGCAAAAGTCCATACTCGTGCTCGCGTCCAATCAGCGGCGTGAGCCCTCGGCGTACCACCACCTCAAACCGACTATGCGCTTCTCTTTCTTTGACCACACGATACAGCGTCAGTGGCGTGGCCACCCCTTTCAGTTCCGGTTGTCCGCGATCCTCGCACTCAAACAAACCCTCAACCAAGTGATACGTAGCCGCACTGATCACCACTTCATCAGGATTGGCGGTTCCTTGTACGCGAGCGGCAATGTTGGGCGTCTCGCCCAGAGCGAGGATCTCACGCTTCTCGCTGCTGCCGATCTCGCCAATCACTACTAACCCGGTGTGAATGCCGATGCGGACCTGCAATTCCTTCGCTCCTTGGGGAGACGGCTAGGGTGAGGGGAATCGTTTGGTCGTGTAGCTTACTACCCTCACCCCGGCCCTCTCCCCTGAAGGGCGAGGGAGAAAAAGAGGCCTCTCTCTGAAGGGCAGAGGGAACTGCTTTCGCAATGCCGAACAATCTCCAACCCTGCTCGCACGGCGCGTTGCGCATCATCTTCATGCGCCACTGGATAGCCGAAGTAGACCAACAGGCCATCGCCCAGATGCTGCGCAATATGCCCATCGTATCGCCGGATCACTTCCGTACAGGTCTCTTGATATGCCTGCACTACCTCCCGCAACTCTTCAGGATCAAGTTGTGCAGACAACGTAGTCGAACCAACCAGGTCACAGAACATCACGGTCAATTGCCGCCGCTCCGCTGGGTGCTGGGTGTTAGGGGCTAGGGGTTGGGGACTGACAACTGATAATTGACTGCTGATAACTTCCTTTTCGTTTTTTTCCTTTTCGCCCTTTCCCCCTTTCGCCGTTTTGCCTTCGCTTTCTCCATTTATCCTGTCCCCAATCCACACCAACACCTTGCCGTCCTCGTCTACCGCGACGCGCTCGGCGTCGATGAGTTCCGCTTTCAAATCCTCAAGGTAGTCGTCGTCAAGAGCAAACTGCCGCTTCAACGCCCGATACGACACCCGCTGTTTGCTTTGCAACAGTTCTCGTACCTGACCTAACGTCTCTTCAAAGGTCATTGGCTGCCTCTTTCACCGCTCCGTCTATTCGACAACGCTGGAGCAACAAAAACGCTTGCCCCAGAAGAATAAGGATGCAGGAATACGAAGGGTCTCTGGCGCAGGCAGGGCGTTCTTGCTTTTCTTACTCTTGGGCTACTGCGCCTGTCAATCGACAGAAAAAAGCTGATAGCTGATTGCGGATAGCTCTTATATGCTTGATCTCCCGCTGTCATCGACATAAACACCAACCTGCAAAGGAGGAGTGACAATGAAAACCAAACGTATGGGACGGACTGGGTTGAAGGTCTCGGAGATCTGTCTGGGAACGATGACTTTTGGTCGCCAGTGTGACGAAGCGACCAGTTTTGCGATCATGGATACTGCGGTGGAAATGGGTGTCGACTTTTTTGATACCGCCGATGTGTATCCAGTTGGTGGTGGGCTCGATACCGTCGGTCGTACTGAGGAAGTCATCGGAAAGTGGCTCAAAGGCAAACGAGAGAAAATCGTGCTGGCAACCAAATGCTGGGGCGCAATGAGTAAAGCGCCAAACGACCAAGGGCTCTCTCGGAAGCATATCTTTACCGCGATCGATGAAAGCTTGCGACGACTACAGACTGATTACATCGATCTTTATCAAGTACATGCCCCAGACCCGAGCACGCCACTTGACGAAACCCTGCGTGCGCTTGATGACCTCGTCCATCAGGGAAAAGTACGGTACCTTGGCTGCTCCAATTTCCAGGCTTGGTTGCTCTCTTCGGCTTTATGGACCAGTGAGAAATTCGGCCTTGCACGCTTCGACTGCGTACAACCGCGCTATAACTTGATGTTCCGTGAAATCGAAAATGAATTGTTGCCGCTGTGCCGTCATCAGGGCGTTGGGGTGATTCCTTATAATCCACTCGCTGGGGGATTCCTCACTGGCAAATACAAGCCGGATACTGAACCGTCAGCCAACCTGCGCTTTGGTTTGGCTGGACGAGCAGGACATATTTATCGCCAACGTTATTGGCAAGAGGCGCAGTTTGCTGCAGTAGCTCATCTGCAAGAGTTCTTCGCCACACGTAATAAGCCACTTGCGCAAGTAGCGATCTCTTGGGTTCTGGCGCAGCCGGATATCACCTCACCTATTGTTGGTGCAACCTCAGCCGAGCAGCTCCGTCAGTCGCTTCCGGCGGTTGACTTGCCGTTAGATGCGGAAGAGATGAACGTCTGTAACGACATTTGGTTCGACCTGCCACGTCTGAAAGATCCGGCAGTAGCGCTGCGGTAGAGAGTCAGTATCCAGAAGTCAGAAGAACGCTAAATCGAAGAATGGAAGATTGGGACACTCCCTCACCCACAGTGGGAGATCCACGAGGCGATCCGGAGCCCATCGACTAAGCTCAGGATCGAACTACGCGCAGCGACTCGAAGGGCGGCGCGTCAGTCCTTCACATGCTTCGACGTCGCCCTCGGGCTACGCTCAGCATGAACGGGGTTGATTCACGGTTACCAATATCGTGTGGTCCGATTTGAAAAACTTACATATTGCGAAGCTATGTTTAAGAACTTCGTAAAAGCTTCCCTGTCCTGGCACGAACAAACGGCTATAGAAGCGCATTGCATAGGAGTCGGTCATGTTGGCGAGGAAATCGCAAATCACCCGCTTGCGGGCAGGTTCGTTACTATCGAGAAGGGTACGTTCGTACTCATCCCCCCAGTTCTCCGGAAACAGTCCGACGGAATCCTTACCTTGGTCAAGCACGGCGAACAAGCGACGTAAGACCTCCTTGCCTTTATGTCCAAGTGTGGTCACTCGTGGATTGTAAATGACATGGTACGATTCAAACGCCTTGAGAATCTCAATCCGCACTCTATTGGGCGGAGCTGCGTCAATCCGATCGTTGGGTTGCAAAGTGACGCTACAAGCGAAGTCATGAATCAGATCACGGGTGAGCATTTTCCATGCCGCTCGTCCGGCTTTGCGTTCGAGATGCTCGAGGCGATCAGCAACCTGCAAGAGTTCGTGGTGGAGCGTGTCGTCACTCACTGTTTTTCCGAACGGAAGCAGGTGTTCGTTGATATCACGAACAAGGCGAGCCGAGGGCACACGACGAAAATCTGCGACTGTTAACAGCCCAGCTTTCAGGCTATCTTCGAGGTCGTGGACAGAGTAAGCGATGTCGTCCGCGACATCCATAATCTGACATTCAAAGCTACGGCGATCTCCATTCCCTGTGCACTGCATGATGGTCTCTACGAGTGCCCGATCGTCGGCATAGAAGCCTTTCGCAGGGCCATCGTTAGCCGCGGCTAACGCGGCCTCATCGATACACGTTTTGTACTTAAGAATGGCATCAAGGGTTTGGTATGTCAGGTTCAGACCTGTATACGCCTCATGTTTGCGTTCTAAGCGGGTTAAGATGCGGAAACTTTGCGCATTGCCTTCAAAGCCGCCATACGGACGCATGAGTTCATGGAGGACGTATTCACCGGTGTGGCCGAAGGGCGGATGGCCAAGATCGTGTGCGAGGCAGGCGGCCTCGACCAAGTCAGTATCTGCCCCGAGATTCAGTGCGATGCCTTTGGCGATCTGGGCGACTTCGAGCGAGTGAGTTAGGCGAGTGCGGAAGAAGTCGCCTTCATAGACGCCAAAAACTTGAGTTTTTCCTTGTAGACGACGGAACGCGGCAGAATGAATAATCCGTGCCCGGTCGCGCTCGAATTCCGAACGGCGATCAGGGCCGGTTGCTAGGGGTTCCGGGGTATGCCGGATGGCATCGCTGACAACGGCGAATTTCATTGCTCTGTCCGTGCCTTGCAGCATAATCAGTCAACCACGCGGTGGCAAGGCTCTTTGCTTTTAAGTATCTAAAGGTGATATTTTTGTCATGTTCGGTGGGGAAAACTTCTAAATCAAGCCATACGAGATTCGTACAGATGCTCACCTGTTCTCTTTGGTAGCGTGCGCCATGCGCACGAATGGCGGTGGCTAGGAAGTCGCGCGCACAGCACGCGCTACGCGAAGTGTACCAATGTTCTGTGGTCCGATTTAGGCAGTTAACTGGGAGCCTTCCTTGCCATCTTCACCAACCACCAAGCTAACAACGCAAACGGCACGATCGTCCACACGTATTCTAACGGCCCTGCAGTTGGTGAACGGAAGGCCAGGGTTTTGTCGAGTCCACTCACAACCAGTATGGCAATGCCAATCCCCATAAGTGCGTCGCCGGCAATAAGTCCAGAAGCAAAGAGTGTCGCGCGGTTGTGCTGCTGTTGATGCGCTTCGTCGTTCGCGGCTTGTTTCTTCACCCATCCTGCCACAAGCCCACCAAGAATCAGTGACGCTGAGGTTGTCACTGGTAGATATAGACCAATGGCAAAGGTCAAGCTGGGAATTCCTGCCATTTCGGCGGCGAGGGCAAACCCACCACCAAGCAACATGAGGGCCAAAGGTAGCTGTCCTTCCATGACGCCCTGAACCAACGTTGCCATGAGCTTGGCCTGCGGTGCAGGAAGTAACTCCGAGCCGAGCGTGTAGGCTTGATGTAAGAGAAACAACACCCATCCTGCTCGTAGCGCTGCAACTCCGACACCGAGCATCTCCCCCACCTGCAAGTAGCGGGGAGTCGCACCAAGCAAAGCTCCAGTTTTGAGATCTTGACTCATATCTCCAGCTAACGCGATGGCGATGCACACCACTGCTCCACAGGTGATCGCCATGCCCATACCTTCTTTCCCCACATGCCCGGTTGCCAGCAAGATTACACTTGTTGCCAGTAATGCGGCGATAGTCATGCCAGAAACTGGTTGTGAGGTCGAACCAATGAGCCCAACCATGCGCGCGGAAACCACGACAAAGACAAAGGCAAACCCAACCGCGAGTAGTGCGGCGGTAAGATCGAGTTGAAATGCTGGTAAAAGCCAAAGTCCTAATCCCAGGAGTACAGTTCCACCCACGACGATTCCTGGATGAAGATCGTGCTCAGTGCGTATCGTAATGTCTTGGTCGTTGCTCGTGCGTAAGCCAGACAGTGCGACCTGCAGGGATTGTCGCATAGCTGGGAACGCATGAATGAGTGAGACTACGCCGCCAGTAGCGACCGCGCCAGCGCCAACATAGCGAACGTACTTGCTCCAAATGGCAAAGGCCGGAAGCTGATGAATTTCCTCGCTCAGACCAAAAACCTCACCGATTGGCCCCCCGGCCACCAGGTTGAAAGTGGGGATCAGTACGACCCAACCCAGCACACCGCCAAGCATCATGTAACTGGCGATCTGTGGTCCGATGAGATAACCCACACCCAAGAAGATAGGTGTCAGCTCGAAGCCGATCGTGGCCTTCTGTAAACTCGTGAAACTCCACAACACGGAGTCTTGCCACAACCGTAGTCCCTTCATCGCAAACTGATACAAAGCCCCCAGTCCAATACCAAGAAACACAGGACGAGCGTTGGCTCCACCTGTGTCTCCAGCAATCAGCACTTTGGCGCAGGCTGTACCTTCGGGAAACGGTAGCATACGATGTTCGCTAATGGTGAGATTGTGGCGCAGTGGGACCATCAGCAGAATGCCGAGTAAACCTCCTGTGATCCCCAACAAGAAGATCAAAAATCCAGAAGGATTGAGCCCCAGAAAGATCAACGCGGGAACCGTGAAGATGACCCCGGCGGCGAGTGACTCGCCAGCCGAAGCAATCGTGTGCACGATATTGTTTTCGAGAATGGTGCCACGGCGCAGAATGCCACGCAGAACAGTCATGGAAATCACAGCCGAGGGAATCGACGCGGATACAGTGAGACCAACCTTGAGGCCCAGATAGGCATTGACCATACCAAAAGCGACGGACAGAAATGTGCCGAGCAAAACAGCTCGTAGGGTAAATTCTGGGACTAGTCGATTGGCTGGGACGTAGGGAATGAGGTCGGATTGTGAGCTACTTTGTGATGACGATAGTGAATTGTCTGCTACTGGGTCAGATGCCATATCTGCCTTATAACTGGTCGTGTCGAAGTTGTCGAAGACCGTGTTCTCCTCCGCCTGGCTTACGGGGTAAGCCTATGCTATTCTGAGCCCCTCACAAGGAGGTGGTGGATGAGGCAGGGGATGAATACTCGTCGCTGGGAAATGATTTTCCTTATTCTGCTGTTGCTCTTCGTAAGCGCCTGTAGCTCACAACAAAAGCGGGATGAAGAATATTTCCTGAAGAAGGAAGGGCATAGAGCTTCTCGTCTGCAAACCACCCCTGCACCTGGTTCATGGCGACTGCCTGTGGTACCCTGAAGCCTACAGTAGGGAGATAGCGGATGAAACGACAAAGAAAACAAAGTCACGTGTTGAGAGTTTTTCTCCTCCTTCTTCTCCTTTTCATAAGCGCCTGTAGCACACAACAAAAACAGGAGGATGACGATTTCCTGATGGGGACCAACGATCCGTTCACAGATCCGTTCTTTGCCGATACTCAAGAATGGGATAGTTCGGTACTCAAGCAGAGTGAAGTGCTCTCGCAAGATCTTCCCAAAGACCCAGAGGAACCGATGACGTGGGTAGAAAAAAGTGAGGCCGCGCTGATGGGAGCGGTAATAGTTGGAGGAGGAGTTGCAAAAATCTTCTTCTTGCCGTTTCTTGGCCTCTAGGGTTGTACCTGCGGGGCAGGGCGATTGCCCAATAAAAAGATCGTCAACGCAACTGTGACACACACACTGCCGCATAAATACATAGCAGTGAAACCAGCATGAGTGGCAATGAAACCCATGAGAATTCCTCCCAGTCCCATACCAAGCTCTAATCCTTGACCAAAGGTACCCATGCCGACCCCGCGTCTTTCTGGGGCAAGGCGATCAATAGTGAACGCGCTGAGCCCTGGCTGCGCGAGGCCGAACCCAAAGCCATACAAACTTACGCCTGTATAGAGTGTCTGAGCGTTTGGCGCTAATGCCAAGATCAACAGACCGAGGAGTGCAGATGCTAATCCTGGGATAATAACTGCCGCGCGTCCATGTTGATCGCCAATCCGGGCAGCAAAAAACCGTGTGCCGAGAAGGGCAACAGCGTAGGTCGAGTACAACCATCCGGCGTTGCCCATGCCGAGCGTGCGAGCGTACAACGGTAAGAAGGTTGTGTACGACGTGAACGTCAGATACAGAAACATGTTGACCATCATTGGTAGCAGTGCTTCACGAGCAAACAGGGGTTGGCGTGGCGCAGTGAGGGTAGGAGTGTAGCGTTCATGCATCCCATAACTCAAGACACAAGCGATAGTGGCTATACTCCCTGCGGTCAAGAAAAGAAGGGTAAAGTTTTCAGAGGAAGTGATTGCTGCGTTGAAGCTAGGTAATGCCGACACAAGATAGATTTCTGTGGGATGTAAACTGGTGCTGCGCATTAGTCCGAGGGCCACTGGCGGGACAATGCCCATAGCGAGCGGACTGGCTAATCCCCAGTAGCTGGCTGCTTCTCCACGTCGGGCCATCGGTGCGACATCTGCGAGATAGGCACTTGCCGCAGTCGTGAAGCAGCCTAAGGCGGTTCCATACAGAATCCGTAAAGCGAGGAGGGTTCCGAGGCTCTGTGTCCAGGCGTGAAGAAACGCAGTACAGGCAAACAATCCGATTCCGATGTTCATCAGCAGTACGCGCCCGTAACGATCGATCCAGCGTCCAGCGAGAGGTCTGATGGAGAACGCGACCAGGCTCGATACACCAATCAAAAACCCGGCGTCGGATTCTTGTCCGCCAAGGTGTTTGACGTAGAACGGCAGCGTCGGAAAGAAAAAGAAGAAACTAAAGAAATAACTGAGAGTGACGAAACACAGGAGTGTGAAGTCGCGGGTGAAGAGGGGGGTAGGAGCAAAAGCTGAGGTCGGTTGCGGTTTTGACATTGCCAATGGTAGAACGCGAACGATGAACGCTGAATGATGAATGCAGGATAGAAAGCAAAAGGGGCAAAGAACAAACATTCCTCTTCAGTTCATCGTTCATCATTTTGCATTCATCGTTTCTTGAGGTGTAGCGGAAATTTGTATGAGCTGCCAGCGGTGGTAAACCCCAGCGGGCTATGCTCTAATCCCTGGCCAGGAGGGCGTCCATGATTGAAACACTCAAAGATAAGACGGCGATTGTTGGCGTTGGGCATACCGAATACTCAAAAGATTCTGGTCGCAGTGAGATGAGCTTAGCGGTTGAAGCGATTCTCAAGGCGGTCTCTGACGCAGGGCTAAAGCCCAGTGATATCGACGGCATCGCCAAGTATACGATGGATAACAACAGCGAGATCGATATTGCCGCGAACCTTGGCATTCCAGCCTTACGGTTTTTTGGTGAAGTGGGCTACGGTGGTGGTGGCGGTCCAGTTGGTTCAGTGTTGCTTGGGGCGATGGCAGTGGCTACCGGTATGGCGAACTGCGTTGTGGCATTTCGGGCGATGAACGAACGCTCTGGACGTGGCACGCCGCGCTATGGGCAAGCCTCAGTGCGCAAAGGTGCCCCAGGGGTGAATGGTTACCAGGAGCCCTTCGGCTTGTTTAGTCCGGCGCAAATGGTTGCGCTGGCGGCGCGACGCCATATGCACCTCTATGGCACTAAGAGTGAACATTTTGGCGCAATTGCAGTTGCTTGTCGCACGCATGCACAGACAAATCCCAACGCGGTGATGCGTGACCGTCCGATTACGATTGAAGACCATCAAAACTCGCGCATGATTGCTGACCCGTTGCACTTGCTTGATTGTTGCCTTGAGACTGATGGCGGTGCAGCGGTGGTCATTACTTCGGCGGAACGTGCCAAAGATCTTAAGCATAAGCCGGCGTATATCACCTCTGGTGCATTTGGTGCCGGTGAGTGGAATATCCACCGGGTGGTCAAGAATGTGCAAAGCCCAGAGACTGAATCTACTGTGGTCGGCAAAGCACTTTTCGCCCGCGCGGGAATCTCACACAAAGATATTGATGTCTGTTTCCTGTACGACCACTTCACGCCGTTGGTGCTGATGGCGTTTGAAGAGCTAGGATTTTGTAAGCGCGGAGAAGGCGGACCGTTCGTGTCCGATGGAAAGCTACTCTATGGCAAGGGATCGCTGCCGTTTAATACTAGTGGCGGTAACCTCTCTGAAGGATACATCCATGGCATGGAGAACATTGTTGAAGCCGTCCGTCAGCTTCGTGGACAAGCGATCAATCAGGTGAAAGATGCGGAGATTGCGCTGGTCACGTCAGGTAACGGCGTGCCGAATACAGGGATGATTTTGCACGGATAGTGCGGAGAGTCGTAGGGGCGTATGGCTATACGCCCCGACTTAAGCCGTCGTTGCTTAGCAATTCCCTCTCCCACCGAGAGAGCTTGTCCTTCGCGTAGTCGGAGGAGGCTAGGGTGAGGGAATGGAAAAAGAAATTCCTTCTTCTTTCTTCCCTCATCCTGACCCCTTCGACAGGCAAGTACCTACGCAGGCTGTCCCACCGAGAGATCGGAACCCTTAGCTTTCGCACGTATTGATACGGCAAACATCATAAATGGCAGGTGTACTATTTCGCAAACACCGCTTTCAGTTTTGCACATGCCTCTGCGACAGCTTTCTTGCCCTGATCCAGAATGTGACCCAGACTGAAGAAGCCGTGGATCATGCCTTTGTAGTCGGTGTATTCAACTGCTACACCAGCATCTTTCATTTTCTTGGCGTAGGCTGCACCTTCGTCACAGAGCGGATCGTACTCAGCAGTAAGTACCCATGCAGGCGGAAGGTTACTCAACCGTTGTCCGCGGAGAGGAGAAGCATAGGGATTCTCACCGTCATTCGGGTTGCTGAGATAATGGTTCCAGAACCACTCCATCGAACCTCTTGTGAGTAAATAATTCTCCCCATTGTTTTTATAGGACGCGGTATCATATGAGTAGTTCGTCACTGGATAGATGAGGAGTTGATATCTAACCGTCGGTGCGCCACGATCAGTAGCCATCTGTGCCACCACGGCAGCAAGATTCCCTCCGGCACTATCGCCACCAACCGCGATGCGTTTAGGATCTCCGCCAAAACTGGCAGCATTCAATGCGGCCCATTTGGTTGCGGCGTAACAATCTTCGGCTGCAGTAGGAAATTTGTGCTCAGGTGCGAGACGGTAATCAACTGCAATGACAATACAACCTGCGCCCTTCGCTAAAGCGCGGCAGGTCGCATCGTGCGATTCCAGATCGCCAACGACCCACCCGCCACCGTGAAAGAACACTAAGATCGGCAGTGGGCCTTTATCATCTGGGGTATAAATGCGCACTGGCAGTTTGACACCGCCAGCATTCACAACTCGATCTTCGACATTCTTCAACGGTAAAGGAGAGTCTTTCGTGGCAAATAAACCACGGATGGCTTCCCGTGCTTGTTGCACAGTCATCTGGTCGAATGATGGCGCGCCGGATGCCGCGACTTGGTCCAAAAATGCTTTCGCTTGTGGATCGAGGGGCATATACAACCTCCTTGTCTGTTCACATTGGGCTTGGGGAGGTGGTATAGCAAAATACAACGAGACGGCAAGGCCTTTACGCTTTTTAATAACCCAACGCGCGCAATTGTTGGTCACTCATGCCGAAGTGATGACCGACCTCGTGGACGACAACCCGGCGAATGAGTTCGCGCATTTCACGTGATCGCAAACCAGAATGGAGAATCGGTTGGTAGTAAATCTCGATCTTGTCAGGAAATTCGGCTAGAGGCGCAAAAATCGAACGCCACGGACGAGGCACGCCTCGATACAAGCCAAACAAATCGTTGGAATTTGCGATCCCTTGTTCCGCTAAGACTTCAGCGGATGGACAATCCTCAATCGTAACCGCGACGTTCGTGAGCTTTTCGACAATCTCTTTGGGTAAGGTATCGAGCGCGCGCACGACTTCACGGGTAAATTCTTCGAGCGAGGGTCCCATGCGTGTTTGTCGAGGGACCATGCTACTGAGCGGACACGGTTTAGGTAATCGTGGGGATGAGGAAGGCCGAAGAGATCTCTTACGGTGATACAATTTAGATCTGAACATTCCACCCTCTGGCGCTAAGTGTAGCACGCCTTATGGAGCCTGCGAACTAGGACGCTGACGATTTTTTCCCTTGCGCTGAGGATTGCGTCCGCGGTTCGTACCCACTGCACTGAAGCATCGGTAGGCGAGGGTATTTGCTGTAGTGTGGATCTGTTTCCGCACGCTGACAGAGAAAGAACTGTGAGCCTTTGCCGCTCACTACCTCTCTTACATAGAGGCAGTCGAAGCAGAGGCCAACTCGAGATCGCTCTGACATTGCATCGCTCATATTGTCTATCTATAAGAAGTAGAGAGAGAACAAAAGCACGAGCCAAACCGAGGGGAGACCCGATGCTGCTGACGGCTGAACAGGTCAAACAGAAAGCACGAGAGCTGGGGGCTGATGCTGTTGGTATTGCCAGCGCCGCAGTGTTGAATGCTCATCCGCCTGATCCAAAATTTCCTCAGACTCCAGAACGTATCTCTCCAGAAATCAAAAGTGTAGTCGCTATTGTTAAACGCATCCCGGCTGGGGCCTTTCGCACCAAACGGCTAGAATGCGTGCAGTATATGGATCAACTTGTCTTGCGTGAGATGGACAAGGTCTGTATGCGGGTTGCGCAATTTTTAGAAGAGCATGACGTGGCTGCGTTTCCGCTCGCCTCGCAAGAAACCAAGTGGGAGTTCAAACGTGCAAGCTATGGCTACCTCTCTGGCCGTCATGTGGCAGTTGAGGCCGGACTAGGAACCTTAGGTCTCGAAGTGAATTTTCTTTCGCCGGAGTTTGGACCGCGTTGTTACACAACGGCAGTGTTGACCACCGCAGAGCTAGAACCCGACCAGAAACTGACGCGGCAAGTGTGTATCGGTGAGACCTGTAGCCGTTGTTTATATTCCTGTCCCGCAGATGCCGTGCTCCAGTGGGGTATAGATAAACGCGCATGTTCGCAGTTTGCCCAAGAGTTTGGTTACGGGGTGATGCTGTCGCATTTGCAAAAGTTCGTACAAGCACCGGAAGCTGATGCACAACTCAAAGTTCTCCAGACCCCGCAAGCGTATGCGGTATGGCAGGGAATTCTCCGTGTGGTTGGTGCGTTCGGTGATTGCCCGCGTTGTCTCGAAGTGTGCCCGGTAGGAGAGGATTACGTGCAGTGGCTATCAGAGGCACATCGTGAGATTCCCGAGAAGAACGAACAGAAAGTGAATACGGCCAAGCAGATGCAGGCCGACCGGAAAACTGGAAAAGAGTTGCCGGGGTTGTCACCGTGGAATGTTCGCTGGGTTGGCGAAGAAGGATACGTAGCGCCGAAGAAACGGACAGTTAAGAGTTAAAAATTAAGAGTTAAGAATGCGGGAAAAGTCAGACTCTATCAATGTGAAATTGGGCAATAGATCATGAGTTCGCCGTTCCTCCGAAAAAGGAACCAACAGGCGGATTCTGTCATTGCGAGGAACGTCAGTGACGAAGCAATCTCTGTCCGAAAATGGGATTGCTTCGCTCCGCTCGCAATGACAAGACAGCAAGGTTGCGTCCTCGTACATTCTTCACTCTTAATTCTTCATTAGTTCTATGAAAAACCTTACTTCTGCTCTTGTCAAAGCTAAGGCCAAGGAATTCGGTGCGGATCTCGTTGGCATTGCCAGTGGTGCGGTGCTCGATGCGCATCCGCCGGACCCGCGCCATCCGCAAACTCCAACGTTGGTGAGTCCACGTGATAACCAGAGTGTGATTGTCTTGGCGAAGCGCCATCTGACGGGAGCATCGCGGTTGAAAGACTGGAACGAACGTCACAAGCAGTACGCTGCTGAACTGACGTTATCGCAGTTAGAAGAGGCGTCGCTTCGCTTGGTCTATTTTCTAGAAGACGAAGGTGGTTTCCCGGCACTGATAGTTCCCCCGATCCACACCGATGCGGCACGCAATTATAGCGCCTACAACGAAGGTGGAACCTATGGTGCATTGTCGTTGGTGCATGCCGCGGTTGAGGCAGGACTTGGTACTCTCGGATTGAATCTGATGTTGCTCACGCCGGAGTATGGTCCACGCGTTATTCTCACCGCGGTGCTTACGTCGGCAGAACTTGAACCTGACAGGCGGATGACGACAACGCTCTGCCAAGGGGAAGCCTGTGGGCGTTGTCTGCTAGCATGCCCTGGTGATGCGGTGCAGCACTGGGGATTGGATAAAAAGAAATGCGCTCCCTATGCATCGCCACATGGGTTTTCACATGTTGTGTCTCATGTCGGCAACGTGCTTCGTGCCGAGAGCACAGAGCAAAAGATGGAATTATTGCGCAGTGGTGATTCCTTCAACATCTGGCAGACGATGCTACGTGGAGTAGGGGCGTACACTGGCTGTACTCGTTGCGTTGATGTCTGCCCTGTTGGACAAGACTACGCTCGTTACCTTGCGGATGCGCAGCATGACATTCCAGAAACGACTACCGAAAAAACTGCTCGACTGACTGAAATGCAACGCAAGCACACTGTTGGTGAAAAGATCGAAGGCTTGGAACGGTCACGACGATGGATTGGGGAAGAAACGTAACGAGTGATGAGGACCGAGTAACGAGATGCAAAAGTTAGCTGACAAGAAGAATTGTCTGCCTGAAAGAATGGGCAATGTCAGGTCGTAGTGGAGATTTGCCATGACCTTTGATGAAGTGCTCGCTCAGGTCCAAGAACTACTACAGCGAGAGAAGCGGGTCTCCTACCGGGGCTTAAAGCGGCGGTTTGCCCTGGATGACGAGTATCTCGAAGACCTCAAGGAAGAACTCGTCGGGGCCAAGCGGCTCGCAGCCGATGAAGAGGGACGCTTTTTGGTCTGGCGTAGGCAAAGGTATAAATGGCGAAGACAGTCCAGAGTCCACGGTCCAGAGTCCAGAGTCAGAGGAGCAAGGGCAAGCTTCCTACCGTTCAGGCGCTAGACTCTAGACGCCAGACCTCGACCTGCCGCCGAACGGCGCCAACTGACAGTGATGTTTTGTGACCTGGTGGGCTCGACCGCGCTCTCCGAGCAACTCGACCCTGAAGAGCTACGCGAGGTAGTCCGCCTCTATCAAGAGACCTGCACCGCAGTGATCCAGCGCTATGCTGGGCATATCGCCCAGCACCTGGGGGATGGCTTGCTGGTGTACTTTGGCTATCCCGTGGCCCACGAGGACGATGCCCAGCGAGCCGTGCGGACAGGGTTGGAAATTATCGCATCCCTACAACAGCGTTCCCTCTCGGTATCAGGATCCCCTGTCCCCCCTTGCTAGGGGAGAGAGCCAGGGAGACGCTTGGCAAAGCCATGTCATACAGACCCCTCGAGCCTGGACCTCGCCACGCAGGGGAGCAGGAAGTTGAGGAAATTACAAGTCCGTATCGGCATTCACACTGGCTTAGTCGTCATCGGCGAAATTGGCAGCAGCGAGAAGCGCGAGATGCTGGCGCTGGGCGAGACGCCCAACATTGCCGCCCGCGTGCAGGGAGTGGCCGAGCCCGACACGGTGGTCATGAGTGCGGTGACGCAGCGGCTAGTGCACGGCTTATTCGAGTGTCAGGACCTGGGACCCCAAACACTCAAAGGCATTTCCACTCCTCTGTCGCTGTATCGAGTCATCGGAGAGAGTGCGGCGCAGAGCCGCTTTGAGGTGGCTGTCGGTGCTGGCTTAACCCCGCTGGTCGGGCGCGAGGAAGAACTGGGATTATTGCAGCGACGCTGGACGCAGGCCAAAGAAGGTGCTGGTCAGGTGGTGCTGCTCAGCGGTGAGGCCGGGATTGGCAAATCCCGCCTGGTGCAAGCGCTCAAAGAGCAGGTCCTGGCTGAGGGAGCTACTCGCATCGAGTTTCGCTGCTCGCCTTATCACCAAAACAGCGCCTTCTATCCCATCATTGACCACCTGCAGCGGCTCTTGCAGTTTGCTCACAATGAGACGCCGCAAGCCAAACTCGCCAAACTCCAACAGGCGCTCACGGCCTATCGCTTCCCGCAAGCCGATACCTTGCCGCTATTAGCGACCTTGCTCTCGTTGCCCCAGCCTGAAGGTATGCCACCGCTGACGCTGAGTCCGCAGAAGCAGAAGCAGAAGACCCAAGAAGCGTTGGTGGCGTGGATCATCGAGGAGGCCGAGAAAGCTGCCGTGTACTGTGCCTGGGAAGATCTGCATTGGGCTGATCCTTCCACACTAGAGGTGCTCACTCTCTTCCTGGAGCAAATTCCGACCACACGAGTGTTCTCCGTGCTGACCTTTCGGCCTGATTTCACGCCGCCGTGGAGTCCGCGCTCCTACCTCACCCAGCTCACACTCAGTCGCTTAGGACGACCGCATGTCGAGTCGATGGTAGAGAAAGTCACAGGCGGTAAAGCTCTGCCGTTGGAAGTGTTGCAACAGATTGTCAGTAAGACTGACGGTGTGCCGCTGTTTGTCGAAGAGCTGACCAAGATGGTGCTGGAGTCGGGGCTACTCATAGAAGCAGATGGTCACTATGAGTTACGGTGGCCCACTCCCTCCCCTGGCGATTCCCAGCACTCTTACAGGACTCTTTGATGGCGCGGCTCGATCGGCTTGGCGCCGGTTCAGAGAGATTGCCCAGTTGGGGGCTACGCTGGGCCGAGAGTTTAGCTACGAACTGATCCACGCCGTCTCCCCGTTAGACGAGGCACACTTCAGCAGGGGCTGCACCAGTTAGTCGAGGCCGAGCTGATCTACCAGCGCGGGCTGCCGCCACAGGCCACCTATCTCTTCAAGCATGCCCTGATTCAGGACACGGCCTATCAGTCGTTACTGAAGAGCAAACGTCAGCAGCTGCATCAGCAGATTGCCCAGGTGTTGGCGGAGCGATTTCCTGAGACGGTCGAGACCCAGCCTGAACTGCTGGCCCATCACTACACCGAGGCGGGTCTCATAGAGCAGGCTATTCCCTACTGGCAGCAGGCAGGACAGCGAGCCAGTCAGCGCTCGGCCCATGTGGAAGCGGTCAGCTCACCTCACCAAAGGGTTGGAGTTGCTCAAGACCCTGCCGGACACTCCCGAGCGCACCCAGCAAGAACTCACCTTGCAGCTCGCCCTGGGTGCTGCCCTGATCGCTGTCAAGGGCTATGCGGCCCCGGAAGTGGAAAAAACGCTACACTCGGGCCCGGGAACTGTGCCAGCAGTTGGGGGAGACTCCCCAGCTCTTCCCGGTGCTGTGTGGACTGGTGTTGATTTTATTTAATCCGGGCGGAGTTACAGACGGCCCGTGAGCTGGCGGAGCAGATGCTGCATCTGGCCCAGAGCGTCCAAGACCCGCTATCTCCTCTCGGTAGCTCAGCGAGACTCGGGTTCACATTGTACTTGCTTGGGCGAGTTTACCTCGGCCCGGACACACTTGGAGCAGGGGATTGCCCTGTATGACCCTCAGAAGCACCGCTCCCATCACCGTCGGTACGGACTGACCCGAGGCTGGATTGCCTTTCCTATGCAGCCTGGACTCTGTGGTATCTTGGCTATCCGGACCAAGCCCTGACAGAGGAGCCAGGAGGCAGTGGCCTTGGCTGAAGGGTTATCTCACCCCTTTAGTCTGGCCTATGCCTTGAGCGTGGGCTGCCATGCTCCATCATTCCGCCGGGAGAGGCAGGTAGCCCAAGAGCGGGCAGAGGCGGTGATTACCCTGTCAACCGAGCAGGGGTTTCCGTACTGGTTGGCGTTGGGAACGATGAGTGCGGGGCTGGGCGCTAGCCGAGAGGACAGAGGAGAAGGGATTGCGCAGATGCGCAGGGCATGGCCCATGCGGGCGTCAAGGGCACAGGTGTCGCTGCATTCTTCTTCATCCGTGCTGGCCGAGGCGTATGGGAAAGCGGGACAGGTTGAAGAAGGGCTGAGCGTGCTGGCCGAGGCGCTCGCTTTCGTGGACAAAACTGGGGAGCGTTACTACGAGGCGGAGCTGTATCGGTTAAAAGGGGAACTTACGCTAGCAAAAGTTGTCAAGGTTCAAGTCCAGTTGTCAGTTACACCCCCGAGTCCGATCCAGAGCCCAGAGCAGAAGCGGAAGAATGTTTTCTCAAAGCCATCGAAATCTGCTCGCGCCAGCAGGCGAAGTCACTGGAACTTCGAGCAATGATGAGTTTGGCGCGCCTGTGGCAACAACAGGGCAAGCATGATAGAAGCGCACCAGATGTTATCTGAGATCTACAACTGGTTTACGGAAGGGTTTGACACGAAAGATTTGCAAGAGGCCAAGGCATTGTTGCAAGAGTTGAGTCATTAGAAAAAAGGCAAATGTTGTGAACGGGCCGCCAACATTTCACTGGGCGATTGAAGATGTTATGGCCGCGCATCCCAATCTGTATTTGGAACACTGTGTCGTCATGGCTGTGGCGCTGATGAGTCGGCGGATAGTTTCGCCGTGTGAGTTCGCTGTCGAATGCGAAGGATTTCTCCCCGCTGCTTTAGGTTTCGCAAACAGGTTTCTTTTGCATGTATCATGGACCGAGCAGACAGCGCTTAAAGCCCAACGGGTATGGCAAACCGAGCAGCCCAAGTCCATTATCGAGCGAGCTGCTGTGGCGCTGGCTGCTCTGTTGTTTGCTAAGCTCATTCCGCATGGTCAGATGCGCGTGACCCGCGCAGGTGAGCGCGCTGACTATTGGCTGCCACACTTGCAGTGTGCCTTGGAGGTGAGCGGAACGGAACGTTTCCGTGAGCTACCGCGTCGTCAGCGAGAGAAAGCCTTGCAAGTATTGAGCAACCCTCTGCGCTGGCATGGATATGTCGTTGTGTGTTGTTTTGCTGTGTCGAAGAAATTGATTCGGTGGTCGTATCATCCCCAGGAGGAACAAAAATATGGGTCGTCCTAAAGAGAAGCCGTCTACGGCTCTTGTGGAGAAACTCTTGGGAGAGGCCTCGTGGCTCCTGTCCCACGCGGAAGCCCTGACCGATTACGGGCGCACGCAAGAAGCCGCCGCTGAACTGGCGCGAGCTGCCAGTTGTGAGGAACAAGTGGCGTGCTTACTCGATGCTGTTGGTCGCGAGCAAGAGGCCGTCGTGCACCGTGTGAGCGCGGCTTCTTGTCACGAACATCTCGGACAGTACGCGCGGGCGGTCACCCTGCTCCGCGCGGCATTATCCGAATCGCTTTCAGACGATTATCGGCGGCAGATCGAACAGCAACTTGTTCGTTGCCTCACCCAAGTACCTAAGGAAACGCGTCAATTGTCACCTGTAAGGCTGGTTCCCTGAAAGTTTCGACATAAAGGATTTGCAAGAGGCCAGGGCATTGTTGCAAGAATTGGCCTAGAACAGGAAGTGACGGCTACGACTGCTATAAGGAACCTAAATGAGATGTGTCAGAAAGACACCATGTTCGCCCTTCGACTTCCCCTTCGATCCTTCGACAAGCTCAGGACTCAGGGTACGCTCAGGACGAGCGGTTTTGAGGATCCATTTGTACTGAGCCCTTCGACGAGCTCACGGCGAAAGGGCATAGCCATAGCAAGACGAAGCATACAATCCCGCAGTCGTGAAGTCGAGGCTAATACGTCCGGTTGTCAATTACTCGAATTCGGGATATTCTTTTCATGATGCCTAATGCTGACTACTGGCTACTATTATGGACTTTCGCGCTATCACCCTACAGCTTGATGACATCAACGAAGTCGCGCGTCTCGCCAAGATGGCAGAAGATGCGAACTTCGGCTTGGCGTGGGGCATCGATACCCCACGCTCAAATGCGTTTATTCACATGGCGGCGATGGCTGCGAACACCAAGAAGATACAGATTGGCTCTGGGATTGCTCGCGCTTTCGTGCGCGGACCGCTGCAAACAGCGGCCTCTGCTGTTGATCTTGATCGATTGTCGAATGGACGCATGTTACTGGGGTTAGGGAGCGGCACGCGCAAGCAGAATCTGTATGAACTCGGAGTTCCATTTGATCATCCGGCATCGCAGATCAAAGAACTGATCCAGATTATCCGCCAAGTGTGGGCACTCAACGGGGAAGGGGATCTCAACTTCCAAGGGAAATTCTACCGCCTCACTGCGCGTGGATTTACCTTGACTAAACCTCTGCGTCAGGGTCTGCCGATTTATATGGCAGCGGTGAATCCGATCATGTTGCGGGTGGCTGGAGAAGTTGCCGATGGACTGGCCGGACATCCATGCTACTCCGCGCGCTATATGAAAGAAGTTGGCATTCCGCAGCTAGCGATTGGCTGGCAACGAGCAGGGAAGAACCGCAAAGATTTCAAGATCACTAGTTGGTTGATTACCAACATTGCTAAAGACCGTAAGCAAGCACGACGTGAGGCAGCGTATCAGATCGGCTTTTATCTCTCGACACGTTCATATGGTGGTATCCTCGATTATCATGGCTGGCAAAAGGAGAAAGACGCCATTCGTATCGCCTTCTTTGAAAAGCGGGACATGGAGGCGGTAGCTGACGCCGTGTCGGATGATATGGTCGATCATCTTGCGATCGCTGGCACTCCAGATGATTGCCGGAAACAGCTAGAACGCTACCGTGACGTGCTGGATTTCCCAACGCTCTATACTGCAGGTGTCGGTCCAGCGCGTACAGTACCGCAAGAGCGGGTGCGCGAGAATTTGGCAACGATCATTGATACATTTGCGCAGTAGGAGGGACCGTGCCTTTTCTTGATGGACCGATTCCCGAACAACTGAACATCACTGCCTATCTTGTCGACCGCCAAGTTGAGTTAGGGCGTGGCGAGCAGGTGGCGTATCTCACTGACGATGGGCCGCTAACGTATGCGGATCTCGCAGTCTTACAGAATCGCTACGGAAACCTACTGGCGGCGGGTGGTGTGGAAATCGAGAATCGCGTGGCAATGATCCTGTATGATTCGCCAGATCTTATTGCTGGGTTTCTCGGTGCGGTAAAAATTGGGGCGGTGCCGGTTGTTCTCAATCCGTATGCACCTCTCGATCTCTATGTGTATTTTCTCAATGATAGCCGGGCAAAAACACTGATCGTCGAAGATGCAGTTTGGCAGCACTTAGCAGCGAGACGTGAAGAGTGTCCGGCGCTGAAGAATGTGCTTGTTCGTGGTGAGAAGAAAAATCGGGCCACTGGGCTTGTGTCTCGCCTCAAAAAAGTATCACCAGAGTTGGCGGCTGCCCCAACTCACAAAGACGATATGTGTTACTGGTTGTACACCTCGGGCAGTACAGGCTTGCCGAAGGCCGTGGTGCACCTTCATCATGGTCCATATTCATGTCTTCAGTTTGCTATCGACTTGTGTCAAATGGATGAACGTTCTGTCTCGTTTTGTTTTAGCAAGGTCTTCTTTGCTCTCGGATTATTTGTGACGGTTTTCCAGCCATTAGCAGCTGGAGCCACAGCCGTCATTACCCACAAGCGCCTTACGCCAGTCGAAACCTTTGCTGCCTTGCATGAGCATCGCCCGTCGCATTTTTACTGTGTGCCAACGTTCCTCAACGCCATGCTGCAAGTGCCAGAAGAGGAAAGTGGCAAGGACTTAAGCTTCCTCCGCTACTGTGCGTGTGGTGGTGAAGTGTTGCCACCACGTGTTCATCAGGAGTGGCGTGAACGCTTTGGGATTGAGTGGCTCGATGTTATGGGACTGACCGAGACGATGTTTATCGTCTTTGCCAATCGCTCTGGTCATTCTCGGCCAGGAAGCTCTGGTCAACTTCGAAATGGAGCAGAAGCACGGATCATTGATGATAATGGGCAGAATGTTCCGGTTGGCCAAGAAGGCCACTTACTCATCAAAGTCGACAGTATCATGCAAGGATATTGGCATAAGCAAGAGAAGACCCGCGCGGTGCTTGAAGGTGAGTGGTTCCGCACAGGAGATCTCTATCGTTGCGATGAAGACGGATATTTCTGGTTTTGTGGACGCGCTGATGACATGCTGAAAGTATCGGGCATGTGGGTCTCGCCGCTAGAAATCGAAACTGTTTTGATGGAACATGCTGCTGTGTATGAATGTGCAGTTGTAGCGCGGCGCGACAACGATGGACTCGACAAAGCTCGAGCGGTGGTGGTGTTGAAGCCCGGACATGATGAGAGAACCCTGCCTGAGATCGAAGACCTTATACGCGGAAAGCTGCCACGCTACAAAGTCCCGCAGTGGATCGAACTGGCTGATGCGTTGCCTAAAACCGCGACTGGAAAGATTCAACGCTTTGCCTTACGGCAAGCGGACAAAGGGTGAAACGGGGAAGGGTAAAAGGGGAAATGGGAAGAATAAAGAACGGATAAATGAATAAAAGGGGAAACGGATAAGGGAGAAGCAAGACGCGGAATACGTACCACGCAACACGTATCACGGAATATGCATCTTCCTCCTCTCCGTACGTTTTACGCACTTTGTTATAGGAGGAACACATGGCAACACGCATCGTTGAGTTCAAAGATGTGAAGTCATTAGTTGGCAAAGAGCTGGGAGTGTCTGAGTGGCATCTCGTGACCCAAGATGAGATCAATAAATTTGCTGATGCTACCCATGATCATCAGTGGATTCACATCGACGTTGAGCGGGCGAAGAAAGAATCGCCGTTTGGCGGACCGGTTGCGCACGGTTATTACACGTTGTCTCTCGCGCCGCATTTGATGAGCCAGATCTGGGCTGTAAACGGTATCAAGATGGGCGTGAATTACGGGCTGAATAAGTTACGGTTTCCCTCGCCGGTGATGATTGGCAAACGTGTACGTGCGCGGGCGACGCTCAATAATGTGGAAGACGTGCAGGGTGGTATCCAGGTGACTGTTGGTATTGCTTTTGAAGTAGAAGGAAGTGACAAACCGGTCTGTGTCGCAGAAGGGCTTTATCGTTATTATAACTAAGCGACTGCGCCAACTCTTTGCTCCTCGTCTGAGCGAGGAGGAATTCCAGGCTGCACTTGTACGTCTCCGCCAGGGGTCGCCGCCGCCAGTGATCTGGCTGTTTGGTAAAGTGCAGTCTGGTAAGACCTCGATCATCCATGCGTTGACCGGCGCCGAACGTGCGCAAATCGGTTCCGGATTTGCTCCGTGTACTCGTTGGGCGTCTCGCTACGAGTTCCCCAATAGCGAGCTTCCTCTGGCCGTCTTCCTTGATACCCGCGGCATTGGAGAAGCAGGTTACAATCCACAAGAAGACTTTGCGGCATTTCGTGACCAAGCGCACATGGTGTTAGTTGTAGTCAAAGCGATGGACATGGCGCTGGAGCAGGTGGTCTCAGCACTCGAAACCATCGTCCGGGGCAAGTCAACCTGGCCCGTCGTCGTTGCGCAGACGACGTTGCACCAAGGCTATCCACCAGAGATGCACGATCACCCGACGCCCTATCCATTCACGGAGCAATCAATCCCGCCTCGGGTACCGAATGACCTTGCCCGCGCGTTGACGTTTCAGCGGTCATTGTTCGACCGTATTCCGGTCAAACAGTTTGTCCCGATTGATTTTACGCTTCCTGAAGACGGCTTCACGGACCAGTTCTATGGCCGCGACGTATTACTGTCGGCGTTAGCAGAGGCACATCCGCATGCAGTGTACCAGACGCTACAACAACTGCCACACCTGACCAGAGAGCTTAAAAGTTTGCATTTCCGCCAAGCCCAACCTCACATTCTTTCTTATGCGGTGTTGGCTGGAGCAGCGGGAGCGACGCCGCTTCCTATTGCCGACCTTCCTGTCATTAGTGCTCTCCAACTTAAGATGTTACATGCAGTGGCGTCCATCTATCGCCAGCCGATGAAAGTGAAAACGTTTCTTGAGCTTGCAGGCGCGGTAGGGTTAGGGCTGATTTTTCGCCAGGGGATGCGCAGCTTACTCAAAATCATTCCCGGTTTCGGGAATGCAATCTCTGGCCTATATGCAGGAGCAACAACGTATGCGCTCGGCTGCGCACTCTGCTTCTATTACCAAGAAGTATTCGATGGTCATTTGCCACGCGCTGAGCAAATCAAAACGTTCTATGAAGAAAAGTTTGCCGAAGGGATGAAGTTGCTGCGCAAGAAAGGTCCGAGTAACGAGGACTGAGGACTGAATAAGAAGAGAAGTATGGGACGAGGCAGCAAGAATGAAAATACCAGCTCAGTCCTCATCGCTCATTCCTCATTACTTACGACAAGGGTGGCGTTTGTGGTTCTTAGGTTTCTTGTTAACCGTTCCGGTGTTGGCATTCGGCGTTGCTGGGACACTGTGGTTGTACGACCGAGGCTGGCTTAGGTGGGTAGGATTAGGGGCGCTATGTATCCAAGCGTTGGTACTCGTACTATTCCGACGCTGGAGTAAGGCACATGGGATAATTCTCCCGCAGCCATCAACGGAACTACCCGCCGACCTTGCGCCTCGGGACGAAACCGCGTGGAAAATCGTTCAGGAGTATATTGAACGAATCAACTGCGGAGAACTGACCCTCACTTCAATGGACCAGTTCTGGTCGTTGGGACAGGAGATCCTTACGCGCATTGCCGAGTTCTACCATCCGAACGACAAGGCCCCGTTGTTGGCCGTGCAAGTACCGTTATTGTTTCGTGCGATTGAAGAAACTGCCCGTGACCTTGCGACGGTAACAGCGGACGTCCCCTTTGCACATCGTGTTACGATTGGCGATGCCGTGCGGGGGTATCGGCTACAACAGAAAGTGAAGCCTGCTTACGATGTCTACCGTATATTGTATCCAGTACTGAACTGGAAGAATGCTTTGTTTCAGTGGTTTGTGAATGACCGCCTGTTTGATCTCACTAAAATGACACTGAGTCAGTGGATACTCAAGTGGTATGTTGATCGGGTTGGCTATCACGCCATCGAACTCTACAGCGGCAAGTTACTCGTCACTCGCCGTTTTGAGGGCCAGCTTCCGCTATCAGCAGAAAATGCCACTGTACTGAACGCAAAACAGAACCCATCCGAGCCACTACGGCTTTTGGTTCTTGGACAAGTGAAAGCTGGGAAATCCAGCCTGGTGAATGCGCTGTTTGGCGAGCTGCGCGCTGCGACCGATGTGGTCCCAACGACGGCCCAGGTCGCACCTTATGTCCTGGATCGTGCTGACCTCGGAGGGAAGGTCATCATCTCAGACATGGGTGGATATGAGGACGCTACAGTACCGAAGGAGCGACTTGAAGAAGCGTTAGCAGAAGCGCAACGCTCAGATATCGTTCTCTTAGTTATTTCAGCAGTCAACGCTGCACGGGACGCGGATCAGCGTTTGCTTAGGCAGATAGATCAACACTTCGCTGCTCGACCAGAACTACGTCCGCCACTTGTGATTGTTGTGTTGTCACATATCGATCTGCTCCGCCCGGTGCGAGAGTGGGATCCACCGTACAATGTTGTGCTTCCAGACGCGGCCAAGGCACATACAATTAGAGCGGCGATGAACGCTGTTGCCGGAGACCTTGCTATTGATTCTGAACTCGTGGTGCCGGTCTGTTTGCTACCCGAACGGGTCTACAACGTTGACGAAGCGCTTGTGCCGTTATTGGTCGAAGTGCTTCCCGACGCGAAGCGAACGTTGCTTCTCCGTAACCTCAAGACACTTCGTGAACAAGAACAATGGTCGCTGCTTGGCCGTCAGGCCCGCGCAACTGGGCGGTTCTTGTGGCAACTGAGCGGTACGGTGTTGAAGAAATCAGTGCGGGTGTAACCTGTAGAGTAGGCACTGCCCACCCTAGTGACACGTAGAAAAGAAAACGTCTCTAATTGTGACGAGTGCGATAAATGCTGCGGCTGGTGTGATTCAAACGATGGTAGAGGCGGGCGCGTTCGTATGATCCAATGTGACCATCGTTGTGACGGAAATTGGAACGCATCCGCGCAGAGCGGTACTGTTGACGTTCTAGATAGCGATACTCACGTGGACCAATTTGTCCTTGTCCGACACCTTGATAAATTCGTCCCTGTTGGTGATGCATGTGCCAGCCCGCAGGATACTTCGGACCAGCGAAGCTGAACGTGGGAATGGTAAGCAAGGTCAAGGCGGTCAGGGCACTTGCCAGAATAACTAAAGTCAAACGACGCGACATAGGTTTTCCTCCCTCGTTTAGCTGCCTCTCTGGCGGCTTCTAGAGAAGAGAACGATTGAATTGCAGAAAAGTTCCCCAGAAAAAGGGAGGCCTTTTGTCGCCTTTTCAATTTTGGAGAGGAGGACTCCTAGTGGTTGGAGGGCAATCCCGAATCTTCTGGGTATTCGCGCTTGCGTTGAGAGACAGGCACTCGAACCAGGCCGACTCGGGGAAATGTTGCTAAGACGAAAGCGACCACGAGACCAATGACAGTGATGAGCAATAGATACGAGAGCATGGTGTTCTCCTGTGCTGTGTTCTTCTCTGTCCTAGGGTTAGAGCAAATCGTTATCATGCGGACCAGTGCCATAAGGAAACCGAATGTTGATATCAACGCCAAAGTCACAGACAGGCGTGTTGCACTTTCCACAGGCAATGGCCGCGACGACGTCATTCGCGCAGACCTCATCTTGTGTAATCGATATTCCTTCACCATCAACGGCAAGCTTCCGGAGTTGCCACTGATATTGAACAAACTGTTTGATGTTACCACATCTTGGGCACTGGTACTGCATCTCATCCTCCTCAACGACATTTTGGCCGAGAAAAGAGGGTTGGTGTATAAGGTCCCCACCCAGTTGAACGTCACCTGTCTTTGTTATCGTCAAGTGGAAGTATTTCTTTAATGATTGCTGTGCGAACGACGGATTCCCCTCGCTTTCTCAGCGAAGGGAATCCATAAGGCTAGAGACCGGGTGAATGGAGAGAAATGGAGCGCTCGGGTGCAGGGAGGACTGTCGAGGTTTCGATAGTTCCCGAGGAGTTAAATTTTGTACAAATTTTTCACATTCTCGCCGGCAATTTGCTTTTGCACAGGTAACGGGAGTGGAGCGAGCATTTCTTTGAGTTCTCGTACGTAGTGGCCACCGTGATCAGGATGAGGATAGTCTGTCGCCCACATCAGACGGTCTGTCCCAATGTAATCAACTAACAACGAAAGCGCTCGCTCGTCAGGGTCCGCTGAAATCCAACACTGTCGTCGTAAATATGAACTCGGAAGTTCTTTGAGTTTGCATGAGGCGCCAACCGGTACTTTGTAAAACGCATCCATGCGGTCGATCCAGAACCCGACCCAGCCAGCGCCGCTTTCCAAAACCACCAACTTCAACTGCGGGAAACGATCGAATACACCGTATTGGAAAAAGGTGGTAAATGCCATTTGCGAGCCGAAACCCGCAAAGACGTTGTAATACCACCCGGTTTTATGCCCCATGTCTTTGAAACGCAGGTGCGGATTGGTGGCGACCGGCTCAAGGGTAGGGTGAATCGCAATCGGTACATCTAACTCCTGAGCCTTGGCCCACAACGGGTCGTGGTCAGGATGTCCATGCGGCTTCTTCGTAATCGTAAACGGAGCAACGAACCCGCCCACCGCGCCTACTTTGACAGTACGTTCGAGCTCTCGTACTGCCTCGTCTATGTCGCCAAGAGAGAGATGGGCGACCGGCAACAAACGACCGCCAGTGCCTTTGCAGAAATCGAGAATCCAACGATTATAAGCACGGCAATAGGCCGAAGAAATTTCTATGTCTTCAACTTCAGCTTCCCACAAAATGCCGAGCGTTGGATAAAGGATGGCTTTATCCGTCCCCTCCTGGTCGAGCAATTGGAGGCGTTCCGAGGCTTCCATTGCGCCAAAAGGTGCACCGCGTACATAGGTCCTCTCTGGTGACGGGATTGTTTCTTTTGCCGTCTTCCCCATACCACCTAGAAAACCCAGGGTGCCGTGGGCACTGAGTTTTGATTTGTGTCCGTCGAGTTCAAGGTATTCAAGTCCGCGTTCGTCGACTTTGATGCGGATCGCACGGTCACGATACTTTGCTTCGAGGTAACGTTCCCAGAGATCCGGGGGTTCGAGAATATGGCCATCGGCATCAATCACGCCGGGGAACGGCATGCGGTCCGTTGTTGTCATGAAAAAGCCTCCTTGTGACTCTAAGCCTGAGTGATGAGTGCTGAGGACTGAGTCCAAACCATTTCGAGTTCTGGGTTTCGAGAAAAAGTCCTCTCTTTTCTCTCGTTCCTCATTGCTCAGTATTCGGCATTCAATATCACGGTGTTGGTGCAGCGACCACTGGTGCAAGGTCGGTGACGAGTCGTCCAAGAATGGTCTCCAGGCTGCGACTCATAGCTTCTGCGATTGCCTCGGGATTGCGTTTCGCGGCTTGCTGGGTAGCGGAATAAGATTGAAACCACACTGGGGTACGTTCTCCAGAGCGAACGAGCCAGAAGTCAATGCTGATGGCAGCTTCCCACGTTTTCTCACCGTCGATTTCCTCGAATTGTTGGACTGTGCCATCAAGGACGAAATCAGCTATGGCATCAAAATTTGGAAATACCTGCGCAAACAGCCCACTCCCGCGCAGGTATCGACGAGTCCATGTAGTGACCTGTTCTCCTGGCGGTGAGGCCCAGCGATGATAGTTATAGAGATCAAAGGCGTATGAAGATGAACGATACACGATGCGTTCTTGATCATAGGGGTCGCGCGCACCGATCGGACGGACAACAAGTGATACTTGTCTGCGTGCTCGGTGTTTCGGGAACAGTGAGTGTTAACGTATAGTGGTGCACTTCTGGACGTGGCTTAGTGAAACTACACGCATCGAGATTGATACTCCATACCACAACTCCCCACGTCAACCACATCCGCATGTTCATTTGTCAGGAATCTCTTTCTCCGGCAGGTTCTTGCCCCACACGATTTCTGAGGGATCGTCCTTCAGGGTACTAACAGTTTCTTTCAAGTGACGAGAGGCCTCGCTTAAGTTCAGCAGAAGCTGGCGAAACTCTTTGTGGTTATCGGCCACGACATCATCGAACCGTACTGCGAGTTGATCGGCATGTTTAGCCAGATCAGTAGCATGCTTTACAATCTCCCGAGTTTCCCCGGCAAGCTCGGCTGTCACTGCTGCGGTTTGTCGAATCTGGGTGAGCATCGCACGCCCTTCATTGAAAAGGTCACCGCGAATATCGTTAATTGCATCGGTGGCACTTTTAATGCCCGCAGCTGCCTGCGCCAGATTATCGACCATAGCTTTCAGTGACGCGCGGGTGGCTGGAGTGGACACGTCGTCCAGTGACGTGCTGAGTGTTTCCGAGATGTGAGAGGCGTTGCGCAAGAAGGTAGAAAAGGCCGCGCGATTCTCTTCATTTAGAAGATCTTGCTCGATCCTAGTGAGGGTCGAGAGGATACGTGTGGCAATTTCACTCGCTTGGTCGCGAAACTGTTCAAATTCTCCAGTACTCACAGGAATGGTTCCGCCGAATTCGAGGGGCGGTGCAGTAGCAGAACCGCCGGTGAGTTCGACAAAGCGAATGCCGGTGACAAGGGAACCGACCAAGTGTGCACTCGTGTCTTTGCGAATAGGGGTGCCTGGCTCTAAGGCGACCGTAACAGCAGGCACGTGGAGGTGTCTCGTTGGTCAACCGAACTCCTTCGACTTTGCCAACTGTTACTCCGAGATACTCTACCGCTGCTCCTGGGAGGAGGCCACTGACGGACTGCTCGAAGACAATCTTATAATTATCCACCGGCTGAAAAAATCGTGACCCTGCGAGCCAGAGGATAGCGGCAGCTAAAATGAAGAAACTGATAGTAACAAATATTCCTACCTTAAGACGGGTTTTGCCCATGCTCTCCTCCATCAACGAGCAGTGTGTCCAGCAATCCTCGCTCCATCGTCAGCGAGCGCGGTTGACGATCAAAAAATGCACGTACATGAGGATTGTCCGACGAGCGTACCTGAGCAAGTGCGCCGGCAGCAATCACTTTGCCGCCATGGAGCATGATTGCCTGATCTGCGATCATCTGAATACTGCTGAGTTCATGCGTCACGATCATTATCGTGACCCCGAGTTGTGCTTTCAGCCGGAGGACGAGTTCGTCAATTTCACGTGCTGTGACGGGGTCGAGTCCAGCTGACAGTTCATCGAACAAGAGCAGCGTCGGATCAAGCGCAAGCGCACGCGCGATAGCTGCACGCTTCTTCATGCCACCGCTAATCTCGGAGGGGAGGAGGTGAGCTGCATGTTCCAGCCCACTAAGGAGAGCTTCATCCGTGCGAGCATACGTGCGTTGCTTGGTCAGCCCCAGCATGTTCCATGATTGGCAATGCGATATTGTCCTCTAAGGACATCGAATTAAACAGGGCTCCGGCTTGAAAAGACATGCCGATGTTCCGCAGGATCGCTTCTTGCTCGTCTTCTGACGCGCGATGAAAGTCTTGTCCATTGATGAGTATGCGACCTGAAGCTGGAGTGAGGAGCCCGACAATATGACGAAGGAGCGTGCTTTTTCCAGCAGCCACTGCCGCCGAGAATGACGGTGATCTCTCCGCGATGCGCAGTCATGGAAACGTCGTCGAGAATGGTGCGGGTGCCATAGCGAGCAACTAAGTGTTCTACTTGGACGTACGGGGAAGGCTCAGGCACTGTCACCATGTGTTTATTCTACGTAGAAAAAGATCGTGGTAAAGACAGCGTCAGCAAGAATGCAGAGCACGATTGACGTTACTACTGATGCGGTTGTGTTTGTGCCCACTCCTTCAGCACCGCCGCGCACATAGAATCCCCGGTAGCAAGACACGAGACCAATGAGCAACGCAAAGACCAGGCTTTTTACCATACCGGTAACGAGATCGCTGATAAGCAGAGACTGTGCAGTTTGCTGGACATAATTACGGCTGCCAAGGCCAAGCACGATGACTCCCACCCAATACCCGCCAAAAATTCCGGCAAGATTCGATAGGATGGTGAGGCAGGGAACCGCACACAGCAAGGCGAGTATCCGCGGTATGAGGAGAAAGCGACTCGGGCTGAGCGCCATGGTGCGCATGGCGTCGATCTCTTCTGAAACGACCATGGTGCCTAACTCGGCGGTAATTGCCGAACCGCTACGACCAGCGACGATGATGGCGGTAATCAATGGTGCCATCTCTCGTGACATCGAGACCCCAACAAGGTTGGCAATATAGATGGCTGCGCCGAACTGACGTAGTTGGCTTGCGGCGTTGAGGGCCAGGACCGCTCCGATCAGAAACGATAGGAAGGTGACGATTGGCACTCCTTCTACGCCGATTTTTACGATCTGCTCAACGGTCCGATCCCATTTGACCCCCTTGCCGTGCCACGGCGCAATAAAAATTCCATGGACGATCTCACCGATGATCTCCATGATTTGTCTCCCTGTCGCTACAAATTCAAGCGTTTGTTCGCCGACCTCCTCAACCGGGGAAAGATCTTCTGTGGTTGATACGGTCTCTTTGAGGAGTCCTGCTTCAAGTCCAGTAAACGCTTGACGTGCTTGCTGGGAGAGCTGAGCAAAGCGAATGTCAACACCTTGCTCGCGGCCTTCAATGACGAGGCGGAGAAGAGTGGCGGCCTCAAGGCTCGTCATTGTGGTGTACTCTTTCAAATTCAACACCACGTGTGAGCCTGAAGTGGCTCGGTGTAGTATTTGCTCACGCAAGGAGGGAAGGGAAAGCCCCTCAGCAGAACGTGTAGCAGTAAGAACAAGAGGTTCCACGAAACGACGCAACTTTCTTTTTCAATGCGATTCGGTTTTGGCCGTTCCCTATTGTTCTTAGAGGCTGAAGCAGGGCCTGTAAAGATCAAGGTCCAAAGGCGAAGTTTTTAGAGAAAGGCCTAAAGCTTTTTCCTTACCTTCCGATCTCACTGGTAGAGAGAATCGTTGGGGGAAAGAAAAAAGCCAGGCCGAAACTTTTACGGAACGGCGACATTTAATCAGAGTGAGACATCTGCGTAAGGAGGATGTGTCATGATTAATCGTACACAAGCGGGCTTTCGTTGTCATACACGCCATTTGGTTCGTACTGTGAAGGGGGATTTGCCTCGGGAGAGCCACGGGACCATTCTCTATGAGATGGAAAATCTTGGGCGACAGCTTATTCTTGTGAACTGGGATAACGGAATTGCAGTTCCTGTGTTCCCTGACGAGATCGAGATTGAACCCCCAGTATCCACTGGCCCTATGCCATAGCTACAATCTGTAGCCTCCCGTCTCCGGATACTGCGTGGGCGCAAACGTTCTACGAATGCGTGGTGGTGTGAAACTTTTCTCTCTTGCCTTTTCTTGTGACTCTCCTTGCCTGAGATGTCGCACGAATTTCCTCGGTAGCCATTGCCGTTTTAACTTTGGCGAGCCATCGTTATCTCCCCGGTGTTTGTTATGATAACCAACTTGCAGGGAGGACTGTACAGTGCGATGGAAACTCCAAGTGCTCACGAGGCAGATTCTTGCGATTTTGCTCATTTTTCTGGCTATTTTAAGTTGCGGTAGAGCAAAAGAAGAACCTGCCACAAAAGAAGCGCAAGATCTCGAATCTTCGACTTCCTCTGGAGCTGTAACTGGAGAAGACGAGAACCAGGGGTCATTGCCGTTGCTGGATGAAGTGCATCAGCTGGCAGAATGGGGCGAGCCAGTAGAAGGCGAGAACCAGGCGTCATCGTCGTCTCCAACACTGCCTGTCCAGCAATCTCCGGTCACGACTGAGTTGCTGACTTCATCTGCTCGGAGTACCGTCATTATCGGGGGAGACCTTGGGCTGACAGTCAGCGGCGAAGGTATAGGAGATCCGAACCGTTCTTCTGCAGAATTGGAACAACAACTCCGTACGTTTCTGCCGCAACTCCGTGAGGTCTATGACCAAGAGCTCACGCGCGACCCTCATGGTATGGGGAGTCTAGATGTAAAGATGACTATCGAGCCGAGCGGAAGAGTTTCAGAGCTACGTTTTCCGTTGAAGCGTGTGTCGAGTGAGAGGCTGACCTCTGCGGTATATGATGCTATGCGTGCGTGGCAGTTCTCATCCGCCGAACATCCGGTTGATCTTCGTTATCGGATGATTCTTGTTCCGGCTGGAATGGACCCAGCATCCATCGGTAGATGGGAGAAACACTTGGCTGACCGGATAGAGGTTGATCGATCAGAAAGAGCGTCACCAACAGTTGCACCACGCCGTACCTTAGAGCACCTGCTGAAAGAGCATGGGTTTGATCGATCAGAAAAAGTATCACCAACAGTTGCACCTGCCGAAGTCACTTCCAGCGATAGAGTACCGCCTCGCCAGCAAGAAGCCGAGAGTCCTCGCCAATTTCTCGCGCAATGGTACCATGTGACTCGACCGACGGTGCTCTACGCAACTCCTAACTCATCTGCTGCGGTAGTCACGCGATTACGACCAGGAAAACATATCTGGGTCATCGGTATGGTTGATGGCGAATGGCTTGAGGTCCGTTCGGTAAAAGGGCGACGACCTGGATTCCTCCCGCGTGAGGATGCGCAGCCTGAGCGACGAGAACGAGCACGACGCTAGTGAGAGCAACACGTGCCTATTGGGGAGACTGCTAGGATCATCGCGCCCGACGAAAACGCAGCTTATACGCCCGCCCAAGCAAAACCGCACCTGACCAGAGCCCAACAAGTGCTAAGGGAAGAGTAAGCACTCGTGGCCACAAGATCGCAAGTGCCGCAAGCGCGAAAAGGAGAACCCCTCCGCCTACCAGGACCGTTGCTTCGGCAGGGCCGAGTACTCGACGGTTCGTCATTGCAGCACCGAGGGCATTACTGAGTCGCAATGCTCCAGCCACGGCGCGTCCCGCACTGCCTTGTCCTCTGGGGACTGTTGGTACTTCTTGCCCGACGACTTTTGCGCGTTGGACTTTTCGCCTCGTGCTCAAAACAATCTCTGTTGTCTGCGTGAGGTCGTCGAGGAACATGGCTTCCATTTGCTGGGCAAAGAAATTGTCTTCAACCGCGACGTCGAGTTCCCAGTTCCCCAACCAACTTGCTGGATTGAGGTTAGTTGAGCCGACCCTGGCCCAGTGACCATCCGCGACTGCTGTTTTGGCATGCAACATCGGTCCGTTCCACTCGAACACGCGCACTCCACCTTCGAGCAGTGCACGATAGCCTGCGCGAGATAAAGCCCTCACTAGGACATTATCACTGGCACCAGGCACGAGGAGGCGTACGTCTACGCCGTCGCGTGCTGCAGCGATCAGTGCCTGGACGTAAACCGTCGTTCCCACAAAGTAGGCGTCAGTGAGCCAGAGCGATCGGCGAGCACCTGCGGCGATCAGCGTATCCAGGCGAAATAGCCCGGCTGTACTTGGTTCACTGGCGATAACGCGAAGCCCGACGTCGCCGACCGCAGCAAGGCTGGTACGATGGGGAACCTCAGATTTGGGGAGTGGAGTCCCTGTAATATCCCACATCCGAGCAAATGCATGTTCCAGGTCGGCGACGGCTGGTCCCTGGATTTCAACCCCTGTGTCTCGCCAAGGTGCAAGTCCGCGACTAGTATCTCCTTCCCATATCTTGCCAATGCACAACCCGGTCACGAAGCCGATGCGTCTATCGACTGTAAGCATCTTACGATGGTCTCGGCTGATCCAGCCAAACGGGCTACTCCACTGAAATGGATTGACACAGCGAACTTCAATGTGAGCCTCGCGCAGTTTGCGCCAAAAGCGCTGTGAGGTTTTTCCCAACGCACCCATCCAGTCGTAGAGTACACGGACCCGTACTCCCTCACGTTGCTTGCCAATAAGGGCGTCGGCGAAGCGATGGCCAACGACATCATCACAAATGATGTAGTTCTCAAGGTGAATACTTTGCTTGGCGTTTCCAATTGCATCAAGCCATGCGGGATAATTCTCGGTTGCATCTTTTAACAATCGAAGGCTGTTCCCAGGAATAAGCGGGGCACCGGCAGCCCGTGAGAAGGCTTGATCCGCAAGCAACCGTGCTGTCGAAGAGAGGTCGTGCTCCAGCGTCGCCTCGGGTAGCCGATGGTCATTCATACCGTGGGCAGTACAGAAGCGTTAGGATGTTTGCCCAGCAACCGATAAGCGCAGTTCTTCGCTGGTATGAGGGAGACCTTTTGCCTGCTCAATCCAGTCGCGAATCTGGGCGAGAATCGGCAAAATTCGCGAGAGTTGTTTGGTTGCATTAACATCCAGAAACTTTTGGTGAAGGGTTTCTGCCGTGCATTTCGTCAGTTCGGTGACGGAATCAATGCCTGCAGCGTTTAGCAATTCTGCATAGATTCCCGACATGCCTTTAAGGCGCAAGAATTCGGCCTGTCGAACCCATTGGAGGATGAGCGATAAGGGGATTCCTGTCTTGCTCGAAATCTCATCTCGTCCCTCTGAAGACAAGCCTTTCTCCAACAGAGCCGCTCTGGAAGTGATTCCAGCCTCCCGCAGCTTTGGTAAATATTCGTCATTGAGACTTTTGATTTCGCTCAGGTCTGTTGTTAACACGCGAGGCTTTGTGGCCAACCACTCCCGAGGAAGGCTTGAGGGAGTGCGGTGATGCAAGCTGGGAGAGAATTGGAGAGGGACGGTGATGGGTTCGCTCTTGCGATGAAGAAGCAACTCGAGGCCGGCGATGCGTGCCTGCAGACGTGTAATGGTTGCCTCTTTCTCTCGAAGCGTTACTTGGTGACGCGTCTTGAGTTCACTTATCCTCGCCTCCTTAGTGATGCTGTCCTCGTCAGGAAACTTGAGGGTATTAATATGGGCTTGCAGACGAATAATCTCAGCATCCTTGTCTCGTACCGCAGTTTGGTAGTAAGCCTCGGCTTCTTGCAGCGTGCTCGTGCATTCTGAGAGTTGTACACTCAATGGTTCTAGGGTAGCGACCTGCGCTTGAAGGTGGCTGATTGTAGTCTCTTTTTCGTTCAGTAGTGAGTGAAAGTGCGCTGTCAGCTCGGCAATATGATTCTCATGTTCCTTGAGGTTTTCATGGGGAGTGCTGTGTTCCTCCAGATGTAACAGCATCTGACGGAGTTCTTGGTCTTTATTCCCAAGTTCATTGTGCAAGGTCCGTACTTCTGTTTCGAGGGTTATTGCCGACTGCGTGTTTTGTTGCAGGGCAAGCTCAGTAGCTATCAGTCTCGTTTGTAACTTTTCGGTCTGTGCATTTGCCGCCGACAAGGTTGCGAATTGTTCGATAAGATCGGTTTCTAATTTGGCCAGCGAGGCTTCGCGACTTTGTAATGCAGTCGTGGCGATTTCCACCTGAGTGCGCAGGGCGTTGATCTGCATGGGGATGACCTCACGTTCTTTAGCAAGACTTTCCCGACTCTGCGCTAGGATTTCGTCTTGGCGAAGGGAAGCTGAACGTTTCTGAGAGACAGACAATTGCTTGCACAACCAGCCAACAAACAGCCCTAGACCAAAAGCTGCAAGGAGGCAGACCCAGATTTGTTCAATGAGTACGAGAGACATAGGTTAGGTTCCTTTTGACTCAGCTCCCAATAGCAGAGGAATGAACGATGATTTCCGTCCGACGATTACGTTGCCTTCCTTCCGCAGTTGCATTGTCAGCAATAGGCAAGGAAGAACCATATCCCTGCGCGACTAAGTGCTGTTCTGCGACTCCCCGAGCAATAAAATAATTCTTGACGGTTTCCGCCCGTCGCTGACTCAAAGCGAGATTATAGTCTTGAGCGCCAACATTGTCAGCGTGTCCAGCGATCTCGAGGTGCGTATTGGGGTTTTTACGCAGGATGGGGAGAAGAGTGTTCAGTGTTCCTCGTCCTTTCGGGGTCAGTCTGTCACTCTCGGCATAAAATTCGACTACCTTACTGCGAAGCGTCGGCGTCAAGGACTGTGGGTGTGACTGTTCCTTGCTTGTTCGTTCTGTAGGTTCTGCAGGTATAAGAGAATCTGTTGGTGTTGCTTCTAACGTTGGCAGGGGTAAAGACACTGGTGGTGACTCTATAACAACTGTGGAAGGTGGGACGACAGCCGAAGCGATAGGGGGAATTACAGCAGCTGCCGGAGGTGAGATGTCGGAAGGATGGTGTACGCCTGGCCCCACACTATGATGCCACGTACAGAACAGCAAGAATCCTAAGAACGCAACAGTTCCTGCAACAATTCCGATCTTTTCCATGATGGAAAATAATCCTCGTCTTGAGGGCTCACAAGGGTAAAGTTATGAGGAATGTAACAGGTTTTCACGGTGAAGACCCCTCACTTCTTGTAGTATGCAACCGAAATGGGGGACAAGACAAGTGTCTTATCTGGAACAGCGTTTCGTTGGGAAAGAGAGAAAACCGTAATTCTGGACTGGTGTCGAGAGGAGGCAAACGGTATCCTCCTTTTCGGGTCTATCCTTGGGGGAAGTTGCTCTGAATCACCTCTACTGGTGCTCCACCTGGAACAGATCGAAGTCTTCCCGCTCCGCGCCGTAAAAGTAATTGGAGTCCAGAAATCCGTGCCCGCAGCTGAGCAATCTCGACGTCTTTTTCTCGCACATCCATATGTGTCCTTACATCTGGAGGCGGCATTTGAATTAAAGGTGAGACTAAGGGGGCTTCGTGCGTGCCCAGCGAGGTAAGCTGAGTTCGTAAGCGCTCAATTTCTGTTTCTGCCTCATGAATATCAGATTGATAGCGAGCGCACGAGTGTCGCAAGTTCCGGTTGCTCTCGGTGAGGTGATTCTGCTGTATTTCGAACGTTGCCAAGCGATCCTGAAGTTGTTGAATCTCGGTCTCTCTGGTGCGAAGCGTAAATTCTAAGCGAGAGCGTTGCATTTGGTGATTCGCTTCTTGCTCACGCATCTTTACACTTTGCATTTCTTGGTCCTTGAGGCGCTGAGAGAGTTGCATGTGTGTTTGAGCTTTGTCTGCGAGGTTTCGACGGAGAGCTTGGAGTTCATCCTCCAACCGGCGCGCGAGGTGCCGCTCTTTTGACAACTCCGAATTGCTCTGTGCCAAGGCTTCTTGTGCATCTCTGAGCTGTTTTTCTATAGGTGTTGACTCGGAAACCTTTGTCTCAAGCTCACTCTGAGTGGTAGCCAAAACAGACTCCACCTTCTTCAGCGTGTCGTTGGCGGCCGTCAACTGATCTTGAAATTCACGAATCTGCCCTGCATTCTTTCGTGCCGCATGTTGGGCGGCCTCAAGTTCTTGCTTTTGTCGTTGGAGCCGTTCCTCCCACGACCTGCGGTCTTGCTCCAAAGCAAGGTTAGCGCGGAGTTGCTTAGCCAGCCATCCCACCAAGATACCAAGGACGAACGTGCCACAGAGGTACGGTATGATTTGTATAATCAATGGTGACATATAAAAACGCTAGCAGATCTTCTGGAAGCGAACCAGAGATTGTGCGTCTCAATTTTAGAGAACTTTTGTGACCGTCAATGCCTAATAACAAGGCGTGAGATGTGCGCTGGAAGGTAAACTCGAGGTATGTTCGTGGAAGAGTGGGGGCGCACTAAGGACGCCCCCTTGTGCGGGCTACTATTATCCCTGGCGGGAAAAATACGCGAGTAGATTTGCTTCTTCCCGCTGTTTGCAGGCAACGGCAATACGCAACTTTTCCAGATGCTGATCCATGGTCTTTGCCCCTTGTTTCACTGGATGAGACGAAAAGAACTGTCGAACATCAGTTTCAAGAGCGGCCGTGGCAAGTGCGGTGATGCCTTCACACATGCGGACAATCGAGTTGTCTGGATACTGCTGTGTCATCTCCTCCCAATGCTGTTTCATGAATGCCCACACACGCTCCCGTCCATCGATGTTGAGTAGCAGCGAGCGCATGAGATATGGCGCGTTCTGGGTGCGTACCTCGCCATTGATAGTCATGGCGAGCGTCCGATCCAAAAGATCGACTGAGCGAAAAGCGGCGAGGGCGAAGAGGTAGCGTTGTTCTTCCTGTGGTGTTTTTGCCGTACTTACATTTGCGTGGAACTCCTCATACTCCGCGCGTCCCCCGGTGTGCGCAATAATCGCCACCAGTGCTGGTACAATATTGGGATCGACCGCACGAGGATCGATCTTATACCGCACATAGTGAGTCCGTGCTTCAGCTTGTATTGTGGCGTCGTTACCAAGAGTGCCCAGAGCGCTGAGTAGTTCCCCACGTAATTGTTTGGTGAGGTCATTCTCTCCAGGTAAAGGGTGCCAGCCAAGTTTCTGGGTGATCGGAGCAAGTAACCGACGCAGGAACGTTTGCAATCCTGGCCGTTGCTGTGGGTCGAGCAATCTGTACAGATAGTGACATGATCCAAGGATTGCTGCCCAGACATTGGGGTCACTTTCTTCGCGGAAGAGTTGCAAAAGGTCGAGATAGGAGGCCATCGGACTGAGTCCGGCAAGAGTTGCGGCCCAGGTGTCGTTGACCAGATTGAACCGTTCGACCGCCGAGAGCGTCGTTTGTAACTGTTGCGTTAATTGGTTCAGCAAATCAGGAGAGTAGCGGACGCGGTAGAATCCTGCTCCGTCGGCGTTGACGATAACCCATTCCGGAGCCGCAGGAAGTGTAATGCGAGCCTCACGTTCAGTGAGGAGAAGCGTTTGTGTGTATACTCCTGTTGCGGTTTTTATGCGGAGGAAGATCGGCACTTGCCATGTCTGATCATGCCTCGTGTCATCTTGCAAATACAGGAAGCGCTGTTGCGTGAGGATCAGTGTATTTTGCTCTGCCCTGACGGTAATGAGTGGATATCCGGGTTGAAATACCCACGAGTCCATCAGTGCACGCACGGGCTGCTGAGAGGATGTTTCGATAGCGTCCCATAGATCTGTGGTTTCGGCGTTGTTGTACTCATGTTTCCGCAAATAAGAGACAATGCCTTGGCGGAAGACGTCTGACCCGAGGTATTGCTCCAACATGCGCAATACCGCTGCGCCTTTTTCATAAGTGAGAATATCGAACATTCCGGCTGCTTCGGCGGGAAGGCGTACCGGAAACTCAATCGGACGAGTGCTTTTGAGACCATCGACGAGCATAGCTGCGGCCCGTGACACCGCAAAACTGGTCCAACGCTGCCACTCTGGTTTACAGTGGTCTACGGCTAACATTTCCATAAAGGTGGCAAAGGCTTCGTTGAGCCACAAGCCGTTCCACCAGCGCATAGTCACAAGGTCGCCGAACCACATGTGTGCATTTTCATGAGACACAACATCGGCTACCCGTTCGAGTTCGCTCCGGGTGGAATTTTTTTCGTCGACTAACAAGGCAGTTTCACGGAAAGTGATGGCTCCGAGGTTTTCCATCGCACCAGAGGCAAAGTCAGGGATGGCAATCAGATCGAGTTTGTCTCCTGGATAGGGATAGCCGTAGTAGGTACTGAAAAAGGCAAGGGATGCTGCGCCAATGTCTTGACCGAACTTCGCGAGATGCCGCTTCCCTGGTACTGCCCACACACGTAAAGGCTTACCATCAACAAAAACAGGCTCTGTGGCTTCAAACTCCCCAACGATAAAGGCGACCAAGTACGTTGACATTTTGATGGTATCCGCGAACACCACTTCTTTTTTGCCAGTTCCTGGTAGTCGCGTTTCTCGGACGATCGCTGTGTTGGAGATTGCCGTCAAATGTTCATCGATCACTAGAGTTGACTGAAAAACCGCCTTGAGTGCCGGCTCATCCCAACACGGAAATGCGCGCCGGGCATCGGTCGATTCAAACTGGGTGCTCGCCAACATTTTTTCCTGGCCATTCGCATCCTTGTAGGTGCTACGGTAAAAGCCATGCAGTTTGTCATTCAAAATGCCTGCGAACTGAAGGTGGAGTTGCCACGACCCTGGAGCAAGCGTTTGCGGGAAGGTGCAGGTCGCTCGCTCGTTGGCGTCATCTAAGCGGACAGTGCCGGCGATGGCTTTTCCACCGATATCGGTCACTGTCACGCGATGAATGTTCAGTTCTGCCGCATTGAAGGAAATCTCCTTCACCGGTTCGTGGATAGAGAGGATCACAATCTCTTCACCAACGAAGGTGAAGGTTTTCAGGTCAGGTGTCAGACGGATCTGATAGCGCTCTGGGGTGACCGTTGTTGGTAGCCGGTAGGATTGGTCATCAACAAACACAGATCCCTGTTCGTGTGTGTCGGACATAGTTACTCCTGAGAGAGGCTGTCGGATCGGCGTACGAACCGATCCGATGCAGCGATAGGGATACAGAAAAACGCAGACATTGGCAATGAAGAAGCACAAATGCAACGGGCGTCGAGATTAATCTCGACGCCCGTTGTGAAGATGAACTTGTCAGCTGTGCTGTCTTAGCTGTTATGTTTCCGTCTCAGCCAGGCAAGACCGACGAGGCCGGAGCCAAGGAGGAGCAGTGAACCTGGCTCTGGTGTTGTTTGTGACGAAGTCGTTGAGGAGAAATTAACTCTGGTTCCAGATGTAGTTCTGTTTGCAGTGAGGATCCAATCTGCGTTGGTGTCATCGAAACCCGCAGCCAGAGATAGTACCTGTTCCAAGGAGGACCAAGGAAATTGCGTTTTGGAAGTCGATAGTAATCGTTATTGAGGCTAAATGAAAAAATTCCTGAACTCCACACGAGGGTTGGGTTAGAGAAAAGGATTGAAAGTGAAGTCAAAGAGATTGACGGTATCGCCTATCTGGCTTCCTGCGGTATTGAAATCTCCGTCTGAAACCTCCACCGGGGTCGTTTGAGGATTAAAATCGATTGCGGTTAGTCCTGCCAAGTTAATTGAGTTAACAAGATTGTTGCTGAAACCGAATTCACCAGTGATCTGGATAGGCTTCGGCCCTTCCTAACATGGCAACGCTCAACAACATTGCCAGCCCTAACATCACGAAACGCTTCATTACTAACCTCCTGATTTATAAGTAGCCATTATGGCCCAAGATGATAATACGTAGTGGGCAAATTGTATGCCGAATTAATTATTGAAAAAATTATTATTTATCAGATAGTTATATTAGTGCTAAGGTATGAGGGCGGAAATTTGTAAGGAAGTTCGACAGTCACTAAGGTTTTATGTTTTTAGGACCTTTCTTTAAGTGTTTGTAAATAAGTGACAATTTATAGACATAGAATTCGTAATCGGAGATTCTCATTGTAAAACTTCCTGACGGTGCCTTGAATAAAATGAACAAAAAGTGAGGATTTCTCAAAAGAGAATCGCTAGTTTCTTTTCCTTCCTTTCGTTGTTTGAATTGTAGGAGCGCATTCTTGCTACGAAATTCAGACTTCTCCCTTGTTGTTACAGATGAGCATTGAGTTCTGAAAGAAAGAGGAGGGAATTATTTACGGTGTAAACTTTATCGACAATAAGATCCCGGTTCTTGCTAAGGAGGGTAGAAAGGTATCCTGAGAGTGGTTAGGATTTCCTTGCCACTTCGGATTAAATTAGGGCACGATCGGACCGGAAGAAAAAATTGACCCAGTCAGATGATCAAGGTATGGAAAATGGAATCATGATAGTGTCACGTGGGTGAGGATAGTATGAAGCAGCACGATAACGATACCGATTTCGAACGTGGCGTTGTTACCGAAACCGAGAAGAAGCTTAAGAAGCCGCCTTTGTACAAGGTCTTGCTCCATAACGATGACTACACAACCATGGAGTTTGTGGTGTATGTCTTACAGTCAGTGTTTCATCTTGACCCTACGAAAGCGACGCAGGTTATGTTGCACGTACATCGGAAGGGGGTTGGTGTTGCGGGAGTGTATACGTATGAAGTGGCCGAGACTAAAGTGAACCGAGTGCATGATTTGGCCAAAGAGTACGAGTTTCCGTTGAAATGTAGTATGGAAGAAGCGTAATGGAGCCGCAAACGCCTTCCCCGTTGTCAGTACGACCTTAATTGGTATTCTGCGTTTTACGATTTATGTTTTCTGTTTCACAGGGGGCGAATGCATGTTACGACTGAGCCGAGAACTAGAAGCCACTTTCTCTTTAGCGATCAAAGAAGCCAAACGCCGTCGGCACGAGTACCTGTGCTTAGAACATATCCTCTACGCACTGACCTTTGATGAGGCTGTGGCTGCCATCATTCGTCACTGTGGTGGCAACGTCAAAGCCCTACAGCGGGATCTCGAAGACTTTTTCAAAGATAATATTGAGCAGCTTCCAGAAGGCGTTGATGCTGAACCTCAACAGACTCTCGGCTTTCAACGCGTCTTGCAACGAGCAGCGGCTCACGTGCAGTCGAGCGGCAAGGAAGTCGTGGAAGGCCGTAACGTCTTGGTTGCGCTGTTTCGTGAGGAGAACAGTCATGCTCTCTACTTGTTACAACGGCAAGGCATTTCGCGGCTTGATGTGTTGAACTATATTTCTCACGGGATTTCGAAAGTCCCAGGCGAGGATGAAGAAACCCCGGCATCTCGTACAGATGAGCACCCACCTGCGCAGGATGACGAAGACGAACCCAGACCAGTGAAAAATCCACTCGAAGCATTCGCGTCGAATCTCGTACAACGTGCAAAGGATGGCCTTATTGATCCACTGATTGGCCGCCAACATGAACTTGAGCGTACGATTCATGTCTTGTGTAGACGGCGCAAGAATAATCCCATCTATGTTGGTGATTCCGGGGTGGGGAAGACGGCGATTGTTGATGGTCTAGCCCTGCAAATTGCCAAAGGCGAAATCCCTGAGGTGCTGAAAGATGCAACGATTTACTCGCTCGATATGGGAGCTGTGCTTGCAGGAACGAAATTCCGCGGCCAGTTTGAAGAACGCCTCAAGGCTGTGATTAACGAGCTGAAAAAGCAGCCCAACGCGGTTCTGTTCATCGATGAGATTCATACGATTGTCGGTGCAGGCGCCACAAGTGGTGGTTCGATGGATGCTTCGAACATCTTGAAACCGGCGCTTACTTCTGGGTCCCTGCGCTGTATCGGTGCAACGACCTATCATGAGTATCGCAGCTACTTCGAGCGTGACCGGGCGTTGGCACGCCGCTTCCAGAAGATCGAAGTGCATGAGCCGAGTATTGAAGAGACGGTGCAAATTCTCGAAGGACTCAAGATTCACTACGAAAAGCATCACAATGTCACCTATACGCCTGAGGCCTTACGTGCAGCAGCGGAACTTTCGGCCAAATACATCAACGACCGCTTTCTGCCTGATAAAGCCATCGATGTCATCGACGAAGTGGGTGCCTCCTTCAAGATTAAACCTGCCTCAGCAGAACGCACAGTCAGAGACACCGATATTGAAGATGTCGTCGCGAAGATCGCACGGATTCCACCACGGAGTGTGTCGGTATCCGATAAGGAACGCCTGCAGAATCTTGATAGTGACCTGAAGCGGGTCGTCTTCGGGCAAGATAAGGCTATTCAGACGGTCGTTACCGCAATCAAACTCTCGCGTGCTGGGCTTGGACATCCTGAGAAGCCGGTTGGTTCCTTCCTGTTTACTGGCCCTACAGGGGTTGGCAAGACGGAAGTCGCGAAGCAGTTGGCTGCAACTCTGGGCCTCCAATTCCTGCGGTTTGACATGAGCGAATACATGGAGAAGCACACTGTCTCGCGGCTGATTGGTGCGCCACCGGGGTATGTCGGCTTCGACCAGGGAGGATTACTCACTGAGTCCATCACCCGAAACCCTCACTCGGTGTTACTCCTTGATGAAATCGAGAAAGCTCATCCAGACCTGTTCAACATCCTGCTACAAGTGATGGATCATGCGACCCTGACGGACAACAACGGCAAGAAAGCCGATTTCCGCCATGTCATTCTGATCATGACGAGTAACGCCGGGGCACGAGAAATGGCGTCCGCGTCGATCGGATTCGGAGATCGGTCGAACCTCGGCAAAGGAGAGCAGGCGCTTGAGCGGCTTTTCAACCCGGAATTCCGTAACCGCCTGGATGCGACGGTGACGTTTGGTCCGCTTGTTCCTGAGGCCATCGAGAAGGTCGTAGATAAGTTCGTCCACGAAGTTGTCCAGCAGCTGGTGGAAAAGAAGGTGACGATCTCGCTAACTCCTGCAGCTCGCCAATATCTGGCGGAGAAGGGCTATGACAAGACCTTTGGGGCACGCCCAATGGCACGTCTCATCCAGAAAGAAATCAAACAGGTGCTGGCTGATGAAATCCTTTTTGGCAAACTCCAGGACGGCGGCAAAGCGGAGATCGATTTGGGAGAGGATGGTCTTGTTTTTAAGTATGTTGTCGCACCAGTAGAAGAGAGAGCGGTGGCAGAGGCTGTGTAAGGGTGCTGGGAATCGGCCAGTCCGTCTAGTAAAATTTGACAGTCAGAATCGGAAATCAGGATTCGGTAGAGACGCCCCGACCGGGCGTCTCTACAAACTCCTACTACCTACTTGCCAATCGGCGCAAACAAACATTTCTCGTCAATATAAAGCCCTCCACGGAGCCGACAATCTTCCTGGTTAAAAGTCGCCCCGCTCGAGTCTGGGGTATAACATTGGTCATTATTAAATATTCCACCTCTCTGTTCACATTTGTCTTCTGGTGATTTTCGTTGTTCTACAGTACGTTCTACTTCGCGTTGAAAGTCTTGTTTCCATGCTTGTAATCGTCTTTGAGAATAGCTGCAGGCGGATGCTGTCAGCAGTATCCCGACCATGCAAAATAAAATTCGCCGTTCCACTCCTACCTCCTTGCTTCTCCTCTACCATCGCGAATAGATTCTTGGTAGGGTGACTGCCGCACAAAACGGTTCTGCCTGCTACATGCTCATAGAATGAGAGAATCAATGCATGGCTGATTTTGCTTTCACCTCGCATATAAAAGTTGGTGAGAAACGTTATCGCGAACGTTTCGGATTAGATTTTGAAGATTTTGCCGTTGGTCAAGTGTTCAAGCATCGTCCAGGATTGACGGTTTCTCAGCAAGAGAATGTTGAGGAATCGATGGATACCCTCAATCAAGCAATGATCCATTTCGACGAGCGGTACGCCTCAACAACTGAGTGGAGGAAGCCGTTGGTCGTGAGTACACTCACCCTGCAACGACTCATTGGGCTCACGTGGAAGACATTTGCCAAGAAAATTCGCATTCTTGGCTGGGCAGACATCAGCATGACCCGCCCGGTCTTTGGTGGCGACACTTTATATGCTGAGTCAGAAGTGAAGGAAAAACAGGAAGTTCAAGACGATCACTCATGCGGAAGGTTGACTGTCCTCACCCGAGGTATCAATCAAGATGGGACGATCATCTGTTCGATGGAATACAGCATCCTTGTCTATAAACGAGAGTACGTCCCCTTTGACAAAGCTGGATACTAATGATTTTTTGACAAGGACAAGTAACTATGACGACATTTTACTCTCACCGCAAGTTAGCAGACCAGGCGTACATTGAGATCGCTGGGGTAGAGTACGATGATTTCGAGGAAGGGGCTATCTTTGAACATCGTCCGGGACGAACCCTCACTGCTGAAGAAAATCGTCTGCATGCAATGCGTTCGGCTGATCTCTCAATGCGTGCGGTTGATGCCGTTTACAACGAGAAAATATATGATGGGCAGAACGTGATTAGCGAAACGTTCGTTCTGAGTATCGTTACGGCTCTGACAACGAAGACCTTCAACAAAGTGGTTGCAAACCTAGGGTGGAAGAATATTCAGTTTCCGACTCGTGTGGTTGCGGGTGATACTCTCTATGCCGAGTCAGAAGTGCTTGGTAAACGGGAGTCGCAATCGCGACCAACGCAAGGAGTGTTGCATATCAGAACTCGAGCCGTGAATCAGCATGGTGAAGAAGTCTGCTCGTTCGAGCGTCGCCTGCTGATTTACAAACGAGGCTTGGGACCGTACGAAGCCGCAGGGTATTAGCGTTTGCTGTGAAAAAGAGGTCTGGACCATGCGTGATGCCCACACCTTAACTCGTCGTCTACGGAGAACGCTCACAGGGAGGAGGTTGCGGTATGAACCTGGACGTCCTCCACGCTATGCGGTGGTTCTCCACGGTGATTGGATCAATAGCTCCCAGTATATTGCCCGGATGTTGCAACGGACCTTTTTCTATAGTCAGACAAGAGCCAGTTACTTGGCGTTGTTGGCCCGCTGTGTCGGCCGTTGTACGGTATGGAAGGGCCCATTTGAAATTGCTGAGATGAAGGCTTACCAGTTGCGTTCCTATGGCCCTGATCCGCGGCGTATTACCGCAGGTGCACGACCGTTGGATGTAACGCTCGAACCGTTAGAGCGCAGACGGTCCTAGGTTGTCAGATGGCTGCGTGGTGAGTACTCGCCGGCTGTTATCTCGGCAGTTATGCTTTGTTTCGTACCTCCCCCATTGCGCTCTGGGAAAAAGATGGCCGACCGTGTGTCATCTTTTCGGTCGAGGGTCAGGGGACGTATTACCTGTACCGTTCCCTGACGTATGCTGATTCATTGCTTACCGGAATGGAATTTCATATTGGACCGCATCGACAGTAGAAGCGTCTCCGGCTGATAGTTGTACACAGAGATCGCTCTCTCCCTCAGACACTGCTAGTGACCTCGTAGATGTTCCTCGGTTTTATTGGTCATTTCTTTTGTGGCATCACCGGCAGACTTGGCTGCATCGCCCACAGCTTGAGCTGCATCGCCCACGGTACCCACTGCGGCAGCGGCCGTGTCTTTCGCAGCTTGTTTTGCTGCATCGGTAGCGTTGCCGAGTTGCTGCTTCGTCGCATCAACTGCGTGTTCCACAGTTTCCGAAGCTGCTTGCGTCGCACTTGATGCTGCATTCTTTGCTGCTTCTGCTGTATCGCTGGCTGCCTGTTTTGCCGCGTCTACTGCCTGGCCGGTTTTCTCTGCCGCCGTTGCTGCTTTCTCCTTCGCCGCGTCAATCATACCTTTCCCGGTTTCAGTTGCCTGTTCATTCGTGCAACCTCCAAGGTTAACTAGCGCAATCCCGCCGGCGATGACGGCTGCGAACGTAAACCGTGTAAAATTCCTCTGCTTCATCGTGTCCCTCTTCACCTAGCAAATTGCTAAGATTATCTATTTTAGCCCCATCCCTTCTCTCTTAAACTCTTTCTTTTTCTGGTGCAAGTAAAAAATTATGTCTCTATGAGACAAAACAGAACAAAGGCGAATCTCCCATAAGCATCTTGCGGAGGAAATGGCGGCTGTCCCCGCTACTTGTCTGTGCCAATAATTTTCTCGCCGCGATAGCTCTTGGCTAAGATTTCGATTGGATTTAATGGTTTGCGTCCGGTTCCTTGTTGAATTTGGATGGCTGCCATCGGACAATCCGAGCAGCTTACATCTGGTTCGGCATTGGTGATGTCACGGAACGCCTTTCCTCCCCACTTGAGCGAGGCCTCAAAGTTTTCTTTCTTCATAGCCCAGGTGCCATCGTGTCCCGAACAAGCTTCGATCATTTCTACTTTAGTGTCTGGCAGAAGTGAGAGTACGTCACGAGTTTTATAGCCGATGTTCTGTGTGCGCAGATGGCACGGCATGTGATAGGCCACTTTACCAGCACCGGTTTTGAAGTCGCGATTGAGTTTTTTCTGACTCGCAAGCGATGCGAGAAACTCCGTAGGGTCGGTTGTCTTTTTTGCCACCGCTTTGGCATCCTCAGTTCCCAAGAGGCGTGGATACTCTACCCGCAACATTTGCGAACAGGTAGGATTGGTAGCAACAATCGTCCGCCCTTCGTTGACATGGGGCAGGAGCGAGGCTACGTTCTTCCGTGCTGCGTCAATCGCACCATCCATGTTTCCATTGTGCCACAATGGCATTCCGCAACATTGCTCGTACGCGAAAGCGACATCGACCTTATTGCGCGCCATCACTTCCAGTGTGTCCATCCCTAACCCAGGGGCATTGTAATTCACAAAACATGTAGAAAAGAATGCAATCTTAGCGACAGGCTCCCCCTCTGGATTTTTCCATGAGGAGCGAAACCGCGCGGCAAAGGTCTTCCACGCAAACGGAGGTAACTTCTTGTCTTTGTGAATGCCCAACGCTCCTTGCATAAAGAGACGGTGAACTTTGTTCTCGTTTGCCCAATTTGCGATTGGCGCGGTCCACCGTGCAAACTTGCCGATCAGATCGGGGTTACCCAATATGCGATCTTGCAGCGATACGCCATTCTTCTTAACCTCAATGGCCTTCGCTCGGGCTATCAGTCGCGGAAAATCGATTGCCCATTCATGGTTATTGCTTGGAGTGTACGGACAGTTGATGTCACACAGCTTGCACTGGAAACAGAGATCGACGACCGTTTTGACATCCTCGGCTTTGAACTTTTTGATATCGACCTCGGCATACTTATCGTCGGTACAGTAACTATCAACCGCATCGAAGAGCTTAGGAAAACTACCGCAGAATTTGTTGCACAGACGACAGTCCGAACAGAGATTAAAAATGCGTTCCACTTCCGAGCGTAAATCCTTCTCATCGTAGTAACGGGAATCAATAGGGTCATAAGCTGGGGCATTATGCATTGCTTTGCTCTCTTTCTAGGGCGGTAGTTCCACGCAAACTTGTACGGAAGATCCGCGTCCTCATCTGTCTTCGTATCGACAGAGGGAGTCTGTTGGCAATCCCCTCTGTGAATAATTCAGAAAAGTGGTCGTCAATCGTCTAGACGCCTTCGTTGTCTTCATTTCCTTGTGTACAATTCTGAGCAGTGCCGCTGTGAAACAGTGCAGAGTAAGGATCGTGGACTTATGAAGAAGCTTTATGTGCTGGTCGTTGCCCTCGCCATGATGGTCACACTGAGTGTGGTATCACCAGCAGTTGCGCAAACGCCAGAGAAGACTCGTTATGAAATTACCGTGACGAACCTGACACGTGGACAACATTTCACCCCACCCTTTGTCGTGATCCATAAGCCGGGAGTTAAACTCTTCACCTTAGGCGAGCCAGTCAGTCCACAATTGATGGCCTTGATTGAAGATGCTAGCCCGAACGCCCTCGGCGTATTGCTTGCTAGTTTACCGGAAGTGAAGGAGGTTATTACCGCAGCGACACCGCCGGCGAACGCGCTCATTGATCCGGGAAAGTCCGGTACGGTGACGGTTGAGACAAGCGCAGATTTCAATCAGATCAGCTTTGTCTCCTCATTGGTGCCGACGAACGACGCCTTCATTGCAGTAAACGGGATTGCTGGACCAAAAGGGGATACTACTCTTTCGCTTTTTGTCCCAGTCTATGACGCTGGGAGCGAGCGCAATGATGAACTGTGTGCCTCGATTTTTGGTCCGTCCCTCACTGAGTGTGGAGGTGCTGGAGGTGGAGGCCGTCCAGGTGGAGGCGAGGGGTTTGTTTATATTCATAACGGAATTCATGGCGTTGGGAATCTCAATGCTGCTCTGCGAGACTGGCGTAATCCTGTGGCGCGAATTCTCATTCGTCAGCTCGGAGCGACTGAGCCAATTGCTGCTGGGGTAGACCTCTAGTCTGGGATGGTCAATATAAGGGGAAAACAGAATCATATGTGAGATGAAGATTTCTGATACTTTTCTCCCCGTGCCTCTGCTTGAAGATCCAGTTCGCTCTTACCGTTTATTGCACCCTTCCTTTAATCCAGACTTTTACGATAATCGCCTCATTCACGGTGATAATCTGCCTGCCCTTCATGCGCTAGCGGAGGAATTCGCAGGTACGATCAAATGTATCTACATCGACCCACCATATAATACCGGCAATTTGTTTCCGCATTATCGTGATGGTCTCCGACATGAACGCTGGCTTGACATGATGCGGCCACGTTTGGAGTTGCTGTGGGGACTGCTGCGGGACGATGGCTTTCTTGTCGTACAAATCGACGACAATGAATTTGCCCGCCTGTATCTTCTTATGGTGGAGATCTGTCGGGAACAAAACCTGAAAGTGATTGTGGTGAAGATGGCCGAGCCGACTGGGGTGAAAATGTCGCAGGTTGTGAAGAGTGGCGGTATCGCGCGACTGAAGGAGTACATGATCCTTGCCGGGAAGTCCGGTATCCGCGGCTTGCACTTGAACGTATCGCCAAAGATGCCTGGGATGGAGAGTACAGAACAGTAGTCGATAACGTCAGCCGCTCTGAGATCACGCAGCTCAAGGAGATAATTGCCAACAAGAAACGAACAGTAGCTGAGATGCAACGTGCCGATATGATCTGCGGGAAGTTCGTTTTTCTGACCGCGGAAGAAATGTATCACCGCGAACAGACTGGCTCTCCCACCAAGACGTGGCTGCAAGAAAACGCCTGGCGCATTGTGCGAACCTGTGCGACTACAACTATTGCAAAGCGCTTAGCTGATCAAAAGCGGACATTGCTTAAGCCCTACGCGGCAGCATTTGCGATTGAGACGCCACAGCACAATTTGTATGTCATCAAACGAGACTACAATGTGCAGATGGCACAGCCACGTATTCGCTTGCTCTTTGCTGATGACTATTTGACTGTACATCCTGGTGATTTCTGGCAAGACATTAAAACCACGGGCCTGGGGGATGAAGGGGGAGTTGATTTTACCAGTGGCAAAAAACCAGAGGCGTTGCTGAAGCGCATTATCGGTATGGCAACGCAACCAGGAGATTGGGTGCTCGATGCCTTTGCTGGGTCAGGAACAACTGGTGCAGTTGCTCACAAAATGAGACGGCAATGGATTATGATCGAATCTGGCGAACACTGTCATTCGCATATTCTCCCGCGTCTTCGCCGGGTGATTGATGGAACCGACCAGCAGGGAATCAGCCAGGCGATGAAATGGAAGGGAGGAGGAGGATGGCGATATTTTCGCGTGAAGAATGTAGGAGACAAAAGGTAGAAGACAGGAGAAGAAATGGAAAGACAGCCAGCACAGACTTTTATTTTGAGGCTGCTAGTTGTTGGCGGAGAAGATCGCTCGCAAGATGGCTGACGGTGACCTTCTTCCGCCGGGCCTTGATTTGAAGGGCCTTAACAATATCCGCCTCAACTTCAATTTCGTAGTGACGACTTCTGAATTTGGCCTTCACTTCGACTGTTCGGAAAGCATCTGGATAGTCTGTCGTATCATGAGTATCCCAAAACTCCGCCGCTTCCTCGTAGCTAGCGAATTCTTCTGGAATAGGATCAACGTGTTTTCTTTTGCGCATGGTAATATTTCCGTTCAGACGAGGTCATATCGCGAGCAGAAATCGGTAGAGCGGCAACACGCCGCTTGCGGATAAAGAAGACAATCAGGTATCTGCCCGCTGAAGTTTGTCCGTAGGCAGCGTACAAATGTTCATCTCTTACCCGTCCCTTTTCGGCCAGGCGAACATGGGGCTGTGAAAACAGAACTTCTTCGGCTTCTTCCGTCGTAACCCCATGCTTGAATGCCAGCTTCTCGACGAACTGATCTTTCCAGATAACGTCGTAGAGCCGCAAGCCTCCTCCTCTCGTGTAGTGTTGCCGCCGTACCCTTTCCGGGATGAGATCATGGCAGTTTATGCGGAATATTGCCAGGCTTTGTTCGGTCAGCCTGCAGAGCAAATTCTGGATTCCCGCTTTCGCGGGAATGACGCCGCCCTCATCCGCCCCGCAAAACTATTGCAGCGGACCACTGGGTACCCGGCCCTATCCGAGGTAGACGATACGATATATCAACGGGAAACGAGGCAATATGAGATGATTGAGCGAGCGGACCGGTTGAGAGGATTGCTGTTGATGACAGCGGCTGGGCTCTGCTGGAGTACTGGTGGGATTCTGTGCGTTCAGTGACAGTGACAGATGCGTGGGAGATCGTCTTTTGGCGTGCGTTGTTTATGGCGTTGTTTATCGGCGTATTTCTGATCGCTGCGGTATGGAAGCCGAGACAGTCTCGTATATTACTGCTGTTGGTTTTCCAGGGTTATTGGCTGGCGCTTTGCTTGCCTCGTCTTTTTTCCTGTTCATCCTGTCGGTGATGCGTACCACCGTGGCGAATTCGCTGTTCTTGATGAGTACCTCACCGTTTGTTGCTGCACTGTTTGGGTGGCTCTTCCTCAACGAGCAGGTTCGCGTCGCACCGCTATTGCGATGACGGCCAGTCTCGTTGGAATTGCGCTTATGTTCGCTGATGCCTTTGGTTCTGGCGGGGCGCTGAGTGGCAATCTCCTTGCCTGTGGGGTACCGCTGGCTTTCGGAGCGAACGTCATCCTGTTGCGCAAGATGGGAGCCTCTGTCGATATGGTTCCAACTGTGTTGCTTGGCTGGGCTGATTGCGATTCCGATCGCATTGCCGATGGGCTGGCCACTCACTGCCTCATGGCATGATGTCGGTGTACTGGCGGTGATGGGAATTTTTCAACTTGGCATGGGCTGTTTGTTGTTGACCCTAGCCGCGCCCCATCTTTCTGCTGTGGAAATAGGCCTTCTGTCTCTACTCGAAACGATCCTCGGTCCAGTGTGGGTCTGGTTAGGCGTTGGTGAACGGCCAAGTGACACCGCGCTCCTTGGCGGATTGGTCGTTTTGTCCTCTCTGGTAGTGAATCAACTGGCGGGACTACGGAATGTTTCTCTTATTGCTTCTCCTGCTTCCCGATGAAGGTAGAAGAAAGTCGTGCGCTGTCAGCATGATTTTGAGAAACCCGTCTTCGTCATTACCGCACAAGCAGGAATGACGAACCTGCAGCCATGCGAGTTCTGTCGGAGCCCCACCTTCTTTTCTAAGAGGCTGCTGAATACTCTCCCATCACCTTTCGACGGGCTCAGGATGAATGGCTTAGCAGTCAAAAAAGTTGAATATTTCCACTTGTGCTGAGCTTGTCGAAGTGCGCGATTCTCTCTTCAGTAAATCTGTGAGGTCCTCGACCCTTTTGTCTCTACGCGCTACTATGCCGCGCCGATGACAACGGCAGCTCAGTCTTCACGTATCATGCAACACGCTACAAATGTCACTCCGCCGCAATGGTTTGTCCGAGGTGATATTGATGGTTTCTTTGGTCTTTTTATCGACAACCTGCTGCAGCTCATGTTGATTGCGGTGTTGTGCAAAGTCGTCTGTGGTTTTCCTCCGGAGTTGATCACTGGTCGTGTGCTTCCTGGTGCAGCAGTTTCGTTGCTGTTGGGTAATCTTTTTTACTCGTGGCAAGCACGGGAGCTGATGCGCCAAACAGGTCGTACTGATGTGACTGCACTGCCGTATGGCATCAATACCCCCAGTTTGTTTGCCTATATTTTCTTGATTATGGGACCAGTCTATCAGGAGACGCAGAATGCCACACTGGCTTGGCAGGCTGGATTGTTTGCGTGTTTGCTCAGCGGGCTGATGGAAACGGCGGGAGCTTTCATTGGCGACTGGATACGACAGAATACGCCTCGCGCAGCGTTACTCACTGCTCTCGCTGGCATAGCGATTACTTTTATCGCGATGGGCTTCATTTTTCAGATCTTTGCTTCACCGACGATTGCTCTCCTGCCAATGATGATGATTCTCGTTACCTATGCTGCAGGAATGAAATCTCTGTTTAATCTTCCCGGTGGCTTTCTCGCTGTCCTTACGGGAGTAGGGTTTGCCTGGCTGTTGCGTGCTTTGGGTTTCTCTTCGTTTACGCCAGCAGCAGATCCGTACACGTTTGCCATTCATCTCCCGACACCAGTTCCTAGTGACGTCTTCGCTTTGCTTACTAGTGACACGGGCTGGAAGTATCTGGCAGTGATCTTTCCTATGGGACTATTTAACGTGGTCGGCTCTCTGCAGAACTTGGAAAGTGCGGAAGCGGCAGGCGATCGCTACGAGACCAAACCCTCTTTACTAGCGAACGGCATTGGTAGCCTGGCGGCGGCATTCTTTGGCAGTGCCTTTCCGACAACCATTTACATTGGGCATCCCGCTTGGAAAGCGATGGGTGCACGCGCAGGCTATTCTGTACTCAACGGTGTGGTGATTACTCTCCTCTGTTTGCTCGGTGGAATTACGCTTGTTCTCAAGATTGTTCCCATCGAGGCGACCCTTGGCATCCTCTTATGGATCGGCATCATCATTACGGCACAAGCTTTCCAAGAGGTACCCAAGCAGCACGCGCTCGCTGTTGCCTTCGGCTTGATTCCATCAATAGCAGCATGGGCGTTGTTATTGATCGAAACCAGTGTACGTAAAGCTGGGAAGTCTCTGTTTGAGGTGGTACCGACCTTTGGCAACGATTTGTATATTTATGGAGTGATTGCGCTGAATCAAGGATTTCTGCTGAGCGCGATGGTATTGGCTGCTATTCTAGTATTTGTGATCGAACGCCAATTTTTACGTGCCGCAGGATGGACGCTGGTGGCTGCAGTCTTGTCTGCTGTGGGATTGATTCACGCTTATGAACTAACCCCCGTCGGTGTACAGAACAAATTTGGTCTGATGGCCGCACCAGACTTTGCCGTGATGTATGCTTTAACTGCTGGGTTTCTGATGCTGGTGCATTTAACTGAGCAGCGGCGGCGATAATGAAGTAAACTTTCCCTCTCCCTGGAGGGAGAGGGCACGCCTAGTCGATACGTTGTTATCACCCAATCGGTAGCTTGGTCATTATCGTCAGTGTTTCGTCTTCGACAATTTCACTAATGCGCGCAGCAGCCTTTTGCATTTCCGGGTCGGATAAGGCAGCTTGCAGTGCGTTCGGATCGGGTAGTTCCCACAAATCAACAACTGTATTGAGACGTCCGGCAAAAGTAGCGAAACTCCCAACTAATTTCCAGCCATGTTTGGCCACAACTGGAGTCAACGAGTTGAGCAACGCGATAAAGTCCTGTTGTTTGCCTGGATACAACTTGATCGACGCCTGTAGATACACCATAGTGAGCCCTCCTTCATGAGATATGGGCTCAGTTAGCACCAGGAGGAAAGCTGTGTCAAGATTGACGTGAACCACAAGCAAGACACAAGCGTATGAAAGGAGAAGAGGTATGGATCTCGGTCTCAAGGGGAAAAAAGCAATTATCACTGGCGGTAGCCGGGGCATTGGCCGTTCGATTACTGAATTGTTCCTCGACGAAGGGATGAGTGTCGCAATCTGTGCGCGTAAAGCCGAGGGACTCCAGCAAGCTGTAGACGAACTCCAAGCCAAAGGTGGCAAGGTGGTTGCCAAAGCTGTCGATGTCAGTAGCGCGACCGACTACAAAGCCTTTATCGCCGAAGCCGCGGGAGCGCTCGGAGGACTCGATGTGTTCGTTCACAACGTGAGCGCGATGGTAGGCGTTGATGAAAAAGGTTGGGAACGTAGTTTTCAGATCGACATGATGGGAGCGGTGCGCGGTGTTGAGGCGGCGCAGCCATTCTTGGAGAAGTCTGGTGAAGCCAGTGTGATCTTCATTGGAACCACCGCAGCGGTCGAGAATTTTGGTCCGCCGAACTCCTATAGTGCACTTAAGGCAGGGCTGCTGGCGTATACGAACGACCTCGGCCAAGCGCTGGCGCCGAAAGGTATTCGTGTGAATACCGTGTCTCCAGGGTCAATTTACTTCAAGGGTGGAGCCTGGGACCGGGTCGAGAAAAACATGCCCGACTATTATGAAAAAGTGCGCAAGTCGATTCCTTTCGGTCGTCTTGGCAAACCCGAAGAAATTGCGCGTGTCGTTGCTTTCATGGCGAGTCCGATGGCGAGTTGGGTCACTGGCACCCATATCATTGTTGACGGTGGGCAACACAAGGGAGTGGATCTCTAAAGCGAACCGCTCCACATTGGTGTACTGTCTGATGTAACTCTTCACTATTGTCATTCTGAGAGGAGCGAAGAATCTCGCTGAGAGACCCTTCGTTGCACTCAGGGTGACAGCCTTAGGGTGCCAATCCTTATAACGTACGGAAACACAAGACGAGGATGAATGGAATGAGTAAAGAACGCGAGTTGGCCAAGGCCTTTCGTGTCACTAATGGTAAACAGTTTCAACTAAAGGGTTGTGATCCTGGCGATACCCGCGGGCTCAAGTCTAAGGAAAAAGCCCAAGAAGCACTTGCTCAAGGCATCCTCCGGCTCCGCGAAGATCAAGAAAAACTCTATGCGCAAGATCGCTGGGCGTTGCTCCTGATTTTTCAAGCAATGGACGCTGCGGGAAAGGACAGCACGATTGAACACGTGATGTCCGGTGTGAATCCGCAGGGGTGCCAGGTCTATTCATTTAAGGCTCCTTCAGCAGAGGAACTCGACCACGATTTTATGTGGCGGACAACGCGGTGCCTTCCTGAGCGTGGACGCATTGGCATCTTCAATCGCTCGTACTACGAGGAAGTATTAGTGGTACGAGTTCATCCTGAGATCCTTGCCAAGCAAAGGCTTCCGGAAGAACTAGTGACAAAAGACATTTGGCAAGAACGGTACGAAGATATCAAAATGTTCGAGCGTTATCTGTCTCGCAACGGTACGGTGATCCGCAAGTTCTTCTTGCACGTGTCCAAAAAAGAACAGAAGCAACGTTTCCTGGATCGACTCGCGGAACCGGAGAAAAACTGGAAGTTTGCCTTACAGGATGTAAAAGAACGCGAACAGTGGGATGACTATATGCGAGCGTATGAAGATATGATCCGCAGTACCAGCACCGAGCACGCACCGTGGTATGTGATCCCGGCGGATCACAAATGGTTTACACGTTTGGCAGTTGCTGAAGTGATTGCGGATACGCTGGAAGATCTGAAACTCAGCTTTCCACAAGTCAATGCCGAGAAGAAGAAAGAGCTTGAGGCCGCCCGTGCGCTGCTGAAGAGGGAGGCAAACAGCGAGCAGAAGTCGTTGTAGGGTGAGTATAGTCTTTCCTGGGAGCACGACCGTCTCGGTCGCTTCCGACGCGGGCGTCCCGCCCGCGCTCCCAGACTTAGGCTCGCTCAAATTTCACACGCAACGCCTGCAATCCGCGTAGGATGAAACTTGGAGCGTGAGTAAAATCATTCTTATCCGGTACGAGCCGGATGTTGGTGAGACGACTGAGTAGCGTCTCAAAAGCAATCTTTCCTCCAGGCGGGCCAAAGGTACACCCAGGCAAAATGATACCGACACCAAAAGCCAAGTGATTTTTGGTATTGGCTCGGCAAACGTCAAACTGCTCGGCGTCGGGAAACTGCGTGTCATCGCGGTTGCCTGCCGCATACATCTTGTGGCGGTTCCTTGCGCACTCCAGGTCCGGTCTTTGAAGAAAATAACTCCGGATGAGTCAAAACAAACTGGAGGTCCTCATAGCGACTGACGATGAAGAATCCCATTCCCGGTACTTCGTACACCGGCGCCTCGCGACGCATGGCCGCGTAGAACGGGTAGGGGCACTCAACCGTTTCGGGAGCGAAGGGGTTGAATTCAGAGACTAACGACATGAGAGGCCTCCGTGCGTGTTTGTCTTGATTCCTATAGCATCACGCGTGGTGGGTGAGAACAGTACAGTACGGGTTGTGACTAACTCCGTTTACCCGTGAAGGAGAGTACCAATGGTCAGAATGGTTCTGTTGCTTGTTGTATTACTGAGCCAGAGATTGGTAACCTTCGCCGCACCATTACCACCGCAAGATGTTCCTGAGCCACTACGTCCGTGGGTGAAATGGGCACTACACGGGTACAAAGACAATGATTGCCCATTTTTCTACAACGGTGCCGGGCAAGCCACTTGCACCTGGCCTGCACGGTTGGAATTCAATCTGCACGCACGCGGCGGGGAGTTTGCACAACAGTGGCAAGTTTTTACTGAAGAGTGGATCAGCCTCCCCGGTGAACGCGACCATTGGCCGCAAGAGGTCAAGCTCGATGGCAAGCCTGTGGTGGTTCGGGACGCAGGTGGCGTTCCTCAGGTCCGTGTTCAACCTGGCAGTCACACCGTGAGTGGTGCTGTTCTGTGGGATACGCTGCCGCAAGGGTTACAAATTCCTATATCCACCGGTCTTGTGGCGTTGACACTCGACAATAAAATGATCGATTTTCCACAGATCGATGACAGTGGAAAACTGTGGCTGCGCCAAGGCGCTGCAGAACAGGAGCAGGTCGCGGATCGCCTTGAATTAAAAGTCTACCGTCGCATCACTGATGGCATTCCATTGATGGTGACCACACAGATCGACCTGCAAGTGTCTGGCAAGCAGCGGGAGGTGACGCTCGGGCAAGCAATTTCAGCTGAGTACATCCCACTCTCACTCAACAGCTCACTTCCGGCGCGACTTGAGCCTGACGGACGGCTGCGTGTACAGGTGAGGGCAGGGCAGTGGACGATCACTTTGATTGCGCGTCATACCGGAGTGGCGCTGACCTCAATTCCTCTCCCAGCAGTGACAGGGGGACAGTGGCCGGAAGAGGAAGTGTGGGTGTTTGAAGCGCAACCACACTTGCGACAGGTGACGCTTGACGAGGCGTTATCGATTGACGCCCAACAAACCACACTGCCACCAGAGTGGCGCTCGTTTCCAGCTTACATGCTCAAAGCCGGTGGAGTCCTACAATTAACGGAGAAGAAACGCGGTGACCCTGAACCAGCACCAGACCAACTGACGCTGCAACGGCAATGGTGGCTCGATTTTGATGGGCGCGGATATACGGTCCAAGATACCATTGCTGGGACGATGACCCGTGGTTGGCGGTTGGATTTGCCTACCCCTGGCACCCTTGGCCGTGCTGCTGTCGATGGGCAAGAGCAATTCATCACCAAGAGTGATCAAAATGAACGCGCAGGTGTGGAGCTGCGGCGTGGTCAAGTTCAATTAGTCGCGGATAGCCGTTTAGAAGCGCAACGCTCACTTGTACCAGCCGTTGGCTGGGATCACGATTTTCACCAAGTCAGTGGATTATTGCATCTCCCCCCAGGCTGGCGTGTCTTGACGGCTACAGGGGTAGATTTTATGCCGGATACCTGGCTCGACCGCTGGACGCTGATGGATTTGTTTGTTGTGTTCCTCATTGCCTTGGCGGTTGGCAAATTATGGGGATGGCCGTGGGGAATCGTTGCGCTCTCGGCGCTTGCTCTCATCACGCATGAATCCGGTGCACCGTGGTGGATGTGGTTACATGTGTTGATCGCGACCGCCTTGCTACGCGTATTACCTGCAGGTTGGCCACGGCACGTCGCTTTTGCCTATCGTTTTGTTGCGCTTCTGATACTGATTGTCATTGCTGGCACGTTCATGATCCGTCAAGCACGATGGGGGCTCTATCCACAACTCGAAGGATTCGAACGTGGGGAGACACGAGTAGCCTCTATGGGGACGACAGCAGCTGAGTGGGAAAAGACCACAGGGTATGTTCCGGCCAACTCAGCGCTCAACGGTACAGAGCCAGATGGCGCAGGACGAGGCGATGACGAATATCGAGGGCGCCTCGACTGGTGCAGTGATGGGTCGTGGTGATTTTCCAGTTGCTGCTACACCACCACCACCTCCTCCCCCTGAGAGGTACACTGATTCGCTTGACTATGAAAAAAGTTCTAACGTTGCTGTTAGCAAAGCCGTACAACGACCTGCTCAATACGATCCTAATGCTGCAATTCAAACCGGGCCGGGTCTGCCACGCTGGCAGTGGAACACTTTTTCCTTAAGCTGGAACGGGCCAGTAGAGCGAACCCAAGAGGTACACTTCTTTTTGTTCTCACCACGGATGAATCTGTTTTTCGCGCTACTGCGGATTCTGCTCGTCGCTGCTTTGCTCGTTTGTGTGTTTGATGTCCGCTACAGCAACGGCAAACTGTCGCTTCCTTCCTTGCCAACAACGACGACAGCAACGATCGTCGTTATGCTCATGTTCTTAGTAATCTCGCAGGCGAGCTTTGCCCAGTCGATGTTGCCGTCACCTGAGCTGTTAAACGAACTCCGCACCAAGTTGACCTTAAAAGAGCCGCCACAGTGCGGACCGCAGTGTGCGACGAGCCCACGACTGCAAATCGAAATCGTTGGTGAGACACTGCGCCTACGGCAGGAAATTCATGCGGCGACGCACGTCGCGCTGCCGTTACCTGGTCGACAGCGACACTGGTTGCCTCGAACGGTGCTGCTCGATGGGACACCAGCTCGCGCCGTAAACCGTGATAATGGTCAACTCTGGATTGCATTACCAGAGGGACAGCATCAAGTGCTGATGGAAGGGCCGTTACCGGTGCGTGACAGCGTTGAACTCATGTTGCCGATACATCCGTACTTCGTGCAAGTGGCAGCCAGTGGATGGGAGGTAGACGGTGTTCACGAGGATGGTGTTGCCGATGATCAGCTCCAGTTGCGGCGCGTGCGCAGTGATGCCAGTCAGGCGGCGGCAACGTTGGAGCCAGGGACCTTGCCTCCGTTCGTCCGCGTCGAACGCACGGTACAGCTTGGCCTAACATGGGGAGTACAAACGCGCGTCTTACGGGTCTCTCCTCGTGGCTCAGCTGCGGTCGTGGCAATACCGCTTCTGGAAGGGGAATCGGTGACCACTTCTGCTGTACGTGTGGAATCTGGCAAAGCGCTGGTGAATATGTCACCAAATGACACTGAGATGATGTGGTCATCGGTCCTTGAGCCGCGCTCCCAACTCACGCTGAAAGCCCCGGAAACTACTGCCTGGACGGAAATCTGGAAACTCGATGTGAGTCCAATTTGGCGAGTCACTCCGACTGGTATCCCAGTGGTTCATCACCGTGACCAAGCCTCTAGCTATTGGTTACCGGAATGGCATCCGTGGCCTGGGGAAACCGTTGCTCTCCAGATTGCCAGACCAGAAGGGTTGCCTGGACAAACACTGACGGTTGACAGCAGCCTTCTTCAAGTAACACCCGGACGACGAGCTACGGATGTGTTATTGCAAATGACACTACGCAGCAGTCGTGGTGGGCAACACAGTATTACTCTTCCAGAATCGGTTACGTTACAATCTGTGAGTATCAACGGAGCGTCTCAAGCGATTCGGCAGGAAGGGCGGACAGTGACGGTACCAATTTCACCAGGAATGCAAGAGATCAACGTGGCATGGCGACAAACAAATGGCATTACGTCTTCGTATACGACTCCGCAGGTCGATCTTGGCAGTAGCAGTGTCAATGCCTCGCTCCAGGTACACATGCCGCCAGATCGCTGGACGCTGTTTTGCCGGGGACCACAACTCGGACCGGCGGTGCTCTTTTGGTCAACAGCCTTTGTCGTCATGCTTGGGGCGGTAGCGTTGGGGCGAATCCCTATGACTCCACTGCGGACCCATCACTGGATCTTACTTGGTATCGGTTTTAGTACCGTCTATATCAAAGTGATGCTCCTTGTCGTGGGTTGGCTGTTTGCTCTCGAATTTCGCAAGCGTCTGACTCCGGACACCCATCCACTACTGTTCAATGTGATCCAACTCGTGCTCATTGCCTTGACTGTATTTGCCCTTGGCGCATTCGTGTTTGTCGTTCAGCAAGGGCTGATGGGGGCGCCTGAGATGCGTATCTTTGGCAATGGCTCTAGCAATCTTTTCCTGCACTGGTATCAAGACCGAACTGATCCTATTGTTCCACAAGGTTGGATCTTTTCTTTACCATTGTGGACGTATCGTCTGGCGATGTTGGCGTGGGCTCTATGGCTAGCGTCTGCCCTCATCGGTTGGTTACGTTGGGGGTGGGAGTGTTTTAGTACGAGTGGCCTCTGGCGCAAACGCGAGCGAGTTGTTCCCCCAGCTAGGGAGGGAAAGCTAGTACCGCCCGCATCGACCGAACAGCCGAGTGAGGGGTAGGCGAGGAAAGGGAAAGGAATGCGAAAGAGGTATGGATCCCAGGGGCAACGGGGCTCCTCGTGGCAAGTTATTCAAGTTGTTATTGATCGATGGTTTGGTGACCTTTTTTTGCTGGGCTTTGTGTGTGGGAGTATTCTGCTGGGTTGGTATCCGTTCGTTGGGGCACAATCCGTATCTGGACAGAAGAGCAGCCCGGTAACCGACGAGGACCCCTTTCGTTTACCTGCGCTCGAACGAGAGGTGGATCCACTCGGCGATGTACAGGACGATCAGCCTCAAACCCCACCGATACGAGAACAAGATTTACCCGAGGAAGGACCTGCAGCTCCAATACCAAGCGTAGAGAGCAGTCCCTCTCTCCCGCCTAGTCAGAAACAAGCTCCTCCGTCTGAAGCGAGAGACGAGCAAGTGCCAGTCTCAACGGAAGAAGAACCGCCTGCTGAAGAGACAGAGAAATCTCCTTCGCAGCAAGAACCCCGGCCAGTTGTCAGCGAAGAGCAACCGTCAGCAGAACCACCAGCGGCTGAAGCGGGGCAAGAAAGAGCGACACCACCGCCAACACGTGAAATGCCTCCAGGCCATCCGCCTGTAGGACCCGTCCATTCAGGAAACGCTCCTGAAGATGCCACAGCAGCGGCAGAAGAAGCGAAGCTCCTCAGCAATATTCGCCAAGTCACGTTTGTCGGACAGCGTGCTGGCGAGAGCTATTTCAGTCAGGATGGTTCACTCTTAGTTTTCCAGAGTGAGCGAGAACCAGGCAACCCGTTCTACCAGATTTATCTTCTCGATTTACAATCAGGTAACTTACGCCGTGTCTCACCCGGAGTGGGAAAAACGACCTGTCCGTGGATTCACCCCAATAAGAAAAAAGTGCTTTTTGCCTCCACTCACCTCGACTCGCGTGCAGCAGAGAAACAAAAAGCCGAACTAGCCCAACGAGCCTCCGGCCAGGAGCGTCGCTACTCTTGGGATTTCGATGAACAGTACGACCTTTTTGAGACAGACCTAGCGAGTGGCAGATCGACAAATCTTAGTAAGGCTCGCGGCTACGATGCTGAGGCGTCGTGGTCGCCAGATGGATCACTGGTTGCGTTTGCTTCTAATCGTCATGCGTATACTGCGCAACTTCCGGCTGAAGAGCAGGAGGCGTTTACTCGCGATCCATCCTCGCAGATGGATATCTATCTTATGAAATCCGATGGGACACAGGTACGACGGCTGACGACGAGTCCAGGATACGATGGTGGGCCGTTCTTCAGCGCTGACGGGCGGAAGATTTGCTGGCGACGCTTCTCTGTTGATGGTGCGACAGCTGAGATTTTTACCATGAATGTCGACGGTTCAGAGCAGACGCAGATTACCCAACTCGGCGCGATGTCGTGGGGACCGTATTTTCACCCGTCTGGTGAGTATCTTATTTTTGCTACTAACCGAGAAGGGATGAAGAACTTCGAGTTATACCTCGTTGATGCTGCTGGTACTTCGACCCCTATTCGTGTGACCTTCAAAGATGGTTTCGACGGGCTACCGGCTTTCTCTCCTGATGGCAAGCGACTCGCGTGGAGTAGTGGTCGCGGTCCACAAAAACGCCCGCAAATTTTTTTTGCTGAGTGGAACGATGGAGAAGCTCGCCGGAAGCTTGGACTTGCGCCCGTGGTCTCCTCGGCTGCTACAGAGGAGACCACAGTACCCTCTACGGAGATCGGCAAGGCTCTTTTCCCGATTAACGCGCGGGGTCTTCGTATTCATCTCGATACGCTCGCGTCTGAGAGGATGGAAGGACGATTGACCGGTACCGATGGCGAACGGCGCGCGACCGAGTACGTAGCGTCGATATTTCAGTGGTTAGGATTAACGCCGGCAGGAGATAGCGGTACCTATTTTCAGAACTTTCAATTCACTGGTGGTGTCTCGCTTGGTAGTGACAACCAACTTCAGATGCGTTCGGAGGTTGGCGAGCAGGTGTGGTCAGTGAATACAGACTGGCGGCCGCTATCTTCGTCCAAAATTGGCACTTTCGAGCAGGCAGAGGTGGTGTTCGCTGGTTATGGCATTGTTGCCCCCGCAGCAGATGGTAACGATGCCTACGACTCTTATGCTCATCTGGATGTGGCGGATAAATGGGTCATGGTTTTTCGTTATGTCCCTGAGGGTATTACTCCACAGATGCGTCAGCATCTCAATCGCTATGCGAGTCTACGATACAAGACGATGGTCGCACGCGACAAAGGCGCACGAGGTGTTCTCTTTGTGAGCGGGCCGCAATCGCAGGTAAAAGAACAGTTAATCCCACTGTCGTTCGATGCCTCGATGTCTGCGAGTAGTATTGCTGCTATTTCAGTAAGTGATGCGGTAGCTGAACGGTTGTTCCAATCCAGCGGTAAGACCTTAGCCGATCTACAAGCGACTCTCGATTCTGGGGCGCTTTCTCCAGGCTTTACCATTGACGGGATTCGTATTGAAGCGTCGATTGATATTGTTCAGGAAAAGCGAACAGGTCGTAACGTGCTAGCACGACTCACGGCTGGTCAGAGTCCAGGGAACACTGCCATCGTTGTTGGTGCCCATGTTGACCATCTCGGGCGTGGTGAAGGAACCAGCTCGCTCTCACGCGAAGGGGAGAAAGGGCAGATTCACTATGGAGCAGATGACAACGCTTCTGGTGTTGCTGGTCTGCTTGAGATTGCCCAAGCTTTAACTGAGGCCAAGGGTAAGGGAGAGCTGCGATTACAACGTGACGTGATATTTGCCGCCTGGTCTGGAGAGGAATTGGGATTATTAGGGTCGAATCATTTCGTGCGTACTGTGCAGGGTAGTGGAACTGAAGCAACTACGCTTACTCCTGGGATCACTGCCTATCTCAATATGGACATGATTGGACGGATGAAGGACGCAGTGGTCTTGCAGGGGGTCGGATCGAGCTCGGTCTGGATACGAGAGATTGAGCGACTCGCGGCACCGCTCGGTCTAGCTGTGACGTTGCAACAGGATAGTTATCTGCCGACCGATGCGACCTCTTTCTATCTCAAAGGAGTACCGATTCTTAGCGCCTTCACTGGCGCACATGCCGAGTATCACACTCCTCGTGATACGACAGAGAAGATAAATGGCGAAGGCGCGACGAAAATCGCCCGTTTCATGGCGGCAGTTACTCAGTCCCTAGCAACTCGGACGGATCCACCGGACTACATCGCGGCCACCAAACCCCCGACGACAGTGGGACGAGTTGCGATTCGCGCCTATCTTGGAACTATTCCTGACTACACTCCTGGTGATACCGTTGGAGTAAAGATTGCTGGTGTAGTGAAGGGTGGACCCGCTGACCAGGCTGGTCTCCTCGGTGGCGACACCATCATCGAGATCGCGGGAAGAAAGATCGAGAACATTTACGACTACACGTACGCCCTTGACGGCCTCAAGGTCGGGATTCCGGTTGAGATGCGCGTTGTACGGCAGGGACAACCAACGATTCTCAAGGTGACTCCAGGGTCGCGGGAATAACGCATGAGGGTGGTCCCGATGGCAGATGAGGAATGCTAAAAGAACCGTTGTATGAAAACGGAAAGGTTTCGCTATCGCACGCGAATCAATGCTCCAGCAGAAGAAGTTTTTCGTTGGCATACACGTCCCGGAGCGTTGGAGCGTCTGACGCCGCCATGGGAACCAGTAGAAGTGATCGAACGGACGGGTGGGATTAATAACGGCGACCGCGTGGTGCTCCGTATTCGTCTTGGCCCGTTTTCGCAGCGATGGGTGGCTGAACATTGTGATTATGTTGAAGGCCGACAGTTCCGTGATATCCAACGTGAAGGGCCGTTTGCACGTTGGGAGCACACGCATCGCTTTGAGCCCAATGGTCCGACTGCATGTTATCTTGAGGACCGCATTGAGTATGCGTTGCCATTCGGTGCGCTCGGCCAGTGGGGTGGACGAACATTTGTTCAACGTAAGCTCGAGCGCATGTTTCACTATCGTCACCAGGTGACGGCTGCCGATGTAACCGCTCATACAAGATACGCACAGAAGCCGCTCAAGATCTTATTGTCCGGGGCAAGTGGATTAGTGGGCTCGGCGCTTGTTCCATTCCTCTTAGCTGGGGGGCACCAGGTGATTCGCTTGGTGCGAGGAGAACCACGTCCAGGTATGCCAGAGGTGCACTGGGACCCAGTGCGCGGCGTTCCAGACCTCTCACGTCTGGAGGGGATGGATGCCGTGATCCACCTCGCTGGCGAGAATATTGCCGCCGGACGATGGACAGCGGAGCGCAAGGCCCGTATCAGGGACAGCCGGGTGCGAGGAACGAAAACACTGAGTGAAGCACTTGCGCAACTCGTTCTTCCACCGAAAGTATTCATCAGTGCTTCAGCGATTGGGTATTACGGTGACCGGGGTGGTGAAGTCTTGCATGAGGACAGTCCGCCAGGAGAGAATTTTCTCGCTGAGGTCTGCAAAGCTTGGGAAGCTGCTACGGAGAGCGCAGAGAAGAAAGGTATTCGTATTGTCCATCTACGCATCGGGCTAGTCCTGAGTGGCACAGGCGGTGCGTTGGCAAAGATGCTCATTCCGTTCAAGCTCGGAGTGGGTGGCACTATTGGTTCTGGACAGCAGTATGTCAGCTGGATCTCGATCGATGATTTAGTAGGTATTATTCACCACGCGTTGATGACTGAGACCTTGAGTGGTGCGGTGAATGCCGTCACTCCCAATCCGATCACGAATAGTGAAATGACAAAAACGATGGGCCTCGTACTCCATCGTCCAACATTATTTCCAGTTCCGGCCTTTGCCTTGCGACTTGCACTCGGACGGGAAATGGCGAACGATCTGCTGCTGTCGAGTACGCGGGTCGAACCACGTCAGCTCTTAGCTACCCAGTATCCGTTTCGCCATCCGTCTCTGGAGGAGGCCTTGCGGCAGGTGTTGGGCAGGCCGAAGGCTACAGGAGGAAGAGATAAAGAGTGATGAGTGATGAATGAAAAATGATGAATGGGGAGTAAAGAGTGGAAAGTAGGAAGAGGGAAGAAAAGGAGCAAGACTGTCACACCTTCTCGCCTCTCAACGAGGTTTGGGTCAGGCTCTGGCAGGAATCCAGATTGACTGAGAGATATGTATGAAACGGCTCGTGAATGTCTTCTTCTTTTTTCTAGAAAATCTCGGTGCCGGAGTGTGGGTTGGTGCGCTTGCGACGTTCGGATTTGCGGTGGCGGCTCCAGTCTTTCGCGGGTTACCAAGCGTCACCTTGGCCGGGAGTCTCACTGCTCAAGTTCTCCAGCGCATCAACGTCCTAGAGACGATTACGGCGAGCCTTATGGCTGTCGCTGCGTTGGTCTTTCTTGCACAACGTGAACAGCGGACGTTGGTGCGTATGCTTAAGACCGTCGTGATGGCGCTGATGGTAATCCTTTTTGCCTACTACGGAACAACGCTGATGAATCGCATGGAGCATCTACGGACAGTAGAGATCCAGAATTTTGACAAATTTGAAGAATCAACCCGTGCCGCGCGTGATGAGTTTGACCGCTTACACAAGTTGTATACAAAACTCGCAAGCGCTAATGTATGGCTCGGACTTGGCTTTCTCTTCCTTTCGGGATTCGAGCGGCGAGAGCCTGAGAAGTAAGAGACAGTTTCATTTCATCATAGAGAGCTAGCGCTATTCAGTACGGCTCTCAGCATTGCCTGTCGTGAATCTCTTGCGAATTGTTTCTGTAAACGTCTCACATACAGATAACCGAGCCAAGTCAGCGGGTGATTAGGTCGGGAGAAAGCGAGGATATCGTACGAGACGGAGTCATTACTGTGGTTCCACTCCACGGTGAAGCGCTCTTCTCCACATTCGACATGATCTGGTAACGTGCCGTAGGCAAACCCGAAGGTTTCTATTGGTCCCGAGTCGTCGATCACATAGACAATGCGGCAGGCATTTAAGACCCAGAACCCGAACACACGGGCAAGCACCGCCACGGTAGTCTCAGGTGTGATCGGTGCTGTTGGCCAACAGAGCTGAATCCATCCTAGGTTGAACATTTCCCACCGATGAATTGCCATTTTTGCCTTTTCAAATACATCTCTTCCAGTGCCAAGGTGGATACGACTGTGATCGATGTCGTAACCAAGCGGTGGGGTATCCCTGGTTGCACCGATCTCAGTGTAGGAATGAGATAAGTGGTGCTGATGGGCAATGAAGCGACGGAGGTCATCATCAGTCGGTTGATAAAGTAAGAACATCCTTACTAGCGTAGGATTTCTCCATATCGGTCGTCAACGATGTGTGGACGCCTCAGGTGTAGAAGGGCCAAAAGATAAGGTATATTGTCAGTGATATTCTGAAATTTTGAACCGAGAACACGAGCACTGATGAAAAAAATCCACAAACATAAGAAACGAAAGCGGCGTGACTCCTATGTCCAGATTCCTCCTGGAACGCCACCGGGGACGGTAATTGTCGATCCTGAGGCGGCACAGCCGACTATCAGTGTGTTAGCCTATGGATCGGACGACGTACTGGAAGAAAAAGTCAGCGACCCGTATCGGGTCCGAGATTTTTTGGATAAACAGCCAGTGACATGGGTTGATGTTGAAGGTCTTGGAGATGCCAGTACGATCCACACGTTGGGAGAAATGTTTGGCGTACACCGACTGGCCCTTGAGGATATTGTCACCATGCACCAACGCCCGAAGGTGGAACAGTATGGGGAGCAACTCTTTATTGTCGCGCGTGCTGTCTACCTTGGAGAACAACTTGATACTGAGCAAATCAATCTATTCGTCGGGAAAAACTTCGTCTTGACGTTTCAGGAAGGAAGGCCGGGCGATTGTTTGGAAGCGATCCGTGAACGGATTCGTAAACGAGGAGGGAGGATCCGTGACGCGGGTCATGATTATCTCGCGTATGCGCTGCTTGATGCCATTGTCGATAGTTATTTCCCGATTCTCGAAGAATATGGCGAACAGCTGGAAACGCTTGAAGATGAGATTCTGTCGCATCCCCAGGTAGACACAGTCGCGCGGGTTCATAGCATCAAACGTGACCTGTTAACATTGCGCCGGGCGATGTGGCCACAGCGAGAAACGTTCAATGCCCTGTTACGCGATGAAGTTTCGGTGATGACGACAGAGACCCGACTGTATATGCGCGATTGTTATGATCACTCTGTACAAATTCTTGACTTACTCGAAACCTATCGCGAATTGGGGTCTGACTTGATTGATATATATCTGTCGATGGTCAGTAACCGTACCAACGAAATCATGCGGGTTCTGACTGTTATCTCAGTCATCTTTATTCCGTTGACATTTATTGCTGGAGTCTACGGAATGAATTTTGATACGGAAAAGTCACCCTGGAATATGCCTGAACTGAAATGGGTTTGGGGGTATCCGTTCGCCTTGCTGTTGATGCTTCTGGTTACCCTTGGACAATTGATGTTCTTTCGCCGTAGAGGGTGGCTCGGATCGCCGCACTTACTGGGACGGAAGGAACGACAAACAGAAGGTGAGGGTAGCAAGTGAAGGGATGGAGCTATAGGCCAGGGGCCCGAAGCCCCTGGTTGCAGAAAGATATGATGGCCGCTATTTCCCCATGGTAAGCTTTATCCATTGCCTTGTCTACGACGTTGGTAAGGCTTTATCCATCGCATTCTGAGCCGCGGCCGGAATTGTTGTCGGAGTAGTCATTGCAGTTGCGTTAGCCTGAGTCATTTCAATATCGATGGTGATAGTGACATCTTCACCTACAGCAACGCCACCAGTTTCCAGCGCAGCGTTCCAGGTTAACCCGAAGTCTTTCCGGTTGATCTTGGTGGAGGCCATGCCGCCGATGAGCGTCTTGCCTTGGGGGCTCTTGACGGGCTTGAGGTTTCCCTCAAAGTCTAGGACAACCTCTTTTGTAACGCCGTGAAGCGTGAGGTCTCCAGTGATCTTGTAGTTTCCGTCGCCTGCGCCTTTCTGAATTTTCTTGGACTTGAACGTCATCGTGGGATGCTTCGCAACGTCGAAAAAATCCGGGCTTCTTAAGTGGTCGTCTCGCTTGGCGATGCCAGTGTCGAGTGACGCAACATCAATCGTTGCCTCAACTGTTGACTTGGTGACATCTTGGTCATCGAGATTGACTTTGCCTGAGACTTTGCGGAAGTCGCCACGTACGGTGGAAACCATCAAGTGACGGATGGCAAACTGGGCACTGGTGTGGGCAGGGTCGATCTCCCAGGTGGACGCCTGTCCGAGGGCAGGCAGTGCCAAGGTAACTGCAGCAAACGTGGACACAATATAACGACGCATAAATCCTCCTCCTTCTCTCTAAGAAAATTACTGTGACTGAAATTTATTCCCCCATCACGAAATGTTCTTTCACCCATAATGCTCAACGTGACATTCAAACAGGACTCTTCTTGCTGTGATGAAGAAGTGGGTTCGAAAGGAACGAAAAGTAGAGACGTGAATGTCGCGTCTCTACAAGGCTTCATGATCCCGGAATTAAGCGGCTTTAGTGCTCTGGGGACGATCGAGTGCTCGTAATTTTGGCATGACTTGGGTGGCGAACAATTCCTCCGAGCGCAAAACCTGCTGCTGAGCGAGATCACCAAAATTCATCCAACACAAGAAGTGACCAGCACCGGTTTCTTCGATTTGCTCCGTGAGTTGTTGAGTGACTGTCTTAGGGCTGCCTGCGATGAGAATGCCATTGTTGAGAATGTCTTCATACGTCATCGAGGCACCCACGAAGGGGCGGAAGAATTCCTTATAGTAGGCGTAGTCATCAGGCAGAGCATCCAGATCTTTGGGGACTGCGTGAGGGATGAACAAACGGAACAGATGATTCAGCGGTCCTTCGGCGAGCTTGCGTGCTTCTTCGTCGGTTTCGGCGACGAAAACGTTGCGCATCTGCACGATGTGTTGCGGGCCGACCTTGTGCCCTGCTTCAGCAGCGGTCTTGCGATAGAGGTCGAATCGCTGCTTACTAATCTTGGGCGGCAAAAATGCACTTGACATGGGATAGCCATTGCGAGCGGCCCACACGATGGTGTCCGGGCTCAGCGCAGTGACCCAGATCGGCGGATAGGGCTTTTGCAGTGGGCGCGGCCAGATGGTCGCGCGGCCAACCTTGCGAAACTTGCCATCGAATTCAAATTCCGGCTGCTGCCAAGCCTTGAGGATGAGATCTAAACCCTCTTCAAAACGTGGTCGCGCTTCTGGGTAGGGCATGCGATGGCGGAGGAATTCTTGTTCATCGACGCCGCGACCAATACCAAACTCTAAGCGACCGTGTGTGAGTAGGTCGAGCATCGCACCTTCTTCAGCAAGTCGTAGTGGGTCATGAAATGGCAGCACGTTAATCATGACACCAATGCGAAGGCGGGAGGTGTGTTGCGAAAGGGCAGCAACCAGAAGATTCGGAGACGGCGTGATCGAATAGGCCGTGAAATGGTGCTCGCCGAAAAAGACTGAGTCAAACCCAAGCTGCTCGGCACGAATATATTCTTGCATGCGCGAGTCATAGACTTCTGCGGCTCGCTGTGGGTCAAAATCCGTGGGGTTCGTTCCTCCTGGCCAGTGCATAATGTCAAAGAGTGAGAACTTCATGCTGCCTCCTGCAAAACGATAGAATTCAGCCTTCTATAAACTGTTTGCGCAGGTCAACAAAGAGGGGTCCGCGAGACTAGAACCCGCTTTCCCAGATCCGACTGAGATCAAGAACAAACCCTGGCAGTTCTGGTTCCGCTGAGACCGAGGTGGGATTATCCAGACAAACAACCGTAACCTCTGGGCGGTACACATAGACGCGACGCTCAAGCAGGTCGAGTAACAGACCGAGCCGAGCCCCATTGTCAATATACTCCTGCATTTTCTGCTGAACCGCCTTGAGACTATCAGAAGGAGAACGCAGTTCGATGACAAAGTCGGGGCAGAGCGGAAGGAACTTCTTTTTCTGAGCCGGTGTTAATGAGGCCAATCGTGATCGCTTTACCCATGCTGCGTCTGGGGAACGCATAGCCCCGTTGGGAAGGGTAATTTGGTATACGCTTTCCCTATATTCCACCTCTTCCACAGGCTTGGGCAATACTTACGCGAACGCTCTCGTCGCAGCTCCCAATCACCCAAAAACTCAACGCAGTGAAAGACGCTACGAGGACAAAGAGGAGCAGCCCCAGGAAAGTCAGGTGTGTGAAGGAGACGGGGTCGCCCCGCTGCAAGCGGCGGACAAGGCGGATTTGCAGGAGCGCAAGCGGGGACGTGAGGACGACAGCCAGGGCGACCTGCACGGGCAGGCCGATACACGCAGCGGCGCCGACGAGGCCGAAGGCGAGGAGGATAAGAGCATTGTGCAACCTGGCTCCGGTGCGGCGGCCCACGCGTACCAGCAACGTCCGCTTCCCGGCGGCTTCGTCACTCAGAAAATCGGGGAACTCAAAGGCCAGCAACATCGCCAGGTGCAACACTATGAGCGGTGCCGTCGCCAATAGCACTAAGAAGCTGGGCTGGCGGGCCTGCAGCACATGGCCCAGAGCCGGGACGAGGCCTGCGACGACAATCGAAGTCGTCAGCTCACCATAACCGGTGCTGGATAACGTAAGGGGCGGGCTGGAATAAAAGTAGGCACCTGTGAAGCCGAGCAAGAGGATGACCCACGCGCTCGACGGCACAGCGTAGGTAAAAATCAGCCGGCTCGCCATGGCCGCAGCTACCGCTAGGCACACCATCGCCGCGGTGAATGCCGTCTTGCGAGGTAGTTCACCGTGCACCAACACCCCACTGCCGCCCGAAAACGGGGTGCGGTTGTGGTTGAGGCGATCCGCTTCCACATCCCAATATTCATTGAGATAGTGCGTCATCAACTGCAACGCGGTGATGGAGAGCTGGCCGCTCCAATACACGCCCAAGTCCATAGCAGAGCCTTGATACCGCGCGATCAGTGCGCCGAGGGCATACAGCAAGACTCCACCTAAAAGAAACAACGGACGAGAGAGGCGGAGGAAGGCGATGAGTTTGCGTGCCATCAGTTCACTAGCCTTAAAAGAAGTAATATCGTTAGCTCGTAAGCAAAACAGTCTCCCAGGAAGCTGCGGAGCTGTTTGCTTTCTGGCATTCTTTTCTGTGGGCAACGATACTACCGCGAGATTTACCAAAATTGTTGTCTATAGACATGAGCGGCAGCCCACGGCTTGCCGGGGCATGTCCGTTCGGGGGTAGGTGCGTAATGAGCAAATATACGGAGCCTACTGGTCTTGCTCCCAGTGGAACTTGTGCATAACACGGTGCACTACCGGGGCGAAGACGAGGCCCGCCGCGACAAGGAATACCAAGCCTGCGTAGAGCGCATACAGGCCAGCAAACAACTTACCTCCATCCGTTCGTGGCGCGTCTACAGGCCCCATTCCGCCCAAGAGCATTGCCGCATTCAAGAATGCATCGCGCCATGGGAGTTGCTCGAAGTACTCGTAGCCCGCCATACCAAGCATGAGTGAGAGCAGCCGAGGGCGAACGCAGCCGCGACGTGGACGCAGCACTCGCCTGACGAACTGTTTGCGAGGGATCAGTGGATGTGCTTTGGGCTCGTACACGAGAGTTCGAGCGATTAGAGTGCGAAGCGTCTAACGTTCGCGTTGAGCGGCACGCCGTTCTTCAGCGCGTCCACTCTCGAACGCGCTGTTAGACCGCTGATGGCTCGCGGCCAAAGTAATACTGCCGCCACTGAGCCACCACCTCCTGTCCATTGCTCCTTCATCATAAGCCGGCGAGATGAGCGGCTGCGCGGCTACCACCTCGATGACGACGATAGCCTTGATGCGACGTGGCGCATCAGCAAGCTTGCGCTGGGTGAAGAACGCCACCAATTCCTCGAAGATAGCTCCCTGCTCATGGACGACCGCACGGCCTTTGAAGCGGTACCCCTTGCGCCTGAAAGGATCCACGACGTTGACTTCAATATTTTGATTCGCTCGGAGATTGGCTACGGTGCCGGGCGAGCGAAGGTCGGCAAAGATCAGATGCGCATCATCCAAAACGCAGAGGGTGCCCTTGGGCGAGACGTTGGGGTCCCGTCCGGGCACACCGTGGCCACGAACCCTAAGCGCACCTGCTCGATGACCTGCTTCATGTGCTGATTTAACACTCGCATTCTTACGTCTCCGTTATTCACCGCGGGCTAACGCTTAGCAGCCGCCGCCGCAGCCTAAACGTGCCTTTTCAGGTTCAGCAGGAACCGCTCGCGGGCTGCGGTCGGCCTGCCTGCTGTTGATACTCATCCAGGCCTCCTTTGCTGCAAGTGGCAGCGGAAGAATGGCTGTCTCCCAACAATCCATTCTACAAGGAGGATCCCTGGAGGAATTTCTACACACGACACCATAGACATTATTGCGGCATCGATCTACCTGCGACGGCGATGTCCGTTTGCATCCTCGATCAAGCCGGGACGATCCTCGTTCATAAGAATCTGCCGACAACCCCCAAAGCGTTTTTGCGCGTCATTGCTTCCTATCGGGAGGATGTGGTCGTCGGCGTCGCGTGTATCTTCACGTGGTAGTGGCTGGCGGACTTGTGTGCGAAGGAAGGGATTGCCGTTGTCCTGGGACACGCACTCTATATGCAGGCGAGTCATGGCGGCAAAGCCAAGAACGATAAGATTGATGCGCACAAGAGCGCGCTGTGGTTACGCGGCGGGATGATGCCCCACGCCTATGTCTATCCGGCCGAGCTGCGCGCCACCCGAGAGTTACTCTATCGTCGGTGTCATCTGGTGCAGAAACGGGGCGAACTCTTCGCCCACATCCAGAATACGAATAGTCAGGAGAACTTGACGGCAATTGGGAAAAAGTTGACGTACAAAGCCACTCGAGCGGGAGTCGCCGAGCATGTTCCCGCTCCGAGCATACGCAAAACCATTGAGATGGATGTGTCCCTCATGGATCACTACGATCAATTGCTCGGTGAAGTGGACCTATTATATATTCCGCGCACCGCCAAACTGCACGAGGTGCAGACCTTCACGCCGTTACAATCCGTACCCGGGATTGGGCAGATGCTGGCTCGGGTTCTGCGCTATGAGAGTCAGGACAGCGCGCGCTTTCCGCGCATGCAAGACTTCGTTTCCTCTTGCCGCCTAGTGCAGTACGCCAAGGAGTCGAATGGCAAACGGCTGGGCACCTCGGGCAAAAAGACTGGCAACAGCCATCTCCGCTGGGCGTTTGCGGAAGCCGCCATACTCTTTATTCGGCAGAGCCAACCCGGAAAAGCGTATTTTGCCACCCTCGAACACCAACATGGCAAAGCCAAAGCGCTCACGGTACTCGCCCACAAGTTGGGCCGGGCCGTGTATTACCTGCGCACGTGCGAACACGCGTTTGATCCCCAACGCTTTGTGACCGCGTAACCCCTGAGGGAAGAGCCCAAGCCCGCCGTCTAACCGGCCACCAGCGAGCCGAACCTGTCTGAGGCGTCTTCCTGATCTACAGCCCTGACGTGCCGGACCCTCTGGACGACAGGCTCCGAGCCGCACGCCGTGATTGGACGGTCTCTCTCGCTCATCTTCTTGGTAAGGCGTCACCAAGTGCCCCGTGGCTACCCCTCCACCGAGTCTGGACCTAACTAGGAGTGTCTCACGACACAATCCGCTATTTTGAGAAGACCGGCATGAGGGTACAGAAGAGTTTCTAGGGCGTGGCGTTTGCGAATGCCACTGTTTCCCGTGGACCATGGTCCACCGAAACATGGACCCTCGATAGGTGTTTGGTGCAGCTACAGGCTGTGACCAGCAACCGAAATTAAGTCAGCCGCAAACACTTGGCAATGATGATTCACCAAATGTTATTCGGACGGCCACTCCGCCCCCGTAGGGCATCCGTCTGCCCTCTTGACATCGGCGGCCTCATAGGTGTTAGCCGAAGCAGCACTGCTCACTCCCCGAACGGTAAGAAGATGACCTGATTCATTAGATCTGCAGGTTCTCCAGCCTTCGCGATCAGTTCTAGATCTCCTACACATCTCCCGATCGACACGCGGAGTTGATGAGCATACACTATACCGTGGAATAGGAGGCCTGCACTTTGTCGTTTCGTCGCCTCGACTAAGAGATCGTCATCGCGTGTGAACAACACCCGCTCCAATTCACCAGCCCGATCCAGGAGCCTCACATCCTCAAGTTCACTGGTGCCATCTTCATAGGCAGTGAGCACCTCTACGCCACGGAGCCGAAGGCCGAGGGTGATTGTTCGGGGCACGTGTTGATCCATGTAGAAGGCAATGGGCATTAACTCAGCCTTCGAGCCTTCAGTTGCTCTACCAGTGAAGAGGAAGGCAACGTTTGCTGTAACTGGTCAACGAGCTGTAGCCGTCGTTCCATGTCTCGATCAAGCTCGGCTTTATGATCCCAATAGTATGCCAGCGCCGAGTGGATCTGTCCCATCGTCAGATGAGGATGTTGAAAATGTAACTCTTCTGGGCTCCAGCCATAGGCGAGTTGATCCAAAACAAGTTCAATGACTTTCACTCGCGTGCCCGCAATCAACGGTACGTGTGCCTCATCTAGGATAATATGTTCGTAACGCGTTTCGCTCAGCACTGAAGGAACCTCCTTTCTCCTCAATGAGTGTACGTCTGGGATTGTCTCCATGTAAAGAGGATTGCGACGGCTAACGCTGGCGGTCACCGCGAGCTGCCCAACCGAGAACTTTGGCTTCAGCAGAACCGCCACCGGGCAGCAATGCGGTGCAGCGCCTTGTGTACGCCCGGCATGGGCGTGAGTGTGGGGGTGCAAGTCCCCTGTAGGAGGTTCACCTTCATGAATCGCAGGATACATGAGGATAACTACAAGTCCAAGGCAAGGGCGTCACCGCGAGGTGGGGTCTGAAGGAAGCCGGCGACCGCGTTGCGAGGCGAGGAACACGAACGGCATAGAAGGCTCACTTCCCGGGACGAGTTGGCACAACACAACGAAGTCCTGTGAATCGGGGGATCGGGTAAATGCCGCGCTTGTGCAACGACCACTCACGGTCTTATCCGGGGAGATCTGCTCCGTGTCCTGGGAAGTGGCGTGCCACGGAAATTGACTAAGCGCGGGCGAAACCGCGCTGAGCCCGGCAGAAGTCAGCCGCGGGCATAGTGTGTGCCTGGCAGTTTGTGTCTCAGGCGGGTTAAAGTCCCGCTCAGCCTGTGGCCACGGGCTGATATCCAAAAGTGGGAGTAACGTCTCACTGGCCAAAGAAAGGGGAAGGTATGGAGAAGTCTACCCGGGCACGAAGGCGAAAGCTGGACACAGCCAAGACGGACCTGCAGCCCCCTCTTGCAGTTCTTTGGAGGACAGGGTGTCCACCGCGAGGTGGAATCCGAAGGGTTTGCGGAGAACCACCGGGTCGTACTCGAAGGGAGCTATCCCGCCGAGGAACCGGTCGGCCCAAGCTGGGGAATGGTCGAGCCTGCACTATGGAGGCGAAGGCGTTGTGGTTCCCCCCCAGCGTACCAAGGTGTGTGCGGGCGACACGGTGGGGAAGAGAGACAAATGACCCAGGGAGACCTGGTAGGGTCCGACGGGAAGGTAGGGTTGCGATATGTGGCACTCGCAGACGAAAGGGCGAGTAACGGAGAAGACAAAGAGCGACCTACAGCCCCCGGAGGTAAGGGGAGATATAAGCGGAAGCGAAGTTCTAACCGAGGCGCTGCCAGGAGTCGGAGCGGGGTACAGTACTCAGGAACGTCGTCAGAACAAAAGGCGGCGGAGGGTGGCCACGTGCCACTACGCTGGGTGACTCAAACGGTCAGCCAGAGGGGGAAGGCCCTGTGCTTAACTGTGTGTGAGTATATGTCGAGCGACAGCGAGTAAGTGCTGGTGTGTTGGACAGTTCCCTAGGCGAAAGACCCAACCCCAGTAATGAGGAGACTGTGGAACGACAGGACTTACCATTATCGAAGACCAGACCAGGGAAGAGAAAGGTCCATTCCCTGATCGACAAGGTGTATAGTCGCACCAATTTGGCGTTGGCCTGGGAGAAGGTGAAGCAGAACCACGGCAGTGCCGGAGTCGACGCGGTGACCATCACGGAGTTTGAGGCAAACAAGGCGTTCTATTTGGAACGTCTGCACTGCCAGCTCCGAGATGGGACCTACCAACCACAACCTGTGAAGCGAGTTGAGATAGACAAATCCGATGGCGGGGTCAGAAAGCTCGGCATCCCGGTGATTTTCGATCGCGCGGCCAGCAAGCCCTGGTCCAGCGGATGGAACCGTCTTCGAGCCGCTCTTTGAGGACTGCTCCTTCGGGTATCGCAAAGGGCGCTCGCCGCACGATGCGATGCGACGTGTGTGGCAGGACTTGAATGCAGCTATGGCTGGTGCGTCGATGCCGATCTCCGGACGTTTTTCGACACCATCCCGCAGCCTCGGTTGGTCGACATGATCGCGGAGGAGATCAGTGATGGGCGGGTCTTGCAATTGATCTGGGCGATGTTACGGGCGGGGACGATGCAGGGAACGTATTGGGAACCCACACTGACTGGTGTACCCCAAGGGGCAGTGGCCAGCCCAATGTGGTCCAATATCTTCCTGACGCCCTTTGATCGGGCGATGACCGCGGCGGGCTTTCGCCTAACGCGGTGGGCGGATGACTTTGTCGTGCGTGTAAGACGCGCGGCGAAGCCCAGCGGGCCTTGGCGTTTGCGGAACGGTTTCTCCGCGAGGAACTCGGTGTGACCCTGCATCCGCAGAAGACGCGGATCGTGCATGTGAGTCATGGCTTTGAGTTCCTCGGGTACAAGGTCAAACAGGGGAAAGGGTATCGGCTGGCGGCGTCCAAGCGGCGGAGCCGGACGAATGCTCACAACCTGTATGCCGTACCACGCGAGAAGAGCGTGACGCGCTTCAAGGACCAAATCCGCCGGCTCACCCGGCGCAAGGCTCCGGTGAAATTGCGCGAGATGATCCAGCAAGTGAATCCAGTGATTCGCGGCTGGGGCACGTATTACCGCAAGGCGCACGTGCGCCGCCTCTTCATCAGCTGGACGGATGGATCGAGCGCCGCCTCTACTCGTTTCTCGCCAAACGCTGGCGGAATCATATGTGGCGGCGCTATCCAACCGGGCGGTTCATTAAGGAGTTTGGCCTCGTTCGCCTCATCCATC
>CAVTCR010000007.1:0-101304 GCA_963733195.1 uncultured delta proteobacterium
CAATGACTTCTCCATCGCCCGGGATCAGTTCTCCCGCCTCAATGACAACGATATCACCCTTGCGTAAGGTGGAGGCGGAGACTCGCTCTTCGCGGTTGTTCACCAGGCGGCGCGCCGTGGTTTCCTTACGCATTTTTCGTAGAGTTGCCGCCTGTGCTTTGCCACGCCCCTCGGCCACGGCCTCGGCGAAATTAGCGAACACGACGGTAAACCACAGCCAGAAACTCACCGCGGCGGTGAACCAGAGCGGCTGAGACTGCGGCGTCGGCGTAATCAGATCGCGCAGCAAGATGAGTGTGGTGAGTACGCTACCAATCTCGACTATGAACATGACTGGGTTCTTGATGACGTGCTGTGGCGTCAGTTTGCGGAAGCTCTCCCAGACTGCCGGCTGCACGATCTCGGGATCAAATAGTGAGAGTTCTCTTTTCATGGAGTCTGCCATACTAAAAGACCTTTCCATTTTTGGCCAAGAAGTGCTCGACGATCGGCCCGAGCGACAACGCCGGGAAGAAGGTAAGCGCCCCGACAATAATGACAACACTGACTAGGAGCACGACGAAGAGGCCCCCGTTCGTCGGGAAGGTTCCCGGCCCTGGTGACACAACCTTCTTGTCAACCAAAGAACCCGCGATCGCCAATGCAGGTACGATCATTAAAAAACGGCCGATGAGCATGGCCAAACCAAGCGTCACATTCCACCAAGGCGTGTTGGCATTGAGTCCCGCGAAAGCCGAGCCATTGTTCCCAGTTGCGCTCGTGTAAGCGTAGAGAATTTCGCTGAGCCCGTGGGGACCAGCGTTGTTCAAAGAGGACACCCCGTAGGGCGCGACAGCTGACCAACCGGAAAAATAGAGAATTGAGAGTGGAAAGATGAGGATGTAGAGCATCGCCAGCTTCACCTCTCGGGCTTCGATCTTCTTGCCCAGATACTCAGGCGTGCGGCCAACCATCAGACCGGCAATAAAAACAGACAACAGGACGAAGATCAGCATGCCGTACAATCCCGCACCAACACCACCGAAGATCACCTCACCGAGCTGAATGTTCACCAGCGGCACGAGCCCACCGAGTGGCGTGAAGCTATCGTGCATAGCATTGACCGCGCCGCATGAGGCGTTAGTAGTAACCGTCGCAAAAAGGGCTGAGTTTACCACACCGAAGCGGACCTCTTTCCCTTCCATGTTTCCTGCTGTTTGATCCACCGCCAAATTTTGAATTGCTGGATTGCCGGTGGACTCGAAATAATACGCAGTCGTTACGCCCATGAAGAACATCACCGCCATCGCGGCAAAGATAGCCCAGCCTTGCTTTTGATCCCGCGCCATATGGCCATAGGTGTAGGTCAGCGCTGCTGGTATGGCGAAGATCAACACCATTTCGATGAAATTCGTCAATGGTGTCGAACTTTCAAAGGGATGGGCACTATTCGCGTTGAAGAATCCACCGCCGTTAGTGCCGAATTCCTTAATGACTTCTTGTGAAGCAACTGGACCCATCGCGAGAGTTTGCTTGGCACCTTCCAGAGTAGTAAGGTCTACATAAGGCGAAAAGTTTTGAATCACTCCTTGAGAGACCAGGACTAACGCCACCGGAATACAGATCGGCAGCAGCACGTATACCGTTGCGCGAATGAGATCAACCCAGAAGTTCCCCAGCGTCCTGGCATCACTGGGCCGTAATTGATACGTCAACCCGCGAGCCAAGGCGAGAGCGACACCGATACCAACGGCAGCGGAGATGAAGTTATGCCAGGCGAGCCCTGACATCTGCGTCAGATAGCTCATGGTGGACTCCCCCGAATACGACTGCCAGTTAGTATTGGTCGTGAAGCTCGCCGCGGTATTGAACGCAGAGCCTCTGGACCGGGCCAAACTGCTGCGGATTTAAAGGTAGGACATGTTGCAACCGCTCAATCGCGTACGTCACCAGCAACGTCATGCCGCTAAAAAGGAGAAGCGCGATCGTATAGTCCGTCCACTTCTGCTGCTCCTTGGGATTGACCCCGCAGAGCCGGTATAGCATTCGTTCAATCGGCCCAAAGAAGCGCGGCATAGGTTGCTGCTCTCCTTCGAAGACACGGAACATATAGAGACCCAATGGTTTTGTGATCGCCAGGATCACGAGCGAATAGAGAAGAATTTGAAACCATCCATTTGCCGACATTATTGCCCCCTAATGAGAACTCCCTGTTTGCCTCGCGTTGACCTGCTAGAACCGCTCTGGCCGCAGCAGCGCATAGACTAAATAGCCCATCAGAAGAACCGACAGGATGCCGCCAAGTACGTACTCGAGATCCATAATTCCCCTCCTCCTAGAGACGGTCACAGGCCCGCGTGTAGGCCCACGCGACCGCAAAGAAGACCACAGCGATCACTATAAAGACGATATCTGCCATACGCCTCCCTCCGTAACGGACCCCAACCAATGCCCCACGCTTCTTCCTGTCTGGAAATGTGCTTCCCCATAGGGAGGCGGAGGCCTGGCATGGAGACACCGGACGCTGCACCTGGGGGAAACGCAACAACCGTTGTCCGCAGGTTCCTTGGTTCCTAAGGTAGGCAGTCTTCATGCCAGCCCCAATGGGACAAAAAATATCTGCAATTCTACGAGGGTTAAGGCGGCTCACCGGGGAAAACGCTCGTGCAAATTGCACGAGCCCGATCGATGTCTCCTTGCAATTTGCACGAGACTTTTGACTTGGGCGCAATACCGAAGAACACGATGCAGTACTCTCATACGTGCTGGAGGTCCAGGCCACGTGCCGCGGATATCACCACAAGCCACACGGGGTCCGGAGGGGAGGAGAAAGAAGAGGACCGAGGTGGGACAAACAGCCCGGCCATTTTGTGAACAACGGATGAGGCCAACGCCACGTCGTGACAGGGTGGAAAGTCGCAAGAGGAAACAAGGGAGAAGGCGCTATCGGACGGTTTACGGGCGACGGACCTCACGCTCACCAAGCGACGGGGAGACAAAGGAATCGTTATGACTAAACGAAATCCCTTTCTATGATTAACGCGAATCCTGTGAAAGAAGTTACGCAATCAAGGATTGATGCGGGAAATCAGCAAGTAAACAGCCCAGCAAGTGCATGGGCAGTATATACGCTGCCCGACGGGCAGTACGGACCGCCCCGCAGGCACCTTATTAACCACTCGAAAAGTTCCTCTCACCCGATGGCGCAGTCGGAGGCGCGCCCGCTGACTTACGCACCTTGCCCGCCAAAATCAAAGCCTATAGTCTTCCTCTGCGTCGCCACCAGCGCGTCTCATGCCAGAGGGCAAAAGAACAGGGGAGCGGAGCATCAGTTTTCCTGGCGAGCGGAGATTTTTTTCTTCTCAGGAACGGAGCGGAAGGGGACAGGGATACGTATGACACGCCAACATTTCTCCAGAACATCCGGGGACAACACGGACGAAGACCCCCCAAGTCATCGCCCCCGATCCACTGACACGCACACTGCCGGTGCACCTCCCCGTGAGTCGCATCCCTCACATCTCTCTCCTCTGCTGGTCTGGGCCATCGTGTTCTGCGACATCGGCACCTCGGTCTACTACGTCCCCGGTATTCTTTACGGGCAGGTCGGTTCCCTTGCCCCGCTCTTTGTCATCTTGACGACGGTTGGGTTTCTCCTGTTAAGCGCGAAGTACGTCGAGATCTCGTGGCGTAATCCGGAAGGCGGAGGGGTGGTCACGGTCGCGACCAAAGCCTTCAACCCCCGCTGGGGATGTCTCGGCGGCATGCTGATTACCGTGGATTATTTCCTGACCTCCGCGATCTCCTCTGTCTCCGGCATGCAATACTTAGGGAGCCTGTTCCCCTTTGTGGATGCCCATATCGTCCTGCTCTCTACCTGTGCGCTGCTTCTGCTTGCGGTGGTCAACATTATTGGCATCCGTGAAAGTGCGGTCTTGTCGCTCGTTATGGCTTGTGCCGCCTTGGTGGTGAACCTTGTCGTCATTGGCGTTACGCTCGCCTTTATCGGGCCGCCGGAGTGGAGCACGATCCTGCGCCACCTTCGGCCTGAGCATCCACTCCCGCTGTCCGTGTTCCTCGTGGGGTTTGGGAGTGCGTGGCTCGCCTTCTCCGGGCTCGAAAGCATTAGTCAGTTGAGTCCTGCCATGCGGGCGCCAAAGAGATCTACGGCGCGGAACGGGATGGTGCTGGTCGTGGTCTCGATCCTGTGTACTTCCCCTGTCCTGACCCTCTTTGCGGTGGCATTGCTGCCGGACACCATTAAGCAGCACGAGACCGAGCGGTTCATCTCCGAACTCGGGGCGCTGTGGGGCGGGTTCTCCCTTAAAGCCTTAGTCGTTGGCTCAGCTTCTGTCCTGCTGCTTTTTGCCGCCAACACCGCCATCATCGGCGGCTATCACGTCTTTCTCGCGTTGGCGGACCGCGGATTTCTGCCCGCAGTCGTGACGTTTCGCAATCGACGATTTGGCACGCCGCATTTCGCTATCGGCGTCGCGACCCTTGTTCCGATGCTCATCCTCGCCTTCACCGAGGGGCAGCTGACAATCCTGGGGGACATGTACGCGTTCGGGCTGCTCGGGGCCTTTGTCCTCAGCTCGGCGGGAGTGGATGTCATTCGCTGGCGGGAGCAGCGGCGCGGCGTCGGATTTTGGGTCGGGATAGTAACCACGATCATGGTCGTGGTGGCCTGGTCCGTGAACCTGGTCACGAAGCAATTGGCGACGTTCTTTGGTGGCGGGTTGGTCATGCTTGGTATGGGGATTGCCGTTGCCACACAACAGGGACGGTTTGGCGAAGTATTCTACCGCATCCCGTTTGTCGCCCGGCTCGCCACCCGACATATCTCAGAGGCGGAGCGAGAAACGGAGGATATCCCGAATTTGATTAGCCTGAGCGAAGCGTCAGACATCGTGCCGTTGTATCCGTCGCGCACGCTCGTCGCGGTGCGCGGGCCCAATTTGCGGCTGATTAACGAGGCGGTCGCGCGGGAAAAAGGCTGGGGGGGAACAGTGATTTACGCCCTGTACGTCGAAGAACGCGCGGGGCTGTTTGTCGGGGCGGAAGCGCGGGAGCCCGATGAGGAAGGGATTGCTTCGCTGCGGTATGCTGCCAAGGCGGCGCAACGGCAGAGATTTGAGTTGATTCCCGTGTGGACGGTGTCCTACAACGCGGCCGAAGCGATCGCCCGTGCGGCAGAAGTCTTGGAAGTAGATACCGTTGATGATAGGGGTCAGCCGCCGCAGTGCGATTTACCACCTCCTGCGCGGCCACGTGGTGAACGGCCTCACGCGGCGCTTGCCGGCGAGCTGTCATCTGCTGCTGTACAATTAGCGAAGGCATTGTCAACTTATTCGCACGGATGTAAGTATCAGAGCGAGTGAGAGTGGGTCTCACGAATTGTCTGTCCTTAGGCAGCCAAGGCGGGACTCGTGATTTCCCGCCAGCTCTGAAATCGTTTCTGCATCTCCTGACGATAGGCAGGAGCGGTGAACCGATGCCGGCGCGGGCGGAAGTGCTGCGCGATGAGGCCGTAGGCCGCGAGGAACCGTTGCGCCTGGCCCGGTGATTTGAACCATTGCATGCGCCGCTCCCGCTGGCGGGTCGGCTGGTGCGAGTTCTCCACGATATTATTGAGATAGCGGTGCTGGCGATGTTCCACACTCGGGAGGATCTCGCGCTTGGCGGCCCCGTAGCTCTTGAGTTTGTTCGGTGATGATGACCCGCGGCACGTACGCTAATCCTGTGAGGAGTTTACGGAAGAACTTCTTCGCGGCCCGCTTATCCCGGTGCCGTTGGACCAAGATGTCGAGGACATTCCCGTTTTGATCTACGGCCCGCCACAGATAATGGCGCTCGCCTTTGATGGTCAGGAACACCTCATCCATCTGCCACTTGTCCCCGGGCCGGGGGCGTCGGCGTCGGAGCTGATTCGCATACTGCTAGCCGAACCTCATCTTACGCGGAGCCCTGTACGGGCGTGAGGGTACGTAATGTGGAGAAAGCGGAGCGAAGCGCATTGAGATAGAGCTTGGACTTCAGCGCAAAATGATTGAGCTTGGTTCCCATTTTCAACCGCTCCAATTTGATAAAGCCATCCAGCGCAGCAAAGAAATGATTGGTTTGGGTCGTGACGGTTTGGGTGGGCGACTTCGCCAACGAGACATTCTGTTTGAGCGACTTGTGATAACACTCCACTTGCCACCGTTCGTGATAGGTCGTGGTCAGGTCCTCAAACGACAAGGTAGTATCACTGGAGACCAGATAGCGAATGCCCACGCTGCCGTCCTCGTTTGTGAAGACTTGCTTGACGAGCATCAGCGGGAAATCGACTCCTTCGAGATAGATGATCTTGGAGGCGTGCGCTTCCAGCTCCAGCGTGTCCACTCTGGTATACCGTCCCTGGTGTTTGTCGGCCACACTCAAGGCGACTTTGCGATTAGTCTTGAGGGGACAGATAAAGTCGTGTTGTTGTTCCTGTTTGATGAAAACCAGGGTTTCCGCCGAGGCAAACCACACGTCGAAGAGCACAAAGCGAAAGGGGAGGCGGTTGGTCACCGCTTGCTTGATCACCTCCTGACACACCGCATTCTTAGACACTGGACTGCGCCGTTTCTCCTTCTGCGTCTTGGGGTCGGTATACTTCTCGGTCTTGGCCACCAAGTGGAACCCGACGGGCAAACTCACTCCCTGGCTGCTATACAGCGCCGTCAGAAAGTTGATCCCTTTGAGCACCCGATCTTTGGAGTGGTCATAATGCCAACAGACAATGTCGTTCTCGTCGGTGTACGGCTTCTCCTCGATCGAGTCGTCGATGATCAACACTCCCTCCTCGGATTGCACTTCCCGGACCAACGGCTTGACGGTCCGCCACAGATCGGTCGCCGTTTTCTTCGTGCCCGCCAAGTACCGAGTCACTTGATCGTGGCTGACTTCCCCCTCCAGCAGTTGACTCAGGCCAGTGGCCGTGGTGGCCCCGAACGAGGCCAGCAAGTAATCGGAATATAAATCGGCTATCGATTGTGCTTTCATACAGGCGAATTTACACCTTTTTCGCTCCCGTCGCGTAAGGTGAACTGCTAGCCGAACTTACGACACCACTTGCGGATCGCCTTATAGGTCACGGTCACCCCGCGTTCCAATAGCAATTCCTCGACATCGCGGAAGCTCAGGCAGGACCAAAAGTACAGCCACACCTCATGGCTAATGATTTCCGTAGGAAAGCGACGATTCTTAGCGATTTCCGGGAAAAGTAATACCGTTGGACAACGCTGCCGGCCACGATGATCATGCAAACGAGCGACAAAACGAAGTGGAGAACACAAAGGGCAGGAATCTTGGATGGCAGTTGCAGCTCCCCGGCTCCAGGCCAGTCAGATTCATGACCTGCGCTTGGCCGCCGCGAAGATGACGGGGGCGGCCCGGCGCGCGTTTCAAGCGGAGATGACCCTGAAATACTGTCACGGCAGTGCCCGGCTGGCAGAGACAATCTTGGGCTGGAGTCGCGAGGCCGTGGAGGTCGGATTGGCGGAACACCGTACGGGGCTTCTCTGTGTGGGGGCGCAAGCGGCCTGGAGTGGGCGCAAACGCTGGGAGGAGAAGTATCCGGAGGCGGCCACGGCGCTGCAAGTGCTGGCCGAAGCGCACGCGCAGCAAGATCCGACGTTTCGCACGACGCTGGCGTATACGCGGCTTACGGCCAAAGCCGCTGGGGAAGCGCTGCGGGCGCAAGGGGTAGCCGAGACTCAGCTGCCCTCTGCTAGCACTATGGCGGAGGTGTTAAACCGGATGGGCTATCGCTTGCGTAAAGTTATCAAAGCGAAGCCACAGAAAAAGATCCCGGAAACCGACGCCATCTTTGCCAATATAAAAAAAGGACCACGCGGGGAGGACGCCCCACGGGTCAAGCGTTTGAGCATGGACTGTAAAGCCACGGTCAAGATTGGCGCGTTCTCGCGCGGCGGGCAAACTCGCGGGGAGTACAAAGCGAGTGACCATGACCTCGGGTGCACGGAAAAATATATCCCGTGCGGGATCGTTGACGAAGACACCGCTCAACTGTATGTGACCTTCGGCAGTTCCGCCAAGACGAGCGATTTCATCGTCGATACGCTGGCGGCGTGGTGGCAAGGGCTCAGCGCTAAGAGTCCGTCCAAGAAGTTCTTGAATGAAAGGGGGTTTGTGATTGAAAGGGGGTGGGAAGGAGGAACCACGCATGTGGACGAGGGAGAACCGCGCTCGTTACAATCGCGACCAGTTGCGATATCCCAGCGATGTGACCGAGGAGGAGTGGGCAGAGCTCGCCCCCCTGATTCCCCCTGCGAGACGGGGCGGACGCAAGCGGACGGTGAATATCCGCGAAGTCCTCAATGGGCTTTTGTATGTGTTGAGTACCGGGTGTCAGTGGCGGGCGATTCCGACAGACCTGCCGCCCCGCAGTACGATCTTTGATTACTTTGGGCGGTGGCAGGCGGACGGCACGTTGCGGCAGATTCATGCCACACTCTATGTGAGGTGTCGGGAGCAAGCCGAGCGACAGGCGAGTCCGAGTGCGTGTATTATCGACAGCCAGAGTGTGAAAAGCGCGGAAAAAGGGGGGCTCCCATTGATCCGTCGGGCTTTGACGCGGGCAAACGGGTCAAAGGGAAAAAGCGCCATGTGTTAGTGGATACGCTGGGGCTCCTGTTGCACGCGCTGGTGCATCCCGCCAACGTGCAAGATCGGGACGGGGGCATTATGCTGCTCTCTGCGCTCGCGGACCGCTTTCCGCTGCTGGCCAAGCTGTTCGCCGATGGGGCCTATCAAGGGCCGCTGTTTCGCAAAGCCCTGGCCAAAGTCCGCCCGCAGCTCAAGCCGGAGATCGTCAAACGGAGCGATCAGGCTCACAGGCTTTGTCGTCTTACCCAAGCGGTGGATTGTGGAGCGGACGATCGCCTGGCTCAATCGCTGTCGCCGGTTGGCCAAGGATTTCGAGAACCGCACCCGCACTGCCACGGCGTTCGTACAGCTCGCCTCTATTCGGCTGATGTTGCGAAAACTCTGTAATCCCTCCTAAACTTCTCGGACGGACTCTAAGGAGCAAGGCGCGATCGAGCAGGTACAGCTCAAGATGGACAACGGCCCGGAGTAGCGGCGTGCGCACGCAATTTCTCCATCGGCTAGTGGTTTTTCCATTTAATTTTTTATCAAAGTGTATTTGCTCTTCAGCTTTTCTCGCGCCATCGTTTGGGTGAACGTCCAGTTGACCGTCTTGTGAGCTTGATTGCGGCGCCGAGCCCACGCTAGCACTTCGCGTTCTAATCGGGCTTGATCGGCAATCCGACGGTCCAAGCATTGTTTAGCCAATGCCGCGAATTCAATTTCAGCCATGTTCAACCAACTCCCTTTCTTGGGTGTGTAGTGCAGCTCAAAGCGTTGGGCAACCGTAAATGCTTTAGCCGGAGCCCAGGCGTGGTAAAACGAGCCGGGGGTGTGGGTGTTCAGATTGTCCTGGACCAGCCGTACACGCTCCACGTGCGGATAATGCCGCTGGACGAGATCGTGTAGAAAGTGCGCATAATCCACTGCCGTTCGCTGGGCACGCACTTGCACGTACCGAAACCCCGTCTGTGGTTCAAAGGCGAGCAGCACACAACATGTGCCGTGCCGTTCATATTCATAATCCACGCGCCGAGGCTGTCCCGGTTCCATCGGCAGCGGGACCAGCACATCGCCCAAGAGTTGACAGGGCCGCTCATCATAACAGAGCAGCGGCTGGCGCGGATCATAGGGCCGGGCGTATTGGTCCAGGATGTCTTCCATATGCCAAAGATATTCGCCGGTGATCTTCCCTATACACCACCGTTGCTGCAGCCAGGGCTTGAGGGCGTTTTTTTTAGTGCCTGGCGTACGCTCTCTAAACAAATCTCTTCCACCAGATTCATCTCGATCAACCGGTCTGCGATCAATTGGAGAGTCCATCGCGCGCTCCCCGGTGGCGCTTCCGAACAGGCAATCAGCGCCACGTGTGCCGCTACGCGACTATCCACCTTCACGGGTTGTCCAGGTCGGGGGGCGTCCTGTAACACCACCAGGAGGTTTTTGCCTTCATGCTCCTGGGCCTTGCGACGCATCGTGACCACCGTAGGCCGACTCACCCCTAACACCTCCATAATCTCTTCATCGCTATAGTGCTCGTCGGCCAACAATAAAATGCGGGCGCGGGTGACGGCGCGGGCCGCAGGCTTGCCCTGTTTGACATACCGCTCTAATTGCTGCCGCTCGCGGACGCTTAACTGTACGTGATACCTTCTCTGTGACATACCTCACTCCTGTCTTTCGCAGGAAGAATACGTCACCTTCCGCTGTAAAGAAATTAAATAGAAAGACCACTAGTGCAGTTGGTCGAAATCATCGGCAAGCCGATCCAACTCCTCTATTATCCCCCCTATCACAGCAAGTATAATCCGATTGAGCGCTGTTGGGGGATTCTGGAATTGCATTGGAATGGAGCCCAGCTCATCGATGTGGCGACGATGCTCGAGTGGGCCAAGCGCATGACGTGGAAAGGAATCAAGCCAATGGTGGAACTGAGTCGCAGAGTCTACGCAAAAGGGGTAACGCTGAGCAAGACCGCGATGCAGACAGTAGAAGCTCGCTTGGAGCGTAATCCGCTTTTGCCCAAATGGGACATTTTGATTCGCCCGGCCAGAGCAACGTGAATCGGGATATTCATTTTGAGAAATCACCTTATATCGGTTGGCTGGAACTGCAACGTTCATACCGCAACTTTGTTACACTGCGCAGGTATCCAACAAGTTGATAATGCCTTTCTCACTCCTTGGTAGCGGTCTGTTCTTTGCCCCAAGGGTTCCAGAGTCTCTCACTGCTGAAGGAAGGAAATCTCTTGTTGATGGGAGAGGGGTAGAGGAAAGTGCTGCTGTGCCCTTACAACTCTTCATATTTTTTGCGTTTCCGCCACAACGTTGACGCATCGATACCAAGCACCTGAGCCGCCTCTTCTAATGTACTCGTGCGTGCAAGCACACCCAGGATGTGCTCACGTTCAATCGTCTCTAGCGAATAATCGCCGCCGATGTACAGTCTAGAAGTAGTATGCGTAGCAATGCGTTCAGGAAACGCCTGGGGCTCAATGACCTGCGCAGGCCAGAGGATGACCGCGCGTTCAATCGCGTTGCGGAGTTCACGTACATTTCCCGGCCAGGAATAGTGCAAGAGCGCCTGCTCGGCAGCGGGCGAGAGACCGGGGAGTGACCGACGAGTGCTACGCGCAAAGAAGGCAAGAAACCAGCGAGCAAGGCGGAGAATATCTTCTTGACGTTCACGAAGTGGAGGAATCGTTACCTCGATCACGTTGAGACGGTACAAAAGATCTTCGCGGAAGCGACCCGCCTTGACGTCGGTTTCTAAATCACGGTTAGTAGCGACGATCACACGGACGTCGGCGTGACGGGTTTTATTCTCACCCAGCCGCTCAAACTGTCTGTCCTGGAGGAACCGCAAGAGCTTCGCCTGCAATCCTGGTGCAATCTCTCCGATTTCATCGAGGAAGAGTGTTCCGCCCTGGGCCATTTCCACTCGCCCCGGCTGGTCACGTACGGCACCAGTAAAAGCGCCCCTGGTATGTCCAAAAAGTTCGCTGGCCAGGAGTTCCTCAGACAAGGTGGGGCAATTGACTACCACAAAGGGGTTTGCGGCGCGATTACTGTGGACATGGAGCAGACGAGCGATGACGCTTTTGCCCGTGCCGGTCTCTCCACGAAAAAGAACCGGAGCGTCCGTTGGGGCGACGCGGGCAATGACGTCAAGCACGGCGCGCATTTTCGGTGAAGTCGTCTCGATATCGACCTCCGGAACGGCCTCCTGTAATCGCTCTTCGAGATCGCGAATGCGAGTAGTGAGATGACGCTGCTCAGCAAATCGCTCTACAAGATGGCGAATCTGTGCCGGAGTGAACGGCTTGGGCAGATAGTCTTTCGCGCCACGTTTGATGGCAGCAACTGCAGTATCCACCGTCGCATAAGCGGTAATGACAATGATCGCTATCTCCGGGGCTTCTGCGAGAAGCGTGGGAATAAGATCAAGCCCATTTGCCTGGCCAAGACGGAGGTCGAGGAACACCAAGTCAAAAGGTTGTCGCGCGAGTGCGGCAAGCGCCGCGTCTGGTGAGGCAACCGCAGTGACCTGGCACCCGATACTTTCTAAACAGGTCGAAAGAGTCACGCGGATATTTTTCTCGTCGTCGATAATCAATACGTGGAATTGTGAGAGAGTTGTCATATTTATCATCGAAAGATACTAAAGAAAGAGATCTGAATCCACGGGTAAAAAGTCGAAGATGTGGAAGGTATTGCAGAACACGCAAATAGATTCCAGGTCTCACGTTGCTCGCCTGGAACGACGAGGGTTGCGACCTTCGTCATTCCAGCCCTTCGACCAAGCTCAGGATAAACTCCAGCTGGAATCTAAGGGAGGAGTAGGGGGTGGAGATTTTGTTTCTGAGCAGCGAAGCGAAGAAGCTCAGCCCACGGCTGGCCGCGGAAGAGACTGACCCGGTGCTTGTTTCCCGCCTGCCGTATGTGGTAGCTCAAAAGTGAACAACCGGACCGGAGTGATAACATGGGTATAGGAGCGAAGGGGAAAAATTGTGGGAGTAATGCATGAATTGCCCCACTTGGTTCTACGTTGCACAGGAAAGTGAATTCCCCACAGTCGGTGACTTCAAGCTACTGAGAGTGGCGCAACGATCAGTCATTGTTGTCCGCGATGAGGATAGACAGATCCGAGTACTCTTTAATGTCTGTCGCCATCGTCGCGTGCCAGTCTGCCGCCAAGCGCGCGGCAATACGCGCACCTTTATCTGCACTTCTCATGGATGGGTCTATAACACGAAAGGAGCCCTGGTCGGCTTACAAGGTCCGGGCCGCTCGGTACGTGAGTTTCCGGAACGTGAAGGACTCCTGCCTGTGCCTCGGGTTGCAACCTCCCGGGGATGTATCTACGCCAGTCTTGAATCTGCTGGGGAAAGTCTGAGTGAATACCTAGGAAGAGTGGAGAGTGAAAAATGAGGACTGAGAGCTGAGACTTTGGACTTAAAACCTGAAACTCGAAACTCGAAACCTGAAACTTGGAGAAACGTATGGACTATGGCATTGTGCTGCCACACTTTGGGTCGTTCGCACGGGAAGATGCAACACAGCGAGTGATGACTGCGGCTGAGGCGGCGGAAGCGCTCGGCTTTAGTACAGTTTGGGTGGTTGATCACGTCGTGTTTCCGGAGAAGCTCGAAGGATACGCCTTTAATCCACTTGACCCGTTTCTTGAACCGATGACCGTGCTTGGTGCGTTGGCCCTCAAGACGAAGCGGGTCAAACTCGGTACCGCGGTCCTCGTGCTTCCCTATCGCCATCCACTCTATACCGCGAAAGCGTTGGCAACGGTCGATGTGCCTGTCTGGTGGGCGATTGGTTGTTGGTGTCGGTGCTGGTTGGCTCGAAGGCGAGTTCAATGCCTTTGGCGTGCCGATCGCTGAACGCGGCAGTCGCACCAATGAGACCATAGACATCCTGAAAGCCCTGTGGACTGAAAGAGACGCCCAACTACAGCGGCAAACATTTTCAGTTCGGTAATATCAAAGCGCTTCCGCAACCAATCCAAAAACCGCGCCCACCAATCCTGGTCGGCGGTATGACGAAAGGCGCACTCCAGCGAGTGGCGCGACGTGGAGACGGCTGGATTGCGATGGGGAAGGGGCCGGACGATATCAAAGCACCCCTCGACACGTTACGTGAACTTACGCTAAAAGCTGGCCGTAGTCCTGACAGTTTGCAAATCAACATGTTGCCGCTAGCGACCCCAAGCCTCGACCAAGTCATCAAGGATATTCCACGCTACAGTGAACTTGGCGTGCAGCATCGTGTATTTGTCGTTTCGCGCGTGGACGGCAAATTTCTCGCAACTCATGGAACTGATGACACAGTTTGCGCGCGAAGTGGGGATGAAGGCATAAAACAGGGAAAGTGTTAGCGTAATACGTGTTACGTGTCTCGTCATTCTTGGGTTCACGTATCACGTTCCACGCATTACACTTTTGAAGGCGGACAACTGATAACTAATAATCCTCAACCAGCTCGACTAAAAGGAGGTGTCCAATGATCCACCCTGAACGTATTGCTCATATCGTCATTAAGGTTCGTGACCTGGAAAAATCCAAGGCGTTCTACACCGAGACGCTGGGCATGCAAGTGATGAAGTATGTGCCGGAGATCAAGGCGGTCTTCCTCTCGTTTAATGGTCGTGACCATCATGAAGTGGCCCTTTTCGAGATCGGCCAAAAGGCCGAAGGGCCGAAGATGAATCAGGTGGGACTGCTGCATGTCGCGTTTCGTATGCGCAACGAAGAAGACCTGCGCGCCGCCTACCAAGAACTGAAAGAAAAGAATGTCCATGTGACGTTCACCGTGAATCACGGGGTGAGCAAAAGCGTGTACTTCCATGATCCCGATGGAAATGAACTCGAAGTCTATGCCGACAACGATATCCCGGAATTGATTGGGACGATGCCGAATGCGTATCTCGGTATGGAAAAACTCGAATTCGCGCCGACTGATCCGAGTTTGCAAGAGATGCTGGCGTCGATGAGACACTAGGAAAGTAGTCAGTAGTCAGTAAGGGCGCACGGCGTGCGCCCTGTCTCAAGGCGGGCTGCCATGCGCTTCTCGCTGAGGGGGATCAAAGATAGATTCCTTGAAAATTCCGGCTTTTTTAGAGACCGAATTACGCGCAGTCTTCAATTAAGTGGAATCGCCAGCGCTTGTCAGTTTCTCTCTCTCGGATCTTCCAGCCACTTCTGAGCATCCAAAACACTAGAGAATAATTTCACATTCACTGCTCGATTCACTGCCACGGTCTCAGCAAACTGCATTGCTCCCGTGTGATGTTCCGGGTTGACATCAATGTAGGCAATGCGCCGAACCACAGGCCAGACCTGATTGCCGGCTTCTGTGACGATATTGTAAATGATGCCGGTTCCTAAGCTTGGCCCTCTCAGGTTCTCTTCTATCAGCACGGTGGAACATTGGTGCTCTACACATTTGTCCCGTACCTCAGAGAGATAGTTCGCCACATTTTCAGGGGTATTGTCCCCTATCACCGTTATATGCAGGTATGCCCCTTTGTTTTCTACACTCAAGACATATGACATTGTCCTCTCCTTCCACGGCGATGCAGTTTTTCATGAAGAACAGGCTGTCGGTGTCGCCGGTCTTGTCGGTGTGGGTGCCTAAGAGGTAGGCAGGCGGCTGGCGAAATTGGTGACTGCGGCTCCCTGTCGCGCGTGGGCTTGGCCTTTGATCATGAAGGTCAGAGTGTCACGGCTCCAGCCTTGCTCTACAGTTTGCCGGATATGCCAAAAGCGCGTAGGCAGGTCTTTGATTTTTTCCATGAGCAGGACATTATGCCCCTAGGGAATTCGAGTAAGAAACGATTGCAAATTTGCTGAAGGATCGTTGTCTGGTAATTGTGCCACAGGTTGTGGCACTTTTGGCGAGGCGTTCTGATACTCACGATAAAATCGAAGCATTCGCTTGATGTTTCGTTCGGAGAACCCCTTCAATTCGGGCAGCTCATTGTGAATATCCCGAGCCAGCCGAGGAATGCCTCCGGCCCCCCAGCCTTCCTGCTGTTGGCGTTCATGAATCATCCGGCCTATATCCCGGTACATCTCAATCATTTCCGCGTTGAAAGAAAGTACCGCCTTGACTTGCGCCTGCCGGATACGGCTCTTGATCTCGTCCAGCAGTTCACCGTAGAAAGTCAGTTCGTTACTCATCTCAATAGTGCCTCCGCCAGGATGGCTTTGAGCTGGTCGCGCAGGCGCGTCACAGGCGTGGACCTGACCGCGATCGAGGCTCACTCACACGACCTCTTCAGCAATGCGCCACTATTTCGCGTTACAGATCAAGGAACGAGCAATAGCATCAACACACGACCTTAGTCCTCCTTAGTTCAACGCACCACTGCTCCTCGGTGACCGTACGCGGGCCGCATTGCGAGTTCCGCGCGTGCGTCCCATTGGGGAGCGCTCCTACCATTCCAGCTCGGGCAGCTCCCGGAACACTTTGCGTACGCCCTCGCTCCAGTCTGCGCTCAGCGCCGTGAAATAAGCGTCGCCCTCGTCGAAGCGGCGCCGCATGCGGATCTCCAGGCTGTCCCGCTCGTAGCACACCAGATCGATGGGCATGCCCACAGACAAGTTGCTGCGCATGGTCGAATCGAACGAAACGAGAATGCATTTGGTGGCGTCCGCGAGCGTGGTGGTGGGCGCGATGACCCGATCGATGATCGGCTTTCCGTACTTGGCTTCGCCAGTTTGTAGAAACGGCGTATCGTCTCCAGCTTCGATGAAGTTGCCCTCTGCGTAGATGCGAAACAGCCGCGGCGGCTCGCCTTTGAGTTGTCCACCGACGATGAAAGAGGCGTTGAACGAAATGGGACCGCTTTCCAGGAAGGGCGCGTCGCGACGCTCGATGTCGCGCACGGCATCCGAAACGAGGACTGCCACATCGAACATGGTGCGCGCAGTCCACAGATTGGGCGGTCCATCCGTGACCTCACTGCGCTGCTTCAGCACGCTGATCACGGCTTGCGTCCCAGCCAAGTTGCCGGAGCTCAGCAAGACGAGCACACGATCGCCGGCCCGCTCGAACACGGTCATTTTGCAGAACTTGGCGAAGTTATCCACGCCGGCGTGCGTGCGCGAGTCCGACGCGAGGACGATCCCATCCTTGAGCAAGATGCCGACACAGTACGTCATGCCCTGACTTTCTCGGCTGGCGGAACTCGACTTCGACTGCCCGTACGGCGCACTTCAGCTCGCGCTGATCTCATCCGTCCACACCTTGAAGCTTTCCAGCGTCGAGGGCCCGAAGCTGGTCGTGAGCGCGACATCCGCCGCGTCTCTGCCTCTGGCGATCAGGATGCGCCCGATGCGGGGCGTATTGTTGCGAGGATCGAAGGTGTACCAGCCGTCGCCGAGATAGGCCTCGAACCAGGCCGCAAAGTCCATGGGCGCATAGGGCGGAGGCATGCCGATATCGCCGAGATAGCCCGTGCAGTAACGCGCCGGGATATTCATACAACGGCAGAGCGTGACGGCGAGATGGGCAAAGTCGCGACACACGCCCTGGCGGTCCTGAAAAACTTGAAACGCGGTCTTCGTTGGGCTCGAAAGGCCGTAGCCGAACTGAATGTGTTGATGCACGAAATCGCAGATGGCCTGGACGCGCTTCCAGCCAGTCGGCGCCGCACCGAACAAGTCCCAGGCAGTCTCCGACAACAGGTCGGTCTCGCAATACCTGCTGCCGAGCAGGAAGAGCAAGGCCTCTTCGGGGAGCGCCTCCACGGGCCGCTGCTCGAGCCAAGGCGCTACCAGGTCGGGGTTGCCGGTGTCGGACACGACAGCATCGCTGCTCAGCCGGAGCTGTCCCGCGGGTGCCACGATGCGGCTGCACCAGTTGCCGAAAGAGTCCCGATAGGCCGTGACCGGAATGGACGGAGTGAGCAACAGGTGGTCGGGCTTGATGATGTCCGAGACGCGGCTGTAGTGAATACTCAACGTGACGATCATCGGTGTCGGTTGTGGGCACCGATAGACCAGCTCGTAGCCGACTTGAATCTGCATGGGTAACGGCTCTCTCTCGATGTCTGAAGTTCTCAGACCTGATCCTAGCACTCTGCGTGCCTGGCGAGAAGCCTGGCCGCGAAACCGATCACGTTGGAAACAAGTGCGGCACCGCCGCCTCCAGAACGCCTGCCAAGGCGCTCGGCCCAACTCTGCACGTCGGATTCGCTGGCGAGCAGATCCTGCCGGATCTCGAGCTCCACATGCGGAATGCCGCGCTGCTCGCCGTGCACGATGATCGTGTAGTCGCTGGCATCGCTCACCGAATACGGCTGGTTGTCCCCGACGATGAGTGCGCCATCGCTGCGCAACCCCTCCCGCACCAGCCGGCCGAGTCGCGGATCTCGGCCGTACAGCACGCCGACGTGCCAGCGCCGCGCCTTCGTCCATGTAGACGGGCGTAAAGCTGTGCAGAGCGACCAACACGCTGGGGCATGCCCGTGCGCTGCGCGCATCCAGCTCGTCGCGAATGCGCTGGTGGTAAGGCTGGAACACCTCCTCGAACCGTTTGCGAGCGTCGCTGGACGAGAGACCTTCGTTTGCCGCGATTCGGGTGCGCTCGCAGAGCGTGGGGATCGAATCGGGTGCGCCTGGCGGACGGTTCGCGTCGATCACGAGTCGCGAGTAGTTGTGCATAATCAAGAACGCGTCGAGGCGGGCGGAGAGCCGCCGTCCCAGCTCGGCCACGCCCAGGTCCCAGGCCACGTGCGTGGAAAGCTCGTGCTCGGAAAGGCCCAAGCTGGCCAGTTTGCGCGGGATCTCGCGTCCGGCGTGGTCGCACGTGAGCAAGAAGGCAGAGGTCCCCTTGGCGCGCTCGATCAGGAACACGGGCGGGTCGTCTTCACTTAGCAGTGCGTCAAAGCTCACGAGCACCGTCCCCACAATTGTGCGGGGTGATCGCTGGACTGACTACCCTGCTTGGTCCTAGTGCTCGTGAGGGGTGGAGTTGGTGGCGGCAGCAGGGCCTGCTTGACCATCCCCCACAAGGTGCTCACCACCGCCCTAACAGCTTCGCCTTCGATAATGGCAATTTCGTCCTTAAATCGCTCCAGGACGCCGTTTCCTGTCTCCTGCTGCGGCTGGGGATGAGCGGACGACTCGCTAGACGAGGCAGGGGTGGGACTTGCCGGAGAGAACCTTGGGTCATAGGCCGAGCCAGCCGCAGACGTGCGGCCATTCCCCCCGCTGCCGAGCAGGTAGCCCACCAGCAGTGACCCGCTCAACAGCAGCCACGGATGCTGCTCCATCTGGTGGTGCAGATCAAAGATGCGCTGCACCGTTTCTACGGTCTCTCCGACGGTTCCTTTCACATTCTCCGCGATATCTTCCACCGATGGCTTGCGCGCCCTCGATGCGTCTGCTTCATCGTTTCGACGGTCGTGTCCACGGTGTCTCTGACATTCTCCACCATCTCCTCCACCGATGACTGCGCTTCTTCGACGGTCTCTCGTACTCGCTCTTCCAGTATTTCTAGTTTCTCTGTCATGGCTGACCGGGTGTCCACGATATCTTGCCGGGTGTCTTTTATGCCTTGTTGGATGCCGTCTGCTCTGTGAGCCATTGCCCCTTCTCCTTCCTTGTCTTCAGCGTCTGTGAGGGACCACGTCGAGTTTCTCTGCTTTGGTTTTGCCCACGGCGAGCCACACCGCGCCAAGGACGACTAGCCCGCTCCCCATGATGCCGTAGCACTCCCAGAGCGGAATCTCCGTGAATGCCACCAGCACATGGACCAGCATGAGCATCAGCAACATCCCCCCGACAGCGACGACTCCTATCCCGATGCCCAGTGCTATCGCAGCGGTCTTCGCTTTACGCAGCTCCTCTTGCACTTCAAGCTTGGTCATCGTCCATTCCTGCACCAGCAAATCTTTGGCATCGTTCATAATGCCACCCACCAGCGCCGCCAAGCTCGGCTCTGAGGTGTGTTGAGCCCCGTTTTCCATGATTACTCCTTCGTGCGTCGGGCCAGCCAATAGCCCAGGCCAACCCCAGCCAATAAAGATTGGACGGGATAGCGGCTAATCAAGGCGGTGAGGTCCGTGGCCACATTTTCGTATTTTTTCTCGTGCAGGTACGAGCCCGCCGATTCCAGCCCACCCGCTACTGTTGTTGCCGCGGTGGCTATCGCGCCCTTCATGCGGCGCATGGTTGCGAATTACCCCCGCTAACGATCCTATCTGCTCCCCGACTGCGGTGGCTGCTTCACGCGCCGTGCTCACGGCCGCCGCGCCAAACTCCTGCGCTTTGGTCGCCATCCCAACAACGGCTTCAGTTGCGTTCGGCATCCCATTACCGCCGCGGTCACCCACGGTGTCGCCATACTCTTTCATGCGCCACTCCACCTCTTGCTGGGCCTGCTCACGAGTCTGGCCATATTTCTCTTGTACCAAACCGATCAGTTTGTCCTTCTGCCCGCCGATCCGCTCGAAGTCGTCATCGGCGAGTTTGCCCCACCACGATTTCAGTGTGCCCCGCATTTGCTTCCATTGGCCTGCAAAAATGTCTTGGTTCATTGGATTGTCCTCCATTGTCTGGTTAAGTGAGTTCATTGACTACATGCGACCACGCCCAGCACCCGGGCGAGCGTGCTGTCCTTTATCTATGATGTTCTCGCATGCTTGCTGTTTCTCCTTTGTCTTATGGGGTTGTCGTGACGTGCTCGTGCGTCGACCAGGACCAGTCAGGACCTTTTAGAGTCGGCCGGTGAGGAACATAACGAGGAGGACGAGCGCCACCACGCCAAAGAGGCCCGAGGGCGCATAGCCATACGAGTGATAACCAAAGTTGGGCAGAGCGCCCACCAGGAGCAGAATTAAGACGATCAACAATAATAGGCTCATAATACGTAACCTCCGTGATAATGAGTTACCCCTGCGTGAGGGAAAAGGGACACGTTAAAACAGAACCGGTTCTGCTTGTTGAGTAAGAAGGTAATACCGGCGGTCCGCGCTGTCTGTGAAATTCGTGCTACAAATGTTGGAATCGTGCGACAATCGGGGAAGAAAAGAGGGAAAGATGTCCCCACAGCGCACCTAGTGTTTGCGGTTCGCTCAGTCGTGCTGAATCTTTGAACGGAAAAGAATTCTTGTTAGAGCGCCGAGAGATCGCGCAAGCTCCGGCCTTAGCTTTTCTGTTTGAAGACGATCTTAGAAACCCTCACAGCTACGAAATGTCAAAATTATCCTCACAAAGCTCGAACGTTATCTAACACGCGGCAAGCGCTAGCGGTGGGACTCCTCTTGGAAAGGGCTGAACTGCGGATGGAAGAGTTGGCAGCGCTTTGCCCTGGCGACTCCTACAGCGCGCCGCGCGCCCGCGGGAAACGAAAAGATAAGAAACGAGGCGATCGTACACCTCATTTTTGAGTCGTGTGGGTAATTTACGTGGTTGAATAGGGCTGTACTCCGCATGGATATTGGCTTGCAAGTATTTTCTAGTGCGCTCGGAATTGGCATCCTGGGCGCATGGCTACCTCAACGAAACGAGCGGCGGTTCGTGGATGCGTATGCCTTCCCGGGTTTTCGTCGTCCCCCGCGATACGCGGGATCTTTGGCGATCCGAAGGCGTGCGTTATTGATCTGGTCCGGCTGTATAAAACAGCCTGCGGTTGCTGTGGTCGGATTTACAGTGGGTGGTACGATCGCCGCACCCGGCGCGCGCGCGATCTGTCTGTGGCGATCGCCGCGTCTACCTGCAATTTGAGGTTTGGCGTGTGCAGTGCAAGAGCTGTGGCGTGGTGAAGCGCGAACGGCTCGATTTTCTGGCCGCCAACCCCTTCTATACCCAGCGCTTCGCTCACTACGTCGAAACATGTCGCTCGGCGACGATCAAAGAGATTGCCGAGGAACTGCACCGGGATTGGGACACGGTCAAGGCGCTGGAGAAGCAGTACATGACGGCGCAAATGGCCAAGGCCGGAACGCCCGGGCCGCAGGTGATCGGCATCGACGAGATCGCGATTCGCAAGGTCACACCTACGCATCGTGGTTACGATTTGATCCGATGGCGAGCGATCTGGTTTGGCGACGAGGTTGCTCGGAAGCGATCTTGGGCAGTTCTACGAGTGGCTTGGCCAGAGGAAGACTGCGAGATTCGGCTGGCGGTGATGGACATGTGGAAGCCGTTTTGCAATGCGACTACGACGTATGCGCCGCAAGCGGCGATCCTGTTCGACAAGTTTCACATCATGTGTCATCTGGGCGACGCCCTCGACCAGGTGCCAAGGCCGAGTATCGGCGGCTCAGTGGCAAAGACCGCGCTACATCAAGGCAGAAATATACGCTGCTCTCGCATCGAGAATCGACGCGCCGCGCGCACTTGAAGGTCCTGCTCGCGGCGACAAGCGGCTGCACACCGCCACTCGCTCAGGAGACCTTCGGCCAGCTCTGGGACTACGAGCGCGAGGGCTGGGCACGGCGCTTCTTCGAGCACTGGCTCGCGAGCCTGAAATGGCAACGGCTCAAACCCTACGAGAAGTTCGCGTTGATCGATCGTCATTGGGATGGTATCGCCGCGTACTGCGAGCCCGCGAACAAGGTCTCGCTAGGCTTCGTCGAGGGGCTCAACAACAAGATTCGGGTCATCCAGCGCCGCGCTTATGGTCTGCGCGACGAAGAGTATCTGCGCTTGAAGATCCTCACCTGTATGCTGCCGCCCCTGTGAAAACATCAAATTTTACCCACTCGTTTTCCTGATTTTTATTCTATGCCTTGGGATTCTATCGTGGGTTACCTGTTCGCTCCGCTCGCAAATGATGAATAGAAAAAACGATGAACGCTGAATGATGAACGATGAATAGAGACGAAAGACAGCTCCTGGTTCTCATTCATAATTCATAATTTCCCCCCCCCCTTCATGATTTCACTAATTGTGAATAAAAATGTAGATCCTTGCTCCGGCAGGGACTCCACCCAAATGCGCCCGCCGTGGCGCTCGACGATCTTCTTGCAGATTGCCAGGCCGATGCCCGTACCGGGGTACTCACGACGCGTGTGTAAACGTTGAAACACTTGAAAGATTTGCTCGGCGTGCTGCGGAGCAATGCCAATGCCGTTGTCGTGTACGGCAAACCGCCAGTGACCATTCTCCTTCCGGGCGGACACGTGAGCCCGCGCCGCGGCGGCGCCGCGGAACTTCAGCGCGTTCCCGATGAGGTTCTGAAAGACTTGGCCGAGGAGGGTCACGTCGCCGCGCACGGTCGGGAGCGGGTCATGGGTCACCTCTGCGCCGCTGTCTGCGACTGCCAGCCGTAGGTTGTCCAGGGTCTGCGTCAGCAGCGCTTCGCAATCCACCGGCTTGAATACGTCCGTGCTGCCGCCCACCCGGGTATAGGCTAGTAGATCTTTCAGTAACTCCTGCATGCGTTTAGCGCCATCGACCGCGAAGGCAATGTACTCATCGGCCTCGGCGTCCAGTTTTCCCTGGTAACGCTTGGCCAGCATGCTGACGAAGTTGGCCACCGTACGCAGGGGCTCGTTCAAATCATGGGAGACGATGTGGACGAACTGCTGCAATTCTCCATTCGAGCGTTGCAGCGCGGCTGCCTGACACGCGAGCTCCTCCTCGAGGCGTTTGCGCTCGGTGATGTCCTCAATGGCCAATAAGATCAGCTCCGTGTCGGTTGTCTGCGTGAAGACCTTCCGGGCATTGAGCCGCATCGTCTTTCGCCCGATATGAGGAAACTCGCACTTCAACTCAAAATCATCGAAGCCGCGATTCCCCACGTGCATCGCTCCTAACAGTTGGTGCAGTTCAGGAAGGTCCCATTGTCCACTGCCTAACGTGTAGAGCAAGCGGTCCTGTATCTCTGCGGGTGCGACCTGGAAGACCTGGTAGAATGACTGGTTCGCGGAACGCACATGGAGGGTCGCATCCAGCACCAGCAGGGGATCGCGGATCGTGTCTACGAGGCTCTCGGCATAGGCTTGGGCGATATGAGCAGCCTCTTCTGCATGTTTCAGGTCCGTCACGTCAACAAACGTCAGGACTACGCCGTCAATCACATGATCGATCGTGCGGTACGGTATAATGCGCATGAGATAATCGGCGTCGGCGTCCACCGTGTGCAGGGTGCGCTCGTGCCTGGAGAGCGTGCTGAGCGTGTCTCTGGCGTCGCTGATCAAGTCACTCCCGACGAAGCGCTGCGCCAGGTCGGTGAAGGGCCGGCCGACATCACCGGGGAGCAGCGGAAAGAGCGTACTGGCGGCCGGCGTGAAGTTTCTGATACGCAGTTCCCGGTCCAGGAAAATCGTCGCGACCTGCGTGCTGTCGAACAGGTTCTGCAGATCACTGTTGGTGCGGTCGAGATCATCGACCTTCCGTCTGAGCTCGGCATTCACCGTCTCCAGTTCCTCGTTAAGCGACTGGAGTTCCTCTTTCGAGGTTTCAAGCTCCTCGTTAGTGGATTGAAACTCCTCATTGGCAGAACCCAGCTCCTCATTGGTGGTTTCAAGTTCCTCGATAGTGGTTTGTAAGCGTTCCCTGGTGACCTGGAGTTCGTGCTCAAGGGACCGAAGATGGGCGTCCTCCGGGCCGAACGGAGGCGCATCGCGCCGCGGCGTGCGTCGGTGATGCTCGGCGGGGCCGACGTCCTGGAAGATGATCAGGTACAGGGAGGAGTCGTCGACGTGCTCGGTCATCGGCTGAACGACCAGGGTAATGGGCTGCACGTCGCCGTTGGTCTGGACCGGAATCTGCTCCCGCACAACCCGCTGATGCGTCGTCACCGCCTGCTGCAGGGCGGTGCGCAGCGGCAGCCGCAGGCCCGCGCGGGCCATGTTAATAACGTTGACGTTTGGCGTTCCGCTGGGCGGTTCGAGGTAGCGGCCGGTGCGGCCGGAGAAGTACACCACCTCGCCTTGCTCGTTGGTCACGACGCAGGCGGGCGCATAGTAGTCCAGAATCGTTCGCTCGGCGAGGGCGCCGATATTACGGGCAGCGGCGGTGCGGGTACGTTCCGACTCTTCCTCTTGCCGCTGCGGGGGCCGGCGCACGTCCGAGAGCGGGAACTCGACGAGCTGACGGGAGACGGTGTCCTTCTTCTGGAAGAGGCGATGCTTTTTGTCGAGGGTGCGAAACAGTGCACTCTGCCCGGTGAGGGTCTCTGACGGCCCGAGAAACAGATAGCCGCTCGGACGCAAGGCGTAATGGAACAGCCGCATCAGCTTCTGCTGGAGTTCGGGGCCCAGGTAAATCAGCACATTCCGGCATGAAATAAGGTCCAGCCGCGAGAACGGCGGGTCCTTGACGAGACTGTGCACTGAGAAGAGGCACATCTCGCGCAGCTCTTTCTTCACCTGGTATAGATTGTCATGCTTAACGAAGAAGCGTTCCAGGCGCTCGGGAGTCACCTGTTCCGCGATGCCCAACGAGTAGCAGCCCTTACGGGCATTCTCCAGCGCCTGCTCGTCAATATCGGTGGCAAATACCTGAACTCGCGGCGCGACGGCGAGCGTGGCCAGGTGTTCACGCAGGAGGATGGCGATCGAATAGGCTTCTTCTCCGGACGCGCAGCCGGACACGCCTACGCGCACCTGGCCGTCGGCGCCCTTGTCCGCGAACAGCGCGGGAATGACCTCTCGCTCCAGGGCCGCAAAGGCCTCTGGGTCACGGAAGAACTGCGTCACTCCGATCAGCAAGTCCTTGAAGAGCAAGTCGAGTTCTTTGGGGTCCTGTTTGAGGAGCGCCAGTAGGCATCCACGGCGTCGAGTTGCAGCACCTGCAAGCGGCGCTGTATACGGCGGACGACGGTGTTCTCCTTGTACTGGCTGAAGTCATGTCCGGTCTGGCGCTTGAGTAGCCCATGGATCGTATGTAGGCGATCGCCCACCTCAGGGTGGGATCCGGTAGGGCCGTTGGTTGCACGGAGCGCGGTCAAGTGCGTGGAGTATTCTATCAGCTTGGCCGGCATCTCCTCGACTGGGAGGATATGGTCCACCAGCCCCGTGGCGATGGCGCTGCGTACAAGGCTGTCATACCGGGCCGATTCCGGAGTCTGGGCTATGGCGATGCCGCCGTGTTCCTTGACCGCCCTGAGGCCAAGGGTGCCATCGGCGCCGGCGCCGGAGAGGAGGATACACACAGCGTTCTCGCCCTGATCTTCGGCCAGCGAGCGGAAGAAGTTATCAATGGGCATGCGGTGGAGGCGGGGCTCAATCGGAGGCGACACGAGGTGCAGCACGCCGCGGTCGATAGTCAGAGTAGTGTCGGGCGGAATGACATAGACATGATTAGGCTCAACCGGCGTTTCCTCCTCGATCTGCCGTACAGACATGCGGGTGTACTTCGCCACCAGTTCCGGTAGGAGGCTCGCATGGTCAGGGGCGAGATGCTGGACGAGTACGAACGCCATGCCGCTCTCAGGCGGCATCCGCGTAAAGAACTGCTCGAACGCCTCCAGGCCGCCTGCGGATGCGCCCAGGCCCACGATGAGACACGACGCGCGCGTCCCCCATGCCGCCTCGGCCCGCTCAATGGCCGATGATTCAGGGTCCTTCTGGATCATATCTTTTCCTCCCGGGAAATGGTGCGCTGCACCTACCGGCGGTTTTGCTTCCGCTTGCAGACATATCCTCTCCTACTCTTCCGGAGTCAACAAAAGGGCTCACTGCGTGTACGGACGAACGGCGGTCACTTCCGCCACACTATCCAGCACCAGAGCAATAGGGGCATTGTGAGATTGCTCTAAAGGTATCGCCGGTGCAAGGGAGGAACATACTTCTCTGTCGAGATCTCGGGTAGGCCGGAGTAAGCGCGGGCCGTTTCATGACACAGACTTTCACGACAGTTATAATGTCCCGCTGTGAACAATTACCTGAGAGATTTTGTGAAGGAACGTTCTCGACGAGGGACGAGCGTGGGCCTCCGAACGTGACAGACTCAGGGCACACGAGCGAGGCCGGGGCTCATAAGAACTTGGCCAGATACGCGAAGAGGTCCGGGGCCACAGCAAGTTCTTGGAGGTGGTACCGCCACGCCGGCTTATCAAGATCCTGGACCAGGGTGCCGCCGCTATCAGTGGGAACAACGATGCGGTGTGCTTCTCCCCAAAAAGCTAGCGCGAAGCCCCGGTTGAACAGCACCATATTTTCGTGCCCCATATGGATGAGGTCCTCAGCACGGCCCAGTACAAGAGGTTTCCAGTCGGGGTTGTTCGCCCTAGCCTTGACCAGGGCCCGCTGAAGAATTTCGACGTTACTGAGCGCTTGCATTAGGAATCCTCCTACCGTCAACGAGCAAGTCCGATACTTTCATGACGTCTCCCATGCGCGCTTTCCTTGGCCAGGAAAAATTCTCGTCAGAGTCACCCTCATGCTCTGCAGGATGCGATTGACTGGTGGCCAGCGTGAGCAGGAGAGCTGATTCCTCAAGGGCTTCGACCTCGTGGCGAATCCCTGCCTGGAGTGCGAGCATTTGCCCTTTCTTGAGTGTAACCGGCTCTGAATCGGTACGAACTTGCAGGCGACCCTCGACAACCTGCACACTCAGCGGGCTTTCCGCCTGATGTGAAGGAATCGCGGTACTCGCGTGCATGACGATAAGCACCACCCGCAGTCCATGATCCTTGAGCAAGGTCATGGCATTGCGCTTTCCGGTGCGCCACAGATCTTCGTGCTTAAGTTGCGCCAGCAGCGTTGGGATATCGAACGTTAAGAGTGGAGCGTCCAGGGAATACTCGGTCAAGGAACGTTCTGTTGTTGTCTGATGTCTGTCAAGAGCCATATCCTTCCTCCTTCTCTACGACTGGCCGCCAGTTGCCCCTTAGTAACCTTTCTTACTCGTGAATGGCGTAGCACGTGACCGCTGACGGACCTGACGGGTATTATCGGACTGCCTGCGTGACCTCCTCCAGGGGTACGGAGAAGCAGCAGGTGAAGAAAAAAGAACGTGTTGAAGCCAGAACCGGTTCCACTCGTTCCTTCGAAAAGTAACGCAGGCATCCCGCGCCGTCTGTGACATTCCTGTTTTTGAACTGGCAAGCTTATGTTTGAAAGTACTGGCGGACTTTTGCCGCAATCTGCCGCTCGGTCATCTTGTCCTCTGTTTCCACCTCAACGATGCGCGCCCCAAGCTTCTCCTTCTCCAGACGTTTTTTGAGCTCGCCCTTTGCCTCACCCGGACCCAAGAGCAGAATGGCGTCAGCCTCACGAATCTCCGCGATGACCTCGTCATAGTATCGGTTGAGATGCTCCGTAAAGCGGCGGTCTCGCTGATCCTCTCCCGAGCGATCTCCTGATTTCGACCCACCGGAAAAGCGGACATGCTTCTCCATGTCCGCTTCTATGTGTCGCGTTTCTTCTCCGTGCTCTCCGAGAGTCACGATAATCGTCTCCCGGTGGTCAATCCACAACCCGATTTGTTTTTTCATAAATTCCTCCTTGAGCCATAAAGGCCGCTTCGGCTTCGGTGTCAGTGTTGTAGACTCTCACCACTGCGCTGTTTTTAGCTATGATGTATCTCCGTGTTATGGTGCCGAGTGAGGCGCTGGCGCCGTAATCGTCGCATCCTCGCTGTTCTGCCGACTTGCCCGTCAGGGCGCGGCCCCCCCGCCATCGCGGTGGGGAAAACCGTCGGCAACTGGAAAATCCCTCGTGACGCTCCGGGCTACCGCAGTCCGAGGTAGTTGAAAATGAAGAGCACTACCACCACGACGCCAATAATGTAAAAAATGCTGTTCATGTCGAGTTCTCCTTTCTTTCGCGTGATCGGATCACCGTTGAGTTAACCTCAGTCCTGAGTTGCAACAGTATGGTGAGACGGGCGTCATGGGCCCTTCTTGCTACTGTTCAGGTAGGTCTATTGAATCACTTCCGTCGTAGAGGATTTCTTCTCTACTACTGTTGTGGAGCTTCTTTCCTGTACAACAGGCGGTGGAGGAGGTGCCTCTACACTCGAAGAGGAATACGACCGCTCCACGGTATTTTCCCGCACCACACGTGGGCCGCACGCTATTACGCTCGTTGTCAGAGCCAAGATCGTGACTACAAGAATCTTTTTCATGATCCTTCTCCTTACCCAGAGACAGGTCGCGCGAGAGGAGCGGGATGGCGGGCTGTGCGCTCCTGCCTTCTCTAACCTTTCTCGGGCAGCCCACGCTTGTCACTGGGCTAGGCGGCGGGGATTGTTGCCTGTCAGGCGTTCTTCATTGTGTCCGCCGCCCTCTCTACTTTTTCCTTCACCTTCTCTGCTACCTTTGCCGCTGTTTCCTTCACCTTTCCCACCATTTGATCTCGCTGTCCTTCTCGTTTAAGGCTTTCGTCATCTGAGAGCGCCCCTGCTGCCTCTTTGATCCGTCCTTTGACTTGGTCCATCTTGCCACTCATTGTCGTTTTCCTTTCGTTCACTGATGTAACTCGCGTGCGGGTCGCACCAAGTGGTTGTGCGGCGACGTGCGCCGCGTTGTTGATGAAATAGTGCCGTTCTGTACGTGTCTGTCTCCAGTAGAGCCTGCCGATACTGCCCGACGCATAATGCAGGCGTAGCGAGCCAAGACGGTTAGTTCTTGGCGGTGGTGAGGCGCAGCTCGTTCTCAACCGCGCGTACGCCCGGGACCGCACGCGCCGCCACTGTCGCCTCCAGGCGTTGCGCCCCAGTGGGGATGGTCCCCATCAGCCGCACGACACCGTTCTTCACGTCCACCGTAATGTCCTTGAACTCTAGGGTAGCGAGTGCTTTCTTGACGTCGCGCTCGAGCTCCTCGTCCCGCACCTGGCCCGCGGCCTGCTTGACGCTCGCGACGACCTGCAGTTCGTTTTCCACATGCTTCACCCCACTCACCTTGTGGGCGTCGGCTTCAGCCGCCGCCTTCGCTTGCTGCGAGGGCACGATCCCGAAGAGAGTTACCACTCCCGCCCAGGTGTCCACATTGATGTCGAGTGCCGGGGTTTGGCTGTCAGCTAGCAAGCGCATCCTGATGGCTGAAGTGAGCCACATGTCGCTGGCCGTCTCCCACATGCCGTGCTCTTCGCTGGATGCTGGCGGCGTGGACTCACGCCAGATCTCCGCATCGGCCAGGGTCTCAGGACTCTGCACCTCACTGGCGATCCGGCGCACGCCTGGGATGCCAGCCACCACTTCGATGGCGCGCAGGTCCGCGCTTAAGGTCTTGGCCGTGCCACCCAGGAGCACTACGCCCTTGTTCACTGACTGGACGGTGATCTGGCTGCTCTTGAGGGAGGAATCGGTCTGTAACCTTTTCTCGATCCGCTGCTTGAGCGCATCATCGGACACTTGTATCGCCTGCGCGTGCTGTGGAGTAACCACCTGGAGCAGATTGTGCACGCTCTTCACGCCGTCGATCTGCTGGGCGATGATCTCGGCGTGCTTCTTCTCCACCGTAGAGCCTACCTTGCCGTGTAGGGTGACTTGTCCCATGACAGTATCCACCTTGATGGCGGTTCCGCTCACACCCTCTGTGGTCAGGAGGGCGAGTTTGGTCTTGGTTGTAATCCAGGCGTCTGGCGTAGCCGCCCAGGCTGGGGTGGCCAGCGCTACGCCTACGACCACTACGAGTAGGCTGGCCCGAAGCCATGAGATTCTCTGCATAAATCTTCTCCTGTGGGTTAAAAGTGGATTGTAATGTGAAGGTAAGCCGCGCAACTGGATTGTCGCTACGCCATGAAGGAGCCGCCGCAGTGTCTCACTGGAGGGTGCTGTGGCAGCCCGAAAGTGGCAGGAGAGATGTCGTCTCTGTGTCTGCTCTCGATTCTTTGCCCTAGCTCTCTGCCAGCCAGATCCGGGCGGCACCATTTAGAGTCGTCCAGCGAAGAGCAGCACGAGGACGACAACGACCAGCACCCCGGAGAGGCCCGAGGGCATATAACCGTACGAATGATAGCCCCAGTTGGGCAGACCGCCGAATAGGAGCAGCAGTAAGATGACTAGCAATAATAGACTCATGATAAGTTACCTCCGTCATAGTAAGTTGTTCTGGTGCGAAGGAAAAAGAATACATTGAAGACAGAACCGGTTCTTATCGCTCATCCAGAAAGTAACGCAGGTGTGTCGCGTCGTCTGTGATATTCCTGCTGCAAATGTTGGAATCGTGCGATAATCATACAAGACGAGAGTAAGAAAAAGGCGCACAGGCATGATTCTTCATGCCCGCAGCAAATCTACTCTCTCACTTTGGTAGTGCTGCCCAGGTAATGATGCACATTTAGTGAGGTTATAGCCAACCTGGCGTCCATGGTAATCCAGACCCATTGCCGGGTTACTTTCTTCCCCATAAAGCTCCAGAGTTCGTCTACATCGGCTTTCAGCCGAGGTAGACTCAGCGCGTGCGTGCCGGCGGTCGGCTGGGCATACAGATTACCCTTGCGTCAGCTTTGCTATAGCAGGGCCTAATAGAGCGACTGCAAGTTGAGGATTTGTGACAACACAGCGGTCAGGATGGCATACTTGCCGTCAACGTAACTCCCATATTGAGAGCGACTGTTGTAGCCATCGTCATAGCCACGACGGAATCCCGAGCGGAAGTAGTAGCGGTACTCGTTCGGGTCTACATAATAGCCGGTATAGCCGGCGGTCGCGTCCTGGTAGGCATAGGAGTCTCGGGAGTTGGAGCGCCAACCATCCTCCTGGTCCGCCTGTCCTGCACGGAAGCCATCCTCATAGCCGAAGTTCACGGCCTGCCGGAGTACATCCGCCCCATATTGATTCGTCTCGTAGCGCTTGCCGCCCCGAGAGTACCGCCAATTCGGAGCCGTGGAGAAGTAGGGATCACGATCGTAATCATAGTCGCGCTCGGGTTGGAGACGGAGGTGCTGCTCACGCAGGCGCTCGACATATTGTTGCTCAAATCGATACTGGGCCTGACGGTGTTGGTGCTGGAGCGAGGCGACGCGCTTTTGCGCCCGTCGCGTCTGCTGTTCCAGTTGTTGATGATATGACACCGAACGCTTTTGCTGCTCTTTAATCAGCTGGCGCTGACGCTGCTCTGACAGACGCTGTTGGCGCTCCTGCTGCTGCTCTTGGACTCTTTGTTGTTGGCGCTCCTGCGTTCTCTCTGCTCTTGAACTCTTTGTTGTTGGCGCTCCTGCTGTTGCTGCTGCTGTTGCTGAGCTTTTTGTTGTTGTCGCCCCTGCTGTTGTTGCTGCTCTTGAACTCTTTGCTGTTGGCGCTCCTGCTGTTGCTGGGCTTTTTGTTGTTGGCGCTCCTGTTGTTGCTGCTGTTGTTGTTGAGCTTTTTGTTGTTGTCGTTCTTGCTGTTGTTGCTGCTCTTGAACTCTTTGCTGTTGGCGCTCCTGCTGTTGCTGGGCTTTTTGTTGTTGGCGCTCCTGTTGTTGCTGCTGTTGTTGTTGAGCTTTTTGTTGTTGTCGTTCTTGCTGTTGCTGAGCTTTTTGTTGTTGGCGCTCCTGCTGTTGCTGCTGCCGCACCTGCTCCGGTTGTTCTGGCTGCGCGGTGGCCGGTAGGCGTCCTCCTTCCAGCGACAACACACTGATGACCAACGCCACTATCACCTGCTTTCCGATCTTGACTTTCATTGGACTTCTCCTTCTCATGATGAAAGAAGTCTTACCCATTACGCTTAACTACCAGCCTTCTTCGCTTCGATCTTGTTCGCTACGGTTTTGCCATCCTTCGTGTCGGTGGTCACCGTGACCATGTCGCCCACCTTCACATCGGTGAGCCCGCACGTTTTGCCTTCACAGGTGATGGCCGCATCAGAGGCCACCTCATGGGTGTGTTGATTCTTGTCCGCCATATCCGTCATCGTCAGCTTGCCGACGCCAACCTCGACTACCTTCCCTTCATGCATGGCCGGTGCGCTTCGGCAGCCCAACGCCCCCATGGTCAGCGTAAGGGCCACAAAGAATACTGACAGCACTCTCGATAACATGACAGTCTCCTTTCATAACAAAAACTTAGCTCTATACATGTGAGACAATCGTGGATCGCCTCACTGTTCTCCTGAAATGTTAAGGGTTAATGACCGACGATCTCCAGTTGGTTATCCACTTTGGTCGCCCCTGCGATTTGGTGGGCTTTGGCGTCAATATTTGCTTTCTCTTGGGTACTGATGACCGGGCCCCGCGACATGCGAGGCCTCTTTTCCATCTCATTGACCAAGAAGGTAACGCAGGCCTTCCGCGCCGTCTGTGAAATTCCTGCTACAAATGTTGGAATTCTGCGACAATCTCACGGACGTAAATCCCCGAGCGTGACGGATTCGGGACACACGAGCGAGGCCGAGGCTCATAAGAACTTGGCGAGGTACGCGAAGAGGTCTGGGGCCACAGCAAGTTCTTTGAGATGGTACCGCCACGCCGATGTATCCGGATCCTGGACCAGGGCGTCGCCACCAGGGGGGCCACCGAGGTGCTGCGCCTCCTTCTCCCAAAAGGCTTGGGCGAACCCCCGCTCGAACAGCACTATATTCTCGTACCCCATCTGGAGGATATCCTCGGGACGGTTCAGTAAGATCGGCTTCCAGTCGGCGTTGTTCGCCCTAGCCTTAGCCAGTGCCTGCTCAAGAATTTTGACGTTACTGAGCGCTTGCATTAGGAATCCTCCTACCGTGTGAAATTCGTGGGGTTTTTAGTAAATCTGCGATGATGCCCGGCAGCGCGGTCGTAAAGCACCGAGCAAGTCCGACAGAGCCTGAAGGATGGGTGTGATTGGCGTTCCTCCGATAGCGACACTGTCTTAGCAAACGCCAATCAACGTTCATATGTCTATTAGGAGCACCCTGGCCACAGCGTTAGGCGATACGGCTTGGACTACTACGCATGAAGCTCGCCAACCACAGCAGCACGGAGGACCCTATGATAGCAGTCACCCAACTCCCCATATTCCAGAACCGGTAGGGATCAGGATCCTGGGTGAACATTGCCCATAAAAAGCCGCCGAGGACAGCGCCGACCACGCCAACAATAATATTGAGCAGGATGCCTTGCTGGGCGTCGGTGCCCATGATTTTACTAGCAATCCAACCGACCAGACCGCCGAAGATTAACCAACCGATGATACTCATATGTCTATCCTTTCTAATGTAAATCCGAGAGAGATGGGTAACAGTGGCATAGTCTTTTTCATGTCTTTTCTCCTTGACCCCTGAGAGATTCTCACTCTCAAGGCTCTGTTTGCGTTGGTTGTAAGGTTGAATAGATTCGTCAACTGCGTGAGGGAAAAGGGACACGTTAGAACAGAACCGGTTCTGCTTGTTAAGTAAGAAGGTAATGCCGACGGCCCGCATTGTCTGTGAAATTCTTGCTACAAATGTTGGAATCGTGCGATAATCGTGCCGGAGAGAGGAAAAACGCTCTTAATAACTAGACGTAATATTTACACTCATATCATGACAACAGCGGCGCCTCTTCGCCTTCCTGCTTAGCCAGCGACAAGAACAGCACACCCTTCAGAGCCTCGAAGAAAGCAATAGTGCGTACCCCACGAGAGAGCTGTGTAGGGATAACAGTCTTATGCAAGGAGGATTTCCCCATCCTCATTCGATCACGGCTTCCACGCTCTCTGCCGGTGGTAACGTTATTCACGTTCCATCAAGCGACCATTTTCTTTTTTTGCTCTGAGTCGGAGTCTTTGCGGTGTGGCGTTGTGTCTGTTGTCCCATTCGGGTCCGAATGATCCTGCGCTTCTGTCACCGCGGTTTCCACGCGCTCCACCGCCTCTTCCATCTGCTGGGTCGCGTGATTCAACTGTGCGAGCGGCATCTCTCCAGGAGGTCCGGTCGGCTCCGCATCCTCCTGTGCTGTGGCAATCATGGTCTCGACCCGCTCCACCGCCTGTTCAATTTGTTGATCCGTCGCGTCCACCACATGGTCTGGTATCTGTGGGTCAATCCCCATACGGGTGTCCCGCCCGCGCAGCCGTAGCCGCATCTGCTGCCGCAGCGCGTGCACGCGCGCGCGCAACGTCGTCAGCGGGCTGGCCGCCACAGTAGTGTCTTCCGGCACCGGCTCCGGGTTAATCACCATCCGATCCAGAAGCACTTGCACCACCACGGTCAGAGGGATAGCGATAAACACCCCCAGGATACCGTACAAGGTGCCGAGGGCGAGCACAGCGAACATTCCGACCAGGGCGCTGATGCCGACCGCGTGGCTCATGATCCGCGGGATCAGGACGTTATTCTCGAACACTTGCAACAGAATAGAAAACCCGATGACCAGCAGCACCGAGGTGAGTCCCAAAGGCAAGGCCACCAAGATGGCCGGAACAGCGGCCAGAATTGGCCCGATGAGCGGCACTGCCTCAAACAGCCCGGCCAAGACGGCGAGCGCGAGGACGTTGGGCAGCCCGATCAGGACATAGCCGATGGCGGAGGCAGCCCCGATGATCAGCATCGCCAGCCCTTGGCCCCGTATGTAAGCGCCTAGCTTAAACTCGATTTCGTGCCAGGTATTCAACACTTGAGGACGACGCGCGACTGTGAACAGCGACAGGATCAGACGCTCCACGCGTGGCACTTCCATCGTCCAGTAGAACCCGATGGCCAACACGACCACCAAGTAGGTGAAGAAGCTAACCGTACTGGTCACGACGCCTACCGCGTTAGCAAAAAAGGCTGGAGCCAGATCAGCGATGTTCTGAGCGAGGACTGCAAAAGGAGGGATTCTGTCACCCAAGCGTTGTAGCAGCGGGGTCGGGCTGGCGTGCAACCGCTCCACAAAGTTGGCGTACTGCTCGGGCAAGCTCACCGCTAAGGCGTGGATTTGCTCGATCAGCACCGGTCCTATGAACAGAACAACGAGCGCGATACCGACGATAAAGAGCAAATAGATCAGGAGCACGGCCAGCCCTTTGGGAACCCCGAGTCCACACAGCCGTACGTGTCCCGGCTGTAACGCAGCCGCCACGACAATGCCGAGGAAGAACACCACCAGGAGGTCGATCAGGGAGTATAAGAGAGCAGCCACCCCGACCATGCCAAGGGCGAGGGCTATCAACGCGGCAGCGTTGCCTAAGTCTAGTTTTCGGATTTCCGAAGTATTGTCGCTCATTGTGAGGATCTGTCAGGCGAGGTTAATAGATGTGGTGTGTTGATACGTCGGCTTTATTCTTGATCTCCAGCAGCTCGCTGACTCGCGCTTCGTATTATTGGACGGTGTGTCTCTGAAAACGAGGCCATAGTGACGGCATGACGCGACGGCTTGCCAGTCCACCAATAAAAAGCAGAGCGAGGCTCACAACCAACCAGAGCCACAGAGGCTCTGGCATGATACCAGCAAGTCCATGCGGGCCACGAACGTTGGCAATAAGTCGAATGAAGAGAAACGATAGTGTCAAGCTCATAGCCGGCCTCCTGTGCTGTGGTCACGATGGCGACGCGTGAACAGAACAACAGCGTCTGCGTCGGAGAGGCTCAGGGCGTAGGCTTATCCCTTGCCCTGACTTCGTCCATAAAAGCGGTGAAGAGAAGCAGATAGGCTGTCCCGAGCATAATGACTGGAGCAATGATATCGAGGAGGTTCATGGTCGTTCCTTACAGTCCTTTGGCGAGAACCGCCTTCGAGCAATGTAATGCAGGCACCCCGCGTCGTCTGTGAGATTCGTGCTACAAATGTTGGAATCCTGCGACAATCGTGCCGGTGGCGCACCGACAAATATTAACTCCGAGTTTGCTCTCGGTAGGCTGAGGGGGCTGGGCGACGCGCGCCGTGAGACTTCAGCAGAGTGCTTGTCAGTTCTGCACCGCTAGTTCTACCAGCGAAACCACTCGCCACCATTATACCGACCTCTCCCATTATCCTGGCCCCAACCGTTATACGAGTCTCTTCTGTCGTAACGGTCTACAGAAGATCCACGGTCGTACGCCTCATCGTGCCACGCATCGCGCTCGTGATGGAACCGACGGTGGCCACTACAGGCACTCACCGCTAAGAAGGCGAGTGGCAGGGCCAGAAAGGCAATTCTTGGTAATAAGGTTCGCATAGCAAACTCCTTTCGTCGACATAGCAAGTGAGTAGGGTCAAGGTGATGAGAGTTCGGATGCGTGATGCCGAACTCCTCGAAGATCACACGGGGCGCGTCGTGGGCAGCCACTACGGGAACAGTCACCAGCAAACCCGCGTTAGACAGCTAAGCCATCACGTTTTTCGAGCATATCGCGCAGCCACTTTATTCTCTTTGTCACTAGAAGTTTACTTGACAAGTCCCACTAGCCTCCTGAGGGACAGGGCAGAGGAATTACTTTGTCTTGTCAGTGACGGCACGATCGAGTTCTTTCCCGGCCTTCTCTGCCGGCCCAGGCGGATTCACCACGTCTTTCATCTTTTCAACCGCTTGGTCGACCTCTTTGCCAGCCCGCTCGGCTGGTCCTTGACGCTCACAGCCGGTAGCCAGGAACGTAATGCCGATTATTAACATGGTACCCAACGCCATTGCTGCGATCTTTTTCATTGTGATTCTCCCTTCTGCTCTGCACGCGCTGTCTGCGTGTGTAGTTTTTAATGATGTGCTTCTAGAGTTCGTGCTACACGACCGATCCGTGACGCTCGGTGATCAGGCTGACGGTGGACCCGACTAAAAAGACGACAGACAAGATCCAGGCGATCTGACTGGCAGTCCCGGCTAAGCCAGTAAACCCCAACACAGCGGCGATCAGTGCAAGAATGAGAAACGTCATTGTCCACGTTAACATAACGTTACCTTCCTTTCCGTAATGAGAGCGCTTACCAAAATCGTCCAAGTCCAGTTCAACATGTAATGACCCTCCTTTCTGTGTTTTTTTGCTATTCGTGTGGTGTTCCGGTGACTTGCTGATTGCGGACCGCATTGCTTCACCTGCGCGTGCGGCCACCGACTGTGGTCTCGTAGGGAAAGGGTAAGGGTTCCGAGCCTGGCGAGACCTTTTTCTACTTGTTCCCAATGTAAGACTGGTGGCGCGCGTCGTCTGTGAGATTCCTGCTCCGAATGTTGGAATCCTGCGACAATCATAGAAGAGGAGAGAAGTATACCCTCACAGCGAGCCGTGCTCCGTCGTTAGCGGTCCACCACTAAACCAAGATGCAGGAGATTGGCACAGTTGCCGCCTGGCGCTGAAGTACCAGGCTCAACAAACAAAGGGGACTGTCGTCCCCTGAGAGCCCGGTTCACCGGGCTTGGTAGTGTGAGCCCGACGCTTGAGCGTCGGGCGGAGGCTGCACAAGCAGTAACCGCAGTGTACGAATCTCTTGACGTTTGATTTAGACGGTGAGCTCAGGAACAGGACCACCACCGTACGCTATGGTGCGGCACCGCCGCGACGGTTTAGGGTCTACGGGACCGCTCCCGGCGGAACTCCGCGCGATCCTAAACCGAACCACACGAGATTCGTGCAGATGCTCACCTGTTCTCTCTGGTAGCGTGCGCCATGCGCACGAATGGCGGTGGCTGGGGGTCGCGCGCACAGCGCGCGCTACGCGAAGTGTCCCCATGTTCTGTGGTTCGATTAGGACGCCCGTGCCAGAGGCACTGATGGCGGCGCGTCGTGAAGAACTAACTTCTTGTGCTGTCTCTGTAAGCTTTGGGAGTGAGCGCGACGTGCTTGCGAAAAAGGGCGGTGAAGTGGCTTTGGTCTGCACACCCGACCTGAGCACCGATCTCGATAAGCGGCATGTCGGTCTCGGCCAGCAGCCGCTTGGCTTGCTCCATCCGACACGTAATCACGTATTGGTGGGGCGATAACCCGGTGGTGTGCCTAAACAGGCGGGCAAAATGGGCGGGGCTCGTCTGCCCCACAGCGGCGAGTGTAACCAGGGATAAGTCTTGTTCCAGATGTTCCTGGATGTAGGCGGTGGTACGCCGCAGCTTGTTCGGTGAGAGTCCGCCGGTCACCTCGCCTAGGGAGGGCCGAGAAGCGGCATAGCGTCTGAGGAAGTGAACCACTAAGGCATCGGCTAACGCCTTGGCATACAGCTGCCCCGCCACGCCTTCGCCTTCGAGTGCTACTTGCAGCACTAACGCGATGTGGTGGAGGAGGGGATCGTGGACGGCAAGGGAGGGGACAATCGTGACGTGTTCCGCCTGAAGCGACTCATAGGAGGAATGCATTAGCAGCGCGGGGTGCACAGAAGAGATAGAGGACTCCGTCTTCTCAAGCCACGGAATCCACACCAGTTCGCCATTCGCTTCGGGAACTACTCCGTGGGCGATGGCCGCGAAGAGGACCAGATCAAGGGAAAAGGTCACACGTGCCGCCTCTTGTTCCCATGCTATCCTCTGTGGGGGGACCAGAGGAACAAGGCGAATCTCGTCTGTCGTCAAGTAGGAACTGACTCGGCGTACTATTGCCGGTGGTTCCTTGGCCTGAAAGACAGACAGCCGAGCAGGTGCTGAGACAAGGACGGGCCCCACATCCTGAAACATGCTGCTTCTGCCGTCCCACTGGAGCGTGGTGCCTGCCGCCAGCGGCAGCGTGGCGCTCGCCACTACCACTCTGGCCTTTTCAGCCATGACCGCCTCCTGCGAGAGAGTTCCGGATTGGTTACAGCGTGACATCAGCAGCTTATGATATATAACTGAGTACGGTTTTACCCCTCACAAAATTCGCGAGTGAGAAGAGGGCAGAAGTATCGCGACAGAACTACCACGTCGCCTGCAGAGCCCACGACTTGCCTGAGGGTGTTTTTACTACACTCACCATATCATATGTTATAGCAGTGTCTATAAGCATTAATCTCATTGGAAGCATGGCATTGTTGCATGGTCTACGTAATACAAATGCCAGATGATCCTCGGCCACTACTTGATGCCTCGTTCATGCTTTGACGGGGCTTAGCAGGAGAGGAGGGGGGATCACGCTTTGAAGGGTAGGTTTTGCATCGAGTGAAAAACCGCGGCGTCATTCCCGCGAAAGCGGGAATCCAGGAAAAGGCCGACTGGCGGTGAGAACCCGCCTGGATGCCCGCTCCCAGTAGGAACCTGGGACAAGCTACGCGGGCATGACGGGCTAGTGTATCTGGGCGGGTAATAAACCCGCGACAACTGCAGGTTTGGAGGAAAAAACATACCCTTATGGGTGCACGGGGGTTCTCGCCATTGCCGCTCGCGTTCCGCCGGCGGCGTTGAGTATCTTCAAAATGAAGGTGCGACATCAAATCTCGCAGCTTGCTCTCTACGTTCCCGTTCAGCGCGGCTGTTTGCCCCTCAGTCGTGGAGGTGTGCTTCTAAGATCCAGAGTTGCTTATCGACCCCGCGCGAGATGTCGGTATAGACCGCCGCACTGCCCGCGTCCTCGACATCGGCGGCGAGCGCAATAGCGCTCCGCATCACCGTAGCGTAGTGCGCGAAGCGCTCCACCAGTGCCAGCACATGAGTGTTGCCCTCTACGAGGGCGCTGGGATACTCAGGCACCCTCGACTGCAGGGCCGCTGTACGGGCCGTTCCCATCACCACTCCCCCCAGCACGGCGATGCGTTCGGCCACCAGGTCGGAGTAGACTTCGAGTTCGGTCGCCATGGTGGCGAAGAGGGTATGCAACGGAGCAAAGTCTTTACCCTTGACATTCCAGCAGGCTTGTTTGACTTGGGAGCGCAGATCCACGGTGCAGGCCAGGGTCTGATTCAGCAGCGTAATCACGTCCAGGCGGATTTCCGGGGGCATATCGATCCGCGTGGGATGGAGGGCGGGGGCATGGTTGCTGTTGTTCATATACTTTCCTTTCGGCTCTCCGCATCGTCTTGTCTGCATGTGCGGACGCTGGCGAGGGTCCCGAGCCAGGCGAGGCCCCTGTCTGTTTGTTCACAATGTAACGCCGGCCTTCCGCGCCGTCTGTGAGATTTCTGCTACAAATGTTGGAATCATGCGACAATCGTACAGCTAAGTACAAGCCACAGGGATTCTAATGGAGTGTCATTCAGAGGAGCAACGCGAAGAATCTTCTTGGAGGGGCAGAGGGGGAGATTCTTTGCCTTCGCTTTGCTGCGGCTCAGAATGGCTGTACCCCTCAGCTTCTCTGTGACTGTGCTTAGATCCTCAGCTCTAGAGAAGGTCAAGGATCTCGAGGTTTTTGAGAGTTGCTCAAGCAGAGGGAGTGTTGCCGCCACTTGGTACCCATACACGAAACGTCGAGCCGTGCCCAATCGTACTCTGCACCTCTATCGTCCCGCCCAACATCTCCAGGAGTCGCCTCACAATATGCAGCCCCAGCCCAATACCTCCATAGCGGCGCGTCGTGGAGCGCTCGACTTGAAGAAAGGGCTCGAAAATATTTCGTACCTCCGCTGGGGGAATGCCAATCCCCGTGTCACTGACGCTAATCGTTATCCCTCCTTGCTGGCCGTGTGCCTCCACCACGATGCTGCCCTGCTCAGTGAACTTGACCGCGTTGCCGATGAGGTTCTTGATGACCATCTTCAACTTTCCCGGGTCCGTGTGTAATGACGGCAGCTTGTCGGTGACGTTCCATACAAAGGCGAGCGGTGACTGCTCCCATACCCCCTGGGTCTCCGCCTTAATCTCCTCTAGCAATGCAGGCACCTGGATCTCTTTCATTTCTAGCGGGAGCCGGCCCGCCTCCATGCGGCTTAAATCGAGGATAGCCGTGATGAGATCAAGTAATTCAAACGCATTCCGCCGAATCATCCGCAAGGCACTGACCTCCTGCTCCATGAGCGGGCCAAAGGTGCCCTCGCTCAGAATGTCCGTGTAGCCGATCACGACACTGAGCGGCGTGCGCAGTTCATGACTCATGGTGGCGAGGAACTCGCTCTTGGTCCGGCTTGCCGCCTCGGCTGCCTCTTTCGCGGCGCGTAATTCTTGCTCTGCCTCATAGCGCGGAGTGATGTCGCGGAAGACCATCACCACGCCATGCAGTGTACCATCGCTGCTGCGAATCGGTGCCCCGCTATCGGCCACCGGGATTTCGCGGCCGTCGCGGGTTTTTAACATCGTCCGAGTGGCCATCCCAACAATCGTTCCCTCCCGTAGCACCCGGTTGACCGGGTTTTCCACCAGTTGTCGGGTGTCCTGATTGATCAACACCAAGACCTCATTAATCTCGCGGCCGCGTGCGTCCTGGGTTGTCCAGCCCGTGAGCCGTTCAGCCTCGGGGTTCAGAAACGTGATAGCGGCGCTGGTGTCTGTAGCAAGCACCGCATCGCCGATACTGGACAGGGTGACATCGAGCCAATCATGGTCTTGCCGTAACAGCCGCTCTGCCCGCATGCGCTCGGTAATATCCTCCATTGCCAGGAGGATCAGCGGCGCTCCAGCACCGTCCCGGTCAATACGGCGCGCGTTGAGCAACATAGTCTTCTTCCCGATGGTGGGGAACTCAGGGGTCACGTTGAAATCCTGGATTGCGGTACCTGTGGGTAGTACATCCTTAAGAAGGTGTCTCAGCGCGGGAATATCCCACTGGCGGTTGCCCAAGTCGTAGAGGAGTTGGTGCTCCGTTTCCTTCGGTGTTACCTGGAATGTTTGGTAGAAAGCTCGATTCGCCGAGATAATACGAAAGTCCCCGTCGAGAACTATCAGCGGCTCGCGGACTGCCGCCATAATACTTTCAGCATCGAGCCGGGCCGCGTGCAGCGTCACTTCCGTTCGCTCAGGTGCGGTGTCCGAGTCTTGGAGTTCCACAACTTGTTGGCGCAGGAGAGCTAATTCTTTGAGCAGTTGGTGCTTCGGCTTGTTGTTATCGTCCATCGCGATTTCCACCTGCCCCAGGCGACAGGATACAGATAGATTCCTTATGTGAGATTATAAAAATAACTCTTTGTTAGTAATAATGTCCTGTGAAGTTGCTCGCTTTCCCTGTCGACGGCTGAGGAAGCGCCTGGGCGTTGTTGTTGGAATGGGACAGCTATCGCAGGTGACATCGTTAAGAGTTCTCTCCCTTCCTTCTACCCAATACCCCGATTAACGAGACTCATATTGTTATCGCTTGACCAGTGCGGAACAGCAGTATTCCTACGGACGCTGTTGCACAGGAAAGCGAACTGGAAGCAGGAGACTATGACAGCGCTGCATCCATACTTCCTCGTGATGCCAGGCCACAGCCAGAAAGATCCCCAAAAGTGGGCCATAGATAGTCATAAGCCCCAGGCCAAACAGGAAAAGCGCGCGCGTCATGGTTTACCTCCTCAGCGAGCAGCAGTAAAAAGAAAAATATAGGCCGTCGCCAATATGCCGACCGAGACCAAGACATCAAATAGTTCCAGACTGCCACATCCTTTCTGGTGTGATTTTCACCCTTTACCTTTGCGGCTCTCCGCATCGTATTAATGTCACGAGCGGCCGCCGGCGAGGGTCCCCCAGACAGGCGAGACCCTTTTCTACTTATTCACAATGTAACGCTGATGCCCCACATCGTCTGTGAGATTCGTGCTACAAATGTTGGAATCCTGCGACAATCGTGCCGGGGGACGTTTGGCGGACAGCGGACAGTTACCGGAGGGATACCTGGTGTCCGCTGGCACAGCGTGCCAGCGGACACTGTCGGCGAGCGCACCGACAAGAATTAACTACGCGATTTGTCTCGATAGGGGGTGAAGGTCTGGGCGCCGTGAACCCGAAAAGAGCGCACTGTAAGTGACTATGCGTCCGTGTAGAGACTGTTTGTCAATGTGCCGCGAGCTCGATGATTGTACGTTGATCACTACATGTGAATCATTGTCATACTCTTGTTGCGTGCCTCCAGACGGCCCGGGGACTGCGAAGCGCTTGGGACGCTCCCGAATTTCTTTGACAACGTCCACTTCATGCTTAGATTCTATGGTACACACAGACTCAGCACGACTGAGCAAAAGGAAGTAACCAGAAATGATGAACAGATTATCTACTTGGCCTATCCCCTTCCGCATTCTCAACACCTCCCATGATCTAGATGAGATCTTTAGCCGCTTCCTGGGCGACTGGGAACAGGGCAGAATACCGAGGCGTTCGGTGCCCACGGAGTATGTCCCGCAGGTCGCAAGTTACGTAGATGGGAACAGCATCTGCATCAGAGCGGACCTTCCTGGGGTCGATCCTAAAGAGGTCGAACTCACAGTGAAGGAAAACCAGCTCACCATCAAGGGCGAGCGCAAAGCAGAGCAGGAGCAGCAGAACGGGAACCGCATCTCTCAGGAGGTGCAGTATGGATCTTTCGCCCGTACCTTCACGCTGCCGGAGGGAGTGACGGCAGAGGAGCTGCAAGCGCGCTATCACAACGGGGTCCTAGAGGTGACGATACCGTTGCCAGCGGCGAAGCTGCCGAAGAAAGTACCAGTACAAATCAAGAGCGAGGAGCACCAGGCAATCGCGTCCTAACCGCGACCTCTTGTTGATTAAGGCCAGGAGCCAAGGACTTTCCCTTAGCTCCTAGTTTTTTCGACGCTGAGGCAAAAAGTCACTTCTGAGGCCATCCCAGAAGATTGGGCAGTGTAATATCAATGACTTCTAGTACGCGAAAAGGGTGATTAAACAGATTACCCGCTTGCCCTTTGAGGATGTGACTGTCATGCTCATCTTGATGGCTTGCGCCATCGATATGGAGGCAGCAATGGGAGACAAGTCACTCAAGTCGAAACAGCGCGATCAGAAGCAGAAGGACGCCGCCAAGGCAGGGAGCGCAGCCACGGCAAAGTCCAAGCAAGACAGCTTCACCCGTCCCCCGCAGCCCGTGGCGAAGGGCAAAAAATAACTCGCCGGGATAGGCGCTTGCAAAGCGACAAAGAATGAGCGCGCGAGTTCCTCGGTTACCTGCATTAGGTCCTTTGTGTCTTACGTCCGGGAGAAAGACTGGCAAGCGTTTGCATTCTTGATGGCATACTTTACGTCCGGCACTAATGCAGCGGGAACGCTGAACGACCTGAGCCCTGCTCTCAACAAACTGGGGATAACATCAATCCGGCCCGCAAGCTCCCCACATAGAGAAACAGGCGTGTCACCGGATTCCCTGATCACTAATTCGATGAGCCGTAGGATACTCGGATGGTCGTCGATGAAATACGCCATCACCAGGGGATTCTCTCGACCGGCGGCCATGGTGTATTGGGTGAGATCATTCGAGCCGATGCTGAAAAAGTCCACGTACTTCTTCAGAGACGGGACTGACAAGGCCGCTGCTGGCGTCTCGATCATCGCACCAAGCCGTGGCAACTTGCGGATGCCCATGTCATCGGCCAATTGATGGAACCGCTGCGCGACCTGAATCACATCGCTCTCCGTCGTCACCATCGGGATCAGAACTCCAATAGAGAAATGCTGGGATACTTCCAGCACAGCCCGCAACTGCGCCTCCAACAGCTCGGGATACTCAAGCAGCACACGCACGCCACGCCGTCCCAGAAAGGGATCGGGCTCTGGTGGTAGAGTGAAGGTAGATCGGATTCTTGTCGGCGCCAATGTCGAGAAGACGCACGTCAACATATCTGCCTTGTGCCAAGTGAAGACTGTCAAAAAGAAATTCCGCGAATTCTCTGTCTGAGGGAAAGTGCTTGGTTGAGAGGAAGAAAGGCTCTGTGCGAAACAACCCGATCCCATCAGCACCGCAGTGCATTGCTAGCTCCACATCTTCACGACTGCGGACATTGGCCATAACCGCGATCTCAATTCCATCCAAAGTAACCGCGTGCGCACTACGACTCACGTGCGCCATCGTCTCCCTGCGCTTTTGCTCTTTGGTCAAGATCTCTTTCGAACCGTTGCCGGGCGTGAGCGGTTGGGGTTGATCACCGCCGTTCCCTGGTCCCCGTTCACCAGCACGACGTCTCCCGTGTGGACAGTTTCTAAGAGTTCAGCAATTCCCCCCACACAGGGAATCCCAAGCTCGCGAGCCAGCAGCGCCGCATGCGCTGCGGGGCCAGCAAATTCTGCCAGGACAGCGACCGTGGACAAGCGCGAGAGAAACACCGTATCCGAAGGGAGCAAGTGACGGGCGACGAGCACGGTATTCGCAGGCAGGTCTTCGAGGCTATGAGCGTAAATTCCGGCCAACGACAGCAATAACCTACGGGATAAATCGTCTATATCATCACCGCGCTCCCGAAACATTTGCATTACTCATGTCTCTGAATCTGCGCGCCAACAGTCTGAATACTGTTCTCACGACCTGCTCAGCATTGATTCTCTCCACTTCCAAGGTTCGTTTGAGTTCCTCCACCACAGAGGGGTCAAGCAGGATCTCCTCTTGAGCGCGGAAGATATCCGCCAATTTTTTACCTACCCTCTCCTCAATCCGCTGCGCATCGAGAGTCAGGCTCTGCCGTACATCGTCGATTGCATCCTCAATTCGGACCTTCTCTTTCTCGATTTGGGCGTGGTCTATTACATAGAGTTCGGAGTCTCGTTGAAGTATGTCTCTGTAGACAAAAGCCTTCCCCTGAGCCAGTCCCGGTGAGACACCTTTCCCCACCAATGTGACCATTGTCTCTTTTCTCAACGCTGTCTTCCTCCATTATAGCCCCTTGGCAATCTACTTGGCCATGATAAACGATTTTGCCTGTAGGGTATCATACTCAGGTCGAAGGTATGAGTATAATAGAGGAAGGAGTGAATACGTAAGTCGGCGGTCCTTGCAGCACGGCATATCCTTGAAAATACTGTTCACTCTTCTCTGGAGGATAGGATGAACGAAGATACCTTCAATATGGAAGTGCGGAAATTCCTCAAAAAGGTCGGCGTCACATCCCAGCGAGAAATCGAGAACGCGGTCAAAGAGGCGGTAAAGGGCGGGCACCTGGCTGGGAACGAGAAACTCAAGGCGCGCGTGACGCTCGAAGTCACAGACGTACATCTGGAACTGGTGATTGAAGATGATATTGCCTTGTCCTAAATAGAACCATACGACATTCGTACACTCGACAACGTGACCACTCATTCTTGTCATTCTGAGCCCTTCGACTACGCTCAGGATAAACTCCGCGAAGAAATCTCTCTGAGAGACCTTTCACTTCGTTCAGGGTGACAAATCTCGTGTCTCAATCTTTTGTGGCCTAATTTAGCGTTCATGTAGAAAAGCGGAGAGCAGGTCGATCGGCAGCGGAAATAGCGTAGTCGAGTTATTCTCCGTCGCGACTTCGGCGAGGGTCTGGAGGTAGCGCAACTGGAGCGCGACCGGGTGCGGCTCAATAATCCGCGCGGCGTCGACTAAGCGCTGCGCCGCCTGAAATTCGCCCTCCGCGTTGATTACCTTAGCTCGTCGTTTGCGTTCGGCTTCGGCTTGTTTGGCAATCGCTCGCTGCATATCCTGCGGCAGGTCGATTTGTTTGACCTCCACCACTGACACTTTGATGCCCCATGGTTCGGTCTGCGTGTCGAGGATTTCCTGTATACGCGCGTTAATTTTTTCCCGTTCTGCCAGTAGTGCATCTAACTCGACCTGTCCACATACGCTGCGTAGCGTAGTCTGCGCGAGCTGGGATGTCGCAAAAAGATAGTTTTCGATCTCCACTATAGCTTTATTGGGATCAACAACGCGAAAATACAAGACCGCACTAACCTTCAGTGATACATTGTCACGCGTAATCACATCTTGGATGGGAACCTCCAACGTAATCGTCCGCAAGGCTATCCTGACCATCTGTTCCACCAACGGGATCACGTAAATGATGCCCGGCCCACGGCAAGGAACCAAGCGGCCGAGCCGGAAGATGACCGCCCGTTCATACTCGCGCAGAATCTTGAGACCACTCACAAGCACCACTACCCCAAGCAGCACCAAAGGGATAACCGCGCCAAAACTACCCATGATTAGTCCTCTGTAAGTAGAAGCAAAAACTGTTAGGAGGGGAATCGAGTAAGGCCTGCTCATTCCGGCCTTCGGCATAGGCAAGCCAAGCAGCCGCCGTGCGTCGCTGAATCTCAACCTGTTCCGCCCAGTAGCTTTGCTTTGCCTCAGCTAACGCATCGTGGAGGGACTGGAGCTTCTCGACCTCCTTTTGGGCCTGGGCGCTGTCACCGCTGCGGGCAGCGCCAAGGGCACGGGCAAAATACACATTAGCCTCGGCCCAGCGGTAGCGGCTCCAGGGGAATGTCCTAGGGTGCAACGTTAACGAGGCTGCTTCAGTCCACGCACGCCGTTCGAGCGCGTAGCGGGCTGGAATCGCTGTAAAGGCATAAGCTGAGCCCCGCTCCTCCGGTTCGGCTTTCTGTACCACCTTGAGGTCGATCAAGAACACCCTTCGCCTCTTGTTCTTGCGCGCCCTGCAAGTACGCATACACTAGATAGTCTAGGGCAATGCAGCTCTTGAAACCACGTGCGGCCCGGGAACTGCCTTTAATCCATACTCTTTGGCGGCAGAGGCAGAGGCGCGGTTCGAGTCAATGGCCTCCTGCCACAGCCCGAGCCGAATAAAGATGTGAGAGGGCATGTGCAGTGCGTGCGGCGCCGTGGGAGCAATCTTCGCATAGCTGCGGGCGGCGGACCAGTGCCCGGTCCGCCAGCGGTGGGTAGTCGTAACTATGGATGAGGTAGTGCGCCACTCCGGGATGATTCGGTTCCGCTGTAAACACCTTCTCCAGAATCGCGCCAGCCTTTTGCTGATTCGCGTAGGTCTTGTCGGTCGGCAGCGCCGTCGCGTCGAGCGCCAGCGTGTAGAAGACCGCCGCCTCGTGATCCTCCGGATAGCGGAGGTACACCTGTTCCATCGCCTTCTCGTAGGCCAGAGCCCGCGTGCGATAGTCACGCTTATCCGCCTCCTTGTAAAAAGCCTCGATCGCTGCGATATAGTCCCGCTCACGGTCGGTCTTTGCGCCTACGGCTTTTGCCTTGGCGACGGCCTCCCAGCCGTGCTGCAAAGCCGTTGCGTCAGGTGGTTCCCAGAGGGGATGGTAGAGGCTCATAGCGATGCCCCAGTAGCCCATGGCGCAACCGGGGTCTGTCACGGTGACTGTGGTAAACGCCTTCCCCGCCTCCTCGAACCAGAAGGAGTGCTGGATGGCGACCGCGCGCTGAAACTGCGCTTGCGCTTCCGCATTGCACGAGACGGCAAAGTTCACGGTCCCAAGTTGTTCAGGATTCCCAGCCGGATGCTGGTGTTCTTCGTGCGCTGAGACCCAAGTAGCGAGAGCGAGAATGACCCAAGCAAACAGCAACCACTGCGAAACTGGCCTGATACCTCTATTACTAGGAGTGGCGTTGTTGGTTCATACAGTTCTCCTTTCGCTAATGCCCGTATTTGCGTGTAATACCCAACGCTTACTGGAAGGGACTCAGCTCAATGGTGTGCTTGCACAGGCGTGCAAAATAAGTGCTATTTCACTCATGCCCTAAGCAAGGAGAACGCCAGGAAGTCCTTCAGGATGCTTTCGCTCCCGTCCTCCGCTCCTCCCTCGAGTGCAGGGTTGAGGCGTTGCCAGACTATCTCTCCGTGGACCGACACGCCTACACTCCAATGAGCCTGTCGGAGGGTAGCGGCATGATACGGATGAGGGGAGGTCAACACGCGGACCGTAGGGGCGAGAAGATCGGCCCGAAAGGGAGGTGCCGCATCTATTTCAAACTCAATCGTGGGACTCTCCTCTTGCAAACCTCTCACACTCAACAACGTGCCCCGACGCATGTAGGTGGTCGTTCCCTGTGGACTCTGGGCGTAGGACAACACGCTCAGGTCAGGGAAACGTTGCGTGTGTTTGAGCGCCTGGACTAATCTGGTGAGAATGCGCACGACTTGATCCATCCCGTTGACCCAGACGGTCTCGGCTTGGGTTTGACTCAAGCGGCTCGCGTGCTGTTGTTGTTCCTGCGCCTGCGTTTTGCGCTCGGCTATAGCAGCCATCTCTTGTGCCCACGCGGCCAGGGATCGAGAGTTCTCCATAGAGCGATTTCTCCTTTTCGGTCGGCCCGCCGAGCGGTTGCATGGGGCCGTTCCCTGCTAAACCAGAAGGCATGACATTGGTACACTTTACGATACGACTACTCTGCCATGTCATTCTGAGTGCAGCGAAGAACCCTTCGACTGCGCTCACCTGTGCCTGCGGCACTGGCTCAGGCAGGACAGGTCTCTCTGAGACCCTTCACTTCGTTCAGGGTGACAACTCCGGCGTGCCAATCTCTTGCAGTCCGGTTTAGGCCAGCGCATCGCGGGCGTCGTGGACTTCGGGGAGCTGCCCCAGCGCCTGGGCAAAGTGGTGCACGGTGTCGTGATGATCCGTGTCGTCCAGGAACGCCTGCCAGGCTTTCTTATGAGTCTTCAGAAACGCCTCTCCTTTTGGAGTGAGGCGAAAGGGTGACGCTCCGACCCTGGAGCAGATCAAATCTTTGCGCCACAGCGCGCCGGTCGCGGCACCGACCGCTGCCTTGCCACGCACGTCGCCCCAATACCAGCCTGAGGTACGTGAGTCCGTCTGTACGGCTTCCAGCACTTCTAAGCAGTGCACTGTCTGTCCGACATCCATTTCTAATAGTTGGTTCATCATAGCTCCTCTTATTTCACGCGCTGTCTGTACACTCGCGTGAGGTTAATGGTGGAGACTCGCGTTTCTTCGTACTCGATTTTCGCTCTGAAGAGCGAGCCCTACGTTAAGAGTTATCGCACTCGTTCGGTAGCAAAGAGAGGCTTTTGCACTGAGAAGCAGAGACAGACCCGACAGAAGATAATCCTCCACCACCGCCAGAGTTGTCCGATATGTCCGCATTTCCTACACATAGTGCCTCGCTGTCTATTTACATGTGCACGCGTAACACCCGAGGAGTGGTAACGAAACGGCGAATCTTCTTGAGTGGCACGTTCCTCCAGGACGGGAGGTCCCGCAGTAACGCTTCTCGAACCGCTACAGGCTCTAGTCCAAGTACCTCACAAATAGATACGAACGCAAATGGCCAGTGGACATCTTCACTCAAAAACCAGGCCTCCGCCTCTTGTGCCAAGCGTCGGCCCCGGTGTCCTGTCGAGATAAAATGACCTTGCAGACACAGCAGTGCATCTTCCAGTACTGCCCGCATCAGCGCTGCCTCGGGACATAGAGTGCCCACGTTCACACGAGGGCCGAAGAATTGCTCTGGGAGGAGACTGTCGTCGGGTATTTGCGCACGTCGCCGATTCACAGCGGCAGCCGCGGCGGGAACAGCGCGTGTTGGTACGATGCGGAGTAATGGACTGCGGGAAGCGAGGAAACCTGTGGTACTCATATTAGCCTTTTGTCGTGTTCGCCTTGGCAACAATAGTGAGGAGTGAGGTACAATAGGACTGCTTCGAGAAGAATAGGTGCGTCCTGTCTTCTTTTACCTTTTTACCACCACCAGTTCCAAGCGACGGTTTTTCGCCCGTCCCTCTTCGGTATCGTTTGACGCGCGGGGATGGGCCTGGCCGTAGCCCGCGGTCGTCAGGCGGGGTGCGTCAATTCCTCTACGAATTAGCGCGGCTTTCACTGCTTCCGCTTGGTCCAGGGATAACTTCGTGTTACCCGCAATGTCACCCCTGCTGTCACTATACCCGTCGAGCTGCACCTCCGTCGTTGGATAGGCTGTCAGGATGGTGCTCAGCTCCTTCACGGTCTGTTCCGACTCAGGCGTTAGGGTTGGTGTGCCGGAGATGAAGTAGACATGGTCAAAGACAAAGGTCTTGGGAACTACCGTCGCCGTGGCGTCTCCTAAAAACGTGGCGAGGTTGGAGGTAAAGGAGCCTGCTCGCAAGGAGAGGACGGCTCCATCTGGTAGCGTGACCGTTGAACGTGTTGTTGGCGATCCCAGTGCAAGTTTTGCTATCTGGGGTGAGGCGGATGTCCGTAGCAGCGTAGCCTCTGTCCCTTGTCCCCATAACAAATAGACCACACTCAGCGCCACGACGCCGAGAAGCAGTGCCCACCATGGCGGCCACGCACTTCTTTCGCCTCTTTTTTCCCACGTCGCCCACGTTTTTTCGTTCGGTGCCATCCATGTTGTCGTACCAGGACGCTCTGCGCCGAGATTCGTCCCAAGAACGCTGGCCAACCCCGCCGGCGCTAGTTCCGCGATGCCCTCCTTCTGGCCCAGTAGCAACGTTGTGAGCCCGACAGCGTTGAGTCCCTGCGCCGTCCGTGCGCGCGCGACAACACCCAAGACCACGGGTGCCGCTAGGCTCAGCAGAGACGACGCAGAGGTATTTTTGATGCCACTTGACGTGGTAATCAACTCACTCACGGCAGGCAGCTTACCAGCGAACACCAAGCTCAGAATGTTCCGGCCGGAGCTCATCATCCTCTCCGCTGTGTTGCCCTCATTCAGCAAGCCAGACAGGTTGTTTAAGACATTCCCATAATCGCCGTGGGTGATGAGATCAACGAGTTGGGTGGCACCGCTTCCGGAGGAAGAGAAATTCATAACGCCAGCGAGCAGGGTGGGCAGAACCTCGTCGACGGCCTTTTGCGTATTGACCGGGCTCTCACCCAGGAGCGAGCTGAGATGTTGCACCATATCGGGAGTCAACTGTGTTTTGATATCGCTTAACAAACTTGTAGCCATAGATTCCTTCCTCTGAGAGACTCCAGGCCTCTCTGCAAATGGTAGGGTGGGCACCCCACGTGCGTATCGGCAATGGGGTATTGAGAAATCGGTAACGAGAACGCTACTTACGAAACGCTTCTCGTTTCGGGTGCCTATTGGTCCCTAGATAATAAGCTCAGCATTCTGCGGCGTCTGTGAGAATCGTGCTGAAAATGTTGTAATCTTGCGATAATCGTGTGGGGGAGAGGAAAGAGCATCAGTCCTGATGTACGAGCGCACGCGCAGCTTCTGGTAGACCTGGTTTTCGTTTTAAGGCCAAATGTCGGTTTTTTGGGCTGCCCTGCTCCGCGTATGGGTTCCTTCTCCCTGTGGGGGAAGGTCACGGATGAGGGAAGCAAGAAGCAAGAAGTCCCTTGTTTCACCCCCTCACCCTAAGTACAATCGTCAGTGTGAGAGGATGAGGGGTTGTCATTGCGAGCTAGCGAAGCAATCTCTGTGGAGGGAGTGTGGGTTACAGAGATTGGCTTAGGACGTCGCTCACGCTCCTCGCAACTGAACCCCTCAACCGACCACCCGGACGCAGCTACCTAAATGCGCCAGGCCCACACGAGCGTCTAGGGCACACGACCGATACCGAAACCGCTCATCCTGAGCGTACCGCAGCGAAGTCGAAAGGCGGGCAGAGATCTTTACGGCACATCTCATTTAGGTTCACTATATGTCTGTTAGGAGCACTATGACCGCAGCGTCAGGCGACACGATTTGGTCTCCGCATGAAGCTCACCAACCACAGCAGCAAAGAGGACCCTATGATAGCGGTCACCCAACTCCCCAGACTCCAAAACTGATAAGGATCGGGATCCTGGGTAAGCATTCCCCATAAAAAGCCACCGAGGACGGCGCCGACAACGCCAACAATGATATTGAGCAGGATTCCTTGCTGGGCGTCGGTGCCCATGATTTTACTAGCAATCCAACCAACCAGACCGCCGAAGATTAACCAACCGATGATACTCATATGTCTATCCTTTCCAATCTAACAGCAAATCCGCATTGGACAGCTAAGCCGTCACGTTTTTCGAGCATATCGCGCAGCCACTTTGTTCTCTTTGTCACTAGAAGTTTACTTGACAAGTCCCACTAACCTCCTGAAGGACAGACCACAGGAATTACTTTGTCTTGTCAGTGACGGCACGATCGAGTTCTTTCCCGGCCTTCTCTGCCGGCCCAGGCGGATTCACCGCGTCTTTCATCTTTTCAACCGCTTGGTCGACCTCTTTGCCAGCCCGCTCGGCTGGTCCTTGACGCTCACAGCCGGTAGCCAGGAACGCACCACCGATTATTAGTGTGGTACCCAATACTATTGCTGCGATCTTTTTCACTGTGATTCTCCCTTCTGCTCCGCACGCGCTGTCTGCGTGTGCAGTTTTTAATGACGTGCTTCTAGAGTTCGTGCTTCACGACCGATCCGTGACGCCCGGTGATCAGGCTGACGGTGGACCCGACTAAAAAGACGACAAACAAGATCCAGGCGATATGACTGGCAGTCCCGGCTAAGCCAGTAAATCCTAGTACAGCGGCGATCAGTGCAAGAATGAGAAACGTCATTGTCCAAGTTAACATAAGGTTATCCTCTCCTTTCTGTAATGAGAGTGCTTACCAAAAACGTCCAAGTCCAGTTCAACATGTAATGACCCTCCTTTCTGTGTTTTTTTGCTATTCGTGTGGTGTTCCGGTGACTTGCTGATTGCGGACCGCATTACTTCACCTGCGCGTGCGGCCACCGACTGTGGTCTCGTAGGGAAAGGGTGAGGGGTCCGAGCCAGGCGAGACCTTTTTCTACTTGTTCCCAATGTAAGCTGGTGGTGTGCGTCGTCTGTGAGATTCCTGCTACGAATGTTGGAATCCTGCGATAATCGTGTGGGGGAGAGGAAAGACCCTCTGCCCTAACGTTTCGATCGACATTCACGGGGAACCACTGAGCGGAACTTCACTCTGTTGCCATTTGCATGTTGCCTTTTGCCCCTTTGTGAAAGGCTGTCTTGACACTACACAAGCGGCTGTGATGAAGAGAGACCGACCATATCTAAGAGGAGGTGAACGTATGGATATCAAAACCGAACGTGTCAGCATCGGCCTTGACGGAAAAACGATGAGCGCCTATATGGCGCGTCCGAACGACGACGCGCAGCACCCGGCTGTGCTCGTGTACATGGAAATCTTTGGTGTGAACTCTCACATTCGTGATGTCACTGATCGTGTGGCTCGTGAGGGGTATGTCGCGCTCGCTCCAGACTTCTTTCACCGGTACCGGACCGGGAGTAGAATACGGATACGATGAGACTGGAATGACCGAAGGCATCAAGCTCTTAACTCAACTCAAGGCAAGTGAGATCGTTGCCGATGCCCGTGCGTCGTTATCGTTCCTGAAGCGGAAGAATTTTGTCAAAGGCGATAAGATCGGCGCGATGGGCTTCTGTGTCGGCGGGCATGTAACCTATCTCACTGCGTGTGAAACTGAAATCAAGGCTGCGGCCAGCTTTTATGGTGGCGGAATCGCCGGAGAAAAAGGCTTCGGTGGAGAGCCTTCGACTATCGGGCGCACCAACAAGATTACCGGCAAAATTATCTGTTTCTTTGGTGCCAAGGATGCACATATTCCTATGGATCAGGTCAATGCTGTTCGTGCCGAGCTGGAAAAGCAGAAAATCCGACACGAAGTAATTGTGTATCCGAACGCTGACCACGGCTTCTTCTGCGACCAGCGTGCATCGTATGACAAGGCATCAGCAGATGATGCCTGGGCGAAAGTGAAGAAGTTGTTTGCGGAAGAGTTGGGGAAGTAAGAAAAGATGGACTGTAGGTTCCCTCTCATTGGGAGAGGCAGGGCAACTGGGAGAAAAGATTGCTTCGCTCTCTCCATGACGTTTCCGTAGTCGGAGGAGGGCAGGGTGAGGGAACTGTAAGAAAGGTGAAGAAGCCATGGGTGTTCTCAACGGCAAAGTTGCAATCGTTACTGGCGCGGGGCGATTACGCGGTATTGGTCGTGCAGCAGCGCTAGCCTTGGCTGAGCTTGGAGCGGACGTTGTGGTGACTGGTACAGGCCGCGATCCTGCGAAGTATCCGCCGGATGAAAAAGCTGCTGGATGGCGTGATATTGAGAGCACAGCGGAACAAGTGCGTCAGCAGGGGCGGCGCTGTTTGCCGATTGTGGCTGATGTGATGAAAAGCGACGACGTGAAACGCACGATCGCTGCGACGCTCAAAGAATTTGGCCGTATCGATTTCTTGATCAATAATTCTGCTTTCGCTCGAGGGGCTGATCGGGTACCGCTGCTCGAACTTTCCGAAGAGTTGTGGCATCAAGTATTGGAGATCAAGCTCACGGGAAGTTTTCTGATGAGCCGTGAGGTTTTGCCGACGATGATAAAGCAGCAGCAAGGTGGGGCGATTATCAACGTGTCTTCGATCGCAGGAAAACGCGGCTTTGCCAATACGACGGCGTACTGTACCTCGAACTTTGGCATTCAAGGATTCACGCAAGCTTTGGCCATGGAAGTGGCACCGCATCAGATCCGCGTTAACGCAGTGTGTCCGGGAATTATTGACACTGCACGGATGGATGTCGTCGGTCGTGGTGAAGCGTGGGATAAGAGTATTGAGCAAATGGTTCCTTTGCGACGAGCGGGAACAGACGAAGAAATTGGGAAATTTATTGCTTATCTCTGCACGTCGGATGCGTCATACATTACCGGCCAGTCTCTGAATATCGATGGCGGAGCTGTCATGTGGTAGCACGTTTACGCCAGCCGCACAGTCAAAATATCTCTTCTCGCATCCACATGCCCGATGGCAACGTGTACATTCGTGCCGAGCGGTAGGGGTGGAGAAGCGTTCACGGCAACGATCAGTAGCGTCTCGTCGAGTTCGATAAAGCTGCGGCCATATTGTTCGCGGACGACCTGCCCCTGAACGACACGCCCTTTCTGTTTCTCTAAATAGCGTAACAGCCAGTAGCGTGTGCTTTCACGCTCGCAACGCCTCGCGTTGCCACTGGCCTCTTGGGCACCAGCGGCGATGATCTGCAACTGTTCTTCACTGAATAGCGCCGTCCCGTGAGTCAGATGATGCTTAATCTGATGCTGCATTTGCAGGTCGTGATAGCGGCGCAACGGCGATGTCGCCTGCGTATAGACGCTTAAGCCAAGGGCGGCATGAGCCGCTGGAGTCGTACCCATCTGGGAGGGTTTCATCGCCCGCCGCGCCGTGTGCACGTGCACGCGCTGAGTAGGGAAGGTAGTTAAGGCTGGTACAGGCTCATCTGGTTGTGGTTGGGCAATGTACAACGCAGGCAACTGATGGACGTGACAATAGCGTGCGGCCATCTCATTCGCGAGGATCATGCATTCACTTACTAAGGCGCGTGAGGGTGAATCTGGCGGAAACACGGCAACGGAAATTTCACCATTTGTCACTCGGACTTTGACTTCTTCGCCTTCGATAATAACTGCGCCTTGAGCGACCCGCAGTGCTTTCCGTGCCTGTGTGATACGTAACAGACTGTACAAGGCCGAGGCGCACGGGTCAGTCTCCTTCGTCATTCCGCAGCAGGGTGTCAGCTTCGCCATAGGTGAGTCGGCGGCCTACACGCAGAACGCCACGACAGATACGCTCATCATGAATGTTCCCTTCTTCGTCGATGTGAGCGAAGAAACTGAGGGAGGGGCGGAGGGAGCCTGCACAGAGACTGGCTTTTTCTTCACTCAGGATAGGAGGAAGCATAGGAAGCTTGCGCCCAGGGAGATACACCGAAGTGCCACGAGCAAGCGCAGCTTTGTCGAGTTCACTCCCTGGCGGGACAAAATAGCCAACATCGGTGATGTGGATGCCGACGATGATCTTGCCTTCCTCTACGTGGATACTGAGCGCGTCATCAATATCCGTTGTCTCAGCGTCGTCGATGGTAAACGTCAACAGCGATGACAGATCGGTATAATTTTGTGTATCAGGAGAAAATGTTGGGGCGTCTTCTGCCGCTTGTAAGACTTCAGCGGAAAATCGTGTAGGAATCTGATAGCGTAAAAGACTTAACTCCTCATCAGGCGTCCATACGCCGAGAGCAACCAGCAATTGAAACGCGACATCCCAAGGATGGCCTTTGCTGCGAAACCCAATCTCATCAAGCAGCTTGAGGGCCTGTGTTCTTTTGTCATAGAACTCACCGTGCAAGGCGAGGCCCTTGATCAAATCAAGGTAGCGATCTGCACCGCTTGGTGGTGCAACGGAATGTGGTCCGGCCAATTGTGCTCGTAGCCAGGCGAAGAACCCTTCTTGAGCCTGAGCGCGCTCTTGTTCTCGTTGCTGTTGGTGAAGGACTTCCTCGATGCTTTTGGCATCACGCAGAGTAAACTCTCCGGCTTTGCGTTCCTTGAAATACAAATTCTGACCGTACAGTGCTTCGAGGACACCGGCGGTGGCAATTGGGGTGTCTTGCGCAGACAGCACAAGACTGGCGAGTTCCCTCCACGGCCAGGCTTCCGTGGTTTCCTCTCGTAGTAGCTCCCATAACTCTTTGAGATCAACAGTCTGGGCAGAGGAACGAATCTGCTCGTGCAACGACTGTAATTGTTTTTTCAGTTCGGCTGACGGTCCGGCAAGCACCAGGGTCTGTTTGCAATCAAACATGATCCGGTCTTGGGTGAGGGTGGTTTTTTTCCCATCCTCAGCTGTGAGTTCGACTCGCACCGTATCTGAGGAAGAGGAGATCTTGTGTACAACACCCAGAATCAGGTGGCCGTGCTCACGATAAACAACAACGCTTCCGCTCTGCATAGTGGTAAATTTCTGTATCCAGCAAGGACGTGCAATGATGCGTTCAACCGATGAGACCCTTGCTTCTTCTGTAATGCCCGCCAATAATGCCGAGTAGTATGTTGCAAGTCAAAGTCATCAAAAGCATGGCCGAAGTCGACCGTACGGCTTGGGATATTCTAGTGGGTGATGGTTCCCCCTTCATTGAATGGGATTGGCTGGCGTGTATGGAGGAAGCTCGCTGCACTGGTCCGAGAACTGGTTGGCAATCCCAACACCTCACGGTCTATGATGGAAAACAGCTCGTTGCCGCGTGTCCGCTATACCTTAAAGGGAACAGCATGGGCGAATTTGTCTTCGACCACTCCTGGGCTGACGCGGCGCAACGGGCAGGGATCGAGTATTACCCAAAGATGCTGGTTGCCGCGCCGTTCACGCCGGCGACTGGCGTACGTTTTCTGACGGCACCGGGAAGCGATCGTTCGGAACTGATTCGGCTCTTGGGGCAAACGCTCCAGGCTGTGTGTGAGCAAAACGATCTGTCCTCCGTTCATGTCAACTTCTGTCTCGCCGACGAAAGTGAGATTCTTGCAGAACTGGGCTACCTCAAGCGTGTGGGATTACAATACCAATGGCTCAATCACGGCTATCAAACCTTCGACGACTATCTTGCGCATTTCCGTGCGAAGCGACGTAACCAAATCAAACGGGAGATGCGCGAAGTCGATGAACAAGGGGTACGGATCGAGGCCCTCTATGGTGAAGAGATTCCTACTGCGATGTTTCCGCAAATGTTCGCGTTGTATAAAAACCACCTCGATAAGCTCTATTGGGGGCGGCAGTATTTGCAAGCGCAATTCTTCGATCTTTTAGGCCAACGGTTTAAGCGCAATTTATGTTTCGTCGTTGCCCACTATGAAGGCAAGATTATTGCCGGAACGTTTAACGTACAAAAGAACGGCGTGTTTTATGGCCGCTACTGGGGCGCGTTTCAGGAACTCCGCCATCTACACTTTAACGTCTGCTACTATGCCGCGATTGACCATTGTATTAAGCACGGGTTTGTCCGTTTCGAGCCTGGTGCCGGAGGCGATTTCAAGCGTCTCCGTGGATTCGATCCACAACCAACTGTGAGTATGCATTTCTTCGCCGAACCTCGCTTGGCGAAGGCGGTCGCCCGCTTTCTCGACAGTGAGCGTGACCAAGTCCATCGGACGATTGACTATCTGCAAGAGGAAAGCGAATTGAAGCTGAACACTGACGACGAAAAAGGTGAGACGTAGTGCGTGAGACGTGATGCGTAATACGTAAGACTTTGGACTCTAGACCTTGGACCCTGGACATCAGACTTCGGACGCCGCACCTCGGACGCCGCACTCATTGAGTTTATTCAGCGCTACCATGCTGGTGGTGGGCAACACCATTGGCGTCGGTATCTTCACAACTAGTGGTATCGTTGCCGATGCGATCCCGAGTCCGGGGTGGTTATTGGCCGTCTGGGGTCTTGGGGGGCTTTTGTCGCTCGCTGGAGCGCTGGCGTGGGCCGAGCTTGGGGCAACATTTCCACACGCTGGTGGAGAGTACGTCTATCTGCGCGAGGCTTTTGGACCGTTCTGGGGCTTTCTGTGCGGCTGGGCGATATTTATTGCCAACTTCTCTGGTTCTATTGCCGTATTGGCCATTGCCCTAGCCGGATCGCTGGCGCATGTGTTGTCGCTAGGCACGTCCGATACGGTGCTGTGGTCTGGTACTGTCGGAGGCCTGCCGTTCTCGCTGTCTCATAACCAATTGTTTGCACTCGTTCTTGTTTGGATCGTGTCATTGATTAATTACCGTGGACTCCACCTTGGCAGTCTGGCGCAGAATGTGCTCAGCGTCAGCAAACTCGCCGCGATCACTGGGTTGTTGGTGGCTGGATTCTGGTGGGGAACAGGCACGTGGACTCATTTTTCGCCCCTCTTTACCGGGACGGAGGTGTCTGGGCGCCTATCGGCTGTAGGAGTTGCACTTATTCCGGTCTTGTTCGCCTATACGGGATGGAACGCTGCTGCCTACATCGCCAGTGAAGTTCATCATCCAGAGTGGAACTTACCACGTGCGTTGTTGTACGGGACGCTCGTTACCCTGAGTGTCTATCTCCTCCTGAATGTTCTGTATCTGTATGCTGTGCCAATCGCTGCGCTTAAAGGAGTGGTGCAGGTTGGTGAACTGACAGCGTCGGCGCTCTTTGGGGCAAAAGCGGCATGGGTCATTTCTCTGCTGATTGCGCTCTCAGTTGCCAGCGCATTTAACGTGATGATCCTCACCGGCGGATGGATATACTTTGCCATGGCGAGAGATGGCGTGTTCTTTCAGAGCGCAGCCCAATTGCATCCCCGCTTTCAGGTTCCAGGGCAGGCTCTGCTCCTGCAAGCAGCGTGGACGTCGGTGTTGATTTTGTCAGGAACGTTTGAACAACTCCTGACCTATGCCACTGTCGTGCTTGTCGGGTTCTCTGCCCTGACCGTAGGGGCCTTGTTTGTTTTACGTTGGCGACGACCAGCTTTGCCACGTCCGTACCATGTGTGGGGGTATCCGTGGCTTCCAGCCTTTTACATTGCCGCCTCGGTTGGTATCGTGCTCAATGCGCTGTGGGAACGTCCACTTGAATGTGTTTTGGGACTTGTGCTCTGTGCTGTCGGCATACCAGTGTATTATTGGTGGCAGAAAAGCAGAACAATGCTGGGAACGTGACTGCCCAAATCGCATGTTACTCTTCCAGTGCCATCACTTCCTGAGTCAGCCTGCCCGCTATCTCGGCAGTGGTACGTAACAAGTTTTGTAAGAGACCGACCTTCAATTGGACATGTGTTTTCTCCAGACACTCGAAGGCTTCTTTAGTCAAGGTGCAACACTCGACGGGCGTGTCGGCCCGTACATCTGCTGACCGGACTCCTCCATCTATTATGGCTAACTCGCCGAACCCCATACCAGCTGAAAGGGTAGAGAGTCGCTTAGGTTGTCCGTTAGGTAAATGAATGAGTACACTGACTTCGCCGCTCATGAGAAAGTACAGTTTATCTGCAGCTTCTCCTTTCCGAATGATCAGGTCGCCGGAGTTGAAGCGCTCTCGTTCTACCAAGCTTTCCAAATGTGTCACGTCGATTTTCTTAAGGCCCTTACAGAGCTGATGCTCTGAGAGACTTGCTAACCTCGGCGATTCGTGTTCCAGGCAATATTTCACAAATAGTTGGGTTTCACACCACTCGAGTGCAGGGTCCAATTCTGGGAATGTGACCACCCTCGCATCTTCATCACGACTCCTTGCCTCCTCCAAGAACCGCCGAAACCTTGGGTGGCTTTGTACGTGCGTGAAGAGGAGTTGCTTGCCGTGCGCAACGAGCGTGCGAACCAATTGAAGGAGAATCCGGCTGGCTGCAGGGTCGATGTGGATCACTCGCTTCAAGTCGATAATCGCAACTATCAATGCCTCGCTTGCCTTGATAATTTCCCGGACGATTACTTCTATTGCTGAGAATTTGAGATCTCCCTGCAGTTCATACACTTTGACCCGATGACCCTGGGTATCGAGGAATTGTCCCTCGTTAGCCGTCCGACGTCGTTTGGATCTGATGGTGGAGAGGCTATAGCGTGAACGGATGACAGAAGCTGAAGACCGAGGCGGGTGGAGAAAGTGGAGATTGAGATCGTGCGACAACTCTTCGCACACTTTGACCCCGCGAACGCTGTTGCCGCGTGCATCCAAAGGGGGCGAGAATACACCGATTCCTAGCTGTCCAGGCAGAACAGCGAGGATGCCACCAGCCACACCGCTCTTAGCTGGCATGCCGACACGGTACACCCACTCTCCTGCGTAGTTATACATACCACAGGTTGCCATCACACTGAGGATATTCTCTACTAACTCAGAGCGGACCACTCGTTCTCCGGTTACCGGATTCACCCCTCCATTGGCTAAGCTGGCCGCTATCACGCTCAGATCGCGACAGGTAACACCTATTGAACACTGTTGAAAGTAGATATCGAGAGCGGGCTCTGGGTCCTCGGTCAAAATGGCGAAGTTACGCAGCATGTGTCCGATTGCTCGATTACGGTGGCCAGTGGCTCTTTCCGATTCGTAGACAACTTGGTCGATTGTTAGTTGTCGGCCTGCGTACAGTGAAATCACACTGAGAATACGTTTCAGCTTATCCTCGTATGAGTGCCCCGCGATCAAGGAGGTCGCGGCAATTGCGCCGGCATTGATCATAGGATTGAGCGGACATCCAGTCTCTGGAGCCAAACTGATCGAGTTGAACGCATCGCCCGTTGGCTCGACACCGATCGCTTTGAGCACTATCTCTCGTCCACGGTCTTCGAGGGCAAGGCCGTACACGAAGGGTTTCGAGATCGACTGGATAGTGAAAGGCTGGCGTGTGTCTCCTACCTCGTACACCTGGCCGTCAGTAGTCGCAATGCAGATGCCGAACCAGTCAGGGTTCGCAGTAGCGAGTTCAGGGATGTAACTGGCGACCTCCCCTGCCTGCAGCTGTGCATACTTACTGTGCAAATTCTCTAGATAGTCGTTGATAGGAGAAATAAGCCCGTTCCCTCTAGTGTTACCCATGAAACCATTCCTTACTGGCAGAATACCTTCTAGTTGTTTCCTTACGGAAAGTAATGATGGACTGTGAGTAAAGCCCCTTTTGAAGGAGCAAAAGACTTGCCAATACCTAAGGGAGGGGTCGTCGTGGAAGAGTCGCCAGGCAACGATTGCTTTGTCCCTCACTGTCATTGCGAGTTGTCCATAGCGCGGGTGCTAAGAGTGGAAGTAGAAATGCGGGGTGATTCTGGTGCCGTCATTCCCGCGCAGCTTATCCCAAGCCCTACTGGGACCTGTCCCAGGTTCTACCGGGAGCGAGAGTCCCTTAGGGAACTTCCGTAGTCACGGCTTGTGCTGTCGCTTACTAAAACGGCAGATCTCTGTTTTAGTGCCGTTTTTTTGAGCAGCGACGACGAGCCCGTTGTTTGCCATGGCCCTCGAGTCTTTTCTTTTCCATAACTTCTGTACTTGCGCGGCTGGAATGCTCTGTGGCTCAGTCTTTGCGAAGAAATAACCAGTTTGCTTCCTAACGGATCAATAGAACAAAGTTGCAGACTGTAGCAAAGAACAAAGATGCGATTGTGCTTATACGGATATCTATACGTCGACGTAGGAGTCTGTCGCGGGCTGTGATGATACAGTAGCGCCACATAACGGTATCCTGCTTTATGAAGTCACTTTTCTTTTTTCCCCACCTCACATACATTAGTGATGCATCTGAAGTACCTTCTACCTCCAGTACACCTAAACTGAGAACCTAAGATACCCAAGAAATGAACAAGCTAAGCCTCGCCTTGTATTCAAGCCTGTCACCCGCAGGAGTCGTCAACAGCAAAAGCCAGTCAAGACTACTTTCTACTCTGGCTTTCTATCGCGAGTAGAGGTAGGAAGTGAAAAGAGGGGTGGTTCCTCTTTTCTTCTGTCTTTGGGCAGCTCTTTTGACGATATGGCCATCCCCTTTTATTTCTTTCGCTCAAACACAGAGCGACTGGGTTGCAAAGGCGGTTTCAGTACAAGGGACCGTCGAAGTCCAACTGGTGGGGAGCACTCAATGGCAACCGGTAAAGTTAAATGACACCTTTCGCCCCGGTGACACGATTCGGGTGCTTGAGAGAAGCCGGGCTGACATCGCCATGCTCGACCAATCCGTGCTGCGCTTGAATGCGAACACCAGCATCACTATACAAGGCGTCAAGGACGGAGGAACCGGGCTGCTCAATCTGCTCAAGGGGGCGGCTCATTTCCTCAGCCGTGGTCCCCGTAGCCTGGAAGTGCAGACTCCCTTCACTGTTGCGGGCGTCAGGGGCACTGAGTTTCTCGTTAGTGTTGAAGTAGACAAGACTTACGTGACGGTATTTGAAGGAACCGTAGTAGCAGAGAACCAAGCGGGGAGCCTCACTCTCACTGATGGCCAATCTGCGGTTGCTGAGGCAGGAAAAGCTCCTACGTTGCGGATTGTGGCGCGTCCCCGTGATGCCGTGCACTGGACATTGTACTATCCACCGGTGATCTATCTTCGTCCCGATGAACTTCCACCTGGACCAGACTGGCAAGCGGTGCGACAATCTACCGAGTTTTATCTAAAAGGAGACCTCCAGCGGGCATTTCAGAGTATTGCCACTGTTCCCGGAACCCTTAGTGACTCACGCCTCTTTGCCTATCGCGCCTCTCTGCTGCTTGCTGTGGGTCGTGTTGATGAAGCAGCTGCAGATATCCAGCGAGCGCTGAGTCTCCACCCGCAGGACAGCAACGCTCTCGCATTGCAAACGATTATCGCTGTAGTGCAGAACGAGAATGAGAAAGCGCTCGCTCGTCGCGCAACAAGCTGTCGGTGCGGCCCCTAACTCCGCCGCCGCGTTGATCGCTCTCTCCTACGCCCAGCAATCCAGATTTGACCTGGAAGGCGCACGAGCGAGTCTGACAAAGGCAGTCGAACTCGAACCGCGTAATGCGCTAGCGTGGGCGCGGTTGGCAGAACTTCATTCATCCTTCGGGATGTTGGATCGCGCGCTCTCTGCAGCACAGGAAGCTGTGACGCTAGAGCCCAATCTCTCACGTACTCAGACAGTGCTGGGTTTTGCTTACTTGACCCGAGTCCAGACGACACCGGCCAAGGAGGCCTTTGAGAAAGCGATTGCGTTTGATCAAGCTGATCCTCTCCCAAGGCTCGGTCTGGGTCTAGCAAAGATCCGCGAGGGCGCTCTGCATGAGGGGGGCCGGGACATCGAAATTGCCGCAAGTCTGGACCCCAACAATTCACTTGTCCGCAGCTATTTGGGCAAAACCTATTATGAAGAGAAACGCACGGGGTTGGACGAGCGTGAGTACGTCACTGCTCAGGGACTGGACCCGCAAGACCCCACTCCGTTCTTCTATGGTGCCATCCAGAAACAGACGACGAATCGACCGGTGGAGGCATTGCAGGATCTGCAAAAGGCCATTGAGCTGAACGATAACCGGGCGGTCTACCGGTCACGTTTGTTGCTCGATTCGGACCTTGCGGCCCGCAGTGCCAGCCTTGCGCGCGTGTACACTGATCTCGGTTTTCAAGAACTTGCTCTGGTGGAAGGATGGAAGTCGGTGAACACCGATCCGAGCAATTTTTCTGCCCACCGGTTTCTCGCCGATTCATACTCTGTCTTGCCGCGCCACGAGATCGCCAGAGTGAGTGAACTGCTGCAGTCACAATTACTGCAGCCGCTCAACATGACGCCCATTCAGCCCCGCCTCGCTGAAAGTAACCTGTTCCTCATCAGCGCCGGAGGTCCTGGAGCGCTCTCGTTCAATGAGTTCAATCCCATTTTCAACCGGAATGGGATCACTCTGCAGACGAGTGGCCTTATCGGTGAAAATGACACATATGCTGGAGAAGGCGTTATTTCAGGCATCTACAAGAATGACAGCCTTCAGCCTTGGTGGGTTCCATCTTACGACAGACGGGTTTCGCAGAAACGCTGACCAAAAAGATGATATCGCCAACGCTTTTTTACAATACGAACTCTCTCCCAAAACGAGTGTTCAGGCTGAGTATCGGTACAGAGATAATCGAACGAGGCGATCTTCAAGCCAACGATTCTTCCCGGAAGATTTCTTCCCTGGCTAGAGATAACACGGAAGAGAGGCAACCTACCGCCTTGGTGGACGGCACGCTTTTTCGCCGGGTTCTATTCTCCTCGGCTCGTTTATATATCAGGATGCAGATTTTAAGACGAGCGATGAACAGCCTCCTGACCCGGGTCTTATCTCGCCCATTGATTACAAAGACCGATCAACGTGCGTTTGGCGGCGAGACTCCAACACCTGTTCCGTTCGCCGATACTTCAACCTTACGAGCGGCGTGGGATACTTCAACATTGATGGAGCATTAAGACATTGACCTTGGAGTTGAACTTGCCATCTTCCGCCGGTCCTGACGTCCATTAGCAGACACCATCAACACAGATCTCCACCACGTCAATGTGTACACATATGCCTACATTAATCTCGCTCATAAAGAATGTGACCGTTTACGCTTGGCGTCAGTGGCGATTTCTATGAGGGCCGATAGTCCGGCTGTCGGAGAAGACAGACCAGTTCAATCCGAAATTCGGGATTACCTGGGAACCCATTCCGGGTACCACACTGCGCGCTGCTGCCTTCAGGGTGTTGAAGAGAACGCTGATCACGGACCAGACCCTGGAGCCGACCCAGGTGGCCGGCTTTAATCAATTCTTTGATGAGGCGAATCAAACAGAGGCATGGCGCTATGGGGGAGCTATCGATCAGAAATTTACGAAAAGACCTCTTCGGAGGCGTGGAGTTTTCCAAGAGGGATCTGAAAACTCCCTTTTTGGTTGTTTCCGAGGATCCTACGAACCCTGTACTCGGAAAGCAGACTGGGACGAGTATCTGGCTCGTGCCTATCTTTTCTGGACACCTCATCCGTGGCTGGCCCTGAGAGGGGAATATCTATTTGAGCGATTTAAACGGGATGAAAGATTCACTGAGGAGTAAGGGAGCTGGATACGCTTCGTGTTCCTTTGGGGATCAACTTTTTCCACCCTTCCGGATTAAGCACCTCCTTGACGGCAACGTACTGGAATCAAGACGGCGAGGTTGAGGCAGTTGCAGTGGAACCCACCCGCTTCGGTCTGGCAGCGATGACTTCTGGACTCGTCGATACGGCACTCAATTACCGTTTGCCGAAGCGGTATGGGTTCATCACGGTTGGAGCGACGAATCTTTTTGACAAGAAGTTCAAGTTTTTTAATACAGACTTTGACAACCCATTCATACAACCGGACAGGATGTTCTTTGCTCGAGTTACCCTGGCGCTTCCATTGGTGAGGATTTCGAATGATGAAGAGGCACTGGAGAAGGAGATCGACGATGATAACAAGATAACAAGCAAAATCCTCACGCCGTGGGCGTAAATCGCTTTCAATAACGTGCAAAACAACAAAACAAAAGGAGAATGTCATGTTTAAGAGAGTCCTGATGCTTGGCCTGCTGGGCGTTAGTCTGGTCGCGCTCTTGGGAACTGGGGCCGAGGCGCATTACCAAGGGTATATCGCGGGCATACACGTCAGCAGCATTGTCTGTACTGTCAGCCTTAAGCAGGTGCCATCCCTGGACGCACATCCCGCGATAACTGAGTGTACCGTGACGACGGGATCGATAGAGACATTGTGCAAAACCCAGCTGGTAATGAGGTGGCAGGAGAATCAGCGACGCCGGTAACTACTCTCGTGGCTCAAGCGCCAGTAGAACAAACTGTCAATGAAAAGAAAAAGGGAAAGGCCCACGTTGCGGTACACATTGACGACGCCCCTCTTCTGGACCCGCAATTCTGTGTAAATCCAAACTGGATCCCAGTTGCTGTTCTGATCCGGTCGCTGACAGCAGAGATCAATACATATGCGTGCGTCGGACCGGATACGGATCCGTGTTCAGTCCGTGGTGATCTGGCTAGCACCGTAGTTAAACAATGCGAACTTCCGGCTCAGTACAATTTCAACAACTATCCTAATAACCTTCCCCCCATTGGAACCCCTTATGATTGCCCTATCCAAACATTTGTGCATGTGGATTGATATGTAATCGCAGGGCGGCCGGCCGCATGTTACGTCCAAACCAGACGATTCTCCGGGACGGAACAATGCTAACTGCGATAAGGGAAAATCGGAGTCAGACTGGTATTTTCTTGCGTCATCATTTGTGCGGGGGATGCCTTCCCCGCCCCGTGATGTTACGCTGTCTTCTGCCCCTCAGCACAGCGGACCGCCTGCCTGATCGTGCTGAAGTGGACGCCGAATACGTCGCGGTCACTTTCAGCATGTAGAAGCTGGATACATATGAGATCGCTGAAATCCCTTTTCTCTATCACTCCAGCGTCCTTGACACTTCTCACCATTCTCACGGAGCTGTAGGGCGGTCGAGGCTCGCCCTATCAAATTTCATCATGCGTGGCCTAACTGCTTGAACCCGTTTGCGAGATACAGTACTAGGGGCAAGGTGCGGATGTGAGGGCCGTTAGGAGTCTGCGTGGATGAGAGTTTTGCTGAAGATCCCTTTTCTCCATCAATCCAGTATCTCTGACACTTATCACCATTCTCGCGGTTGTCATTCTCTTTCGATCCCACGTCCCCATTTTCGATCTGATCGAATTAAAAACCTATGACCTCCGTTTCCTCTCGCGAGGTCAGGTGCAGCCTTCACCCGCCGTTGTCCTCGCGCTGATCGATGAAAAAAGCCTCGATATTGAAGGCCGCTGGCCCTGGCCTCGCTCCAAGCTCGCAGCTTTGGTGGACAACCTATCGCAAGATGGGGCCAAGGTGATCGGGTTTGATGTCGGCTTCCTGGAGCCGGATGAGAATTCTCAGTTGGGACTTCTCAATCAATTGAGTCAAAAGATCGACACGTTGGCGATTAAAAACTCACAGTTAGCCTCCTTCATACAGGAGAGTAAACGCACTGCCGATAACGATTTGGCTTTGGCCAATGCCATAAAAAATTCGTCTGCTGCGGTCGTGCTTGGGTATTTCTTTCACCAGAGCAAAAACGACCTCGGTTACCAGATCGAACAGACAGGAATAGACCAACGATTTGAGCGCCTGAGCGCGTCTAAATATCCTTTTGTTACCTACACCGAGCAGGGCCTGAAGAAGGTCTCAGATCACAACGAAGCCTATGCCCCAGAGAGCAATATCGCCATGTTCACTGAAGCTGCCGCATCATCGGGCTATTTCAGTCTGCGCACAGACCCGGACGGTGTCATGCGGTGGATGCCGCTTATGCTTCAAGGGGGCGAAGATCTCTTTCCTCCTCTCGCGGTCTTATGTGCCTGGCACTACCTCGGTAAGCCGCCACTGACAGTGCACATTGATTCCCATGGGGCACAGGGAGTGCAGATGGGGGATCGGTTCATCCCCACCGATGAGACCGGACGATTACTCATTAATTACCTCGGCCCGGCGAAAACCTTCCCCTATTTTTCCATTAGCGATGTGCTGAGCGGCAAACTGGCGAAAGGGACATTTACTGATAAAATCGTGCTGGTTGGGTCCGTCGCCATCGGGGCCCACGATCTCAGGAATACTCCTTTCACCATAGGAGTCAACGATGTGAGGAATACCTCTTCCTACATCCGCCTGATAGCCCTCTGTATCCTGGTGTGGAGATTCATGCCACGGTCATCGACAATATATTGACGCAAAATTTTATAACGAGCCCTGGATGGTCGAAAGTCTATGGTCTCTTTGCCATCATCATCCTGGGGGGTCTGATCGGCAGTGTCCTCCCGCGCATAGGTCCGCTCAAAGGTCTGATGTTCGCCACAGGACTGGGTGTTTTGCACGTCTTCATTGCCCGTTGGCTCTTTGTCAGTGCTGGCGTGTGGCTCGATATCGTCTATCCGCTGTTGGCGCTGTCAGTGAGTTACACCGTTCTCAGCGTGTATGATTATGTTACCGAAGAGCGAGAACGCAAAAAAATCAAAGATGCGTTCACGCATTATGTTGCTCCAGTGGTGATTGAAGAAATGCTCAAAGATCCAGGGCGGTTGAAGCTCGGAGGTGAGGAAAAGGTCCTGACGGTTCTCTTTAGTGACTTGCAAGGATTTACCTCGACGTCGGAGCGGTATGCCCCGCACGAGATGATCGAGATTCTGAACGAATACTACACTCGTATGACAGAACAGATCTTCTTGTATCAAGGCATGCTCAAGGAGTATGTGGGCGACGAGCTGATGGCCATTTTTGGGGCTCCGATTGAGCAACTCGACCATGCGGAACGAGCGTGTGCCGCAGCGCTAGCCATGCAAGAACAGCGAAAAGCGTTGAGTGAAGAGTGGGCGAAGGTCGGGCGTCCGCCCCTGATTGCCCGGACCGGGATTAACTCGGGTCTGATGCTGGTAGGAAACCTGGGCTCCAAATATCGCTTTGCCTATGGTGCCCTGGGAGACCACGTCAACCTCGGCTTCCCGACTAGAGGGGCTCAATAAGACGTATAAAACGCAAATTCTCATCGGAGAGAATACTGCCCAGATGGTTGAGAAGTCCTTTTTCCTACGAGAGATCGACACGGTGCAGGTGGTAGGGAGGGAACAGGCTGTGCGTATCTATGAACTGCTGGCCAGAGCCGGGACGTCACTTCCTCTGGAGCAAGAAAAGGCGTTCAGTTTCTATGCGGCTGGACTGGAAGCGTACCGCGAACGACGCTGGCGCGAAGCTCTAGAAATTTTCAAAGAATCCCTGACGCTCTGGTCGGGGGACGGTCCTTCCCGGACAATGGCGGACCGTTGCCAGATTTACCAAAAAACACCGCCACCAGAAGAGTGGAACGGTGTTTTCGAGGCTCACTCATAAATAGAGAAAATCTCTTGGGGCATTGGTCCGCGTCAGATAGACCAGTTCAATGAGGCTGCATGGCCCCGAGCGTCAGCAACGCTTTGCTCTTGTCTACACCGGCTAGATTTCAGGCTCCCTGGGGGATGGCGCACGGCGCAATCGCTCCGCGAGGAGTCGGATGAGGGGTAGTGTAACAGCGAAGCGTTGACAGTACTGCACCCGCAGCGTAGCATACAAACAAAACCGGCCTGCGGGCCGTTAGGGGAGCCGCAATTACGGCTGAGAGGATGGGTTCAATAGGTGAACTCATCGACCCTTGGAACCTGATCTGGGTAATGCCAGCGAAGGGAACATCGTGTCGCTACTCACATACTTTTTCTTCTGTTTAATTTTTATTCCTTCACAACCTGAGAGACCCCATCGCGTGGGGAAGAGTCTTTGCCTTCTGACTTCACGCTTGCAAGGGTTCCCAAGAGGTGTCGGGTTACGATTGTATAAGGAGGACTGTGGTCATGAAACGTAATGGTCTCAATGGAACAAATGGTAAAACTCCAGGCGCAGAAATGGGTCTAAGTACTATACCCCTTCCTGAATCGCGCAAAGTCTATGTGGAAGGTACGCAACCAAACGTACGCGTGCCTTTTCGTGAGATTACCCTCAGTCCTGCACACACGGGGCACGGAAACGGTCATACGAATGGCGGAAGTGAGCGGCCAACGATGTGTGTCTACGATACCTCCGGCCCATATACCGACCCGCAGGTCACGATTGATATCCACCGTGGGCTGACTCCTTTGCGACAGGCGTGGATTGTCGCGCGTGAAGATTCAGAAGAATTGCCAAACATCTCTTCCGAGTATGGACGCCAGCGCGCGGCTGATTCGCAGCTGGATCACTTGCGGTTTGCTCACCTTCGCAAGCCGCGACGGGCGATGATAGGCAAGAATGTCTCGCAAATGCACTACGCCCGCAAAGGCATCGTCACCCCGGAAATGGAGTACATCGCCATCCGCGAAAACCAGGCGCGGGAAGTTGCGCAACAACAAACAGCGAAGAACGGCAACGGTTCTGCACGGTTGACACAGCAGCATCCAGGGAATTCCTGGGGCGCGAGTATTCCCTCGGTTATCACGCCTGAATTCGTTCGTGACGAAGTCGCGCGCGGTCGCGCGATCATTCCGGCAAACGTTAATCATCCTGAGTTAGAACCGATGATCATTGGTCGTAATTTTCTGGTGAAGATCAATGCCAACATCGGAAACTCGGCAGTCGCATCTTCCATTGAAGAAGAGGTCGAGAAAATGATTTGGGCGACGCGCTGGGGCGCGGATACTGTGATGGATCTTTCCACTGGAAAGAACATCCATGAAACCCGCGAGTGGATTCTGCGTAACTCTCCTGTGCCGATTGGTACGGTGCCCATTTACCAGGCCTTAGAGAAGGTGAACGGCAAAGCTGAAGAACTGACGTGGGAGATTTACCGTGACACGCTGATCGAACAAGCGGAGCAAGGGGTGGATTACTTTACCATCCACGCCGGTGTGCTCTTACGCTACGTGCCGATGACTGCGAAACGGATGACCGGAATCGTCTCGCGTGGTGGTTCGATCCTGGCGAAGTGGTGTCTTGCGCACCATCGAGAGAATTTCCTCTACACCCACTTCGAGGAAATCTGTGAGATCATGAAAGCCTACGACGTGTCGTTCAGTCTCGGTGATGGGCTGCGACCCGGATCGATTGCTGATGCAAACGATGAGGCGCAATTCGCTGAACTCGAAACACTCGGTGAGTTGACTAAGATTGCCTGGAAACATGAGGTGCAGACCATGATCGAGGGGCCGGGTCATGTACCGATGCACCTGATTCAGGTCAATATGGAGAAACAACTCAAAGAGTGTCACGAAGCACCATTCTATACCTTGGGCCCACTCACGACGGATATTGCCCCAGGCTACGATCACATCACCTCTGGTATCGGCGCAGCAATGATTGGTTGGTTCGGTTGCGCGATGCTCTGTTATGTGACTCCCAAAGAACACCTTGGGCTGCCCGATAAAGAAGATGTAAAGGCTGGAGTCATTACCTACAAGATTGCTGCTCACGCCGCTGATCTGGCGAAAGGACACCCTGGCGCACAAGCTCGTGATAACGCGCTGTCGCAAGCACGCTTTGAGTTTCGCTGGCAGGACCAATTCAACTTGTCACTTGACCCAGAAACTGCCCGAGACTTTCATGACGCCACGCTCCCGGCGGAGGGAGCGAAAGTTGCACATTTTTGTTCCATGTGTGGTCCGCACTTTTGCTCGATGAAGATTACGCAAGACGTGCGCGATTATGCGGAGCAGAAGCAGCTTGATGAACAGACTGCACTGAAAGCGGGTATGCAAGAGAAAGCGGAGGAGTTTAAGCAGGGTGGGGCGGAGATTTATCGTTAGGATGTAGGAACTAGGAGTTGGGATTCAGAGAAAAAGAAATCAAAAGTCAAAAGGCAAAAATAGGAAAATCGTGATCTTACTTTTTCCTGTTGTTTTCTGCCAAATCCTAAATCCCAATTCCTACAGCCTCATTAGCAATTGACAACGTAGACCTTACTTGTCTATATTCCCTTCCGACAGGAAGATACCAATGGCAAAGCTCAGAGCGATCTCTGGCGGGAAAGGGAAGCCTCTTTCGCTCGTCTACGGTTTACGACTATACAATGCCGGAGAGGTTGCAGGGATAGACGAAGGGCATGTAACACTTGGTGATGGTTCTGAGAGCCATGTCACACTGCATTTGATTGAGGGAACTCGCGAGCAGATCCGTGCGCAATTGCTTTCCAGCATCGAGGCGTTCTTCGAGATCTATGGTGATCCTCCTCCTGCCCGCCGTTTTTCTTCGCTACGGAACCGAAAAGAAACAGAAGGGAATGAACCTGGGTGTTAGGCAGGGTGCGAATCTTGGCGGTTTCTCTGATGTTGTCAGTCGGGTGAAGTCACTCACAAAAGGATACTATGCCATCGTTATTTCGTCGTATTAGTGCATTGTGGAAAAAAGACCAGCCTGCAGCACCATTGCCACCAACAGAACTCCATCCTCCTCCAGCGCCGACGCCATTACCGACCCCTGTTGGTCCGCTCCAAGCGATAGCTCAACCGCTCGACCCCTCTCAACCACTGAGTGAAGACCTGGTCTTCCAAGCGCTGCGAAAATGTCGTGATCCGGAAATCCCGGTGAATATCGTTGATCTTGGCTTGATCTACGATGTCAGGATTATGGGTGATCTTGTCAATGTCACAATGTCCCTCACGACACAGGGGTGTGGTATGGGGGGATACATTTCTCAAGAGGCCGAAGAGCAGATTCGTTCGCTGCCTGGAGTGCGTGAGGCCAAAGTCGAAATTGTTTGGGATCCGCCCTGGAATCCGAGCATGATTAGTGAGGCTGGGCGGAAAGTGTTGGGGTTGCCGGAATAGCTACATAGAAGGCACACCAAGATAAAGATTTTCACTTGAGTGCTCCGTGGCGAGGCGCAGCCCGTCTTCGCACCAGGGAAAAAGGGGAAATGGCGAAATGGGGAAACGGAGAAGACAAGAAAAAAAGCGCGCTTTTCCTTTTCCCCTTTTAACCTTTTCGCCGTTTCCCCTTCTTAATTCGTAGGGCAGGCTGTGCCTCCAGGTCAGCTTCTTCATCGTATGGCAAATAAGCTTGCCGCTCCTTCGAGGAAAATGCTTCGGTCTCCCACCAAGAAAGCTGCAATAACCGCCGTACTTGTCCACGCGTGAGCACACCAGAACGATAGCCTTCCACGGCAACCGCTTCCAGGACTCGGCGGGGCATATCTTACCAAGCAGTTTCAGAGTTGCTGCGCGATATCATCTGGGAGTTCGACGGCGGACGTTCAAGGGTAAATGTTCCTCGCTATGCTCTGGAGAGTTCTATAAGATTCGAGACCTACGCACGTTTCTAGATTCATATAGGCCAACTCATTCGAGTACCGTTACTATTTGGCTATTGGACGGAATGTTTCATTGCTTCCTGAAACTCATAGAATGATGCTTAGCACACGAGACGTATTCTTCCGTGACCTTCGAAGGAAATCCTTCAGTGTATCACGAAGGAAAAACGCTGGGTGCAATAGGTCAGAGTATCGCCGGTCATGAGTAAGGGCATCAGGTTAGTAACACCTTCCTACCTCCTGAGAGTCGTACTGAACTGGGAAATGAGTTATTGGCAAAGGTTATCCGGAAATATCCACAAACGAAGCGCTTCGGCGTGAGCCAACACACGGTGAAGCGTGTTATGGCAGTCTTGAGAAACCGTCAGATCAAATTGCCGATTGGCCGGACTGGATTCGCCAATGTAGAGACTGCGAGAGATGTTTTTGTTGGGTATCTGATGTTTGATGCTTGGATTGCGAACCAGGATCGGCATCACGAGAACTGGGGACTTGTCGTGACCCTGGAAACGACACACCTTGCTCCTTCTTATGACCATGCTTCCAGTCTGGGGAGTGGTGAAACAGATACTGACCGGGAAGACAGGCTCTCACCAAGCGACAAACGGCGGTCCGTGGAAAGGTATGTCGAACGAGCAGTCTCTGCTTTGATGCTTCATCTGCTAGCAAAAAGCCTTTGTCGCCACTGGAGGCCTTTTATGAAGCTGGGAAACTGAGACTTCAAGCTGCCGACGGGTGGCTTGAACGTCTTCGGCAGGTGTCTCTGCAAAAGGTCGCCTCCATATTTGATACAGATTTCACCGGAGCGCATTTCTCTTGTTGCAAGTAGGTTTGCGCAAAAAATGCTGGAGGTAAACTGTCAACGCTTACTGGCGTTACAAGGAGTGTGGTCATGAAGATTTTATACCTGAGCCTGGCCGGCGATCCGTAAGAGCCGCAGTTGGTTTCCGGTCGGGAGATTGAGCTTCGACGGGAGAGGTGTACCGCTTCGTGTACACGAAAGGCGTAAAGCAGTCACCTAACTTCATTCCATTTGCACGGATGGAAGCTCTGACAACGATCTACGAATCCGATGAGTTGTTTCCCTTGTTTGCCAATCGGCTTTAGATTGTCGAAAAAGCGGCCAGAGTACCAAGACTTTCTTCACTGGTTGAATACACGGCCAGGTGAAGATGATCCGCTAAACGTTGCTGGCTTGCACTTGGAGGGATGCAAAAAGCAGACTTGTTGGCTACTCTTCCCATGCCCCTATCGAGGGCCTGACAACATGTATCGCATAGCGCTTCTTCAGTCATGGGCTTCGGTATCTGTTGCCGAGAGGCTATCCTGCGAATTCACAAGCTTTCACCTGGAGAGCAATTGTACCTCATGCTTGATCCGCAAAATAAGCATGACCCAGATGCAGTAGCACTGCGCACTGATGACCCGGCAACCCTGGTGGGATACTGTCCACGCTATTTTGCGGGAGACTTCCTTCGCTTGTCACGGGAGGCTGGAATTGAAAACACCAAAGTTGTCGTTGAGAGAGTCAACCCGGAGGCTCCGATTCAGTTACGGCTTCTGTGGCACTTCTAGATCTGCGAACTGGCCAGAGAGTTTTCGCCCTTGCTCTGGAGAGTGGTATGAGCCGTTAGCCTAACTCCCACTCCCTAGCTAGATGCGCCACGCACGGGTCTCAGCGGGTGGTGGGTCGAGGCGAGTTTGATGGGGTTTACTAGTGCGAATCGCTTCGGCCATGGCATCGTAGATTGTAAGGATCGCGTGTTTGGTGCGGTACTCTCCCCATGTTCTGTTCGTCCTTCATTCGCTTGACGATGGAGAAGGTTTCCCTACGGAACTTCATTCAGTCAGCCAATGGAATCTTTTCCAGCACTGCTTGTGTGAGTGGACAGACGAGACCATACTCCTGTTTAGCAAGCAATGGTGCACAGCGAGGAAATCGGGAGATCACCGCTAACCAGATGAGATCAAAAACTTCCGTACCATCCTGAATTATTTCTTTTGCCCATGTCTCATCAAAGCTGTCCGTAATGAGCAGGGCAGTCTCTCCCATCATTCTAGAGACAAGATCTACAGATGGATGAACGTATTTGCTGGTAAGTTTTTCCCAGAGTGCATGATAATATTCTTGGACCTCTTGTTCCTGTTCTACTACAGGCAAAACTTTGCTAAGCATTGGACATATACAATTGTCCCAGCGCAATTTGTTCTCGCGCTGCGCCAACCACGTAGTTTTGTCATTGAGGGACGGACCTGGTGGGGATTCACCTGTATAAGTGTCGGTATAATACGCTCGATAGATCAGCTCCCACGCAAACCGAAGACCACGGCCTAGCAATGGGTAGTTGCCAGACAGGAAATGCAGTTGAAACCATTGCACTTCCTTGAACAAGGAAAGGAAATACGCGGAGACCAGACTCTGGGAGATTTCGTCGCTGGTATAGGTGCGTCCTATAGCTGATGGAGATGTCTATCCAATCGTTCGCAAGCTTGTAGCAAAGTGGAATGCTTGCTCTTGACCTAATTTGAGAATGCTCTCCTGCTCGATTTCTTTCAAGCGATCGTAGACCTGAGACAAATAGGACGAATAATTATCACTCATCGTTCAACCTTGATTCACGAGAACAGCTCCGGCTCAGCGTTCGTCGGTTCGTCAGCGGCGCTGGAACGGCGCGTTTTCTTTTTCTAGTGTGGTGGCTGTCGCCTGGGGCGGTGGCACGTTCGTGATTGAGGGCGAGAAGGCGGCGAAGGACTTCTTTACGGGCGTCGGGGCTGATCGTATACCGGACGCGGTCGTTTTCGGCCAGGTATTCGAGCTTCGTAGAAGTCGTGGCCAAGGTCGAGATCGGTCCAGCCGTAGGCAGTCAAGGACAGCATTGTCCATCTCGTGGTGCAGGCCGCGGAGTTCAAGCAGGCCCTTGATATCCAGCGTCGGCTTCTTCTCAGATTTGTTGCTGACTTTGGCAACCAAAGCAGGCGTGAGGTCACGGGCATGAAAGAGATTGTAGATGTCGGTGAGGCCGAGCCAGAGACGGCGCATGAGGGCGCGACGGTGTTCATGATAGTGCTCGCCGATGGCCGCCAGCGTAGGATTCGCTGTCTGCCATATCCTCGGGAAAAGGGAAAGTGTCGAAGCACTCCGACGGCGAGTAGCGAAGATCTTGCTTCAGCGCGCCGCTGTATTTGCGCGCCCAGACCTCGTGAATCGTGGATTGGACGACAGTGTAGAGATCCCAGCGGTCGGTGGTGAAGACTTTGAGGGCATCGGTGAACACGATAGTTAGATGGTAGAGGCAGTAGAAGTTGAGATGTTTTGTCGTGCGCGCGGCGACAAAACAGCGAGGAAGTCTACGAATCTCGGTATAAAGTCCGATTGCGCGCTCAGCGTATTGCCACCATACGCTCTCGACGCGCAGCACGTTTTTCACTTGATCCCTTCCGGCTTTACAAGCTTGCTCAACACGCTCGAAAAGCCTCACCAAATCTTTCGCGCTTTCTCCAAGGGCCAATCGAAGAAATTGATGATCTGCCGTCCTGCTGCTTGTTCGGGTTCATTATTGATTTCCTGGCCATTGATGAGCGGGGAAATGACTTCGCTATTGACGGGGTCCTTCGTTCTTTCATTTACCTTAGCTTCACCATGAGTGAGCAGGAATCCATCGCCGAGAAAAATGGATCCTTCGAAGACACGGTCAGCATTTTCGAAAGAGAGGCAGAGGGCCCCCTGAATCGAGGCTGTCCTCAAAGTAGGCATTAATGACAGAAACTTCCTTGCCATCAAGGAAACACTGACCCTCCCACTCGCCTTTGTGAACCGAAACGAGCGAGACGACTAAGTTAGCGCGCCCTGGCCATTTAATACCGCGTACGGCAAAGGTAATGGCCCCGCCCTGGGCAAGTATCTGTTCAAGACCATCTTTGCGGATGTCGCCATCCTTGATCGAGTTTGTGGTAATGAAGGCGGTGAAACCGCCGGGGCACAGCAGGCTGTAGATACGGCGGACGAAGTAGACGACCAAGTCACTCAAACCAGCGGGGGCGTATTCCCATTTGACATAGTGACAAAAAGGATGGCCATAAGTTCCACTGAGATCCTGTCCACCAAGGTAGGGCGGATTGCCGAGAATACAATCAAAACCGCCGCGCTCAATGATCTCGGGAAACTCCAAGAACCAGTGAAAGAAACGCTTGCGTTCAGCGAGCGCCCACGCCTCCGCCGTAGCCTGGCCCTGTGGTCGGCGTTCACCAGACCAGTACAAGCGAAACTCAGCGTCGGTGATGAGCTTACGGCGGTTCTCCTCCGTCTTTGGCAGATAGAATTGAGCAATGGGAATACCGGCAATCTGTCAGAGAGAGAGAGAGAGAGAGAGAGAGAGAGAGAGAGAGAGAGAGAGAGAGAGAGAGAGAGAGAGAGAGAGAGAGAGAGAGAGAGAGAGAGAGAGAGAGAGAGAGAGAGAGAGAGAGAGAGAGAGAGAGAGAGAGAGAGAGAGAGAGAGAAGAGAGAGAGAGAGAGAGAGAGAGAAAGAGAGAGAGAGAGAGAGAGAGAGAGAGAGAGAGAGAGAGAGAGAAAGAGAAGAAAGAAAGAGAGAGAGAGAGAAAGAAAGAAAGAGAGAGAGAGAGAGAGAGAGAGAGAGAGAGAGAGAGAGAGAGAGAGAAAGAGAGAGAGAGAGAGAGAGAGAGAGAGAGAGAGAGAGAGAGAGAGAGAGAAGAGAGAGAGAGAGAGAAAGAGAGAGAGAGAGAGAGAGAGAAGAGAGAGAGAGAGAGAGAGAGAGAGAGAGAGAGAGAGAGAGAGAGAGAGAGAGAGAGAGAGAGAGAGAGAGAGAGAGAGAGAGAGAGAGAGAGAGAGAGAGAGAGAGAGAGAGAGTTCAGCAGCCAAGCGTCCTGACCCTTAGTGAAGTCGAGGTAACGGTGTTTCTTGGCCTCGATTTCCTTGGGCGTGCGCTCGGGTAGGCTAGAGATCTCGCGCCAGCTTTTAAGAATGTCATCAAGTTGTTTCTGGATTTCCGGTGCAAGGTCAAGCTGGATCTGATTTTGGGCAGTGCGTTCCTCTTTGTTCCGTTTCCGGAGGGAGGCGGCGACAGCTTTATCATCTCCCGGCATAGTGACAAAGGCTTCATCAGGTACACCACGTTCCAGTTCGTCGCGTCGGGCGAAACCGACGATCGCATTGCCACACTTAATGTGATGGTCAAGGAAGTTCAAGTGGCTCGCCTGGGTTATGGGCTTCGAGCCAGAGCGCCACCTTGCAGAGTTCGACGGCCAGAGGATTAAGGTCTACACCATAGATACACTCACGAATCACATCGCGCATCGCAGACACGAAAGGCAGTAGGAGACGGTTGTTCCTCGCCGGTACGAACAACGGCCAACTCAGTAGCAATTCGTCGGCGCGGCGGCCAACAGAATGTGACCGGAACCGCAGGCGATGTCGGCCACACGTAAAGAGAGCAGCGCATGTTCAGCGAGTAGGGAATAGGGAGGTAGCGAGTTAGGGCCTACTGCAGCTTGCGCTGCAAAGAACCAGTCAGGGAACGAATCATCTTCCCCACCTCGCTGCATATTCCCAGGAGAGGAACCACTTCGTCTTCCCGTACTAATTCCACTCGGTGACTGAGAATTAAGTGCGTCTCCAGTTCCTTCAGACTGCCCTGCGCCACTCGCAAGAACTGGAGATACTCTCGTGTTCCTTCCCTTCCCCATCCCCTCCGCGATGTTCGCCGGAATTGACGATGCGGCCCGACGGATCTGAGAGGTCAGGCCGAACATCTCCGCTTTCGGGAACCGCTGGGTGAGACGGTAGCATTCCTCGGCCAGTTGCATACCCTTTTGCCAAACCGTGAGATCTTGATACGAGCTGATTGACATAGATCTCTCTCCCTCTACTGGCTATCTCCCTATTCCCTAATTCCTGCGCCTTCTCAAGGCGCTCAGCAATAAGGTAGTCGAGCGAATGCTTCAGGAGCGGCTGAACAAGATCGTCCGGGTGTAGTGAGATTCGGTAGCGGCGTCGTGCCTCACCTTGGGCGAAGGCAAATCGTCGGTTGTCACACACCGTACAAAGACCGGCTCGTATTCAAGCAGTCCTTCGTAAACGGAGCCAAATTCCTCGACATTGAGCGCGGCGTAGTTCACGCGGATGGGTTGGCCGGTGTCAGGATTCTGGTAGAGGCTCAGCGAACCGCAGGCAGTCGAGCAGAACTCGTTGCTCAACGTACAGCGATCAAGTAGCCCGATCGAGTCAGCGTTGAACAGGTCGCCAGCGAGCGGAGCAAGTCCGAGCTTGTCGACCAGGGCCATCCGCCTCAAACAGACGAAAACAGGTGCATAACGCGAACCAGAGATCATTTTGACGGCGATCCGCTAAGTAGCGTTTTTCCGAAGGCGACGCAGTCGCTGAAGACTGTAGAACCGATAGTAGAGGTCCCGCTGTGTGGCCGATTGTGTAGACGGATAGACGAGATCGCGCTCTTCGATAACGAGAAGAAAGAGAATGCGGTAGATGAGACGTAACAAGCACTGATAGTAGGTATCAGGTGTCGAGGTTGCCAGAGGCAATCGCGTTGCGCAGTTCCTCATTGTCCGGGTGGAGCCAGAAAGCCATTGGCAAAGGTGCGAATCGCATGCTCGACGGCGCGGCTGAGACCATCGCGGATGCGCGCTCCGGAATCGAGGGAGTCCTGGTGGTAGCGTTCCAGCCAACAGGCGGCTGACGTATCGACGGTTTGCGGCAGACGGGAGGCGTGGAGCAATCGGAAGAGAACGGCAAAGTCAGCAAACAAGCCATCAGCAAAAATACGGTCAAGGTCGAACTCTAGATAGGTGAGCTTCACCAGCCGTGAGCTGTCGCGCAGGAGTCGCAGTATTCGGCCGTTGGTGACGAGGCCGTAGAGCTGGTCCGTGAGGTTCAGGTATTCCTGGACCATCGCATGGGCGGACATGCGTAGGGCCGACTTCTCAGGCTTGCGATCCAGCCCGGCGGGTTCGCGATAGCCAATGATGTGGACCGGCGGTTTGCCCTCGGTTGGTGACGCGGTGGGAGATCGGATAGTTCTTGCCGTTCACCTCCGTGCCCGCGCGCTTGGTATTCCAGTTGGTACCCGAGGAGGCCCAGGAGCGGCACGATCCAGTTGTTGCGCGTCTCGGTCGTTGCTGGGCGTCGGCTTTGAGCGTTTCAAGTTTGCGTTGGAAGATACGCCAGTAGTCCTGAGCATCGGCCCAGGCGCGGGCAATTTCGTCCTTCACTTTGGTGGACGTGTCGAGACCGAAGTCGGCTGGACGCTGCCCAGGCGCATCTTCAAGCCGGTCGAGAATGTCCGGGGAGAGGATAGAGCCTTCGATACGGATGCTGGGATAGTTCATCTCGCCGCCTCCGGCAGGAGGATGTACACACCAAGAAGATCCATCGGCAGCACAGGATAGCACGACCTGGAAGCGTTTGGCGTCCATCAGCGCGCTGAAGCGCTCATGCGCCTCGACCAGCTTTTGCGATTGCCGCTCAGCGACGGCGTCAAACTCGCTCTTGCAGGGAGTCCAGTGAGGCTCAACTCGTTTTCAAGGAAACTCGCTCGCGCTTGGACGGAGAGATCCGAAGAGGCCCGTGCGGAAGCGAGTAGCGCCTTGGCCTGTGCGTGATCGAGGAACTCCTTCTGCTGCGGCGTGCCGCGCCAGCCCCAGAGGAGCATCTCCTCCGCAACGATCTCGTCGCGGTCCTTTCCGCTGCTCGATGACGTTGCGGCAGCGGAACAGGAGCAGCGTGGTCTTCGTGGTAAACTGCTCGCGTGCGAATGACCGCGGCGCGCGCGGCGCCTTGTCCTACGCGCGCGAGGCTGTGCGCCATCACGAACTGGCAGAGCTGCTCGACGAAACGATGGTTGCGCCCGAGGTAGTGATACGCCTTTGGCGTCGGTGAGCGAAGCTGACTGTGATGGATTCGATCGGCTGGGAGCAGCTCGACGGAGCTGGGGCGGGAGATTACCGGTGACCAAGCGCGCAGCCTCGCATTTTCTTCGGTCAACTTGCACGCCGAGCAATTCGGTCAGCGCGCCGATGACGAAGCGCTCGACTGCCTCGACATCGCCGATCGCGTCGTCGGCTTCGCGCAAATCGATCTTCGATTTCATCGGGCCTTGATGGCGTCTGGGCGAAGATGCTGCGTGGCACCTTCTCGCGCTCGGCGGCCTCTTCGATCTTGCGCGTGACGATGCTTTGGCCTCGCGCCGCCTCGTCGAATTTGCCGAGATCGAAGTTCGAGTTGCTTCCGTCATCCCGCGCCTTCGCGATCTGCCGGTTCGGGATTGAACAGGAGAGCCTTTGTGATGCTGTCGATAATGCTCTGGGTGTCCTCCGGAAATGGAACATTGATGCCGGTAGAGCGCTTGATCTCGCGCACCTTTCTCAGGAGCACGTCGAGGACGATGCCATCGATGGGATTGTCGCCACCGAAGAGCAGGCAGGCTTTCACCTCGGGCGCGGTCTGGCCAAAGCGATCAACGCGGCCTTCGCGCTGCTCGAGGCGATTCGGATTCCAAGGCAGATCATAGTGGAGAACCGCGGTGAAGGACTCTTGGAGATTGATGCCTTCGCTCAGGCAGTCGGTGGCGACAAGACACGCGCGGCGCTTTTGCCCATATCGTCAATGCGCTGCTTCCGCACATCGTCGGGATCTTCGCTCGTCATTACCTGCGACGTCGAGCTTAGGGAACTTCTTGCTGCAGGAGCGGGCCGAGTTGCTCGCCCAGGTATCTCGCCGTTGCGATATAGCGGCAAAAGACCACGGGTTGAAACCTATCACGAAGCCAATGATCCAGAATCACCTCGGCGGCCGAGAGCTTCTGGTCATCCTCGGACGTTCGCCAGCGTCTCGCCAGCTCATCGGCGAAGCTGGCGCAGCTGCTGGCGCTGATACTCGGTCCAGGCGATACGTTCGACGATTTGGGTCGGCGTGTTGTCGCCGTCGAAGCCAAAGTCCGTGATCGCGAACGGGATTCTCTGCTGTCAGCTGTCGGAGCTCTCGCTCGCCGCGCTTCATCGTCTACGGCCGCCGAGGCCAGCTTATCGAGCCGAGTATTCAAGCATCTCGACGCCAGCTGCCGGGCTCGACATCACGCCGCGAAGCAGAGCCAAGAGCCGTCCAATACTGCACGCGCTTGTGCCGTCGCTGGCGACGCGTCGTGGCACGACGAGCTTGCGGGCGAAATCGAGGATGTACATCGAAGAACGCTGCCATAGCTCCGGGGAGAGGTCGTAGGGCCACTCGAAGGCTTCGCGCTTTGGGAACGGCGTGTCTTCGCCCATCCACTTTTCAACATCGGCGCGCTTCCGTTGCACGAAGTACCCGGCGAGTTCGCGACGTTGGTCCTGCGTTGAGGAAGGCAGATCGAGTGGCTCGAAATCGGGCTTCAGGAGTCCGAGCAGCGACTGGAATTCCTCCGGTTTGCCGCTGTGCGGCGTCGCGGTGAGCAGGACCAGGTGCTGGCCGGGCTTTCGCGCGATGCGACTGACGAGATGATGGCGTTGCTGCTGACCGGCGGACGCACCGGTGGGCCGCGCGCAAGTGTGCACTTCATCCACGATGACGAGTTCCGGACATTGCTCGACGAAGACATCCCTGCGCGTTTCGGACTTGATGAAGTCGATGCTGATGACTTGATACGGATAGTAATCGTAGACGCTCGTGTCGCCTTGGATTTGGCGGTCGAGCCGCGCCTGGGTGTTCGATCGGATGATGACGGCTTCGAGGTCGAGCTTGTCGCGGATTTCGGCCTGCCACTGGTCGCACAGATGCGGCAGGCAGACAGACGGCGAAGCGCTTAATCTTGCCGCCGTTCCAAAAATTCCCTGCACGATCAACAACGCTTCGACCGTCTTACCAACGCCAACATCGTCCGCGACAAGCAAACGCACCGACTCCTGACGCAAAGCCATGATCAGCGGAACCATCTGGTAGGGCGTGGCCGGAAACGAGAGCTTAGCCAGGGAGCGAAACGGTCCGGCGCCGTTGCGGAACGCGAGGCGGGCCGAGTCGTAGAGCAGGCGCGCCGTGCTGATGTGCTCGCAGGTACTCCTGCGTCGGCTCGAGAAATCGTGCAAAGAAATTCTCTTCGGTCCGCGTGACTCAACCTGCCCAGGAGTGGGGCGTCTTTCCAGAAATCGTCTGTCGCGGCAATCTCGTCCAGATCTGCATACTCAATAGTCAGGAGAGCGCATTGTTCCAAGTTGGGCAGGACAATCCGCCAACTGCGCCGCAAATCTGCGATAGCGCGGTAGACGAGATAGTCTTGAAAGCACTGTTCATAGTTCCGTCGCACTGGAGCAAGCGTCGGCTCCTCCTTGATGTTGGCAAAGTCCAGAAATGGCAGTCCGAGCGCCTTGAATACCGCCTCTCCGATGGTTGCGTAAGTCAATGAGCCAGTTGAGGATTGTTCCAATGCCTTGCGGATGCTGGCGCGGAGACGGACGACTTGTACGAAATCGTTGAAATGGCCAGCTTGCAAGGCGGCGTCCTGGCGGTTGTCCGTGAAGCTGAGGAGCTTTTGGTCTTCCCGTTTGAACCCGGCATCGTCAAGTTGGTTAAGGATGGAGAAGGCGGTGATCGTCGTTGAAGTGCTGCGTCCTTCACTCCCGAGCTTCGTTAGCTTTGTCCCTTCATTTGTCTTGGTATCGAAGAAGACGCCGCCCGTCGAGTCGAAGAGCAGTGGGGCTTTCATGAACCAGCCCCACCACTTCATCGGAGTCGTTTCAGAGCAGTTGCCAAACTCGTCGAAGGAGAGCTTCACAGGGAAGAAGGCTTTCTTCTCCGCACGCGGAATGAGACCGGCCTTCGTCAGTCGTAGCCAGGTTTCCGGGAGGAGTTCACTATCCTCAGACGGGTCCCAAATATCCTCTCCGACTATCAGATAACCGTCGGTGGCCTCGGTGTCATCGTCAGAACTGTCCCGGAACTCGCGAGGTTCCAGTCGATTCCCTATGCGGGAAACACAGATAAAAGCGTGGCCACTGGCGCGGCTGAATACATTGGGAAAGATCGGCTTTTTGTCTTCTTCGTCGCTCTTGTACACTCCTGGCTCAAGGGTGATGAACCGATTCTCATCCTGGTCAAGTGTTGTGTATACCGAGCCAGTCTGAGAGATGAACTGGTGGAGCTTGAACGGCAGCAGCGTGTAGCGCTGGCCAACGCTCCTGAAGCCGTTGATTCGCGGAGCTGATCCACTGCAGCAGGTGTTCGAGAAAGCCACGACAGGTCGCTTCCGGCAGTCCGCACTCGCCAGAGAGCGCCTCCACGATCTGGGAAATGCGTTTCGGCTTACCACGTACCAGGTGACCCTCGCGAGCTTCAAGAGCGACTGTATTTTCGAGCCACACAGCAACCGGATGCGCCTTGAGCATCGCCACATCATCTTCAGAGTTGACACCTGCCGCGATAGCGGCGGCCAGCTCGGCCCCCGTCGGGAGTGTGTCGTTAAACGAGAGTGAACGGTCAAGGTATTCGGGAATTACCTGCTCCGGGGCGAACGGCTTGCCGAAAAGCTTCGTTGCCACATTTGCAACCTCAGCACGCTGCGCGGTGAGTGTGCCAACCGAGACCATTGTGGCTGACGTTCCGATGCAAACCACCTGCTGTGCACAACAGGAGCGGATACGACGCATCAGGAGAGCGATGTCGGCACCCTGGCGACCGCGATAGGTGTGGAGTTCATCGAAGACGAGGAAACGCAGGTTCTCATAGATGCCATCTCGAATTGAGCGCTCTCGCAGGCGGGTGAGAAGCAGTTCCAGCATCATGTAGTTGGTGAGGAGAATCTGAGGCGGATGCTCGCGCATCTTTGCGCGCTCCTCCTCTTTTTCTTGACCAGTATATTGGCCGAACGAGATCGGGAACTCTTTACCAGTCGCTTCCTCATAGTTGTTCTTGTACCGCGTGAACTCCTCGGACTGGGAGTTGATAAGGGCGTTCATCGGGTACACAACGACGGCCGTCACTCCCTTCGCACCCGGATGCGAAAGGAGATGGTGAAAGATTGAACCAATGTAGGTGAGTGATTTGCCTGATCCGGTGCCCGATGTGACGACAAAGTCTTTTCCAGCCGTGCCCAACTTGATCGCTTCAACTTGGTGGCGATAGAGCCTGTACCCTTTGAAGATGTCTCGGATATCTGGATGGAGAGTCCCCGCCCTCACAAGATCATCGAGACTGTTGGACATTTCAAACGACGGGTTGAATTGGAGCAGCGGCTCAGGCCACAGCTTTCCTTTGTTCAACTCGTCCTCGACCACCTCACGGATCTGCGGGTCTGCGATCTTGAGGAAGCTGCGAATGTAAGTCGCGTAGTCGGAAACGATGCGGAAGTGCGTATAGAAGATGTTCATGGTGATTACTCAATATGTCCGTCTACTCTACTGGTTTTCCGGCTTGGTCGTACTCCAAATAATCACAAGGAGCGATGTCGAAAATGACAGTGAGTGCTGATCCACTAGTGCAAAGAGAAACGCCTTCGAAGATAGAGCCTTCGTTGGAAATTCCGATTTTAATTTTCATGGTCACCGAAGTATGTTTTTCTATGAAGGAGTGAATGCCCTCGGGCACTGTCCTCCTAGGAGCAGTTTTGGGTTATAGACAAGGACTCTCAGCCTGCAATGCTACACACAGCTCGTTTCGTGTTCCCCTCTCTACAGAAAACGCTACTCCATTCGAGACTGAAGAGTCAAGAAAAAGCTAGACTTTGTGTTGGTTTATCTCGTCTCGACCAATGCTCGCTCCGTTACTCTGGTAGAATGGAACAAGAGCCAACACATCCGCGGGAACGAGGATTTAGTCTCTCAATCGAGCGACGTAGCAGTCATCCGCGATGCTCCTAAAGTAGCAACCAGCTTTTCCTCTTGGCCTTGCTTACGCTTAACCTAAAGGCAACCATTTATAAGCCTGATACAAAACTCGGCCGACCGATCTCAATCTAAGCAATGGAGACGAATAGGGAACAGAGTGTGATGCACGTTAACGCTGGAGTGAACAGCGAGTTAGTCTCTGCACTCCTGACCTCTCCAAACGACAGCCGAGGGCGTAATCCTCGGCAATGCGGACGATTCGTGAAGATAGCCATCTGGCTTCAGAGACATTCCCGCCAGTGCTACGCTTTAACTGCATCCTAATGAGACTCTATTAGAATTTCGGACATAATTACTGGATAATCATCTCAGCTTCGTGACACCTCCCTAGCGGTGGCTGTCCTCTACTTTTGTCAGAGCCGGACAACGGTGGTCATTTGAGGTGCTTACCTCCCACGTGATCAGGCGCTCGTCGCGGCTGATCACCCTCTAGGGCGCAGGCTTATCAGGGATTCAGATGCAAACCGCTCTAACGCCGAGCCCCTTTCCCTAATTGGCTCACTAATTCCTCAAGTTCCTTTATCTTTGCTGTAAGCTCCTCCCCCTTCTCGTGATCTGGACCGAGAAGTGATACGGCTTGCTGGTACTGGCTGAGTGCGGCATCCATCCGGCCCTGTAACTCCATGGCTTGGGCCAGCAGCAACCGTGCTTCACCGCTTTTCCCTTGTTGTTGGGCGAGTTGCGCCAACGTCATATAGGACTCGTCGAGGTATGGGTCAATGTCGAGTGCCGCACGACAGGATTTGTAAGCCTCTTCCTGATTCCCTTCCTTGAAGAACAAAGAGCACAGTTGGTTATGGGTGTCAGCATCTTGTGGATCGACTTCACGCTGTTGCAAGAATAATTGCCTTGCCCGGTCTGTTTGGCCAAGTCGGAGGTAGGTGATGCCCAGCTCGCGGTTGAGATGAACTCCCTTTGCTCCTGCCTGTTCCAACAATTGCTGAGCTCGTTGCCAGTCGTTGTATTGCAGTAAGGCCGTACCGAGTAGTGCGAGCGCCTGGGGATTGTCTGGTGCTTCAGTGAGTTGCCGTTCGTAGTCAGCAATGACTCGATTGCGCGATTCTTGTGAGGCGCGGAGAACAGTTTGGACCCGACGCAATTCAAATGTGTCGGTTGGCGCTCGGCGATTCCAGTTCAGGGTCTTCAGTGTTCGCTCAATGTAACTGAGGCGCTCTTCTGAAAGCGGGTGAGAGCGGAGATAGACAGGAACGTTGACCCCATTGATGCGGTCTTCTTTCTGCATGGTCTCAAAAAACCGTGGCATGGCATTAGGGTCAAAGCCCGCTTGGGCGAGATAATGCAAGCCTCGATAATCCGCTTCTTCCTCAAGCTGGCGTTGGTATTGGAGCTGCTTCACACCGGTGAGAGACGATACGCCAGCTGCGAGGACGGGATTAATGATCGCTAAGGCCAGCGAGGCCAAGCCAGCATACGAGAGGAGCTTGGTATCTTGCTGTTGGCGGACCATATGATGGCCTTGGACGTGGGCGATTTCATGCCCGAGGACGCTTGCCAACTCATCATCCGTCTGCACCCGCTGGATCAAACCTGAATGAACGTAGATGTAGCCACCAGGTGCCGCGAAGGCGTTAATATGCGGTTCTTGGATAACGGCGAAGTGATAGGTAAACTCCGCATTCTCCAGGTGTGCTACAAGGTGTTGCCCCAGCCGCTGGACGTAACGTCGAACCGTTGCATCCCGTACCAGTGGTAACTGGGCTCGGACGACCAGAGAGAACTTGCGGCCGATCGTTGCTTCGCCTTCGTCGGACGCCCACAGTTGGGTGGAGAAAGAGACGCTCACAGTCAGAGCGATAAGTAGAATGCGCCAATAAGCCATGGTCCGCACGCTACCACGAGGGGATCGAAAGGCAAGCCCGCAGCTTGCCCTATGCTAATGAAAGCTTGAGGCAGGGCAGGAAAATGGGTAGGGTGGGAGACATGGATACCATACCGTTCAAATCGCTTTTCACCGTAGCTGTGATGGTTTGGTGGGTAGGGAGTAGCGGATGCAGCAGTATACAGGCAACGCCGACGTCCACACTGCCTGCTCAAAGCGCTGCTCTCTCTGAGGGGCAACCTCTGCCGTCGTCTCTTGAGGCACCGATCAGTGTAGAAACGTTTTTGGCGTTTTGTGACCGTGCGTAGAAAATGAGGTAGAAAGCGAAATAAGAATCTGCCGGTCGGAGAGCCGACCGGCAGATGAACAGAGAGTAGGAGCGAGTCTATCCGGTCTCTTCTTACTTTCCACCGAGGGCACTGCGTAACGCTTGCACCGCCCTGGCGGCATTTGCAGCAGAGCCCGCACGATCCAATTGCGCCAGCGCCATGCGTTCGGCGTTGCTAATGCCAGCTTGTTTTTGTGCAGCAGCGTCTTTCAGCAACTGTTGCAGCCCAGAGGTGCTTCCGCCTTTTGTCGAACCTAACAAGTTGCGCACTTTAGGGTTCGCGAGCAGGTAGAGGTCTTGGGGATCGAGCTTCAGAGCGGTCGAGAGTTTCTCGACGACCTTCTGGCTGGGATGTCGCATGCCGCGTTCGAGATAGCCGATATAGTTGGCTTTGACATTGACCTTCTTTGCCACCATTTCTTGCGTGAGACCCAACTCATGACGCCGCTCTTCGACGATTCGACCAAAGCTTTTATCTGCCATGATGAATTCCTCCTTACTCTCTTTTTTACGATTGAAGTGTTATCACTACTAGCATACTTTTTCTCTAGTGCAAACTATATTTTGAGCAGCGGCCGTGTGATGAAGTAGCCGAACTGTGAGAGCGATTGAAGAATGCCTGTCAGTGACATAACCAGGAGTTTTCCTGGGTATGAAAAGCAAAAAGCCCACATTTTTGTGGGCTTTTGAAGAGAATGGTCGCACGGTGACTTGAACACCGGACCTCTTGCATGTGAGGCAAGCGCTCTAACCGACTGAGCTATGCGACCAGAACTGCTTGCTTATCATGGGACTGGAAGCAAAGTAAGAGGGGACAAGGAGGCAACAAAAAAACACATACCAGGGAAAGTCCATGATCCACTGTCGGTGAAGTCTGTCATTCGGCTGAGGCCGAACTCTCCTTTGTGGGAGAAGACTTCTCTTTTGTGGAGGCAGAACTCTCTTTTGTCGAAGAACTGGCCGAGGTATCGGACGAAGAACTGGTCGGGGACGTCTCTTTGGTATCACTAGAAGGTTTACTGTCGCTGCTCCCGCTGTCTTTGTCTTTGCTCGTCCCGTTTTTTGCGTAATCAGTCATATACCAGCCACCGCCTTTGAGGTGGAAAGCAGACTGGGAAATGAGTTTTGTGACTTTCGCGCCGCACGTAGGGCACTTCTTCAGTGGCTCAGCAGTCATCCGTTGAGTGATCTCAAAATCGCCACATTTCTTACAGGAATACTCGTAGATCGGCATAGGGTCTAACCTCTCTGATTGCAGTATAGTAAGCTTTTTCAGAACGCTAATCATCGCGATTTTTTTTGTCAACCCGCCGCAACATTTCCATAAGGCTTTGCGTAATCTGTTCAGAGTGCGTCGTGTAAATTAGAACCTGCTTCTCACGACTCTTCTCGCCGCTGAGGAGTGACAGCGAGGATACAGGGATCTTCAACTGGAACGCGAGAAAACGGAGCAGGGCGGTGTTGGCTGCACCCTCGACCGGTGGAGCAGTCAGGGCAATCTTGAGGGATTCTCCGTGCAAACCAACCACACGGTTGCTTGCTGCCCGAGGTTGAAGATGAATACGGAGACGTATGCCTTGTGTGATGTGTTGCCAGGGGCAGGTCATGGTGAACCAACACAGGCTACTTCAGTTGACGGGAAAGATCGAACAAACTCTGCACCAGAAAGGCTTCAAGAAAGAGCAGGCCAGCGATGAGAATAAACGGCGAGAAATCAATCCCACCAAAACTGACAGGGATGAGACGACGAATCCGGTAGAGAATGGGATCAGTCGCCGCATGGAGGAAACGAACAATAGGATTGTATGGATCAGGACTGACCCAGGAAATGAGGGCACGAATGATGACGATCCACATATAGGTGCGGATTAACATGCCGAGTATCTGTGCCAGTGCACCGAGCAGATTACCGAAAATAAACATGTAGACGACTCCTTACCCTTGTCCAAGTTCTTTCGAGCGACGTGTAGCGGCTCCCACCCCTGCAGCGACAATATCCATGAAGCCACCTTCGGCTAAACGGGATAACCCAGCCAGCGTGGTTCCGCCAGGGGAGGTGACCATGTCACGGAGTTCCTTCGGAGTTTTTCCGGTCTCCTTAAGCATGGCGACGGCACCCTCGATCGTTTGATAGGTGAGCTGGGCGGCGACCTTCGGATCAAGCCCTTCCTGAATACCACCGGCAATCAAGGCTTCGGCAAACAAATAGACATATGCTGGTCCGCTGCCACTCAAGCCAGTGACGGGGTCCAGCAAAGCTTCGTCTTTGACAGCCAGAGCTTCGCCGACTCCGCGAAACATTGTTACCGTGAGCTTCTCGTCTTTGGGCTTGGCGTTCTTTCCACGGACGACGACGGCGATACCTTTGCCAAGAAGGGCAGGGGTGTTTGGCATCACTCGGACGACACGAGCGTTACCACCGAGACCGTTTTCTAGACGGCGTAGCGTGACTCCTGCGGCAATGGAAATAAAGAGCTTGCCTTTTGTCACTTCAGGTTGGATTTCAGCAAGCACTTGATTGAGGATCTGCGGCTTGACCGCCAGAATGATCGTCTGTGCTGCACGGACCACCGCACGGTTATCATTGGAGCCTTCGACGTTATACGCTTTCTTAAGCTTCTTGAGTTGAGTTGGGATCGTATCACTCGCTATGATCTCTTTAGATTTGTAGAGCTTAGCTGCAATCAGCCCCTTAATCAGGGCGCCGGCCATGTTCCCTGCGCCGATAAATCCGAGCTTCGTCATAGTCTTCCTCTCTAGTGCCGTTCGCCAAAGATCGCTCGCCCGATGCGGACGATGGTTGCGCCTTCTTCGATAGCAACTTGATAGTCATCCGTCATGCCCATCGAGAGTTCACGTAACTCGATGTTGCTACCTTGATACCGGGTGCATTGCTTACGCAACTGCGCCAAGGCGCGAAAATACGGGCGCGACGCTTCGGCGTTTGGTCCAGGAGGCGGAATTGTCATGAACCCTTCGACGCGGACAGCTGGCAATGCGCTCATGGCTGTTAGGAGAGTCTCGACCTGTTCAGGAGCAATGCCACTCTTGGTGTGTTCTCCACCCAAGTTGACCTCGATTAAGGTTCGTACCGTTGTGCCAAGCTTCACTGCCTGTCGGTACAACTCCTGAGCAAGCGCGATACTATCTAGTGAATGGATTAACTGAAACAAACGAATAGCTTCTTTTGCCTTGTTCCGTTGCAAGTGACCAATCAGATGCCAGCGCACTGGTTCGGGCACGAGTGCGATCTTCTCGCGTGCTTCTTGGACATAGTTCTCACCGATGTCGGTCGCTCCTGCGGCCAACGCTGCACGCACGGCCTCTGGTCCTTTCGTCTTAGCCGCGCAGACAATCGTAATCTCTTCAGGGCGACGGCCACAGCTTTGCGTAACCTGGGCAACATGCGCACGTATGCGACTGTAATTGGTGGCAATATCGATCATGCGAGTTGTATATCTTTATGGCGATACAACCCAGCAGAACGCAAGACCTCCAACACTTCATCAATTGGAAGTCCAACGACATTCGTATACGACCCCTCGACCTTTTCAACGAGTGCAGACCCGATACCCTGCACTGCATAGGCTCCGGCTTTGTCGAACGGCTCTCCTGTAGCGAGATAGGAATGAATCTGCTCGTCGGACAGCGGCTTAACGGTGACCGTAGTTGTCACTAGCTGATGCGTGATACTCCTGGCCGTTCGCGGCGATCAGAACGAAAGCTGTCATCACCTGGTGAGTCCGTCCTGATAATAAACGGAGCATGCGCTTGCCATCCGCATGGTCACGCGGTTTCCCGAGAATCTCGCTGTCGATCACGACGATCGTATCTGCACCTAACACCCAGTGCCCAGGGTGATTCCGTGCGACTTCTTGAGCCTTTGCTTGCGCAACGCGCAGAGCGTATTCTGCCGGCGCTTCTCCAGCCAGGACATCTTCTGCGGTATTGCTTGGAACGACAGAGAATACAACTCCTGCCTGCTGAAGCAGCTCGCGGCGACGTGGAGAAGCAGAGGCGAGGATGAGAAGCGGCTTGTTGTTATGATGTGGCACAGGTGGAGAATGAAGAATTAAAAATTAAGAATGAAAAATTAAAAAAACGTAAAATTGCTTTCTTCATTTTTTGGGTTGAGATCTTGCTTTGGCTTTGTAACGACTTTTGTCAGCAAAGAAATCAATCACAAACGTTCGTTTGCGGAAGAGTGCGGAATGCACTGTTCCTTTAGGAATGAAGTAGCTGTCCCCTTTACGAAACACATGCTTCTTGCCGCCGATCGTGAGTTCCATCTCACCATCGACTACGATACCCCACTGCTCACCGTGGGCGTGTGGCGCGACCTCACCGATTGGTGCGATATCCATAAACACTAACTGATGGTCCTTCGCTTGTGACAACCAACCTTTCACGCCTTTGAAGGCAATGTCCGCCTGCGGTAACGACGTGATGGTTTTGTGAAAGGGAGACTTGGGCATAGAACCTCCAGTTAAGAGTGAAGAATGATAAGAACTACCCTTATTTCTTTAACTCTTCACTTTTAACTCTCAACTCTTAACTTCCTAAAGTGTGGTATCACTTCCGCCCCAAACTGTTTGATACAGTCGATAACACGCTCGGGAGAAGGACCAAGAGGGAGACGGAAGCGCATGATGACATAATCCGCCCCTGCCGCCTCGGTCCATGTCTGGAGCTGTTCAATACAGTCCTTCGGCGAGCCCATCACCAGATACTTTCGCAGTTTATCAATGGTGAAGTCAGCTTCAGACTGAAATTCATCGTTTGGGGAAAGCAGCTTCCAGCGATAGTAGAAGAGCATTTCTTGCACCCACAGCGGTCCAAAGATCTCTTCGGCTTCTTTGCGCGTTGGGGCAACCCAACCATCGCGCATTAAGACCACATATGGTTTGCGTCCCGCGGCGGTGGCATGTTCACGATACAGATTCGCCTGCGCGCGCAATTTGGCCATTGGCTCCCAGAAGGGAAGAATACCCCAAGCATCGCCAAGCCGACCTGCACGTCTGATCGCTTCGTCATATGCTGCGCCAATCCATAGCGGAGGTCCGCCGGGCTGGTAGGGCTTGGGTGTCAGCATGATGTTGTCGAACTGATAGCGTTTGCCGTGGTAGGAAAACGGTTCGTGACTGCTCCATGCTTTGCGTAGGATGTCGATACTTTCCTCGAAACGGGAAAAGCGCTGATTATATGGTTCCCCAAACAAGCGGAAGTAATCAGGATGATAGCCTAAGCCGATGCCGAGTTTCACGCGACCCTTGGACATCAAGTCAATCATCGCCACATCTTCAGCCAGATGCATAGGGTTGTAATACGGTGATTGCAAAACAAAGGTGCCGAGATCGACTCGCGTGGTTCGTGTCGCGTATCCAGCAAGCATAATCAACGGTGGCGGGAACATGGTTTCGGTGCGATGATGGCGTTCCGGCAGAAAGATTCCATCAAAGCCGGACTGCTCAGCGACAATCCCTTCGTTGAGCAATTGATCACAAAATTTAGCTGACGCTTCAGGCGTCGGTTCCGGTTGATTGTACGGTCCACCGTGAGTGTCAGGCATATAGCCGATCTTCATGGTAGATTCTCCAGTGTAAGAGTTAAAAGTTAAGAGTGAAGAGTTGGGCGTGCAATTCTAGTTTTCATTTTCTTCACTTCTTCACTTATTCATTTTTCACTCTTCACTAATAGGATTTCGGCAATCCCAGCACATGCTCGCCAACGTAGTTGAGAATCATCTCCTGTGAGATCGGTGCGATGCGAAAGAGGCGAGCTTCACGCCAGTAACGTTCGACATCGTAGTCTTTGATATAGCCGTACCCACCATGCGCTTGCATCGCGCGGTCTGCGGCTTCACAGGCTGCTTCGGCAGCCATGTACTTGGCGATGTTGGATTCTTTCCCACACTGTTTGTGGTGATCGTAGAGCCAAGCCGCTTTATAGACCATCAGTTCTGCGGTTTCGAGTTTGGCGCAAGAATCGGCGAGAGGGAATTGGATACCTTGGTTCATGCCGATTGGTCGACCAAAGACAATGCGTTCTTTCGAGTATTGCACCGCTTTTTCGATTGCCCGTTTCCCCATGCCAATACACTCTGATGCAATGAAAATCCGTTCAGGGTTGATGCCATCAATAATGTAGTAAAAGCCTTTTCCTTCTTCGCCGATCAGATCTTCCTTGGGGACATACAAGTTGTCGATGAACAACATGTTCGTGTCCACCGATTTGCGACCACATTTATGCAGTTCGCGGACTTCAACGGCTTTGGGATCGATGTCTGCGAAGAAGAGACTGATGCCCATCGTTTTCTTATCGACCTGATCGTAGGGCGTAGTGCGAGCGAGCAGCAGCATTTTCTTTGATTCTTGGGCTTTGGTGATGAAGACCTTGCGCCCGCTAATCATGTACCCATCACCTTTGCGAGTAGCAAAGGTGGAAATCTGCGTGGTGTTGGTACCTGCGTCCGGTTCAGTGACAGCGAAGGACACATGAGTCTCACCGCTCAACACTTTTGCCAGATATTTCTGCTTTGCTGCGGCGGTGCCGTATTTGATCAGTGGTTCCAAACCGAAGATACCGAGATGCACGGAAGAGCATGCCTGCGTACCACCACCACACTCAGCGATAGTTTGCATCACTAACGCGGCCTCAGTGATGCCCAGTCCGCTGCCGCCATATTCCTGAGGGATAGTGATCCCGAGATACCCAGCATTAGCAACAGCCTGATAGAAGTCCCAGGCAAACTCGCCGGTTTCGTCACGTTCTCGCCAGTACTCATCGGGGAAACGTGAGCATAGCGAACGCACTTGTTTGCGAATCTCTTCTTGTTCGTCAGTAAACTGGAAATCCATGGGGGCCTCCTTCGTCAAGTGTTGCGTATGGCGTAGGACGTGCTAGCGTATTGCGTGTAACGTAAGTCGGCTATGGCGGACCTCAGTGATCATCAGTCCATCGTTCCACATATCACGTTCCACGTTTGACGCATCACGTTCCTTACCATTTGCCCTGGCCCTGCCGCAATTCCTCTGATAACTGACAAATGACAACTGAGAACTGAGAAGGGAGCGAAAAATGCCCGGACGATTAACCGGAAAAGTTGCTTTAGTATCTGGTGGTGCAAGTGGAATCGGTGCAGCGCATGCGCGCATTTTCGCAGCGGAAGGCGCGAAAGTTGTCGTTGGAGATATCCAAGACGAGATGGGAAAAGGGGTAGCTGACGGAGTGAATAAGAGCGGAGGAGAGGCCACCTTTGTCCGTCTTGATGTTTCTAAAGAAGAGGACTGGGCCAATGCGGTGAAAACTGCGGTTGCTCGTTTCGGCAAACTCACAACCCTGATTAACAATGCAGGGATTTACTGGCCGCAGGGTGTAGAGGCTGAGACGATAGAGAAATGGAACAAAATGATCGCGGTGAACCAGACTGGAGTTTGGTTGGGAATGAAGGCTGCCATTCCCGAGATGCGCAAAGCAGGTGGTGGGGCGATTGTGAACATTTCTTCCTTGTACGGCATCATCGGCAGTCCTAGCTCCATTTCCTATCACGCCAGCAAAGGGGCGGTGCGCATCATGTCGAAAGCTGCGGCTTTGGAGTATGCGCGGCAAGGCATTCGCGTGAACTCAATTCATCCAGGGCAGATTGAAACACCGATCCTTGCTGGGCTCACGCCGGAACAGAATGAGCAGATCAAAGCTGCTACTCCAGTCGGCCGCATGGGAAAACCGGAAGAGATCGCTTATGGCTCGCTGTATCTTTGTTCTGACGAAGCGGCGTTCACGACTGGCACCGAACTGATTATTGATGGGGGCTGGTCGGCGCAATAACACGAGACTAGTCAAAGCAAGTCGCAAACAAGTCGAGAGCAAGTCAAAAGGAAGTCCAGACCCGAAGCGGAAATCTCCAAGGTGGAAATGCATTGCCCAAATTGCGCAACTGAAAATCCGCCAGGTGCCAAATTCTGTAACGAATGTGCCACCCCGCTTCCGTTACAATGTCCGTCGTGCGGGACTAGACAATCCTCCCGGCGCCAAGTTTTGCAACGAGTGCGCTACGCCGCTTCTCTGATAAGTCAAAACAAGTCCAAAATCTAAAATGCCAAGGTCCAAAGTCCAAAGTCTGCAGTTATCGATCCCCGCCCCCTGACCCCCGATCCCCAGATTGGCGAACGCCGTCAACTTACAGTGATGTTCTGTGACCTGGTCGATTCGACGGCGCTGTCTGCGCAACTCGACCCTGAAGAGTATCGCGAGGTCGTGCGTGCCTATCAACAAACCAGTGCAGCCGTCATTGAACACTTTGACGGCTATATCGCGCAATATCTGGGTGACGGACTCCTCGTGTATTTCGGTTATCCCCAGGCGCATGAGGATGATGCCGCACGAGCGGTACGGGCAGGCTTAGACATCATTTCTGCAATCTGTGAGAAGGTTCCCTCTCCCTTGAATGAGACAAATCCTACGCCTCAGCGAAGGAGGACAGGGTGAAGGGGACCGTAAGGCGGCGTATCGCAATACGACCCTACAAGTCCGAATCGGCATCCACACCGGCCCGGTAGTGATCAGCGAGATCGGCAGTCCAGAACGACATGAACAACTCGCGCTTGGCGAGACGCCAAACATCGCCGCTCGTGTGCAAGGACAAGCCGTTCCCAATACGGTGGTCATCAGTGCGGCAACCTATCAGCTTGTGCAAGGATTATTTGAGTGTCGAGAGTTAGGCACACGGCTACTGAAGGGAATCTCGACGCCACTGTCCTTGTATCAAATAGTGAGAGAAGAAGCAGCCCAAAGCCGTTTTGAGGTAGCCGTCCGACGTGGTCTGACTCCGCTGGTCGGACGCGAGCATGAAGTAGGGTTACTCAGTGAACGTTGGCAACGCACCAAACAAGCAGAAGGGCAGGTCGTCTTGCTTGGCGGTGAACCTGGTATTGGGAAATCACGCCTTGTCCAAGTCATGCGCGAGCAGGCCGAGCAAGACGCCGCCCTGCGCTTAGAGTTTCGTTGTTCGCCTTATCATCAGAACAGCGCGTTCTATCCGATCATCGACCATCTGCACCGCCTCCTGCGATTCGATCAGCACGACTCAGCAGCCGAACGGCTCGGGAAACTGGAACAGACGCTGACCTCCTATCGCTTTCCGCAAGCAGACACAGTTCCTTTAGTGGCAGCATTGTTGTCTCTGCCGCATCCAGAGAAATATCCGGCTCTCAATTTCAGCCCGCAGCGACAAAAACAGAAGACCCAAGAAGTGTTGGTCGCCTGGTTGGTAGAAGAAGCCGAACGGCAAGTCCTCTATTGTCCGTGGGAAGACATTCATTGGGCTGATCCGTCCACATTAGAACTGCTCACCCTACTCATTGACCAGGTTCCAGCAGCACGGCTCTATCTGTTGCTGACGTTTCGGCCTGAGTTTGTGCCACCGTGGGGAACGCGCTCGCACATCAGTCACCTCACGCTGAGTCGTCTTGGCCGTGGTCAGGTGACACAGATGATCGAGAGAGTGGCAGGTGATCGAGCCATACCGAGCGAGATGCTCCAGGAAATTATCGCCAAGACCGATGGCGTGCCATTGTTTGTCGAAGAACTGACAAAAGCAGTCTTAGAGTCTGTTAAGTTCCAGGAGTCTAATGAGTCGGAGACAAAGAGGTTACTTCAAGTCATTCCTGCAACCCTCCACGATTCCCTCATGGCGCGGTTGGATCGATTGGGAACAGCCAAAGAGATCGCCCAGTTCGGCGCGACATTGGGACGCGAGTTCTCACATGAATTACTCCAGGCTATTTCGCCATTGGACGAAGAAGCATTGCAAAAAGGCATTGCACAACTGGTAGATGCTGAACTCATTTACCAACGTGGAGTGCCACCTCACCGGCAGTACATTTTTAAGCATGCGCTGATTCAAGACGCCGCGTATCAATCGTTACTCAAGAGCCGCCGCCAACAATTGCATCAACAGATTGCCCAGGTTCTGGAGGAGCGGTTTGCAGAGATCAAAGCGACACAACCCGAGCTGTTGGCGCATCACTACACTGAAGCGGGACTTATTGAGCAGGCGATTCCGTACTGGCAGGCAGCAGGGCAGAGGGCTGTTGAGCGGTCAGCCAATGTCGAGGCGATCAGCCATCTCACGAAAGCTCTGGAGGTGCTCAAGACATTGGCCGATACTCCCGAGCGCGCCCAGCAGGAGTTGGACTTGCAGGTCATCCTTGGCCCAACTTTGACGGCTACCAAAGGTTGGGCTGCCCCAGAGGTGGAAAAAACCTACATCCGGGCGCACGAATTGTGCCAGCAGGTGGGAGAGAGCTACTCAGCTCTTCCCAGTGCTGTGGGGGCTGTGGGTATTTTATGCGAACCATGGAAAGTTCCAGAGAAGCTCATGAACTGGGAGAGCAGATGTTGACCCTGGCCCAGAGCGTACAAGACCCCGCCCTTCTCATAGAGGCCCACGTAGCGCTGGGATAGCACTTTGCATTTCTTGGGAGAATTCATTTCAAGCCGGAGAGCACTTTGAGCAAGGAGCTACCCTCTATGACCCCCAGCAGCACCGTGCTCTGGCTTTCTTCTACGGCGGGGCTGACCCTGGGGTGTATTGCCTCTCAGGTGTAGCTCTAGCCCTCTGGTCTCTTGGCTATCCAGACCAAGCCCTAAAGAGAAGCCAGGAAGCTCTGAGTTTGGCCCAAGAGCTAGCTCACCCCCATAGCTTGGCTTTTGCCTTGGGTTGGGTGCTAGAGTCCAACAATTCCGTCGGCAGGCGCAGGCGGCCCAAGAGCGGGCTGAGGCCGCCATGTCTCTCTCGACCGAGCAAGGGCTTTCGTTCTGGTTAGCATTGGGGACAATCGTGCGGGGATGGGCTTTGGCCGAGCAAGGGCAAGCAGAAGAAGGGATTGCGCAGATACACGAGGGCTTAGCCGCCTACCGAGCTACAGGGGCAGGAGGATGGCAGCCGTATTTTCTTGTTCTATTGGCCGAGGTGGATGGCAAAGGTGGGCAGACAGAGGAAGGGCTCGCCGTGCTGGCCGAGGCGTTGGCAATGGTAGAAAGTGGTGGAGAACGTATGATGGAGGCGGAGCTGTATCGGCTGTACGGGGAGCTATCGCTCCGAGCGGGCGAAACGTCGAACGGCGAACGGGCGAAAAGTCTGAGGTCGTCCCCATCGCCCGATCTCCCAGTCGCCCTATTCGTCTCCAGAGGCATGTTTCCTCAAAGCCATCGACATTTCCCGCAAGCAGCAAGCCAAATCCCTCGAACTGCGCGCGGTGATGAGCCTGGTCCGGCTACGCCAACAACAAGTCCGGGAGCACGCAACACGTAATACGCAACACGAAGTACGTAACAGGCTCAACGAAGCTCACCAGATGTTATCTGAGATTTACAATTGGTTCACCGAAGGGTTCGACACCAAAGATTTGCAGGAGGCGAAGGCGTTGATTGAATCATTGAGCCATTGAGTCATTGAGCCATTTTATGAAGCCCAGTTGTTGAGGTAGACGAGTTGGTCCCGCATCTCCTCCACCGACCGGGAATTGAGAAGTTGAACAGCGCACGGATGTTGCGACGTGGGTTATCCTGTGTGGCAAGGATAATACCGGCGTGAGTTCCCCCTCCGTTTACTAGAATGTCGTAGTGCAACCGAGGATAATCATTACTGTTGTACGTGAGGATCGGAGTATTCCTGACTCGTTGCGAAAGCGATCTGGTCTGGGTCTCCCATCCCACGTCGCCCTGCCTCTTCGGTCGTGAGAGCCTCCCAACCTCGCAGACGAAGAGCCTCGGCGATATAGGTGTGAACGTCCTCGTCGAGGTAGATTTTAATGTTCGTCATCTTTGGGAGGAACAAGTGTTGGAGGATATTTCTTCATGATCGTTTCGATATCCGTCAACTCGGCAATCTCCTTGTCGATTTCTTCTCGATGATCGTAGTAATAAGCGAGTGCTCCGTGGACCTCGGCTGGGGTCAGGTGAGGGAAATCCCACAAGATCTCTTCGACCGACAACCCACGATGGTAGTTTTGCACAATCGAGCTGACGGGAAAGCGGCTGCCTTTAATGACCGGTCGTCCCCCCTGGACGTCTGGACGACGTTCGACGTAAGGATGACCAACTTCGGAAGGAATGGACTGCGCACTCATACGAAACTCCTGTTTGTTTGCTACTGT
>CAVTCR010000008.1:0-99030 GCA_963733195.1 uncultured delta proteobacterium
GCCGGGATCGAAGGGCATTGAGCACGTGCGGATTCGGCGGCTTGCTTGAGCACGGCGGCGACCGTGTCGGCGGACAGTTCGGCAGGTCGCCCGCGGTGCAGACTGTAGAACAACGGCCTGGTCGCAGGGAGTTTGGTGATGTTCGGGTGGAACTCGTCGAGGTAGACGTGCAGGTGCTCGACGGTCTTGTCGGTGAGCGGCACGACGCGGGTCTTGTTGCCCTTGCCGGTGAGCAGGATGTGCCCGGGCTCGGTCAGGCAGAGATCCTGCAGGGTCAGGCCGGTGATCTCGCCCACGCGAGCCGCGGTGTCGTAGAGCAGGATCAGCAGCATCCGGTTCCTGCGAGATTTCGCTGTCTGCCCGGTGAACGCGGCAAGGATCGCCCGCGTTTGAGCTTCGGTGAGGTACTCGATGGGCCTGCGGGGGCCAGCCGGCGCTTTGAGTGCTTTGGCTGATTGGCTGAGCGCGACGAGCGTGAGGTCTTCGTAGGCCGCGTAGGCCAGGAACGCTTTGACGGCGCTGAGGCGCAACGTGACGGTCTTGGGCGTGTAGTGCCGCTGATCGGTCATCCAGGTCAGCCATCCTTTCAGGTGCTGGCGGTCGAAGTGATCGAAGCTGACGCGCTCACGTCCGATGTGCTCGGCCTCGGCGAGGTAGTCCAGGAAGCATTCCAGGCTGATCCGGTAGGCCTCAATCGTTTTCGGTGACAGTCCTCTGGTCTTGGGCATGTAGGCGTGCAGATAATCGCGGGCGAACCTGAAGAAGTCCGGTGCGCCGGTATGTGGGTCGCGTCTCATCAGAATCCCACCTGCGGTAGCAGGGACTGGCGTTGCCGGGTGATGTCGGCGTAGGCGGCCATGAAATCGGGCGAGGTGTGCACGTAGTAGTACGTGCTCTCAAAGGTCGCGTGACCCATGTAACGAGACAGGTAGGGCAGCATCGCGGCGACGTCGTCGCCGGCGGTCATCCATCGGTGGATATTGGCGTAGGCGAAATGATGCCGGAAATCGTAGGGTCGTGGCTGTTGACCGGCCACGGGCCGGGGCAGCCCGGCCTGGTCCCAGATGCGGCCGAATATCTTCCCGACTGTTGCCGTGCTGACCTGGTTGCCGGTAGCGGAGACGAAAAACGTGCGACGCGAGGCGAACTGCGCTCGCGAGGTCCGGTCGCAGGTGTCGAGGATCTCGATGACCTGATCAGTCAGCGGCAGCCTGCGGCTGCGATGTCCTTTGGACCAGATGATGTCGATGTGCCCGGCATCGAGGTCGACCTGACCGGTCTGCAGGGCGCGGGTTTCGCCGGTTCGCAGCCCGCACGAGTGCATCAGGGTGAAGAACGCGACCGCCTGCCATCGCCACGGGCATGGCGTCTGCATCTGTGCGGCGGCAGCGAAGAACAACTCGATCTCACGCCGGGACAACAGATAGGGATGGGCGGCAACGATCGGGGCTTTCCACCGATCAGAGAGCACATAAGCGTCAGGGATCCCGTTCATCGTCATCCAGCGGCCGACGTCACGGATGTAGGACATCCAGGACCGGTAGCGGCCCGAACGTTGCAGCTGAACACCGACCCAGCCTTCAACGGTGTCCTTGTCGAACACCGTGCGGTCATGCTCGGCGCAGTAGGCGTCGAACTGTTTCAGGTACCAGATGCGGGAGGCGCCAGTGAATCCCATGTTCGCCTTGAACGCCAGGTAGGCGTCCAACTCGGTGGCGAACGCGCTGGTGAAGCCGTGGCCACTCATGACCGCACGGCTTCTGGGACCGGCAGGACGCAGTCGAGCAGACGTAGCCGGTCGACGCTCATGTAGAGGTTCGTCGATTCTTCGCTGGCGTGGCCGAGCACTGCCGCGATCGTCGGTAGCGGAACCGCTGCGGCCAGCAGCCGGGATGCGGCGTTGTGGCGCAGCAACCGGGTTCCCGCCTTCAGCTTGGTTCACTCCCGCTTTCCGGAATGTCTCAACGGTCACCCGGTGCACCGTCGCGTGATCGTTGAGCCGGGTGTGTGGGGCTACCGAACGCAGGAATAGGTGATCATCGGCGGAGCTGGGCCGTTCGTCGAGCACATAGGAGGCCAGCTTGCTCAGCAGCAGCGCCGGCAACGGCAGCGTCAGCGGGTTGCCCGTCTTCTGCTGCACGAGGCCGATCGTGTGCCCACGCCAGTCGACATCACCCATCCGCAGCGCCACGATGTCACAGGCCCGCAATCCCGTCGATAATGCGAGCAAGGTGATCGCGGCGTCCCGCGCGCTGACCACCCCCGACGCACAAGCGCGAACAACCAGTTCCTCGTCGGCATCCTCCAAGACGGGGACTATCGCGTGAAAACGTTTGATGCCAGCCAGATTCAGCGCATTGACCAGATCGGTGCGGCCGGTGAACTTCAGGAACGGACGAAAGTTCGACACCACCCAAAACAGCGACGACTTGGCCCACCGATCCAGTAGGGATTCCAAAAACGCCAGGACACTGCCGCCATCCGCCCCGTCCAGCACGGCGATCCCGCGTCCTTCCAGGAACACCAGGTAGCTACGCGCCACCCTCCCATAGGCCTCGCGGGTGGCCGGTGCCAGACCGCGGCGGCCCATCTCGGCCTCCCAGGCGGCATCCAGCGCAACGAAGTCGCTGCCCTCGGGCCGTGGACCTCCGCCGCCGCGGCCACGAACCGCCAGGTCCACCCGGCCGGTCTGCACATACGAGTCGAACACCGCGACCAGACGCCGGTAATCGAACCGGCGCTGTCGGGCTGAACCGACCGGTGCGCACACTGGTCGTCATCGAGGCGAACTCCGCACCCAGACCGGTGGAATACTCACGCCCCGAAGCGAACTCAGTCAGCGCCTTGATCGTCTTCGCGTACTGACCAACTGTCGATTCCATGTAGCCGGCCGCCCGCAACTCCGCCACGACAACCGCGCCGATCCCACTGACCGTCGTATCCATGACCGTCTCCTTCCACAGACGTAGAGATACGACGGACGCTAACCACCACCCGAAACGTTAAGCCGAGAAATCCACCAGCACACCCCCACGAGCGCAGGCCATCTCCGCAAATCCTCGGCTTAACGCAAACCTCGGCATAATCGGTGTTAAGCCGGATCCGGCTTAACGCCGATGCCGGAAGTCAGTACACCGCAATACATTACGGCGAGACACTGATGCTGGAAGGGCTGAGGCCGTCGGTCGGGACGGTCGGGGACGCGCTCGACAATGCGTTGTGCGAGACGACGATCGGCCTGTACAAGACCGAGTGCGTCCGCGAGGGTTCCCCGTTCCGAGCCGGGCCGATCCGCACCCTCGCCGACCTGGAGAACATCACCTCGGCGTGGGTGACCTGGTACAACGAACGAAGGCTGATGCACCGCCTCGGGCGACGTCCGCCCGCAGAGGCTGAGGCCGAGTACTACGCTCGACTCCACGCCGGAAAGCACACCGGTCACACGTAACGAGGTGTGCATGAAACCGGGGATGCTTCACCCATGCCTATGGCAACCCGGCACACCACCACCACCATCAGCAGCCTGCCCCATCATCCACCAACCAGGCTTCCCACTACCCATCTTCAACATAGGCATCTTCCCCACACCACCACCCTCGCCATGAAGCTCGCGATTGCGTTGATCAGCGCCACCATTCCGCTGCTGTTCGCACCATCAGCCTCAGCCAACCCCGCCACCAGCCAGGCCCAGATCGATGAAGCCGTGGTCGAGGTGTGCGGCATCATCGGTGCCAACCCCACCGAGGAAGGCATGTTCGACGCCGTCACCGGACTAGAGGGACGCGGCTTCGATGAGATGGACGCCGCCCTGACGCTGATCAGCTGCCGGCTCACCACGGCTGCCCACAGCACGAGGGGATGATGATCGCCATCATGACGGCGGTGGCCGACGACGAGATCTGCGGGAGACCTGCATAACTAGGCGCCGACATCGACGTCGAGAAGAGATGGCAGATCTCCCACCATCTCAACCGAAAGCCGTTTCCTCGGCGATGCGATGCGCGCTTGGCGTTGCGCAATCCCGAAAGGGTGTCCGCGTTGAGCTGGTCGGAGACCTCCCCCACTCGGTCGAGTTATGTTGTCGTGCTTTGACATTCGCCGCCGGCCGTATAGATTGGTCCAGCGATAACGAAGCGTGGCGATTCATTAGTGACTAATAAATCCCGGCAAAGGTCGCCTGCCGCTGTCTTGATGCATCTACGGCGTGTCGTCTCCGAAACGATGGTCGATCGTGTGTCTGTGCGCGTCCACCCGGCTAATGCCGGGGTTGCGACACGGTCACGGGTGGACTCCGATCACGCATCGTAAATCGCAATATTCACTTCAGTCACTATCGTCACACCAATGAGAAGACGTGTAACCGTGGGCGTGCTGACCCGCGCTCGCGTATGTCGTTGCGCGGTGCGTCGCGCGGTGCCGCTCGAGGAGAAACGGCTTTCGCGTCGTCCCCGGCAATAGCGGTATGGCACCGTCGCGGTCTCCACGCCTGCGGTGTCACGAGACTGAAAAACCGACGGAAAGCTCTGGCTCGCACCGTTATCACCCACGCCTAAGCTTGCGATTAAACCTGGTTAGGCGGTTTTCTTGATCGCTGGGTGGCGGGTTCGTGGGCTGCGGCGGGTCCCTTTGGGGACGTCCGGGGCCTGCCTTGCTCCTCTGGGTTTTGGTGGGTTGGCGGGCGTGCCCAGGGTTGTGGCAAGTCGTCGAAACCCGCGCCGGACACGGGCGGGGGTGAGTTTGCCTGGCTTGACGGGTTTCTCCCAGGGCAGTCGCTGGTCGGCGACCAAGGGTCGGGCGAGCCGAAGTTGGGTGTAGGCGGCGGCGATGGTCCAGGTCCACCGGTCGGCTTGTTCGGGGGTGCACAGTCGTGGGGTGGTCCACCCGAGGGTGTTCTTGCAGAACCGGAAGGTGTGTTCGATATCGAAGCGGCGCAAATAGGCTCGCCAGCAGGTGTCCGAGGTCGTATCGGGTCTGGACCCGGCAGCCACATGAATTAACTCCTACAGGTGCGCTCGACCGTGGCCTTGTCATGGCACCAATTACTCGGATCGACGAGGTCGTGAGCAGTCCGCAACTCGCTTCGCGTCAGTATTGGACTGAATTGCACCATCCTGAACTTGGTCGATCCTTCCGCTATCCTGGACCGTTTGTGAAGTTTAGTGAGACGCCGATTACCTACCGCCGTCGGCCGCCGTTGATTGGAGAGCATAATCGTGAAGTCTATATTGATGAATTAAGGGTGACGGAGGAAGAGTTGGAGGGGTTGCAGAATAAAGGAGTGATCTAACCAAGGAGTGACCAATGACGAACAATCTGCCATTGGAAGGCGTGAAGATTCTCGATCTCATGTGGGTAATGGCTGGCCCTGCCGGAACACGTGTCCTGGCCGATTATGGCGCAACCATCGTCCGAGTCGAATCGGCGCAGAAGATCGATACCGCCCGGATGCTGCAACCGTTCCACGGGCGCAAACCTGGCCCGGATAGCTCGGCCTTGTTTCAGAATCTCAATGCTGGGAAGCTTGGCCTTGCGTTGGATTTGAACAATGAAACAGCTCGTGAGGTTGTTCGTGACCTTGTTCGTTGGGCTGATGTGGTCACCGAATCTTTCTCTCCCAAGGCGATGAAAGGGTGGGGACTGGACTACGAATCGCTGAAAAAGATTAAGCCAGACATCATCATGATTAGCTCGTGTCTGATGGGTCAAACTGGACCAATGGCGAAGTTCGCTGGCTTTGGCAATCTTGCTGCTGCACTCACAGGCTTCTTCAATCTCACCGGCTGGCCGGATCGTATACCCGCCGGGCCGTTTAGTGCATATACGGATTACGTTGCTCCACGCTTTACTGCAATTGCGATTCTCGCGGCATTAGACCATCGTCAGCGCACTGGGCAAGGGCAGTACATCGACCAATCGCAAGCCGAAGCGACGCTGCATTTTCTCAGCCCTGCCGTGCTCGATTATACGACGAATGGTCGGGTGCAAGAGGCAATGGGTAATCGTGATCTCTATTTTGCCCCGCATGGGGTGTACCCAGCAATCGGCACAGACCGCTGGGTGACGATTACCGTCAAAACCGAAGAACAGTGGCAAACTCTCTGTGAGGTCATGCAGCGAACAGATCTCGTACGCGATACACGCTTTACCACGCGTGAAGCACGACTCGCTCATCAAGACGAACTCGACGCGCTCATTAGCGAGTGGACGAAACAACACGACCCCTACCGTGTCGAAGCAATGTTACAAGCGCGTGGCGTTTCGGCAGGTGCGGTGAGCACGATGCATGAAGCGTATAAAGATCCGCAACTGGCTCATCGTAACCATTTTGTTCAACTCGACCATCCGACGTACGGAACAACGACTGTCGAAGGCTCACGTATCCGTCTGTCACGTACTCCGGCGCAGGTACAACGCTGCGCACCGACGATCGGACGTGACAATCAGCAGGTGCTAGAGCAAATCCTTGGCTACAGCGAGGAGAAGATCACTGAGTTGGTAGCGGCAGGGGCGTTGGATAGAGAGCAAAAGAAAGGGCGAAAAGGGGAAATGGATAAAGGGGAAACGGTAAGAAGAAAGACAGAGCTGAAATCAAGCGAAAATTGCTCTGCTCTCGCACGTAAATCCTACTAATCGGACTGCCTGAACAGTATCGCCAATGCCGTGGACTTGTGGGGGATTCCAGCCTGCAGGTCCGAGCACTCGTTGCTCAATAGTTTTCTTGCTTGTGTCAATCAGCCACAGTTCCCCAACTTTCAGTGCTGCGTAGGTATCCGCTTTCGTCGTACGGTCGTACATTGCCGTGCTTGGAGAAAGCACTTCAACAACAAGATCTGCTGTCGTTAAACGTCCAGGGTCGGTCGTTTTGCAGACGCTCGGCGCTGACGAACATAAGATCCGGCTCAAGATAGGTATTCGCTGAGGTCCAGATGGCAGTGCGAGGGAACAAAGAGTCTCACCTAGATGCGGATATGCTTCCAAGTAAGCAGAAACGCGGCGATTGAGACGAGAAACCGCAATAGTATGCGGACCATCAGGTGGTGGAACCATGTATAGTACTCCAGCAATCAGCTCGTAGTGACCTCCACCTGGAGGATTATCAAGAGACCAAAATTCGTCGAGTGTGTACTGACGAACGAAGGGAGATGTTGTCGCCACAAGTGCCATTGCAAGCTTTCCTCAAACCGAGTCCTATCGCAGATTATGCGCCCCACAAAGGCACAGCTCAAGAAGAGCAGTCATAGCAGCTTCTGTGTAGCGTGCGCCGTACGCACAACGCCCCTAATAGTACATAACAAACGAGTTAAGAAACTTGGCAACTCGGCGACTATGAGCATACGTCAATATCGTCGAGGAAGTCTGCTGGAGGAAAAATGTCGCGTAATGGCCAAGGGGGAACCAAGAAATGGTGTCCCAAGTGCGAACAAATTACGGTTTGCTCGGCTATCAATCCGTCTCAATTAGGAAAACGCTCTGGTCAACGTTGGTATAAGCCCAAGCACCCTGATATTAATTGGTTTCGTCGCGGTCTAGTCTGTGGATCTTGTAGCCATGGATGGCTTACTGCTGAAGTAGAGGAAGATTTCCTTGACGAACTTGTAGAACTGCGTGACGCTCTCAAGAAGATAAAACAACATGCGGAGCAATATGCTGAAGAGTCTAAACAAGCGTCTCAATCGCTCGACAATCTTTCTGCCTCGTTGAAAGTGCTCAAGGCACTCAAAATTTATAAACAGCAGAAATAGTAGCGTATACCCTGTGCCCTATCCTACTGACCTTGCAACACCCGCCGCAGTGTTGCGGTATCGAGGTTCCCACCACTGAAGATAATAGCCACGCGTTGTCCGGCCAATTGTAAGCGCAACTTGACTGCTGCGGCGAGTGACGCGGCTCCAGCCCCTTCTGCTAAGTTGTGTGTATGAAACAGCAACCAACGAATAGCTGCGGCGATCTCTTCTTCACTTACCGTGACAATATCGTCTACCGACCGGTTAATGATCTCTTGGGTCATCTCCGCCGGGACACGCGTTGCCAACCCATCAGCAAAGGTATCAGCGCTCTCGGTAGTCACGATCCGCTTCTCTTTCCATGACAGATAGACAGACGGTGCACGTTCTGCTTGTACGCCAATGACCCGTGTCTTCGGGCTAATCCGCTCGCGGACGAGCGAGACCCCACAAATACCTGACCCTAGGCCAATCGGAACAATGACGGCGTCGAGGTTCTGTACGTCGGCGAAAAGTTCTAACGCATAAGTGCCAACTCCGGCAATAAGTAACGGGTCGGCTGGGTGCAGGAAGCGATAACCGTGTGCGGCGACCAATGTTGCAACATGATCGCGTGCTTCGTCAAAATCTTTGCCATGTTCGATGACCTCAGCGCCCAACGCGCGCATGCCGACGTTCTTTTCGGGATTGTTGCCTTTCGGGACCACAAGCACGGCTTCTGCGCCACTACACTTGGCCGCATAGGCAATTGATAGCCCGTGGTTTCCGCGGGTGGCGGTGATAACGCCGCGTTGTCGCTCTCCTGGTGACAAGGAGGAGAGAAAATTCACTCCCCCACGCACCTTGAAAGACCCTGTAGGTAAGTGGTTTTCGTGTTTAATGAATAATTCACAACCAACCAATACCGACAGGCCAGGAGAAAGATAGGTCGGGGTGCGTGGCAGAACACGGCGCACAGGTGCTTGAGCACTGAGAATATCGTCATATGTTGGCAGACGCATGAGAGTCCTTTCCATCTTCATCGGCCAGAAAGCGAGTGATATCCTCTGGCGTGAGTGTGGTCCACCGCTCTGCCAGCATCACTGCTGCCTGAATCGAAACCCGCTCGCTCTCCCCGACCAACTCGCGCGTAACCTGATAAGCATGGCCGTCACTCTGTAACATCCGTCCGTGGCCGTTTTCTGACCATTGGTCTCGGTGCAGGAGCACTGGCGGTGTTAGAAGTGAAGGAATGACTTCCTTCAGTAAGGGATCATCACCATCAACAAGAAAGTGGCAGTGCGAGCCGACCTCGCGGCAGAGGATGCGAATCTCGTTCTGTAGTGTTTGTAAAAATGCGATATCGCTAGAATAACTCGGAGTGAGATTCGTAAGGACGGTAATGTCGGGACGCACCGTTTGCAGCAGCTGGTGCATATCTCCCGGTTGTCGCACGCCGAGTTCGAGAATCAAGATCTCCGGCTTCTCTGGAGAGAAGAACGCCGACCACGCAGCGCGGGCAAGGGTTTGGAGAATGGTCCAGGTGCTGTGAGTGTCAATTTCAAGATTGAGAACCGCGAGCGGTAACCCAATCTCAGTATTGTAGGAGCGAGGATTGGTACGAACACGATAGCGTCGTTCAAGCAACTCTCCCAGCACCCGTTTAATGACGGTTTTGCCGCGACTGCCAGCGATAGCGATGATCGTCGGCTGCGTCCGACGCAAGAACACACGCGCCAACATCTGTAAATACGGTACCGCGAGCTGGCGAAAACGATGGCGAGGTGTCTTCAGCTGTTGCTCGATAGGTTGCGGTGCCATAGTGGCAGTAGTCGTAGCAGCAGAGACTGACGACTGGACATGAAAGTATTCCTCCAGCCGTTCAAATGCGAGGTCAATGTCTGACCGCTCACGGCCAAAGTTAATACGCAGATGTGACTCGCCACTAGGGCCGAAAGCAATGCCGGAAACCAACGCGACCTTTGCTCGTTCAAGGATATCCAACGTGAGACGGCGAGAATCACGTGCCCAGCGTACAGTATCTTTTACGCGCGGAAAGACGAAGTATGCACCTTCTGGTTTTTGATAGTCGAAGATATGAGAAAGGCGATCCAGGTGCTCAACGGTACAATCCCGTCGCTCTTTGAACGCACGGCGAAACGCGGCAATGTGCGGCCCGCCCTGTTCGAGGGCGGCGATAGCAGCATACTGAGAAACAACCGGTGCGCAGGTGACCAAGGCATCATGGATCTTCAAAATCTCGCGCACATTAGCGGCATCGGAGTGCAGATACCCAACCCGCCAGCCGGTCATGCCATATGCTTTAGAGAACGTGTAAACGCGGACAATGCGTGAGCGTACTGCCGCGAGTTGCGCAGGAGAGAAGTATGCCTCTTTGCTGAAAACAAAATCCTTATACGCTTCATCAATGATCAGAAAGAGATCATGGCGTTCGGCAAGCGCAACCAGCTTGAGCGTCTCTGCGCGAGAAAAGACCGTGCCGGTGGGATTGTTGGGGTTACAATACAAAATCGCGCGAGTGCGGGAAGAGATGCACTGTTCAAACGCGTCAATGTCAAAAGCAAAGTTGTCTTCTTCATGCAGCGCAGCAAAACGAGGCGTACATCCGGCCAGGCGTATGACTTCCTGGTACGACGCATAGCTCGGTGTCGGCAGAATCACTTCATCGCCTGGTTGTGTGAGCGTCAACAACGTCGAGGCAATTCCTTCGATAGAACCACAGGTGACAATAATTTCATCATCTGGATCATAATGCATGCCATCACGGAGCAGAGACTCAGCGATCAACTCTCGTAACTGTGGCAACCCAGGTGTAAGCGAGTATTTGGCACACGCACCTTCGGCGATTTTTTGCTGAACGAATATTTTGATCGGTTCCGGGGTGTCGAAACTCGGAATCCCTTGGGCCAGGGACACCACCCCGGGAATACGACTGGCCGCCAATTCGATTTCTTTGATTGGCGAGAGCTTCATTTGCGCGGTACGCGCAAAGCGCCGCTCGGTGCCGAGGACCGCGTGAGCAACGTTCATCAATTCTCCTTGTTGAGCAATCCAGATTTAGAGCAGCACGTAGGGGTTTGCAATGGAGCAGCGATGTGCGATAGTCCGCGCCGATGACTTTGTGAAGACGAAGGAGGACTCGACATGCAGAATCCATTGTTTACACGAGCTGAAGTTGAAGAGATGGAAAAGCGCACGGTCGATCGTCTCATCGAAACGATCGAGAGTGGCGATAAAGAAAAAGCCAAGAAGATTGCCCAACGCATGTATAACGAGTTTCTCAGCATGCATGATCTTTATCGCAACTGGACCACTGCGACACTGAGCGAGATTGGCAAACGTTTCGGCGACGAAGTGCTGGAACAGATTATGACCGAAGGCGTAAAAGCCTGGTGGCTGCCGAATTTAGAAAAGTTGCCGCAAGGACCAGAGGCGCTGCCGCAACGGATTAAGATGTTTGTGGCGGGATTGCATGGCCATTTGCAACCGATGCATATCGAAGAAGACGAAGAGAAAGTCGTGATTCAAATGCGACCATGCGGAAGTGGAGGGCGTCTGGTGTTGGAAGGGAAGTACGAAGGGCCGAACGGATTCTATACCGTCGAGAAGCCACAACGGCAGACGTACAATCGTGCCAACTTCCCGGTCTATTGCGCGCACGAACCGCCGATGGAAATGGTCGATATTGAAAAGAACGGTGCGCCTTTTGTGGTTGTGGAGCCTGCTGCGGTGCTTGGGAAAGAACATTGCTCTTTCATCATCTACAAAGATCGCAGCAAAGTCCCGGCAAAATATTACGAGCGATTAGGATTGAAGAAACCGGAGAACCCCGCAAAGTAAGGCCGAAGAGAGTGCATAATTGCATTTCGTGGCAAGCAAAGGAGTCTGCCATGTTACAAGCTGGAGTCGGATTATCTACACAACAGGACACCGAAAAGGCTGCGTTTGAAGCTGCATATACGGCACTTACGCGAACCGGAAGCAGTCACGCCGACTTTGCTCTCGTGTTCGCGACGGCGAGTCATGGTCCAGGGTATTCACTTTTGCTGCGTACGATTCAAGAGACCACACAAGCCACACATGTCGTCGGATGTAGCGCCGGCGGAGTGCTCACTACCGATGGAGAAATCGAGCGTGCCTCTGGAGTGGCAGTGCTGACCGTGCGAACCGATGCCTTTGTGGCGTCACGATTTTTTATTCCGCAATTGCGTGGGCATGGCTACGAAACAGGAAAAGAAGTGGCTGCCCATGTTCAACCTCGACTCAAAGATGACAATCTCTTGGCCGTCTTTCCTGACACCTATAATTTCAATGCAGCCTCCTTCTTTCATGGATTATCCGAGAGAGTTCCACACCTTGTGACTGTCGGTGGGGGTGCCTCGGAAGATGGCAGCGTCGGTGAAACGTTTCAACTCTGCGGTGATACAGTGAGCAATAATGCCGTGTGTGGTTTGTTGCTGAGTGGACACTTTCAGCACTCGATGAGTATTGCCCAGGCGTGTCAACCGATTGGCCCTGTCCATACCGTGACCAAATCGCATCAGAATCTCTTGCTCGAACTTGATGGACGTCCAGCGTTTGAAGTTTTCGCCGAGGTAGTGCGTAAACCGTTGGCGGATGATCTGCAGCGCGCAGCAACGTTTGTTTTCATTGGCTTGCCAGTCGATAGTGAGCGACAACACATTGCTCGTGGTGAATATGTGGTTCGCAACATTGTTGGGTTCGATCCCGAGCAGGGGATCGTAGCCGTGGCAGATGAAATTCGCCAAGGACAAAAGATGGTGTTCACGCTACGTAATGGAGACGGCTCACGCGAGGATTTGAAAGTTACGTTAGAGGAACAGGCTCAAGCATGGGAAGGAACCCCACCCAGTTTTGGTCTCTATATTAATTGCCTCGGGCGTGGTAGCGGGCTCTACGGATTTCCTGATCTCGACACGTCGTATATTAAACAATACTTTGGAGAGATCCCGTTAATCGGCTTCTTCTCAGGTTGTGAAATTGCACCGATCCGCAAACAATCTGCACTTCATCAATACTCTGGAGTACTCGTGCTGGTGGGGGAAAGAACGGTACATTGACCGGACGGTAATGGGAATCACGCAACACGCAAGACGTGGTACGTGATTCGTAATGCGTGATGCGTCATAGGGACAACCTTGAACGTGAAACTTTGAACCTGAAACGTATTCATCAGAACGGCCACAACCGACCCCAAAAGCTTTCGTCTTCTTCCGTACTTGCCGATTCTTTCGGCTTGTCCTGTCCTTTTGATGATGAGGAAGCCGCTCTTTCTTCGCTTAACCAAGGATAAGGATTGAGGCGAGAAAGCCAAGTGGGTTTATCAACCGTTGACCCTGGTGGAGGTTGAAGGTCTTCTGCTGAAGCATAGCTTGGCGTCTCAGGGGTAAATGCTTTTGGTTCAACCCCAGCCGCCTTTGCATAGCGAGGTAAGCAACACATGTGGTCGTAGCAGCATGCGGCTTTTTCCTCACAACACTCAACTTTCTTCGCTGGGGTCACGTACGAGCAAGAGCTACACAACACAAACAAGAGAAACAACAACAACGATGACGCGTTCTTCATACCGCCTCTTCGGCCTCTTCTCACATTCAGTTAATACCTATGCAGAGCTGCAGACTATGGTGAGGAAACAGTGCGAATGCACCTCCCCCGTTTCTGCGTGGCAGCTACCATAGCATGGGTTTACATAAGAGGAAGCCCTGGCAACGGCAAAAAACAGTGCCAAGTTTTCAGATGTAAAGTTTCGAGTTTCACGCTTATTTTCTCATTTTCCCTTTTACGCATTTCTCTTTTCCCCCCTGTAATCCGTCTCCTGTCCCTTGTACCCTGTTTCTCATGTCCCTCAAACTTCTTGCCATGACTGTCCGTGTGGCGCTGCGTTCGCTGCGTCGCAATGCGCTGCGCTCGGTCCTCACCATGCTCGGCATTATTTTTGGTGTCGGAGCGGTGATTGCAATGGTGGCGATTAGTCAGGGAGCCGATGCGTTCATTCAATCGCAGATTAACAGCCTTGGGACGAACATCGTCATGGTTATGCCTGGGGCGACGACGTCCGGTGGAGCCCGCTCGGGCTATGGAGGCGCGGCGACGCTTACGGTTGCTGATGCGCTCGCGATTCCGCGAGAATGTCCCTCGGTTGCTGCGGCTACATATCTAAAGCGCCAGACGATGCAGGTTGTTGTTGGCAATCAGAATTGGAGCACGATGATTCAAGGCGTGAGTGCGGACTACATTACAGTTCGCGATTGGCCGGTGATGGCTGGTCGCTTCTTCACCCGCCAAGAAGAGACCACCGCAGCACGGGTCGCGCTGCTTGGTGAGACTGCAGCCCGTAACCTCTTTGCGAGGGGACAAGATCCGCTGGGCGCAACTATTCGCATTCAGAATGTGCCCTTCCAAGTGATTGGGATGCTGTCTGTGAAAGGGCAGACTGGCTGGGGACAAGATCAAGACGATACCGTGGTCATTCCCTTTTCTACTGCTGAGCGGAAACTGATTGGGGCCGAAATCCTTGGCCTCGTCAACTTGGTGTTAGTGTCTGCACAAGACGCGAGTGTGACTGCTCAAGCAGAGCAAGAAATCCGTGCGTTATTACGGGCACGACACCGTATTCCCGAGACGCAAAAAGAGGAGGATTTTAGTCTGCGGCGCCTCCAGGAGATTGCTGATGCCTCAGCCGGAGCAAGTCAGGTGATGACGATTCTGCTCGCGTCAGTAGCGTCCATTGCACTTCTCGTCGGCGGTATTGGCATTATGAACATCTTGTTAGTTTCTGTCACCGAACGCACACGGGAAATTGGTCTACGCATGGCGGTGGGCGCGAAGGCACGACATATTCTCATGCAGTTCTTAGTGGAAGCGTTCATTCTGAGTTTGGTTGGTGGGTTGCTCGGGGTGGCGTTAGGTATAGGCAGCGCGCATCTAGTGGCGCGGTTCGCTCATTGGCCAAGTCTCGTATCGCCAGTAGTGGTGGTTGGTTCACTCGCCTTTTCCGGCATCGTTGGGCTCATCTTTGGTTATTATCCAGCGTATAAGGCATCTCGACTCGACCCAATTGAGGCATTACGGTACGAATAACAAATGAGTGCAGTGAAAACTCCAGCGGTAGGACATGAAGCGTGCCTATTCACTCCCACTGACCACTTCCTCAATCTGCGTGGCGTCACGCTTCATTATCTCGAATGGGGAGATGTCGCCAACTCGCCACTCATCCTGCTGCATGGTGGGTCTGCTCATGCTCATTGGTGGGATCATATTGCCTCGGTGTTGGCGTGCGACTTTCATGTTCTTGCAGTTGATTTGCGCGGGCATGGTGACAGTAGTTGGGTCAATAGTGCGCCAGCCTATCAGATTGAAAACTACGTTGCTGATCTTGCCGAATTTGTGTCGCTTCTGGCACTGCCCACTTTCGTGTTGATTGGACACTCACTTGGTGGTTTTGTCGCAATGACCTATGCAAGTATGCAGTCATCGCATGTGCGAGCGTTGGTGGTGGTCGACATTGGCCCGCGTATCGGCGGTAATCGCTTCATGCGACTGCTACGGCGGATGCCATCTCCAATGTATACTGATGAAGACGATGTATATGCCCGGTTTCGTTTATTGCCGGAGCAAACGTATGCTGCGCCTGACCTTTTCCGTCACATTGCCTGGAACAGTGTGCGCCAACAGGAAGATGGGAACTTAACGCTGAAATTTGACCGCGCGACCTTAGGTCGTGAGCCTCGGGAGCTATGGGCTCAGCTCCCTGACATCCACTGTCCGACCTTATTTCTCCGTGGAGGTGAAAGCCACAATTTATCTACAGAGACACTTGCAGAAATGGTTCGCTTGTGTCCTCAGGCACGCGGGGTAGAAATTGCGGGCGCTGGGCATCATATTTTTCTTGACACTCCAGAGGAATTTCTTGTAGAGGTGCGGAGTTTTCTGTTGGGGATATGAGGAGGAGAACCTATGCAAGATTTGATTGAACGTGCAGCTCGGATCATACGAACGGCACGAAAAACGATCGCTCTCACTGGTGCCGGGATCTCTGCCGAAAGCGGTATCCCCACGTTTCGTGATCCAGGTGGATTATGGGATCGCTATGACCCAGAAGAATATGCCACGATCGAGGCGTTCCGTCGTACTCCAGGAAAAGTGTGGCAAATGATGCGCGATTTTGTCGAACTGAAAACCGCACGGCCCAACCCTGGCCACTACGGTCTCGCGCAACTTGAACAGATGGGGTTCCTGCACTGTGTCATCACGCAGAACGTCGACAACCTTCACCAAGATGCGGGCAGTCGTGATGTGATCGAGTTCCACGGTAATATGCGGCAGGTGATTTGCCAGCGCTGTCAGAAAGTATTGCCACTGGAAGAGATCGCACTTGATACGTTACCACCGTACTGCGTGTGTGGTGGTGTCTTCAAACCAGCGGGAGTCTTTTTTGGCGAACCGATTCCCGAGCATGCGATGTATCGCTCGCAAGAGGCGCCCAGAGTTGCGACCTGATTCTTGTGATCGGGACCTCGGCGGTCGTTTATCCGGCAGCCGACATTCCCCGCGTAGCCAAACAATCTGGTGCGCAAGTGATTGAGATCAATCCAGAGCATACGGATCTCACCGGGCCGATTTCTGACTTCATCATTCAAGGAAAAGCTGGTGTGGCAATCCCACAGATTGTTGCTGCGATCAAAGCCATGGCGTCGTAAAGGTCAGGCATCCTTTATCTGGAGCCTACAGTGCTTTTCTCAAATACCAGATTGGTCCGTGAAAAGGGAATCCACTACCGACCTCTTCATGCAAGTGAAAACCGCTGTAGCAATCAGTCACTCTGAATTTGGTAGCCTTGTCTTTCTTGGGATTCACATAGGTTGTGAGGGATTTTTCTGTTCCATCATCTGACGGAGTGCTTCAACCTCACGGGCGAGGTCGCGGTGACGACGGGAAAGAGAAAAGAGGTAGAAAAAGACAATTATCCAGACTGCGAGAAATGCCGCAAATAAGTACGAGACATGATCCATCTTTTTTCCTCCCCTCCCGCTACGCTGTTGCCACAGCCTGACGGCGAAGCGTGGTAATCTCCTCGCGTAAGCTCAGGTTGCGCAGGCGTAGCCACAACATCCACGTAAACAAACACAGAAACGCAACTGTACACATCAACAGAGTCCACATCATCTCTGGCGCCAATCCCCCTCGCTCGATCGTAGGATGTATTCCCCGCCACAATCGCACAGAAATATGCAACAGCGGAATATCCAGCACGCCAACAATCCCGAGCACGGCAGCGTAACGCGCAATCTGCTCAGTATCGCCAGCGAGGTGGCGCAGCAGCAAATAGGCTGCGTATATGGTCCACAATACTATGACCATGGTGAGGCGAGGGTCCCACGTCCACCACACTCCCCAAATCGGTCGTGCCCAAATCGACCCGGTAATCAGCACGATGGTACAGAACACCATGCCGATCTCTGCTGCGGCTCGCGCTAAGAGATCAGAGAAGCGACTGCCTTGCCACAAATACGAGGCACTCGCTCCTGCGACAATAAAGAATCCGAGAAACGTGTTCCAAGCGGCGGGTAGATGGAAATAAAAGATGCGCTGGACGATACCTTGCACGCGTTCATTGGGGACGTAGAGAAAGACCATCGCTAACGCTGCAATCATGGTTGCCAACGTCAACCAGGGAAGAACGTTATCCGCAAACGGGGCGAAGCGTTTCATCGTTACTCCTGCACGACCTGTGAAAAAATTAACCACCCTGTGACGACAAAGATAATATCGAAGGCGATCAGGACGCGGAACCACACTCCATTCCACTCCTCCCCCGTAAGCACTGCACTCGTGACTTTTACGGCTGCAATCAACAGCGGAACGAGTAACGGAAGCAGCATAATTGGCAGTAGCACTTCACGAGCACGGGTGCGCACAGCAATGGCGGCAAACAAGGTCCCGAGCGCGGAGAACCCAACGGTGCCGAGCAGGAGGACGACTGGAAGCATGAGTAACGAGCGTGAGAACGGCACACCGAAAAAGGCGAGTGAGAGTGGGGCGACGACGACTTCGACCAAGAGAAGAAATAGAACATTACCTAGCATCTTTGCCAAGAAGAGCGTCCCTGGGTCGATGGGGCACAGCAGGAGACCAGAGAAGCATCCACGTTCCTGTTCGAGAAGGAAGGAGCGTTGCAAACTCAGCATGCCAGAAAACACGAGCGTAACCCACAACAGCGCGGCTTCAATTTCTGGACCCTGAACTTGCTCGGGGCTCAAGGCAAAGACAAACACCAATACGATCAAGAGAGACAGGACAAAAAGTGATGAAATCCGCTCTTTGGTACGGAATTCGAGCAGCAAGTCTTTCCACAACAAGGCGAGCATGGTTATGCGTGTTGCGTGTTGCGTGTTGCGTGTTGCGTACTCACGTCGTAGATGTCGGCAAATTCTTGTGCATCAGGAAGGTGACCGTTGGACTGCCAGACGATACGACCGCGACTGAAAATGAGTGCCCGGTCGCACAACCCAAGCCCAAGGGCAAAGTCATGGGTGGTGAATATAACAGTCTTCCCTTGTGCCTTGGTTTGCATGAGAGCCGTTTGTAATGTTGTAACACCTCGCGTGTCGAGGCCGGTGTAGGGCTCATCAAACAGTAACAATTCAGGTTCGTGCAACAACGCTCGTGCTAAGGCGACACGTTGTTCCATCCCGCGCGAGAAGGTACGTACCTGCGTGTTCCCCCAGTCTTGTAGACCAACAAACTGCAAGACAAAGGCAATACGATCACGAAGATCAGGGAGGCCATACGCTTTGCCATAAAATGTGAGGTTCTCGATCGGGGTAAGGTCAGGATAGAGAAAACTCTCGTGACCGAGGAATCCGAGTTTTCGTCGTACGACTGGATTGTCAGGCGTATAGCCGAAGAGTTGTAGTGTTCCACTTGACGGCTTCAGCAACGTTGCTAACAACCGTAGAAAGGTTGTTTTCCCTGCACCATTTGGACCAAAGATGGCAACAGTCTCTCCTTGGGCGACGCGGTACGAAACACCGTACAATACCGGCACCCAGGCAAACGTTTTGCTGAGGTTTTCGGCTTCGATCACCCAGGGAGTCATAAAGTGTGTGGATTGTAGACGGGAGATGGTGGATTGTAGAGGGCGGGTGGTTCATTGATTTCCCTGTTGTGTTTGTCTTGCTTCGTGCTACTAGATCAAGGGTAGTACTTTCTTAGGGGTGAGAAGCAAACTATGACCGGCACAATTAAGAAGATCTTAAAAGATAAAGGATTTGGCTTCATTACATCCGATGATGGTGGCGAGGATGTGTTCTTCAATCGTTCACGGCTTGCGCCCAAGCTCTATTTTGAAGATCTCCGAGAAGGAGATGATGTTGAGTTTCAGGTTCGACCCGGAGAAAAAGGTCCGCAAGCGTTTAACGTCAAAGTGCGCTAACTAAATCGAACCACACAACATTGGTATACTGCTTACCAAAACCGCTCATGCTGAGCGTCGCCCGAAGGGCGAAGTCGAAGCATGGGTAGGCTATGATGCGGTACCCTTCGACTTCGCTCCGCGTAGCCTGTCCTGCCTGCGCCAGTGCCGCAGGCACAGGTGAGCCTGCCGAAGGGCTCAGGGCGAGCGGGAAAATGCTCCACTGTGGATGAGGAAGTGGACGAATCTTCTGTGGTTCGATTTAGTTTCAAGTCGGGGTGAGACGATCTAACTGCGCGAGTGCCTCAATCGCTCGTGCTTCGTATTTCTCGCGTAACATCTGGTAATCTTCGTCGGTCAGTTTCCCCATCTGCCGATCGAATTCCGCTTCTTTGATCGCACTATAGGCATCGGCCTTTTGCTTCTCCCAGCGGGCTGCTTCACTCTCTTCTGGTTCAGGCTGAAGATCTTGTCCTGCGCTATGAGAGAAGAGTGGGGCAGAGACTGCCAACGCCACAGCGCTGACCAACAACAATCCAAGCAGGTAGAGCAGAAATGTCATCGTTTAAAATTTAGAGTCCTAGGAATCGAACGTATCTAACTCTTTTTTCAAGCGGTCACGATACTGATCTGTTTGCGGATCGACAACCGGCTTTTCTGATGCCCCCTTCTGCGCTCGTTGTCGTGACCAGCGCAGGCTAACAAGGCCAACGGCAATCCCCCCAACGATTAACGCCAGAAATGGGGTAATCCACGCTGCCAGATTGAAGCCGACTGTTGTTGGGGCCGACAAGACTTTCTCCCCATACTTTGTGACAAATGATTGGAGAATGACTTCCTTGGCTGTTCCTTGTCCAACCTGCTCAGCAATGGTTTGCTTTGCAGGTATAGCGAAACTACACTGTAAGTGATTGCAGCTATGGACGGTTAAACCACACGAACATTGGCACGTCAGCGATTCCTCGACTTCAGTGGGGGAGACAGTGGCGTTGGCAAAGGAACAAAGAAGCAGCAGAAGGGCGAGGGAAAAACTAATTGTCCGTGTCATAGGCTTCTTTAGTACATAAAACGTGAGACGTAAACAGAGAATAGGGTGGTTATTCTTTACGTATTACGTTTTACGCTCCGTTAATCCGTAACCATTTCATCCCCACTACGCGCTGGGGTTTGCGCAAGAGCAAAGGCCTGGCGTTCAGCGGGATTCGGCATCATCGTCACGCATGTCCCCAGCACCAAGATAATCCCACCAATCCAGATCCAGGAGAGGAGGGGGTTCACAAAAACCTGGAGCGTGGCTAGTTGTGAGGGGGCATCGTAGCTGCCGAGGACAACGTAGAGATCCTCACGCAACGTCTGTCGCAGTGCAACCTCAGTGGTTGGTTGGTTCTGACGTTTATAGAGACGTTTTTCTGGATGAAGGATATCAATCTGCTGTCCGCCGACCGAGACCGCAACTACCGCGGCTTGTATGGAGACATGGTCATCTTCGCTATTCTTAATACCTTCGTACTTAAGGGTATAACGTCCAGCTTCAAGCGTTTCTCCAGGCTTCAGCGAAATCTGTTTTTCGATCTTGAAGAAAGAGGAGCCAGCGACACCCATGAAGATAAGAACAACACCAATATGGACGATATAGCCCCCATAGCGACGGGGATTTTTACTGACTAATCGACCCAATGCTTGAGGGGAACTTTCACGCAAGATCGTTTGTCGTGCTCGTGTACCACGGAAGAACTCGGAGAAAATCGCCCCTGTGACAAATCCACAGAGGGACAAGATCACGATAGCGTAGTAGTTCCGATAGCCGAGGAGAAAGAACAGCGCTCCAGACAGCACTCCCGCCACAATTGGGATCGTAAAGTTTCGCTGTAGGCTTTTGGCACTCGCCCGTCGCCAAGCGATCACTGGACCAATGCCGGTAAGAAACAGCAATAGCACGCCAAGCGGTGCGTTCACTTTATTGAAAAAGGGTGGGCCGACTGTAATCTTCACTCCACGCACCCATTCTGACAATACTGGAAAAATGGTTCCCCAGAACGTCGCGAATGCTAACCCAACGAAAACCCAATTGTTCAACAGGAAGGCGGCTTCGCGGGAGAGTAGAGAATCGAGTTCGTTCTCGCTCTTCAATTCTGGGAGACGGTAGAACAAGAGCCCGAAAGAAACAATAAGGACGAGGATGAGGAAGGCCATGAAGTACGGCCCAAGGCCAGACTGTGTGAACGAGTGAACCGACGAGATCACCCCACTACGAGTGAGAAACGTGCCAAAAATTGTCAGCGCAAAGGTGAGGATGACAAGGACCATGTTCCACACCTTCAACATGTTCTTTTTCTCTTGGATCATGACGGAATGAAGATATGCAGAAGCAGTAAACCACGGCATGATTGCCGCGTTTTCTACTGGGTCCCAGGCCCAATAGCCACCCCAACCTAACACTTCGTATGCCCAACGTCCGCCAAGAAGATTGCCAATGGACAAGAAGAACCACGAAGTCAGTGCCCAACGTCGTGTGGTGCGAATCCACACATCCCCCAGCTTGCCTGTAATCAATGCGGCGATCGCAAAAGCGAAAGGAACCGACGCACTGACATAACCGAGATAGAGTGAGGGTGGATGCAACGTCATCCAATAATTCTGTAACAACGGGTTAAGATCCGATCCTTCTTTAGGTGTAAACGAGAGTCGTTCAAACGGGGGAGTAATGAAATTGAGCATGCCTAAGAAGAAAAGGGTGACGACCATTAACGTAGCTGTTACATAGGGCATCAGCTCGCGGTTCTTGTTGCGATTCTGGACATGAACGATCGTCGAGAAGACAGTGAGAATAAAGGTCCAGAATAAGAGCGAACCTTTCTGGCCACCCCAGAGTGCAGCAAAAGTGTATTGCACAGGAAGGGTGGAGCTGGAATAGGAAGAAACGTATTCGACATTAAAGTCGTGGGTGAGTAACGCGTGGAGCAAGGCAACGACCGCAATCAGTACACAACCGAACACGGCGTATGCGGCGTTAGTTCCACTGGCGATCCACATTTCTCGCCGCGAGACCGCTCCCCATACGCTCATGCAGATCGAATAGACAGCGAGAACAAAAGCGAGAGCGAGAGCTAAAGTACCAAGATGTGTCATAAGATGGGTGTTGGGGGTTAGGGATTAGGGGTTAGTTATCTGGGAGGAAAACAGAAGTCATAAATGTATCTCTCTGACGTTTGCTTGATCCTTTTCTTGCTTGACCAGTTTCCCCCAACCCCTAGCCCCCAGCACCATTGACTTTTCCGCTTCATACTTTGACGGACAACTGGTCATGATGGTTTTGGCTTCGAGAATATTCTCGTGGCTATAACGACCTTCGACGATGACATCACGCCCTTCAGCGAACATGTCAGGCAAGATGCCTTGATAGCGAACCGGGACCCCCTGGGCAGGCTCCCCTTCCTTGAAAGAACTCAAGAGAAATTGCAAGCGCAAATCTTTCGGGCTCCAGTCCATTGAACCTGGGCCGACTCGTCCAGCGACACGTACCCCTTCGTTGGTCAGAGATGTTTTTTTTGTCGCGAATTCTTCAATGGTCAGATAATACAAACTGGTCTCGCGGATGCTGGTATACATCAAGTAGCCCACAGCTCCAACAATAAGTGCGACTCCAATAAGGAATTGTGTCTTCTTAGACATAAGCTGAACCACAGGTACTCTATTTCTTTTCCCCTTGCAAGGAAGGGAGGGAGGCTCTACTTCCCTGGTGTTAAGAAAATGACTTTAGTCACCTGATAAGAAGGAGAAACAAGGGGAATCTCTGGCAGAACAACACCGATAAGCCCGAAATCTCAAGAAGAATCAGTAAATTGATTGACTTTCCGCTATCCATTCTATATTTGGGGAAGACCTACAAACACTGTATGAATTGCTAAGTCGGCAGTATGTTCGAATCTCTTGGTGAAAAGCTTGAGTCCGTGTTCCGTCGCCTTCGTGGTCACGGCAAACTAACGGAAAAAAACATCGAGGAAGCTCTGCGCGAAGTTCGCCTGGCTCTCCTCGAGGCCGACGTTAACTTTAAGGTTGTCAAAGATTTCATTGATCGAATCAAGGAGCAAGCACTAGGACAGGACGTGCTTGCAAGTCTCACTCCCGAACAGCAGTTTATAAAAATTGTTCATGCTGAACTCGTAGCCATTCTTGGCGGGGAACGAACCGAACTAGACCTTGCTGCCGCGCCTCCAGTAGTTCTTATGCTGGTTGGGCTGAACGGGTCCGGTAAGACGACGACCTCAGGTAAGCTAGCTCGGTATTTGAAAACCGAGCTGAAACGTTCACCGTATTTGGTTCCAGCAGACACTTATCGTCCAGCAGCGATCGATCAGTTGCAGATTATTGCCAAAGATATTGGCGTTCCTGTGCATCCGACGCCGCAGGATGGTTCAGCAGGTGATCCGGTTGCTATTGCCAAAGCTGGGGTTGAAGCAGCTCGTCGTCAGGCATGTGATGTAGTCATTATCGACACGGCTGGGCGGCTACAAATCGACGATGAGCTGATGAGTGAGCTAGAGCGGATGCAGGCCACGGTCAATCCGCATCAGGTCCTTCTCATTGCGGATGCGATGACCGGTCAAGAAGCCGTCAACGTTGCCACCGGTTTTCATGCACGCATAGCCCTTGACGGCGTTGTCCTTACCAAGGTAGAGGGAGATGCGCGTGGAGGTGCTGCGCTCTCTCTTCGCTCCGTAACCGGGAAACCAATCTTGTTTGTCGGAGTTGGTGAGAAACTTGATGCCTTGGAGGCTTTTTATCCGGACCGCGCTGCTTCTCGTATTCTCGGCATGGGCGATATGTTATCGCTCATCGAGAAGGCAGAAAAAGTCTATGATCAGAAGCAAGCGGAAGTCCTGGAGAAGAAACTACGCAAGAATCAGTTCACTCTAGAGGATTTTCAAGACCAGCTGCGCATGCTGAAGAAAATGGGGTCAATGACCGACCTCGTGTCAATGCTTCCTGGTGGGAAGAAGCTCATGCAGGGAGCAGATATGAATGCGGCGGAGAAAGAGTTTAAGCGTATCGAAGCGATCATCAGTTCAATGACTAAGGAAGAACGGCAAAAGCCAGAAATTCTCAATGGTGGTCGTCGACGACGGATTGCTACTGGCAGCGGAACTTCCGTGGCTGATGTGAATCGCTTCCTCAAACAATATCTTGATGCCAAAAAGATGATGAGAAAATTTACTCAACTAGGGACAAAAGGAAAGCTTGGAAAATGGTTCTAGTCTCTAGTAGGAAGAATGGATAACGACAGTATGGTAAAGATTCGACTTGCACGTCATGGGGCGAAGAAAAAGCCCTTTTATCGTATCGTTGTGGCAGATGAGCGTTCGCCACGCGATGGGCGCTACATTGAACTCATTGGTACTTATGACCCGCTCCAGAATCCGGCAGGGGTGCAAATTAAGAAGGAGAGGCTCGAGAAGTGGTTACAGAACGGCGCACAACCAACCGACACTGTTGCTCGACTCATTAAAAAGGTGTCGCAAGCAGCAGGCGCCTAACCTCGAAGCCGGTGGGGGGGAATGCAATGAAGGAACTCGTACTACACCTAGCCAAAGCCCTCGTGAACCATCCCGAAGAGGTTGAGGTCAAAGAAATTCAAGGCGAAACCGCTGCGATTCTTGAACTCCGGGTGGCGAAGGAGGACCTTGGCCGGATCATTGGGAAGCAGGGGCGGACCGCAAAGTCTATACGCACGCTGTTGAATGCGGTTGCCTCGCGGACCAATCGCAAAATTGTCCTCGAAATCGTCGAAGAAAAGTAACCCTCCGGACCCAGCTCGGTTAATACCGCTGGGTCGCGTGGTGAACACTCATGGCGTGCGTGGAGAGATTCGTCTCCTTCCCTACGCTTTCCCCTGTCAGACTTTAGCTAAAGGGCTGACCGTCTTTCTCTTAGAGAAAGACGACGAGATACGTCCATACACTATCGTGGGCATACGCTCACACCGCCCCTTCGTGTTGTTAAAGTTGGAGACAATAGACTCTCTGGAGCTCGCAGAAACTCTGCGAGAAAAAACCCTGGCAGTGGAAGAGTCCGTCTTACCGCCCGTACAAGATGGGGAGTATTATTATTATCAAGTCATTGGACTTTCTGTGCGCACAACGGCTGGCCGAGAAATTGGAGTTATCTCCCAAGTTTTTTTCTCTGGCGGGCATGACATCTGGGTTGTCCAAGAGGGAAAAAAAGAATACCTCATTCCAGTAACCGAAGAGATTGTTCGTGTCATCGACATTCCCGGTGGACACGTAGTGATCGAGCCACTCGATGGGTTACTCGATTAGACTCACTCCATGCAATTCCACGTACTAACGATTTTCCCGGAGATGTTTGTCTCACCTTTGGCGGCGAGCTTACTCAAGAAAGCCCAAGAGAAGGGGATTCTCTCGTGCATGGTGCATAATCTGCGCGACTATACCACAGGAAAACATCGGGCCGTTGATGATACGCCATACGGCGGTGGCCAAGGGATGGTCATGAAACCCGAGCCCGTAGTTGCTGCGCTTGAAGGCGTGTGCCAGTCATTGCCTAATCCGTGGCGCATTTTTCTTTCTCCACAAGGACAAACACTAACCCAAGCAAAAGTGGCCGAACTCGCGCAGCGAGAAACCTTAGTGCTTCTGTGTGGCCGCTACGAAGGAGTGGACGAACGCATTCGTCTCTTTATCGATGAGGAGATTTCCATCGGGGATTATATTCTGAGTGGCGGAGAAATGGCGGCGCTCGTGGTTATCGATGCGGTTGCCCGCCTCATTCCAGGAGTGGTTGGCCGACACGAATCAGTAGAAGACGAGTCGTTTAGTCACGGATTGTTAGAATATCCTCACTACACACGGCCGGAAGAATTTCACGGCCTGTTAGTACCGGAGGTGCTGTTGTCAGGGAACCACGCCGATATCGCAGCCTGGCGGCGTCAGCAATCGTTACTGCGAACACTCCATCAGCGTCCCGACTTACTTGCGAAAGCAGAAGTGACTGAGGAGGAGAGGCGTTGGCTGGCGCAGTTTAAGACCGAGAAATAAGTAGTTCACGTAATCAGGTAGTCAGTCAGAAAAGCAAGACTTTGACCTTGGACTCTGACTTTGGACTCGGCACTCATCACTCATCACTCGTTACTAGAACTATGGCCGACATTTACCTCGCTCTCATTCATTACCCGGTGTATGACCGCGACCACAAAGTGGTGACGACCTCGATCACCAACATGGATATCCACGACATTGCGCGGTCGGCTCGGACTTATGGAGTGAAGCGCTATTTTGTCGTGACTCCGACACGTACCTTGCGGCTACTCGCACAAAAGATCCTCGACCATTGGGAGCACGGCTATGGCAGTACCTACAATGAGACCCGTAAAGATGCTCTGTCTTTGGTGGCCCTCGCAGATGATCTCGATGCAACGGTGAAACTGATTCAAGAAGAAACAGGAGAAATGCCGCGCCTGGTTGCTACGTCGGCACGGACAGGAGCACGGCGGATTGCCTTTGCAGAGATACGAGAAAAAGTAGCAGCCCCAGGTCAACCATTACTTTTCTTGTTCGGAACGGGATGGGGGCTGACTGAAGAGGTACTGGCCCGAGCAGAATATATTCTTGAGCCGATTCAGGGATTTACAACCTATAACCATCTCTCAGTGCGTGCGGCAGCAGCGATCCTGCTTGACCGTCTCCGGGGGGAACGGTAAGACAGAGCTAGTCATTAGCCTTCATCCATCAGAAAGACATAGCGACGAGGACTGAGGCAGAACAGCACTGAGCTTCGAGGATTTGAGAAGGAACAGCGGTAAGTGTTGTGCCGCTCCTCTCTCGTTCCTCGACCCTCATAGCTCGGAGCTACCAGGCTCAGTCCTTTTTCTTTCTTTATTGTAGGCTAATAGTCTGGAGGAAAATAACAATGAACCCCATTATCGAGAGCATTGAAAAGGCACAATACCGAACCGGTATCCCCAGTTTTAAGGCTGGAGATACGGTTCGGGTCCACGCTAAGATTATTGAAGGTGATAAAGAACGAATTCAGGTCTTTGAAGGAGTCGTCATCAGCCGTGCCAATTCTGGGAACCGTGCCTCATTTACGGTACGAAAGATTTCCTACGGAGTTGGGGTCGAGCGTGTGTTCCCGCTCCATTCCCCACGTATCGACAAGATTGAAGTGACAACCATTGGTCGTGTGCGCCGGGCGAAATTATACTACCTGCGAAGCTTGTCTGGAAAAGCCGCGCGTATCAAGGGTGAGCGTGTCGTGCCTACGACTGGTACTCCTGCTACTCCTGAAGCTACTGAAATCGCCTCTGCTGAAGCAACTCCAGCAATCGTAGAATCGTAAAAATGTCAGGGCGGGTTGTCTCCCGCCCTTCTCTCTCTTTGTCTCTCCTTTTTATCCCTCTGGCCGTCGTTTCCGTTCCCACCACGCCAATCCAATGATCACCGCAGCGAGTAGCACAAGCGTCGCATGTCCATATGCAGCTGAGGAATACAAAATCAATTCGTCGAGTCGGCCAATCAGGAGCGACATTCGGGCCATCACTGTGTATCCGAAAGCAGCACCGAACGAGATCATCAAAAAATAAATTCCTATTCGGGCTACTCGTCGTACGGCCCCTGTGTGTTCAAGTGAGAAGAAGAAATAAAAGAGCACACTCACCACGCCAATCAGAATCAATAGAGAATTCAGGTTCGTAAGCGTGAACGTTAAGCCACCCTCTCCAACGGTGATGAGTGGCTTTATAGTTCCTTGCACCTGTTGAAGAACGAACGACGAAATCTGTCGAGGAATAGCTAAACCGGAACTAATACCTAACAGAAACGCGAAAGAGATGCGGCTTAACCATGCAATCGGTGGGATGAAGCGTGACAGCATCAACAGGCCGAGAAAGGCGGGTATTACCAACCACCATTTCCCTTGTTGGACCATCGGGAGATACAACTTGTTTACCATGACCTGGTAGTAGGTGATTGTCAGTAGGTATCCGATGGAGACTCCGACAAAAATGTGTTCAGCTAATTTGAAGAAGGGGTTGTCTTTGTAGAGAAAGCTGTAGATGAGGAGACTCAACCCTACTGCGACCCACGCGCCGATCAATGCCTCAGTGCTCATGAACGTCGCGCCTTTGCCTGGCCGGTAAGAAAATAAGCCGCATTGCAGATGACGATGAGAAAGATAATAAGGAAATGGGTCGCGGATTGAGCGTCCATGCCAGCGATTGCTTTCCCTTGCTTCCCGAGAAGCAATTCGTACTCTGCTGCCCCACGAAGGCCACCTAACAAGCCGTTAATCTGCCCGGTATCCAATAAGGGATAGAATCGCGGCGCACTCACCGCGGTACATCCGCCGCCGAGCTCAAAGCCGTATTTTTCCTTGCCATAGACATACCAGGTCTCGATGCCTGGGAAGCCGACACTCAGACTGATCACGTAGGGAATATCTCGCAGTGAGCGGACATTGGCCAGTAACGGAATCTCAGCGATCTTGGTACCAGCATAATCGGTGGGAAAAGCGGCGCGGAAATCTTGGCCCATACTAATGACGGCATTGGCTTCCCCAGGTGCATAGCCAAGAAAGACATAATCTTGACCGCGCTCCTTGCTATGTTCTCGTGCCACTTGGGTGAGTGCTGACTCTGCCAAGCCGGCCCCGGCAGGCCATAACGTCACACCTAACACCTTGAGATTTTTCTGGAATGCATGGCGGAGAAGGCCGATGGCCATAGGATACAATTCAGGCTTGCCGCCTGGTTCAAAATCAAACGAGAGCAGGATTAACGTGCCTGCAGGGAGGCTTTCTACGTAATCGTAAATCTTCTTCACTTCTGGTGAAACGTACACAGGTAAGCCGACTGGGTACAACAATGGCAGAAGCGTCGCCAAGCCGACCAGCAGAAAGATGATCCGGCGGTCGAGGCGAAGAAGACGAAGTAAGAAGTTGCGCATAATAATGAGCTGTCAGCTCTCAGCGAGGAAGTAGTCAGCATTCAGTAGTCAGTAGAAAGAAGACTTTGGACCTTGGACTTTGGACTCAGTTTCCATCATTCCTTCCCTTCCCCCAAATAGCTGCGTTCAATCCCACAAATAATCTTGATCGACGTCGCAATACCTCCGAGGCTCACACCAATGAGAATGCCACGTTGCGCGGCAGTGTTTGGCACATTCATAATCCACTGTGAGATTTGCCCAATTCCTGACACGAGGTATTCACCGAGAGGAACTCGCCCCCACATGACCAGTATTGCAGCAAGGAGCAGCACGGTTGCTTCAGGAGTCCGGGCACGAAAGGCACGATAGGCAGCCGACGCGACGAAGAACGCAAGTAAGGAGAACATGGTTCCCTGCAAAGCGACAAAAATATAATCAAACAGCCAGCCGAACGATGTTCCCTCGGTTTTTCCTCCTGACCAGATGCCAGCGCCCAACATGACAAGCATGGATATAAACATGACAGCGCTATATCCCCAGCCAGCCTCTTTGCGCGCCATTTTGGCGTAGTGCGTATTGAGGAGACTGCCAACCCCAAGAAGAATAGCGAACCCAGCGATGATTTGATTCCATACCGATACCTCACTGAGCAGCGCCTCCGAGGCGGGATGTGGCACGTAATACTGCAACGCAAACGTGACTCCGAGAATAAACGTCAGCAGTAGCGGGAGGGTTCGTTTCCAGAAAACCACATCTTCCTCCTATTTTACATCACTGAAGAATTGGAAAAACGTTCGGAACCACGGAATCGAAAACACTTCACCAAGCGTGACGAGTACAGTTCCGAGCACCATCACAACTAAAAGGAAGCCTTTGCCAAAGTCTTGCCCTCGTAGCGTTCCGACTAACACTGGCTCGCGTGACAAATAGGCACTGGCAGCATACAGCTCTTCGCCAATGAGAGTGTAATCGCACGTAGTGATGAAAAATGGCAACTGATGATCGGCATCGGTCCCAGCGATCTGGATTGCACCGGTACTCGCACCAGTCTCGGCCAGCAGTAACGACTCAGCGTAGTAGTAACCAAGGAAGAAATTTGCCGCGGGCTTTTCTCGCAGGATGATGCCATCAACTGCTGCGGTGTAGGCGAACTGATCACCGGTGATAAAGAAGTTACTATCTTCTTTGTAGGAGTCCGGTCGCCCAGCAGCAAAATAGGATTCACGCACGATTTCCTGAGAAATCGCCATGACGATAGAAGAACGATGCGGCACTTTGAGATCGGCACCGTATGCAGCTGTCCGTTTTGCCACTTCTCCGAGAATAACAGTGGCAGCGATAGTCGCGAGACTTGATGGATCACCACTGCCTCCAAGTTCACCACTACCAGTGAGATATAACACCGGCTTGCCCATCTCTGTGGCACGTCCAACGGCTTCTTCGACGGCATCGAGTCCAGGAATCCGGCGTAAGAAGATATTCGGATTACTCCGCGCTCGACGAATTGAAAATAAGACCACCCCGCCAAAGGCGAGCATCAGTACAAGATTGTTGAGCTTGGCCCAATTGAAAAAATTGGCTTGTGGGAGGGCTGAGACAACTGAACTCTCGATTACTTGCTGTCCGTTAGTGAGGACGATCTTGAAAAAGTAAGGCTTGTCGTTTGCGAGTTGAAAGTCTGAGCCCGACTTTACCTGAAAGAAGTGAACATCTTTGCGTTTCTCACCCCACACCCACCATGGGCCGGTGAGATCGGTTTCGTAGTGCTTGTTGGCAGGCAGTTCGGCGATTTGTTTGAACTCGCCGTTTTGTTGTTCACTGACAAAGATCCGGTAGGAAGAACCGAGCATCTCGGGAAAAACTCGCGCCCATAAACGCTCCTTAATCATTTCTGGAGTAAATTTCCCTTCCACTTTGATGGTCGCACGACCAAGGATCCAGCGGAGTCCGACGCTACTGCCAACATCGCCGGGCAGATCAAATGCCTCGACCAGCACGCCGAGGTTCTCTGATTCGTCTTGGGCATTTGCAGTAACAGAGAAAAAAACAAAGAAGAGCACTGGGAGGAAGAACTGCACAACGAAAGAGGTCTGGGTACTGTGCATTGCGTCCAAACAATACCGCTGTGGTCGTATTCCTCCCATTTTTACCAATCCCCAACCCCTAATCCCCGACCCCCATCAGCCCTCAATCATCTCCACATTCGCCCGTGGAATAGTCACATCTTGTCCATCTGGCAGAGTCGCAACTAAGCACCCGAACGTCGACTCTCTGTCGGAATATGTTGTAACGCTGACGGGAGTTCTTTCACTCGCGCAATGACGCCGAAGTATGGTTCACGGATAATGCGGATAGTATCACCGACTTTAGTCCCACCCTCCAAAACTCTGGATCCTGGGCTCTGGACCCTGGACTCGCCGACAGGTGCCAGCGGAACGATTACTTCTGGCCGAATCACACCAGCACGAATCTGCGTTGCACCGCTACACGAGGCTTTCTGGCCGGTTTTTGCAGAGAGCAGATCGAAAGTTCGCTTTGCCATCGGAATCGTGCCGAAGCCTTCAGTGATAATCAGCGTGAAGCCAATCTTTTCCGTGCCGGTAATTGCCACGCCGAGGTCATAGCCTAAAAGGTCGCGCAGGTCACGGTCATGCACACCACCAACCACGAGCGCTCTGATCCCAAGCTCACGCGCGCGGGCAAATGTTTCTTTTTGCGCCAAAGCGCCACCGATGACAATCTGGCCTCGTGTGCGTCGCCGTTAAGATGATCCGCCGTTAACACCTCATCTGGACTTTTCACCGCCAGTGTAATCGTCCCTGTGGTTTCACCACCAACGCCAAAGATCCCTTGGACGAACGCGCAGTGGGATTCGACAATGACACCTTGGGTGGGGATGACCTCGACAACTGTGCCGTCGATATACGCTGACAGCCGGATTATTTGCGGTGGCTCACGCAGAAAGACCTGGCCGGTGACATGCGAGATATTCTCAATCGTACCATTGATCGGTGCTCGCACTTGCGTTTTGAACCATTTAATCAATGGTGAGTTTTCCGCAAAGACTTCGTCTTTTGTAACTGTCTCCCCCTCACGTTTACGGAGGTAAGTGAAGATCTCACTTGGAGTAACACTGAGCTTGTTAGCAACATTAACCGGATAAACCTTCCCCGGCAGCGCAGTCTGGGCAACCGCGGTAGTTGCCGTTACCTGTTCACCGGTGGTAACGAGGGTTTCACCAGGAATAGGCAAGATGCGGCGTTTTCTGATGACTGTGTCTGGAGTGACACGCAGGCCGGGAGTATAGGAATGAGCCATATGGCTTCAATTAAGAATGACTGAGTGATGAGTGATGAATGATAAGTAAAGGAACTCGTTGCAACCACTCGTCGTCTCCTTTCCATTCTCATTCTTCACTCTTCAGTCCTCAATTCTTCATCTTCCGAGGATATAAATCTACCGCTTCTGCCCATGTTTGAGTCTGTTGTACCCGAGCAGTTTCATCTATAGCGATGGTAATGGGCCGTCCACGTCCATCAAATAGCAATCCCACTACCCCACCTTTCACTTTGCCAGTGACTTTCTTGCCTTTTCCAGCGCCGAAATCAAACCCTCGCATCGGAAAGAGTTCAATTCCGGCCTCATGATTGATTTCGAGCGGAAGAAGGCGAATCTCACCAACTGCGATAGTTCCTGCAACGATTTGTTCATCGGGAAACAGCAGTCGATACGAAAAGCACTGCTCGCCAGATTTGCCGGTTCCTTTAGGTGCAACACAAGTACCTAACGGAACCAAACAGTCTTTGACGAAGACTTCGGTTGCTGCCTGTTCGTTGACGGTCGAAAGTACGCCAAGATGCGGCATCATAAAAATGCTATCGACTGCAAGCTGCGTAATACCGAGCGGTTCGTAAGCATCGACCATCATGATCATTGATTGCACGCGACGGGGAGCATGGGAGAGAATCCCACCGCTGCCAATAATCAAATCTAAGGTGAACATATCAATCAGACTCTGCCCTGAAGCGGTTTGCTCAAATGCATCAGAGACTGAGCGTTCTTGCTGTACGCCTTTGAGACCAACGGCTAACTCTTTGTGTTGGTCAAGCGCGAGCCGCAATGCTTCACGCGCAATGGCTTGCTCGACTTGTAAGTCGCCGATGGTTTGTGGAATCGTCGTTGGGCGAATCATTTTGTTTTTGATTTGGTTGCGTAAATTTTGCTCTTCAAAGACAAACGGTAACCAACGACGAATGTTATCGAGTCCGGCTTCAGCGATGACATTCGATACGCTGTAGCTCATCCCCAGGTTGGCACTCACAGTACGGTTAAATACTCCACCAAAAACAGAGAAGACGTCGGTCGTCGCTCCGCCAATATCCACGCCGATAACGTTGATACCTTCTCGCTTCGCCAACGTTTCGATAATCATACCCACCGCTGCTGGGGTCGGAATGATCGGCGCTCCGGCCCAGGAGATCAATTTTTTATACCCCGGAGCCTGGGCCATCACATGCTCAAGAAACAAATCATGAATCTTATGGCGCGCAGGCATCAGGTTTTCTTGTTCGAGGACTGGGCGGATATTGTCAGTGACAGACAACGCAGTCGTGTCCCCTAAGATTTCCTGCACTTGGGTACGAGCCTCTTTGTTCCCTGCGTAGATAATGGGTAATTGATAACCGACACCGAGACGTGGCCGAGGGTCAGCCGCGGCAATGTATTCTGCGATCTCAACTACGTGTGATACCGTGCCGCCATCGGTTCCACCAGCGAGTAAGAGCATGTCTGGGCGGAGATGGCGAATACGCTCGATCTTTTCATAGCTGGGCCGCCCGTCGTTGGCTGCGAGCGCATCCATCACGATCGCGCCTGCACCAAGGGCACAGCGTTGCGCACTTTCGGCGCTCATCGATTTGACCACGCCAGCAACCATGATCTGCAAGCCACCTCCGGCACTGCTAGTCGAGATGTAGATATCGACCCCGGTCGTGCCGTTTGCCGGAGTGATGATCCGTTCACCATCAAGGATCGTGCGCCCCGAGAGTTCCTCGACTTCTTGAATTGCATTCAAGACACCACGAGTGACATCCTCAAACGGCGCTTCGACTGTCGTTGGTGCTTCACCGCGGTGGGTCTGACGATACTCGTCCCCTAATTTCTGGATGAGAATAGCTTTGGTAGTCGTGCTGCCACAGTCAGTAGCGAGAATGACGCGCAGGTCTTGAGGATTCATGCTGTGAGAGGAAACGTCTAAGTAGTGAGGATGAAAAGCTGATCACTTTCCACCAAGATGCGAGTCCCGATCTCAGCCATATGTTGCGAGAGCTTACGCCATTGTCTTTCACTTGTCGGAGGGGCAATCTTTACGAGGTAACTATCCGTGCCATATTCTGCCCATGAAAGAACCTGATAGGCCTTGCTGCCGAGAGGATAAACCTTCTCAAGCTCGGCGAGATACTCGGCAAGCGCGTCGCGCGTCTCCGGGGGGAACTTTCTAAGTTGGCTTGCTTTTCGGGTCATATGATTTTCCTATCTGACTCTCTACTGCAGCAAGAAAAGCCGCGGCTAGCGTAACAGCTCTCTTTGCTGTTTGGCGATTTGCGGTTACCGAAGAATAATCTGCTCGGTGTCGCCACTCAATGAGGATCAAGGGAGTTCGCCCAATTGCTCCAGGGAAAACTTTACGACGCATCACGAGACGCCGGTTAAATTCTGCTTGGGTTGCCTTATGGCTCCATTCTCCATCTTGAGGGCGAAAGTCGGTCAGTGCGATCAACGCAGCCACAGCAGCCTGGAAGACTGCGTAATAGCAACGGCTGACGCAAGAGTCGAACGCCGCATTGTCTAGGCATGCTCGGGCTCCCGCATAGCTGTTTTTAGCCTTCTCTAAGTAATCTGCACTATTCATCGACTGTTGGGAAGCGGAATCCGTTTGATCGTGTTCTTTATTCTACCTGTTGCTGAATGAGCAGTATCAACTGATCAATTCCGTCACGCCGCTCCAACAACGTTGCCAGTCGTTCCACTTCTGTCGCATCCATGACAAGATCTAAAAATGGCTTCAGTCCATGCACGACTTGACTACCGAGGAAGCTAAGCGGCCCCAATGATTCGAGAAAAAGTAAAGCTGGGACTGCCATATCACGGTCCGCAATACGGCGTGCAATTTTTTCCAGCAACGCGATCTCTTCCGGAGAGAATCCCGGTGCTGGAGGCGTGACTGCAAAGGCGTGAGCAAATTCTTGACGCAACTTTTCCCACAGGCGCACGCGCTCTTGTATCTCAGATTTATGTAGAAGGGGCAATGGCGCGTCGTTCCGATGCGTTACCTTGTATTTCAGGGTCGTAGAGAAAGCAGCCTACCGTATGTGAGGCAGATTGGGCATAGTTTGGTGGATACTGCTCTCGGCAACGCGGCATCGCATTAGTGCAGCGTGGATGAAAGTGGCAACCGGACGAGGATTGATTGGCGAGGGAATATCTCCAGCCAAGTGAATCTTCTCGACCTTTGTCTGTGGGTCGATTTTTGGAACTGCTGCGAGCGGAAGCTTGTGTGTGCTGACCAGCGCTCCCCATTATTGTACGTTCCGAGCTCGTGCTTTTGCGAATGGCGAGAGTGATGTCATCAACGCGGCCTCACGGAAACGACGATCGACTTCCACAGAATGATCAGCTTTGCCTTCTACTCGATAACTGACAATCTCCAAGCAAGGATGTGTGGAATTCTCGTGCCTTATCTAAGAGAAACGGAGAAAAAACACGCTGTGTGACTAGAAAGCAAGGAGAGAATGAATCGTCATGAGACGATTCCCTCCGTTCTTCGAAGGTAGTAATTTTCACTTGACGAGTAGCATGGGATTTTGTACTGTAAGGCTTAGAGTAAGAAAGTAAGAATGCCTATGTGAGTTGACGAAAATAGCGCCCGAAGTTTCAGGTGACAATCCAAAGGACGCCCGCGTAGCAGTTGGGCTGGAGGTGGGAGATGTGCGTGGAAGCCACCGTGACCAAAAACGGGGTGCTTCTGCGGCCTCAAGTGGTCATGGATAAGTCCGCGTTTACCACCTGCAGCAACAGGCAAAGCGCAGCGGAAAAGATAAGATTATCCATGAAGGAAATCGAGGCGGAAATCCATGCCATGCATTCAACCAGAACAGCGAAACGCGCTCTCGCATGACGCCAGCGCGTGGTGTATGACACTAACGTGGTGGTCTCCGCGCTGCTTGAAAGAGAATAAGTGGACCCGGCGGTCTGCTGATCAGGCTTGCATTCAATGAAAGCATTCATTCCCTGCTTTGTTCTCACAACTGTTGTGCTTAACGAATATGAAGAAGTGCTCACAGCGGCCCAATTTTAGTTTTGATCTCAACCTTGTCGATCAATTCCTCCGCGATTTTACTGCAAGCGCACCGTAATTGTTGTTCCGAAACATCGTGTCATGCCTTACTTTGGATTGAGGCGAACAATCAGTTTGCTGGAATGTGCGCGATCCGCGCGAGCAAAGAGTATTTGAGTAAACGGGCAATCGCAAACATTTCCCGTTCGCTGTTTTTGGCAAGACTGCAGATTGTTCAGCCCTGCAGAACTTATAGGCATTTTCACTGGGTAGCCACTCTGACAGAGTAAAACCCCTCTATAATTCTCTTCACCTCACTAGCGGAAATGCTGTCTATCTAGGGCAGGGAAAGCAGCCTCCGATTATCCTAGCGCGGCAAGTTCAGCTTTGCGTCCAAGAGCCTGGTCGGGGTCCCAGAGTAACCGTGAAAAAAACGTCGCCAAAAGCAGAGGAAGCGGCGTTTGCGTCAAAGAGGCGTGGGGTGGGGGTTTACAAAAGGCTAGGCCCTCGGCTAATAACAGTGAAATCGGAGAAGGCAGATTTGAGTATGAGTGAGAAAACGCAAAACCAAACAAAAAGGGAGGAAGAGCAGGCCCGGGAACGGGTGGAATTGGTGGATTTTCAGTACGGTGTAGGGGACTTGGTATCGCGGCTAGGTACGACCCTTTCATCTCTCGTGGTCTTTGGTGGTGTTTTATACATAGCGGGCGGACTTTACGCATGGAGCTATTTCTCCGGGTTTGGCGCTGAGTGGTTACTTTGTGAGTTGTCTGCGAACTTCTTCCCTTTTAGCGTACTCCTTCAGGTCATCGATCCTTATTGTCTGTGTAGCTGGGAGCACCCGCTTAAGTGTACGAAGAATCGAAAAGGAAATATTTGTGGTCGTGGGTGGTGGAATCTTAATTCACAACATGAACCTCATAAAGAGTACATGTTGAGTTCTTCTCTTTTTAACCTCTCTTTCTTCCTGAGCATTCCAGATCCTTATACTTTTTAAAGATCTCGCTTTTTAATCATCCCTGGATGGAAACACATCCGTATTTGGTCTTACGGTATTTCGGTTCTGTGGATACTCGTTTTAGTGGCCTGGGCTGTAGTTTTCGTACTGGGCTCCACAATAGCTAGAACGTTGATAAATATCATGAGTGCGATAGGATTAATCGTAGTAGTCGTGTTAACCATATGGGTCTTCTTCATTTGGGGACAATACTTCATGAGGTATACGACGAGGATTTTTATGTGTGTGTGGGGAATACTTTTCGGAATCGGGGTTGGAGTTAGGGTTCTGACTGAACTCGCTCACTCAAACGGAGGCTCCTTACCGCAATATTCTATCCCTCCACCTCGTGGGGGTTGAGTAGCAATGCCTCCTCACTTCTACGTAGCATTTTTTGGGCTTTTCGTGTTTTCCTCGGCTGATGGGGCAGAACAGAGTTGGTACGACCAAAACGCTAGCCGTTCCAGACTCCCCATTGTAATGCTGAGAGAGGGAATCCTTCTTTTGCCGCCAAGCGCTCCTTATTACGAGCAGGCGCGTCTATACCGTGATATTACAACCATCGGAAAAGACGTCTAGATGTGGTGCCGTTTTCGTGGGAGAAGATTTCTCAATTCAAATACCTGAGTTTGGAAGGTGCCCCACTAGTTAGTACGGCTTTGGGCTTAGCGACGTTTTTCACGGTTACTCTGGGAACCCCAACTGCGGAAGTATGGATTTCTCGGTGTTAGCATCGAAGAAATCAAGCATTGCAATAATGTATCTATCAACTAGGGCAAGAATCTCATCGATATCCCCTGTTGAATGCTGAAAAGACTCTTCCTCTCCCTTATCTGGGTAAAGCAGACTTGGAGCGATCTTAGCTTTCTTATCGGAATCCCACCTCGTAGCGATGAAGATCCTGGCTCTTCAACATGCTCAATGAAATTCTTGCGATATATTAACAATCTGCTGTTCAAGGGCGGCGGGCATCTTCAGGATATCATCAGGAACAACAGATAGAGACTTTTTCTCACAAATTTTTGCAATGTTTGTCATAAGCTGCCGATGATTCCATTTCGGTTTTCGCCAAAAGTAATAGCTAAACGTGGAGGCAATTCGGTCAAGAAGAATGTTTGCAAATACATAAAAGCTTTCGATATCAAGATGTAATACCTAACCGATTTGGTGCAAACGCTGCATTTCGAGCTGTTCCTCCGGCGTCAGAGTGCGTGAAGATGATTGGCCTGGGCCAGCTTCTGTCTTAACACTGTCGAATCCCTTTATGATCGCCTCAATGTAAGGCGTGCTCAACTGCTCGTAACGATCACGAATAATTGCCGAAAGTCATGGTACCGAATCCATGAACTTAGAGTCGAATTTAAGAGATTAACGCCATGGATATCTTGATGGCGAACCCGCGCATTGAATAAAGGCATTGAACCGGACTTGGACAGACATAGATTTGCTCTCTAATTTCAGCAAAACCCCAAAATGCCAAGTGTCGCAATTTAGTTAACAACTGATCTCCTCTAGCCAACCGCTTTGCCTTTCTCTCAATCACTTGACAATTCCCTCCTGGCTTATTTCCCTTGGGCAATATCGCGTGTTTCAGCTTCTTCGTAGAGAAAACAGGCTGCGGAATGGGAAGTCGAGAGTGGGAATGTTGGTGGGTATTGCTGTCGGCATTGAGGCATAACATGCGGGCAGCGTGGATGAAAGTGACAACCAGACGGTGGATTCACTGGTGAGGGAATATCTCCGGTCAAGTGAATCTTCTCGGCTTTTGTCTGTGGGTCGATTTTTGGAACTGCTGACGAGCAACGCTTGTGTGTACGGATGGCGCGGATTGGCGAAAACCTCCTCAGTAGGCCCGTACTCAACGATGCGCCCGAGGTACATGACCGCGACTTCATCCGCAAGATATTCGACAACTCCGAGATTGTGAGTAATAAAAAGATAGGTCAGTCCCAAGTCGGCTTGCAGTTTTTCTAGCAAGTTCACAATCTGCGCCTGTACTGACACATCAAGGGCGCTGGTCGCTTCATCGCAGACAATAAATTCCGGTTCCACCGCTAAACAGCGGGCGATACCGATCCGTTGCCGCTGGCCGCCAGAAAACTCGTGCGGGTAGCGATAGATCACATTCGGATCAAGACCGACCTGCATAAGGATGATCTTTGGCGCGTTGCTCGCGTTCGTGCCGGTTGTGGCCAATACCATGCGCCGCCATTCCTTCCGTGACGATCTCGCCCACCATCATGCGCGGATTCAAGGCAGAGTACGGATCCTGGAAAATCACTTGCAGGCGACGGCGGTAGGGCAGGAGTGCGTTACGATCAAGCGCGGTAAGGTCTTGCCCGGCAAACAGCACCCGACCCGCGGTCGGACGAATCAGTTGCAGGAGTGCTTTCCCGAGTGTCGTCTTGCCACAACCCGACTCACCAACTACGGCCAGAGTTTGCCCTTTGCGGATTTCCAGATCGATGCCGTCTACCGCCTTGACGTAACCAACAGTTCTCTTCAACACTCCCTTACGAATCGGAAAGTGAACTTTGATGCCTTCGAGCCGGATCAACGGAGTGGCCTGAGCTTGACCGGGCACCCGCGGACGTGGCGGCGGTGGAGTACGAACTTCAACCGGCTCGACTTTTCGTCCCTGTAGTTGTTCATCATAAAGTACACAGGCTGCCGAGTGCTCTTCTTCAATAGGCAATAACTTTGGGTCTATTGAGTGGCAGATCTCTTGTACCATGTGACAACGATCAGCAAAGCGGCAGCCCGATGGGTAACGGTGCGGAGCAGGCACTTGCCCCTCAATTGTTTGCAGAGCCTGATGGCGTTGCTCACCTGAAGGGAGAGATTGTAAGAGTTTGACCGTGTACGGGTGGGCGGGGTTAAACAAGATCTGCGAGCGTGTCGCCATTTCGACTATACGTCCCGCGTACATCACCGCAACCCGATGCGCGGTCTCGGCAACAATTCCGAGATCGTGTGTGATAAGAAGGATCGCCGTTCCTTTCTTCTGTTGCAACTCTTTCATTAACGTAAGGATCTGCTGCCTGAATAGTGACATCGAGTGCGGTGGTGGGTTCATCGGCGATCAACAGCTTCGGCTCACAGGCGAGGGCAATCGCAATCATCACTCGTTGTTTCATCCCACCCGAGAGTTGATGTGGATACTCATGAAAGCGTTGCTCGGGATCGGGGATGTGTACTTGCTCTAAGAGGGCGATAGCTTTTTTATGGGCCTCGGCGCGGCCGAGGTTCTGATGATGCACCAAGGGTTCCATGACCTGAAAACCGACGGTAAGCACGGGATTCAGCGAGGTCATCGGTTCCTGGAAGATCATCGACATTTCACTCCCGCGCAATTTCCGCTTCTCTGTTTCCGAGAGTCGCAGGACGTCTCGCCCTTGGAATTCGATCGATCCGCCGGCGTAATGGCCCGCCGGCTGTGGCACCAGCTGCATGATCGAGAGAGCAGTCACGCTCTTTCCTGACCCAGACTCACCGACGATTGCAACAGTTTCCCCTTCAGCAACATCGAAGGACACGCCGTCCACTGCGCGTGCGGTACCCTCTCTGGTGTGAAAGTAGGTTTTTAGATCGCGGACACGTAGCAACATAGACTCACCGAGTTCGCAGGCGAGGATCAAGGGCATCGCGCACAGCATCGCCAAACAGGTTCGCCGGAAGGACGAGGCCAAGCATAAAGATAAAAGCGGCAAACAGGTTCCACCAGACGACCGGCTCGCGAGCCAGCTCCAAACGGGCTTGGTTGATCATGTTTCCCCACGATTGCGTGGAAGGATCTACGCCAATGCCGACATACGCCAGCACCGCTTCGGCGAGAACCAGACCACTAAACCGTAAGACGATGGAAATCAACACAATGTGAAGGACATTAGGGATGAGATGGCGCAGCATAATGCGTAAGCGACTGACACCTAAGGCGTCGGCAGCTTGAACATACTCCACCTCCCGCAGCTTCAAGACTTCAGCGCGCAACAGCCGACACAGCCCAGTCCAGGAAGTAATGCCCATGATCACACAGAGATACACTAGCCGTTTATCCGCCGAGATAATCGTCTCTTCCTCGGTCAGACCCGACCTGGAAAATCAGCATGGCTGCGGCGATCAGCAAGATCTCAGGGATCGAATCGAGGGTAGAATAGACATACTGAATAACATCATCCACCCACCCGCCAAAGTACCCGGCGAGCACACCACACAAAATAGCAAAGGGAGTCACAATAAGTGTTGTTAAGATGCCGATAATGAGGCCGGTGCGCACACTCTTGAGTGCGATGTAAAAGACATCACGCCCAGTCTTGTCCGTCCCGAGAATGTGATACCCCTGGCTCAGCACTGTGGCTTCAGCAACGAAGACGGCTACGAGCAACAAAAACACACCGGTCCAAAATCGCTTGCCGATACTCCAGGCGATGAGAAACAATAGCGCACCGACGCCGAGTCCCCACGCGAGGCCAACCAGAGAGCTGAGAGCTAATGTCACTCTGGCGAGTTGTCGGGATCCTGCAAATGACTCCCAGCATACTGCAAGCGTGGATACTCGCGGACTTGGCGGCCGTCTGAAAGGACGACGGTTTCTTTAGAAAAAAGGTGGACCGCGAACGGTGCGGAGTAGGTTTTCTCCCGCTGGTCAATCAATCGCTGACAGAACAAATCGAGAACGCTTTGAATGCTGCCGCCGTTAGGAGTCTGCGGCGAGACTGGGCGAAAGTGCAGCGTGTCGAGAAAACCGATGGTGCTGTAGCAGCAGAGGATGCCAAAACAAACCATCGCGATACGGTTGGCTGCAACTTGTCGCATCGCCACCCGCCAGTCCTCGCGACGCAGCGCAAATCCGAGCCAGAGTCCTCCGCCAAGCACGAGGAAGTAGATGAGCAGATCGCTCCATAACAGTACCGGCCGAAAGCCGAGCGTGGCCCACACATTTTGCAGCGTTCCGCCCATGCTCACTCCAGCCGTACCCGCGGATCGACCAACGTATAACTGATGTCCGTCAACAAAAGCCCCACGACATAGAGAAATGAGCCCAGTGACACCATGGCTTGCACCACGGCAAAGTCTTGGCGTTGGATGGCATCGATCATAAACGATCCCATCCCCGGGATCGCAAAAAACGATTCGAGTAAGAGACTGCCGGTAAATAAAAATGGTAGCGATACGACGAGGCCGGTGAGAATTGGGATCATCGCATTCTTGAGCGTATGGACGAACAACACCACGCGCTCCGGGAGTCCTTTGGCCCGTGCCGTACGCACATAGTCTTTATTGATCTCTTCGAGAAAAATCGTGCGATGAAAGCGGACGCTACCTCCCAATCCGGCGATGACGGCGATCGCGACCGGGAGCGCAATAAACTTGACGGCGTGCACGCCGTAGTCAAATCCGGAGATTGGCACGAGCCGTAAATCCTTGGCGAAAATGGCTTGCCCGCCGATAATATAGAACAGGGCCGAAATCGACATGAGGAGAACACAGAGTGTGACGCCCCAATAATCGAGATAGGTGCCGCGATACACCGCCAGCATCATTGCGAAGACAATGTCGATCAACAGTCCCAACAATAACACCGGAATGGAAATGCTTAGGCTCGGGCCGATGCGCCGGAAGACCTCTTTACTAATCTCCTTTCCGTCATCCGACTTTCCGTACTGAAAAAACAGCATGCGCAGCGAGCGCTGGAAGAAGATCGTCTGCGTGAAGCGAGAGAGGAAGGAGATTGGTCCCTGATACTCTATGACGGCACGCTGGGTTGGGGCGGGCGTGTCTACGGTGAACGAAAGCGTCACCGTCGGTGGTGCTGTTTCTGGCGTTTGTCCGGGGGTGATCTGGAATGAAAAGCGCCGAGTGGTTGTCGTAGCAGGAAGTGTAAGTTTACCGTCGGCGTCGAAGCCGTCGGGTAACACTAGTCGTTCGGGTGGATTGCTCTGGAGGCGAATCGTGCGTGGTTGAGCATCTTTACTGGTTGGCGGGGCTTCGACCGTCAGTGCGTAATTGCCCGCTCCGGCAGTCGGAAAGGTTGCCGCATTCTCTGTTTTAGTGGCAACGAGCGAACCCAGCCGACGCCAGCCGGTATTGTAGAAGTAGGGCAAATCTAAAGAATGCTCGCGTTTCCATTGGTCAATCTGTTCAGGAGTCACGCGCTTCTGCCCAAGATGCGTGCGGGCCATGTTGTCCGGCGAGTTGACAAAAAAGAACAACAGAAAGACGAGCACGTTGACGCCGAGCAGAATCGGAATCGCGTAGAGGGAGCGGCGGATAATATAGGCGATCATACCCGTGTCGCTCCGCGTTCGCGTCGATAAAGGGAAATGGTTGCCGGGATTGCACTGAGGAGGGCGATTGCCAACGCGACCCACAGGGGTGTGGTGACGGGTTCGTTCCAGGCAAGGCGCCGCTCGTGTCGAAGCGTTGCGTCGATGCGCTTATACTTGAGCGTATTGCGACCGAAGGCCATCGGCTTCGCGTTGTGATACCAGGCGTGATACAAGCCGAAACCAACCGGATGATAGCCCCAGATCCACGGCGAATCCTCGCGCGCAATAGTCACCATCTCCTGAATGAGCATTGCACGCTCGGGAGAATTGGCCATGTTCTCGACCTGACGGAACAGGGCGTCGAAGCGGGGATTTTCGTAGTTCGCCGCGTTTTCGCCCTGCGCTTTGACTTTGCCGTTAGGACCGTAGAGGAGGAAGAGGAAATTCTCCGGGTCCGGATAATCGGCGTTCCATCCCCACTGTAAAATTTGATAGTTCCCTTTGAGCACCTTTTCCTGGAAACGGTTATAATCTGTGGCGCGAATCTGTAACTGAATATCAAGCGCGGCAAACTGTTTGCGCAGCCAATCGAGTTGCGGTGCCGCGGCGGCACCTACCGCGGCCGTGTCGAAGAACAACACTAACGGTTTGCCACTGGTGTCTTTCCCGCCGGGATAACCGGCCTCGGCGAGAAGCTGTTTCGCCTGTTCCAGGCGCTTACGGCGCGGTCGCTGTTGCTGTTCGTCCCATTCATAGACGACGGGATCGATACCGTCCTTTCCTTCTTGATGGCCAAAAATGGTAGGAGGGATTGGTCCCTGCGCTGCTAGTCCACGTCCATTGGCAAAGATCTGCAAAAACTCTTCCTGGTTCAGCGCGATCGCGATCGCTTGGCGCAGCTTGCGTTTCTTCTCATCGTAGCCGCCGACGACTTCATCAAGCATATTGAACGCATAGTAGTGGGTCGATGGCGACAGTGCGGTTAGCAGGCGGACATTTTTTTCCTGCAGCGCCGGAGTGAGTTCCGTTTCACCAGTCGAGGTAATCTGAACGGCTTGATCGAACACGTCAGAACTAATCCCAGAATTGTCATAATAGCCTTGGAGAAACTTATTCCACTGTGAGATGCCTTCTTTTTCTAGCACGTACACGGCTTCTTCGAGGAAAGGGAGGGGTTTGCCGCGATCAGCCAGCAGGCCGCGAGCCTCATCAGTTGGCTCGCCTTCGTCAGGATAGGTTTCGCCGCGAAAATTGGGATTGCGACGGAGGACCATGCGGAAATTCGGCTGGTTCACTGCCAGTGTGAATGGGCCGGTACCGACGGGGAAACGATCGAGGGTGATATTTTGCTCGCGGGCAGCGGCTTGCGTGTAAAAGCGATCCACTTCCCACGGCACCGGGGCAAAGAACGACATGGCTAACCAATAGACGAACTGCGGATATTTCCGCTTCAGGGTAATACGAAAGGTCAGTGGATCGACGACCTGTGCTCCAGGAAGATCAAACTGACGCAGGTCGAGATAGATCGGGTTCGCGCGTTCGTCGGCATCCTGGTTATAGAATACACCCGCGGCTTGGCGCCGCTCCGCACGAATCTTGGCAATCGCCTCCTCTAACAATCTGTGAAACTCGGCAAACCCCTCGATGTAGTTACTCAAGAGTGGCGCGATCGGGCAATCAAGCAGAGGATGGGCCAGGCGTTTGATCTCATAGACATAGTCTTCCGCTCGCAGTTCGCGAGTGCCTGTTTCCGGCAAGTCCGTCGGATGCTCGATTACAGGGAAAGAATCTCCTGCTTGCAAATGCCAACGATACTTGCCGTCGGCGGTCTGCGTGAATGCCGGGTGGTCTTGGTAACGAATGCCGGGGCGAAGGGCAATTTCATACACCGCTTTCGCAACGGTGTCCGCCGGAGCATCCGTGGAAGGAGGTTCCCGTTACCGTCATAGAGTTTCGCTTCGGGAACCGTTGTTGCTGTAAGGGGGGTGAGGACGTAGGGGCGTTTGAGGAAATGGTACTGCACGACCGTTTCATAAATCTGATTCATAAACTCGGCTTCGTCTTCGGAATAGGCACGCGCAGGGTCGAGATGTTTTGGCTCACCAGAGAATGTATCGTAATAGATGTTGCGACCGGTTTCGTTGGGGCGATACGGATTGTTGGTACAAGCAGCGAAGTGAACGAGAAGCGTAAGAAGGGCACAGTGCAGGAAGTGTGTCCTTTGCTCCAACGTGACCGTGAGTGTCCGCAGACGGTGACGATGCATGAGTTGTTTCTGTGTATCGTAAACTACCGCGGGCGGGCAATCCCGCTCCTTCAGTGGAGTACCGAGTGACGAGCACCGAGTACGGAGCGTTTATAACATTACCTTTCTCTTTCTCATTACTCGTCACACATTACTCATTACTTTATCCGTGAGCTTGTGTATGATGTCACTACTTTCTCCGAAGGAGACGCACATGGCAGAGAGAGTATGACATTATCATCGTCGGTGGCGGTGCTGCTGGGTTCACGGCTGGACTCTATGCTGCCCGTGACCGTTGTAAAGCCCTCGTGCTTGAGCGCTTCTCTGCCGGCGGACAAGTGTTGAACTGCGAACATATCGAAAACTATCCTGGCTTCCCGGATGGTGTTGCAGGCTATTCGCTTGGTCCGATGCTGCAGCAGCAGGCAACCAATATGGGCGTCGAGATGAAACTTGCAGAAGTGCAAAGCCTTCGTCTCGACGGGAGCACAAAGGTTCTGCAAACCGACGATGGTGAATTTCGCGCTAAAGCCTTAATCGTTGCCTGCGGTTCCAGCTTCACCAAACTTGGTATTCCGGGAGAGGAAGAGTTTGTTGGTCGTGGAGTGTCGCACTGCGCATCGTGTGACGGCTCGTTTTTTATGAACGAACCGGTTGCAGTGATTGGCGGCGGTGATGCTGCCCTGGATGAGGGTATCCATCTCGCACAGTATGTATCGCAGGTCACGGTCATTCACCGTCGTGATCAGTTGCGTGCCTGCACGATGCTGCAAGAACGTGCTCGTGCCAATGAGAAGTTACAGTTCCGTTGGAACACCGTGGTCCGTGCTATTGAAGGGAGCGAGGGAGTGCAGCGGCTCCAACTTGAAGATGTAAAGACCGGTGAACATTCCCAATTGGAGGTCACCGGGGCGTTTATTTTTGCCGGTCTGACGCCGAACACGGAGTTTCTGAAGGGCCGAGTTCCGCTCTCTGAAAGTGGACAGGTTGTGACCGATCTCTGGATGCGTACTGCTGTCCCAGGCATCTTTGCAGCAGGTGATGTGCGCGTCGATTCTTCCCGGCAACTGATCTCCGCGGCTGGAGATGGAGCAACGGCTGCATTAGCGGCAATTCGTTACGTGCGGACAGGTGAGTGAGGCTTTGTAAGGGGAGGTTTTTCACCGAGTAAAAAACGGACCGTTAGTTTCCTGGGAGCGCGACCGTTTCGGTCGCTTTTAACGAAGGCGAGATGCCTGTGCTCCCAGACCTCATACTGAGGATGCCCCAATATCATAACGGAGCTTCAGCCTCTGGATGATAGCTTTCATTCAAGGAGGTACGCATGCGCCTGGCAGTCTTAGCTATGGTCGCTATCATGGCGTGCTGCACAGTTGCGTGCCGTAACGATCTGCAACAAGGCACTGTCATCACTTTCCCAGGGAGTGCAGTGGGCGCTGAGGCGGATGTGCTCCGCCGCCAGCTTACTCGCTTTATGGCGGATCATCCGGAGATTATCGTGGTCCAGCGCACAACCCCGGACGCGGCTGACCAGCGCCATCAGCTCTATGTGCAGTGGCTCAACGCGGGTGCGGACGATCCTGATATTTTGCAGCTTGACATTATCTGGACAGCGGAGTTTGCGGCGGCTGGCTGGCTCTTACCTTTAGATTCTTTTGCGCCCGACCTCGCCAGTTTCTTTCCTGTCACGGTCGCCGCCAACCGCTGGGAGGGAAAGCTCTACGCACTCCCATGGTTTGTCGATGTTGGGATGCTCTATTGGCGCACGGACTTGCTCGATCGCCCTCCTCTGAGCTTTGCCGAGCTTGCCCGTCAGGCAACCGAGGCACAGGTGCGGACAGGACTCCCGTTTGGCTTTGTCTGGCAGGGAGCCCGCTATGAAGGGCTGGTTACCGTCTTTCTCGAGCACCTCGGGGGTTTTGGCGGGCGCATTTTTGACGACGCTGGCCGTGTGGTGGTTGATGCAACCCCTGCAGTCCGCGCCCTCACCTACATGCGAGACTCTATCTATCAGAGTGGCGTTGTTCCCCAGGCTACGCTCACTTGGCAAGAAGAGCAGACGCGCTTTGCGTTCCAGAATGGACAAGCTGTTTTCATGCGGAATTGGCCATACGCGGCTGCACTCTTGCAAGATCGTGCCGAGTCACAAGTGGCCGGCAGGTTCGCGGTTGCTCCTATGCCTGCTTCGCTGGGCGGCTCACCAACAGCAGTGTTGGGTGGGTCTCAACTCGCAATCAACGCGAACAGTAACCATCCCCACGCCGCGTACGCGGTCATTACATACCTCCTGCAACCGGAACAGATGCGTGAGCGTGCCCAAGTCGTCGGCCAGTACCCACCACGCGTCACCTTGTACCAAGACAACGCCCTTACTAACGCGCTCGCAGTTCCACCTGAACAGGTACGTCGTGTGATCGAGCGAGCAGTACCGCGCCCAATCACGCCAGTATACGCTGAACTCTCAGAGATTTTGCAGATTCGACTGCATCGTGCCCTGACACGACAGCAGGAACCAGCAGATGCTCTTGCGGATGCAGCCAGAGCAATGCGTGAACTTCTGGAAAAGGTCGGCCTTGCTTCAGGAACGTATGATGAGCAGCGGTAGGAAGACGATCGAGATGCAACGGAGCGAGCACCAATTCGCATGGCTCCTGGTGTTACCGGCGCTGGGCACGATTGTGCTGATCGCGTTCTTCCCTCTGCTGTGGACGGTCTGGGATTCGTTCCACGTCCACGACCTGCGCATGCCGTGGCGCGGCCAGCCCTTTATCTGGTTCACGAATTACACCGAAGCACTCACAGACGCGCGATTCTGGGAGGCAGTCGCTCATACGGTGTTCTTTACCCTGAGTAGTGTGACTGTGGAACTTGTTTTGGGGCTTCTCCTGGCCCTTGCACTTCATCACTCTTACCACGGACGCGGCCTCGTGCGTGCAGCGGTGTTATTGCCGTGGGCGATCCCGACGGTAGTCACGGCGCTCGTGTGGAGGTTTATGTTCGAAAGCCCTTCCGGCATCGTCAACGCCGTGCTGATAGACATGGGTCTGGGGGCTGAGCCCATAGTCTGGTTCATCCACACTACGACAGCGTGGGTCCCAATCATCCTGGCTGATGTATGGAAGACTACGCCGTTTGTCGCGTTGCTGCTGCTGGCCGGGCTGCAAAACATTGATCCCTCACTCTACGAGGCAGCACGGGTTGACGGAGCACGCCCCTGGCGGCAATTCATCCACATCACACTTCCTCTCTTACAGCCGGCCCTGTTAGTCGCGCTCATTTTCCGCACGCTTGACGCCTTCCGCGTGTTCGATTTGATTTATGTGATGACTGGCGGCGGCCCAGGCACGGCAACCGAACCGATCGCGCTCTATACGTTCAACGTGCTCTTCCAAAACCTCCGTTTCGGCTTTGGTGCGGCGCTCTCGGTCTTGATCTTCCTGGTAACTTTCGCGTTGGCGCTGCTTTACATCCGCGTGCTCGGCCGAGATGTCATAGGGTCGTCACCATGAAACGCTGGACACGGTGGAGTGTCATCGCCGGCATGGGGATCATAGTAGCCGCTATGATCTTGCCGTTGTATTGGGCAATTGTTGCGTCCCTCACACCCGAGACCCAGCTTTTTGCAGCTCCCTCTCTTTTTCCTGCGACCCTCGTGTTGGACCACTACTCGCGCGCTGTTTGCCGAACGGAATTTCTGGGTCCCTATCCGCAACTCACTCATCGTCGCCAGCACCACTACCGTCTTCTGTGTCGTGCTTGGCGCCCCGTGCGCTTATGCTCTCGCTCGCTTGCGGTTTCGCTGGAACGCCCAGATTCTGGGAGTGATCCTTGCAGTAACCATGTTTCCGCAAATTGCGATCGTGTCACCGCTTTACCTCCTACTGAGAGCGTTGCACCTCATCAACACGTATCCAGGCTTGATTCTCCCTTATCTGACCTTCGCTATGCCGCTGACCGTGTGGTTGCTGGTTGGCTTCTTCCGTCAACTCCCACGAGAACTCGAGGAAGCAGCAATGGTAGATGGTGCAAGTCGGTTGCGCGCGTTCTGGGAGATTATCCTTCCTCTCTCACTGCCAGGATTGGCAACCACCGCGATTCTCACGTTCATTTACTGTTGGAACGAGTTCCTTTTTGCGTTGGCGTTTACGCTTGGTCCCGAACGACAGACGGTACCCGTCGCGCTCGCTCTTTTTCGTGGTCAGTACCAGGTGCCATGGGGTCAGATTCTCGCTGCGGCTACAATCGCTACTATTCCAGTCGCCGGGTTGATCTTGCTCTGCCAGCGACAGATCGTACACGGGCTGGTCGCCGGGGCAGTGAAAGGGTGAGCAGTGGCGACGATCAGACTAGAAAACATTCACAAGACGTATACCGGCGGCCAACCTGTTATCTCCGACCTCGATCTTGAGGTCACCGATGGTGAACTAGTTGTCTTGGTAGGACCGTCTGGCTGCGGGAAGAGTACCGTCCTACGTATCGTCGCCGGTTTGGAAACTCCCACCCGCGGCCGCGTGTTCCTCGGCGAGCACAACGTCACCAATCTTCCTCCACAGGATCGCAACATCGCCATGGTCTTTCAGAACTACGCCCTCTACCCACATAAGAGTGTGCGCGAGAACTTGATGTTTGGTCTACGCATGCGCGACGTCCCAAGCACCGTCATCACGGAACGAGTAGAAAGGATAGCTACGACTCTCGGCATTACACCGTTGCTGGACCGCAAACCCTCTCAGCTTTCCGGCGGTCAGCGTCAACGTGTAGCGTTGGGCCGTGCGCTGGTGCGTGAGCCGCACGCCTTCCTCCTCGATGAACCGCTCTCAAACCTCGACGTGAAACTCCGGATTGATACGCGGGCGGAACTCGCGCGGCTGCATAGACGCCTGGGAGCAACGATGCTCTACGTGACACACGATCAAGAGGAAGCCATGACGTTAGGAGATCGAGTCGCCGTGCTGCACAACGGTCGTCTCCAGCAAATGGCGCCTCCTCTGGACGTATACCGCCGACCGGCGAACGTTCTCGTCGCTGGATTTCTCGGCTCACCAACCATGAACTTCATTCACGGCGAGTTGGATGAGGAACGGGGCAGCGTACGGTTCAAGTGTTCGGCTTTTGTTTTGGCAATAGGTGATACCTACAGACTACATGCTAAGCGCAGAGACGTTGTGCTTGGTGTGCGTCCGCAAGATGTGGAGGTGGTCTCCTCGCCTGATGAAGCCGATGTAACAGCTCGTGTTGATATCATCGAGTCACGAGGCAACGATCTCGTGCTACATCTGGAGCTGATAGCAGAAAACGACGGGCACACGCTGACCCTCGTGACCTCCTCAGAGGAAGAAGTTGCTGTCGATGATTGGCTTGGCCTTCGTTTCCGGCGCGACCACCTCCATTTTTTCGACCTCGACAGTGGAACGAGGCTACACTAAAAAGCTGTGAGGAATGGCCTACTTTTGGGACAGCGACGAACACTCAGCACAGGACGGGAACCAAACTCTTACTCGGACGGTCTAAGAAAACGAGCGAAGAGTTCAGTAGCAACGTTCCTTCTTGCCCCAAAGGCGAGACACAACCGCATCTTTTCGTTGCAAACCTAGGACACCTTAAATCAAAAGACCAGAAAGTTTACGCAAACACGCTTCAAGAAAACCAACAACTCTGGCAGATCTTTTTCACGTTCTCTTGGTACACCTCTTGCTCCTATTAATAGCTCAGAATCTTAAAGCAACGGAGGTGATCTATGATGAGAAATACATTGGCAATCGTATCAACGTTCCTCTTCGTTTCGGGCTTTCCCCTGCTGAAAAGCGTTCAAGCCGACTCACAAGCAGATGCGATAAAAGCGCGGACGGCCGCAGTGGCAGAGGAAAAGGCTGAGATTGCTAAAGAAGAGGCCGAGTTAGCCAAGGCAGCTGCAGAGTTAGAAGAGAAAACGTCTGCCTTAGCAGAGAAGAAGGCTGCACTGGTGAAGAAAGAATCCGACATTAACGAAGAGATTGCAACACGAGCTCATCGGTTGGAACAGGAACTGGCTAAACTCAAAGCCGAGGAAACCGAACGCGGTCTCGTGCTCACCCTCGGTGATGTGCTTTTCGAGTCTAATATGTCTGACCTCAAGGCTGAGGCGCTGCACGACCTCTACGTGCTGGTAACCTTCCTTAAAGAACATCCTGACCGCTACATTCTCATTGAAGGTCACACCGACAGTGTTGGCGCGGAAGGCTATAATCTTGAACTCTCTCAGCGACGGGTTGCTGCGGTGCGTGATTTCCTCGTGCACAACGGCATCGACCTAGAACGGATTAGCGAGCGCGGGTACGGCCAAGCGCACCCCGTGGCCTCGAATGCTACCAAGGTTGGGCGTCAGGAAAACCGCCGGGTCGAGGTCGTCATTTTGCATGGGGATGAGCGCATCGCCGAACGAATGAGGTAAGGTCCATCGACAAGCACTGCTCAATAACTCGGCCAAAGCAACAGCGGACCACCCACAAAGCAAGAACTTAGGTTACCGTGAGACAAAACCTAATCGCCAGAGGAACAGCAGCGAGCTGTCATGCGAGGAGGATAACGAAGAGTCTCTTTCGAGAGATTCTTCGCTCGCTCAGCAATGACGCCTTGGCTACCGGGTAAAGTGTAGATGTTCGTGGTGCGAAATTTAGAACGCATCGTCAACTGGGTCGGCAAAACCGTTGCCTCATGCTATTTTTCTCAGGTCTAGCGCTGTTCGCTACCCTGGTATAACACCAAGGATACTTTTTTGCGTCGTGACGCTAGGGGAGTTGGCATGGGAGGCAGGAATAGAAACACCGTCCAAAGGGCAGATGACCCACTTTGGTACAAGGACGCCATCTTCTATGAACTGCACGTACGGGCGTTTTCTGATAACTCGGGAGATGGGGTAGGAGACTTTCGCGGCCTGACGCAAAAACTCGATTATCTCCAGGACCTCGGCATTACCGTACTCTGGCTGCTGCCATTCTGTCCTTCTCCATTGAAGGATGATGGCTACGATATGTCCGACTACACTGACGTTCATCCTATCTATGGAACGCTCGCCGACTTCGAGGTATTTCTCCGCGAGGCTCATCAGCGCGGGATTCGGGTCATTACCGAGTTAGCCTTGAACCACACCTCTGACCAGCACCCGTGGTTCCAACGCGCGCGGCGCGCCAAACCCGGCAGTTCCTGGCGTAACTTCTACGTCTGGACTGACACCCCAGAGAAATACCAGGACGCGCGCATTATCTTCAAAGACTTTGAGTCCTCTAACTGGGCATGGGATCCAGTGGCCCATGCCTACTATTGGCATCGCTTCTATTCGCACCAACCGGACCTCAACTACGACAACCCGTCCGTACGCAAAGCGATCCTGCAGGCGGTTGATTTCTGGTTTAGGCTTGGTGTGGATGGATTACGGCTTGATGCCGTGCCGTATCTCTATGAGCGGGAGGGCACGAACTGTGAAAATCTCCCAGACACCCATGCGTTCCTCAAAGAGCTCCGCCGACATGTCGACCGCCAGTTTCCTCACCGTCTGTTTTTAGCCGAGGCGAATCAGTGGCCGGAGGATGCAGCTGCCTACTTCGGCGACGGGGATGAGTGCCACATGAACTTCCATTTTCCCCTCATGCCCCGGCTGTTTATGGCGATTCAGACGGAGGATCGGTTTCCCATCCTCGATATTCTGCAACAGACCCCCGTGATCCCAGAAAATTGCCAGTGGGGTATTTTTCTGCGCAATCACGACGAACTCACCCTAGAGATGGTGACCGACGAAGAGCGGGACTATATGTACCGTGTCTATGCTCAGGATCCCCAAGCACGGATTAATTTGGGCATCCGCCGCCGTCTAGCGCCGCTTCTGCGCAGCAACCGACGGCGGATGGAACTGATGAACGGACTGCTCTTCTCACTACCGGGGTCTCCCATTCTCTATTACGGGGATGAGATCGGCATGGGAGATAATGTGTATCTGGGTGACCGCAACGGGGTGCGCACCCCTATGCAGTGGAGTTCCGATCGCAACGCCGGGTTTTCGCGGGCCAACCCGCAGCGACTTTACCTTCCCATCATTATTGACCCTGAATATCATTACGAAGCCAGCAACGTCGATGCGCAACAACATAACCCTCATTCATTCCTCTGGTGGATGAAACGGCTGATCGCGTTGCGTAAACGTCACAAAGCGTTCGGGCGTGGTACGTTAGAGTTCCTGTATCCAGAGAACCCAAAGATTCTTGCCTTCTTGCGGCGATATCACGACGAGTGCATTCTTGTCGTGGTCAACCTCTCGCGCTTTGTCCAGTACGTGGAGTTGGACCTTACCGCCTTCAGAGGGATCCAGCCCGTCGAAATGTTTGGTCGAGTGACCTTTCCCCCGATTGGCGATCTGCCGTATCTCTTGACCTTGGGACCTCACTCCTTTTTTTGGTTTACCCTGGACGTCCCGCGGGGAGTCGAGACAGGAGCGGCCGCTCCTGTGGGTACGGTGCCAACACTGCAGGTCAGAGGCTTATGTACCCAAGTCTTTCAAGCCGCAAGAGAGGAGCTCGCTTCGCTCCTGGCGCAGTACCTGAAAGGACGCCGTTGGTTTGGCGGCAAGGCGCGCCAAATTCAGTCCATCACCATACCCGAGATTGTTCACTTTCCCTACGGCACTGTGGTCGCACATCTCACGTCAATTGTCGTTGCCTACGTCGAGGGCGATCCAGAAACGTATGTACTGCCTCTCCTGGTCGCTATCGGAGAAGAAGGGGAGCGGGTACAACTGGAGGCATCACAGGTGGTGGTGGCTCGTCTGGAAGGAGAAGATGGTACAGGGGTCCTGTACGAGGTGATCGGCGAAAGCACGTTTTGTGATGCCCTTCTCGATGCGATTACCCGGCGGCGCCGGTACCGAGGGACTCTGGGAGAACTCGTTGGTGTGCCAGCGCGGACGCTGCCGCAACTCCGCGGCTCGCCCGATACCGTGCTGACACCCTCGCTCTTGAAAGCCGAGCAGAGCAATACCTCGATCGTTTATGGAGAGAAACTGATCCTCAAACTCTTCCGCCGTGTTGATGGCGGCGTGAACCCAGACCTCGAAATGGGGCGTTTTTTGACTGAGAAGGCCGCGTATTCTCACGTCGCTCCGGTCGCCGGGGCGCTCGAGTATCGGCGGCCGCAGCAGGAGCCAATCACTGTAGCCATTGTCCATGGTTTTGTGCCGAACGCAGGTGACGCCTGGCGCTATACTTTGGATGCACTCGATCGGTATTTCGAGGCCGCGCTGGCGCAACAGGCGACCGCACAGCCGGCCGTGCCGCAGAAGCCACTCCTGGCGCTCACGGAAGAAGAAGTTCCGCCCCTTGTCGTGAGCCCTGATGGGTTCGTACCTCACTTCAGCACAATTGCTGGGCCAACGGACTGCCGAGCTTCACCTGGCCCTCGCGTCAGATACGACACGATCCGTCTTTCGCTCCGGAGTCGTTTTCGATGCTTTATCAGCGGTCCATTTATCAGACGATGCGGAGTCTTGCGGCCCAGTCCTTCCGGCTGCTGCGCCAGCGCCTGAAGCAACTTCCGGAAGCCATCCTCGCGGAAGCCCGTCACGTCCTTGACTTGGAAGGCGAAGTATTGCGCCGCTTCCAGATTATCTTCCGCCACAAGATCACCACGATACGGACACGCTATCACGGTGACTACCATCTGGGACAAGTGCTGTACACGGGCAAAGATTTCATTATCATCGACTTCGAGGGCGAACCCGCCCGTCCGCTCAGCGAGCGACGCATGAAACGCTCGCCACTACGCGATGTCGCTGGCATGCTGCGGTCCTTCCACTACGCGGCATATACGGTACTCTTTGATCACGTAGATAAAGGGATTCTCCACTCTCCTCCGGAAGGGCTGACCTCTTTGGAGCAGTGGGCACGCGTGTGGTACAGCGCGGTTGCAGCCACCTTTGTCAAAGCCTATCTCGAAACCGCCGCTCCAGGCGCTTTTGTCCCGCGTAACCGGGCGGACCTTCAAGTCCTGCTGGATGCCTTCCTGCTGGAAAAAGCCGTCTATGAGCTCAGCTATGAACTCAACAATCGCCCAGAGTGGATACGGATCCCACTGCGGGGTATTGTCCAACTCTTGGAAACCGCAGGGTAAAGCAACGATGGCGCGGAGCACAGATAAGACAACCCGATCACCACGTAAGCAGACGACCGAGCGTAGGAAACGTGTACGCTCCGGCAAGGCTGCCGTGCACCAGGACCTGATTCTCGCCGACCGCATCTTCTTAGGAGAACAAGATCTCCACTTCTTTAACGAAGGGACACACCTGCGCTTGTACGAAAAGCTGGGTGCCCATCCGTTGTCGTGGACGGCGTCTGCAGGTACGGCTTTTGCGGTGTGGGCACCGAATGCCGAGCAGGTCTCTGTGATCGGCGAGTTCAATGACTGGAACACGACGAGTCATCCACTCTCTGCCAAAGGGCAGTCGGGTATCTGGGAGCGATTCTTCCCTGGCATCGAGAAAGGAACCACGTACAAATATCATATCACTTCTCGTTATAACGGCTATCACGTCGATAAGGCGGACCCGTTCGCGTTCTCCACGGAACAACCACCGAGAACCGCGTCGGTGGTGTGGGATCTCTCCTACACGTGGAGCGACCACGAGTGGTTGCAACACCGCCGTCGCCGCAACGCTCTGGATGCACCGATGGCAATTTACGAAATCCACCTCGGCTCTTGGCGGCGCGTGCCGGAAGAAAACCACCGCTCGCTCACATACAGAGAACTCGCGCCGCAACTCGCCGAGTATGTCGAGCGGATGGGGTTCTCTCATGTTGAATTCTTGCCGGTCATGGAGCACCCATTCTATGGCTCGTGGGGCTACGAGGTCAGTGGATATTTCGCTCCCACCAGCCGTTATGGCACCCCGCAGGACCTGATGTATCTGATCGACTACCTGCATCAACATAACATCGGCGTGATTTTAGACTGGGTCCCGGCACATTTCCCCCGAGATGAGCATAGCCTGGGATACTTCGATGGGACCCATCTGTTCGAGCATGATGATCCGCGGCAAGGTGTCCATCCAGATTGGGACAGCTTTATTTTTAACTATGGGCGCGCCGAGGTGCAGAGCTTCCTTCTCAGTAACGCGTTGTTTTGGCTTGACATGTATCACGTTGATGGCCTGCGCATCGACGCAGTGGCGTCGATGCTCTATCTGGACTACTCACGAAAAGACGGCGAGTGGATTCCCAACGAACACGGCGGACGCGAGAACCTCCACGCCGTTGAGTTCCTGCGCCGCGTGAACGAGGAAGTCTATAAGCACTATCCGGATGTCCAAACCATCGCTGAGGAATCGACCGCCTGGCCGATGGTTTCTCGTCCTCTCTATTTGGGCGGACTCGGCTTCGGTTTGAAGTGGGACATGGGTTGGATGCACGACATGCTCCATTACCTGTCGCTGGACCCGGTCCACCGCAAACATCATCACAACGAGTTAACCTTTCGTCAGCTCTATGCGTTTACTGAGAACTTTGTCCTCCCCCTCTCGCACGACGAGGTCGTTCATGGGAAAGGCTCACTGCTCAACAAGATGCCCGGGGATGAGTGGCAGAAGTTTGCGAATCTGCGGCTGTTGTTCGGATACCAGTACGCCCAACCGGGCAAGAAACTGCTGTTCATGGGTGATGAGTTTGGTCAGTCGAACGAGTGGAATCACGACACCAGTCTCGACTGGCACCTATTGGAGTATCCCGTGCATACCGGGCTGCAGCGGTGGGTCTCGGATTTGAACCGACTCTACTGTCGTGAGCCAGCCCTTTATGAACGTGATTGTGAGGCGGCGGGCTTCAGGTGGGTCGATTGTAATGACTCCGAGCAGAGTGTCGTGAGCTTCCTGCGTACGGGACGAACGACAGAGGATACTATTCTCGTCGTCTGTAATTTCACTCCCGTACCACGCCACAACTATCACGTCGGTGTCCCACATGGAGGATTCTGGCGCGAGGTCTTGAACAGCGATGCTCAGGATTACGGCGGCAGCCATCAGGGCAACACAGGAGGGAGGGAAGCCAACCCCGTTGCCCAGCACGGCCACTTCCACTCCCTGACGCTGACCTTGCCGCCGTTAGCGGTGGTGTTTCTGAAGAGCGAAAGGCACGCACCAGCCGAGGAGCGCCAGGCATGACTGAGGAAGAGGGTCGGGTCCGCGTCGTAATTACGGGGGTTCGGCCCGAAATCGAGGGTGGTCTCTTTCCTATCAAGCGGACGCTTGGGGAAAAGGTCGTTGTGGAAGGAAACATTTTTACCGACGGCCATGACGCGCTTGCTGCCTGGCTCCTTTACCGCCACGAGCAGGAAACCCAGTGGCGGCAGGTTGCGATGCAGCCCGTAGGCAACGATGGTTGGCGCGGCTCCTTTATCGTGACGACACTCGGCCGTTACCGTTACACGCTGCGGGCGCAGATCGATCGTTTCTCTTCTTGGTTGCACCACATCGTAAAAAAAATTGCGGCGGGTCAAGACGTCGCTATTGATCTGCTCAGTGGGGCGCTGCTCATCGAAGAGACGAGTACACACGCCACTGGAGAGGATGCAACCAAACTGCGAGAGTGGGCCAGACTGTTACGCGTGGCGCATGAATCATCGTTGCCTGAACACACGCAGTTAGGCTTGTCTGAAGAGTTAGCGCCGCTGGTGGCCAAGTATCCAGATCAGCGGTTCGCGGCAACCTATGATAAAGAACTCAGCGTGGTCGTGGAGCGCGCGAAAGCTCGCTTCAGTGCCTGGTATGAACTGTTTCCCCGCTCGTGCGCACCACAACCTGGACAGCACGGAACGTTCAAAGACTGTGAAGCGCGCTTGCCTTATGTAGCAGCGATGGGTTTCGATGTGCTGTATCTTCCCCCTATTCATCCGATCGGTCGAACCGACCGGAAAGGGAAAAACAACACGTTGGAAACTGGCCCCGATGATCCGGGCAGTCCATGGGCGATTGGTGCAGCGGAGGGCGGACATACCGCAGTCCATCCCCAACTCGGCACGCTCGAAGACTTTCGTCGGCTAGTCGCCAAGGCCAAGGAACAGGGGCTGGAAATCGCGCTTGATCTAGCATTTCAATGTACACCCGATCACCCGTATGTCTCAGAGCATCCAGAGTGGTTCCGTCACCGTCCTGATGGCAGCATTCAGTACGCTGAGAATCCCCCTAAAAAATACCAGGACATCTATCCCTTCGACTTTGAGACGGACGACTGGCACGCACTATGGAAGGAACTGCTCAGCATCGTCCATTTCTGGCTCAATCAGGGCATTCGTATTTTCCGGGTCGATAATCCTCACACAAAACCCTTTCGTTTCTGGGCGTGGCTGATTGAGAACGTCCAGAAAGAACATCCAGAAGTGATTTTTCTGTCGGAAGCGTTTACGCGCCCGCAAGTAATGTATCGTTTGGGCAAGCTCGGATTTACACAGTCCTACACGTACTTTACCTGGCGCAATACCAAGCGTGAGATCATGGACTATTTCACCGAACTGACGCAGACGGAGGTACGGGAGTATCTGCGCCCAAACCTCTGGCCCAACACACCTGATATTCTGACCGAGTATCTGCAACTGGGAGGACGGCCCGCGTTTATCGCGCGACTGGTGCTGGCGGCAACACTCGGCGCGAACTACGGTATTTATGGTCCAGCCTTCGAACTGTGTGAGAACCAGCCGCGTGAACCGGGGAGTGAGGAGTATCGCGACTCGGAGAAGTATGAAATCAAGTTCTGGGATCTCAACCGGCCCGACAGTCTCAAGGATGTGATCACTCGCGTGAACCGCATCCGCCGACAGAACTCGGCGCTACAGAGTGATCGGCATCTGCATTTTCACCACGTCGATAATGAACACTTGATCTGTTACAGCAAGAGCACGGACGACGGAACCAATGTGATTCTCGTTGTTGTCAACCTAGACCCTCATCATGCGCATGCGGGTTGGGTAGAGCTGTCGCTCGATGCGCTCGGACTCGATCACCAGATCTCGTATCAAGTCCACGACCTCCTCAGTGACAGCCGGTATCTCTGGTCCGGGTCGCGCAACTATCTGGAACTTAATCCCTTGCGTGTGCCGGCCCACATTTTCCAGATACGCCAACGTGTCCGCACAGAGCGAGACTTCGATTACTTTATGTGACGGCAATAGGCTGCTTGCCTAGAGCAAGTTGCGGTTGCAGGCATGAAATGTAGTTGTTAGGAGCAACAGAAAGTTAGTTGCTGACCCATATTGCTTCGCCACGTTTTGCCGTTGTCAAAACCTCTAACAACTTAGACACCAATGGGCGTAAATCTTGTAAACGGTTGCTCCGTGCACGGAGGACGACGACCGCGATGCTGTAACGAGGAAGATGCTGTTGAAATGATAAATTGCGATCGACGGTGACGAAAACATCGAATTCTTTTTCAGCACGTGCGAGCAACTCACCGTTCTTGATTGCGGCCCATCCCATCTGCGGGACAGTCTTAACCTCGTGTTCTGCAATGTCCTTTGCCAGCCGGCGGTCAAGGCATTCGTCAAGGAGAATTTTCACAGAACCGCCGCTACCATACGATCTTTGGCTTCCTCTAGGAAGGCGATAACTTGCTCGCGGCTGACGGTTGGAAACCCTTCCAGAAAATCATCAATGGTTTCTCCACCCTCAAGATAATCCAGCAAGGTTTGCACTGGGACCCGAGTCCCGGCGAACACAGGGGTCCCTCCCATAACGTCAGGAGAGCAGATGATCAACGGCTTTGTCATGGTGAAAAAGTACTCCTAAACTAGTATGACAATCAAGATGAGGATGTCGTGCCCATTACTCCTTAATCACCCGAAACACCTGCCCGCCGGGTGCATGAAAATAGAAATGCTCGGTGTCCCAAAAGTCGGTGATCTCTTCGACCCCGAAAGCCTTCAGCTTCTTGACTAACTTTCAACATCATCCGTCTTCAGTTCTAACCAGCACGCATGCCGATAATCTTTGGAAGTGAAAGGTGCTTCACGCTCAGGGACGTATTGCACCCCGAGCACTTCACCATCAGGAAAATGAAACAGATCGATATTCTCCGGTATGTTTGCAGTTACGTTGTGGTCATGCGCTTCGATCTGACACCCCAAAATGTCCACGTAAAACGCACGTACGCGCAGGCGTTCAGACTGTGAAAGCGTGAGAAGATAATGGGTGCCAAATCGTACGCGCATACTCTGCCTCCTTATTACGATTTACGCACCTTTACTCCGGCGCGTTCTTCTTGCATCAAAAACGGGACGGACGAATCCCGTTTGCCCCAACCACGAGCGAGGGCTTCGACGTGCTCTTGCTCGACGATGTTGGCGAGCTTGAGGGGAACATTGACTTCGCGACCTAACGCGGTGGCAAGGCCAATATCTTTGCGGGCTAACTCTAATGCAAAACGTACGGTGTCGAAGTCTCCCTTGAAGACGACGTTAGGCAACATGTAGTTGAGAAACAATCCTTGTCCGACTGCACCACCAAGGACCGCCTGCCGTAATGCCTCTGGATCAACTCCGGCTTTAACGCCTAGTGTGAATCCCTCGGCAAGGAGGTTCAACTGGCAAATACCAATCATGTTGTGCACGAGCTTGGCAATCGCTCCACAGCCAATCGCGCCAACGTGGGTGACTTTGTTGCCAATCGCGTCTAATACTGGCTTAACGCGTTGGTAGACTGCCGCATCACCACCAACCATCACAGCGAGTGTTGCTTGCTGCGCGCCGATCGGGCCACCGCTGACTGGTGCATCCAACACCTGCACGCCTTTTTCGCGGAATACTTCCTGAATATGACGGACAAGAGTCGGAGAGTTGGTGGAAAGATCGATGTACACGCTGCCTGAAGCAGCGCCTTGCAAGATGCCCCCTTCTCCTAATGCGACTGACTCGACCTCTTTGGGGCCTGGTAACGAAGTGAATACAATCTCACTCGCAGCCGCAACCGCCATTGGGCTCTCCACCCACCGTGCACCTTTTGCCAAATGACCACTAGCGACCTCGCGACGGGTATCGTACACCGTGAGCGTGTGACCCGCTTCGAGAATATGCATGGCCATCGGGCCGCCCATGTTCCCTAGACCAATGAATCCAATACGCATGATGTCCCTCCTTTGTAGTTGCTGTCGCTTCCTTTACTCCTCTTTACCCCTGTTGAGCAAGAGAAACACTTCCGAGTGGTCTGTGACAATTGGTGGACTAGGAATTCTGCTTCGACCTGCTACATATTTCTGCAGATTTTCTTGAGGAGGGACAATGGACCTCAATTATTCTCCCGAAGAATTAGCCTTTCGTGACGAAGTGCGTGGTTGGCTACAAGCCAATCTCCCCAATGACCTGCGTGAAAAGGTCACCAACTACCGAGAACTGAGCCGCGACGATCTGCTCGGCTGGCATCGGATCCTGGCAAAGAAAGGCTGGATCGCACCTGAATGGCCGGTCGAGTGGGGCGGTCAGAACTGGACAGTCGTCCAACGTTATATCCTTGAGGAAGAATGCGCCTATGCGGGTTGCCCGCCGTTGATACCGTTTGGTCTCAAGATGTGCGGTCCTGTTCTCCATCGCTTTGGAACTGAAGAACAGAAACAGCGCTTTCTCCCTGGGATCTACAACGGCGATGTCTTTTGGTGTCAAGGATATTCAGAACCAGGTTCAGGGTCTGATCTTGCCTCATTGAAAACGACGGCGGTGCGCCAGGGTGATTACTACATCGTCAACGGTCAGAAAACCTGGACCACCTGGGGCCATCACGCAGATTGGATTTTCTGTCTCGTCCGCACTGATCAAGGTGCGAAGAAACAAGAAGGGATCTCGTTTCTCCTCTTCGATATGAAAACCCCAGGGATCACCGTGCGACCGTTGATCCTTATGGATGGTGGTCATGAAGTGAACGAGGTCTTCTTTGATGATGTGAAAGTACCAGCAGAAAATTTGGTTCACCGAGAGAACGATGGTTGGACGGTGGCGAAGTATCTCCTTGGTCATGAACGTATGGGAACCGGTGGCATCGGTGGCTCAAAGCGGGAGCTGGCAAAGCTGAAGGTTTTAGCCGCCAAGGAAATGAGAAACGGTAAACCTCTGCTCGACGATCCGCGCTTTCGTGACAAAGTCTCGCGCGTGGAGGTGGAATTAATGGCGTTGGAAATCACCAACCTGCGCTTCCTTGATCAACTGCGTGGTGGGCGTGCACCTGGCGCAGAAGTGTCGCTGCTGAAAATCAAAGGTACTGAGATTCAACAAGCCCTTACTGAACTGCTGGTCGAAGTGATGGGACCGCTAACGCAACCGTTTCGCGCGATTGAGGCCGCAGACTTTGACATCTCTACCGCTGCACTGTTGCCGCGTTACTTCAACTATCGCAAGACGACTATTTACGCTGGGTCGAACGAGATTCAGCGCAACATTATCGCGAAAGCGACTCTCGGGTTGTAAACGAGGCCGAGATGGAGACAGAGACGAGCGACAGAGAACGGGAGAGTTGACGTGGACTTTGAGTATTCAGAAGAGCAGCAGTTATTGGCGAATAGTGTCAAGCAGTTCATCGCGAAAGACTATACGTTTGAAGCACGTAAGGAGATTATTGATTCGGCAACCGGATGCAGTGACCGTGTGTGGTCAACCTTTGCGGAGATGGGACTCTTGGGGCTACCGTTTGCGAGTCAATACGGTGGTTTTGGTGGGAATGCTGTGGATCTTATGCCAGTGATGGAAGCGATCGGCGAAGGGTTGATTGTCGAACCCTATCTGGCGACCGTCGGCCTCGGCGGGCAGTTCATCGCTCGGGGTGGAAGCGCAGCGCAGAAACAAGCGCTTCTTCCTGCGATTGTTGAAGGCAAACTCAAGCTTGCTTTTGCTCAGAATGAGCGTAGTGCACGCTATGACCTATCGCATGTCACAGTCCGTGCGCAGAAGACTGAAAATGGGTACACCCTTGAAGGTGAGAAGTGCGTGGTCATTCACGGCTCCTGCGCTGATAAATTGGTTGTCTCGGCTCGGACAGCGGGAAAAGACACAAGTAGCAGAGGTATCAGTCTCTTTTTGCTGGACTGCAACACACCGGGAGTATCGCGCAAAACCTATCGTACCGTCGATAACCTGCGCGCGGCTGATATTCGCTTCTCTGAAGTCAATGTTTCGTCTGATGCGCTGATCGGTAAAGAAGGGAAAGCTTTGCCGTTGATCGAAGAGGTGGTTGACTATGCAACTGTTTTACTGTGCTGCGAAGCGGTGGGAGCAATCAAATTTGCTAATGAGGCGACGTTAGAATATCTCAAAACGCGCCGGCAGTTTGGCGTACCGATCGGATCCTTCCAGGTGTTGCAGCATCGTATGGTTGACATGATGATCAGCTACGAACAGGCCAAGTCGATGGCGAGCCTGGCCTGTGTGAAAATTGATAGTGCGGATGTGGAGGAACGAAAGCGGGTCATCTCAGCCGCGAAGATAAAAATTGCTGATGCCTGTCGGCATGTGAGTCAGGAGTCGGTGCAATTACACGGCGGGATGGGGATGACTGAAGAACTGAAAGTGAGTCATACTTTCCGGCGACTCACCACGATTGCGCAAACCTTCGGTGATGCTGATCATCATCTCGACCGTTTTGCGGCAGGTGAGTAATTTTTATCCTCTCCCCTGCCCTCGTGAGATAGGGTAGCTGCTGAGGGGCTTCAGACCTTCGAAGGGTGTGAAGAATGGCGACCTCGAAAGCAAAACTCGCGTCGCACAGCCGTCCCGACGGAAAAGTACCGTCTCGGGCTTGGGGCGGGTCTGCCGTCGTGGTCGCTGTCATGATAGCCGCTGTTATATGGTACGTGTCCCGTCCGACTCAGAACGCGACAGCACCGGCGGTATCCGTCTTCGCTCCAACCCAGGCGAACTTCGCGCCGCCGCCCGGCCCGGTCCCAGAAGGCATGGTGTGGGTTCCCGGCGGCGAATTCTCCATGGGCAGCGTGGACCCGCGCGCGACCCTGTACGGCGGGCCGGATGCGATGCGCGACGCGCGGCCCGTCCACCGCGTCTACGTCGATGGCTTCTGGATGGACGCAACCGAGGTGACTAACGAACAGTTTGAGCAATTCGTCACAGGCTACCGGTTATGTCACCATCGCCGAGCGCACCCCGACGCAGGAGGAGTTTCCCACCGCGCCGCCCGAAAATCTCGTGGCTGGTTCAACGGTCTTCACGCCCACGCCCAGCCCTGTGCCGCTGAATGATCATTTCCAGTGGTGGCGCTACCAAAAAGGCGCGAACTGGCGCCATCCCAAAGGTCCCGACAGCGACCTCAGAGGCCGCGAGAAATATCCAGTCGTGCATATCGCCTACGATGATGCCGTGGCGTACGCAACGTGGGCGCGGAAGCGGCTGCCGACTGAGGCAGAGTTTGAATTCGCCGCGCGCGGCGGACTCTCCGGAAAAATCTATGCGTGGGGGGACGAGCTGTATCCCGGCGACAGGTTTATGGCGAATACGCTTCAAGGACTATTCCCGGTGCGGGACACGGGCGCAGACGGTTTCGCGGGCATCGCGCCGGTGAAATCATTTCCAGCGAACGGCTACGGCCTGTACGACATCGCCGGTAACGTGTGGGAATGGACGAGCGACTGGTATCGGCCCGATTACTATGCGCACCTCTCCGCGAGCGGCGTTGTGGCTCGCAACCCGCAAGGGCCGGACACACCATTCGACCCGTCGGAGCCGACGGAGAAAAAACGTGTGCAGCGCGGCGGCTCGTTCCTGTGCACCGACCAGTATTGTACACGCTACATGGTGGGAACGCGCGGCAAAGGCGAAGTCAGTACGGGCAGCGATCACCTCGGCTTTCGTACCGTACGCACGCCGGAGTCAAGCCAGGCGCAAGCAGCGCAGAACTGAATGATACTGGAGAAATTATGTGATGGCGAAAACTTGTGTGCTTCTTTTCTGTTGGGACGACGCCTCTAAGGATAGGCTCCGCTCTGGGAGGCTGTTCGTGTTCGCCCTGATCCTTATCGTGGGTAATCGTCGAGTGCTGCTGCTGCTGATCACCGCGTTCACCCTCGCGCACTCGCTCACCCTGGCGCTTGCCACACTCGAAGCGGGTCAATTATATGGACCGATGGAGGAGGACAAGATATGAAGTCGAAAGAGGGAGTCTATAGTGAGCCTAAATGAGATGTTCCGTGCAGTTTTCCCGCGCCCTTCGACTTCGCTGTGCTACGCTCAGGACGAGCGGTTTCTGGCCCCCGTTCGTGCTGAGCGTAACCCGAAGGGTGAGATGGAGGAGGACAAGATATGAAGCCAAGAGGGAGTCCATGGACGATTTAAGGACCTGACGTCAGGGCTATGAGGACAACTGGTTAAAGCCGATGCCCCTCTATCACGTCATCGAGCCCGGGCTCGGACAGTTGCGTGTGCGGGTATGGCGGCGGCAGGCGATCCGGACGCTCGGCCTGCTGTTCCTGACGCTCTTGGGTTGCACGCTCGGGTTGCTCCTCCTCGAACCCGCGAACCAGCCGCTACCCCACAAGGTCTTCACAGCGCTGTGGAACGCGGTGAACCTGATCACGACGCTGGGCGATTTTACCGAGTTCACCAACGGTCAAAAGGCGTTCGTGATATTGACGATGCTTATCTATATGATGATCGGCGGCTACGCCGTCTCTACGCTCACCGGTATTCTATCGAGCGACGCAGTGATAGCGCATCGGGAGAACAAAACAATGGAACGTATCCTCAACCAGCTTGCCACCCATGTCGTCGTTATCGGCTTCGGGACGTTGGGCCGGCTAGTCGCCGATCAACTGCGCGCCGCCGGCGACACCGTGCTCGTCATTGATCGAGACGAAGGGCTGGCCGCTGACGCATCCGCTCTTGGTTATTTGGTCGTCCAGGGGGATGCTGGTGTGGACGATGAAGTACTCACCCGGGCGCGGATCGATACGGCAAGGGCACTGGTGGTGACAATTGAGGATGCGGACCGTAAGCTGGCGATCACGCTGATGGCGCATACCCTCAACCCGCAGCTCAAGATTGCCGTGACTGGTCAGAACAGTCCACGGGGGGCGCTGCTCCATCGTGCGGGGGCGTCGGAAGTGGTGGTAGTGGAGGATCTCGTTGCCGAGGTGCTTGTCAACCGGCTCAGCAAGCCCCCAGGTGTTTGAGTGTGGCTGAACTTTCCGCGATAGGCATCGCTTGGCGGTGCAGCGGGTCGAGCAGCAGTAGTGTGGAACGTGCTGTCGTTCCGAGGAGTTATCCTGATGCCTGACGAGTCGAGGTCAACACAATACAGCGTCGGAGCCTCCGGAAGCGGGTCGCGATACTCGTTTCCGGCGTGCTCGTGCTATACCTGGCCGTAGCTTACCTCCTCCTGCCGGTCCTCTGGACACGATACGCCCACCGGCATCCTGCGCTGGAGGACATGCCCGGTATCACCTACACCGCCGACGGCATCCCGGGAGACCCGATCAACGTGACTCTCGTCGGCACGAAAGCCGAGGTCATCCGGATCCTGCTGGCGGCCCAGTGGCACCCCGCCGACCCACTCACCCTGCGTAGCTGTCTGGAAATTGCCGCCACCACGGTCTTCAAACGTCCGTATGACGATGCCCCTGTCAGTAACTTGTACTTGTGGGGGCGCAAAGAAGACCTGGCCTTCGAACAACCGGTCGGCCCCGACCCGCGGCAACGGCACCACGTCAGGTTCTGGCAGTCGGAGAAGGTTGACGCGAATGGCCGCCCGGCCTGGGTTGGAGCGGCAACATACGACAAAGGCGTTGGCTTGAGCCATACGACCGGTCAGATCACTCACCACATCGCTCCAGATGTCGACGCCGAGCGTGACCATCTGTTCCAGGATCTTGAACGGACTGGTGACTTGGCCGAGAGGTACGTCGTAGACGGCTTCCACAAGACCCGCGAGGGGCGCAACGGCGGTGGCGACCCGTGGCACACGGACGGCAACCTATATGTCGGTGTGACTGTTCGAGAGTCCCCTTAAGAGTTGATGATTGAATCTCCTTAGAGGGAGGGCGCATTTGCTAGATCATAGAAAGTGTTATTTGCAAATCCGCTCCCCCCGTTACTGTTTCAGTTCGATCTTCATGCCGCTGTCAGGCACTTGTATCTCCTGCATCCTGTGGAAAGTCCATATCGTCATCGTGACGCCTTTGTCGTTCTTCACTTTCAGGTGGCCGGCCCCCATACTGAGGTCAGGGCCTACCGCTTTATACGTCCCTGCAAGCGTGGAAAGGTCCTTCAAATCATACACGATCCCTGATACCCGGTTCATGCCCGGCTGAGGCGATTGGAGTCCGCTCACCGAACACTCATGCGGCTTGCCTTGAAAGAAGATGACACAGCCGATCCAGATAGCTTTGATCGAGCTTGAACCTTCGGCGGTCTCAAATGAGACTGATGCAGAGGGGGTTTAAGATCGGGCTGTAGCTACAGTAGCGCCGACACACAGCGCTGCTGCGAAAATCACACCTGGCAGCATACGGATCATGAACGTCATAATGTCCTCCTTCCTTTCCCTCATAATGGATCTATACCCCGTGGGGGTTTATGTTTTACACAAAAACTGATTCAGCCTGTCAGAAAATGAATGAAGTGCAATCGTGTCCTTCCTTACCTCCTCTCTCCGGGCCCACTACCGCCCTCGTCTTCCTCTATTCACCCGTCAACTGTCAGGGTGGTGACAAGACCGGCTGCGCCGTCTCGTCTTGGGGCATGCCGCCACTCTCTTCCGCCGTTGCCTGCGTTGCATATCGTAATCACAGCAATTACTCAAGTTTAGGGAAGCTGCATGGTCCCTTGTAGGGCAATGACATGAAGTTAAAGGTGGCTCGTGCTTCGACTTCGCCGCTGCTGCGGCTACGCTGCTCAGAAACAAAATGCTCCGCCCACTGCCCCCTGGATTCCAGCTTTCGCTGGAATGACGCAGACGACATGCCCGTCATTCCGGGCGAGCACCGCGAGACCCGGAATCCAGGCGCATCCAGTTTCTACCTCCATGTTTAGCGTCGCGCGCTATGGGAGGCTCAGCATGAGCGGCAGATGACAGCGGACACCCGAGTGAGCTTCAGGTGAGCTTGATGTCGACTGAATTGATGAGACCCTGCTGGCGAGGAGCGGAGCTATAGACATACTCGACACATTCCGTTTCAATGTCAAAGGAGCCAGCAGGGGCATGACGGAAAACTATCTCTCAAAATTAAACTGACTGAGTAATTATGTGAGAGGAGGAGAAAAATATGCAGCACGGAGAATGACGCAGACGCTCAGGGGCAACCTCATTGTCGTTTTATTCACGTATCTTTTTGTGATCTTTCCGGCATAGCTGGGGCTCAGGACCCGACGATGGATATCGTCAAGAAAATGAAGGAAGCCTTCGAACCGGTGAAGCCCAGTACCCGCAGGGTAGTGCTCACGGTCAACTCCGAGGGAGAAACGGTAAAGTTCGTTATGGCTAAGGCGCGCAAACAATTCCCCGACGGCAAGCGGATGGTCGTTGTTTTGTTACAACCGACGGATCTGAAAGGCAACAACTATCTGGTGATGGAGCCGACGGATACGAGTAAGCCTAGCTCTGTGTGGGCGTGGATGCTTTTTGCGTCGTCTCCGTGCCTTTACCCCTGTCGATGCCTATGAGCATTACATGGGGAGCGACTTTACCTTTGCGGATTTGGGTTTCGTCCGTCTCCACCCGAACTACAAGTTGCTTGGTGAAGAAGCACACGGAGGAAAACAGACGTACAAGATCGAGGAGACCGTGCCGAAGAACGGGTCTATTACTCTCGGGTCGTCACTTGGGTGGACAAAGCGACCTTGCTACCGGTGCAGCGGGACTACCACGACCCTGCAGGGACGTTGTGGAAGACCGAGACGTTTGAGATCACCGTTATTGACGGCATGCCAACACCGACCCGCATTGAGATGAAGGACCTGCAAGCGAAGACCAGTAGCGTGCAACAAATCGATAACGTCAGCTATACTGTGGATCTTCCCGATGCACTTTTTGATCCTATGAAGCTGCCGATAGCGACTGATTCGCCGGTCTGGCAGTCACTCGCTGCTAAACCAGCCGCTGGGAAATAATCAGCTCATTAGTGTCGAACTTGGGCAGCTGCGTTCATCGCCGTAATCCTCAGCGTCCTGGCCCGGGCCAAGACGCTCAACCTTCCTTCATAGGCGGACAGAACAGAATACGGAGTTACTGTGGCTATCCGGTTTTAGTTACCTTTCCGGACTCTTAGAATCTTTCCTTTGTTGGACTCAACTGACTCTGCACTATTCTCCAGCCTTCCACCTCCCTAACGGTAAATCTGAACCAAAATCTGAACGATATCCTGAACGCTACCGCTATTCCTGAGTCGATGCCAAGGGTATTTTATCCTTGAGGAGTACGTCCACATGATGGGACAGTTCGCCTACCTCTGGGCATGGCCAATGGTTAATAACATCGACAAGAACCTGAAGTACAACGACGACGGCTCGATGGACATTTACATCCAATAGGAGACACTGGCCAACGGATAAGAATTGGTTAAGGGGGGGTATTTTCTGGTTAGCAAGGGAGAAAAGTGGGCCATATGGTGGAGGATCACGAGATTCTCTTTGCACCGTTTCGGTTGGACTGCGACAACCTGCAACTGTGGCGGGGGGAGCAGCCGCTCGCCTTACAACCCAAGCCGTTGGCCGTGTTGCAGTATCTGGCGCAGCACGCCGGGCGGTTAATCTCCAAAGAGGAGCTCCTGCAGCAGGTGTGGGTGGGCACGCATGTCACGCCCAAGGCATTGACGGTCTGTATCCATGCGATTCGGGCCATTTTAGGCGACTCAGAAGCGACCCCGCAGTTTATCGAAACCCAAGGGAAGCAGGGGTATCGATTCATTGCCCTCGCTCCGCACAGTAGTCAGTAGTCAGTTCTCAGTTCCCAGTCCCGAGAAGGCAGGGGCGGCACAACGGGACTCCAGCAACTGACACCTGGCAACGGGCAACTGACGACTCACCTGGTAGGGCGGGAGCAAGAGCTCGCCCAACTACAGGAATGGTACGCGGCGGCCTGTGCCGGTACCTGTACCCTCGGCTTTGTCAGCGGCGAGGCGGGCATTGGCAAAACAGCCCTGGTGAACCAATTTGTGGCCAGCCTGCGAACGCTGGGGCAGCCATGGCTCGGGGTCGGGCAAGGTGTTCAGCACCACGGCACCGGCGAAGCCTATCTGCCGGTGATGGCTGTGTTAAGTCAGTTCGCGCGCGGGGCTGAACAGGGAGAGGTAAGAGCCGTCCTGCAGCAGCATGCGCCCAACTGGCTGGGGCGATTACCCGCTCTGTGGCAAGAAGGCGAGAACAATCCTCCGACCGATCTGCTCCCATTGGTTACCCCACAACGGCTGCTGTGGGAGCTCGGCGAGGCCTTCCGCGTGATGACGGACCGCAGACCGATCGTCCTGGTGTTCGACGATTTGCAGTGGAGCGATACGGCGACGGTGGACTGGTTAGCCTACCTGGCCCGCTGGCAGGAGCCCCTGCGGCTGCTCATTATTGGCACGTATCGACCCGCGGACATCATCGCCAGTGGCCATCCCCTGCACGCCCTCACCCAAGAGCTGCGGGGCAAAGGGCAGAGTGCCGAGCTACGGCTCGAACTGTTAAACAGGCAACAGGTGCACGACTACTGCACGCAGCGGTTTCCCGGGAGTGCGCTGCCATCACGCTTGCTCATGCTGCTCTATCGGCGCACCGATGGTCATCCGCTCTTCCTGGTCAGGCTGCTGGAGTATCTGGTCCAGCAAGGGTTCCTGATCCACACGGAGGGACAATGGCAGTTGATAAAGCCAGTTGCTGAACTTGAGGGAGCAATACCGCACGAGTTGCAGGGGATGATTGCGCAGCAGGTCCAGCAGTTGAGTGTGGAAGAGCAACGTGTCTTGGACGTCGCCAGTGTGGTGGGCGACGCCTTCGCGTCTGAGGTGGTGGCAGCGGGGGTAGGTCTCTCGGCAGAGCAGGTAGAAACGATTTGTGATGAGTTGGTGCGGAAGCAGCAAGTGATTGAGGGGAGAGGAATGCAAGAGTGGCCCGATGGGACATTTGCGATAGGCTATGGGTTTCAGCACGCATTCTTTCGGGATGTGGTGTATCGGCGGCTGGGGGAGGGGCGACGGATTCGGTTACACCGCGCGATTGCGGACCGGCTCGAAGTGGGCTACGGAGTCCGTGTGGCCGAGGTCGCAGGCGAGTTAGCCGCGCACTGTACGCAAGGACGCGATTACCGTAAGGGCGCCAAGTATCACGCATGCGCCGCAGACAACGCCTTGCGGCTGAGCGCCTATAACGAGGCCATCACTCACTGTCGGCACGGGCTCGAGCTGCTCAACACACTACCGACACCCCCGAGCGCACCCGGCACGAACTCGCTATCCGCATGTCCCTCCATATGGCGCTGCGGCGCTGTTCATGGCTACTAAGGGTTCACAGCCGAAGTCGAAGAGAACCTCACGCCAAGCGCAAGAGCTGGCCCGCAAGGTGAACGATGAGCAGGCGCTCGTCTCGGTCGTGTGGTGGCCCTGGGGCGTTGTATCTACGTTGCGAGCTGACCGTGCCGGAGCGCTGCGGATAGCGGAGGAGGACGCTCGCCTGGTGGCGCAAGTGTGCGCGATCCGGCGCTCGCGATCCAACTGCATACGCAACTGGGGACGATTCACACCTTCGTGCGCTGGAATATGCCCAAGCCACGTGCGCATCATGACGCAGAGCGCTGGCTCTTCTATGACGACCGCAGGAGCACCGAATCCACTGCATTTTCTCTTCGGGCTGTGGACCCTCTCGTGATCGTGCACTCGTCTCTTCAGCCTGGGTCTTGTGGCTGTCTGGTTGGCCGGACCAGAGCCTGGAACAGCAGCAACAGCAGGCGCTCGTGGCTCGCGTCGCGCAGCGAGTGGACTCACCTTCTCTAGCGTTACGCGTGTATGCACGCTGCGACTTCGCTGACGCTGCTGCGGGGCGAGCCTCGCCGAGGCGCGGCAACTGCTGCCCAGGAGCGACCGCCGAGCGCAGAGCATAGCGTCTCTCGACCTGCACGGATCGCGATGGGAATGGTTGTGCAAGGTTGTCTCGCCGTGCGAGGGCGGAGCGCTGGTCGAAACAGGCATCAATACCCTGAAGAAAGCGATTCGCCGAGACTACCAGTGCGCACCGGCGGAGGCCCAAAGTACCTCCTTACTATGTTTCCTTCTTTTCTGGCTGAGGCGTATGGTCAAGCGGTGCGGCAAGATCGCGGAAGCGCTCGCTACGCATCGGCGGAAGCGCTCAGGTTAAGCGAGACCAATCTCGAGAGTGTTACTGGGAAGCGGAGTTGTATCGGCTCAAAGGGGAGCTTACGCTCGCACAGTCCCAGCGTCCAGAGTCTCAGCGTCCAAGCGTCAAGACGAAAGTCAAAACGGGCAGCAAAGGACAAAGGTCAAAAATCAGAAATTGCCAACCCCCAATCCCTAACCCCTAACCCCCAAGCCGAAGCCGAAGCGTGTTTCTTGAAGGCCATTGAGATTGCCCGCCGGCAGGAGGCAAAATCGCTGGAGCTACGGGCGGTGATCAGCCTGGCGCGGCTGTGGCAGACGTCAAGGCAAGCAGGACGAAGCTCACCATGAGTTAGCCGAGATTTACCACTGGTTCACCGAAGGGTTCGACACGCAGGACTTGCAAGCCGCAAAGGCCCTCCTCGACGAACTTGGGTGAGTCAAGACCAAACAGAAACATCAGGGCCATCAAATTGTGGTTGTAGCGCTGTTCGCAGACTGAAGACCATTACGTCCATTTTGTGTATGCACGCCCCTTTTCTCTTTCCTAACCTCGCAGTGTACGCTCCCGCAGTGAATCATAGATGGGGGCGTCGCGTAGCAGGATCGGAACGAGCATAGCCGCGAAACATGCGCTGAGCATCGGCAAAAGCAATGTGAAGCTTGCCGTCATCTCTGTAACCAAGATGATACCGGTAACGGGGGCTCGCACGACGGCGGTGAAAAACGCCGCCATGCCAACCACGCCGAGCGCCGTTGGATGTTGAACCACGTTGGGAAACCATCGGGAACAGAGAATGCCAAAGAGAAGACCGCTCTGAGACCCAGGACAAGCATGGGCGCGAACAATCCACCCGGCGTTCCCGCTGCATAAGATAAGGGCCCAAGTCCGAAACGGAGGAGAAAAACAACCGACAACATGGCGACGGACTCTGCACCGCCGAGCGTGCGCTGCGTGATCGCGTCACCACCACCGACCAGGCCGGGGGCCAACCATGCCAGCAAACTCACTATGATGCCGATCAGCGCGGCGCGCAGTTCCACCGGCCAGTGACGGAGTCGGTCCGCGGCCGAAGTGTACCTAGGATCGTCCGGTTGTACGCAACCCCAAGACAGCCGACAACAACGCCCAGCGCCAGATGGACAGGCACCGTTCCAAAGCTCGGGTAGGGCAGCGCTTCTACATGGAAGTCCGGCGCATCACCGAGGAGCACACGCGCCACCGCGATCGCGCCCGCCGATCCGCCTAGCGTCACGATAGTGATTCGCGTATCAAACCGGCGCACTAATTCTTCCAGCACGAAAACGGCGCCAGCGATAGGGGCGTTGAATGCCGTTGCAAGACCGGCGCCCGCACCGGCAGCCACCAGCGCCTTGCAGTCATCCTCGTTGCGGCGGAAGACCTTCCCCAATAGATTTGCAACACTCGCTCCCATCTGGACACTGGGTCCTTCGCGACCGAGCGCGAGGCCAGAGCCGATGGCGAGCAGGCCGCCAAAGAACTTGACCGGTATGAGGCGGTACGGCGCCTGCGGCAGCCACCGCTCACGACCGCCTCGACATGCGGAATACCGCTCCCGGATGCGTGGGGTGAGTATCGGCGAACGAGCCAGGCCGCAACGGCGACCGAGGCGGCAGAAGCAGTGGTAACGAGGAGCAAGCCTGCAACCTTCCCGCCGTGCGCCCAGTAATCAGCGCGTCGCGCAAGTGGTCCGCCTGATTGAGTGAAAGACGGAAGACCGCCCCCACCAGACCCGCTGCCACCCCCACGAGGAGCGCTAAGAGCGCTAGCGTAAGCAGGCCGCCTTGTCCTGCTGCTGGTTCGGCGGTGAACTCAAGTTTAAGATTCATTGACTCCACATCCACAATTTGATGGCCACGATGTTCCTGTTTGGTCTTGACTAACCCAAGTTCGTCGAGGAGGGCCTTTGCGTCTCGCAAGTCCTGGGTGTCGAACCCTTCGGTGAACCAAGTGTAAATCTCGGATAACACGTGGCGTGCTTCGTGTTGCTTTCCCTGTGCTGCCAGAGACGCGCTAGACTCATTACTGCCCGTAGCTCCAACGATTTCGCCTCTTGTCTGCGGGCAATCTCAAGCGCCTTCAAGAAACACGCTTCGGCCTCTCTAGGGGGGGTAGGGAGTGGGGATTGGGAGTCGGTATTTTATGACTTTTGACTTCGGACCTTGGACCTTGACTTTTGTTTCGACTTGCCTTGATGGCTCTGGACCTGGACGCTGAGACTGTGAAGCGTCAGCTCCCTTCAGCCGATACAGCTCGGCTTCCCAATACACTTCGAGACTGGTTTCGCTTAGCGTGAGCGCTTCCGCGATCGTAGCGAACGCTTCCTCGCTCTTACCACACCGTGACAACCCCTCAGCCAGAAAAGAAAGAAAAACTGAGAGGAGACTTCGGGCGCTGGTCGCACGGTAGTCCGGCAATGCTTTCTTCAGGGTATTGATGCCTGTTTCGAAGTCTCCACTTCGCACGGCAATACAACCATGCACAAGCATTCCCATCGCGTGTACATCGAAGAACCATACTGCGTTGCGAGATGGGTGCTCTGGTCAACAGTTGGCGGGCCTCTCGAGGTCGCCCCGCAGCAGCGCCAGGAACGCGGCGGTGATGAGCATAAATGCTGGAGAGTATCCCTCTAGCTGTGCGGCGCGAGCCACGAGGTTGTGTTGTTGCCGCTGGCTCTGGTCTGGCCAGCCAGCCAACCAGAGACCCAGGTTGGAGACCGAGTACATGATTATGAGAGGGTCCACGCCTGAAGAGAAACTCAGTGCTTCGCCCCCTGCAGTCGCATAGAAGGGTCAGCACCTGCGTCTGATGCGCACGTGCTTGGGCATATTCCGCGCAGAAAGTGTGAATCGTCCCGAGTTGCATATGCAGTAGGATCGCGAGCGCCGGATCACGCACCTGCTCAACCAGGCGGGCGTCCTCCTCCGCTATGCGCAGTGCTCCGGCACGGTCAGAGCGCGTAACGTATACCCGCCCCAGGGCAACCACCACCGAGACGAGCGCCTGCTCATCATTCACCTTGCGAGCCAGCTCTTGCGCTTGCCTGAGGTTCTCTTCGACTTCCTGTGCCCCTGGCCACGAACAGCGCCCAGCGCCCTATGGAGGGACATGCGGAGGGCGAGTTCCTGTCGGTCGCGCTCCAGGGTCGCAGGCAAGTGCGCCAGCAGTCCTAATCCCTGCTGACAGTGAGTGAGGGCTTCGTGATAGGCGCTCAACCGCAGGGCGTTGTCCGCAGCGTGCAGATGATACTTGGCGCCCTTGTGGTAGTCGCGTCCCTGAGTACAGTGTACAGCGAACTTACTCGCTATCTCCCCACACGCTCCCCGTACCCCGCTTCGAGCCGTTCCGCAACGGCGCGATGCAACTGCAGGCGCTGCCTGTCCCCCACTGCTGATACAGCACGTCCCGAAAGAGCGCGTGCTGAAAGCTGTAGCTGGCCGTACATGTCCCATCGGGCCACTCTTCAACCCCTCCCCTCGATCACTTGCTCCTTGCGTACCAACGCGTCACACTCCGCTTCGACTTGCTCGGCTCGCAAGGGGCCACCCCAGCCGCCACCACCTCCGACGCGAAGGCGTCGCCCACCACACTGGCGACGTCTAAGACACGTTGCTCGTCCACACTCAACTGCTCTACCTGCTGCGCAATCATCCCCTGCAACTCGTGCGGCAGTGCTCCCTCCAGCTCGGGAGACGGGCTTGGCTAACTCCCATCGCTCCTCTGTAAAAGTGAGAAACCCTTGCTGGACCAGATACTCCAGCAGCCGGACCAGGAAGAGCGGATGGCCATCGGTGCGTCGGTGGAGCAGTGTGATCACGCGCGGTGGCAGCACACTCCCGGGAAACCGCCGCGTACAGTAGTCGTGCACCTGCGGTTTGCTTAACAGTTCGAGCCGCAGCTCTACACTCTGCCCTTTGCCCCTCAGCTCTTGAATGACGGCGTGCAGGGGATGGCCACTGGCGATCACATCCGCGGGGCGATACGTGCCAATCATCAGCAGCCGCAGGGGCTCCTGCCAGCGGGCCAGGTAGGCTAACCACTCCACGGTCGCCGTATCGCTCCAGTGCAAATCGTCGAACACCAGGACGATCGGTCGCCGTTCCGTCAACACACGGAAGGCCTCGCCCAGCTCCCACATCAACCGTTGGCGGGGTGAGCGACCGGCAGCGGGCGCGGCCGGGGAGTGCGCTTCTCCCCGTCCTGCCGCAGAGCGGGTAATCGCACGAGCCAGTTGGGCGCATAGTGCTGCAGGACGGCTCGCACCTCTCCCTGTTCGGCCCCGCGCGCGAACTGACTTAACACAGCCATCACCGGCAGATAGGCTTCGCCGGTGCCGTGGTGCTGAACACCTTGCCCGACCCCGATCCATGGCTGTCCCTTCGTTCGCAGGCTGGCCACAAATTGGTTCACCAAAGCTGTTTTGCCAATGCCGGCCTCGCCGCTGACAAAGCCGAGCGTACAGGTGCCAGCGCAGGCCGCCGCGTACCATTCCTGCAATTGGGCGAGCTCTTTCTCCCGCCCCACAAGGTGAGGGGTCAGTTGCCCGTTGCCAGTTGCCAGTTGCTCAGCAGGAGCCTCCAGCGGTTGTTACTGCTCCTGCCTTATCCGTACTGGAAACTGAGATACTGACTACTGACAACTGTGGAGTGGAGGCGAGGGGGGCAATGAACCGATACCCTTGTTTCCCTTGGGTCTCGATAAACTGCGGGGTAGCTTCTGAGTCTCCCTAAAGTGGCCCGAATCGCATGAATACAGACGGTCAACGCCTTGGGCGTTACCTGCGTGCCCGCCCACACCTTCTGCAAGAGCTCCTCTTTGGAGATTAATCGCCCGGCGTGCTGCGCCAAATACTGCAACACGGCCAACGGCTTGGGCTGTAAGGCGAGCGGCTGCTCCCCCCGCCACAGTCGCTGGTTGTCGCAGTCCAACCGAAACGGCGCAAAGAGAATCTCGTGATCCCCCACCATATGGCTCGCTTTCCCCCTCCGTAACCAAAAAATAAACCAAATCCTAACCAAATCCTATCCGTTGCCCCGTGTCTCCTAACCAAGCGTTCTTGTATTAGTTCTGCCAACGAAAGGCAAGGCAAGTCTGCAGGGATAGGGAAAAATGAAAAGAAAGAACAATGGGCACGGCACGAGATCAACCATCTTTACCGACCCAGCGCGCATTCGTCGTACAACTGCATGTCGAGAGCAAGATCGCGAAAGGCCAGTTCAAAGGGCGGGTGGAACATATCGTGTCGGGAAATCGGCTCACTTCTCCACTATGAAGGCGCTCAAGGCGTTTATGCAACGCGTGTTGGCGGAAGCAGACTCCTAACTCTGTGGGCATGTGTAAGCAGCAAAACCATTTCTCCATCGCAGGAGAGGAAGGAGGAAGAACAATGATGACGTTACGTCTAGTCCTGAACAAAAGGATAAGTAGAGCCACCCTGATGGTGCTTGCGTGCTCAATATTGTTAACCCCGACATACGCCGTTTCTGCCGAACGAGACGGGGCGGTGATCTATTTCACTTTTGAGGACCTGAAACAGATGTTTTCTCACTCCTCACCCCCCTCACTCCGGCAAGTATTTCCCAGCTTCTCCTGGCGAGATCAGCGAGAGCAGCCCGGCCAGCAGAGGCCCATTGAACGAAACTATCGGTGGGGCAACGGTCGAGGGTTCGACAGCTCTACACGTCCCGGGACCCGTCCGTTGTGGGGGTACTAAAGAGTCACATATATAAGAAAGGAAGAAAATGAAATGGAATTATTTGAATAATTAATTGAGTTCGGCCTGTAAACTGTGGCGTGCCTGCAATGTTTACGGTTGCCCGCTGAAGCGCCTGTGGCGGCAGACAGGCGAAGCGAAGCAATCTTGGTTTGAAAAGGAAGTACCGTAATGAACTCACGAACTGTTTCTCTCCTCGGCTGTCTGGCAGTGATAATCAGCATTGTCTCGTCTCTCTACGCGGCAGACCGGCAGCTCACTACCCTGCACGCAACAAACCGCACTGTCGGTAAAGTACGCGCAGACCTGAGCACCGAGCGCCAATCCCCTCTGACAGTCAAGCGTGAGCAGCCTCCCGGCATGGTGTGGATTCCCGGCGGTGAGTTCACCATGGGCACGGACGAAGAGGAATCCTACCACGCGAGCGCCCGGCGCATCGCGTCCAGGTAACCGGATTCTGGATGGATGAACATGAAGTCACCAACGCCGAGTTCCGCACGTTCGTTGAGGCCACCGGCTACGTAACCACAGCCGAACGCCCGACCGAGTGGGAGGACCTCAAGAAACAACTCCCGCCTGGCACGCCGAAGCCAACCGAGGCGATGCTAGTGCCCGGGGCGCTGGTGTTTACGCCGCCCGCACAGCCTGTCTCCCTGCAGGATGTTGCGCGCCTGGTGGGTCTGGACGCCCGGCGCGAACTGGCGTCACCCCCAAGGTCCTGGCAGTACTCTCGACGGCCATTGGGACTATCCGGTCGTGCATGTGTCGTGGGAAGACGCAGCCGCGTACGCGCAATGGGCCGGCAAACGGCTGCCCACGGAGGCTGAGTGGGAATTCGCCGCCCGCGGCGGGCTGGACCACAAACGCTTCTCCTGGGGGGATGAGTTACAGCCCAAATGAGAAATGGATGGCGAACACTTTCCAAGGTCACTTCCCGGACCACGATACCGGCGAAGACGGCCATATCGGCGCACGCCTCGGTAAAGAGTTTCCCGCCCAATGGCTACGGTTTGTACGACATGATCGGCAACGTCTGGGAATGGACGGCGATTGGTATGCTGCGGACTTATATGGGCAACAGGCAAAGAGCGGCGTGGTGCATAACCCCCAGGGTCCTGATCGCCCGCACGATCCAAGCGAGCCCCTTGCGCCCAAACGCGTCACCAAGGGCGGCTCGTTCTGTGCAGTTCCAGGTACTGCGTCAACTACCGACCAAGTGCGCGGCGCGGTCTTACATTCGACACCGGCATGTCGCACGTGGGCTTTCGTTGCGTGCTGACGCCGCCAACCCAACCCGCTGTGAGGGGAGCAAAGAAGGTGAACAGTAGCCACCCGTGCGGGGGTCTCCAGACCCCGCACAGAAAGAGACCTGCGGTTAGACATATCACATGACTCTGACACTCACTGATGACATGAAGATGTCACCCGAGCATAGCGAAGAATACGGTATTCAGATAATCGCTGTCGCTGCGGTGACGCGCGGTCTACCAATCTCGTGTCGTTCGATTAGAGTTGCGTGGCGCGATCAGAAGACCAGCGCCGCGCCGGATAACAACATAGGCAAACACGACTAGCAAGGAAAGGAGAAGGAGAATGGGTAAACACATGCAGGAGAAAGATTGGAGCCACACTCTTGATGGCCTTTGGACTTGCCACGGTTGTGTCAACACCGTGGCCCACGCGCAGGAGAAAAAGCCCAACATCCTATTCATCGTGTCCGACGACACGGGCTATGGCGATCTCGGCCCTTATGGCGGCGGCGAGGGGCGCGGCATGCCGACCCCCAACATCGACCGTATGGCGAGCGAAGGGCATGACGTTCTTCTCTTTCTACGCGCAGCCGAGTTGTACGCCTGGCCGAGCCGCTATGCAGACCGGACGCATCCCGAACCGTAGCGGGATGACCACCGTGGCCTTTCAGGGCCAGGGCGGCGGTCTGCCGGCTGCGGAATGGACCTTGGCCTCGGTGCTGAAGACAGGGGGGCTATCAAACCTATCTTTACCGGCAAGTGGCACCTCGGTGAGGCGGACTATGCGCTGCCCACCGATCAGGGCTACGACGAAATGAGGTACAGTCGGCCTCTATCATCTCAATGCCTATACCTACGCCGACCCGACCTGGTTCCCCGACATGGATCCGGAATTGCGCGCGATGTTCCAAAAAGTGACCAAGGGAGCGCTGTCGGGCAAGGCCGGTGAGTCAGCGAAGGAAGATTTCAAGATCAACGGCCAATACGTCAACACGCCCTGAGAAGAGGCGTCGTTGGTATCCTGTTCTTCGACGGTTACATCGAGAAGGCGGCACTCGACTTCCTCGACAAGGCGGCCAAGAAGTCGGAGAAGCCGTTCTTCATCAACGTCAATTTCATGAAGGTACACCAGCCGAACATGCCGCACCCGGACTATCAACACAAATCCCTGTCGAAGAGCAAGTACGCCGACTCGGTGGTGGAGATCGATGCGCGTATCGGCCGGATCATGGACAAGCTGCGCGCGCTTGGCCTCGACAAGAACACGTAGGTGTTCTAGACCACCGACAACGGGGCTTGGCAGGACGTATACCCGGATGCTGGGTACACGCCGTTCCGCGGTACCAAAGGCACGGTGCGCGAAGGTGGCAACCGCGTTCTGCGATCGCCGTGTGGCCAGGGAAGATCAAAGCGGGAACGAAGAATTACGACATCGTGGGTGGTCTCGATCTACATGGCGACCTTTGCTGCGCTCGGCGGCGTCGAAGAAGCAGGAGAAGGATCGCGAAGGAAAGCCGATGATGTTCGATAGCTACGACATGTCGCCGGTGCTGTTCGGCACGGGCAAGTCGTGCGCGTAAGGCCTGGTTCGATTCCACCGAGAATGAACTGACGCCGGGTGCGGCACGGGTGGGTAACTACAAGAGCGCTGTTCAACCTGCGCGGCGATAATGGCCAGCACGACAGGATAGCTTGGCTGTAGACACCAACCTCGGTTGGAAAGGTGCGGAAAAATATGTGGCCACCGTGCCGCAGGTTTTCGACCTCTCGGCAGGACCCACAGGAACGTTACGACCTCTTCATGAACAACTACACGGAGCGGACGTGGATGGGCGTGGTGCTGGATCGAACGAGTCGATCAAGAAGGTTATGAATACGTACGTCGATTCACCCGCCGCGCAAGATGCAAAGCATGGGCTACGACGGACCGATCACACTTTCGAACTATCAAAAGTTTGAGTGGGTCCGAGAGCATACTAGCAAAGGAAGGAATGAATATCCCCTGCAGACGGGAAATATACGGATTACCACTTGCGGATTGCTTCTCAGTCCCGGGCTCCGCCTGGGACTGCAGTGTTACCGAGGCTCGCCGTCATATTGCGTGCCCAGGCAGAGTCTGGGCACGAGGAAAGGAAGCACAGCGGAAAATGGGAGTAAGTGTAATCGAGAGGAGTAAATACATTACGCAGAATCGTGTGGTAGCCACACTGTTGATGGCCTTGGGTGGTTGCCCTGGTCGGCACCCCCACTGCCCAAGCGCAGGAGAAAAGCCCAACATCGTCGTCATCATGGGTGACGACATCGGCAGGTGGAACATCGGCGCCTACCACCGCGGCCTGATGGCTGGACGGACGCCGAATCTCGACAAGCTGGCCAAGGAAGGGATGCTCTTCACCGACTACTACGCGGAGGCGAGCTGCACGGCGGGTCGCGCCAACTTCGTCACCGGCGCAGCTACCCATTCGCACCGGGATGACCACGGTCGGCCAGGCCGGGAGCCAAGACCGGACTGCCAGCCGAGGCTGTCACCATCGCCACTGCGCTCAAAGCGCAGGGCTACGCCACCGGCCAGTTCGGCAAGAACCATCTGGGCGATCTCAACGAGTTCCTGCCTACCGTCCACGGCTTCGACGAGTTCTTCGGCTATCTCTATCACCTCGATGCGATGGAGGACCCTGCGCATCCCAACTATCCCAGAACCTGGTGAATGACGTCGGTCCGCGCAACATGGTCCATAGCTGGGCCACGATACGGACGACACGACCGAAATGCCGCGCTGGGGCAAGGTCGGCAAGCAGAAAATCGAAGACGCCGGCACGCTCTACCCGAAGCGGATGGAAACCGTGGATGACGAGATCCGACGACTGTCGCGCTTCAAGTTCATGGACAAGGCCAAGGCGGACGGCAAGCCGTTCTTCGTCTGGCTCAACCCGACGCGCATGCACATCTTCACGCATCTCTCCGAAAAGTACGAGAAGATGCGCACCGCGGCAAGAACGGCTGGTCGCGCAGGAAGCCGGCATGGCCCAGCTCGACGACATCGTCGGCGCGATCATGAAGAAGCTCAAGGACATGGGCGTGGACGATAACACCATCGTCGTCTTCACCACCGACAACGGCACCGAAGTGTTCACCTGGCCGGACGGCGGCACGACGCCGTTCACGCAGGCAAGAAGGGACGGTCATGGAAGGCGGCTTCCGCGTGCCGTGCATCGCCCGCTGGCCGGGCAAGGTCCGGCCGGACACGGTCGAGAACGGCATCATCTCGGGCCTCGACTGGTTCCCGACGCTCCTGGCCGCAGCCGGCAACCCGGACATCACCGACGAGCTGCTGAAGGGCGTGAAGCTCGGCGACCGGACCTACAAGAACCACCTCGACGGCTACAACCAGATGGACCTGATCACCGGCAAAGGCCCGTCCAGAGCGCCACGAGATCTTCTATTTCGACGAGACGCGAACTCGGCGCGCGTGCGCATTGACAACTTCAAGTTCCGCTTCATCCACCAGCCCACGGCTGGCCCGGTCCGAAGAGTCACGCTGACATGCCCGACTCACCAACCTGCGTCTGGATCCGTTCGAGCGCCACGGCTGACCCGACAACGGGACGAAGGACGAGGCGGGCAGCTACTACATTCGATTTGTTCAAGCATGAGTTCTGGCGCTTCGTGCTCGTCCAGGAGGAAGTCGCGCAAGCTCGCCAGACCTGCGTCGACTATCCCGCCGATGCAGAGCCGGCGCGAGCTTCAACCTCGACGCCGTGAAGGCGAAGATCGAAGCGGCATGAACAGGGCAGCGCGGCCAAAGGCCCCGACCGTGATCGCGACGGCCGCACGGCGGCCCGACGAGTCGCCCGCCAAAATCGAAGAAGCAACCTATGAAACAAGCCATCATGCAATTGTGCTCGCGCTGCTGCGCTTGCGTTGCCGCATCCACGTCATGCCGCACGACCCGCTTCCCTCCTGGAACGACACCGCGCCGAAGAAGGCCATCGTCGCCTTCGTCGAGAAGGTGACCAAGGAAGGCTCGCCCGACTTCGTCCCGCCTGCCGAGCGCATCGCCACGTTCGACAACGACGGCACGCTCTGGGCCGAGCAGCCGATGTATTTCCAGCTCGCTCTTCGCGCTCGACCGCGTGAAGGCGCTGGCGCCGCAGCATCCCGAGTGGAAGGACAAGGAGCCCTTCGCCTCGCTGCTCAAGGGCGACGTGAAAGGCGCGCTCGCCGGCGGCGAGACCGGCCATCGGGCAGATCGTCATGGCCACGCACGCGGGCATGACCACCGAGGAGTTCGACGAAGATCGTCAAGGACTGGATCGCCACGCGCGAAGCATCCGAAGACCGGGCGGCTCTACACCGAGATGGTCTATCAGCCGATGCTCGAACTGCTCGCCTACCTGCGCGCGAACGGCTTCAAGACCTTCATCGTCTCCGGCGGCGGCATCGAGTTCATGCGCCCGTGGACGGAGAAGGTCTATGGCATCCCGCCCGAGCAGGTCGTCGGCAGCAGCGGCAAGACGAAGTTCGAGATGCGCGACGGCAAGCCCGTGCTGATGAAGCTGCCGGAGATCAACTTCATCGACGACAAGGCCGGCAAACCCGTCGGCATCCAGCAGCACATCGGCCGCCGCCCGATCGCCGCCTTCGGCAACTCCGACGGCGACCTGCAGATGCTGCAGTGGACCGCCGCCGGCAGCGGCGCCGCGCTTCTGCCTGCTCGTCCACCACACCGACGCCGAGCGCGAATGGGCCTACGACCGGAAGTCTCCGATCGGCACGCTGGACAAGGCGCTCGACGAAGCCAAGGCCAAGGGCTGGACCGTCGTGGACATGAAGAACGACTGGAAGACGCATCTTCCCGTTCGAGTAGCAGGGCGACACAATTGAACGATCCCGAACGTTATCAAACGTATAACTTGAACTATCGCACGGTGTCCCCGAACAGCCACGCACCGTAGAATGCGGAACGATTCAACAACAGTCAGGAATTGACAGAGACCTCTGGGAGCGGCGCTCGGTTGATCGCGAGCAGTGCGGGAGGAGAGGAAGAACAAATGTTTCATATCGTCGTACATGTCATTGCATTGGCCCTCTGTGTGACCTTGGTCACCTCATCAGCCTGGGCGGCGGGGGCGTATCTCTATGAAAATGGCACGCCGGACCTGGGCACGGCGGCGGCCGGCCGAGCGGCACTCGGACAGGACGCCTCGACTGTCATTGGCAACCCCGCCGGCATGACCCGGCTGGAGCATTCACAACTCACGGGAAGTTTGTATACCATCCTGCCGTCGATGCAATTTGATCGGGGCTCTGGGAGCATCGGCAGCGGGGGGAATGGCTTCAATGCCGGCGCCCCGATTCCCTCCTTGAGCGTCGGTCAGTATCCCTGTGCCGGCAGGAAGCTTCTTCTATGTCTACAGTGCGTCCCCGGACGTGAAACTCGGGGTGGGAGTCGTCTCCGCGTACGGCGGCGGCCTCAATTACGGCAAAGAATGGGTCGGCCGCTACTACGTGCAGAAAGCGCAAAGCCTCTCCTTCACCCTCAACCCCGGGGCCGCCTATCGGGTGAACCCCTGGCTGTCGATCGGCGGCGGGGTCAGTGTCAACTACAGTCTGCTTGTCCCAGACCGCCGCCGTGAACAACCTTGCCGCAACGGCTCCCGGACGGCCGGCTCAAATTCAAAGCCGATGACTGGCGCTTAGGGGGGAACGTCGGGGTGTTGGTGGAGCCGAGTGCACGCCTGCGCTTCGGTGTGACCTACCGGTCGTCCGTCGATTTTTCGTACAAGGACAACATCAAGTTCACGAACGTGGGGCCGGGACTGCGGCGCGCCCTGGAACGGACGGGCGTGCTCGGTGGGGAAACCACCCTTGAGCAGACCGTGCCCCAGACGGTCATGGCGAGTTGGTATTATGCGCTCACGGACCAGCTCGCATTGATGGGCAACTTCGGCTGGCAGAACTGGAAAGAGTACGGGGATGTGGATGTCACGGTGAGTTCCGACACCACCCGGAGCGTGACCCCGGACGCCCACTTTCAGGACACCTGGCATCAGGCCATTGGGCTGCAGTATCGCCTCGCTCGCCCGTGGCTCCTCTCCGCCGGCTTCGCGCACGACAGTGCGCCGGTGTCGAAATTCCACCGCACCCCGACCGCGCCCTATGACGAGACGTTCCGCTACGGGGCAGGCCTGCAGTATGAGTGGAGCGAACGGCTGACGGTGGGCGCGGCCTATGAATACTTGGATCTCGGAGACGCAGAGATTGCCAACTTACGGCGTGGTCCGCTGTCCGGCACCCTGGATGGGGACTACTCCAGCAACCATGTGCATTTCATCGCCCTGAACGTGACCTTGAAGTTCTGAGCAGAGGAGGTCTCGCCATGCTGTGTACTAAGAACAAAGTGAGGCGAGCAGTCGAAGACAAATAGCACTCACAGAAAGGAGGAGCATATGTTGCGCAGGTTTACCCATGGTCCTGATAACAAGTTGTAGCGAGGAACTTTGCCCTCAAACGTCCCCTCTTTCGTCAAGAGGAGAAAGGAGAATGTATGTCTACGAAGCAAATACTGACAAGGTTCATACTAGGAGTCGCCTTCCTCCTGGCTGTGACTGCGGCCGCCGAGGCCCAAACCCCTTCCGGGTCGGTCGCGTTTGAGACCGCTGAGGCCTCCGCCATGGGTGATCCCAGTGGGTCGGCTGTAGCCTCACCCTTAATGGCAAAATCTATGGGTGCACGGTGACCGGGCTGTCCGCCCCCGTCACCGGTATCGCCAGGGTTTCAGGCATGGTGTTCGACCTGAAGGATCCGGGGAACTTTGCCGGCACCTACACAGCGGCGGGAAATGACATTTCGCTGGGGGGCGGCCATCTGGTGCTAAAAAACCAGAACGGCGTCAGGATGAGTCCTGACTGCGTTTGGCGACCTCGTTGAATTGCGAGCCGCCGATAAGGGGGTCGTGGTCACGTTGAAGGAGGAGCGCAAGAAAGCCCGCTAAGGGGCTGGGTAGTGAGTGCGGACGGCGCATGAGGAGCCCGAACAAAAGCACAATTCGCGAGCTGGGATAGCCTGGCACAGGGAAGGAGTCGAACATGCAGCGTTGGAGTACAGTATTGGTAATGGGGGTGCTCTGCTTAATCCTCCACTCGGAGCTGCGGGCCCAAGATCCGATGCTCGACTTCCCCGCAGAGTCCATGATCCGGCTCACCGGGATTCTAGATCTCAACAAACAACCCCAAACCTCAGCATATCCACTCCTCACGGTTTGGGTCGGGGAGAAGACCGGGCAGTTTCAGGTTACTCGCGTTGAGTCGGTGATACCGGAATATCCGGCCGAAGAAGAGCTTCGACAAGTGTCGGGGCTGGGGTTGCGTCTGCTTGCCGAAAAAGAGGCGCTCAGTGCTTTACAGGATCCACAGATGCAAGGCCGCCCGATTGTGATTGAGGGGCAGCTCCAGGTGCAGAGGGGCATCTTGAATGTCCGCTCGGTGCGGGCAGCGGCCGCGGCGCAGAGCACGCCGGCTGCGAAGGGTCAGGCGCATCCATAGGACCCCGCGCCTTATGCAGGTTGATGAGCAATTTGTCACTAACAAGAAGATGGACAAGGAAATAGCCTTATCCAGATAAATTCATTGTGAAATTGATCCGTGAAAGGAGAATGCAGATGTTGAACTACAGAAGATGTGTCGTGACGGGGATATTCGTATTCGGACTGATAGCCAGTGGCGCTAGCGTGAAGGCTCAAGAAGATCCAGCCCAGGTATATGCGGGGAAGAAACCGGATGCGACCGTGGACCTCGATGAGATCCAAATTGCCTATCTAGCGATGGGGACACTTGGTGGTGGCACGCTCCACTTTCAAGGGAAAGACTACCGGTTCAAGCTCGGTGGGCTGGGCGTGGGGGGAGCAGGTGTGGACAAGCTCAAGGCTACTGGTGAAGTCTTCGGACTGAAGAACCCTGCGGACTTCGCGGGTGAATACCTCGATGGACGAGTTGGCCTTGCGGCTACGGTCAAAGGTGCGGGGCATTTGTGGTTGAAAAACAGCAAAGGGGTCAATATGCAATTGAAGACGCATCTTGAAGGGTTGGCACTGACCATGGGTGGTGATGCTATCACCGTAAAGATGGACAAGTAGGGTCGCCTGAGACGGCGGAGGCGAAACGCACGGCTTCGGTCAGCGAGTAGATCCTGGCCGAAGCGATGGATAAATGATGCCGAAGAACAAGCCGTCACTGCCAAGCAATCGTGCATTCGTCGTCCAACTACGCTGGGACGCGGACGTAGAGCATGGGGATGTCCGGGGGCGTGTCAAACACCTCACGTCGATGCAGGCGACCCACTTCGAGTCGGTCGAGGAGCTGGTAGCGTTTATCGCTTGCGTAGTCGCTGCTTTGCAGGTGGATGATCCGTGAGCCAGGAACGAGATGGAAGGTGCTGGGTTTCAATAAGCGTGCATTCTGAAACTGCTGTGAGTCGAACGATGATGCACATATATAAGGGAGATTGCGATGAACTAAATGTAGATGTTATGTAGAGTTAAAGAAAGAAAAGAAAGAGGAGGAGAAAAGGGAAGAGGAGAGGAGGGGGATGGCGATCAAGCAGGAGAAAGTCGAAAAGACGGTGCAAAAGAAGATGATTGAGATTCCGAAAGATGCGCGGTTGAAAAAAAAGGAGAGAAAAGAGAGGGAGAGGAAAGAGAAGAGAAGAAAAAAGAAGAAAAGGAAAAGAAAAGAGAGGAAGGGAAAGAGAGAGAAAGAGAAAAAGGGAAGAAAAGAAGAGGAAAGGAAAAAAAAGAGGGAGAGAAGGGAAAAGAGAAAAAAGAGAAAGTATATGGGGAGAGAGAAGCGAGACGTAGAGCGTAAGCGCCAACAGCAGTCGGAGAAACACCCAGAGTGAGTGACAATTGCTCGCGGGAACCTTACTACGCTACGCTACGCTCAAAGGAGAGAATATAGTGTCCACGCCCCAGTGGTGAGCGTAACACGAAGGGAAAAGATCTTAAGAGCTGCGAGTTTGAATGCAAAGTGCGAAAAGTGAAGTCGAAGTATGAACGGGGCTCACCACAAATGATTTAGGATACCTATATAAGGGAGATTGCGATGAAAAATGTAGTGTTTGTATTTAGTCTAGCCCTAGCGTTCAGCCTTGGTGAGGTGCGCGCCCAGGCGCAAGGCGGCGCGAGCCAGAACACGATGGGAGTCGACGTTCAGATAAAGGCGGTGATCGCCAAGGCCAAGAATCCCAGCCCGCCGGCCACCGCCAGCAAGAAAACCACCACCGGCAAGGGCAAGGCGACGGTCAACACAGCGAACACACAGGGGGAAGACGATTCCTTCTGGGTTGAGTCCATCGATATCGACGGGGACGGCACGGTCGAAGAAACTGATATCCTCTATGACGATGAGGACAAAGTGTTCGTGCTGTATGACGACGGGGACTTCAAATGCAAAGGGGGAGGGGTAGGCGAAGGGAGCCTGCTCATTGCGGTGAATGCCGCCGGGAATGGCCGTGGCAGACCGGTCGGGTCGGGTTGGTACGTAGTGGAGCTAGACGAGAGTGAGTGCAAGGCGAAGGCCGCAGGGCTATACGGGTGTAAGTTTGACGCGAATGGAAACGCCACGGCGTGCGGCCTAGCCACGATCGACGAAAAGAATGACGAGATCATGATCGCGGAGGTTACACAATAGAAACTCGGATTAAGGACTATGGGACAAAACCTCCACAGTCTGGCATAAGGCCAAGGCGTCATTGCGAGTTGTCCATAGCGCTGACGCTAAGCTTTCAAGTAAAAACGGGACACGTGCTCGTCCCCAGGCTCTGCCTGGGGACGGAATGAGACGGAGTCTCCTGACTACTGCCGTTCCAGGCAGAGCCTGGGACGGAGGACTGAAGATTTGTTTCTGAGCAGCGGAGCGAAGCAATCTTTGCCCGAAAACAGCGATTACTTCGTCACTTAGCGCTCCTCGCAATGACAGTCTCGCCTCTTCTACTCCTGTGGTCGTCCAGTGCTTTGTCTCACGGTCCTAAAGGAGGAAGTCATGTTCAGAGGTTTTTATCTGTTCGCACTGGTAGTGGCACTGCTGTTTGTTGGCAGCGCCACTGCCCAGGACGCACTGGCGAAGGCCGAGAAGCCTGCGAAGGCGGCGAAAGCGGCTAAGACGCCAAGCCCTCCGACTGTGCCGCCGCCTGCCATTACCCTCGAACCCAAGGCGATCGATATCCTCAAGGCCGCCTGTAGTCGTCTGGCTGCCGCCAAGTCGATGGCATTCACCGTGGTGCTCTCCTACGAGAGTCCCAGTCGCTTGGGTGCGCCGCTGGTGTACACGACGAAGTCCGAGGTTGCCTTACAGCGGCCGGATAAGCTGCGGGTGATTACCAGCGGCGATGGCCCGGCCTCTGAGTTCTACTACGATGGCAAAGTGATGATGGCGTTTGAGCCAGCGGCGAACCTGGTGGCGGTGGCCGACGCGCCGCCCACGATCGACGCCACCCTGAAGGCGGCCTATGACTCGGCGGCAATCTACTTTCCGTTCACCGATGTGATTGTTGCCGACCCCTACCAGGATATTGCCGACGGGCTCAAGTTAGCCTTCTACATTGGGCAGTCACGGATTATGGGGGGAACGACGACGGACATGATCGCGTACGCCAACGAGGAGGTCTTCGTGCAGATGTGGGTGGGGGCGGAGGACAAGTTACCACGGATGATGCGGGCGGTATTCAGCAAAGATCCAGCGCGGATGCGGCATCAGATGGAGTTATCGAACTGGCAGCTTGATACCACCGTTGCGGCGGACGCCTTTACCTCGGCGAAGGCGAGCAGCGCGACGCGCATTCAGTTTGCGCGGCCGGACCCGCAGTTACCGCCGGGGTTGAAGCCGCCGGTGCAGGGGCGGCCAGCGTTGAAGATTAAAGCACCAGCAAACCCCAGTAGGGAGGGAGAGTTATGATGAAAACAATCGCGATTGGTTCTATCGGTCTTCTGATCACGGCGCTTGCGATTGGGCAGGCTGCGGCTTGGTCTCACGCTAACAGATTCGGCGGGGGTTCGGCGGGGGGTGGCGGCTCGCTGGGTCACGAGTGGCGCCTTCGGTGGACATGCGTCGGGCGGGGGTGGCTCCTGGAGTGCCGAGGGTGTCCGCGGCGGGAGCGCCTCGGGTGGCGGCGGCTCTTGGAGTGGGACTGGCGCCTATGGTGGACATGCGTCGGGTGGCGACGGCTCTTGGAACGCCACCGGCGCCTATGGTGGACATGCGTCGGGTGGAGACGGCTCCTGGAGCGCCACGAACAGTTACGGTACGACCGCCTATCACTCCACGGGCTATGGCACGGTGGCCTATGGGACGACAGTTCATAACACGACCGCCTACTACGGCGGAGCCTATTACGGAGGGTACCATCCACCTACCACCGTGAACTACTACGGCAGCGGGTGCTACAACTGCGGCGGTTGGTCCACTGCGGGCGCCGCGGCCGCGGGTGCCGCCGTCGGTTTGGTCGCGGGTGCGGCCGTGGCTTCGGCCAATACCAGCGCTGCCACCTCGAATGCCTACTCCGCGGGCTACGCTGCTGGCAGCACGAACACTGCGTATGCGATGAACGCGATCTACGCAACCTTGCCTGCAGGCTGCACCCCATCCACCGTCGGTGGCGCGCAGTATTATGTGTGCGGCAATACGTGGTTCCAGCCGTCTTTCGGCGCCAACGGCGTCTACTACCGTGTGGTGCCTGCGCCTTGAGGAAGGGTAAAAACTGAATTGAGAGAGCCGTTTGATGAAGAAGGAAACAAGGGATGAGTCCAAGAAGACTGACTAAATCGGACCACAAAGATTGGCACAGTCCCTGACAGAATGCCCTCGCGCTGCGCGCGGCCCCCTAGTGCAGCGAAAGGGAAGCATCTTGGGCAGCCCTCCTTTCATAAGGAGGGACAGGGAGGATTTCACAGCGAGTGCTACAGTGTACGAATCTCATGTGGTCCGATTTAGGACACTGACCGTATCCATTCTTGCCGCTCTTATCGTCATGTCGGAGACAGAATAATTCCTCGTCTGATGCTCTCCGGCTCGTTCCGCTTCGATATGGAAACTATTGCTTGCCCTGAATGTGATCTGCTCCAGCGCCTGCCGGAACTTCCACCCGGGAGTAAGGCGCGCTGTCCGCGCTGCGGCTGTATGGTTGCGACCCGGACTACCGACCCGGTCGATCGTCCCCTCGCGCTCACCCTCACCGCATTGATCGTGCTGATTATCGCCAATACTGCGCCGTTGATGGGACTGTCGGCCGTCGGACGCTACGCGCGCACGACTATCATCGGCGGCGCGTACGAGATGTGGGTGCAGGGCCAAGAGATGACGGCTGTGATTGTGGCGTTTTGCGCGGTGATCGCGCCCGCGGTCTACCTCTTGTTCATGTTGATGGTGTTGCTTGCAGTGAGGCGACCACCTGCGCCGCACTGGGTCGGCGAGATGCTGCGCTGGGCCGACTCCATGCGACCGCTGGTCGATGAATGAGGTGATGCTGCTCGGCATCCTCGTTGCGCTCATCAAGATCGCAGAGCTGGCCACAGTAGATGCTGGCATCGGTATGTATGCGGTCGGCGCGCTCGTGCTGCTCTTTCCCGCGATCATGGTCACGTTCGATCCAGACGAGATCTGGCAGCGAATGGAGTGGGCGGACGACGCAGCGCCACCTCGACCTGGGGTTCGTGAAGCACTGAGTTCAAGGGCACGCAATGACAGCAACCGCACTCACCGCCGCACAGGCAGGACTCATTTCCTGCGAGACGTGCGGCTTGCTGTCGCGGCCCGCTCGATACGGCCGAGCCGGGCTACTGCCCGCGCTGCGGCGCGGAACTCGAGTGGCGCCGCCACCAGTCTATCCAGTACACCTGGGCGCTCGTCATCGCCGCGGCGATCTGCTACATCCCCGCGAACATTCTGCCGGTGCTCAGCACGACCACGCTCGGGTCCTCCGAGTCCGACACCATCATGGGCGGGGTCGTGTTCCTTTCACCTCGGGATCGTGGCCGCTGGCGCTTATCGTGCTGATCGCGAGCGTGATGGTCCCGCTCGGAAAGCTGGTCGCGCTCAGCTATCTCCTGATCACGGTGCAGCGTGGCTCGATCACGAGTAACCACGAACGGACCCGGCTCTATCGCATGGTCGAGTTCATCGGCCGCTGGTCGATGCTGGACGTATTCGTCGACACGTTCACCGTCGCCCTCGTGCAGCTGCAGCCGCTGATGTCGGTAGCGCCCGGTCCAGGAGTGCTGTTTTTCGCCGCGGTGGTTGTGTTGACAATGATTGCGGCGGAGTCTTTCGATCCCCGCCTAATCTGGGATGCGGGACGCGAGCAGGGAGGATCAGCATGGCTGAAATATCGATCTCGACAACCTGCCGCAGGCCACGATCGCGCCGAAGAAGCGCACGCGGGTCTCGATCATTTGGATCATTCCGATCTTCGCCGCAGTGGTGGCCATCGGGATCGCGATCCATCGAATCTTGAGCGAGGGCCCGACGATTACCATCGTGTTCAAGGCCGCTGAAGGCGTCGAGGCGGGCAAGACCTTCATCAAGTACAAGGATGTGAACATCGGCCAGGTGACGGCGGTGGAGCTTTCCGACGATTACACCAAGGTACAGGTAACGGCGAAGATCGACAAGCACGCCGAGGGCCTGATCGTTGAGGATGCGAAGTTCTGGGTGGTTGAGCCTCGTGTCACCCTGAGCGGGGTTTCCGGCTTGGGCACCCTACTCTCGGGGAATTATATCGGTTTCGAGGTCGGCAAGTCCGACAAGAAGCAGCGCACGTTCATCGGACTCGAGGTGCCGCCGATCATCACCCTCGATCAGCCGGGCCGGCAATTCGTGCTCCAGGCCGAAAACCTTGGCTCGCTAGGGATTGGCTCGCCGATCTACTACCGCCGCCTCCAGGCTGGGCAGGTCATCGCGTACAACTTGGCGGGTGATGGCAAGGCGATCGAAGTCAAGGTTTTCGTCAACGCGCCCTACGATCAGTACGTCAACCCCGGTACGCGCTTCTGGAATGCGAGCGGCGTGGACGTTTCGGTGGGCGCGGGTGGCGTGGACGTGCGCACGCAGTCGCTCGTGTCGCTGCTCGCGGGCGGGCTCGCGTTCGACACGCCGCCCTTTGCCCTCAAGGCCGAACCCGCCGCCGCGGACACGATCTTCACCCTCTACAGCAGACCAGGCTACTGCGATGAAGCAGCCAGAGAATATCGCGAAGCGCTATGTCCTCTATTTCAGTGAATCGCTACGCGGGTTGTCCGTGGGTGCGCCGGTTACCTTGTTGGGGTTGCCGGCGGGGGCGGTCGTCGCCGTTGGTCTCGACATCGATCCGACGACGTTGAACATTCGCGGGCGCGTAGAGGTCATGTTCTACCCTGAGCGGCTGATCACGCACTTGAGTCAAAAGCAAACGGCCGTCGGTGAAACTATCGCGCGGAGCGAACAACAGCGCCACGCCTTCTTTCAGCAGATGGTCGAGCAGCGGGGGCTGCGCGCCCAGCTGCAGAGCGGGAGCTTCCTCACCGGGCAGCTCTATGTGGCCCTCGACTTCTTCCCGAACGCGCCCAAGGCGACGATCGACTGGAGTCAGGACGTGCCGGAGTTGCCAGTGGTCCCGAGTACCCGTCACGGACATTGAGGCAAAGCTCACCAGCATCGTCGCGAAGCTCGACAAGCTACCGTATGAAGCGATCGGTGACGATCTGAAAAAGGCGCTCGCCTACCCTCGACCAAACGCTCAAGGCCGCGGACAAGGCGGTGAATCACCTTGACACAGAAGTCACTCCCGGGTTGAAGACGACCCTCGACGGACTGCGCGGCGCGATCGCCACCGCCGACGGGGTGTTCAAGAACACGAACGCGACGCTCGTCGGCAATGACGCTCCCGGCCAGCAGGAACTCCGTGACGCCCTGCAGGAGATCACCCGCGCTGCGCGATCGCTACGCGTACTGACCGATTATCTGGAGCGTCATCCCGAATCGTTGCTCCGCGGCAAGACTGAGGGAACCCCTGATGCGCCGTCTCGCCGTCCTCGCCATTCCCTGCACCCTTGTTGTCCTCGTGACCGGGTGCGCGTCCACGCCACCGCGTTCTACACCCTCAGCGCGGCGACCGAGCCTGCCGCAATGTCATCCAACCTGTCGGTGGTCGTGGGCCCGGTCGCCGTGCCTGACGAGGTTGACCGCTCGCAGTTTGTGGTCCGCACGGGTCCGAACCAGATGCAGGTGGACGAGTTCAACCTGTGGACGGCGCCGCTGCAGAACACTATCTCGCGCGTAGTCGCCCAGAACCTTGTCGCGCTGTTGGGCACGCCGCACGTGACTTTGTTTCCGCAGACGGTGAGCACGGATGCCGGCTATCGTGTCGCGATCGAGGTGCAACGCTTCGACTCGGCGCCGGGCGAGGCCGCCACGCTGGACGCCGTCTGGACTGTGCGTCGCACGAAGGACGGGAGAACGGAGACGGGGCGCACCACCGTGCGCGAAGCGGTCCAGGAAAACAGCTACGAGGCGCTCGCCGCCGCCCACAGCCGCGCGGTCGCTCGTCTGAGCCAGGATATCGCCAACGCCGTGCTCGCGCTCGCGCGCGCCTGATCGCAGGCGTTTGCCATGCGATTTGTGGTCGCCGCGATAATGCGGCGCTCTTGAGCGGCGGCCAGCGTATCCTGCCGGACAGGAACTGCCGCCCTCATGGGAAGCTCCTGCTCAGACTGTCTCGCAGCGTGATCAAGCTTTGTTGACTCACCTTGATGAGCCCTCGTCGTGGACTGGTCATGATCCACAATGACGAGAATGACCGACGACGATAAGGAACGCCGCCGTCGTCGTCGGAAAGAAGATTTTGCGATGTCCTCCCAAGTCCACAGCCATAGCCCACGAGTCCCATCGCCAAGAGCGTGACCCCATAGAGAAGGTGGAGGACTGACCCAGGTACGTGGTCTTCCTTCACCGCCAGCCGTTTGGCCTGAAAATCCAATGACCTCGTTCAAGGATGTCGATAAATAATGACGTGAGGTTCCCCTCGAGTGTGCCCTACAGGCAATGGCATGCGACCACAGTGCAGTGTGTATTTGGTCCGTCTCCTCATTCCGTCTCCTGGAGCTTTTCCGGATCAATCCCTGCCTCATAGAACGAAAAGCCGCACATCAACGTACCGCCGTAACAGGTGGAGCAACCCCCGTCCTCTGGGGCTCGGGAGGAACCGGGCGCGGCGAAAGGTAGGTCCCGATCGCATTGGCCTCCCCAATCACCAACTGCTTCCGACTTTCATACCGCGACATTGCCATCGCAAAAGTGAACCCGAGCAGAAGAGCAAGCACCCCAAGCACGGCCGCCTCAATCGTGGCATTATGGGCTCTTGCAGACTCATTGATGCTGGGCTGTACCCGGCGACCAAGCCGAAAACCAATTTCCGTTGCCAACAGGATAGAACGACTAGACCCCCCCAAATAACCCATTCATTCATGCCATAGAACAGTTCTCCGGACATTCCATTCTCCTTTCCGCCCCATATTCGTCTTTCTTTTTGTCAGGGTGTTGTTGATGAACGCAGAGATGCCAGCAGGGAGGAGCACAACAGAAACGCAGAGAGGCACATCGTGCATAGCATCGATAGATAGTCAGCCCAAACGTATGGAAAAGAAAAAGCAGGAAAAACGCAATGAGCAAAGAGGAAAACCGGCCTGTGAGGAAGCCTGCTGGAGAGCGGGAGGAGTTTGCTCATTCTGCATGTCACCACGTCTGAAGTCGAAACAGCGCGCCCCTGTACCGGCACGCGTGTTACGCTCGCGACCGGAGATGGGCAGTATTCTGAGACGGGACTCCCCACTCAGCAAGCCCGGGGTATACTCAAGGCGAATGGAGGGGAAAAACGTTGAACATTTTCCGCTAAAAAACTGCGACGACCTCGGGGACGACGGACAATGAAAAATAAAGAGTGAAGAATTGTGAGGTGATATTCTTGTCGCCACGTTTGCAGTGGAGTAGAGAAGCTTTATGCGGTGCACACGCTGTAGCTTTGAGAACGCAGAGGGAATGACCTTCTGTGAGGAATGTGGGGCGAAGCTTGGTACAGGTCTGTTCGAGTTGTGGCAAGGAGCTGTACGTCCAGCGGCGAAGTTTTGTGGGCATTGTGGTGCGCCGCTTGCGGCGCAGTCTAAGAGCTCTAAACCCCCAACCCCTGATCCCCAGCCCCCAGCTAGTTACACGCCTCCGCACTTGGCGAACGTATCCGCGCCGAACAGGCCGCACTGGAAGCACGGGGGTGGAACGGACGGTGAGCGCAAGACCATCACCGCGCTGTTTGCTGATCTCAAAGGTTCGACTGCACTTATTGAAGGGCTCGACCCAGAAGAAGCCCGCACGATTATTGATCCGGCCTTGCAACTCATGATGGACGCGGTGCATCGCTACGAGGGCTACGTCGCGCAAGCGCTGGGCGATGGCATCTTCGCGCTCTTTGGTGCCCCGCTTTGCCCATGAGGATCATCCGCAACGAGCCCTCTATGCCGCGCTGCGCATGCAAGACGAGATGCGGCGCTATGCGGATACACTCCGAGAGAAAGGCTATCCGCCGCTGCTGATGCGGGTCGGGGTGAATACCGGCGAAGTCGTAGTGCGCTCGATTCGCAAAGACGACCTGCATACGGACTACGTGCCGGTCGGACATTCCACAAACCTCGCGGCCCGCATGGAACAACTCGCCGCTCCCGGCTCGACTTTTGTCACGCCTACACGCATAAGTTGACCGGACGGCTATTTCGCGTTCAAAGACCTCGGCAAGACACAAATCAAAGGGGTGGAAGCGCCGCTCAACGTGTATGAAGTGCTGGGTGCGGGACCACTACGCACGAAGCTACAAGTCGCGGCTCGGCGGGGGCTGACCCGTTTCGTCGGCCGCCAGAGTGAACTGGAGCCGCTCGACAAAGCCGTGGAGCAGGGAGCTTATACCACGCACCACGAAACACGTACCAAACTTGCCGAAGCTCACCAGATGTTATCAGAGGTGTACAACTGGTTCACGGAAGGGTTTGATACGAAGGATTTGCAAGAAGCGAAGGAGTTGCTTGAGGAATTGGACGGAAAAAGCACAAGTTAAGGGATGGTGAGAACACCGGAAGCGAAATCCAAGCGGGCTGCGAGAGACCGAAGAAGGCCAATACTGAGGACTCCATCGACACCAGATGTGAATGCTGCTCGCGCATAACCCAAAACCGTGTATGGTCCAAGCACACTGCCGAACAGACTCACACGTTCGACCATAAAAACAGGCAGACGTAGTGTTCGTTCCAGAGTACGAACCGGAACTTCTCCTGCGGGTGTTACCCCAGTCCTTTCAAGGAATTTGGGATGAATGACCGTGTATACGGCACCGGTGTCGAGAATCAATTGAACAGCAGTGGCTCCTAATGGTCCATGTATGGCAACTCGGGTGGCTAAGAGCCCGGATGATAAACGGAGAAGGGTGTACGTCCTCAAATCACCACCGCAACCTTTGGATCAATTTCCCCACACCACTCAACGGTCACATACTTTGCTTCAGTAGGTGCTCTAACCATCAGGTCAAGAATTTCTTCACGATCTTTCGAGTGCGCTAAGATATTTCCCTCAAGGATTGCCGTCTCGTCAGTTTCCTCAGTTTTTGTAACCTCAATAAGAACAAACTCATCTTTGAATTGTTGTCGAATTTCCTCAAGTCGCATGGGATTACTCCTCCTCTGGTGAAGTATAGGGGAGGAGGCTCGGTCGAGACAAGCCTTCGACAGAGAAACGCCTATACCT
>CAVTCR010000009.1:0-184254 GCA_963733195.1 uncultured delta proteobacterium
CGAACAACAGCGCCACGCCGTCTTTCAGCGGCTGGTCGAGCAACGGGGACTACGCGCCCAGCTGCGGAGCGGGAGCTTACTCACCGGCCAACTCTTTGTGGCCCTCGATTACTTCCCGAACGCGCCGCAAGCGAAGATGGATTGGAGTCAAGAAGTGCCGGAGCTGCCAGTGGTCCTGAGTACCCTCCCGGACATCGAGGCGAAGCTCAGCAACATCATCGCGAAGCTAGAGAAGCTCCCACTTGAGGCGATCGGTGGCGACCTGAGAAAGGCGCTTGCCACGCTTGATCAGACGCTCAAGGCTGCGGATAAGGCGGTTAATCACCTTGATACAGAAATCACTCCCGAGTTGAAGACGACCTCGACGAGCTGCACGGCACGCTTGCCACCGCCGATCGGATGCTCAAGAACACGAACGCGACGCTCGTGGGCACGGACGCTCCGGCTCAGCAGGAACTGCGGAACGCGTTGCAGGAGATCACCCGCGCCGCCCGCTCCCTACGCCTTCTGACCGACTTTCTTGAGCGTCATCCTGAGTCGCTGCTCCGCGGTAAGAGCAAGGAGAAACCCTAATGCACCGCCCTACCGTCATCGTTACCACGAGTCCCAACTTAAGGGGAGTACCGGGTTTTTTGGCGTCTATGCCACAGGTTTGGGTTCCTTCTCCCCCAGGGAGAAGGTCAGGATGAGGGAAACAAAAGAGAAGAAGTCCTTATTTACATTCCCTCACCCTGGCCTCCTCCGACTACGCGAAGGACAAGCTCTCCCGAAGGGAGAGGGAATTGCTGTGCAAACGATATTAAGGTGGGACCGGTGCATCGTGATCTTCTGCGCCCTTATTCTCTTCGTGACTGGGGCTCATCCGCGCCTGTGCGCTACTACACCCTCAGCGCCGCGACCGAGCCTGCCGCAGCCTCATCTGACCTGTCGGTGGTCGTGGGCCCAGTATCCGTGCCTGACGAGGTTGACCCGCCGCAGCTGGTTGTCAGCACGGGCCCGAACCAGATACGGGTGGACGAGTTCAACCTGTGGGCATCACCGCTGCAGAGCAGTATCTCGCGTGTCGTTGCCCAGAACCTGGTCACGTTGCTGGGCACGCCGCACGTGACCTTGTTTCCGCAGACGGTGAGCGCGGACGCGGGCTATCGTGTCGCGATCGAGGTGAAGCGTTTCGACTCGGCGCCCGGGCAGGCCGCCACGCTGGACGCCGTCTGGACCGTGCGCCGCATGATGGGCGGGAGAACGGAGACGGGTCGCACCACCGTGCGCGAAGCGGTCCAGGAGAATAACTACGAGGCACTCGTCGCCGCGCACAGCCGAGCGGTGGCGCGCCTGAGCCAGGATATCGCCAATGCCGTAAGGTGCTGGAGCGCTCTGCATCGTAATGGCGGTGTCACCAACTCAGATTACAAACGATTGGCTCACAGAGTAGAGGTGCATCTTGTATTCGTCCTGCGGGGTGCGACACAACGGCGCTTGGCCGCTCCCTCTTGTCTTTCACCGCTGACTGTGGACGAGGTGCAATCCAACAAAGCGGGCGACCAGCACGGCCATATAGAATTGCCCAATGATCCCTTCGAGAGCAGCAAGCCCGTGGGCAGGTCCGGGAAGCGGAAGAATGTCGCCGTAGCCCACCGTAGAAAGCGTCACAAAACTGAAATACAGGAAGAGCGAAAACTGAGCGGAACGGGGATGGGCTAGGTCTGTGGCGGATGTCATCCCGTCTCCGAGCCGGAAAGAACCAGGGTGGACAGATTCCAGCAGCAGAAACAGAAATGCCCATACCAGCCCGATAAGCAAGTACACGCACAGCGCTCCACTGACGATGTCTCCCGTTACGGTCTTTGTCGTAGCACCGCAACGAGGATGAGCACAGAGATAAAGGCAAAGAAGAGTGTGCCGATCCCTTCGCCAATGAACAACAAGACGCGGCTCTCGCTAACAGACGTTACCCATCCAAGGACAAGGGCGACAACGCCGAACACGCTGGCGAAGAGGGAAATTATTCTGTTGTCACCGAACAGGTAGATATTCGTAACGAGGGTGACGAACACAAGCGCAGGTACGAAATAATGCGCCAGGTGATGACCGGCCAGAAACGTATGGAGAAGAAAGAAAAAGAACAGGGAAATAAGCAAGAAGGAAAACCGGCCTCTGCGGAAGCCAACGGAGAGCGGGAGGAGTTGCTCATTCTGCATGTCACCACGTCTGAAGTCGAAACAGCGCGCCCCTGTACCGGCACGCGTGTCACGCCCGCCGTCTGGGAGACTGGGCAGTATTTAGACGGGACTGCCCACTCGGCAAGCCCGGGTATATTCAAGACGAATGGAGGGGAAAAACGTTCTTGAGCTTAGCCCGGCTGTGGCAGAGTCAAGGCAAGACAGATGAAGCCCGGCAGATGCTGGCCGACATCTACGGCTGATTTACCGAAGGGTTTGACACCAAGGATTTGCAAGAGGCGAGGGCGTTATTAGGGGAATTACAGGGAACAACAAGAAATGGGACGTAGCGTAACGAAGGATCACTCAGGCTTGCACCAGGTAAAGAAGATCCATGTCGTACGAAATTATTTTTGAACCCGATGCCATGGATCATCTCCGGGCGCTCTCTGCACGAGAGCGAGCGACCGTGCTTGATATGGTAGAGGAACAACTCACGTTCGAGCCTGGACTCGAAACCCGGCACCGTAAACGTTTACGACCGAATCCCCTTGCTCCCTGGGAACTTCGCATTGGAGCATTGCGAGCATTCTATGACATCTATACGGAAGTATCAGAGGTGCGAATTGTCGCAGTCGGACGTAAACGTGGCAACAAATTGCTCATTGCTGGTCAGGAGTTTGTGTTATGAAACGGATCGCTCTTGAGAAGACAGAGTTAACCGTTCAACAGCTTGTGCGTATGGCGGAAACAGAGCCAGTAGTGTTGACTCGGGCTGGGGTTCCAGTCGTTGGCATGGTCGGTATGAAAGAGGCGGACCGTGAAATATGGTCTTTGGGAGACAACCCAGAGTTTTTGTCGTTGATCGAACGCTCTCGTGCTCGGGGTCGCCGAGAAGGAGGAATTACACTTGCTGAGGCTCGTCAACAACTAGCTCCACGGCGTAGAACGACTCGCCCAGCCAAACGATCCGCGTAAACGGTACAGTCTCATTGTTCAGAGAAGTTCCTATCTTTTTTCTCTGTCCCAGGCAGAACCTGGGACAGAGGGCACTCTCAGAATTATCCGCAAGCTTTAACTTACAGCGGCAACAATCGCTTCAACGCCGTTTCGATCTGATCGAGTCCTTGTTCGAGGTTCTTCATCGAGGTGGCGTAGGAAATACGTACATGTTCTGATGATCCGAACCCTTCCCCGGCGACCAGGGCAACTTTTCCTTCTTGTAACAGATAGAGAGATAGATCCATCGCGGACGAGATCTTTTTGTCTTGCCACTTGGCACCGAAGTACGATGAGACGCGGGGAAATACATAGAACGCGCCTTCTGGCAGAGTGCAGGTAATGCCAGGTATGGCGCGGAGACGATCCACGACATACTTTCGTCGTTTGGCGAACTCTTTGGCCATGATGCCGACGGGTTCTTGGGTACCGGTCAACGCGACAACGGCTGCTGCCTGGGTAATTGAAGTCGGGTTTGAGGTGCTCTGACTCTGTAAGGTCTCGATTGCAGAGATGAGTTCCTTGGGGCCAGCCGCATAGCCCAAGCGCCACCCAGTCATAGCGTAGGTTTTGGACACCGAGTTGGCAATCAGCACCCGGTCGCGCAGGTGGGGTTTGAGCCCCAAAATATGCGGGCACTGCGGTGAGTCGTAGAGAAATTTTTCGTATACGTCATCGGAGATCACAAAGAGATTGCTCTTCTCGACGACCTCAGCAATTGCGCGCAGTTCACTTTCTGTATAGGCTCCGCCGGTCGGGTTTGATGGGCTGTTGATCAACAAGGCTTTGCTCTGTGGAGTAATCGCCGCTTGCAGTTGCGCAGCGGTGATTTTGAATCCGGTCTTTTCGTCAGTCATCAGCAGTTTCGGTTGTCCACCAGCAAGGATGACCATGTCTGAGTAACTGACCCAGTACGGCGCCGGGATCAGTACTTCATCACCTTCACCAAACAACGCGTGAAACGCATTGAAGAGCGTATGCTTGCCGCCGCAGTTCGATGTGACTTCTTGCATACTATAGGTCAAGCCGTTGTCGCGTTGTAATTTGGCGATAATCGCTTCTTTCAACTCCGCGGTTCCACCAACTGGGGTGTACTTGGTTTTGCCTTGCTTGAGGGCAACGATGGCAGCTTCTTTGATGTGTTCGGGGGTGTCGAAGTCCGGCTCGCCAGCGCCAAAGTCGATCACTTCGATTCCCTGGCGGCGGAGCGCAGCGACCTGCACGGTGACCATCAGTGTCGGTGAAGGCTTAATGAGTTGTAGACGTTTTGCGAGTTGCATATGACTCCTCTAAAAATGCGTAGGGGCACGGCATACCGTGCCCCTACTAGTAATCTATTGACACGGCGAAGTGTTGTTAGGTCTTTTTATCAAACTTCTCTTTGAGACGCTTAACAACATGGGGAGGAACTAACCCGTCCACACTACCATCGAAGCTGGCAATCTCTTTGACCAGACGTGAGGCTGTATAGAAATGTGCAGCGCCGGTCATGAGAAAGATCGTCTCGATGTGTGGTTTCATGCGTCGATTCATCAAGGCCATCTGGAACTCGTAATCGAAATCAGAGACCGCTCGTAAACCACGAATGATGACGGTGGCGTTCTTTTTATCAACATAATCAACTAGTAATCCGTAGAAATGATCGTACTCGATGCGGTCGTCTTCAACCTTGAGTTCCTCACGGAACATGTCGATCCGTTCTTGCGGAGTGAACAGAAAGCTATCTTTCTGCGGATTGTACACAACTGCGACAACCACTTCGTCAACAATCTGTAAACTGCGACGAATGATGTCGATGTGTCCGTAGGTGGGAGGATCAAATGATCCAGGATAAATCGCCCGGCGTGTCACGCAGCCTCCTGAGTCTGCCGCTGATAAAAAGACACCCCGGTTGTGCCGTAACGACGCCGGTCCGTCAAGAGCAAGGATGGATATGCCTCAGCTCCAGTTTCTTTCTGACTATGTTCGACGACAACCCATGCTTGCGGTTCAAGAATGGAGCTGCGTGCTAACAATCGTAAAACCTTATCGACCCATCCTTCATCATAGGGAGGATCAAGAAACACGCCGCCAAAACGCAACCCCTGTTCCTCCACAACGCGAATGCCTTTGTTAGCGTACGCGCGAATCAGCCGACCGTGCCGCCGAAAACTGGTAAGCGCGAGATTCTCAAGAATCAGACGTTGAGAATCCGGACTGGCGTCAATAAAGACAGCCGACCGTGCACCGCGACTCAAGGCTTCAATGCCAAGTGCACCAGTACCAGCAAAAAGATCGAGAATCGCAACGCCTTCGAGCGCAAAGCGACTGACGATGATGTTAAAAATTGCTTCCCGCACTTGGTCAGCGGTGGGTCGAACTTTGTGGCCCTTGGGGACTTTCAGATGAAGGCCACCGGCAGTGCCGGAGACGATACGCATCTTCTGGGGAGAATTAAGAGTTAAGAATTAGAATTTAAGAATGTCAAGAATGAGGAGAAGAGTTAAGAATTTCGGAAAAAGCGAGCACGTCTTTCAGTTTTTCTTAATTTCTTCATTCTTCACTCTTAATTCTTAATTGTTCACTAGACCGTAAGAATATGAACAGCGAGCGCCGCGGCCTCACCGCGTACCATGCCGCCACCGTTTTCAGTCAGACCAACTTTCGCTCCCTGCACTTGGCGTTTGCCAGCTTCACCGCGCAACTGCCAGAAAATCTCTGCGAGTTGTGCTACGCCAGTTGCGCCGACCGGATGCCCTTTAGCGAGTAAACCTCCACTCGGGTTCACAGGAATGCGACCGCCAAGCGCTGTTGCACCTTCATCAATCAAGCGGCCACCTTCGCCGTGTTTACAGAACCCCAATTCTTCGCAAATGATTAACTCTGCGGGAGCGGAGGCGTCGTGTACTTCTGCGACATGAATGTCGTTTGGTCCGAGACCGGCAACTTCGTAGGCTTTTCGTGCCATCCGTTCGGTAACTTCAGGATCACCAGGCTGACGGTCTTTGCCAGAGCCAAGCACAGACGCTTTTACGTACACTGGCTTACTGGTGAACTGCCGTGCTTTGTCAGCGCTAGTGAGGAGGAGAGCTGCTGCGCCATCACCGATCGGAGAGCACATCATGCGGGTGAGCGGGTCGGCAATCATTGGTGATGCGAGTACATCCTCGACTGTCCGTGGGGTTTGGAACTGCGCGTGTGGATTGAGGCTACCGTTCGTATGATTCTTCGCGGCGATTTTCGCATAGTGTTCTTTGGTCGTGCCATACTTGCGCATATGGTCACGGGCGAATTCAGCGTAGAAGTCCATGAACATGCTGCGTGACTTGCCAGCCCCGGCTTCATCGCTTGCGTCCTTGGTTGCAGTTTTCATTTTTTCCAAAGTTTGTTGCATCAATTCGACGTCGATAGCGCTGCCGATTGCAGCAAAGGACTTACCTTTATCTTCATGAAAGAGTTTTTCCATACCGAGGGCGAGGACCATGTCGTACATCCCGGAGGCCACATAGAGCCAGGCAATATGGAAGGCCGTGGCTGCGCTCGCGCAGGCATTCTCAGTGTTAATGACGGGAACACCGCCGATGCCCATCTCGCGGAGCACGACTTGGCCACGAATGCATTCTTGACCAGTAATGAGACCTGCCATTGCATTGCCGACAGCTACCGCTTCAAGCGCATGTTTATTCACGCCGGAAGAGTTCAGCGCACCTTCGATCGCCTCACGAGCAAGATCTTTCATACCGCGGTCCATATGTTTGCCGAAGCGAGTCATTCCCGCGCCAATAACAGCAACCTCTCTCATTGTTGTGATCCTCCCCGAGATGGATTAGCCTTCATGATAAACCACATTCCCCCTTGTTCCGCAAGGCGAACTCCGCCACTATGAAGGCTTCTATGAACTGCGTGTTGGTCCCGATAAAAGCCCTTGCCCAAGGAAAAAGCCGTCTCTCCGTGTGCCTTTCTGCCGAGGCGCGTCACGCGCTGTCACGTGCCATGCTAACGGATGTGTTGACCAGCGCTCGGAGCGCGACTGCGGTTGATCGCGTGGTTGTGGTCTCCTCCGATCCTTCGTTGTTACAACTTGCTCGTCAGCTTGAGTGTCGAAACGGTTGATGAAGAGTACCCTCGTGGCCTCAATGGTGCGGTTGCCGTCGGAACCGAGTTCTGTTTGCAATTAGGAGCCACAGCGGTGCTCGTGCTTTTGGCAGACCTGCCGTTGGTAACGGCTGGTGACATTGAACTCATTTTCCAACAGACAAACGGTGGACCTCAGGTTATCTTAGTCCCTTGTAAAGAAGGGGAGGGTACCAACGCGTTATTGCGTGTTCCACCTGAGGTTGTTCCTACCCGTTTCGGTGGACCGAGTCTCGAAGCGCATCGAAAAGTTGCCCGTGAATACCGCATTGCCTTTCAAACGGTTGAACTCCCCCACATTGCGTTTGATATCGACTCAAGCGAAGATCTGCGGTGGTTTGCGTCTCAACAAGGAACGCGACCCTGCGTGACAAGAATGGGCGGGCGAGGAGAGACAGGTAACGCAGACCCTGCGTGTACTGCAAGAATTCGGCGTGTTTACCAGAGGAGAGTCGTAAGAGGGGTCTCTGTTGCTGACAAGTCATTGAGACTGGATTCCGGCTTTCGCCGGAATGACGACTACCACCCGCCCGTCATTCCGGGCGAGCAACGTGAGACCCGGAATCCATCCGCGTTTTCCTGGATTCCCGCTCCCAGTAGGACTTGGGACAGGCTGCGCGGGAATGACGGACGGTGGCACTCCCTCTATTTCTGCTCACGATCCTGTGGTGAAGCTGATTTCGCTGAACACGCGATTGCCGTTCGCTCCGATCGCACCCAGGCTTACTTCATATTCAGTGTTGGGCAGCAGCAAGCCGTTGGGAATGGCAAACGAAGAGGCATCCGCTGGCAGATCCACTGTCAGGGTGGCCTCTGTCTCGTCGTTTTCCAGTTCGAGGAAGTACCCGCTCGCGCCTGCTACCGGTGCCCATGTGATAATCTGGCCGGTCACCGGAACTCCGGTTGCCCCGTTGCTCGGTATACTGATGACAGGGGCTGGTAACAAGTCGTGAGAAAGCGTCACTTCCCCGATCACTCTGTCTCCACCATCCACCGTTGTACCACGAAATCGGTAGACCCCGGCTGGATACACAGCCTTGATCTCGTCGAGTGAGAGCTCGGGCGTTTTCACCAGCACCTCGCCCTGCCCCAGATTGGGGGTGTTCTTTGAGGTGAGGGACAATACCGTCTTGTCGTTTGGCGCTATCACTTTGAGTACTTTGAGGCCCACCTCGGCATCGACCACGGTAACCACCTCCGCCTCGTTGTCCGTAGCGTTGAATTCGAGATAGAGGGTGACAAGTTCGAACTCCGGTTCCCCTTCGTCATCATTCGTCTGTGCTTGCACGGTGCTTGTCAGGCTCAACATCATCAGGGTCGCAAGGCCAAACACAACAAGATATTTCTCTAACCAACTGCGTTTCCTATTATTCATACTTTCCTCCTTGTTGGGGACATTGTGTTGACGTTTGTCTAAAGAAAAGAGCAAAGACGGTGCCGCAAAGACGTGAGACAGGTGTCGATTTTTATAGAAGAGAATGCGCAGCAACACAGAAGCCGACAATTTTTGCAGACAATTTTTGCACCCCCTGTCTTTTTTGCAGGGTATGGAGGGACAGGCTCCATTCGTCTCCGCCATAAAAAAGCGACTACGAATGGAGCCCGCGATCCACGACAGCGCGCGACTTCAGCGCCTTTACTGGAGAGTGAAGCAGGTCTCTATCGCCGTGTTGTTGCCAGTGGCCGTTCTGGCGATGATCTCGAACTTGAACTCGTCGCCCAGGGCAAGTGATGTCCGCTGGAACCTCGAACTGCGTCACTGTGGGCGGAAGGTCGACGGCGAACTTGAGGCCTCGCGCTCGACAAAGAACTGGTAGCGGGCGATTTCGACCGGTCCCGTTTTGCCGATCTCGGGATGTGATGTCGTCACCGGATCCCAGTCGATGATGACGGGCTCGCTGACTGACTGGGAGGGGAACTGCGTCGCAGTTTTCTGCCGCCGGAATCTCCGTTAACCGTAATGTTGCCCACCGGGGCCGCCAGCACGTGGCTGAGCATCACTGTAGCCTTCGATCTCTTCTCCTGTCAGGCTCACGGCGTCGATTTCGTAAGTGCCTTCAGGAAACCGGCGGAAAAACTCTGCGGGAGCTAACTCGTCAAACGTTGGCTCAGCACTCTCGAAAAATAGCTGGGTAAGGCCCTGACGTGCCAAGCGCCCTATAGCTCTCAGGACCAGTATCACGCGCTCGTTCGGGTCTTCGATTTCCAGCCTCGAATAGGCCCCTCCATCGATCGCACCGTGAATACCCAGATCTCCATCGGTGTCATTGAGCTCGACGAACAGTTCTGCCTCGGAGAATTCCGCGGCCTGAACCGCCGGGATAGCGGCTGCCAACGTAAGGCTGACCATCACTATCAGAGAGAGAGTTAACGGATTCATTCTTTTTCGCATTGTTGTGACTCCTTCTGTGTTTGAGAAGCTATCCACACTCGAAAACAGCAACCCTTCCGTACGTCCGTAGGTCTCCACTGGTATGGTTATTGTGTAGTCATAGGAAAGCTCCTCCTTTGTTCAAAGTTATTCAGCCGAGATGGCTGTTACACTTGGAAGGAGAGAGCAAAGGGGGTGCCGCAAAGAGGTAAGAAAAATGTTGGATTTTTACCGAACAAGCCACGCAAAAATGCGGCGGCTGACAGTTCTTGCAGACAATCTTTGCGTGTTCCTGCCTTCCTTGCAGGGGTGGGTAGGGAAGGGGGACGTGGTTACACGTCCTTGAGGAGGCCAGTCATCGGGAAATCTCTGCCACTGGAAGATGGACGCGAAAGACCGTACCACGGCCTATCTCGCTCTCCACCGAGACACGGCCACGGTGCTCCTGCACCACTCGCTGAACGAACGTGAGACCCAGTCCTGCTCCGCCCTCACGACGGGTGAAGAATGGCTCGAAGATCCGGGCGCGAACCTCTTCGGTCATCCCGGGGCCGTCATCGCGGACTTCGAAGCCGGCGTAGCCATCACGTACGGGCAGGATGGCAATCTCGATTGAGCCGCCATCCGGTAGAATCTGTACCGCGTTCACGAGGAGGTTCAACGCGACCTGATGGATAAGCTCGGGGTCACACAGAACCACCGGGTCCGGATCGATGGCACGGCGCCGGATGGTCACGTGCTTCTGGCGGGCTTGGGCATCAACGAAGTCCGCTGTGCGAAAGAGAATCTGACCGAGTGGCGCCGGTTCAGGGCGCATTTTACGCGGCCGTCCGAGCTCGATCAGAGCCGAGACCACTCGTTCGATGCGATCGACTTCCTCTTGCAAGAGCCGGAGGAGTTCGCGTGACTCGTCGTCTTTCACTTCGAGTGAGCGTTCGAGGAGCTGAGCCGAACTGCGCAGGACACCGAGTGGCGTGCGAACCTCATGTGCGACACCGGCAGCCAGTTCGCCAACAAAGGAGAACTTTGCTGCCTCAACGAGCTCGCGTTCAGCACGTTTGAGGTCAGCAGCCATGCGGTTGAATGCGTCCGTGAGTGTCCCAATCTCATCTCGTGAGCGTACCGGAACCGTTGACTCCGGCCTCACGCCACGGCCAACGGCTTCGGCTGCCCTGGTGAGTTCGGTCAAGGGTTCAGTTACCCGGCGAGCGGCAAGGAGGGAGATTGTTAGAGCGGCGAGCAGCGTCCCCCGAGAACTGTCGCTAGAAGTGTTACCATCCGACGGGCAGGAGCGAAAGCATTGGCAAGAGGTTCTGCAACGACCACTGTCCAGGGTGGTAGATCGTCGGGAAGCTTGGCATGACCGACAAGCATAGCCGCAGCTGGAGTCGATATACCCTGTGGTTGCATCGGTCCTTGCAGTATGCGAGATTGGAGGGGAAGTATGTCTCCGGGTTGCCACGGCCCATCCGTCCGGGCAGCACCGCCAATGACGATCCCGCGTGCGTCGAGAATCAGCACATCGGGGTCAAGGCTCACAGACACCAGGCTTCTCGCGCAGTCGCGCCATGACGTCCGTTCCCCGTCCCCAGTCGAAGAGTGCCACAAGCCGCCCGAGTCATCGCCTCGCGTGAGTCAGGGTCTGGCACTGGAACTGTAAAGCGGATAAGGTCCCGGCGGCATCGGTCGCTCTGGAATGGACCTTCAATCGTCTCTTCCGCGTCAGTCCCACCGGGTATCGTATTTTCATTCTCTCCGATCCAGGAAGGGATTACTCGGAGGCGACGACGCGGCCCGCTGCGATTGAGCACGAGGAGATCCACACAGGCCGAACAGCCGCGCTTTACCGAGGCAAGAAATGAGGAGATACGTTTGTCGAGGTCGGCGATACGAATTTCGCGCATCACATCCTGCGAGGCGAAAGACTCGAAACGTGCCCGCTCCGAGCGCAGGGTCGTGGCGAGACGGTCAGCTCCCTGTGAGCCTCCTCGACGAGCTGACGCCCGACCACCTGCGCAAGCGCCGCGCGGCTGCTCGAAAGCGAGATCGCTCCATAAATGCCGCCAGGAATCAGGACCAGCGCGGTGCGAAAAGAAAAGAAGTTTGGTCCGCAACGACAAAGCCTGTACGCTCTCGGTACGTCACGTCGCCTGCTCCCTTTGCACGCACGGTCTCACAGGTGTGAAATTATATCAAGCAGTGAATCACTCGGGCTCCGCGATATGCCTCGAGTTATTCTCCAAATCGTTCTCCCTGTCGCAGCTCCACATTTGACTTTTGCATTTGGTGACAGTTGGTGATTTGACTCTGTCGATATATTCCTCTAATAACCGCGAAATGCAGCGCTGCACCCGTGCAAATTCTGCCAGTCCTCCTCAGGTGCGGCTTCGTATCTCCTCTCTGCTTGTGATCGTGTTCTTCTTGTTAGTGCTCGTTTCACCCGCTGTGGGAGCGGACCCCGTGAAACAGCCACCTCCCAGCGTCGCTCCCGTCGAGCCGGAACTATTCGGTGCTGACACAGCACTTGGACGATTTTCATACCACACTGGTCGCGGCCTACGGCTAGGGAAGACAGGGCTCACAGTTGGGGGATTCACAACCGTAGAGACGGAACTCCTTGAAGACGGCGAGCAGCGTGGCGGGATCGAGGAGCTAAACTTCCTTATCTCCTTCGATCCGGTACCATTTGCCACACCTGTTTACCGAACTTGGGGTAGAGTCGCTGGCGGAAGTGGAGGAGGGTCGGCGGGGAGTGCATTCAAATCCCTCGTTACAAGTCGAGCGGCTGTATCTAGACCTTGGATCTCGTGACGCTCTACGTCTACGGTTTGGCAAGTTTCAGACACCCATCGGACGGTGGAACCTGACACCGCGGGAACCGCTCCTGTGGACAACCTCTGAACCATTGATCGTAGAAGATGTGTTCGACGAGACGTCAACGGGAGCGATGCTGCATGGATCGGTGTTCCCTCAGGGTGGGGCACTATCGTACTCACTGTACGGGACGTTCCTGCCTCCGCTCGATGCGGAAAGCGATGAAGACCCGGTCAGACGGAGTGCTGGGGCACACCTCGAATGGGCAAGTCTCAAAGGGTGGACCTTGGGAGCGTCGTATTTCGCCTCGCAACTGCGGAACGGCGAATGGAATCATTTGGGCGGTGCTGACCTCTTGTGGCAACTGCACAGGCGCGTCGAGCTGAGCGGCGAAGTGGTGTTCGGCGAGGGCAGTATCGAAGACGGCGCGACGTGGGGGTTGTACGCTCAGGGTGTGGTGGAAACACTACCCACCCTGTACCTCGTCGGGCGTTACGAACGATTCAAGCCACCTGGCGGTGGGCGCGATATTAACCTGTTTGACCTCGGTTTCGCCTGGGTACCAGTCCCCTATCTGCGCTTCAAGGCCGACTACGTTATCGCGGACCACCTTAATGAGATCTCTTCTCCCGGCTTGCGCATGTCGCTGTCAATTCTCTTTTGAACTGTTATGGGCACGCGACTTCTCAGCATAGCTCTCGCACTCCTCGTCTTCGCACCGGCGAACATCGCCGGGCAAGAGAGCCGTGTGGCGGTGATTGTTCATCCCGAGCGACGTGCCGAACTTTCGGCCGACGAAGTCGCGCAAATCTATCTTCGCCGTAAGCGTTTCTGGGACGACGGTACACCTATCGTCCCGCTGAATCTTCCCTCGCAGGCGCCGCTGCGCACACGGTTTTCACGACTTGTGCTTCAACAGACTGAGCCTCGACTTGCGGACTACTGGAACCGGCTGTACTTCGACGGCATCCTTCCGCCAGCGACTCTCGCCTCGACTGAAGCCATCCGCCGTTATGTCGCTTCTGACGCAAATGCGATCGGGTACGTTCCCGTCTCGGAGGTCGATGGAACGGTCCGCGTCATTCTGCAGTTGGAGTGAGGACGCAGGCGTTGCCGCATCGCCTTGAAAAAAATAGCCACTCCATCAGTGTACTCTAAATCGAAGCACAGAAGATTCGCACACTTCTTCTGCGGGTGAGACATCCGAGCACTACTCCGTCTCGAAGCAGGTCTCAGCGGCGGTCTGGTTTCCACTTGCTCCTCTCACCACGATCTCGAGCTTGAATTCCGTGCCTAAAGCGATCAATTCCGGCGGAACCGTCACCTGTGGTTCGTTCGAGGGCGGAAGGTCGACACTAAACACGAGGAGGGTTGGGTCCTCCCGTTCGACGACGACTTGGTAGCCGACTATTTGAATTGCTGGATCAGATCTACCTATCCTGGGGTGTGATTGTGTAACAGGAGCCCAGCTGATGATGACCGGCTCGTCGCCGTCAACGGACGGAAGGAGGGCTGCATCGCAGTTCTCCGCCGCAGGAATTCCTGAGATCAAGATGTTTGCTGGCGGAGCTGGCAGAACATGCGTGAGCACCGCTGTGCTCTCTAGCTCATCTCCCTCAACTGTCTCGCCCTCGAATTCATATTCCCCCTCCGGGAACCGGGTCAGGAACTCGGTGGGCGGGAGTTCATCGAACGACGGCTCGTCGCTCTCGAAGAACACCTCGGTTAGGCCGTGCTGCCCAAGGCTCCCTCTGCCCCTGACCACAAGAATTTCTCGGTCGTCCGGGCCTTCGATCTCGAGCTTCTTCCAGGCGTCTCCATCAACGAGACCATGAATGCCTAGGTCGCCATCCGTATCGTTGAGCTCCAAGAAAATCTTCGCTTCGTCGAAGGGGGCCCCCTCCCCGTCGTCGTCTTCATTGTCATCATCGGCCCGGCTTCCCGGAGCAACAGCCACCACACTGAGGATGACTACCACCAGCAGTGAAAAGACCAACAGTCCCATGCTTTTTCGCATGGCCATGACTCTTGTCTTGTTTGAGAGAGTATTCATAGAAACGTTCCCCCTTCGCTTGCAGAATTCAGCCGAGGTGGCTGTTACGCAGGGAGGAGCACTTCCCGTGCCAGCGATGAAAGGTCAAAAGGGCTGGATGTTCGGAAGAGGGAGGGGCGTTGAAGTGGAGAGTCCGACGTTTTTTGCAGACAAATCCTGCATGATTCACGTTTTGTGCAGTGCACGTTCAGCAAGAAGTAGTCAACTTTTTAGGGGCTGGGGATTAGGGATTGGGGGCTAGTGTTTTCTGTTTTTACCCACTCCTAACCCCTAGCCCCCAACCCCTTTTTTCTTGCTGAAAGCTGACCGCTGACTATGACAGCCCGTATTTCTTCACCTTATACCAGAGTGCTCGCTCACTCATATCGAGTATCCGAGCAGCCTTTGCTTTATTGCCGTCCGTCTGGGCCAGAGCTTTGGCGATGAATTCTCTTTCCAGATGCTCGATCGCCTGCGGGAGCGATATGGACTCGGGAAGAGCAGGGCGCTCGGCAACAGACAGACGCGCACTCGGCACGACAATTTCCTGGGGCAAATGCGTACTGTCGATGGGTTTCCCGCGACTCAGAACGGCGGCCCGTTCAAGGACATTTTCCAACTCACGGACATTACCGGGCCAATCATACTGTTGCAGACTCTGCAGTGCCTGATCACTGATTTGCAATCGTTCATACCCTAACTTGGTTCCGTGATGCTCAAGGAAGTGTTGGACCAGGAGCGGAATATCTTCCACCCGTGCCCGCACAGGTGGCATCTCTAGCGTGAAGACGTTAATCCGATAGAAGAGATCTTCCCGTAAGAGACCGTTCTGCACAGCCTGCTGCGGGTTGCGGTTGGTTGCCACAACGACACGAATATCCACCGAGACGCGCCGGTTACTGCCCAGTCGTTCTATTTCTCGTTCTTGTAACACTCGCAGCAGCTTTGCCTGCATCGGCAGTGGCATTTCCGTAATCTCATCAAGAAAAATAGTGCCGCCGTGGGCCATCTCAAACTTTCCCGCACGGTCTTGCGCCGCACCAGTGAAGGCCCCCCGAGTATGTCCGAAAAGTTCGCTTTCCAGGATGTCATCGGGAATCGCCGCGCAGTTAATCGGCACGAACAGAGCCTTCTTTCGTGGCGACGCGCGGTGAATCGCCCGCGCAGCAAGTTCTTTACCCGTTCCCGTCTCGCCCGTAATCAGGACATTAGTGTTGTTGGGCGCGACTTGGTGAATGAGATCGTAGACGTGTTGCATGGCGGCACTGCGACCGACAAATTCGCCCCAGCCTTTTTCAACTTCTTCGCGCAGGAACAGGTTTTCTCGTCGAGTGCGTTCTGTCGTCAGGGCGCGGGTAATGACGCGTTCCACGGCCTCAACATCGAACGGCCGCAGAATATAATCATAGGCTCCCAACTTCATTGCTTGGACCGCGCTTTCGACCGTTCCGTACGCGGTAAGGAGAATGACCGGCGCCTCAACCTTTTGCGCGCGCAGCGCATCGAGCAAAGTCAGACCGTCCATCTCTGGCATTCTGAGGTCAGTCAGGACTAAATCGAAGGATTCCCGTTGGGCCAGGGCGAGCGCCTCCTGTCCGTTGCGTGCAGCGCGAGTCTCAAGTCCCATCTTTTGCAGCATGATTTCGAGCACCCGCCGCATCCGGGCTTCATCATCAACGACAAGAACGCGCTGCTGACTCATGACACAACACTCCTTTTGTTGGGGAATTGGACCACAAAACAGGCTCCTCGGTCACAAGGTTCGATAATAGCAAGTATCTCGCCATGTCCGCGTCTACAGCGGGTTGCAATTGCCTGGGTCCAAACCCACATACTGCTTAGCCTGAGCGTAACGAAGCGAAGTCGAAGGCCGCCCTGCCTCTGACGGCAGGCGCAGCCTGCCCTACGGGCTCAGGAGAGAGGAAAACAGGGAAAGGAATAAGTGGGGAAAGGCTACAGGCAGTTTTTTCCTTTTCGCCTTTTACCCTTTTCACCGGTTTCCCCTTTCTCGCTGTGGTCGTCTGTACTTTCCGCTCTGCCTTCCTTATTCTAACCTGCCCTTTTACACACCTATGGAGCAACCGCAAATTGTCATCATCACTGGTCCGACGGCGACCGGGAAAACTGCGCTTGCGATTGAACTTGCGACCCAGTACGAGGCGGAAATCGTCAGTGCTGACTCGCGCCAGGTGTATCGTTATCTCGACATCGGTACGGCAAAACCCACGCCCGCACAACGTACAGCGGTCCCGCATCATCTTATCGACATCGTGGACCCAGATAAGCAGTTCGACGGAGCACAGTTTCGGACGTTAGCGTTGGCAGCAATCGAGAGCATCTTGCAGCGAGGGAAACGCGTCCTTGTGGTCGGTGGTACCGGACTCTATCTCCGCATGCTGACCCGTGGCCTCTTTGCTGGACCTCCGGCGGACCCCGCGTTGCGTACTCGTTTGCACGAGCAGGAACAAAGCGAAGGGAAGGGTTTCTTGCATCAGTGCTTACGTGACGTTGATCCAGACACTGCGAACCGTTTGCACCCGAATGATATCGTGCGATTGATTCGTGCATTAGAAGTGTTTCTCATCACGGGAAAACCGATGAGCCACTGGCAGCGTGAGCACGGGTTTCGTGAACGTCAGTTTGCTACGTTGACGCTCGGTTTAGTGTGTGAGCGTGAAACCCTCCACCAACGCATTGCCGAACGTTGTCAACAAATGTTGAAAGATGGCCTTGTTGACGAAGTACGCCGCGTATGGAACATGGGGTACGGACCTCAACTGCCAGTGATGAAAACTATCGGGTATGCGCAAGTCGGAGCGTTTCTCCAAGAACAGTGTAGTAGCGAAGAGGCGCTCGCGCAGATGACGACAGAAACAAAACAGCTAGCGAAGCGGCAATTGACGTGGTTCCGTGCGGAACCAGACGTTCAGTGGTTTGCACCCTCCCAAGGACGAGAGATCGCTTCTGTGATAGGGAAGTTTTGGCAATAGTAGAATGCAGAGGGCGAAATGGCGAACAGGGGAAAAGGCGAAAAGGACAACAAAGATTTTTTCTCTTGACCTATTCCCCATTTTCCCTTTTACCCTTTTCCCCTGTTGGAGAGAGTATGCCAAGTTCGTATCTCGATTTTGAGCAACCATTAGCCGACGTTGATAAGCGTCTTGATGAGTTGCGTCGGTTATCTGCGCGGTCAGAAGAAGAACAAGCGGAACTGACTCAGTTAGCCGAACAAAGTCAACAGCTTGAGCTGGAGATTTACGGATCATTGTTGCCCTGGCAGCGAGTGCAACTATCCCGTCACATCGATCGTCCGTATACCCTCGATTACATCGAGCGGCTGTGTTCTGAATTTGTCGAACTTCACGGCGACCGCAACTTTTCTGACGATCCGGCGATTGTTGGTGGGCTGGCGCGTTTTCGTGGACAACCAGTGGTGGTGGTTGGGCATCAACGTGGGCGCACCACCGCCGAAAAAGTGAAGCGTAACTTCGGCATGCCACGTCCTGAAGGGTATCGCAAAGCGCTACGGCTATTTCAGCTTGCCGAGCGATTCCATCGTCCGATCCTTACGTTTATCGATACGCAGGGCGCGTATCCAGGCATCGATGCAGAGGAGCGTGGTCAGGCCGAAGCCATTGCCCGCAATATCCGAGAAATGGCAGGGTTACGGACGCCGATCGTTGTGACTGTCATTGGCGAAGGTGGCAGTGGTGGTGCACTCGCGTTGGGGGTCGGTGATCGTGTGCTCATGCAAGAAAATGCGTGCTATTCGGTTATTACCCCTGAAGGGTGTGCAGCAATTCTCTACGGTGAACGTACTCCCGAGCGTGTGTCGTGGGCAGCAGAAGCACTGAAAATCACTGCGGCGGATTTGCTCGCACTCGAAGTGATTGATGCGGCGATTCCTGAGCCGCCAGGTGGAGCCCACCGTCACCCAGAGGCTGCGGTGGCCGCGGTTGGCGATGTGCTTGAGCAGCAACTGAAAGAACTCATAGTGTTACCGGTTGAAAAGTTAATGGAGCAGCGTTACACGAAGTTCCGTCGGATGGGATCTGTTGCCATCGTGGAAGGGAAAAACGACCATTCCGGAAAATAATTACCTCCTGACATCCACAAAGATCGTGACAGTATGGTAGGGGTGTTCGATCGGACGCCCCTCCTTTTTCTCTTGGCGTGGAGCAGCTACAAACCGTAGACGTTCATAGGAAACCATAGTAAGAGACCGTCCGTGTCACAGAAGCGTATACCCCCGTCGCTCACACAATTTCGTGAGCAAATCGATCGTCTCGATGCCCACATTCTCACCCTCGTGAATCGCCGCGCACGGTTGGCTGCTCACATTGGCCACGTCAAACGCCAGGAAGGCGCGAATACCTACGTTCCGAGTCGCGAGCGGCAGATCTTTGCTCGTTTGGCAGAGCTGAATCGTGGGCCATTACCCGATGAAGCCGTCCATGCTATCTATCGTGAGATTATTTCTGCTTCGCGTGCCTTAGAACAGAAGCTGCGAGTAGTCTACTTCGGACCAGAAGCTACCTATACGCATATGGCGGCCCGCGAGCAGTTCGGCTCACAGACAGTGTTTGTGCCGGTGTCTACGATTCCGCAAGTGTTTGCCGAAGTCGAACGCGGGGAGGTTGATTACGGTGTGGTACCCATCGAGAATTCGAGTGAAGGAGCCGTGGCTATCACACTCGATATGTTCATCGAGTCGCCGCTGAAGATTATTGCTGAACGATCACTCGAGATCCGCCATTGCCTGCTGAGCCGGAACACAAAGCTTGGACAGATCGAGCGAGTATTGGCGCATCCACAGGCGTTGGCACAATGCCGACGCTGGCTAGCATCGCATCTTCCTGGTGTTCCGACTGAGGAAGTGGCGAGCAATGCACGCGCGGCGGAGTTGGCAGTCGGTAACGCACGAGTAGCTGCTATTGCTGGACGCCTGGCTGCTGAGCACTATAAGCTCAAAATTGTGGCGGAAAGCATTCAAGATCAGGCCGCGAACTTCACGCGCTTCGCCGTGTTGAGTCGTGACACGCACCCCTCGCAACCAACCGGACATGATCGAACGTCGTTGTTGCTTTCTGTCCGTGACGAAGTCGGCGTCCTCTATCGTACGCTGCAGCCGTTCGCTGATCATGCGATTAGTCTCATGCGCATCGAATCACGCCCACTGAAGGGGCGACCGTGGGAGTATCTGTTCTTCATTGACGTCCAAGGACATGTGAGCGATGCTCCCCTTGCGCAGGCGTTACGGGCAATCGAGTCTCACTGTCCATTGGTGAAAGTGCTTGGATCATATGCGAGTGCTAATCATACTGCGCGATCGAGGTAGCGACATATGGACATGAGTAAATACGTCCCGGAATGGATTCTTTCACTGACACCTTATCAGCCAGGGAAACCGATCGAGGAACTTGAACGCGAGTACGGAGTGCATGACTCGATCAAGATTGCCTCGAACGAGAATCCACTTGGCCCATCGCCCAAAGCAGTGGCGGCAATCACTGCTGCTTTGCCCGATCTCCATCGCTATCCTGACGGTGATGCATTTTATCTCAAGCGTCGTCTCTCAGAAAAGTTAGCGATTGATCGATCACGTTTGATCATCGGTAATGGCTCGAACGAGTTGATTGAGATGATCGTGCGCACGTTCCTGCGCGTGGGTGAATCTGTCGTGGTGGGCAAGCATGCATTTGCAATTTACCACCTCTGCGTGCAGGCAGCGGGTGGGAAAACGATCGCAGTTCCTCACAAAGGCTTCAAATTCGACCTCGAAGCGATGGCGAAAGCGATTGAGCCGAGCACACGGATCGTTTTTCTCGACAATCCCAATAACCCGACCGGAACGATTTATACACGTCAGGAATGGGAAGCGTTTCTACAAGCAGTATCACGTGATGTGCTGATCGTCGTCGACGAAGCATATTTCGAGTTTGTCGATGATCCTGGATATCCAAACTCGATGCAGTATCAGAAGGGCGATCGCTTACTCATCTCACTGCGTACATTTTCAAAAATCTGCGGACTTGCTGGTGTTCGTGTTGGTTACGGCGTTTCTTCACCAGAAGTGATTGATGCACTGAACCGTATTCGGCAACCCTTTAATGTGAACTCACTCGGTCAGATCGGGACGCTGGCAGCACTCGACGATAATGAACACATCAAACGGACGCAAGAGAACAATCGCCAAGGGATGGCCTACTTGCAACGTGAACTTGAGCGCTTGGGCCTGGAATATGCGCCAAGTTGGGCGAACTTCTTCCTGGTGAAAGTCGGTGCTGGAATGTACCAACGCTTATTGCCTGAAGGAGTGATCATCCGGCCGATGGAAGGATATGGTTTCCCTGGCTATGCCCGCGTGAGCATTGGAACACCAGCGGAGAATCAACGCTTCGTTGCGGCGATGGAGAAGATGTTAAAGAAACGTGAGACGTGATGCGTAAACGTGAAGTCTCATGTGGGCCTCAGAGCATGCTCCACGTAACACGTATCACGGACCACGCATCACGTGTTACGTATTGCGTGTTGCGTGGAATCATGATCGTTGCTTGGTGATCGAAGTACCCATGTTATTCAACCGCCTTGTCATCGCTGGAGTCGGGCTTATTGGTGGGTCACTTGGACTTGCGGCTCGCGAACGCGGGCTCGTGCGCGAAGTTGTCGGCTTTGGCCGTACCGAGGCGAATCTCAGAGTTGCGCTCGATCGTGGTCTCATTAGTTCGTATACCTTCGATCCGGCTGAGGCGGCGCGTGGAGCCGATCTCTTTTTACTCGCGGTTCCAGTGGAAGCCACTGAATCGACGATGGAGAAGTTTATTCCACATCTTCCACCAGGCTGCATTATTACGGACGCGGGCAGTACCAAAGAACAGGTTGTGAAGACGCTGGAGCACGTATTGCCACCGACACTACTGTGTGTGGGCGCGCATCCGATTGCCGGAACCGAACATTCCGGTGCGGCCGCGGCATTTGCCACGCTGTTCGAGAAACGGTTGTGCATTCTTACTCCGACCCCACGGACCGATCGTATGGCTTTAGCTCAGGTGCGCGCCTTGTGGGAAGGCGTTGGTATGCGGGTCGAAGAAATGGATATGCACACGCACGATCAAGTTCTTGCTCGTGTGAGCCATCTGCCGCATCTGATTGCCTTTAGTGTGATGAATGCGGTGTTAGATACGCAGGTCGCAGATGTGGACCTTTTGCCTTATGCTGGTGGCGCTTTCTCTGATCTGACCCGGGTGGCGGCGAGTCCAGTCGAAATGTGGCGTGACATTTGTACCTCTAATCGCGAAGCGTTGCTTGCCGCTATTACTGAATTTGAAACAGCGCTGTCTCGTATGAAGACAGCGGTTGAGAATGGCGACGGTGAAGCGCTTTCCACTGCTATTGATCGTGCCCGAGGTGAGCGGCAGAGATTAACCAAGCTGCGGGAGCAGAAGTAAGTAACCAGTAGTTAGCATTCAGTAGTCAGTAGGAAAAAAGGATAAATAGTGAATTGAATGAGAGACAGGGAAAAGTGGAGAGAGAGAACAATAGATGAAGGAACGCGAAAAGAACGCTCTGTTTGCTTTATCCGTTTATCCCTTTATCCTTGTTCTACCAGCCTCTAGTTTGGATCTAAATCGTGGAACGTGACACCATTCTGATACATCCTGCACTTTCTGGCGTGCGAGGCGAAATTACGCTCCCCGGCGATAAATCGATTAGTCATCGTGCGGTGATGTTTGCGGCAATTGCCCGAGGGGAGAGTCACATCGTCAATTGTTCTGGTGGCGGGGACAACCGCAGTACGATTGCGGCGTTTCGTTCGCTTGGAGTGGAGATCGATCAACAGAGGACAGAGATCCTGGTGAAAGGGAGAGGCTGGCAGGGGTTGCGTGCTGCTACAGTGACGATTGATTGTGGGAATTCCGGCACAACCATGCGTTTGCTGTCAGGGTTGTTAGCAGGATGCCCGTTCGATTCTCGTCTCGATGGTGATGCCTCGCTTCGTAGCCGACCGATGCAAAGAGTTATAGCGCCGCTCAAAGAAATGGGTGCGGAGATTATCAGCGAAGGTGGCGAAAATCGCGCCCCTTTACGTATTCATGGCAAGCCGCTGCAAGGGATCACCTACCGCAGTGCGATTGCCAGTGCGCAGGTGAAATCCGCCGTGCTGCTTGCAGGTTTATGCGCACAGGGAAAAACGACTGTGTGGGAACCGGTGCAGTCACGTGACCATACCGAACGTATGTTGCCTGCGTTTGGGGTCCCGATTCACGTCAATGGGACCGAAGTGTCGATTACGGGTGGGCACGAGTTACGTGCATGTGATGTGGAAGTGCCGGGTGATTTTTCTTCTGCCGCGTTTTTTCTTGTTGCTGCCTCGATCGTGCCAGGGTCAGAGCTTTACGTACGTGGAGTGGGGTTGAATCCAACACGGATCGGTGCCCTCGACGTATTGCAGGCGATGGGAGCGCGGATTGAAATTGAACATCTTCGCGAAGTGTGTGGTGAGCCGGTAGGAGATCTGTTTGTACGCTCCAGTACGTTACGTGGTATCGAACTCAACGGAGAGTTGGTCGTCCGGGCCATCGACGAAATTCCTACGCTTGCTATTGCTGCGGCTTTTGCCCGCGGAACAACGACCATTCGTGATGCACAAGAACTGCGAGTGAAGGAAAGTGATCGACTCAAGGCCCTTGCGACGACGCTCACTACCTTGGGAGCCCGAGTGACTGAGCTGCCTGATGGTTTGATCATTGAAGGAGGCCAGCAATTACACGGTGGACGAGTCAGCAGTTTCGGCGATCATCGTATTGCCATGGCGCTCACGATTGCTGGGCTAGCCGGGACTGGAGCGATAGTGCTAGAAGAAGGAGCGTCTGTGGCAATCTCGTTTCCTGGATTCTTCAGTTTGGTACGAGAGCTGACCACACCAGCAACTATTCAGCTATGAAAGCAGGTCTGATTATTGCCGTGGATGGCCCCTCCGGTGCAGGGAAAAGCTCATCGAGTCGTGCCTTAGCTGAACGTCTTGGCTATCAGTACATCGACACTGGTGCGCTGTATCGTGTGATTGGCCTCCTGGCCTGGGAGCAGCAGACGAATCTAAACGATGCAAAACGATTAGCCTCGCTCTGTGAGGATCTGCCGTTACGGTTCGTGTCCAGTGGAACTGGAGTGCGAGTACTGCTTGGTGAACGAGACATCACGGCGGCGATTCGTCAGCCGGAAGTCAGTCAGATGGCTTCGAAAGTCTCCGCGCAACCGGTTGTGCGGCAATGTCTTTTGACTTTGCAGCGAAATATGGGCAAGGGTGGTAGGGTTGTAATGGAAGGACGTGATATCGGGACGATCGTCTTCCCTGACGCGGATCTCAAGTTTTACCTTGATGCGTCAGCCGAGGAACGCGGACGTCGACGTTATGCGGAGTTGCAGCAACAAGGGGTGCCAACGACTGTCGAGACCACTGTGCAGGAAATGGCGGAACGCGACCAACGGGACAGCAATCGAGAACACGCCCCGTTACGATGTGCCGACGATGCTATTGCAATTGATACGACGGGGCTCTCTTTAAACGAGGTAATAGACGCTATGCTCCGTCATGTCGAGAACGTTCGCAAGTGCTGATATGGCAAGAGAAAAAACCCAACTACGCTCTTGCAACCTGGTGGGGAGGAGAGTATGGAAAGGCGAGCATCAGGGAGATTCCTAGGGGGTATACGAGCAACATGGAACAAAACAGAGAAACACTCACCGAATCGAGGCCGCCCAAGGGAGGCGGCATGGGCGAAGATTTCGGGCAAATGTTTGAAGAGAGCCTGCAATCGGTAAAGCCTGGAGAACTCGTTCGCGGTCGAGTGGTTAAGATCGGACCGGAGTTTGTCACCGTTGATATTGGTTACAAATCAGAGGGGCATATTCCTGTTTCTGAATTTCGTTTACGCGACGGTCGGATCGCCGTTCAAGAAGGAGAAGAGATTGAGGTCTTCTTCGACGCGGCAGACGCAGAACAAGAAGGTATTGTCCTCTCTCGAGCCAAGGCGGAACAGCATCGTATCTGGCACGACATCGAAGAGGCATATAACACGAAGACCCCCATCGACGGAGCAATCGTTGGCAAGGTGAAAGGTGGCCTTAAGGTTGATATCGGCGTGCTTGCTTTTCTTCCGGGCTCTCATGTGGACATTCGCCCGGTTCGTGATCTGGATCGGTTTGTCGGTAAAAAAGGCAAGTTTGCAGTCCTCAAGTTCAACCGTGCCCGTGCGAATGTGGTCGTCTCCCGCCGCGCAGTATTGGAGCTTGAGCGCGCGAGCCTGCGTGATGAAACCCTAAAGATCCTCGAAGAAGGGGTGATCATCGAGGGAACAGTCAAGAACATCACAGACTACGGCGCGTTCGTCGATCTGGGTGGGATCGATGGTCTCTTACATGTTACAGACATGTCATGGGGACGTATTGGTCACCCCTCGGAAGTGATTTCCGCTGGGGAGAAAATTCAGGTAGTTGTTCTTAAATACGACAGCGAACGTCAGCGCGTATCGCTCGGTATGAAACAACTTGTGCCTGACCCGTGGAGTACTGTCACAGAACGTTACGCTGTCGAGAGCCATGTCCAGGGAAAAGTGGTCAGCCTGGCAGACTACGGCGCATTTGTCGAATTGGAAAAGGGTGTTGAAGGGCTGCTCCATGTCTCAGAATTGTCTTGGACGAAGCGGATTACTCATCCCTCGAAGCTCCTGACAGTTGGACAAGATATTGAGGTGGTGGTCTTAGAGGTCAGCCCTGAACATCGACGCATCTCACTTGGACTCAAGCAAGTTGGTCCCAATCCATGGGAGCAGGTCCGTGCAAATCATCCAGTTGGCACGCGTATTCACGGGAAGATTAAGAGTATCACCGACTTCGGTGTTTTCGTCGAGATTGAAGAGGGTATTGACGGCCTCGTGCACATCTCTGATCTTCACTGGACCAAAAAAGTGAAGCATCCCTCTGAACTGTACAAAAAGGGCGATGAAGTTGATGCCGTCGTGCTTGGCGTCGATGTCGAAAACGAACGGGTCTCGCTCGGCATCAAGCAAGTTGTTTCTGATCCGTGGCTAACATTGACGCAGCGTCACCCGGTCGGGAGTCGCATCAAAGGGAAAGTGACCAGTGTGACTGATTTCGGTGTCTTTGTTGAGATCGAAGAAGGTATTGAAGGACTCGTCCATATTTCTCAACTCTCCACCGAGCGAGTTGAGAAACCGTCAGCGCTCTTTCAGGTAGGGAAAGAAGTCGAAGCCGAGGTCATTCATATTGACCCGCGTGAGCATAAGATGGGGCTCAGCATCAAGGCCTTACGGCGGAGCGAAGAACGGGCAGAGATGGAAGCGTACCTGAAACGTGAACGAGAAGAAGCACGTTTCTCCTTTGAAGATATTTTGCGCGAAGAACTCCGCCTTGATAAAGAAGAAGGAGATGATAGGGGAGGGAGACGTCGAGGATAAGGGATCATAAACCTCTCATGTTGTGGAAGATGGCAGAGCAGTTCCTTCAGTGTGAAACGTTCGAGTGTATGGTTCTGCTATGAGTTTCTTCTTTATCTGTGAAAATACCCAATGAAAGAGACGGTCCAATAGAATCCGAGGGGATTGAACCCTTGTATCTTAGTCTCCGACTTTTATGAGGAAGGAAGTGGAGTAGTGACTAAGCGGGATTTGATCGAAGAAGTCGCACAACAGTACCCTCGATTCTCCAGACGAGATGCCGAGGTGATGGTAAATGCAGTCTTTGACAGCATGACTGAGGCCTTGGCCAAAGGCGAGCGCATTGAGATTCGCGGCTTTGGCAGCTTCATGGTGAAACAACGTGAGGCTCGTGAGGGGCGCAATCCGCGTACTGGGGCCCTCGTGTCGGTTGCTGCGAAAAAGGTACCGCTGTTCAAAGTGGGCAAAGAGTTGCGCTTGCGGGTTGATGGGCAACCAGTCGCCGAGGCCGATCTTGCTGGGGATGACAATCTTGAAGACGATGACAATGATCTCGACGACGACGATAATGACGCAGAGAACGACGAATGAGCGGTCGTGATCCTCAGTACCCAGGTGGCGCAGAAGATGGAACGGCGGTACTCTGGGCACCCTGGCGCATGCGTTATATCGAGGAGAAAAAGCCCCAGAGGTGTATTTTCTGCGTGCCGTCAGCAGAAGAGTCATTGAAGGATAATCTGATCTTGCGCGTGACGTCGCACTCCCGCGTCATGCTCAATAAGTATCCCTACAACAATGGTCACCTTATGGTTGCACCGCATCGTCATACTGCGGACCTGGCAGAGCTTCCTGACCAGGAGTTTGCTGATTTGATGTATGAAGTTCGCAATGCTGTGGGAGTTCTGAAAGCTGCACTGCAACCGCAAGGGGTCAATGTGGGCCTCAATCTCGGCGTATGTGCGGGAGCCGGCGTTGCTGACCATCTTCACTGGCACGTGGTACCACGGTGGGTTGGCGATACCAATTTCATGCCAGTGATTGGTACGGTGCGTGTTATGCCACAGCATCTATTTGAGAGTTACGATCGACTACGCCCCTATTTTCTCTCCTCATCGTCTGCTGTGGGGAGAAGTTCTAACTAAAGGTGAGTTTTCCCGTGCAACACAACACTGAAACACTACATCGTGAGGCAAAAACCGTTGGAGATTTAAAAAAGGCAGGCTATCGTGTTCTTCCGGTCCGCGAAGAGATGCGCGCCAACTTGATTCGACGGCTTGCTGCTGGTGAAGGTATTCTCCCAGGTATCGTCGGCTACGATGATACTGTTATCCCCGATATCGAGAATGCAATTCTTGCTGGTCATCATATAGTGTTCCTTGGTGAACGCGGCCAAGCCAAGTCGCGGATCATTCGTGGGCTGGTGTCTTTGCTTAATGAGTACGTCCCGATTATCCGTGAGGCTGAAATTCCCGAAGATCCCTTTGTGCCGATTACCCCTGTAGGTCGTCGCCTTGCTGCCGAACGGGGTGATAATTTGGAAATCCGTTGGCTTCATCGTGACGAACGTTACGCAGAGAAACTTGCCACGCCAGATGTGGCGGTCGCCGATTTGATCGGTGAAGTTGATCCGATTAAAGTGGCTGAAGGTCGTCATCTCGCTGACGAAGAGACGATTCATTATGGACTGATTCCTCGGACCAATCGTGGGATCTTTGCTGTTAATGAGCTGCCAGATCTCACAGAAAAAGTGCAGGTTGGTCTCTTCAACTTGATGGAAGAGAAAGACGTCCAGATCAAAGGATTCAAGATTCGTCTACCTCTCGACATTGTCATCGTCGCGAGTGCCAATCCAGAAGATTACACTAGCCGTGGACGTATCATTACGCCGTTGAAGGACCGGTTTGACGTCCAAATTCGCACCCATTATCCGCGTTCGCTTGAGCATGAGATTTCCATTATGGAGCAAGAAGCGACCGCCTTCCCGCGGGAAGACAATGTCATTCATGTTCCGCAGTTCATGAAGGAAATCATCGCCCAGATCACTATGGAGGCACGGGCGTCAAACGAGATCAATCAGTCGTCGGGTGTGAGTGTGCGGGTGTCGATTAATAATTTGGAAAGCGTACTCAGTAATGCTGAGAAACGTGCAATTCGATTGGGCGAGAAAGAGATCGTACCACGGATGAGCGATCTTCATGCGCTCTTTGCGTCAACATCGGGCAAAATCGAACTCGAGTATTCAGGGGAAGACAAACGCGAAGATGATCTGGTCGATCGCCTTGTCAACCGCGCAGTGCTCAAGGTTTTTGATCGCTATTTTCAACTCGATGCGCTCAAGACAACCATCGCCTATTTCAGTGAAGGCGGGGGAATCAAAGTGTCCGATTCGATGGCCTCGGCTGCCTACCTTGAAGAGCAGCAAAAAGTTCCTGGCCTGAAAGAAGGACTTGCAGCGCTCGGTGTTGGCAGTAAACCTCCACGGATTGCCTCAGCCTGCGAGTTTATCCTCGAGGGGCTGCACCTCCATCAGAAGCTCAATAAAGAGCGAGAAGGTGGGCGGTATACCTACCGTTCGTAAATTCTCGCACCTGATGAGTTTTGACGACCAAGTTCGGGAATGCGTAGGTAGAACAGGCTTCCAGCCTGTTTCTGTGGACAGGCAAGATGCCTGTCCCACCAAGCTATGGCTTGCCGGTTTTGATCGTCAAATTTCATCAGAGACAGAATAGACAGCATCACGCCTTTCTCCTCGACGCAGAAACGAAGGGAAAGGCGTTTTCTCTTCTGGGGTTTCTGCTAAGGTCGGTAATATGATTACGATTCAGTATAGCGAGTGGGATGGAACGCAACGCGTACGGCTTTCCACGGACCAGCTTTTTGAAGAGTTGGCTAAGCACTTATCGAATACCGACGACCTCCAGCAGGCGATGGAATCCATGATGCGCCAAGGCCTGGAGGGAGAGCAAGGTAAACTCAAAGGACTCGATGATTTAGTCAAAGAACTACGCGAGGAAATGCGCAAGCGATATAAAGAATACAACCTGCGTTCGTCGCTCGACGAAATGCAGCAAAGGCTTGAGAACATTCTTAATCAAGAGCGCCAGACCCTTCAGGACCGGAAACCACAGAAGCCGGAGCTAAATGAGAAAGAGAATTTCCTCAAGCAACTTCCCCAACGCATGAGCGATCAAATGGAGAAGTTGTCGCAGTACGAGTTTGAAGATGAAGCTGCGCAAGAGGCATTCAACGAACTCATGCAGGAATTCAACGACATTCGCTCGGTCGAAGATTTTCAGCGCCGCTATAAAGACCTCTTCAATGGTCCGCAATCGCTCGACTTCCAACAAACGTTACAGTTGATGGAGGAAATGCAGAACCTCCAAGAGATGGAACAAAACCTGCTCGCGGGCCGCTCAGAGAAAATCGATCCGAACGAGTTGCAAGAATTGATGGGGCAAGGGGCGTGGCAAGATTTGCAGAATTTGCAGCAAATGCAAGCAATGCTGCAAGATGCTGGTTTCTTGGTGTATCGCGAAGGCCGCGTAGCGCTCTCGCCCAAAGGCATACGACGCATTGGCCAGCTCGCGCTGCGTGATATCTACGCCAACCTGCTGCGTGACCGCACTGGCCCGCATGAGAATGACCATCGCGGGGCTGCAGAAATAAAGATGGACGAAACCCGCCCGTATTCCTACGGTGATCCGATGCATCTTGATCTGGTCGGAACGATGAAGAAGGCGCTACAACGAACTGTGAGTGTGCCGATCAAGATGTCTCCAGAAGACTTTACTATCTATGACACTGATCATACGACGACGAGCTCGACCGTATTGCTTTTGGATATGAGTTGGTCGATGAGTTGGGAAGGTCGCTTTGCTGCGGCGAAGAAAGTCGCCCTCGCGTTAGAGAGTCTCATCCGTACTCGCTATCCACGGGATTATTTTTCAGTAGTCGGCTTCTTTACTCGAGCGGTTGAACTGAAGATTAAGGATTTGCCCGAAGCTAGTTGGAACATGGGCGATCCCTTCACTAACCTCCAGGATGGCATTCGCCTCGCCAGCGATTTGTTACATCGTCACCCTGGTCAAAACCAGAACATTATCGTTGTGACGGATGGTCAACCGACAGCATATTTTTCGCGCGGCCGCCTGTATTGTGAATGGCCACTCTCGTTCGGTGGCATCAGCATGCGTGCAGCGCAGGAAACGTTGAAAGAAGTCGAGCGTGCCACTCAACGGAAAATCACCATCAATACTTTTATGCTCGATGACAGTCCGAGTCTGCGAGCCTTTGTCGATAAAATGACACAGCTCAACCGCGGGCGGGCGTTTTATACTCGCCCCGACCATCTTGGTGAGTATTTGCTCGTGGATTACGTCTCGCGGAAGAAGAAGAAGATATGAATGAAAGGTTGTAGGCTAAAGGATACAGGGAGTTGCTCCCTATCCTCCCTACAGCTTCTAGCCTTTGGCCCTGTATCTATTTCACCCATTTGTCTTCCGCAATTTCTTTTAACGCCTTCTGTTCGTCGGCCAGCATTTCGGCAAATGCTTCAGCCTCAAGTTTACGATAGCGCTCAAGCGATGCTGCAACTTTTTCTGCTCCCGCTGTCTTCTCTAGTTCTTTGAGCGCTTCCCCGACCCACGTCAGGTGCCAATCCTCATCTTTGCGCATTTCCTCCAGCACCTTGAGAGTGTCAGGATCAACGTCCGCACGCGAGGCATGTTCTTCGTAGCGTTTATCCGCGCGCTCTTCGACGACATACGTCAGGGCGAGCAAGTCTACAAAATGCGAAGGGAGACCAGCTTTGCGTCGCAGGTGGCGATGATACCCGTCCTCAATACGAATCGGTTGTCCGCCGAGAGCGCGAATGCGTTCGGTCCATTTCCACGCATGTTCGGTTTCATCGGCCAAATGGCGAGCGAGATTCTCTTGGAGCTGGGCACTTTCTGTATGATTAATCAAACGAAGGATAAGATCTGCTCCACGTAACTCAGCGTCTCGGTAGTAGCTAAATAGCAAAATGTCATAGGCCTTCTTGTTCATGTCCGTCCGTGTTCAGAAGGGAGCTCGTTTGTTCTCCCCCTCTTAGCTGAAACCGCCATAGACGCAAGGGCCAACGATCAGAGGCGAAATGACTTTACCTGCCGTTGACCCACGCGTGGTACTCCTTATCATGCCGCTGCCTGACCACTCAGAGAACGACTGCATGGAGGTAGAATGTCATCGATTTTGACGGCCTTGTTCCTTGGAATTCTCCAAGGGCTCACCGAGTTTCTACCGGTGAGCAGCTCTGGCCATTTAGTCTTGGCCCAAGCGTTACTGCCAAATCTCTCCCAACCAGGAGTCGTGTTTGAAGTGACGTTGCATATCGGTACGCTCGTCGCCGTCTGCCTCTACTTCTGGAAAGATCTATGGGCGATGATCATGGCATTGTTTTCTCCTCGCGACGAAAAGATTGTGAATGACCGCTGGCTTCTCTGGTTAGTGATAGTCGGAACTATCCCGACCGGAATCATCGGAGTACTCTTTCGCAAACAGTTTGAATCTATGTTCACCGATTTACGCGGAGCTGGAATCTGGTTCGTTATCACCGGAATCATTCTTTTCATTACTGATAGGGTAACGACCAAGGGACGACAACTCACAGAAATGAATATGTTGGACGCGATAGTAATAGGTATCGCTCAAGGGGTATCGATTATTCCTGCTCTGTCTCGCTCTGGTTCGACCATCGCGGCAGGAATTTTGCTCGGCTTAGATCGTACCCTATTAGTCCGATATTCATTTCTCCTGTCAATTCCAGCAGTTGCTGGGGCCTTTATTTTAGAGGTCGTCTCCCACCGCCATGAACTTCTCCAAGGGTTCGACCCGATAGCATATGGACTTGGGACGATCGCTGCCGGAATCGTTGGCTATTGGAGCATTGCAGTGTTGCTCAACCTGACCCGCTCGCGTCGACTTTCTATTTTTGCCTATTACTGTTTTATTGTTGGGGCGGTTGCTTTCCTATTGGGGAGCCGATGAAGTGAACTGGAAAAGAAAAGGCCTGCAGGGTAAAGGAGGGGAAACCTGCAGGCCTTATGAGCACCGCTGAATGGGGAAAATCAGCGGTGAACTTGTTGTCTTGTTGTTATGTAAGGTAACAAAGAGGGTTTCCTGATGCAAGATAAGAAATGATAACTTTTTTTCCTTTTTTGTATAAATTTATCTTATGAATAAAAAGACTCCAGGGAAGCACCGGCGGCGAGGTCGAAGGATAGAGAAACCATCCCTCCAACTGCAAACCTCCATCGCATAGCTCGCTTCTTCTTTTCCACTGTAACGTCCTGACCTCCTCGAACGTCCTTGCTGTTATGAGGGAGGTGTACTGATGAACCAAGTCACAGTGACAGCCGACCCTGTACTGATGAACAAACTCGACGATTTGTTTCGCGACTACAAACGCATGCTCTGGGGGCTGTCCTATCGCATGACCGGATGTGCTGCTGATGCTGATGATATTGTTCAGGAAACCTTCGCCCGTGCTGCGGAACGACCTACACCGTCCGATGAACACACTTGGCGACCATGGCTCATACGAGTGGCAACGAACCTGAGTCTCGATCTCCTGCGTCAGCGTCGCCGACGTTCGTACCAAGGGTCTTGGCTTCCTTCGCCCATAGAGATGAGCGGTGAAGAGGCTCCCGCCGACACGAGTGCACCAAGTACAGAAGCTCGCTATGAGTGGGTCGAGAGTCTGTCGTTCGCTTTCCTGCTGGCACTCGAAGCTTTGACGCCACGGCAACGAGCGGTGTTATTGCTACGAGACGTTTTCGACTATTCGGCTCGTGCCACCGCTGAGCTTCTGAACCTTTCGGAAGAAAACATCCGGATTACGCACCTCCGGGCGCGTCGCGCCATGCGAGACTATGACCACAACCGCTGTCACCCGACCTGTGCTCTGCAGGAACAGACCCGTCAGGTGCTTGGCCAGTTTATCCGCTGCCTGGTCACACAAGATGTAGACGGAGCTGCGTCTCTCCTGGCAGCCTCGGCCCGCGCGGTAACTGACGGTGGTGGGGAATACACAGCGCTCCATCAGCCGCTGGTTGGACGCAAAGCGGTGCTCACGCTTCACCTACGCGTTGCCCAACGCCGTGGCGCAGGGGCGCGTGTTGAGTTTCGCTTAATGAATGGGCTGCCCGCGGTAGTTATTGAGTATGCTTCTGCCATCAAGCGGCAAGCACCGCGGGCCGTACTCCGTTGTGAATTAAGTTCAGATGGACACATTCGTGAGCTGCACACAATCCTCGCCTCACGGAAACTGACGGCGGTCCGGTTCTGACCGTCTCGCGTAACGAATCGACCTGTTCAAACGTTCTGTTGAGTGACAGTCCACAACAACTCAACAGGAGGGATGAACATGGATCTTCTTTTTTTTGGCGTCGCGTTGGTGACCCTCATCATTGCCGAGCGAATACCGCGGTTGCAGTTTCAGCCATCTTCTCTGGTCCGTCCTTTTTTCTTAAGTGACCTTTTTTATCTGGCAACCGGAGGAGTGCTGCTCTCCCTGGTGATGCGAGCCCAGGCGGTACCGTGGGCGGGGGTATTCAACGAGGGCGTGCGGCGTGCATTGGCCGACGCGCCCTTTGCAATGACGGTACCGATCGCTCTCATTCTCTATGATCTCGGCGCATATGTGACACACATATTATTACATCGCGTCAACACGCTCTGGGAGTTGCATAAGGTCCACCACTCCAGCCGCACATTGGATTGGTTGGCCACGTTTCGCGCACATATTATTGAACATGCTCTCCGCCATCTTCTCTCTCCGGTGCTGCTCATTCTCCTTGGCTTTCCGCTGGCAGCGGTTGGCATCGCCAGTGGGGTGCTTGCTGCCTGGGCCGCTCTGGTCCATGCGAACCTGGATGTCTCTTGGCGCTGGCTTGAGCCGATTCTGATTACCCCGCGCCTGCATCGCTTGCATCACGTTCCCGCCACGAGCGCTCGCAATCTGGGTGTGTTCTTCTCCGTATGGGATCGACTCCGCGGTACACTGGAGACCAATCCCACAGCATCCCCCCAGTCGACCGGCGTCCCCGGCGCTGTCGATACGTACCCGCAGACCTGGCCCCGACAACTCGTCGAGCCGTTCATCCGGAGAACCGAGCACGAGAAAGAAACGTACAAAGCCGCAGCATAGGGGATGCCGTTCTTTTGTATTGGGTCATTTGTTCATTGGGTCATTGATTCATTTTCTGATTGGGCCATTTGTTCATTGAGACAATGGTCCAATGATGCAATCTGTCAATTCTGCAATGATCCAATCCTTCATATGGTTCAATGGCTCAATTCTTCAATCAGCGCCTTGGCCTCTTGCAAATCCTTCGTGTCAAACCCTTCCGTGAACCAGTTATAGACATCGGATAACATATTGTGTGCTTCGGCTCTCTTCCCTTGTTGCCGCCACAGCTCCACGAGGCTCACCGTGGCGCGGAGTTCCAGTGACTTGGCTTGTTGCTTTCTGGCGATCTCAATGGCTTTCAGGAAGCACGCTTCGGCTTCCTCGAACGTGCATGGTGGGCGAGGGGTGAAGGGCCGAGGGGTTCGGTAGCTGTCAATTGTGAACGTCATGATTTTGCATAACTGCGTTCATCTGTAGAATGAGTTCGCCCTTGAGTCGATATAGCTCGGCTTCGTACAACGTTCTCCATGTCTTCATCTACACTGGCCAGTGCCTCGGCCAACAAGAGTCAGTCCTTCCTCGATTCGCCCTGTTTTCCGTATACCTCAGCAAGCAATGGCAAGAAAATACGGACTTACTCAGTTTTCTGATGCCTGTCGCTCTAACAGTCAGCCAAACCCTGGTGCATCTGCGCAATCCCCTCATCTGTTTGTCCTTGCTCAGCGAGCGCCCAGCCCTGATGGATGGTCCCAGACGCCAAGCAAAAAGAGAAACCCGTGCTCGGTCGAAAGACAATCGACCGCTTCCGCTCGCTCCTGCATCTGCTTTCTCTTCTCGACGAAATTGGTGGAACTACGCAGCAACGCTTAACGTCGCGGCGAGGCTGTAAGGGTAGCGAAGCGTCCTGCGTTAAGGTAAGGCATGCATGGTTTTCTGTGAGCGCTTGGTCGGAAAGCCAAGAAGCCAGAGTGCCCAAGCCTACACAGATCAGACTAACCACTCCAGGGTGCTTCCCCGTAGAGAAAGGTCAGGGAGCGGTGCTGCTGGGGATTATGGAGGGCAATACCTTGCTCTAGGTGTTCTCGCGCTTGAGGCCACGTCTGCCAAGCCACAATGAACTAAGGTGTCCCCTAACGTCGGTGGGCCTCCATGAAGAGGATGTGGGTCTTGCGCCATTCCGGGCTAAGTTGTAGGAACTGTTCCCCCAGCTCTAGGCTGCCTTCTGTAACTCCGCCCGCACAAGATGAAAGCCCACAGTCCATACAGCACAGGGAAGAGCTGGGGAGTTTCGCCCACGTGGCGGCACAGCTCGAGCGCCCGGGCGTAGACTTTTTCCACTTCTTGGGCAGCGTAGCCCTTCACCGCACCCAGGGGTATGCCCAGGGCAATTTGCAGTGCGAGTTCTCGCTGCGCGCGCTCAGGTGTCTCCGCCAGGGTCTTGAGCAACTCCAGCGCTGTAGTCAAGTGAGTGTGATGGCCTCTGCGTGCGCCGACCGCTGCACCGCCTGTTGTCCCGCCAGGCCGAGATACTCCACTGCCTTCTTGGTGTTACCGCTGCGCCTGTAGTGATGGGCCAGATCACTGTAGTGGTCTTCTAACCTCTCGTGATAGAGCGCCTCGATCGCTTGCCCGGTCTGCTCGTGCAAGGCTTTGCGTCGCTCCTGGAGAACAGAGTTGTACGCCACTTCCTGAGTGAGGGCATGCTTGAAAATATACTCAACCTCTGGAAACGCGGGCTGCTCGTAGAGAAACTCTTTGTGCTGGAGCGAGGCCAGAAGCCGATAGAGTCGTCTTCGGGCTGAGCGATGACTTGGCGGACAGGCTGAGCGGGAACTCCCGACCGATCACCCCGAGTTGTTGGAGTAGCGCTTTCTCTTCTGGGGCGAGACGGTCGATACGCGCGGCCAGGACACCTTGGACGGTGGGGGGAATGTGAATTGCCGTAGGGGCAGGGCTCGCCCTGCCCACGGAGGGCGACGCAAGCGTCGCCCCTATATCGGTTCGGACCAACACGCCTTGTTCAACCAAATCCTGGACAATCTCTTCCATGAAAAACGGCGTACCTTCGGTCTTCTCTAGAATCAGTTGTTTGAGGGTGTGTAGGGGCGCACCTATGTGTGCGCCCGGTCTCTCTGGGCCGGCACGTCAGGTCGGCCCCTACGGAAACACCTAACAATGCATCCAGGAATTCTTCAGCCTCGGCTCTGCCAAACGGTGCTAACCGCAGCTGCGTGTAATACGTCTTCTGCCCCCACTCATGCCGATACTCTGGACGATAATTCACCAGCAGAAGAATCTTGGCTGAGGCAATTCCTTCACTCAGAGTATCGAGAAATCCTTGCGTCTCGCTATCAATCCAATGCAGGTCTTCAAAGATGAGGAGCAGTGGCTGATTAAGACTCTCGCGTAAGAACAACTTCTTGATCGCGTCGAACGTGCGACGGCGGCGAATCTGCGCATCCATCTGCTGGAGATTCGACTGGTGCTCGTCGATACCCAGCAGTGAGAATAGATATGGCAAAGTCTCTTCCAAGCTGCGATCAAGCATGAGCACTTTGCCGCCGACCTTCTCCCGTCGCGTGCGTTCATCGTCTTGGGGTTGAAGCTGGAAATAACTCTTGAGCAGTTCAATCACTGGTAGATAGGGCGAGGCTTTGCCATGCGAGATCGAGTAGGCTTCAAGCACTAAGCAACCGCTTTGCGAGGTCTGTTTGAACTCGTAGAAAAGACGGGATTTCCCGAGTCCGGGTTCACCCATAACGCCTATAATCTGCCCATGCCCGGCTTTGGCTTGCATCAGCGCGTGCTGCATCTGGGCCATCTCACTCTGCCGTCCGACGAATCGTGTCAATCCACGCCGTGCTGCGACTTGTAACCGCGTGCGTAACGGGCCCGCGCCGAGCACTTCATAGACGTTCAGCAGCTCTTCGACGCCTTTGATCTGCGCGGCTCCGAGCGTCTTCAATTCAAAGTAGCCTTCCACTAATCGTCGTGTGTAATCAGTAATTAGGATCGAGCCCGGTGTCGCCATCTGCTCCATGCGTGCCGCTAAGTTCGTCGAGTGCCCAACCGGGACATAATCGGTATGTAGATCATCTTTACGAATCGAGCGCACGACGACTTCGCCGGTATTAATTCCTACGCGCATTTGTAGAGGAGTCCCACCCTTCAAGCGTGACTGGTCACTATACCGTCGCATTTCCTCCTGCATGCGGAGGGCAGCATAGAGCGCGCGTTGGGGATGATCTTCATGAGCAATCGGCGCACCAAACAGAGCAAAGATGCCATCACCTAACGCTTGTGCAACGTAGCCTTCATAGCGATGGACGGCATCCATCATCAGCTGCAAGGCGGGATCAATAATCGCGCGTGCTTCTTCTGGGTCGAGGCCTTCAATCAACGCCGTCGAGCCCTTGAGATCGGCAAAAAGAGCCGTGATGGTTTTGCGTTCACCATCCGACACGGACACCGCACGGATGCGGTCCGCCAGATGAGCGGGAGTGTAGGCTGCTGGGGGTGGGGAACTGACAATGTTGGGGGCTGGGTACTAGGTGCTAGGGGTAGGGACTGAGAACTGACAACTAGCGAAGCACCACACTCGGCGCAAAACTTCGCCGTGGGACTGACCGAAGAGCCACATTGAGAACAAACTGTGATCAGTTTCGTTCCACACTCTTCGCAGAACTTGGCGGTATCACTGTTCGGGTGACTGCACTGCGGACAACCCATGCCTTCCTCCTTGGGTCCTGGCGATAAGGCTTCTAAGACAAACTGAAATCTTAAGCGGCTCAGTACTTTTTCTCCACCAATACTCCTTCCGTGCGCAACCGTTGCACTTCTTCAGATGTCTTTTTCAAATAGGTCGTCAGCACTTCATGGTTGTGCTGACCAAGCAAAGGTGCAGTCAGCGGTAATTCCTCAGGGAAGTCCGAGAACTTGAGCGGAAATCCAGGAACGTCCACATCACCACCGTAGGTTGCATCTTGGATAGTGCGAACCGTTCCACGGGCACGTAGGTGTGGATGGTCAAGGGTTTCTGCGACTGACAGCACTGGTGCAACCGGTACCTCGAATCGCTCCATATGAGAGACGGCGCTGGTAACATCAGGAAACGTGTGTAACCAATCTTCGATGATTGTCACTACCTCATCTCGTCTTTCCAGCCGTGCAGGATCAGTACTATAGCGTGGGTCTTCGATGAGATCCGGTCGTTCCATCGCTCGACAAAGATCCGGCCAGTGGTGGAAAAACCCCATAATTACTACGTGCCCCCCCGTGGCACGAAACACGCCACCAGGACAAAGATAAGTCATGTGACGACCAACTCGCGTGGGCTTAACTTTCCCGCCGCTTGCTCTGACTTGGTGGACGTTGATTTCATGGAAGTGGTAGTACACATCGAGTAGAGCAACATCGAGATGCTGTCCCCGTCCGGTACGGTCGCGATGACGCAGAGCAGCAAGCACAGCGAGTGCACCATGCACGCCAGTATTCACGTCCCCTAATCCCACCAAGGGAATGTAGGGTGGTTCGTCTTCGTCACCAATCATCGAAGTTACTCCGGCGTACGCCTGGGCAATGTAGTCGTAGCCTGGTTTGTGAGCGAGTGGACCCGTCTGCCCTAGTGCAGAGATCGAACACAAGATGACATCCGACTTAAGTTCTCGCAATCGTTCATAACCCAAGCCCATGTCTGCCATGATCTCCAGGTTTGAAGTTCTCGACCACCACATCAACATGCGGGATCAGTGAAGTTACCAATGCCATGCCACGAGGATCACGTAAATTGACGCACAAGCTCTTTTTCCCGCGATTGTGTTGGACGAAAAACAAGCTGCGTTTGTTGTAGACCGACGCAGCCCGGCTCATGTCTCCCTTCGGAGCCGGTTCAACTTTGATCACTTCCGCCCCCATCTCTGCCAGCATGCGTGTACATGTCGGCCCAGCTAGGGCACGAGTGAAATCGAGGACCCGTAAGCCAGTGAGGACATGGTCAGTCTGCGGCATGGGATTATTCCTCCGGTGTCATTGTTGAATCTTAGGTTTTAGGTTCACTGTTGGGGTAAATAGGGAAAAGGGGGAAGGGGATAGAAGGATAAGGGGAAAAGGATAAAGGATGAAATGGAACAAGAAAAGAGAACGTCCTCACGTTTTTCTGCCTTTATCCCTTATCTATCCCGTTTTCCCCTTTCCCCTTTTCGCCTTTTACCCGCGAAGTCTCATATCTCTTTCTCAATCAGCACCCCCGCTTCTCTTAGTTTATGCACTTCTTGTGATGATCGGCCAAGGTAGGAGGTGAGAATCTCCCCATTGTGCTGACCGAGAGTTGCAGCTTCCAGTGGCAGATCTTTGGGGAAACGCGAAAATTTCAATGGCATGCCAGGCATCTCGAAATCGCCAGCCAGCCGATCATGCACCGTGCGGACAGTGCCGCGTGCGCGGTGATGCGGATGCTGTACTGTCTCTGCGACCGATAACACCGGGGCAACCGGTACCTGGTGCTTCTCTAGATGCGTAATTACGCTGGGAACGTCAGGAAACGTTTGTAACCAGTCTTCGATAATCTTCACCACTTCTGCACGACGTTGTAGGCGGGCAGGGTCGGTGTTGAAGTTTGGGTCCTCGATGAGATCGAGCCGTCCCATCGCCTGACAGAGATCTTTCCAGTGATGGAGAAACGACATGATGACTAGATATCCGCCAGTGCCGCGAAAAATACCACCTGGGCAGACATACGTCATGTGACGTCCGGCACGGGTCGGTTTCACCGTGCCACCACTGCCACTGTACGTGTGCACGTTCACTTCATGGTAGTGGTAGTAGACATCAAGCAGAGCAATATCCAAGTGTTGCCCTTCGCCAGTCCGATCGCGATACCGCAGTGCAGAGACAATGGCTAGAGCAGCGTGTACGCCGGTACTGACATCACCTACGCCAACTAAAGGCAGATATGGTGCGTCGTCAGGGTCGCCGATCATCGAGGTCACGCCCGCATATGCCTGCGCGATGTAATCGTACCCAGGTTTACTCGCTAGCGGACCACTTTGCCCTAGCGCAGAAATGGAACACAAGACAATATCTTTTTTCATCTCGCGCAGACGTTCATACCCAAGTCCCATCTCAGCAATCACTCCGGGTTTGAAATTCTCGACCACGACATCCACATGCGGGATCAGTTCGGCGATCAGTGCGAGCGCACGTGGATCGCGCAAATTCACGCACATACTTTTCTTGCCGAGATTTTGCTGGATGTAATAGAGGCTGCGGTTGTTGCGATAATTCGACAAGCGTCGTGCTAACTCACCTGCGGGTCCTGGTTCAACTTTAATCACTTCGGCGCCCATTTCGGCGAGCATCCGCGTGCAGCTTGGTCCGGCCAGCGCACGAGTTAAGTCGAGGACGCGCAGGTCACTCAGTACATGATCCATCTTCGGCATGTGGTTATTCCTCCGATACAGTGTTCAGAGCTTAATTCTCAGGTCCACGTGGGGTAAATGGGAAAAAGGAGAAACGGGTAAACGGTGAAGAGGGGAAATTACTCTTTCTCTCCCTATTTCGCCATTTCACCTTTTACACCTCTTTCCCTTGTTCCAGTTAGTCCCACATCAATCCGCCATCGACGTTAAATGACTGGCCAGTGATGTTGCGTGCTTCATCGGAAGCTAAGAACGCCGCCATATTCGCAATGTCGTCACCGTGTTCGAGCGTCTTAAAGGAATTGAAGCATCCATGCGGGCCATGGCCTCGGCTTCCGTAATTTTCTCGCGCTCGACAATTTCTTTCATTATCCGATCGTACAGTTCCGTACGGGTCGCACCAGGATTGATGGCATTGACATTGATGTTGTATTTCGCAAGTTGTGAGGCGCCGATGCGGGTCATGGCGATGACCGCACCTTTCGAGCCAGCGTAGGAAATATTCGAGGTGCCACGAAATCCTTTGCCAGCGATCGACGCGATATTGATGATCTTCCCCTCTTTGCGTTTGACCATCTCGCGCGCAACTGCCTGCATGCAGAAAAACACGCCCTTAGCGTTGACCGTGTGAATCCAGTCCCAATCTTTTTCCGTAACCTCGAAGAAATCGAGCTTCCTGGTCACGCCGGCGTTGTTCATGAGGATGTCGATGCGACCAAATGTCTCGATGGTTTTCGCGACCATCGCATTGATGTCGCTCAGTTTGCTCATGTCCGTTTTCACGAATAGGCCACGACGGTCATGAGCACTGACTTCAGCAGCGATCTGGTTTCCGGTAGCGTCATTGATTTCGGCACACACGACGTGTGCACCTTCTCTCGCGTACCGCAGGGCGATGGCTTTCCCCATACCTGCACCAGATCCAGTGACGATAGCAATTTTGTCTTTGAGTAACATGATTCCCTCCTTATTCCGAACCTCTGGTTCGTTAAAAGGGGTCGGGGGCCAGGGATCGGGGGCCAGTATTTTCGGAAGCGTCTTTGCTTCCTTTTTTTGCCGACCCCCGACCTCTAACCCCTGGTCCCTGTGTTCTTGAATTCCGGCATCACTTCCTGTGCAAATAATTCGATGCTACGCCGTGCCCGCTGTGGGTCACGTGCGCCAGCGTGGAAGTAAAAAGCAACTTGATCAAGACCTAACTCACGGTCGATTTCAGCCAGGCGGCGGCGACAGTCGGCTGGAGTGCCGACGATCGCTCGTTCTTCGAGTTCGTCGGGCATTGTGAGCACAAAGTTGAGAAAAGATTTCAGGGGGTCAGCCTCCCGCAGTGCTTCCATCGCTGCTGCCGGAACGAATGAGGTAATAAGCTGGGTGTAATTGCGTGTCGTTTCGATCCCGTCACGCATGGCGACTTGATAGTCAGGGTCAATAAAGAGAAAAAAGATCGCAGTCATCCGCGTTGGCGCGTGTCCATGTTGCTTCACGAGAGTGCGGTACCGTTCAACCCGCTTCTTCATGTCTGGAATTGGCGCACTGAGCCAGGGAACGACAAACGCGTGGTCTCCAGCAATGGCTGCGCCTTCAAACGATTCTGGGCTCAGGGTGCCACGGTAGATTGGTGGATGTGGCTTCTGCAGTGGTTTAGGCGCAAGTGAGAGGGACGGAACCTGCCAGAACTTTCCTTCGTAGGAGAAGGTGTCTTGAGTCCAGGCTTGACGAATAATTTCCAGCGATTCTTCATAGCGCGCGCGACTTTCGTGCGGATCGACACGGAAACCCTCAAAGTGCTTGGGAATAATGCCGCGACCGACACCGAAGTTGAGTCGCCCATCACTTAATATATCGAGCATGGCGAAATCTTCAGCTTTACGCAGGGGATTCTCGAACGGCAAGAGGCTGATGGCGGTGCCAAGGCGAAGGCGTGAAGTTTCACGCGCAACCGCGGTGAGAAACAATTGTGGACTCGGACAAATTCCGAACGAGTAGAAATGCTCTTCTCCGAGCCAGACGGAATCGTACCCAAGTTTTTCGGATAAGAGGATAAGGTCAAGCGTATTGCGGTAATACGCAACTTCGTCTTGCCGATCACGGAAGAAATCAAACAGTGAGAATAAGCCAAATTCCACAAAAAGCTCCTTCAAAACGAGTAGTCAGTAGTCAGCATTCAGTAGTCAGTAGTTTTTGACTCTAACCCAGACTTCAAGAGATCGGCACACCTAGAGTTGTCACTCTGAACCCTTCGATAGGCTCACCTGTGCCTGCGGCACTGGCGCAGGCAGGATAAACTCCGTGAAGAGTCTCCCAGAGAGATTCTTCGCAGCCTGTCTAGCGTAACTAATGAACTCAGAATGACATGTAGAGTGGTTGCATCGTAAAGTGTACCAACGTCATGACTTCTGGTTTAGACGCTAGACCCTGGACCCTAGACATTTTTCAACGTTTGCTCAAACACATCCAGACTCAGCCGTACAACTGTATCAAAGCCTTGCGTATAGGTTTCATAATGTGAAATCCCAGGCAGAATGTGGAGCTGCTTTGGTTCACGCGCTTTCTCATAGAGGCTGACGCATTCCTCAAACCCAGTGAGATAATCCAACTCTGCCCCAATGATGAGAAGTGGGCGTGGAGCAATTTGCGCGACTACCGCTTCCGGCTTGTAAGACATCATGTCGTCCGCGGTTTCGAGTGGTAATTCACTTTTTAGGGAAGCAATCTGTCCGCCGCCGCTGTACACCTTTTCCTCTGCGGGCGTAGGAATAAGAATCTCATAGGCATCGACGTATTCTGACGTACCAGTGAGAACGCGACGTTCACGATCTTTCTCGATCCGTTTGCGCAACGCCCAATACTCCCAGAGTCGGCGGCTATTGCGCATCCAGCGATCGCCATCACCAAAGCCCACCACACTCACGATGGCTTTGGTGCGTGGGTCAGCAGCACCGGTGGAAATAACATTTGCTCCGCCGTAGCTAATACCAAAGAGGGCGATGCGGTTAGCGTCAATTTCCGGCTGCATGCCGAGAAACGTTGTAGCATTGATGATGTCTTCATCTCGTTCGCGAGAAATCAAGCGTTGCTTTACTCCCTCGCTCTCACCGAAACCGCGGTAGTCAAAGACAAACGCAGCATAGCCTTGCTTGACAAAAGCGCGAGCAAATTCTGGCAGGATGACTTTACGGTTCGCACGCAATCCATGACAACACAGCACCGTGGGGAGTTTCTCTCCAGGGCGAAGATTGTCCGGTATGTAAAAGGTGCCAAAGAGTTTGAAACCCGCGCTGTAAAAAGTAACGTCCTTTTCCATAGAACACCCTCCTTTGGGTGATACCGATTATTCTTTCAGGTCGCGGTCAATGTCAACGCTTTCGCGCTCTCTTCTTACTTTTTGGTTTGTCCTTCTCCTTGGGTGGTGAGGGGGGTGGAGTAAAGATGGTTGCGACTTTCTGTTCGGCGTCAGCAATATAGGTCGCGACATCTTCCGGGAGCAACAAACGTTGGGTTTGTAAGTCTTTCACTGTCTGTTTGATCCGATTCACATATGACCGTTTCGGATAACGCTCGGTAAGCGAGAGCCGTGGATCACGTGCGAGATTACGAAGGGACTTCCCATAAGCAAATGGAATAAACTGTCCCAGATTTCCACACATGGCTCCAAGAACGTCAGCGCGTACTGCCCAGCCAGTGTGAGTGCCAAGCGGGACGGCGATATCGGGGAGAACGATGCCAGAGAGATCATTACCATCCGAATTGGTTTTCGGTACCAGTGTCAGATATTGCGTTTGTGAACTCTTTGCCGTGACAGTGCCGTACAAGACGTACGTCGGATTGGCGTGCCCAAGGTGTTGAACCCCAGGAATTGTGGGAAACGACCCGACACTGACTTCCTCCGAGACAAGTGTTCCGCTTTGTCGCGTCGGAATTTGGGTCTCTGGAGGGAGTGTTCCTTTCGTAGCCCACTCATCGAGTGCTACAAGCAAGGCTCGCATCACCGGCCCACGAAAGGCCGGATTCTGTTCCTGTTGGCAGACTCCTTTGGGTAAACGCTCACCGAGCGAAGTCGTAATCTGTGGGAACAAGGGGAAATGCTGGGCGCTGGCAAAGAAATAGAGGCGTACATTGTCAGGGATCGGCACGTCATTGCCTTGGGCATCGGTGTGCAACAGCGAGGCGCTTTTTCGCCAATACTCAGTGGCAGTGTTGGTGACCATTACGAAAGGATCAAAACCGTCACCGACCTTACCTGTACTATTGCGGAGCAATCCTTCGCGTTTGCCTGTGAACGGGTCATCCTGAACGCCATACGCGAATGGGAACCAATTCTCGGGGAAATCGTAGTCTTGATGTGCGCCACGGGTACGGCCAGGTTGGCCGAAAGCGAAGTTGGTAAAAGTTTTACCAGCGCCAGCAATGTCAATCAGTAGTCCGTCAAACACGATGCGCTTTTGTTCATCCTGGTTGAAGCCATTCACAAGATGTTCTTGCAAATACCGGCCAGCTTGCGAGATGCCTAACGCATAGACTTTCTCTATGCCAACTGTCTGTTCATTGCGACGTAGCGGATTGGCAGTTTTATTCTCGTCGCTCAGATGATAGCGTAGGAACGATACGATATCGCGAGTAATCGCAAATCCTAGCCCGAGGACGATTGGGTTCTTTGCCGTATAGGTGACTTCGTAGAGGTGCCCTGAATCAAAGCCAGGCGAAATACGGATCGTCTGTTCGTCGACAAAACTCCAACAGCGGAGGACTTTCACCCCAGCCACACAAAAGGGAATAGGTTGTGGAGGTTCCCCTTCTGCCTTGGCTCGGACATCGACACGAACTTGCTGTGAGGTTTGATTGAGCACCGGATAGCTTAAGGTTGCCGTTTGGTGATCCGGCGGATTACTTTGCTGTTGACCAACAAACAGGTCTCGTACCGGGCCAATGATAGGCTGGTTGCCATTCGACGGAATCGGTAATTCTGCATGCATCACGCCAGGCTTTGGTTCAACGCAGCACTGTGCTCCGCTTTTTCCCTGCGCTTGCCATCCACCCCAGACCAGCACGTATCCCTGGTGCATGAGAAAACCGTTACCAATGTCGGCGAGCGTAGTCGGGTTATTGGCGTGCTCGTTGTACGGAGCGTTATTCATCAGCACGAGGTCAAGTTTGTTCCCGCGATTGAGTATACCGTACAAGACCTTGCTGTTGCCTTTGGTGAGGTCGACAGGCTTAAGAATGTACAGATTGGCACTGTAGGAGACACGACCGTTCGCATTTTTGGGCGCCTTGTCGAGATTCACAATCTCTACATTCTCTGGTGCATTAGGGTCGACCTCGCCGAAAATCCGGCCAGTGAGTTTCTCATACTTTCCGACTGGGCCGAATTCTTGTCCTTCAAAGGTTGGGGATTCGATCTTGTCGATAACAACTTTCGTAACACGAGCGGACGCAGGGCTCGTAGCAAGTAAGCTGATCAGCACGAAGCAAAAAGGCAAAACCCTATAGCTGTGTTTTACTTTTGCCTTTCGCTTTTTCATGTTTGCCTTTTGCGTTTTTATGTTTGCCTTTTTTACAGCCTGCTCCTCCTATCGTATGCATGCCTGATCTGCAAGCATTTCGCACTTGACTTAACGAGCGCAGTACTCAATAGTCGCCAGGATAAATACATTTTTGTTGAGGGGGTACTTCTTATGAAGCTATACAATCTGGCGCTGAGCAATTTCGCGACGAAAAGCCGCATCGCCATCTACGAGAAAGGGATCAACGTGGATTTGGTTGATCCTCCTGGTGGGGCCGGTTCGGCAGACTACAAGAAAATCAACCCGCTGGGCAAAGTGCCTGCGCTTGTGCTCGATAACGGTCAGCTCATTGCTGAGTCTGAGCTGATAAACGAGTACCTCGAAGATAAATATCCTGAGCAAGCCGCTTCTCCCAAAAGATGCCGAGGGTCGTGCCCAGGTGCGTGCATTCACCCGTTTCCATGATCTCTATCTTAGAGCCGCCGATGCGGGCGGTGTTCCCGAAGTTGTTCGGTCAGCAGCTCGATGACAAATTCATTCAAGAGAAGATCACAGACGTGAATAATCGCCTTGACCAACTCGAAGCAAGGATCGGGAGTCAGTGGGCAGCTGGAAGTGCTTTCACATTGGCTGATTGTGCGCTTGCGCCGACGATGTTTTTCTTGACGACTTTCCTACCGCAATTTGGGTCGAAGGGGCCAACCGAAGGTCGGCCAAAGATCGCAGCGTGGTGGACTCGTGTGCAAGAGCAGCCATCTGTCAAGAAAGCGATTGGTGAGCAGCAAGCCGCGTTGGCTGCAATGATGAAGAAGTAGAATCGCTCTGTACTCTTAAGGGCGCAGCACCCTGCGCCCTTTCTTGCCTTTGGTTTTCCCTAGAGAAATCGCTTTCTAGAGTTACACGGTTTTTTTCGTCTCCACTTCTATCGGGAAAATCTTCTCAAAAATTTGCTTCCAACGGGCAAGCTCTTCGGTCACAACACGAATGACGTCATCTTGGACTCGCCGTACAGTCACAGCTAACCCTTCGATCCCTTCTTCGAGTTTGCGCTTTTCTTCCGATTTGCTCACGCTGTCGAGCGCGCCGCGGAACTGATCGAGTTGCCGTGATACTTCCCGAACTGTGCTGTCGAGCCCAGCGATCTGTTTCTTGAGTTCAACTGCGAGCTCTGATTCTGCGCCCTTAATATGACTGCCTGGAGGGAGAACTGGGCTTGTCTCGTCAAAGACGACAAGGCGCAGTCCTGGCTCTGTTGTTCCTGTCGAAGGCGCAACGAGAAAAGTGGAGTTCTCTCGAAGTCGCTGTTGGCTGTTGAGGTCAAGAGTCACGATAACATCGGTGCCTCTCTCTCCATCTGAGGCAGAGTGTGGCTTTACTGCGACAACTTTTCCGATTGGCTTTCCGGTTTCTTCGATAATTGCGCCGGCTTTCAGGCCATGAGTTGCAGGCAGTCGCACGGTCCAGGTTGGCACAAGAGCAGGCGGAGTTGCAAAGCTGTGTAGGAGTAACAACGAGAGGAAAGCAAACACTCCAATGAAAAGATATTTACGCATGGGTACCCTCCGAAAATCGGCCTTTTATAAAAAACACATTGCAGCGGTGTAAGTTGCGCAAGAGTGGACAAAAAGGGGAAATAGGGAACGGTGAAAATTTCTTTTTCTTTCCTTTTCGCCTTTTCCCCGTTTTATCGTTTCCCCTTTTTGTAAGAGCTGAAGGCTCATAGCTGAAGACGCGGGGTTCTGCTATTGGACCTGGGCAAAGGAGAATCTGAATGAAGTTCGGTTACTTCACTTTAACGGACAATCCTCCAGCGTATGGGGCGCAACGCAGAGATCCTAATCAGTTCTTACGTGAAGTGCTCGAAGAGTGTCAAGTTGCTGAAGAACTAGGCTATCACTCGGCATGGGTCCCGGAACATCATTTTGGTTTCTTTGGCTGTCTACCAGCTCCGGCGACATTCCTGGCCTATGTGGCTGCACGGACCAAACGTATTCAACTTGCTCCGGCGACGGTGTTGCTACCGTGTGATCATCCGTTGCGTGTGGCTGAAAACTTTGCCTTGCTCGATTTACTCAGTGATGGGCGTGCAGTGTTCTCGGCAGGGCGGGGATACGATAAACGCGAATACGATGCGTTCGAGGTCGCATTTGAAGAAAGCCGTGACCGTTTTGCTGAAGGGCTTGATCTCCTCCGTACTGCCTGGACGAAAGAGGAATTTACCTACACTGGAAAATTCTACTCGATTACTGAACCTGTCATCTGTTTACCGCGACCAGTACAGAAACCGCATCCGCCAATTTACGTCGCGTGTTTTAGTCGCCCCACTGTCGAAATGGCTGCTGAACAAGGATTTCATACGCTGTTTGCCCCATTTGCCGCGGCGATGATGTTCGGCAGCGTGGGTGATGCAGTGCAAACATATAAAGAGCTTGCCGCCAGCCATGGGCACCAAGATGCTCGAGCCAAGTGTTCCTATTTTACTAATGTTGCCGATAACAAAGCCGACGAATTACGGACAAAGGAGCGGCTACTGTACTATCTCCATTCGATTTTGCCAGCGTTTCCTGAGGATCGCGCGTCAGCGCCTCCGCATATCGCCTATTTCGCCGACATTGTTGAACGACTGAAAAGTATGAAAGCGGAAAATCTTGGTGAACGGAGTTTAGTGACAGGCGATCCTGAGGCGTGTATTGCCACACTGAAAAAATGCGAGGCTGCAGGGATTGAAGAAGTAATTCTCTATTTTAACTTTGGCAACTTCAACCATCGCGACACGCTAAAATCGATGGAGCGTTTCGCTCGTGCTGTAATGCCGCATTTTTCTAGACTTGGGTCTTAGGGTTGGAGGCTACGAGAAGAGAGAAAGATACGCCCGTCTTTTTTCTGGAGTCCAGACCCTGGACTCTAGACAGTCTTACTGGCACTTCGGATCGCAGCTACTCATCTTTTGTGCGCCGTCTTTCTCGCAGGATTCACTGCCAGTGTAGGTGTTCTTGATTTCGATGCATTTCAGCACATCATTGACCCCAACCGTCAAGCAGTTGCGATAGCACTGAGGAGAATTTTGTCCGCCAGCAGCGTTCAGCTTGTCGTTCATGTAAGTGGTAACTGCTCCGAACCGCGCTAATACGTTGGTTTCCCCTGTTGCAGATGGTTTCGAGGGCTTAAAGTCGGCAGGATACTCACCATCAGCAAAGAGAGGCAGAGCAAGGAAAAGTAAAGCAAAGAAAGACATTCCAATGGAAAGAATCAATGGTCGTACTCGACACTGCATGGTCGCTTCCCCTTTATTGCGCAAATAGTGCAGTTCTCTTACCTGCCTTGTTTCAGTTGCGCAACTCCGGCGAAACTCATGATGTCGATATAAAGAATGGTCCTCACAGTCGATAATACTATTGAATCATTTTATGCCTATTGTTTCTGCTCGTACCCTCTTATGGATTGGCCGAATCTTGTATGTGGCCGTGGTATTCTGGTGGCCAACGGTGTGGCACGATCCGATTTATACCCCCCGCCTAGCGCGAATGGCCGGCCATGAATTGCAGCTTGCGGATGGAACCTCGCCCAAGAATGATGACGAACGAGCGTTGGCGATCTTTTGGGCGTGGGAACACCGCCAGTTCGTGGAGACCCGTTGGGCTATCGGCCCGTTCCTCGGCCTGCGCAGCACTAACCGGACCGGTTGGCAACAAACCATTTTCGCGTTGATCTTTATCTGGATCCTTTTTAGTTTTCTTTTAGGGCGACGGAGCGAGGGTGCTACCCGACCAGGAGAATCACCTGGTGCTTCTTCCAAAGGCGGAGTTACTGGACTGGTGACCACTCCCCTCTGGCAGCTTTTTCAGCGTTTACGATAAGCGCCCTGAACTTCAGTAGTGATCCTCGTTACTCCTCACGATTTTTGTGGTAGAGCCGTAGGCAAAGGAGGGTGCTTATGCCTCATGTTGCTCACGCGGCCTGTCCGCACGATTGCCCTGATTCCTGCCTCATGGATGTGACCATTGATAATGGCAAAGCGGTCAAGATCACTGCCAGTAAAGAGCATCCGTTCACTCGTGGTGCCCTCTGTGCCAAGGTCAACAAGTTCCTTGACCGTGTGTACGCACCCGATCGCCTCCTGTATCCCGTACGACGGATCGGTCCAAAAGGACCCGAGGCACAATTTGAACGCATCTCTTGGAATGAAGCTACGGCAACGATTGTAGCGAAGATGCAAGAAGCAATTACGACGCATGGGCCACAATCAATTCTGCCGTATTCGTATCGTGGGAATAATGGAGTCTATCAGAGTAATGCGATTGATCGCCGTTTCTTTCATGCGCTTGGGGCTTCAACGTTAGCACGGACAATCTGTGCAGGCGGCCTCTACGGCGCGCTGGCGTACTCAGACGTTTTTATGGGTTTTGCGCCGGAAGGGCTCGTCGAAAGCAAGCTGATTATCTTCTGGGCCTCTAATCCCCTCAATACCGGCATGCATGTCTGGCCTTTGGTACAAGAAGCGAAACGGCGCGGGGCAAAACTGATTGTTATTGATCCGTATCGGTCACGTACTGCGCGGGTGAGTGATGAACATGTATTCCTCCGCCCAGGGACGGATGCCGCCTTGGCGCTGGGCATGATGAAAGTGATCGAAGAAGAAGGGCTTGCTGATACAGACTACATCCAAAAGTACACCATAGGATACGAGCACTTTGCCATACGTCTCCGGTCTCTGTCGTTGTCTGAACTTTCCCAGACCTGCGATGTGCCGCATGAAACAATTCAACGGCTCGCGCGTGAGTTTGCCACTACACGTCCTGCGGTGATCCGCATGGGTATTGGTATTCAGCGCAGTGGTGGTGGTGCCGCCGCCGTACGCGCAGTCGCGTCGTTACCTGCGCAGACTGGTGCCTGGCGGGAGGTTGGTGGTGGCATGTGCAATTTCTGGGGAGCAATGTTTACTGCCCAAGACATGGGGAAAGCGATGCGCCCGGATCTCTCACCACCTGGGACGCGAGAGATCAATATGGTGCGTTTGGCCGAACATCTGCTTGACCCGTCGCTCGATCCGCCAATCAAGGTGATCTACAACTATAACTGCAACCCCGCCGCGTCGCTTCCTGATCAGCCTGCGCTTCGGCGTGCGCTCCAACGGCCCGACCTTTTCACCGTCGTGCACGACATGTTTCTTACTGATAGTGCTGACTACGCTGATATTATACTGCCGGCAACGTCACCTTTTGAGCATGACGATGCCGTGCTTGCCTATGGTGGAGATTTTGGTAGCTTCAGCCGCCGGATTATCGAACCTCTCGGTGAGGCAAAATCCAATGCTGAAGTCTTCCAGCTCCTCGGTAAAGCTCTCGGTATTATGGAACCTGCACTCTATGTTTCTGCAGAAGAACTGATGGCAGAAACACTCAGACGGACCGTACCAGCTGATCAATTTACTAGTCAGCCCTTTCTCAAGACTCGCGCAACGCCGGACCTGTTGCCTCGGGCACGCGGTGGCTTTCATTCTCCGTCTGGCAAGTTTGAATTCTATTGTGAAAAACTAGCCCAAGATGGTCATGATCCGCTACCGAGTTTTGTACCACCACATGAAACTCTCAGCACTGGACCGTATCCACTGAATTTCTTGCCCCGAAAACACAAAGACTCGCTCAATTCATCTTACGGTCACCTGCCCATCATGCGCCGCCAGGAGAGTGAGGCACGGACGGTGGAAATACACCCTGACGACGCCGCCACACGAGGCTTACACGATGGGGAGGACGTGCGCGTGTACAATGCCCGCGGTGCGTTCGTCATGCCGGTCAAAGTGTCATACAATGTTGCTCCTGGAACCATCGCGACGTTCTGGGGCTGGTGGGACAAACTCTCTGGCGGTAAAGGCAACGTGAATAATGTTACGTCAGCAAAACTCACTGATCTCGGTGGGGGCGGAACGTTCTACGATTGTCGCGTTGAAGTCGAACGGTGGGATGGAAAGTCAGTGTAAGAAAAAAGCCTTTTGCGGAGTACGACTATGAAAGGGACAGCAACAGGACTCCTCATTCTTGGAACATATTGGATACTGCAAGGGATTGGTGAAATCCGCCAGGGGAATATGAACGGTATCGTGACCCTCGTGCTGGGGGTCGTTCTTTTGCCAGTGGCCAAATACGTATGGGGGAAAAATCTTGGCGGAACTGGTTCTGTGAAGTAATCTGAGTTGTCGCTTGTTGTTCTTACCGTAATCCCTTCGTTTGGGTACCCTAAAATTTTCCTACCTCATTTCTGTGCCCTCCTTTTCTTTTGCTAGAATGGGGAGGAAGGGGGAGCCATGCTGACATTCGACCCAGTAAACGAACTGCCAACGGCGGTGATCCGTGTGCGGATGAGCGCTCATGATGCGCACTACGGGGGGAATCTCGTTGACGGAGCACGGATGTTACAACTTTTCGGCGACGTCGGAACCGAGCTCAGTATTCGTCTCGACGGCGACGAGGGACTCTTCCGTGCGTACGACAACATTGAATTCCTCACGCCGGTGTATGCTGGGGACTTCATCGAAGCGCACGGACGCATTACCCAGATCGGCCGTACGTCACGCAAGTTTGAGTTTGAGGCATGGAAAGTGATTCAGCCCCGGCCAGATATTTCTGATTCGGCAGCGGAGGTGCTCGTGAAGCCGGTCCTCGTCTGCAAAGCGAGTGGCACCGGAGTGGTGCTGCTCGATCGGCAACGTCAGAAAAAGTCGTGAGTTGTTTTTGCCTTGACAACACGCCTGGGGAATCAGCTATGAAGCAGTCACGGAAGACAAAAGCCCAGTTACAGCGAGAGAGCGAAGGATTACAGCGCATCAATCGTGTAATTGGGACAACCCTCGCTCTTGGTGAAGTGCTTCACTACATTATAGATGAAGTTGTCCGGCTTTTCGCCGCGCAGAGTGCGTCCGTCATTCTCTTTGACCATGAGAGAAAAGAAGCTGAAATCACGACGACCTATGGGCACCAAACAGCGACAGAGCCTACGCTTCGTTACCCTTGGGTAGGATCAATGGTTGGGTGGATCGCGGAACAGAAACGCTCACTGCGTGTTCCTCGCCTGACAGAGAAGGAATGGCCCACCTCGTGGGCGCTGGGGAAACAATTGGGCGGTAACCCAGGACAAATCTCAGTTTTGCTGGCTCCATTGTGGCAAGAAACGGAAGTGATGGGCTGCCTTGAAGTTGTCTGGGAGCCACATCACTCGATAAACGAGGAGGAGGAACAACTCTTAGAAGCCATTGCGACACAAGCCACTATCGCAATTGTTCAAGCGCGGCTCTACCAAGAAAAAGAGCAGGCGTTGCAAACAGCGATTACGTCAGCCCACCTTGTTCGCTCGGCTCTCGATGTACTTCCTGTCTCTCTGGCTATGCTCGATGAGACAGGCAAAGTGATCTCTGTCAATCAGGTCTGGCGAAAGGGTGCTGAAGAGAATGGACTTTCTTCCAGGTCTTCCGTCGAAGGACTGAACTATCTTTCCGTGTGTGACGCTGCGGTCGGAGAAGAGGCAGAGGAAGGCCGCCGCTTCGCCGCGGGTATTCGTGCCGTGCTAAACGGTGAACGTGAGACCTTTGCAATGGAATATGCGTGTCCCACACCAACACGGAAACTCCGGTTCCTCGGGAGGGTAACGCGTTTTCCGCAAGCTGAGTCGATGCGATTACTGGTCACGCACGAAGACCTCACTGAGCAGAAGCAGGCAGAGGAAGCCCTACGCAAAAGCGAAGAACGTTTTCGGGCGTTAGTGCAGAACTCCTCTGACGTCATTACCATCCTCGATGCGAACGGTGACGTGCGCTATAATAGCCCCTCTATTGAACAGGTTCTTGGCTATGGCCAGGAAGAGCTTGTAGGCCAGAGCGTTTTTGCGCTGCTGCATCCAGAAGATGTCAATACGGTTCTATCGGTCTTTACCGACGCTCTCTCACAACCTGGACGTGTGGTTGCTCCCGAATTTCGTATCCGTCATAAAAATGGAACCTGGGTCTACCTTGAAGCGATCGGTAATAATCTCTTAGCTGATCCCGCGATTCGTGGTGTCGTCGTTAACTCTCGCGATGTGACTGCCCGCAAACAAGCGGAAGCCGCGCTTCAGCATCAATTCGCTTTTGAGCAGTTGGTTGCCGAGATCTCAAAGAACTTCATCAACTTAGCACCGACAGAGATTGACCAGGGTATTGTTCAAGCCTTGCAAACGGTCGGAGAATTCTCCGGCGTCGATCGAAGTTATCTTTGCCTCTTTTCTCCCGACCGGACCACGGTCAATTGCACTCACGAATGGTGTGCCAGCGGCACCGAATCTCAGTGGGAGGCTTTACAGCAGCTGCCGCTAACTCCGTTGACCTGGAGTATAGAGAAGATGAAAGAGCAGGGAGTCCTCTACATTCCACGTGTTGCTGACCTGCCCACAGCCGGAATGAGAGAGCAGAAGATTCTCCAGGCAATTGGGGTCCAATCGCTCGTTTGTATTCCGCTTATGTTCGGCAAAGTCCTCGGTGGTTTTCTGGTTTTTGCGACAGTCCGCACGGAAAAACTATGGTCAGAGGAAAGTATTACTCTACTGAAAGTTATCGGCGAAATAGTGGCGAATGCTCTTGAGCGGAAACGGGCGGATGAGCAACAGCAACAACTGCATGCACAGCTCCTTCAGACACAAAAGCTAGAAGCGCTGGGGACTCTTGCTGGTGGCGTCGCCCATGATTTTAACAATATTCTTTCCGCAATCATGGGCTATGCTGCACTCGTAAAGGATGACGTTCCTGAGGGGACGCTCACTCAACGCAATATCGACGAAATCCTCACTGCGAGTCGGCGGGCAAAAACTCTGATTCAACAGCTCTTAACTTTTAGCCGTCCTGGACAACGCAGTCGACGCCCAGTACATTTACGCAGCGTTGTGGAAGAAACACTCGCTCTGCTCCGTGTGTCATTTCCCAAAACGGCGACGTTTCATTTCGCGTGCAGCGCTGAAAAAGATACCGTTCTGGCGGACCCAACCCAGATCCAACAGATGGTAATGAATCTTTGTGTCAACGCCGTTCAGGCTGTCGGGGGAGACGAGGGTACTGTCACACTCCAGCTTGACGATGGAAATAACAGAGACACCGGGGGGGTGGGAACGCGAGGCGTCCACGACGAATCCTCTTGCCTCTGTCTCACTATAAGTGACAACGGCTGTGGTATAGAACCTGAAATCCTTGATCATATTTTTGAACCATTTTTCACTACCAAGCCGGTAGGACAAGGGAATGGAATGGGGCTCGCTATTGTTCATCGTATTGTGACCAGTCACGGCGGAATGATTACCGTTGACAGTACCCCAAATCAGGGGACAACTTTTCGCATCTATTGGCCGTACGCTACGGGAGAAGAAGAAACCTCGGATTCGTTAATGGCGGCTATGGCATCGTAAATATTACGAGGTTATGGAATTCATGGACGATACACGAAGAAAACGGAGACGATACGCTTCAGGAGGAGAGCATGGCACGTATTTTAGTTATTGATGACGAAGACCCTGTTCGTAATATGCTTCGACAAGTGCTTGAGCGAGCTGGGCATGACGTTGCTGAAGCCCCAGATGGAAACGTAGGAATGCAACACGTCCGTGAGCAACCGATCGAACTCATTGTTACAGACATCCTCATGCCTGAACAAGAAGGAATTGAGACTATTCGGACGCTCCACCGAGACTTTCCACAAATTAAAGTCCTTGCTATTTCGGGAGGGGGACGGCGGAAAAATTTGGACGTATTGCTGGAAGCAGAATTCTTTGGTGCCCACCGTGTGTTAGCGAAACCTTTTGAACGGGCAGATTTACTGAAAGCGGTGAGTGCGTTGCTAACGTAAATCTTGATCACCGAGGGGCACGGCTTGCCTGCCATGCCCTCTGGATGCCGCCGTCGTTTCTGAACGGAATGCAGCGCCTACGTGCTGCGTAACACCTGACCAGCACACACGCCAGTGTGTTCCAGACCATTCATGAACGTCTGACCATTCACGAGAGTGTGCTTGTAACCTACAGATTTTTGGATGTAGCGACTACCACCAGCAGGGAGGTCCTGTACGAAGGTTGGCGGAGGTAACTGCAAGTTATCATAGTCGATGACATTGAGATCTGCGTACGCGCCTTGGCGAACAACGCCGCGATCCTGAATACCGAATAACTGTGCCGTATCAAGAGTAAGCTTGCGAATCGCCTGCTCCAGGGTGAAATGCTGTCGCTCTTTGACCCAATACTTGAGGAAGTACGTCGGCAGACTTGAGTCCATGATCTGCCCGACATGCGCACCAGAATCACCCAACCCGATAACTACCCGTGGGTGGTCCAGCATTGTTTGCACAGCATCAAAGTTTGGATTGAGGAACGGATAATTGAACAGTGCCTTTCCGTCACGCTCGATGGAAAGCGTAATAAACGCCTCAGCCGGGCTGACGCCTAAACGCTGCGCATGAGCAGCGAGGCTCTCGTCTGCACGATGATCGTAACGTGCTTCCCCTTGCGGGAGGACGAAGATTTGGCTGAAATCGATCGGCGGCGGATCGGCCAATGCTTCTTGGATCATCGTGGCTCGGTATTCAGGATTACGCAGTTTCGCGACTTTCTCTTCTAGCTTCAGTGCTCGGAGTGCACGCCACGACGGAGCCCGATCGAATGGCGTACGATTAACGAAGCCGAACAACACACCGATGCCGCGAGTTGTGGACTGAGCGAAGATCTGTGCCCCGCGCGCTGCACTTGCGCTGATCTGCTCGAGCATTGAGGAAAATACAGTGGGGTGCGGGCGGCTTTGTGCCAAACCAAAAGTTACAGGACGTCCAGTCGCGAGACTGACTTCGGTCATCCAATCGACTTCGCGTTTGATGTCGTCTGGCCGTCCGCTGTCGATACCCGGTGCCGCTTCAAACAGTCCACGTTTGAGTTCACCTAAAGCATGAGCGATGCCCATAATTTCATTACGATCAGCAAAGGTTCCTGGGACGGGTTGACCTTCTGGAGTTCGATGCAGGATCGTGCGGGAAGTTGAAAAACCAAGTGCACCACCGGCAATCGCTTCAGCGACAATGTCGTGCATGCGGGCGATCTGATCAGGGCTCGCTGGCTTGTTTTCCAGACTTTCGGCGCCCATCGCCCAATAACGCACGGCGCAATGACCAACCATGCCGCCAACGTTCATGCCTTTCGGTACAGAATCGAGTGCTTTGAGGTATTCTCCGTAAGTTTCCCATTGCCACGGCATGCCCGCCATGATGCTTGCTGCCGGAATGTCTTCGACGGATTCCATCAAATGAGCGAGGTATTCGCGGTCCTGAGGCTTACACGGAGCGAAGGTGACACCACAGTTGCCCATGACAACTGACGTGATGCCATGCCAGCACGATGAAGAAGCGATCGGGTCCCAAAAGATTTGCGCATCGAGGTGGGTATGAATATCGACAAAACCAGGAGTGACAATATGTCCCTCAGCGTCGATCGTGCGTTTCGCGGAATCCGTGACCTTGCCAACCTCGGCAATGCGATCACCTTGGATAGCGACATCAGCACGATACGGCTGCTGCCCAGTGCCATCGACGACCGTTCCGTTCTTAATCACAACATCATAAGCCATAAGCTCCTCCTTCGCGGGCGTGCATGCTCTGCCCAGATTTCCTGTGGCAGGCTCAATACCATTTCACTGTGCGCGATATGGTTATGGGTGTCAATGATTGAATAACAGGCTAATTGACGTTCGTGCTAAAATTGTCGAAGCATGAACAGCGCTGGGAACAATAGATAATGATCATAGGGAATCCGTACCAGAGATTCCCTATCTTTTTTTCATTCTCCGTTCGCTGTTTTCCTTCCCTTCTATCATTACTAAGACCGAGTGAAATCCAAAAGGCCAGCTCACCGCATCGCCACCGCCTGAACCTGTTTGTAATCTGTCCAGCCTTGCAGAGTCTTCATGATGCCGTCTTGTACGAGGGTGGTCATGCCTTGGGTCAGAGCAACCGTCAGTATTTCCGACACAGGCGCTCGAGCATGAATCAGACGTTTAACGTCGTCGGTAGCGACTAGCAGTTCGTGGATGCCCATGCGGCCTTTATAGCCACTTTGGCGGCAGGCTGAGCAACCTTTGCCTCGCGCGAGACGAAACTCATCGTTGTAGACAACCCCAAGTTGTATGAACGCCTCTTCGCCATAACCCAAGGCGAGGGTGTCATACTCTTCTTTGATCGGATGGTAAAATTCCTTACAGGCCCGACAGATCGTGCGGGTGAGACGTTGAGCAAGGACACCAAGGAGTGCATCAGCAAACAAGAACGGGTCCATTTCCATTTCTAACAAGCGAGTGACGGTTTCTACTGCACTGTTGGTGTGGAGCGTACTCAGAATCAGGTGACCGGTGAGTGACGCTTCAATACTGATCTCGGCTGTCTCGCGGTCGCGAATCTCGCCGACCATGATAATGTCGGGATCAGCCCGGAGAAACGAGCGCATGGCTGTCGCAAAGTCCAACCCAATCCGTGGATGCACTTGCAACTGACGTAATCCATACTGCGTAATCTCTACCGGATCTTCAGCGGTCCAGATCTTTCGGTCTGGCACGTTCAACTGTGCGAGTGCCGAATGCAATGTCGTTGTCTTTCCCGAGCCAGTTGGTCCGACGCAGAGAATCATGCCATAGGGTTTCTGGAGAATGCGCTTGAATTGTTGCAGGTTGCGCTCGGACATGCCGAGGTTATCAAGCTGCATGGGCTCCTTGGCGGTGAGAATGCGCAAGACAACATCCTCGTTGTCTGCTCCTGCTGTTGGCAGGGTTGCTACACGGAGTTCAATCTCGCGGTCAGGGAGGCGAAACTGAATCTTGCCATCCTGCGGTTTGCGGCGCTCGGCAATATCTAATTGCGCCATCACTTTGAGGCGTGAAGCGAGCGCGCGCCGATAGCGTGCTGGCACTTCGAGTGATTTTTCACAGCGACCATCGACACGAATCCGTACGACTGCTTCACGGTGTGGGCCGTACGGTTCGATGTGAATATCTGAAGCACCGGCTTTGTATGCGTCCGAAATAATCTGATTCACTAACCGCACTAGGCCGCTATCGTTTTCATCGACGACCCCATCTGTCGTGCCAGTCGCGCTCTGATGTTCTTCAGCGGCGAGCTGACCTAAGATGGCCGTGAGCGGCGCCTGGGCTGTTCGTTCTTGGCTCGCGGTGCTGATGACCGCGGCAATATCGTCGCTAAGGCCAACCACATAGCGGATCTTTTTCCCTGGAAATACCCGCTGAATATCTTGGCGCTTGGTAAACGCGGAGGGGTCGTCAATGAGAATTTCTACTCCGTCATCAGTCTCGCGTATGGGCACCCACCCATGCGCCTTAAGATAATTGAGATTGAGACCTTCCAATACAGCAGGGGCAAGAACAAACTGTTCTTCGGAATCGAAAAAGGGACAGCGATAAAACGTACTGAGCGCATTGCCGAGGTCCTGCTTGCGTATGTGATAGGCCTCCATGAGTATAGATTCGAGAGTGCGCTGCTTGTCCCGTGCCTCGGTGATCGCGAGGTCGAGCTCCTGTTGGCTCAGGAGGTTGCTACTCACTAAGGTGTCAAACTTCGCGGGCTTTCTCCGTACTGACTGATACTGATTGTGTAGTGCAATTCCAAGCGTTTGGGCAATTTCTTGGACTTTCTGCTCGTCGTGCGGGGTGAACCGCTCGGCGCTGCGTTTATTGATCAATTGAATGACACCTGTCAGTGCATTGGTGGAGGGGGCGCAGACCGGTACCGTCAGTACCTGGCGTGTACGCATGCCGCTCCGTTGGTCCCACGAACCGTCGAAGGTTAGCGTCGTACTGATACGTGCCAGTTCTGCTTTATCGTAGGCATTGGCGACATTGACGGCCAAGCAGTTATTGGCCACGAACCCGACGATACTCTGGTTCCCGAGCGAAACGCGAATCTCACGAATCTTGTTGAGATCAGAGAATTTGGAATAGATCTCCTTGCGCTCGTAATCGATCGCATAAATAGCCAGACGCTCAGCATCAAACAAACTCAAAATCTCATCGTGGAGAGTGATCAGAATCTGATCGACATCTTTCGCAGCATGGATGTGATTCATGACGCGCTTGAGGCGTTCATCGTACGCAACTTGCTGTTGGAGAGTGGCGAGGCGGCGGTTAGGGGTGCGGCCCAGGTCCATGAGAAAGTCTCCTTGCGGTGGAGTCGGTATCGTTTGGCGTACCGTACTTCTCTCTCAATTGTCAATGTGTTGATGGTTGTTCCCCTGTTCCTGCTTGACATCGTATGGTAGACAGTCCCCCTATGAATTTGGCACGAATTTTCTGGGAGCATTTGACACGAAACGAGTCGATGGTTGTGCTTGAGCGTCTAGAGGCAGATGGTACTGTCTCCTGGCGACAGACACGCGGCGAGTTGCGTCGGGAGGCTGCCCAGTGGATGGCGGCATTACACGCTGCCGGTATTGGTCCTGGGGACCGTGTTGCTGTGTCGCTGGGGAAATCTTCCGGTTTAGTGACGGCTCATCTCGCTGTGCTGGGTGTCGGCGCCGGTGTTGTGCCACTGAATCCTGCACTTACTGCACGTGAAACTGAGGCGGTATTGCAGCGAGCTCAGGTTAAACTGGCGATTACGCACCGTGAAACAATCGTCCGAGCACCGGATATTATCAATGCCGTACAAGGGCCGTGCTGGGTCGCTGGCGAAACGGACGGAGTCCCGTCCGGCATTATCCCCCTCTCTCAGGTACTTCCGACAAGTCCTTCTGGAGTGGAACCAGTCGAACGCGTCAATGATGATCTCGCCTTACTCGTGTTTACTAGTGGAACGACTGGCGCCCCGAAAGGAGTTGGCCTCACACACGAAAACTTACGCGCGAATTTGCAAGCCCTGCTGGTTGAAACCTGGGAGATGAAGGAGTCTGATCGTCTGTTACACACGCTTCCTCCTCATCATGTCCACGGGCTTGGTCTTGGGCTGTACGGCAGTCTGTATGTTGGCAATACTGCTGTATTGCTCGAACGGTTTGAGCCAGCGGTGGTGTTGCGGACGTTTGGGCCACAACGCATTAGCGTATTTATGGGGGTGCCGACGATGTATCATCGCATGACGGAAGCAGTAGAGGCGGACAAAACACTGAAGCCTCACGTCTCGCTAACTTCTATGCGCGTATTCACGTGCGGATCGGCACCGCTGTCGCCGGAAACGTTTCGTCGCTTCCGTGAGCAATTCGATTTTCCTATCGTCGAGCGCTATGGGTTGACGGAAACCGTGATCAATACGTCAAACCCGCTTCGTGGTCCCTGGAAACTCGGTAGCGTGGGCTTGCCACTCCCTGGCGTGGAGGTAGGGATTTTTGATCCGCAAACCCTGCAACGTCTAAATACACAAGAAACTGGAGAAATCTGCGTTCGTGGCCCGAATGTGTTTCATGGTTACTGGAATAATCCTGAAGCTACGGCACCAGCGTTCCACGATAATTGGTTTCGTACTGGCGATCTCGGGGCTATTGATGCTGATGGTTATGTGTCAATTCTTGGGCGTATCAAGGAGCTGATCATTGTGGGTGGAACGAACGTCACTCCTGGAGAGGTCGAAGTGGTACTGGAGACGGATGTGGGAGTAGCCGAGTGCGCAGTTGTCGGAATTCCAGATACGGATCTTGGTGAACGTATTACCGCTTTTATCGTTCCACGTGCAGGCGAGGACACTACCGCCTTAGAGGCACGCTTGCGTACGAAAGCAGAACATGATCTCGCTCCCTACAAACGACCGCGAGTTTATCGGTTTCTGGATGCCGTTCCCCGCAATGCGATGGGAAAGGTGGAGCGAGCAAAGTTGCGAGAACAGGGGACAGAAAAATAAAAATCAAAAGGCAAAGGTCAAAAGTCAAAAATAACACAAATCGAAGTGGGGAAACGCAAAAAGAAGCATGAAACTTGGAACGTGAAACGTAAGACTTTAGACTTTGGACTGAAACTGTAAACCTTGAACCTTAAACTTTCCTAACACTAAGAGCTTATACGAGAGGATAATAACTACATGCGTCTTGTGTCGTACGAACGAAATGATCAACGGAGTATTGGCGCGCTTACTACTGTAGGCATTATTGATTTTCCCTCCGCCTCTGGGGGTGAGTTGCCGGCGGATATGCTGACGTTTCTTCAACAAGGAGAGACCGCGCTCGCGCGTGCCAAAGAAGTAGTGGCAAAAGGCAGATCGGGAATTCCGCTGCCTGAAGTCCACTTGCTTGCCCCAGTGCCGAAACCCGGAAAAATTATTGGTATTGGCCTCAACTATGCAGACCATGCAGCAGAAGGTGGACGCGAGAAACCAAAGTATCCGATGATATTTACCAAAGCCGTCTCTGCCGTTATTGCCAACGGTGAGACCATCCAGATTCCCTTTGTGACCGAGATGGTTGACTTCGAGGGTGAGCTTGCCGTGGTTATCGGTAAACGGGCCAAAGAGGTGTCAGGAAAGGATGCCCTTAGCTATGTCGCTGGGTACACCATTTGCAACGATGTCAGCGGACGCGATTACCAAGAGCGCAGCAGCCCGACTGCCGGAAAGTCGTTTGATACCTTTGCGCCGCTTGGTCCGGCGATTGTCACAAAAGATGAGATTTCCGATCCACACAGCCTCGATATCCGTACGATCGTGAGCGGCGAGGAAATGCAACATTCCAACACTCGTCATCTCATTTTCAATGTGAATTACTTGATCGACTACCTTTCGCACATCTTCCCACTGGAGCCGGGAGATATTATCTCAACTGGGACGCCATCTGGTGTGGGGTGGTTCCGGAACCCACCACGATTCCTCAAATCGGGTGACACTGTACGGATTGAAATTGAGAAGGTAGGTATTCTGCAAAACTCTGTTGTGGCATTGTAAGAACATTGCTTGGAGGTTGTCTCGTTTGTTTTACAGGGTGGAAGAGGAACCCTCCCGCCTTGCCTACACACGCCTACTTTTTTCCGCTGAAAATTCTCTTTCCTCGTCTTTTGCCTTTTATCCCCTACTCACGTTATAAAGATAAAGGGACCAAGATGAGTATACGTGACGAGGAAAAGAGCAAAGCACAGCTCCTCGCAGAACTGCGCGCCTTGCGTAAGCAGGTAGGGATGCTTGAGGCGGGTGCAGCAAAGCACCAGGACACAGAAGCGGATCTAGGTGCGGCGAAAGAATACGCAGAAACAATAATCAACAGCTCGCTCGACATGATTATCGCTGTCGATGAGCATCGACGGATCACCGAATTTAATCCTGCTGCAGAGAAGACCTTTGGCTATCGCAAGTCAGAAGTCGTCGGCCAACCTGTCGACATCTTATACGAGGACCCCTCCCAGGGAGAGGATATCTATGAGAAGGTCCTTGCTACTGGAGGCGGTACCGCAGAGGTGAGAAACAAGAAGAAGGATGGAGAGCCTTTTGATGCATACCTCGAGGCATCAGTCCTGCGCAATGCAAAAGGGCATGTTGTTGGATTAATGGGGATTTCGCGCGACGTGTCTGAACGGAAACATACGCGCGAAGTTCAAGCTCGATTGACTGCCATTCTTGAAGGTACAACGGATTGTGTCGGTATCTCTGTTCCTGGTGGCGAATGGTGTACCTGAATCGTGCTGGCCGAAAGTTGCTGGGTATTGGGGAAGATGAGCCGCTGTCAGAGATCAATGTCCTACATTTTCATCCTGAGAGGACCCGTATCCAACTGAGTGAGATTGTCCCGAGCTTGATCAATGACGGACAATGGAGTGGTGAGACTGCTATCCTCACCCGAGGTGGTCGAGAAGTGCCAGTATCGCAAACTGTTCTGGCCCACAAAGGGCCAGACGGCATGGTGCAATTTTTTTCAACGATCATTCGGGATATCTCCACGCAAAAAGAGATCGAGTCAGCACTACGCGAATCCGAAGAGAAGTATCGAGAGTCTGGTCGAGAATATCTCGGAGATGATTTATATCGTTGACGCGACTGGCACACTGACCTACATCAGTCCGGTCGTTATCTCGCTCGGTGGGTATAGACCGGAGGAGATTGTTGGTCGCCCGTTCTCCGAGTTTATTCATCCCAACGATTTGCCTGGGTTGATGGAAAATTTCCAACGAACCATTGCTGGAGAACTCCAACCGAGCGAGTTCCGCGTCCGCAAGAAGTCCGGTGAGTTTTTTTGGGGCCGTAGTGCGAGTCGTCCTATTGTACGGAATGGTGAAGTCGTTGGTCTCCGTGGTGTACTCACGGACATTTCTGGGAACAAGCGGGTAGAGGAGGCCCTTCGGGAAAGTGAAGCGCGTTATCGGAACCTCTTTGAGAACGCAAATGATGCGATTGCGACGTTTACGCTGGATTCTGTGTTGACGAGTTTTAACCGTGGCGCAGAGCGTATGCTCGGATGGACTCGCGAGGAGGTGATTGGGCAGCACGCGAGGAAATTAACGACTTCGGCTTCCATGCAGCTAGCGGAAGAGCGGACACGTCGCTTCCTTGCGGGTGATAAACCTCCGTCTTCAACCTTTGAAGCAGAGATCATTCACAAGGATGGGCGTATTATTCCTGTTGAGGCGCGCACTCGTGCTATCCGTGACCGGAAGGGAATACCTGTTGGATTCCAAGGAATTTATCGGGATATCTCCGCGAAGAAAGCACTTGACCGGCAACGCGGTGATTTCTTAGCGATGCTAGCGCATGACGTCAAGAATCCGCTGGCTGCGATCTTAGGTTATGTCGACTTGTTGCAACACGAAGTGACCACACCGTCGTCATCGCCCGAAGGAGAGTTCGTCCAACGCATTCGAGAGAATGCACAAACCACACTCTCGCTGATTACCAACTATCTTGATCTTGCACGAGTAGAAGCGGGAGCGTTTGTCTTACAGAAGAGCCTATTCCCCATCGACATGATCCTGCAGCGGGTAGTCCAACAGTATGCGGGTGTTGCTCAACGCCACCATGTGACCATTACGCTCGATATCGTCGAAAAGCTGCCCTCCTTGACTGCTGATGGGATGGCATTGGAACGGGTCTTTTCTAATCTGGTACGAAATGCCCTCAAGTTTACCCCGGAAACAGGACACATTACTGTTCGTGCACATCGGCGAGCTAAACACGGGGAGGCAAGTGACGATCGACGCACGCCTCTCCCTTACCACGTCCACGACGAGGGCGTGGTTGTCGAAGTTATAGACACCGGCCCAGGTATTGCTCCAGGAGACATTCCATTCCTGTTCCAGAAATATCGCCACACGACTCCGGCGCGCAACCAGGAGGGAACCGGATTAGGGCTGTTTATCGTGAAAACTTTTGTCGAAGCGCATGGCGGGTCCGTTGAAGTAGAGAGTACTTTTGGCCGTGGCGTGTGCTTTCGAGTCATCCTGCCGACCGAGTCGTCACCCGAAGGACAGATTCACTCATGACCTTTCGGAGCAAACCCCCGTCGCAGGGTGTTCTCGGTCACTACGCGCGGTTCAAGGAACTGTAACAGATAGTCAGGCCCTCCAGCTTTTGAACCTATGCCTGAAAGTCCCAAGCCGCCAAATGGCTGGCGACCCACAATGGCACCAGTGATCTTGCGGTTAATATAGAGGTTACCGACACGGAATTCCTGCCGTGCTCGCTCGATGTGCGCAGGGCTTCGTGAATATATACCTCCAGTAAGAGCATACGGAGTATCGAGCGCAATCGTGAGTGCCTCGTCGAAGTCACGTGCCTTGAGGACAGATAGTACCGGGCCGAAGATCTCCTCCTGCGCGATAGACGCATGCGGCGGAACGTTAGTGAAGATGACTGGCCCAACATACGTCCCCTGTGCCGGCGTCGGCATCTCCAGCGCAAGTTGGGCCTCTTGCTTCCCACGCTGGATGGCATGCCGTATCTTGTGTCGTGCGTCTTCATCGATGACAGGCGGGACGAAGGTTCCCGGCTCTTCGGCTGAACCGATACGGAGACTGCGCGTGGCTTCAACAAGACGTTGCACAAAAACATCGTAGACTTGTTCCACTACGATGACCCGAGAGCAAGCAGAGCACTTTTGGCCGGCATACCCAAAGGCAGCGGTAACGGTTCCGAGTACCGCTTCATCAAGGTCTGCGTCGTCATCGACGATAATTGCATTCTTCCCGCCGAGTTCGGCGATTACTTTTTTGATGCCACGCTGCCCTTCACGGGTTTGGGCCGCGACGGCATTGATATGAAGACCTACGGCCTGTGAGCCAGTGAAGGCAATCAGATTGACGTGTGGGTGCGTAACCAGATGTTCCCCGACCTCCTCTCCAATGCCTGGAAGATAGGAGAGTACTCCTGCAGGGAGTTCAACCCCACGAAAAATCTCCATGAGCTTAGCGGCGATAACCGGTGTCTGTTCGGCCGGTTTCATAATGACTGTGTTACCAGCCACCAAGGCCGCTGCGGTCATACCGGTGAGAATCGCCAATGGGAAGTTCCACGGGGCAATCACAACTGCGACGCCGCGCGCTTGGTAGCGGTATTCGTTGATCTCCCCAGGAAGATCATCAAGTTGACGAGGTGAGGCAAGGCGCAACATCTCGTGACCATAATACATCAAGTAATCAATCGCCTCGCAGACATCGGCGTCTGCTTCACGCCAGGGCTTGCCGGATTCGAGAATCTCCCACGCAGCCAGTTCCGCACGACGGGCACGCATGGTTTCTGCAGCACGAAACAAAAAGTCAGCCCGCTGAACGGCACTTGTCTCACGCCAAATTGCGAACGCTTGCTGGGCCGTCTGTACACTTCGCTCAGCATCAGCAATCGTTGCGCGCGCAACGCGGCCAATGACTTCAGCTGGTTGCGAAGGATTCCGTGAGACGATCTCTGCGGCCGTCGCGATTTCCTGATCATTGATCACCAACGGATAGGTGTGGCCAAGTTGCCGACGAATCTGCACGAGTGCTTTATGGAACTTGTGGCGTGACTCTTCCTGGGCAAAGTCGTACTCTGGTTCATTGTGAAAGACTGAGTTCGTTGTGGAGTGAGTTGTGACTTGTACGGGAGCCGCCTGCGTCCCGTTATTATTTTCTCTTTCTTGCGCAACCTCGAAAGGACTTCGGAGTAGTGCATCTACTGCAGCATTCTCGACAAAGCTCTGGCGAAGGAAGGAATCATTCGACGTGTTTTCTAATAAACGTCGAACCAGATAGCCCATGCCGGGAAGGAGTTCACCGAAAGGCGCATATACTCGCACGCGCTGACCGAGCTGGATCAGTGTTGCTTTGATCGCATCACCCATGCCGTAGAGCATCTGGAACTCAACCGCACGTTCCGGCAGATCAAGTGCTCGTGAGGTTGCCAACGCATAAGCAATCGAGCGGACGTTATGGGTGGCGATTGCTGGCCGTAGGAGATGGATGTGTTCTAACAAGAGTGTAACGAGGCGTTCAAAGTTAATGTCTGTCTCCGACTTGCGGGTAAAAACCGGAATTGACCAGTGGCGCTGCTGAGCGATGACAGTTTCGTAGTCCCAATAGGCCCCCCGTACAAGGCGGACGCTAATGGGTGTACCTCGAGTCTTCACCCATGCAAGTAAGTCGTGTACATCTTGTTCCGTCTCGCGTAGATACGCCTGGAGCACGATCCCCACATGTGGCCAGGTGTGGAACTCTTCTTCAGCAAAGATTTCTTTGCAAACACGCAGCGTGAGATCTTTGTAACGATACTGCTCCATGTCGACAGTAACGAACGCTCCTGCTTCTTTGGCGGCACGCAAAATTGGACGCAATCGTGCTTTGACCTGCATGGCGCTGTGCTCAGGGTCGATTGCATCAAATTGCGAATACAAAGCCGTCAATTTTACTGAAACATTGATCCGTGGAATTGGTCCCACGTGATCCGTATCAATGAGGGGAGCCGACTCCCAGTTTCGAGCTGCTTCGGAGAGGGAGCGCAGCAGCATCAGGTACCGATGTTGATATGCTTCTGCCTCCTCTTCACTGAGTGTTGCCTCGCCAAGCAGATCAAGGGTAAAGGCGAGATTCTGTCGACGTAACTTACGAATAGCGGTGAGTGCCTCAGCGGGAGTCGCACCAGCGATGAAACGCTGTGCCATGCGTGTGGCATTCCGCCGTACGGCTAGCGCGACAGCACGAGCTGCGGCAGTACTTTGTGTTGCAACATCAAGGCCCCACTGCACAGCGATCGGAAAGATCTCTTTGTGGTTAAGGAAATACTCTTGCAGATGGCGTGCGACTTGGTCACCGGTCTTCAGCAAAGGAAGTACGTCGATAAAGCGGAACATCTGTACTTTGAGGGTTTCGTCGTGCATGCACCAATCGAGAATTTTTTCGTCCCACCAGGCGAAATGAAAAACGGACGGGGACTCAGTCTGTAAGCGCGAAAAAATTTCGCGACCAATCGCTTGTGTTTGTCGTTCGATGTCATCAGATAATGCCACGGCCATCCTCCTTCCTCTGGTTTCCAGTATAACAAAAGACTCGTAAGTCTCAGGTCAGCCAAAACAGGTTCCGACAAGTCCCGATCGGTCGTGACCTTTTTTGACTTGCATGGATTGAGTCGCTACAGTGCAGCACGTGTCGGCTTCTCCCGCTATGACTGAGCCTACTGGTCAGACTCCTCCTCCATCTCGGTCTAATCTCGCTCGTAAAGGTCTCCCGATTCTGATAGCAACGCTCATCAGTCGTCCGTTGGGCTTTGTACGCGAAGCGGTCCAAGCTGCGTTGTTCGGAGCCTCGCGGGTCACTGACATTTTCGTCATTGCCTACAATCTCCCCGAGATGATCCAGACGCTGTTCTTCAGCGGGGTACTGAGCAATTTCTTTGTACCAGTAATCACTCGCTATCGTGAGCATCGAGACGAACTCAGTACTGTCTTTAGTGTGACGATGAACGGAGCGATCGCTCTCGCCCTGACTCTTGCCGTAATCTGCTATCTTGCTGCTCCGAGTATCATTACCCTTGCGGCACCTGGTCTGAGCGAAGCAGACCGCGAACTCGCTATCTTCTTGTTCCGTCTGATGTTGCCGATGCTAGTTCTACACTGTTTGTTATCTGTGATGAAGGGAACACTGAACAGTATCGGCCATTATGCGATGCCCGAATATGCGGGTGTGTACTTCAACGTTGTCGTGATTGCGAGCGCGCTGGTACTTGCCGCACAATACGGGATTATGAGTCTCGCGATCGGTGTTGTGATAGGTAGTATCGTCCAAGTGGTCATCCAGATTCCTGTACTGCGACAGAAAGGCATTCGCTATCGACCGAGCGTTGGTTTTACTCATCCAGCACTGCGTGAGATGCAGGGCTTGGTGCTTGGTGCGATCGTGGCGACGGCAGTGGTGCCTGTCAACGCTTTTATCGCACGATCGATGGCATCTACCCTTCCAGAAGGCAGTGTTTCTGCATTAGCGTATGCGTTTCGTATCTTCATGTTGCCTGTTAGTTTGTTTGCTGTCCCGGTGTACACCGTGTTGCTAACGGATCTCTCAACCGCGCGCCATTCTGGGACACCGCAACACTTCAAAGAGCAAGCTGCGGCTGGACTGTCGCTCCTTTTTGCAGTTGCGCTGCCGGCAACCGCAGTTTTGATTGCGCTGGCGACGCCGATTGTTCGTCTCTTATATGAACGAGGTCAGTTTTCCCCTGACGATGTCGTCCTCACAAGCCAAGCGCTCATGGCATATGGAATTGGTACGTTAGCGTATGGCACCAGCCAAGTGATGGTACGATTGTTCAATGCGCAGAAGGATACGCGAACACCCGCGTGGGTCGGAGTTGGTTCAATTGCTTTGAGTGCAATAGGGAGTTGGAGTCTGATGCAGATGTGGGGGCATTGGGGAATTGCGTTGGTCACTTCGCTTGTTTCTTACGCTAACACGTTAGTGCTATATGTAGTCTTCCGACGTCGGCATGGTCCACTCAACGAAGCACTTTTGGGACGACGTTTTCTGATACATTTGTTGTTAGCTATTGCACTTGGAGTGATTTTATTCTTGCTTAGTCGTCCCCTCGCGACGATGTCGGGTTCTCTGATGGACCCGATGCGCCTGTCGTATTTCGTCGGGATCCTTGTCGCCGGTGGCGGTGTGTATCTTGTGTTAGGAGTCGTATGTAAGGTTGATGAGATTGCGGCACTCAGCCGGAGAGTAATGCAGCGGTTCTCGCGGGTAGGCTAAGGCGGCTCAGCTATTGGTAAGTAACGAAATGCAGCCACAAGGACTGCATCTGAGAGCTGTCACCCTGAGTGTAACGAAGGGTCTCTCAGAGAGATTCTTCGCGGAGTTTATCCTGAGCCCTTCGTCAAGCTCACCTGTGCCTGCGGCACTGGCGCAGGCAGGACAGGCTCCGTCGAAGGGCTCAGAATGACAAGAATATCGTGAAGTGTACCAATGTCACGCGGTTCGATTTAGTACCGTGCCATCCAACTTGTGACGAGATTTTTTTCCAAGATTTTTGCGCGGCGTGTCCAGCCATTGCCTTCCGGTTCGGCTGCGGTGGCTCGTACATCTTGTGTCTCGTCTTGTGCAAGGCGTTGTGGAAAATTGGTTATGAGGACGACGAATCCTAATTGGCGACCTTGCCTGGTCGTCAAAAACCCTGCCAGCCCATCCGCGTAATTCATGGTCCCAGACTTCGCACGAACTGTGATATGTTCGGGGTCGTTTTTGACACGTTCCCACATCGGGGGCCACAAGAGTTGTGGAAAAGTGGATTGTCCGACCGGCAGTGACCACCCGACGCGCAGGATTGCCGACATTTGTCTCGGCGTCATGCGCGTGGCACTACTTAGCCCGGAGTGATTTGCGCAATGAAATCCTTGCCACGGGGCGTCGGGAAATTGTCGCAGGTACCAATTGGTCAGTGTCGCTGCTGATTCACGAAGGGAAAGTGGGTGGGTACTTAACTTGCGGGACGCGGTCAGGCCGACCAATTCTGCTGCCAGATTGTTACTAAAGCGCAGGACCTTTGAGACGATCTCCGGCAGAGGTTCGCTCCAATGCGTCGCGAGCATTTGTGCCGTAGCTGGTACGGCTGCGGCTTCGGGGAGTGGCAGCTCAATCCCCTTCTGCTTACAGATTGTGCGGAACAGCAGGGCGGTGATGCGTCCCGGATCAAGCCTGACAGGTAAACCAATCCAACCTTGCGGCGGAAGCTTCGGCGATAACAACCAACGGTCCAATGCGGGTCCGCCGTGGTTGGTTGCTTCATGCAGAAACGCGATGTTGGTGTCGAATTCTTCGGCCTGTCGTCCGACCGTGATCGCTTCCAGCGGAACCGTTCCTCCTTTGGCATGTGAGTATGCGCCTGGTGCCGCCCTCCCTTTGCGTGGCTTCTGCTCCCAGTGGAGCTGGATGCGGTTATAATTCACTGACAATGCACTGAGGCCGGGATTGTACGGGTGCCGTCATTGAAATGTTCCGGTCAATCTGTTCAGTGCGAGTGAGCAGTGTGTCATCAAAAATAAAACTTCCGGATGACGTTTGTTATCCCGGCGTCCTGCACCGCCACCGCCAGGTTGCGCAGGTCATCTGTAGTCAGGGTAGGATCACCGTCGCCACGTAAATACAGGTTGCCGTGCAGGGTGCCGTCGATAATCTCGCCGGACGTGAGGACTGAGGTTTGGAAATAATGATCTTCTCCCAAAATCTTCAACGCGGCGATGGCGGTCATCACTTTCGTTGTCGAGGCTGGGACGCGAGATTCGTCCGCACGATACTCCTCGATCGCTCGACCATCGGCCGGATCGAATAAGAGATAACTCACGTCCTCCTGATGCTAAGCCGGAGCGTTCGAGGAGCACCTCTGGTGACTGTGGCGGTTCTGGCGCTTGTGTAGCTTGTGAGGAGGATGGCAACCGCCCTTTTCTGACCCGAGCCGAAGACGGAGTGCGGCAAGCCAAGAAAAAGCGCCACCAAGCACAACGACAGGAACAAACGATACTGTTTTTTCATGGATGAATGTAAGACAGAAAAAGGCCTCCTCACAACCACACCTCCACCCCGATCTTGTATAGTGTTATTGGTCATACAGTGTAGCAGATAGAACGGGGAGAATTCGAGCGGTGGGGCTTTTTGTTCAGTGAATAAGCCCGTGTAAGGTAGAGAGTGAGGTGGGAATCGCTCCAGTATGATTGCTCCTATTAGTGCGCATCAGATTTTTCTCTTTCTCGTGCAATTTGCCGTATTGCTCACCAGTGCGCGTTTGCTCGGCGAGGTGATGAAGCGTTATGGCCAGCCGCCGGTCTTTGGTGAACTGTTGGCTGGTATCGCTCTTGGCCCGTCGCTCTTTGGCTGGCTCGCTCCGGACCTGTTCGTCGCGCTCTTTCCACGCGAAGCGTTGCAGTACCAGCTCTTGGAATTGATTTCCTGGCTCGGCATGATTTTTTTGCTGCTGCTGACCGGGCTCGAAACCGATATGGCGGTTCTCCGCAAGCTCGGACGACCTGCGACGTTGGCTTCTTTGCTGGGGATCCTCTTGCCCTTCACTCTTGGTTATATTCTTGGGGTTGCCATTCCAGAGCGGTTAATTCCTCATCCAGAACAACGCTTGGTGTTTCATCTGTTTATGGGGACAGCGATGGCGATTTCGGCAGTCCCAGTCATTGCCAAGATCCTCATGGATTTGAACGTGTTACGACGTAATGTCGGTGCGATCATCATGGGTGCGGCAATCGTCGATGACATTGCCGGTTGGACGATTCTGTCCATGCTGATCGGCATGACTACGAAAGGGGTGCTTGATCTCCGCGACGTCGCTATTTCGGTCTTCCAGACGATTGCGTTTGTGACCGTAGCGCTGTTACTCGGCATACAACTCGTCCGTCGCCTGATGCGATGGGTTGATGAACGCGTGTTAGTCGAAGAAGGGCACATCACTGCGGTCATCGTTATTACTCTGATCTGTGCGGCTATTACTGAGGCCATCGGGATTCATGCGGTGTTCGGGGCATTCGTGGCTGGGGTCATTCTTGCCCAATCTCCACGAGTGCGGGCCAATGCATTAGAGAAGCTTGTGGGCGTGGTGCATGGCGTATTTACGCCAGTCTTTTTCGCGTTTGTCGGCTTGCGGGTGAACCTCACACTTTTGAACGATCTGACGTTGGTTGGTGCGGTTGTTGGGGTTGCCTGTGCGGGTAAACTGCTTGGTTGCACTTTGGGTGGAATTCTCGGACGCCTGCCGTGGTGGGAATCCCTGTCAATTGGTATCGGCATGAACGCACGGGGAGGGATGGAATTAATCGTTGCGCTGATTGGCTTAACGTCAGGGATTCTTGGACCGGAAGTCTACAGTAGCCTGGTTATTATGGCGATGGTGACATCGCTCATGACCCCGCCGCTCTTGAAATGGTCTCTCCAGCACATTCCCCTCTCGAGTGAGGAACAGGAACGCCTTGGAATCACAACTGTACAACGGGGGATTTTTGACAAGCGGACGCTGCGCATCTTGATTCCGGCAGCGGGTGGTCCTAACGCCCAAACTGCTATGCGTATGGCGGCGCCATTGGCGACCAACGCTGACGCACGGATTACGACCTTATTTGTTGGCAGGGAGCCGTCGCGGACTTTTGGCTCGCTGCGGCGATGGTGGCGAGAAGAGAACACCTTCAAGGAGGGCGATCCACTCCTCGTGCTCCAGGGTATTGCACAGGACTTCGGTGTCTCGATCGAGAAACGCGTAGTATCTGCAGATGGTACCCGAGACGGAGAAATCGTGCGCAGAGAGGCACAGCGTGGGTATGATTTGATCTTGCTGGGAGCGTCTGGGTATCAACACCCCTTAGGCGGAGAGTTTTTGGGAGAGATACTGAAGGATCCCCCCACGCATGTTGCAATCATTAAGGCACGAGACGAAAAGCCACGCTACGAGCGTATTCTCGTTCCTACGGCGGATGATGTCTATTCGCAGCTTGCGGTTGAATTCGCCACCATGTATGCCGAGGATGTGGGGGCGCACGTCACCTTGTTGCATGTCCTGCCGTTGCCGGAACAGCCGCGTTTTCGCTGGTTTCGACGCCGAGATGCTACTCTGGATGAAAGCGTCCTCAAGATGATGTCCGACACCATGCTGTGGGAAATGCGCCCTACACGGGCCAAATCTGAACTGCGCTTGTCAGCCAAAGTCATTGAGGGCGAGCGACCCACCGAAGAAATTCTACGCGAAGCCCGACGTGGGAGCTATGACCTCGTCGTTTTAGGGGTGGAGAGTCGTACAGGTCGGGCAGGAACGATGCTGAGCCAAGGCACTGAGCAAATTGTTAATCAAGTTCCCTGTACTGTGGTCGTTGTGTTCCCGCGCGGCTTACGTACCGGCCTCATACATTGACCGTGCATTTCTTGACGTGCTAGGGTTTCTCCATGTTTGTAGAGACAGCCACGGCTTTACGCCGTGTCGTTTTTCCCCTCATTGCGAGTCTTCTCTTTTCCGGCTGCGCGGCTCTTCGCCCTGCCCCTCCTCCCGCCCCTCCTGCACCTGTAGTCCCTCCTGTGTTCAAGATTCCGGGTGAACCCGTCGCCCTAACCCCAACCGACCGAGCCCTTGGGTATTTTCTCAAAGGAAAAGTCGCACTTGATAAAGGTGACCAAGAGACCGCACTTCCAGCGTTTGAACAAGCGGTGACGAATGACCCTACCAGCACCTTTCTCCGCTTACAGCTTGCGAAGCTCTACGTTCGCAAAGGAAAACTGGAAGAAGCCTTGGAGCATTGCCGGAAGGTCAGAGAGCAAGACCCCAGCAATGCAGAAGCCGAACTGTTGATGGCTGGATTACTTTCCTCAATGAATCAGGAGGAAGAAGCAGCCAAACTGTACGAAACTGTGTTGATTCGCTCGCCAAGAAATCAAGAGCCGTATCTCTACCTTGGAACTCTCTATGCTAAACAAGGGAAGTTTGAGCAGGCGATCGCAGTCCTCAATAAATTGATGGACGTGCATCCGCGGTCAATTCTAGGGTTGTATTACCTTGGCCAAGTGCATGCCGCGGCAAATCAGCTTGATAAGGCGGAGTCATATTACCAAAGAGCACTCAAGATGAATCCGCAGTCGGAGCTGGTCATGTTGGATCTGGCACTGGTGTACGAGCTGCAAAAAAAGCCAGAAAAGGCAATGGATATCTACCAGAAGGCGTTGGTATTAAATCCGCAGAGTGCGCAAGTCCGCAAGCGCTTAGGTGGATTTTATGTGGGGCAGAAGAAGCTGGACGATGCACTGCTCCAGTACCGCGAACTAGAGAAAATTGAAGCTGACCCACAGGAAACCAGGATACGAATCAGCCTCATTTACCGCGAGAAAGGCGACTATCAAAAGGCGGAGACAGAACTCAGCCTCGCACTAGCGGCTCAGCCAGAAAACGATCGCGCACGCTACTTCCTCGGCGTCGTCTATACTGAAGGCAAGGAGTACGACAAAGCAATTACGGAACTTTCTCGCATTGCAACAAGCTCGGAATATTATCCCGATGCGCGACTCTACCTCAGTTATGTCTATCAACGTCAGGGAAAGCTCGATGAGGCGATTGCCGAGGCAGATCGGGCATTAGCGGTGAAAAAGGAAGACGTAGATCTGTTAGGTTTTCTGGCTTCGTTACACCGAGAAAAAGGAGATCGAGAGAAAGCGATTGATATTCTGAAAAAGATGATCTCCCTGAATCCAGAGAATGATCAATTCTACTTTACTCTTGGTGCTGTTTACGATGAGGCCAAAGATAAGCAGAATTGCATCACGCACATGGAGAAAGCAATCGAGCTGAATCCAAAGAATGCCGCTGCCTTGAACTATCTTGGCTATACGTGGGCCGAACAGGGAATTCGTCTTGACGAGGCCGAGAAACTCATTCGCCAGGCTCTGCAGGTTGAGCCGAACGATGGGTTTTACATCGACAGCTTAGGCTGGGTTTTTTATCAGCGCGGCGAGTACGCCAAAGCGGTGCAACAGTTAGAGCGGGCAGCGGAACTGGTCGGGCAAGATCCGACAGTAAATGAACATTTAGGCGATGCATACGACAAAGTTGGACGCACGATGGATGCTGCACGTGCCTACCGTGAGGCACTCGCGCAGGCAAAGGAAGAAAGCCAGATTCAACGTTTGCGCACAAAAATCGACACCCTCACAAGCGATAAAAAAGCGACCAGTGATGGGATCTAAAAGAACAGTCAGTTGACAGAGATTGAGCTTCTCAAATTTTCGTTTAGTAAAATGTTTCTTCCCTCAGCGACTGTCTCCAGAATTGGAGAAGCGAGTCACTGCGAGCCCTTTGGCCGGGCTTAGGACAAGTTCCACGAAGCAATCTTTGCCCGCAACAGAGATTGTTTCGTCGCCGGAGCCTGCCCTGCCTGCGCCAGTGCCGCAGGCACAGGTGAGCGTAGCGCAGCGAAGTCGAAGGGCTCCTCGCAATGACAATTCTTGCCCATCTTTAAGACTCACTCTCACACGAGATCTTATACACTCTCTTCATTGCGGACTTCAGGCTGTTACTGCCATCTGGGTCTGTCTTCTTGTTTTTACCTTGAGTAGCTGTACCCTACGCCAATCACTCCAGCCCACTGTCTCTAGCACTCCACGTGACATATCAAAGGAATCCGAGGTGCCAGTAGCAGAGCAGCTGCTCGCCCCACTGCGGGCTCGTGAGCAGCAATTGACTAGCCTTCGTGGCTTAGCTCGTGTGACTTACAACGATAGTGAAGAAAAGGGAACTGCTCGACAAGCAGTGGCCGTAGTCGCTCCCGATCACTTCCGCGTAGAACTCTTCTCCCCCATTGGCATCGCTGCGCTGGTGACGACTGATGGGCAGCGATTGGCAGCCTATTTCCCCAAAGAAAAGACCATCTATCGTGGGGCAGCGAACGCGGAGAACGCTGCGCGATTCCTGCGAATTATGCTTTCTGCTGGTGATATTGCTAGTCTACTGTTAGGCTTGCCATTCTCCATACCACACGAAGAGAACAGCACCGTCCGCTTTGAGGCTGATCACAACTGGTATGTGCTTTCAGTACCGGAGGAAGGAGGGAGTAGCCAAACGCTGATATTCGATGCCCAGAAACGACACCTGCTCAAATGGGAAGCACTAAGCAGTGACGGAAGCGTACTCGCCCGTATGGCGCTGGCGGAATATCGTGCGGTACAAGGACAGGAATTCCCCTTTGAAATCATATTGACCGATCTCCAGGGAGGGCAAGAAGCTGGGATCTACTATGAGCGAGTTGAGATCAACCCGACGTTAACGGATACGTTATTCACCCTCGCACCGATCTCCGGCGTTCAAGAGGTTGATCTTGATGCTTCTCCACCATAAGAGGCAGGATAGATGTAACTCTCAAAGAGTTATCCACCGATCGTTTACTGTTTCTCCACCGAGGAAGGCTCGCGTTTCCGTACAAGCGCAATTGCGCGTTGTGCGACAGAATACCGTTTGTCGACCCAGTGTTGAAACCGCTCGCCTTGGCGAGAGTCACTATCAACGACCCAGTCGGGATAGGTTTCGACAGTATTGACGTGATCGACCTGTCGCACCGGGAAGAGAATAATGGCTTCTGCCCCTTCTTCACAGGCTGTCGCTTTGATTAAGGACTCCATTTTCTCGGTCATTTCGGCGGAGCCAGCGTACGAGATAATTTGTGCGAATGGTTCATATGATTCTGTCGGTTTACTCGTTAAGACTGTAATCCGGCAATTTCGCGGTCGCGGTTCAGGATAAATGGTATTCGTACGTTCCGTCATTGCTATCAGGCGGATAGATTTTCCCTGCACAGCTAATTGTCAGAAGCACCCAGAACGATAAGAGGAAAGAAGAAAAATTCTTCATCGTTCAATCCTTACCCTCAGCAAAAATCCGGACCTGACCCGACGTTGAGAAGAACGTTACAATAATTCGTCCGCTCCTATGGTGCAACCATAAATTAGGCAGATTGTGTCTGTGCAGTGCCAAAAATTGACACATCGTTGTCTATTTTTTTATGACTTTAAAGAAACATCGTCTTTGTCGCTAAAAATTCTCCTTATTTTATGGAGTTTTTTTGCGAAACAAAACGAGGTCTTTTGGTATGCGCTTTGCTGTGGTATAAATATAACAACGGTCGAGAAAGGAGTTTATATGATCGATCGGAGCAGAGCTGGGAGGCGGTGCCGGACAAATCAACTCGTTCGGACGGTGGAGGGGGATTTAACAAGAGCCGCAACGGGGACGGTTCGGTACGAAATGGAGAATCTGGGGCGGAGTCTCGTCATGGTGGATTGGGATAAGGGATTTACTGTCCCAGTTTTCCCACATGAAATCGAGATGCTTGTCGAGAAGGAAGCCCACCCGTAACGGTGGGCGGTACAATAGGCGAGCTGTCTTTATCTCACGCTGAAGATCAGCACCCCGACTCCTTGTAGGAGACGTCCAACGCCGCTAGCGACGTGCGCTCCAGTGTTCCAGGCTGCAGTGTCCTGCCTGGCAAGGTGATTTTCAAGGCGCATCTTTTCCTGCGGGCTGAGCTGCTCATAAGGGCGGCCATAATACGTTTGGGCCTGCTGTCGGGCGACACTTTGCGCATTCGAGGCTGTACAGCCTGTGGTGGCGAGTACACCGAGGATTAATGCAGTAAGCAACTTTTTTTGCATACCTGTTCCTCTTGTATAAAAACTCTCTAGTTTAACGTTGTATGCATGCAAAAGTTCCGTGCGTAGGGCTTTCCCTCTCCGCGAGAGGAGGGCATTAATCCTTTAACAACGAGCGAGCAACGACCCATCGGTGGACTTCAGTTGGTCCTTCAAAAATCCGCATTGGCCGTAAGCGACGATATATAAACTCTAACGGCAGATCCTTCGACATGCCCATGCCACCGTGCACCTGCATAGCACGGTCAGCAACACGGGTCGCCATTTCCGTGGCAAAGATCTTCAGCATCGACGCTTCTTGGCGAACATCCTCTCCTTGGTCAAATTTCCACGAGCCATGATGCGTCATCAGGCGCGACGCGTAGATGTCGGTCGCCGAATCGGCGATAAACCATTGCACGGCTTGCCGGTCGGCGAGACGTTGACCGAATGTCACTCTTTGTTTTGCATAATCGACCATCATATCGAGGCAACGTTGGGCCATACCGACGCACCAACTACCGATCTCCAAACGCCGAACGGTTAGACGTAATTGCATCGGTGCAAACCCCTGGCCAATTGGACCGAGGACCTGGGATTCTGGGAGCGTGAGATCCTCGAACACAATCTCCCACGGGGCGTGACCGCCAATCACAGGAATCTGACGCTGAAGAATCAACCCCGGCGTATCTTTATCGACAAGAAACGCCGTAATGCCACCACGTGCACGCTTGTCTTTATCCGTGACCGCCATGACGATAATAAAATCTGCAATATGGGCACGAGAGATCCAAATTTTCCGACCGTTGATGATCCATTGATCTCCTTTTTTGACCGCGGTTGTTTGCATTCCTGCTGGATCTGAGCCTGCTCCTGGTTCGGAAATTGCGATCGCTGAGCGTTTCGTACCCTGAGCATAAGGTATGAGATATCGTTCACGTTGCTCGGGCGTGCAGGTTTGCATAAGCATGTGCAGATTTGGCGCATCAGGAGGAAAGGTAAACGGAGTGACGGATTTGTGAAGCTCTTCGTTCGCCAGGCATTTAGGCAGGGCACTGAGGTTGAGGCCGCCAAATTCTTCGGGAACATCAAGTCCCCACAGTCCAGCCTCTTGGGCTTTGGCGAGGAGCTTTTCTTCGACATCATTGGGAATGAGGTCCTCTCCTGTGCGTCCTTCTGTGTCACGTTGGAGGACCAGTGATTCAAGCGGTAATAACTCCTGGCGCACAAATCTGCGGACCGTGTCCTGCAACATCCGGTGTTCTTCAAGCAGTGAAAAATCCATAGTTAATTCCTTCCCTGGAGAAAGTCGCCCGCACTTTACCAAGGTCGGTGAGGGAAAAGAAAGACCGCAGCGTAAAAAGAAAACTCCTAAGGGTGCAAGAAAGAACCCTGGGAGTGGAATGCTAACATTTCGTCTGAGGATACGGGACGTTACCGTCGTGAGCAGTTATGCAATGAGTGAGGATTTAGAGGTCAGACGTAAACGTACATAACGTATCGTCTGCACGGTCACGTCGGACAACGGTTTCGACTTTCCATAGTCCGGGATTTGGAGCGTAGGTGCTTTTGGGAGCATACGATCCTGCAGCTTGAAGGTTTGGATGGGCGACTAATGTCACCGTATTATTGTCATCCTGGTCCAGAGGAGTAAACGCAAGAATAATCCGCGTAATATTTGGCAATGGTTGCCCAAGCTCATCGGTAATATGTAACGAATATGTCGCAGTAGTCTGTGACTTCCGTTCAAAAGCAAATTTGACCTGTAAACCTTTGCATTCCTGTGAAAGGACTACCGGAGCATAGGATTTCCCGAAGATGTCATAAGAGCGTTGCCCAGTCGTCGGTGTGCAACTCCATAATAGAGAGCAAAGCATAGCAATTGTTGCCCAGTGTTTTATCGAGGCTTTCATACTGACGGGTTGAAGGATGGCCGTATGTGAATGAATCGTCAAGGGAAAATACTCTTCATGCGTAGTCTGCCAAATGTTGAGATCCCGTAAGGCGCGTTCAGCCAATGCAGTCTTCTTTTCTCGCCCCCGTAAACGGTTTTCTAGCGGAGGAAAAAGTCCGTAGTTTGCATTCATCGGTTGAAAATCACGCCGTTCATCACTGGAGATGTATGCGATCATCGAACCGAGAGAGGTCGTCGGTGGCGCAGTGAGCAAGGGCAAACCTTGAGCGAGTCTCCCGGCATTAAGTCCCGCCAGTAACCCGGCTGCGGCAGATTCCAAGTATCCTTCAACGCCGATCATTTGACCAGCAAAGAATAGATTGTGACGATCCTTAAACTGCAACGTAGGCAACAGCAACCGGGGAGAGTCAATAAACGTATTACGGTGCAGGCTTCCCAAGCGGACAAACTCGGCTTTCTCTAAGCCGGGAACCATGCGAAAGACACGACGTTGCTCAGGATAGGTCATCTTGGTTTGAAATCCCACAAGATTCCATAATGTTCCAGCACGATCATCTTGGCGTAATTGCACGACCGCGTATGGCCGTTCTCCTGTCCGTGGATTAAGGAGTCCGACGGGCTTCATCGGCCCAAAAGCGAGGGTATCTTTCCCGCGGCGTGCCATTTCTTCGATAGGGAGGCAACCTTCAAAATAAATGGCGCGCTCAAAATCTTTCTCCAGTACTTTTTCGGCAGCCAGCAGTTCCTCGACGAAACGATAATACTCCTCGCGTGAGAGCGGACAGTTGAAGTAGTCATCACCATGAGCGTAGCGAGACGCACGGAACGCAACTTCAGTGTTAATGGATTCTGTGGTCACCACTGGTGCAATCGCATCGTAGAAATAGAGGTATTCACTGCCAAACAGGTTGCGAAGTTGGGATGAGAGGGCGGGAGAAGTGAGTGGTCCGCTGGCAACGATGGTTACTCCATTTGGTAGTTCTCGCACCTCTTCCCGACAGATCTCGATACTCGGGTGTTTGGTTAATGCCTCGGTGATGTATTGCGAGAAGATCGTCCGATCGACAGCAAGTGCACTCCCAGCCGGGACGCGCGCGGTATCGGCCGCAGCGATCACCAGCGAATCCAGGTGCCGCATTTCCTCTTTGAGCAGTCCAATCGCGGTATCGAGTGAGGCACTACGCAAAGAATTTGAGCACACCAACTCCGCAAAGCCATCAGTATGATGCGCTTCGGTTGGTTGCACCGGTCGCATTTCATACAAGCGTACAGGGATGCTACGCCGTGCAAGTTGCCACGCGGCTTCACTACCGGCCAAGCCGGCACCAATCACAGTAACCATAAGTCAGTAATAAGTAATGAGCTTCTAGTAATGAACACCGAGTGTCGAATAATGAGGTCGTAGCGACACTGATAACTCGTTACTCTTTACTCGTCACTTGTTACTGACTTATCCTGCTTCCGCGATTTGTTCTACCACCTCTTGATAATCGCATTCTTCACGGAAACAACGCCGTGTCGTACCGGTACGTTTGGTGGTCTTCTCGACGATGAACGGCGCTTGGCACTGTGGACATGGTTCGGCGATCGGGCGATCCCATAGCGCAAAAGAGCATTTGGGGTAGCGACTACAGCTGTAGAAAATCTTTCCGCGTCGTGAGCGTTTTTGTTGGATGTCACCCTCGTTACAGTCGGGGCAAGTGACTCCGAGTGATACAGGTGCGGCTGTTCCGGTCTTCTTAATGTTTTTGCAGTCTGGATAGCCGGAACAGCCGAGAAACTTCCCGTACCGGCTGAACCGTATCTGCATCGGCTTGCCGCACTTCTCGCACACTTCGTTAGTGGCTTCTTCTTCTTCTTTCTGTGGGATGACATTACCTTGATCATCACGAGTGAAATTACTGGTCGATTTGCACTCAGGATAGTTTGAACAGGCAAGGAACTCGCCGTTACGGCCCCAGCGAATCGTCATCTTCCCGTTCTCACACTTGGGGCAGGCAATGTCAGTTGGTTCTCCAGTGCCTTTGACATCACGCATCTCTTTTTCTGCTCGTTCCAGGTCGGCAGAGAAAGGTTGATAGAAACGCTCCATCGCCTTCTTCCAATCTTCTTGCCCGTCCTCGATCTTGTCGAGCACTTCTTCCATCCCCGCTGTGAATTCAGCATTGAGGATATCGGGGAACGACTCAACCAGCAGGTCAGTGACAAGCATGCCGAGACTTGTCGGACGTAGCCGGCGTTGTTCGTCTTCTTCGACGTAATCTTTGTTGATAATCGTGCCCATGATCGAGGCATAGGTTGAGGGTCGGCCGATGCCCTTTTCTTCTAACTCCTTAATCAGAGTCGCCTGCGTGAAACGTGGTGGTGGCTGGGTAAAGTGCTGGTTCGGTGTGAGTTGCAACAGTTGGAGTCGATCCCCCTCATTCAAAGGCGGAAGCTGCTTCTCATCGTCGTCATCATCATCTGTTGTTTTATCGTCCTTTCCCTCCATATACACACGTAGGAAGCCATCAAAACGCATGACTTGCCCGCTCGCGCGAAAGGTGCAGGCATTGGCAGCGATGTCGACACTGGTCTGCTCAAAGAGGGCAGGGGACATCTGACTGGCCATGAAGCGATTCCAGATCAACGTATAGAGGTTGAGTTCTTCGCGGCTGAGGTACTGCGCGACTTTCTCAGGCGTATTGTCTAAAGACGTTGGACGGATGGCTTCATGGGCTTCCTGCGCGGTCTTCGCGGAGCGGTACGTGTTCGGTTTCTCTGGAACGTACTGCTCACCGTATGTGTCATTGATGTAGGTCCGTGCCGCCGCAGTCATTTCTGGCGAAATGCGGGGCGAATCGGTTCGCATGTAGGTAATCAATCCGACCGCGCCTTCCTCACCTAACTCGACCCCCATATAGAGTCGTTGGGCGATGCCCATCGTGCGGCTCGGTGCGTAGCCGAGTTTTCGTGAGGCTTCTTGCTGCAAGCGAGAGGTAATAAAAGGAGGGGTAGGATTCCGTCGTCGGTCGCGTTTTTCGACTTTACTGACAATCCAGTCGGCTTTGTCAAGATGCGCCAGGATTTCTTTGGCTTCGGCTTCGTTGGCAATGCGAAAGGTTTTGTTGTCAACGCGTTTGTCGGCAACCTTGGCTAAACGTGCTTCGAACGGAGGCGGGATTTGCCCTTCGAGATTGGCAATAATCGACCAGTATTCTTCGGGAACGAAGGCTTGAATTTCTCGCTCACGTTCAGTGATAATGCGCACGGCGACGGACTGCACGCGACCCGCCGACAACCCGCGACGCACTTTCTTCCATAACAATGGACTAATCTGATACCCAACCAGGCGGTCTAAGATACGGCGGGTGGCCTGTGCTTCATAGCGATCGCGATTGAGATCGGTTGGATTCTTGATCGCTTCTTGTACGGCTTTTTTGGTAATTTCATTCAGCAAAATGCGGTGGACTTTTTTGCCTTTCTTGTCAAGTTTTTCCGCAAGGTGCCATGCAATCGCTTCTCCTTCACGATCAGGGTCAGACGCGAGATAAATATGTTCTTTATCTTTTGCCGCTTTTTTGAGCTCGTCGATGATTTTCGACTTGCCTTTGATTATTTGATACTCAGCGGCAAACCCTTTTTCGACATCAACCCCAAGTTTGCTCTTAGGCAAATCAACGACATGACCAACTGAGGCTTTGACTTGATAGTTCCGGCCCAAGTATTTGCCAAGCGTCTTTGCTTTGGCCGGAGATTCGACAATCACCAAACTTTTTGCCATTACGACTACCTTTTCCTTCTCGTACCGAGGGCAGCCCCGGTCAGCGCAAAATGCGTCCCCGGAAGCTGTGTCACTCCACCTTTTAGTTCTAGCCCAAGGAGGATCTCAAGCACACGTGCGGCACCTAAGCCGCTTTTCCCAATCAAAACATCTACGTGTATCGGATCATCACTAAATAATGCCACCAATTGTTTTTCGTGTGGTTCAAGGTCAAGCGACGGAATGGTTGGAACTGTAGGCGTAGAGACGAGCGTTGGCGCAATCTCATTCAAAATATCCTCTACTCCTTCAACCAGCTTCGCTCCTTCCTTAATCAATCGGTGCGGACCGCGACTGCGATCTGACGTTACATTCCCTGGTACCGCAAATACTTCACGATTTTGCTCGAGAGCGCAACGGGCGGTAATAAGTGACCCGCTTTTTTCGTTTGCTTCGACGACCACAGTTCCCAAGGTAAGACCGCTAATCACGCGATTACGATAGGGAAAGTGCATCGCATCGGGTTTGCTGCCGAGCGAGAACTCGGACACCAATGCACCATGAGTTGTCACCTCCTGTGCCAAGCTCCGATGTTCACTCGGATAGATCACATCTACGCCTGACCCTAAAACCGCTAGTGTTCTACCTCCGACGGCAATCGTTGCGCGGTGCGCTTCAGCGTCGACGCCACGAGCTAATCCGCTCACGATGGTGACACCTTTTTCTGCCAAACCGCGAGCAAGCTCACGAGCCATCGTGCGTCCATACGTGCTCGCCGAACGCGAGCCCACAATAGCAATAGCAAAACGATCCGTCGGGAGTAGGTCTCCGTGGACATACAAAAACGGTGGTGGATCATGAAGATGGGTGAGATTGATCGGGTAATTGTCATCGGTTCGTGTCACTAGTCGTGCGTGGGTACGTGTAAGTTTTTGCAGCTCCGTTTCTACCGTTTTCCATTGGTCGAATGCGGCAATAGCCTGAGCAACAGTGGGATGGATTCCGGCATCTACTAACGCTGAAACTGGCGTTTTGAAGATGACATCCGGTGACTGAAAACGTTCAAGAAGTTCACGATACGTGACATTCCCCACCCCGCGCACCAGTCGGAGAGCCAGCCAGTAGCGCCACAGCTCTGGTTGCCCTTTCCCTGCCTGCATTTCTCCCATCTCGCTTACGCTACCCTTTCTCGGCTCACACTCTTGCCTTTATTTAAACACGAACCAACAGAGTGTCTAGAAACAGAAAGATAATCAGCGAAGAAGAGAGACATAAAAATGATGACACAAAGCTGTTGTGGATGCAAAGAAGGCAAAATAATGAACAGTGGAAAATTGAGAATGAAAAGTTAAGAATTCAGCAATGAGTATTCCCTGTAGCCTTTTCATCATTCTCCACTCTCCATTCTCCATTCTTCCTTTCCTCCCATCCCTTGACTCCTCCGGCATTGTCCTGAAAGCTGGAGCTGATCGCTAAAAACTGAGAACCTTGTATCATGCCGACAATTACACAGTTACTCGAAGAAAAAACCTCGCAAGCGCTGACTGTTGTGAGTGGCACCCAGGCCCCAGCCTTGGTCCAACCTACAGCAAATCCGCAGTTTGGTGATTATCAAGCGAACGGCGTTATGGCTGTTGCGAAGGCACAGAAGATGAACCCGCGTGAGCTGGCACTGAAAGTGATTACGCAGTTCAATCCCACTGAACTGCCAGCGACCTGCGAAATCGCCGGTCCTGGGTTCATTAACTTTCGCCTTGATCCCAACTGGCTAAGTCGGACCATGTTAGCGACGGCGCTGGACGAACGTCTTGGTGTCGAACGAGCCGCACGACCAGAAACTATTATCGTCGATTTTAGCGCCCCCAATACTGCGAAGCCGATGCATGTCGGTCATATTCGTACAACCATTATTGGCGATGCGTTGGCAAAAGTGTTCTCTTTCCTTGGTCATCGTGTCGTCACAGATAATCATGTTGGCGATTGGGGCACGCAGTTCGGTATGTTGATCGTTGGTTATCGTACGGTTCTCGATCGCGCTGCGTACGAGCGTGATCCGATCGCAGAATTAGAACGGGTTTACAAAACTATCCAAGCTCAGGCGAAGGCCAATCCTGCTGTAGGCCAGCAAGCCCGTGAGGAACTCGCCAAACTTCAGAAGGGCGACCCTGAGAATCTTGCGTTATGGAAAGAATTTACCACTGTCTCGCGTAGAGTATTTGAACGTGTCTATAGTCGCTTACACATCCAGTTTGATCACTGGCTGGGTGAAAGTTTTTATAATCCGATGCTGCCTGGCGTTGTCCAAGATTTACGAGAAAAAGGACTCGCTCAGCCAAGCGACGGGGCGATATGCATCTTTTATGAAGATGATCCTGATTTGAACAGCACTCCGTTTCTGGTTCAGAAACAAGACGGAGCCTTTCTTTACGCGACGACCGACTTGGCAACGATTAAGTATCGAGTTGAAACCTTTCATCCTGATCGCATCATTTACGTTGTCGACAGCCGCCAGCAGTTACATTTCCGCCAGTTGTTTGCCGCAGCCCGGCGGTGGGGCTACACGATGACGCTGGAACATGTGGGCTTTGGCACGATCCTCGGTGAGGATGGTAAGCCAATCAAAACCAGAGAAGGGGAGCCGATTAAGCTGGAAGCTTTGCTGAATGAAGCCGAAGAACGCGCACGGGCAATCGTACGCGATAAAAATCCGAGTCTGTCAGAGGACGAGCAAGCGCATATTGCCCGTGTGGTTGGCATCGGTGCGGTAAAGTATGCGGACCTCATGCAGAATCGTACGGCGGATTATCGCTTCAGTTGGGATAAAATGCTCGCCTTTGATGGTAATACCGCGCCGTATTTGCAGTACGTCTACGCGCGAATTCGTTCGATCTTTCGCAAAGGTGAGCTTGAACAGTGGAAACCTGAGCCGAATATGGAGGTCCGACTGACTGCGCCTGAAGAACTCGATCTGGCGAAGCAGATGCTCCGTTTTGGCGATGTGCTATTGGAAGTCGAGCGTACTTATAAACCGAATATCCTCGCTGGGTTCTTGTACGATTTGGCTACCAAGTTCAACCTGTTCTATCAGGCACATGCAGTGCTCAAAGCCCCTGAAGAGGTGCGTCGGACGCGATTACTGCTCTGCGACCTCACCGCTCGTTATATCAAGAAGGGATTAGAGTTGTTGGGGATTGAGACGGTAGAAGCCATGTAAGCGTAAAACGTGAAACGTAAGACGTAACCGCCACATTCCCTCCTTATTGGGCGGCCCGCAGTTGATTCGATTTCGCAGAAGTCGATTGCGATCTAAGTATGCGGCAGCGGAACACGAATTGATTTTGACTGTTGTTTCCACGCCGGTGGCTGAAAAAACAGCTGACAGCAGCAGTTTTCTCAGCGCCCCGATGCGGCGGCTGCGGCGATCGCCGCGCCCATGCGCGGGTAGTCGTAGACTTCGACTTCGTCAATCTCGCCACGGAAGGCTTGGTTGGCCTTGTACCAGGTGCCCAGACGCAGCTGCCGCCAGGTCATGTCGGGCGGCGGAGCGCCCTTGGCACGGTCGGCCAGCATCCCATCGAGGTACAGCGAAAGGGACGCCTCTCCCGGGTCGTGCACAAGCGCCGCGTGGATCCACCGTTCCGCAGGCACCGAGCCAGGACGGGACAGCGCGTTGGCGCTCTCATTCTCGCCTGCCTCCTTGTTGCGCCGCGACACGGTGCCGTGCAATGCCCAGGGCTTATGCAGAGGACATCCCGGAGCCGTGATGGACAACGAGGCGTCTGTCGTGAGTGCGGCCAGCGTCTGCCAGCCGGAACCGCCCCGGTACGGGTTCGTCCAGTCGGCGCGCCTAAACCACAGCTCCAGCGTGAAGCCCTGGTCGAAGGAGGGTGCGTTGCTCAAAGGCAGGTCGATCCAGTCTTCTGTGCCTCCCACGAACAGTGCGCGCCCACTCATGCCCGGGACGAGACGCACCTCGTCGCCGCTGGCCTTCGCCTGAAGGCGCAGAGGCCCCTCGTCGTTGAAACTCTCGTCGAAGGACAATCTCAGCACCGGCGACGCCCCGCCGCCCACCGTTGGGCGGGCGGCACGCTGGAAAACGGCGTCTGCAGTCGGCGGCAAAGACGCGCGTGGGACGATGGGCGCTTCATCGAGAGTCTTGAGTCTCACGCCGCGGATCGCGGGCTTCACGCCAGAAAGCGTCAGGACGGTGGCGCGCTCCGGCTCCGGGACGCTGACGCCGTCGGAGACGAACCAGGAGTCGTGAAATCCTCCGCGCGCCTCGGCATTGAGGTCGTGCGCGAAGCCGATCGGCTTGGCCACGAGACGGTATTCGCCAGGGCTCAGGAGTGCGAGGGAAAAGCGGCCCTGATGGTCGGTGCGAACTGAGTATTCCCGCCCTCCGTGCGCTGGCATGGCGAACACCGACGCCATGGGATGCTCCCGACCGGACTTGATGACGCCCTCAATCGTGTAGAGACTGGGCGAGCCCGGCGACCACTTGGCGCGCAGGTCGGCGGCGTCCTGTTCGCCCAGCGCGGTGGGGTTGTCGCCGACAGCGCGTGGCCCACTGAACATGATCGAGCGCGGCGTCGCCGCGTGAGGTAGGCCCAGCGTGTGGCCGATCTCGTGGGCCAGCGTGTCGAGTTGCATCGCCTTGGAGTTTCCGGCTGACGAAGAAATGGCCGCGCTTGTAGCCGCCAGGGATCGTCCCGCTGAATCCCCCGTGCGCCAGCTCGCCGTGGAAGTTGCGCTCGCCGTAGAGCACTGCGTGCACGCAGCCATCGTACGGGATTTGCGTCGTGCCGTCGTAGCCCGGGGCGTCGTGTCCCGCGAACTGGAAGCGCAAGGTACCCGCCGAGGCGTCTTCCCACAGTTTGAAAGCCCGCGCCAGCCGCTCGATGATCTCGGGCGAGGCCGGGACCGCCCGGCCTCTGGGCGGCGTCCCACATCATAGATGTTGCCTTGTAGCAGATCACGTTCGCCGCGTGCCCTGGGACGGTGACCCCTACCACTAGCGTACCGACGAACGCAAATATTATTATGAGCTGCGCAAATCCGTCCCGTCTCGCATAGGCATACACAAGGGAGGGGACAAGCACTACGGCCAGCCCACTGAGGCCAATCCGACGAATGAATGATGGCATGACGAGATCCCCCTGTGTTCGCGATGCCCACCCCTCGCCTGCGGAGCGGGCGCGCACTCTAGAGCAGTGGCATTCGGAGAGATCATCGACCAAACGTACACAGCCTTGAGCATCATACACACGACCACCACAGGAATTGTCTGTCCGCTCATGTGCATCCCCATCTAGAGATATTCCTCTAGACACTTGACCTTCGTCAGCAGAAACACAACAGTAGCAGATCATGTAACGGGTCGTCTCTCACGAAAGGAGCGTTTCATGAAGTTTTCTCTCTTTGACATCATGCACTGACCAGGATGCACATGAGGTCCCTTATCCTTCCCATCAGAAAAAGGAGATAATTATGCGACAAGTGCAGCGTACTTCAGGTCCCGTATCCATCGCTTACGAAGTGCAAGGCAGCGGACCACTGGTTGTCTTTCTTCACGGTATTGGTGGGAACCGCACCAATTGGTATGAACAGCTCGATCATTTCGGTGATCGTTTCTGTGCTGTCACGTGGGATGCACGGGGGTATGGCGCAAGTGATGATTCACCGCAACCGTTGAAATTTAGCGATTATGCTGATGATCTGAATCGTTTGCTCGATCATTTCAAAGCTGAGCGAGCGCATCTCGTTGGCTTATCGATGGGTGGCATGATTATCCAGGATTTTTACGATCGCTATCCGCAACCGCGTAGCAACATTATCACTAGTTGATACTTCAGCAGGCTTCGGTGTCGCTCCGGAAGAAGCAGAGCGGGATTTTTTGCCCGCCGACTCGATCCCTTAGAAAAAGGGTTAACTCCAACAGACATTGCTCCAGGGGTGGTCGAGGTGTTAGCGGGGAAGAGTGCCTCGGAAGCAATCCGAGCGAAACTGCGAGCGTCTATTTCCGCTTTACGAGTAGAGCCGTACAAACAAGCGCTTCATGCGATCATCACTACTGATTTTCGCTCGACATTACCAAAAATCGCTGTGCCCACACTTGTTATTGTCGGTGATGAAGATATTGTGACTCCACCACCAGCTTCAGATTTTCTAGTCGCGAACATTCCTGGTGCATCGTTAGTCACGATTCCACAAGCTGGACATTTGACCAACATCGAAAAGCCAGAAGCGTTCAAAGCCGCCCTACGGCCGTTTTTGGAGCAACATGCGCAGCGCGCATCGGTTGTGATCGGAAAGTGAACGGGACTTCCGGAAAAGAGAGTGACAGAGACACCAGTAGTTCAACTGCTTCACCAAACTCCCAAACCGGCTTCACGCAAAACTTGCTAACCGGCAGAGTGCTGATCTCGTGGTTATGAAGGTCAATGCTTTCACGTTCTCCCTTTTACGCAGCAGTCTTCGTAAAATCCCGAACTGGGACGAGGAGTGTTTTTTCTACTGTCCTCTTGCGTCGTGCAATCACTTCCATCTTTTCTACGGTCGTCGCGTCATAATATCGCTCCCCGCAGCGCCGACAGACCCGCGCAGGAACATTCTCTATGAGGACAAGCTTACCTTTATGGCGATAGTGAACTGTCACGGTTTTCATTCGCACCTGTCCATTGCAATACTCACAGATTTCATCTTGCATATTATTCTTCCTCCACGGCATACACCGTCAGAATTCGTAATTTTCCTGAAGCGAGAAAACGACAGACTACCTCTATCTCTCTTTCATCTTGCGCCTTTCCTCGCACCACATACCGGCTCCCGCGCGGATCATTGGTCAGAATCTGTACCACCCGCCCAGTCAAGATTGCGTCCCGCAAGTCTGCGACTGACAGATCGTCATCTTCTCGTTCTTCTTCTGCGTGGCCCGTGATCTCGTAATTCTTTGTTCGTATCCTGTCCCGAATTTCTCGAATGCCTTTTCGTGGCATGTTGGATTGACCTTCTGTTGCCTCTTTTTCTTATTCTCAATTCTTCATTCTCAATTCACTTCAGCCCCGCCTTGCGCAGGGCGGCAGCATAGCGCTCTATGACCGCTGGATCTTTGTAGGAAACTCCTTTGCTTCCACTCTCTCTAGCGAGAAATTGGGAATGATCCGCAGAATTTCTGCTCCTGCTGCCTTGGCCTCTTCCTCTCGTCCTAACTCACTATAGATGACCGCTAAGCCCCAGTGGGCAGCCCAATGATCAGGGTTACGCGCAAGGATTTTCTTGAAAATCGCGACTGGCTTCCTCATACTGCCCTGCGAAAACGTAGGCTTGGCCTAATGCGTTCAAGACGGGCAAGTGCTGAGGGTCCAGACGCACGGCCTTCTTCGCTGCAGCAATGGCTTCCTGCGGCCTTCCCGCTACTCTGGAGAACAAACGACAGCCCCTGATAGCCAAGAGCAGAGTTGGGATTGAGCGTAATGGCCCGCTCCATTTCAGTCTGGGCTTGGTCATGCTGTTTTTCCACAGATAGACAAATCCCAGGACCGCATGGGCTAGGGCAGGAGTCATCCAAGGCCACCGCCTTCTGCGCTAACTCAAAAGCCTGCTCTAGGGTCTGATCCGGCCCTCCATACTGGAACCACTCCGTCCAGTAGGTCTGACTCAGCCCCGCGTACGCTCCCGCATACTGTGGGTCCAGCTCCATGGCTTTCTCAAACATCTGCCGCGCTTGCGCATTCGCTTCTTTCTTCGCCTCGTAGAATGCACGGAGAATAGACTCCAACCCGCGCAAGTAGAAGTCATAGGCTTCCAGGTTGTTGGTCGGAGCACGCTGAAAACGTGCTTGCTCCTCTGGCGTCAGCTTCACTTTCAGTGCGAACACGATCTTCTGCCGGATCTCATCCTGCAGGGCGAAGATGTCTGCAAGCGGTCGGTCATAGCGCTCGGACCAGAGATGCCCTCCTGTGACAGCATCGATTAACTGTGTCGTGATCCGCACTTGGTCGCCTGCCTTGCGCACACTGCCTTCCAAGACGTACTGCACGCCCAACTCTTTACTCACCTCTTGTACCTTCACTGCTTTGCCTTTGTAGGTGAAGGCAGAGTTGCGGGCGATGACGAAGAGACTGGAGATGCGTGGAGAGATCGGTGGTGATGTCCTCGGTGATACCATCGCTGAAATACTCTTGCTTGGGATCGTCGCTCATGTTGACAAAGGGCAAGCACGACGATGGAGGGTTTGTCCGGTAACGGCAGGGACTCTTGCGTGCTGCGTGTTAGGTGTTAGGTGTTCGGAGAAGGAGCAGGAAATATCGCATGGCGATGGAGGTACCGGCAATGAGGAGCCAGCGCCACTATTGCCACTCAGTAGTGGCCAGGCGCAACCGCTGTGAGAGTTTCAGACGCTGGACTTGCAGGGTCTGCCGCACGCCTGTGGGTGCTCGGGCAAAGGGCATAGACTTGGAAGCGTTCGGCGATGTTCTTGAGCTTCGGCTTGCCTAGCGAGACTACCGTTCCCAAGTCCAGCTTCTTGACCACATCGCGATAGACCACGTCTGAGATACAGATACGTGTCCGGCTCAGCTAGTGCCTGTAAACGTGAGGCAATGTTCACCCCATCACCGAACACATCGCCATCCCGTTGGACGACATCGCCCGAATGGATGCCAATGCGCACGTGAATCTGTTCGGCTGCCTCTTTCTCGGCGTTATGCGTCCGCAGCTGGGTGTGAATCGACTGCGCGCACTGCACGGCATGGACGACGGAAGGAAAATCCACCAGGAAGGCATCGCCCACGGTCTTGATTACCGTCCCATGATGTTCAGCAACCGCCTGTTGGATAATCTGATTGTGAACATCCAACAACCGCAGCATACGGGATTCATCCCTGCCCATCTGACGGCTAAAACCGACGATGTCGGTGAACATGATCGCAGCTAATCGCCGACTCTCTGCATGTCCCGCGCTGCCGGTCTCTTCCTTCATGGGGGTGGATTATTCTGCTGGTGTTGCCTGGCTGTCAACTGTTTTCCATCTCTTAGGAATCTCCAAGTATCCAGCTTCTCTCAGCACGTTCCACACGCGACGCGGAAGATTCCTCTCTTTATGCGAGAAAGACTACTCCCACGCCGTCTCGACATCTCCTTTGCGTAACTGATGGGCAATCACAATTTGTTGTACTTCACTGGAGCCGTCGTAAACACGGGCGACACGGAGATCGCGCCAGATGCGTTCAATCATGTACTCGGCGCGGATGTAGCCGTTACCGCCGAAGATTTGCAGTGCATCATCAACCGTTTGCCACGCACTTTCGGCGGCAAGGAACTTGGCCGTGGAAGATTCGCGTAGCGCTTGTTTTCCTTGATCCAGCAACCACGCTGAGCGGTAAACGACCAGTCGTGAGGCGTCGGTGCGGGCACTCATTTGCGCAAAACGAAAGGCGATTGCTTGATGATCAGCGAGCGGCTGGCCGAAAGTTTTGCGTTCAGCTCCATACTCTAGAGCCAGTTCCATTGCTTTCTGTGCTGCCCCGACACAACGAGAAGCGAGGGTTGTTCGACCTTCGGCAAGACAACGTTTCGCATAATCAAAGCCTTTGCCTTCTTCGCCGACGAGCGCTTCGACGGGAACCCGACAGTCTTCCAAGACGACTTCGGAGAGTGCACCACCGACGTGGCCGATCGTGTCGAAGACCTGGCCAATCGAGAGACCTGGAGAGTCGGCATCGACAATAAACGCAGAAATTCCTTTGTTGGTGCGCGCAAACAGAAAGAAGTGATGTGCTTTGGGGGCGTTGGTAATGAAAACTTTGCGACCATTGAGGATGTAGTGGTCGCCTTTGCGTTCGGCTTTACTCTGAATGGCACCGGCATCGGACCCAGCCCCAGGTTCGGTCAACGCGAACGAGCCGATCCATTCACCAGTAGCCATTTTGGGAAGATACTTTTGTTTCTGGTCCTCATTGGCAAACCGCACGATACCGACACAGCCAATACCAGTGTGGACACTGAGGAAACTTGCCAGTCCCCAGGGCCCACGACCCATCATCTCGTGGACGAGTGCTTTCTGGACAACCGAAAAGCCCAACCCGCCATAGTCAGGGGGAATGCTCAGTCCGAACAGGCCCAGCTCTTTCATGCCATCGACGAGATGTTGCGGAATCTCGCCGGTCTTTTCGATTTCTTTCCAGACGGCGTTAGCTTTTTCTTCGACAAAGCTGCGCACCGATTGCTGCAATACGCGGTCCTCTTCGGAGATAGTGAAGTCCATGATCACTCCTTGGATGGAAGCAGAAGGCGACCGAGACGGTCGCGCTCCCAGGTCAAAGAGAACATTACCGATCTACCAGGTCCTCTTACGCGGCGGTTGCCAGCCGCTACTCGACCGACCCGACCCGAAGCGGTTTGAGCTTCCACTGTTTTCGTAGCGGTTTGAACGCCAGGCATTCTCGCGGCTATCGTCGTCTTCCATGAGGAAGACTGGCTCGATGATCTTGCGTGAAAGGCCATCAAGAAACCGTGACGGCTTACTCAGTACCATGCCTGTTGCTCTGTCAAAGACATTGATGGGATAGGAGATGAACAGTTTCTCTTTGGCGCGAGTGACGGCGACGTACATCAAGCGGCGCTCTTCTTCTATCTCATCATCGTTCTTGTTGTACAGCGACGGGAAACGGCCTTCCGTCGCCCAAATGACAAACACCGAGTGCCATTCAAGCCCTTTGGCCGAGTGGATAGTAGAAAGTGTGAGCAGTCCTTCTTCTTCCCGATCAGTAGCGAGCACATCGCCGACACTGCTGTTTGGCGGTTCCAGTGCCATATCTGCCAGCAACTTCTCCAGACTGGTATAACGTTCAGTGATTACAATAAAGTGTTCAAGATCCTTTTGTCGCTTGGGGTAATCGTCGCGGTGATTACGTTTCAAAATTGGCTGATAGTATTTCACCACTGCTTCGATTTGCTCTGCCGGCTTCATATCGGGCGTGTTGACCTCAGCCAGCAGCGCGGCGAGCCTCCGTAGCTCGTCGCCGATGACTCCCTTAGCCGAATACTCAGCCAGACGTTGCGCTTGATTCTCTCCAGCCACCACATGTGCCAGAATCTTCTCCGCACCCTTGGGACCAATACCTTCGAGCAACAGAATCACGCGATGCCACGACACCGCATCCTGCGGGTTGGCGATAATCCGCAGATGGGCAAGGGTATCTTTCACGTGTGTGGTTTCGATAAACTTGAACCCACCACGTTTGATAAAGGGAAGGTTTCGTTTGGCGAGCTCCAATTCAAGGTCGAATGAATGAAAGCTGGAACGAAAGAGGACGGCCATTTCTGTCAACGGAACGCCTTGCTCGCGCAACTCTAGAATCTTCTGTGCGACAAAGCGTGACTGATAGCGTTCGCTCTCGGCTTCGACAAGGGTAGGCTTTACGCCTTTATCACGACGAGTGAAAAGATTCTTAGTGTATTGATCCTTGGCATTCACGATAATCTGGTTGGAGAGATCAAGGATCGGCTGTGTACTGCGGTAATTCTCTTCTAGTTTGACGATCTTGGCACCAGGGAATAACGTGGGAAACTCTAAAATGTTGCGTACAGTGGCACCACGGAAACTGTAGATCGACTGTGCATCGTCGCCTACTGCCATAACATTATCATGGGCGTGTGCGAGAGCGCGGATAATATCAGCCTGCAAGCGGTTCGTGTCCTGATACTCATCCACCATAATGTAACGGAAGGTGTGCGAAAGTCGGTCGGCAACTTCTGTATGATTGCGCAGGAGATCCCGCAGTTTGGTGAGCAGATCATCGTAGTCCAGTAGACTACGCTCATGTTTGTAGTGCCGGTAATATTCATCGATGCGCATCAGCTCTTCGAGTTCAGAGAAGAGATGCGGGAATTGGTCATCCAGAACCTCAGCAACACTGCACATTTTGTTGGCTGCGAGACTGACGATCTCCATGATCGTCTGCTTCTTTGGGAAATCGTCGTTCTTTCTTATCGAGCCCGAGACGCGCACGGATCAAATTGATGACATCCTCTGAATCGCCACGGTCCAGAATAGTGAAAGAATTGGCGAATCCTAGTAACGAAGCGTAGCGGCGCAAGACTGTATTGGCAAACGAGTGAAACGTACCGCCGGTAACACGGTCACATTGTGCACCCAGCAGTGCACCTGCCCGTTCAAGCATCTCCTCCGCAGCGCGACGAGTGAATGTCATGAGGAGAATCGACGTCGGATCGATCCCTTCTTCGACCATCCGTGCCACACGAAAGACGAGGGTACGAGTTTTGCCGCTGCCCGCACCGGCAAGCACTAGCATTGGTCCTTTGTGGGTAATGGCGGCTTCATACTGGGAGGGATTGAGCTCCGCCTGATAATCAATCAGGAACCGCCGAGGTTGCGTCGATTCGGTTTCGGGCTGCAACACATACTTCTGCGGACGTGTATCTTCGTTCACCACACCACTCCGCTGGAAACAGGATGAGGGGAACATAGCGGAAAAGCGTTCAACAGTCAGTAGCAAAGAAGGGGACAGGCCAGGAGTCGGGAGACGGTTTTTCCATATTCAGTAGTCAATCTTCTTGTCGGTTTTACTGACCCCTGATTCCCGTCCACTGGCTCCAGTTACTGACTACTGACGGCCGCTCTGCTATGAATTGAAGATATGAGTGCGAAGACCGAACGTATCAATCTCTATGGCGTGAAGTGTCCACTCAATTGGGCGAAAGCGAAAGTGCGACTTGAAGATCTTAATCGCGGTGACATTCTTGATGTGTTGATTGACGATCCCAAAGGCCGACGTGATATTCCTCGTGCCGCAGAAGCTGAAGGGTACGCTATTGCGCATATCGATGAAATTCCCGGTGGTTGGTGTATCGCAATTGAAAAATAAAGGAACTGCTTCTGTCCATGTCTACCCTTCGACAAGTTCAGGGTGATTGGCTCCGTCCGAGAAAGGATTCTCTATGCCTGTTGGTATCGAAAAAAGCGGCCCTGTCACAACCGTGATTATGAACCGGCCTGATGTTCGTAACGCAGTGAATCATGCCACTGCCCTGGAATTGCAGGAGGCGTTCCGTGCCTTCGATGCTGATCCGGACGCGTTAGTCGGAGTGCTCTGGGGAGACAATGGCACGTTTTGCGCCGGATATGATCTAAAGACTGTCTCTTCTGGACAGGGGCTTGGAACGTATGATCCAGAAGGCGATGGCCCGATGGGCCCAAGCAGAATGTTGTTGAGCAAACCTGTCATTGCCGCAGTGAGTGGGTACGCGGTTGCTGGTGGACTGGAACTTGCCCTCTGGTGTGACATGCGCGTGATGGAAGAAGATGCCCAGGTTGGAGTGTTCTGTCGTCGTTGGGGGGTACCTCTGATTGACGGTGGCACTGTACGTCTGCCGCGCTTAGTTGGTATGGGGCGTGCGATGGATCTCATTCTCACTGGCCGTGCAGTTGGTGCGCAGGAAGCACTAGCAATGGGATTGTGTAATCGTGTCGTACCCAAAGGCAAGGCGCGCGAGGAAGCCGAAAGCCTTGCTCACGAGATCGCCCGGTTTCCGCAGATTTGCATGCGAGCGGATCGCATGTCTGCGTACCAACAATGGGACCTCGACTTGGTGAACGCGCTCAAAAATGAAGCGCGTGGTGGTATCGAACCACTTCGATATGAAGCTCGTGCAGGTGCAGCTCGCTTTTCCGGCGGCAAAGGACGTGGTGGATCGTTTAAGGAGATATAACCCTTCTTAATCGAACACCCGCTCTCCCGTGGCAAACAGCCACCACACGATGAGACCGAATACGTAAATCCCCGCAGAGATCAGGAACACCAACTGCCACGAGCCAGTAGTGTCGAGAATAACACCAGTGAGAGTCACTCCGATGATGCCAGGGAGTGTCCCCGCGGTATTAGAGAACCCGAGAAGAATGCCCGCGTAACGTGGCCCGATGTCCAGGTGATTCACGGCAAACCCTGATAAGGCAAACGCACCGAGTCCGAGCGCGCAACACATATAGAAGATCGCGAGCCCGATAGTGTTAACTCCGCTAAGCAGGGTGAGAAACGTTGCCGCGCCAAGAAAGCCGACGGTTTGCATCAGCTTGCGAACCAACGTGAGAGAGAATTCCTGCCGTCAGGAGTCGATCCGCTGTCCAACCCGCGACGTTACTCATCAAGAACATGACTAGCCACGGCAGTACGGTGTAGATGCCGACCTTATGGAGTTCGGCGTGCAGCACTTGCGTGAAGTAGGTCGGTAGCCACGTGAGGATGACATAAAATCCCCAGTTCGAGCAAAAATGGTTGATGATGATCGCCCACACCGGAGCTTTCGAGAGCAACAGACCCCAGGGGATTTTTTCATTCTTTGCCGGAGCGGGAGTATTGGCGCGGATTGCTTCTACTTCATCGTGGCTAATAGACGAGTGGGTTTCTGGAGAGTCAGACGCAAAGAAATGCCAGAAAGCGTACCACACGAATCCCAACATGCCGAACGCATAGAAGACGGCAGGCCAGCCCCACTGTGTAACGATGACTGGAGTGAAGAACAGTGCTGCGACAGTTCCCAATGGAATACCACTGGCATTAAACGCGACTGATCGGGCCCGTTCTTGACGCGGAATCCACTGTGCAAACAGATTGTGAATAGCTGGAAACGCAACTCCTTCGCCAAAGCCCATACCGACCCGGGCGATAAATAGCCAGGTAAACGAGACAAAGGCTGCTGGTGGTGTAAGTAGTGTGAAGACTGACCACCAGAGGACTCCGAAGCCCAGCACAACCTTGCCACCATAGCGATCAGCTAACCAGCCGCCGAGAACTTGTGTAGCGAGATACCCATAAAAGAACGACGAGAGGACAATGCCACGCGTGGTTTGATCCCACCCAAACTCCGTGACCATTGGGATCACCGCCACCGACATGTTGACGCGATCGATGTAGCAAATAAACGTACTGAAAAAACACAAGATGACGAGCGTGAAACGTCGCGGCCAATATTGGCTGAGTGGAACGGTAGAGATCGGCGTTGATGAAAAACTGCTTGGTTCTGGTGCCGACTGCACAGCCATGGTGCCCTCCTTATGCCGCTGTTCCCCGTGCGGTCTCCTTCTCTATGCGGAGTGAGGGGCTGCGGTCAACGGGAGGGTGGGAGCCACAAGGTGCGAAAGTTCTCTTGCTGAACCCTCAAGAGACCATGGTGCCGAATTTCATTTCACTGCTACTCTGATGCCCCGAACTACTATGATGCACATTGATGTCTCAGAGCCATGGTTCGGTTTCGTTGACAAAATCGTTTCGTATACTACCGCTGTTTGCTATGATGCCGCGTAAAACTAGTTGATGAGGTCAGCCAATGAGTACGCATGCAAGCGACCTGGATGTCGCAGTCACGCCACAGTTTGCCGTTCCCACCGCTCACGAGGCAATCGCACGAGTTAATCGTTGGCTGCATCGTGAAATTGGAATCGCCATTCATGCGGCGGGAGCGGCCTTTGACCCCGTCACGTTTTATTGGCATGTGCCCATTGAACTGGCCTACGGTGCGACCGGCCCACTTGGAGTAGTCGGGGACGTATATATACATGCGGCAACAGGCGATTTCGCTGGTCGACCTAATACTGAGGAATTTCGCCAACGTGCGGAAGCGTTAGCCATCGCGCATGGAATCGAGTGATGCTGGTCTGGTACGCCCAGGAACTTCAGTCCTCGTGCGTTGCCGCGTGTGTGCGAATGGTCCTTGGGGGGCTGGGAACACAGATTGCCGAATCCCAGGTTCGCCGTCTCGTCGGCCACTCGCGATTAGGGACATCTCTCACTTTAGCCCAGATGCAACTGAGTAAAGCTGGAATAACCGTGCGAATGCATACAGACTGGAGTCTTGATGATCTACGCGACGCGTTACGCGCGGGCTACCATCCAATTGTGGGAGTTGAGCGCCATCTGCTGGGATACTCGCGCGCTTTTCATGCGGTCGTTTTGGTTGAGATCACCAGCGCGACGGTGACTGCTCTCGATCCTCTCGATGGTCCAGAACCACGGCGCTACGAAGTTCCAGCTTTCGTATCAGCTTGGGATATGGCTGGACGGGAAGCTTTAGTGATCAACGCAGCACCACTCACTCTGTGAGCGTTCAGGAGGACTTCACCATGATAGATGAGGTGTACATCAATTCGGTCAAACTGAAGACCACATCCTAGGCGATTGAAATCGCTGCGTAAGTCCACCGAGAAATTCAGCAACGCAGTGGAGGGACGACCCCATGAGTGGCACTCCATACCGAACCGATCAACAACTCGCTTTTGCGGTCACGCGCTTTATTGAAGAAGTGCATAGGCAGGTGCCGCAGGCACGACTTGAACCGATGACGCCGTACGAAAATGAAGACTTCACACTAGCAGTGATTGTTCCTGCTAGCGTAGACGAAGAACGAGTGCTGGATCAATGCTTAGCCGCGAGCGCTATGATTGAGGACGAAATGGAGATCTACATTCTGCCAAGGGTGCGCGTTGAGGGCCAAAAAACATAACCTCATCACTGAGGCCGCCTCAATGCCACGCCACTTCCCGATGCTCTCTCGGTTGCCGCATCGAGTTGTAACCCAAACCCATCAGCTAAGCGGGTGAGATAGTTGAAAATCCCGACGACATGAGCGACTTCGAGGCAGGCTTGGTCGTTAAAGCCGAGACCTCGCAGCGGTTGCCAATCCTCTTCGACCATCTTTGTTGGTGTAGCGCTGAGCTTTTCCGCGACCGTACACAGCGCTTGCTCACGAGCAGAGAGGTCTGGCACTTCGCGCCAGCACTTTTGCTTGATCGCTTCCACTAGCATTGGATTACCAAGCTCTGCACGCAGGAACTCTGCGTGAGATTGCGTTCAATAGTGACAGTCTTGCGCAGCCGCGGCGACACCAGCGATCATCTCACGCTCTTGCCGCGAAAGGACACTCTCTGGTGACCACATAATCTCGCTAAAAAGCTTGCTCCAAGTTTGGGCGATACGTGGATGGGTACGAATGAGTCGCCCCATCGCAGGAAGAAAGCCAAAATCATATGGATATCTCGAACCGGGTGGAAGCTGAGCTCGGACGTCTGCCTCGGTCGGGATCGTCACCCACGCTTCTCGCCTTGCCTCAGGCGATTTGCTTGCAGTTGCCATAACGTACTCCTCGGAAATCAATTTGTGGGACAGTACCATGTCTACTTGTGAAAGGGCAAGAAAAAGCTGCGGGAGAAAAGCCCCAACTCACTTGCAAAAGACTGCACCGTAAGGCAGGGTAACCCCCTATCTGCCCGCAGGAGGAATAGGTGAGCCATGGCCCGAGTCTCTCGGACGGTAGTGATACTTTGCTTTTTAGGATTGCTTGTTGTTCACGTTGCTTCTGCTGATAATCAAAATGCACCGGCGTTTACCGCGCACGGCCATCACGGCCACCATGGCCATCACGGGATGTTCTTCGATCAAGGCCAGACACGGGAGTCTCGTGAGCAAAGTGCCTCTTCAACGTTCGAGCGCATTCAGAATGAAGTTTTTACCCAAAGTTGCGCCTTGCAATCATGCCACGGCTCAAATGCCAAAGCTGGAGATTTAGTGCTTGAAGCTGGGGCGTCGTATAACGCGCTGGTGAACACCTCTCCAGCCAACCCCATTGCGAATGGTGCTGGAAAAAAACGCATTCTTCCCGGAGATCTTGATCGTAGCTTTCTGTGGAACAAGATTAGTGCTCCGCTTGCGAGTGGTGAAGGGGCTTCGATGCCTCTCGGGTCAAACGGATTCATCAACCTGAACCCCGAACTGACAGAAGTGATCCGCAAGTGGATTCTCGCTGGTGCTCCCAAAGAAGGAATTGTCGAGGGAACGGGTGGCAGCGGCGGTAGTTCGTCTCAGCAACAGCCACCGATTGAGCCGTTGGCTCCGCCTGCTGCGGGGCAAGGGTTCCAGGTGAAGATTCCTGCTTTTGGACTCAACAATCAGCCAGAGCGTGAAGGCTGCCTCTTTGTGCGGTTGCCGAATACGGAACCAATTTACATGTCTGGGTATGAAATCCACATGCGTCCCGGAAGCCACCATTTCATTGTCTACAGTTACAATGGTGAAGCCTGCGACAAAGACAGTGACAACGATGGGACACCCAACTGCCTGGACCAAGATTCCGGCGAGGCATTCCCCCCTGAGTTTATCGATGACATCGGCTGTAACGACAAAGGGCCGCGTGACAGTTTCCAGAAGTCGTTCATTGCCGGTGCACAGACGCCAACCTCAAAAGTCTTCTATCCACAAGGCATCGCTCTTAAACTAGAACCGCACCAAGGTCTGCTCCTTAATGCCCATTACATTAACTACTATCAGAACACCCAAGGCGAAGTGCTGCTGAATATCAACACCGTGCCAGCCAGTGCCGTGCAGTATGAGGCGAAGATTATTTTCGATGTCATTGCCAATTCGTTTATTTCCGTTCCCCCACAAGCAGTGAAAGAATCACGCTGGGCGTGGTCACCGAGTAAACGCTCTGCAATTTTAGGTTTGACCTCGCATATGCATAAGCGCGGGACACAGTTTACTATTGACCACTTTGGTGCTGATGGGGCCGACAAAAATCCGGCCAACGGACCAATGGATGACCAAGGAAAGCGGCATCTATATGTGAATAATGACTACGCCGACCCGGCCAATCTGAATTTTGCCTCACCGCTCATTCTCGAACCTGGCGAACTGCTGTCCTACACGTGTCGACATGACAACGGTATGTCCCGTCCAATCAAGATGGGATGTGAAGAGACGGCTGGTGTTGCTCCTGGACGTCCGCTCGAAGCTGCTCGCCGCTGTCAGAGTGACACTGAGTGTACGGGTTTTGGTACTGGGCGCTGTGTGCCTGCAAACTTGGTGTTTGGCTATACCTCAGACGACGAGATGTGCATCATGCCTGGAGTCTACTACGAGTTAGAAGCCAATACTGGTGGTGGTGGATCGTCTTCTTTTGCGATGACCCAGGTGACACGCAGCACTGATAACCCAGCAAGTGCGCTCGCGGAAGAAAGTTTTACGACCTCGCTCAGTGGAGATGGAACTCGCTTGGCGTTTACTTCTAGCGCCGATCTCGTGGGACAGAATGCCGATGGATCGCTAGAGGTGTTTACTGCTGACCTTGCGACCGCACCACCGACTGTACGCCAATTGACGTCGGCAAGCGGGGGAACGCTTGCAAGTGCTTTCCCTGCCCTCAGCAATGATGGAACAACGGTTGCGTTTACCTCAAACGTGGACCTGTTGAAGAACGGGACGAACGGAGATGGCAATGTGGAAATCTTCGTTGCCGATTTCGACGGGGGGAATCTGCGCCAACTGACAAATACATCAACTGGCGCCAATGGTCCGTTCTTGAGCAGTACGGGTGAGTTGCTGAACCTGTTAGGGCTCGCGATTAATGGCAATGGCAGTGTCGTTGCGTTTACCTCTACAGCGCCGTTAGGTGGACGGAGTAGCACCTCACAAGAGGTTTTTATTCTTGGTACGAACGGGAGTGGGCTCCGTCAACTCACGAGTGGGACGGTTGGCAACAGCACAAACCCCAATTTAGCGATTAACGGAGTAACGATCACTGAAGATGGCTCTCGGATCGCGTTCTCCTCGACCGGCGACTACTTGAGCAGCAATAGTTTCCAGATTCCTCAGATATTCACCATTGCCAGCGACGGCTCTGGGTTACGGCAACTGACCGTTTTCAGTCAGGGCTCCTGTGAAGAAAGTGGTGGGACCGTGTGTGTCGGCACCTTTGTTACCCCGACCTTTAGTGACGATGGCAGTCGTATTGGTTTCTTGCGATTACTGGTGAACCTCGACAACCTCACTTCGCCGAAGTTGCTCAATACCGAGCCGTTTATTATGAATGCAGACGGAACTGGGCGACAGCAGCTTTTCGATGCGCCTTCTGCGCAGGTGAACTGTTCTCCAGTCGCGTTAAGTCGGAACGGAAGCCAAACTTCCTTCATCTGTACCGACGACGCTGTGCAGCAAGGAAAACTGTACGTGAATAGCTCCGGAGGCGGGTCACTACAAACGGTGATTGGCCCCTTCCCGAACTCCGGTTTAACTGCACCGCCGGCGCTCAGTGATGCCGGTAGCACGATTGCATTTCCCGCTAAAGCCAATCCCAGCGGACAGAATGGTGATGGGAATGCTGAGGTTTTTGTTGCTGCTCAGAGTGGAGGTGGAACGGCATCTGCGCTAGAGAACCCTCGTGCAGGTTCAACTCAGAGCGGTATCGGCATTATTAGTGGCTGGGCGTGTCGCGCCAATCGCATTGATATTGTGATCGACGATACGCACCAGCTGCAAGCAGTGTATGGAACAGGTCGAGAAGACACGCGCTCAATGTGTAACGATACCGATAATGGATTTTCACTCTTGGTGAACTGGAACCTCTTACCCAGTGGAACTCACACTGCTCGCGTGTTAGCCGACGGAGTAGAAATTGCACGAACGACTTTTAACGTGAGTTCCTTAGGGTCGGAGTTCCTCAAAGGTCTTAGTGGGGAATGTACCGTACCGAACTTCCCACAGTCAGGAACCACTACTCCAGTACATTGGGATGAAAGTCTACAAAACTTTGTCCTTGGCCCGAATCAGAACAGTGGTGGAAACACTGGAGTCGATGGCAACGCTACTGCGAAACTCGAAAATCCTGCTAGTGGGTCGACGCAAAGTGGCATCAGCGTGGTGAGTGGGTGGGCGTGTCAAGCTGGGAAAGTGGAACTTGTCATTGATGGTACGATTCGCTTACCCGCCGACTACGGTTCAGACCGTGAAGATACACGTCAGATCTGTAATGATACGAACAATGGCTTTGCCCTCTTGGTAAACTGGAACCTCCTTCCGAAGGGGCCGCACACGCTAGCGGTTGTTATTGATGGAACCGAAGTTGCCAACGTCCCGTTTACCGTGACAAATCTTGGTTCGGAATTTCTGACTGGTGTGAGCGGCGAATGTTCAGTGTCAAACTTCCCGCAGTCGGGGAAGACAACGAAAGTCCGTTGGGATGAAGGCTTGCAGCGTTTCGGAATTGTTGAGGTGGAGTGAGTTCTGTCAAAAGATCGGGGCGTACGGATACGCTCCGATAAACTACCCCTCTTCGCCGTGAACGCGGTTCACCGTTCCATCCGCAAACTCAAAATAGATCGCGACTCGTTCTTCAGGTGCTAGGGCGGGGAGGCGTAGCTGTGCAGGTTGTGCTTCATAATAGAGCTGCTCTGCTTGCTGACACAACGACAATAAGATGGTGACGCGTGCGCGGTACGTGTAATCTGAAGCACCAAGCTGCCGCAATCGAAAGAGTTCATCGTCTTCTTGGCGAATCAGTTGCCAGAGATGCGGTGCATGTTCAGCCAGCCAAGCATCAATCTCAGAGAAGTGTTCGGACAGCAGGATTGTTGCTGTCTCGTAACGCTGTTGGAGGGATAGTGCTGAGGAAGTAGCACGCCTCGCCGTTGACGTGGATCGCGTTCCCCTTTTGGGAAGGGCGTTTGCCTGTGTTTGTGATAATGCCATGCGACAACCTTTCTCTCGGTAGATCGGTCACCGTCGCCCGGCCTTAATTTTCAACCTCCGCTGTTCCTGATTCCTCCTCCTTCTCCTCAGATCAAGGCTCCGGAACGCCTTATTTTTGACTACTCTGAGAGGAGATGCAATACCAAAAAGCGAAAAAAAAGCGAAAAAGTTAAAAGTTCACAATTGAGGGTGTACGTCAAATTGGCTGAGGGAGTTTGGTCCGAGCAATTGTTCACCGACTTTGCGGCCCGGTCCCCCGCGATCAATCATCGCTTGCGCGTCTCGACGCAAATGCGCCCAACACAGCTGGCGTTGGCGGAGCGGAGAACAGTCATACGCTTTGGCCCGATCACTCCCAATTATTCCGGCGTAGTCCTTTCCTAACAACTCGTGGAGGACTTTTGCTCCACGCGAGCGCCGAATCGCATACACACTGGCCTGCGGTGTTACCACGGTCCATAAGTGCACCCGGCGATTCTGCTCCCGCCATCGCGTTTCATCTACATTCGTATCGCTCCACCGCACACAATCTCGGACATCGTCGACGGGGTCGCTCACCGCACGCCTCACCACCTGTTCTAACCCACAGACTTCGCCAAGCGAGAGCGGAATGCCCCACACTTCACGGCTGAAGTGCGCAATCATACGCTTGCTCATCCGGTACGCCCCACTACATAAGGCCACAATACTGGTGAAGCATGGCCCATAGCCCGTCGTGGGAACGCCTTGCGGTAATTCTCCACACGTCGTGATCCCACAGTGATCGCAGGACAACCGGTGTTGTTGATACTCCGTCACGTGCGGCAGCGGCGGCGGCAATTCCACTACTTGATGCCGATGGGGTTGCGGATCGCTCCCGTGCAACCCTTGGCCACACCGCCGACAGTGGGTCGGGGTACAGACAATCACTTCATTGACCTGCTCCACGGGCACTAACGTGCGGTGATGCGCGGGATGGCCTGGTTGTCCGCCTCGTTTACGGCCTGAGGAGGGACACGGTGGCTTGCGCTTCACGTGCGGCCCATCACTCAAGGGTGGTTTGGAGGAGTTCTGGGAATTCTGGTTGCGCTGTGCTTTCAACTCGGCCACTTCGGCTTCAAGTTTGGTAATCCGCGCTTCCTGACGATCGAACACCTCCCACAACACCGCTTGCACATGCAGTGGAATCTGCTCCCATAACTCGACCGGTATTGGCGGCGTGCGTTCCATCTGCGCGCTCTCTTACCCTAAACAACTTCTGTTTCTTTTTGCTCCTAGTAGTAAACACTTGTCCCTATCCCTATTTGCCCTTGCGCAAAATCTCCATCAACTCGAACCGTTGCGCTGCGAGTGGAGCGTTGTAGGTCATCGAGTCACCTACCGTGAAGAGTGTCGCGCGATCTTTTACATAGTTGATCCATGATGAACCGACAAAGACGGGCAGCGGAAGGCCGTTACTCCCTGGGTGAGCCGTTGGGTGCGTATGCGCCGTGAGTACAAGCCGGACGAAAGCTCCCTCTGTATTATATGTGAGAATCATCAGCGGAGTATAAGTTTGCTGATCAAGCACGAACACACGCTTGCCGAATGGATGGGACCGACGTGGAGTGCATTCGAGCAGGAGCACATGCCGAAGCTCCCATGGCACCTGTAGATACCAATTGTTCTTGCCGCCAAAGTTGAGTTCTGTGGTCTTGAGAAACCCAGGAACGAGTAGAAGACGGGAACCACCATATGCCCAGGTATACTCATGGAGATACCCTTGGAAGAAAAACGGCGGTTGCTCTTCTTGCAGCATTTCATAGTAGCCACCAATGGGAGTGACGAAATTCACATGATCCTTACGAGTGCGGCGATTGTGTGGGGAATAACGCCACTGCTCGGTCGCACGCTGATCATTCGCGTAGAACGTACGTAGGTTCATGACTCCCTCTTGGTCGGACGGGGCGAGCAGTTCGAAGGAGTTCTTCAAATAGATGCCTTGCGCCTGCCACTGTGGGTCATTGTCGGTCGGATTTGGACGATACATGCCGAAACGAATACGCATATGCCCACGGTTGCTGTGCTCGACTCCGCCTGAGGCGTTGACCTGGCGCGGATTGGCACGGAGTTCGAATGTTTCCCCCATATCGCGATGGCGCAGGTTCCAGGCCAATTTTTCTCCGGCTTGTGGATCTGCGGAATCAAGGAGAGGGAATGGCGTACCAGCGAGATAATTGACCGGAGGACCCCCACCATCCAGCGAGACGGTATGGGAGTGCTGGATCGTAGCATCAAGATAAGCTTGGCGAGGTGGGAGGTCAGTGGTTTCCTGAATAGCAACTTCGAGGGCTCCGGATTCAATCAGTTGTAGAATCTCTGGCGGTAGCATTTCCTTGGCAGAGTGGACATTGTTGCGAGAGAGGATGACCCCAGGTTCAAGACCAGGAATACGTGGCGTACCTTGGCTATAGGGACGAAAATGCGTCAGAATAGCAGACTCATCCGCCCACAATGACCGACATTGCAGCATGCTAAGAACCAAAGATGCCACGGTGGTATACAGCAGGAATATGACAGCGGAAGAACCGCCGCTATTTCTGTCACGAGCGAGGTTACGCTGCCGTTTCACAGACCCCTCCTTTGACGATGATCGAGTCAGAATGTTATCAAGGAACATACTATGGGCATGGATGATGGGACAATCAAGCTGGATAGAGAGAAAGGACAACCGCGAGTAAGCGTATGAAGATACTGACGAGCCTGATACTGACAGCCGGGTTGTCTGCCATCGGGACGGTGGCAGGAGCGGAGATGTTCACCGATGAGGTTACCAATGCGCTGAAGACCGAGAGTTACATTTATGTGGCGACGCGACGCCTGAATGGCCAATGGAGTACCGCCGCGCCAGTGTGGTTCATGTACGATGGTGAAGAACTCTATTTCACAACCGCGCCGAGCAGTCACAAAGCCCACCGCATCCATCGTGGGAGCCCAGTCAAGATTTGGGTGGGAACGAAAGATGGCCCATCATTTGAAGGAAAAGCCCAGTTTGTGAAAGGTGGCGTATTAGCGGAACGCATGGGAAAAGCGTACAGCGACAAATACTGGGTCGCCTGGCTGGGATTTTTCAAACCCCGACCCGCACGAGTTGGATCGGGGAAGACCCTTATTGTGAAGGTCACGCCAAAGGTGCAACCCTCTACGCAAGAGGCAACCAAAGAGGTCACCCCAACAGACACGAGTCAAAAGTGAGGGCACGTGTCAACATGCCCTTCTCTGCTTAATGACTATTTGTTAGTAAATTTTCCTGTCCGCTTTTCGAGAAATGCGGTGATCCCTTCCTTTCCATCGGCGGTGCGGGCTCGTGCCGCGATGACTTGCGATTCCAGTTCCATCTGTGTCTCCAGCGTTTCGCTAAAACCACTATGGAGCAGTCGTTTCGCCCCACCAAATGCGCCGGTCGCTCCGGCGGCGAGTTGCGCAGCGAGGGTGTCGGCCTCTGCTTGCAGATTGGCATCAGGCACGACCTTGGTAACAATGCCCCACTCCAGAGCCTCCTGGGCGGACAGTACACGATTGGTGAGTGTCAGTTCTAACGCACGTTTGAGGCCAACGATGCGCGGTAGGAAGTACGTGGAAGACCCGTCCGGAGTCAGGCCCACGCGCGTATAGGCCATGGTAAATTTTGCTGATTCGGCGGCAAGCACGAGATCGCAGAAGCAGCACAAACTCATCCCCGCTCCTCCCGCAGTGCCGTTGACCGCGGCAATGAGCGGAGCATCCATGCGCGTGAAACGGGATACGGCAGCATGCAGATAGGTCGTCACTTCTTTGAGGTGGTACGCTATGTTCTCATCCTGAGCGGCAAAACTTTTCAAGTCACCGCCGCCGGAGAATAAACGCCCGGCGCCGGTCAGAATGACGGCACGAATTTCGGGGTCTTCACTGCACCTGAGTGCAGCGTGCATGAGATCTTTGCCCATCTCCGCATTGAGTGCATTGGCTGCCTCTGGACGATTCATGGTAATCCGAGCAACGTTGTTCTTTACCTCGAATAAAATGGTGGAATATTGCATATAGCTCCTCCGTATCGATGTTGAGTAGAAACACCTATGGAAATTACAGAAGACGTAATACGTAAAACGTAAAAGGAGAGGAGAGGGGGTTACGTATTACGTCTTACGCTTTACGTCTTCAGAAACTTCGCCACTGCCTGTCCAATCTCAGCCGGTGAATCTTCTTGAATAAAGTGCAACCCTTTCACCGTCACTTCTTGTTGGTTCGGCCAGGTGCGACAGAAATCCCGCGCTTTTCCCGCGAGAATCATTCCTGGGTCAGCATTGATAAAGAGTTTAGGGATGTTGCTGGCAGAAAGCCATTGGCCATAGCGATCGACGATTTCAACGACGTCGGCTGGCTCGCCTGCCAGTGGAATCTGCCGTGGCCAGGTCAACATCGGGCGTCGAACCTCGCCAGCTTCCAGATACGGGCGGCGATAGACTGCCATCTCTTCTTCGGTTAGACCACGTTGCACGCTGGCAGGCAGAATACGTTCGATAAAAATGTTCTTCTGTAACACGACTTCTTCACCGGCCGGCGAACGCATGAGTTGAAAAATTTTCGTTGCTGACTCTGGCCAGTCGCCCCACCCCAACGACTGCACAATCGCCTCCATATACACAAGCCCTTTGACTCGGTCAGGATGACGCTGGGCCCAATGAAATCCCAACGCTGATCCCCAATCATGAATAACAAGCGTGACATTCTTGGTGAGGCTCATCGTGTCGAACCATGCATCGAGATACCGTGCATGGTCGACGAAACGATACGAACCGTCAGGTGCTTTGCCGGAATCGCCCATACCGATGAGGTCTGGTGCGAGACAGCGACCGAAGCGTTCGACATGTGGGATGATATTCCGCCATAGGTACGACGAGGTCGGATTGCCGTGCAGGAACACAATTGGATCACCGACGCCGACATCGACATAGGCCATGTCTGAGTCGAGAACTTTAACGCGATGGCGGGTGTAAGGGTCGTGTGGGGAAGTCGTTCGGCTCATAATTCCCTCCGAGACGAGTGCAAAATGCAAGTCTACAGCGACACGTATTACGCATCACGCATTACGTACTCGCCCCCACAATCCCCGCCATCAGTTTGAACGCCTGCGGCTGACTCGACTGCACCAGCATCGTGGAAACGCCAGCGTCCTCCCATGTTTTGAAGCGTTGACGAATACGCGACTCAGGACCGCACAACGACATTTCATCACAGAGTTCATCTGGGACGAGTGCTGTCGCTTCTTGTTTACGACCGGAGAGATAGAGGTCCTGAATTTTCGCTGCGACGTCACCATAACCGTACCGCGAAACCATCTCGTTATGGAAATTTTTGTTCTTCGCCCCCATACCGCCGACATAGAGTGCGAGCGTCGGCTTTAGCTGCGCCAGGCAGGCTTTGACATCATCACCGATGACAACGGTGCAACCAGCGGCAACGTCAAAATCTTTCCATGACTTGCTGTTACCTGCACGTTGGAAACCTTCTTCGATAGCCGGTTTGAACATGCCCATGCGTTGCGGTGAGAACCAGATTGGTAGCCAGCCATCAGCGACTTCGGCGGTAAGTCGAATACTCTGGGGCTGCATCGTTGCGAGATAGATTGGCAACTGTCGTCCATGCAGGATCGACTTCAACGGCTTGCCGAGACCCGTAGCATCAGCACCACGATAAGGTACCTGATAGGCTTTGCCTTCGAGGACAACCGGTTTCTCTCGTGCCCAGATTTGTCGCAGGATATTCACGTATTCGCGCAACCGAGCGACCGGCTTGTCATAGGGTTGCCCGTGCCAACCTTCGACTACTTGCGGGCCAGAGAGACCGAGACCGACCAGCACGCGCCCACCGCCAGCAAGGGCATCAAGCGTAGACATCGTCATGGCACACATTGCTGGCGTACGACCTGCAAGTTGCATGATACCAGTGCCGAACTTGATGCGTGAGGTTTTGGCTGCGAGATATGCCAACGGCGTCACTGCATCCGATCCGTAGGCTTCCGCGGTCCACACCGAATCATAGCCAAGTCGTTCTGCTTCGAGCACGAAATCGACCGGCAGTTTAACCTCACTACCAGTATAGCCAATGCTGATGCCGAGTTTCATGTATGCCTCCTAATCCGTTCGTCCTGAGCGTACCCTGAGCTTGTCGAAGGGGAAGTCGAAGGATGAACAGGGGATTATTGCTCGTGCCGAGAATGACCCCGGCCCACTGCTACCCGTGCAGCAGCGGTACGTCAATCGGGGATCAGAAACGGGGTAGCTAGCGTCCGTCCTATGGTAGTGCTATCCAGGTAATGCTCTGCTGAGAGCATACTGCAAAAAAGCTCTGCTGATTCACTCCGGTGCAGAGTAGTATTTGCTTGCTGGCATTACTTGGATACCACTACCCAAATGTTGTCCTTCAACGGCATCCAGGAACTGACACCTGAGAGGCTGTCTGAGAAGTTCAAACCGGTGCCAACCGTCTGAGCATCAAGCGAATCATCGCGATGTAAATCATGGCTTCACTGCTAGCGGGTAACACCTCATAGTCTTTGCTCAAGCGACGATACTGATTGAGCCAGGCCCAAGTCCGCTCCACGATCCAGCGGCGCGGGAGGACCACGAACCCCTTCTGTGCGTCGGACCGAAGCACGGGCTGTAAGCGAAACCAAAAGTGCGTAGCTCCCACCCGACCAACTGGCCCCGATAGGCCCCATCCACCCATATCACCCGCAGCTTCTTGCACGCCCCACCCACGCGGCGCAACAAGCACCGCGCCCCGGCGGGGTCCGAGCACGACGCGACCGTCACGACTACCACCATCACCAACCCCAAAGTATCGACGAGCAGATGCCGCTTCCGCCCTTTGACCTGTTTGCCCGCATCATAGCCCCGCACGCCCTCGATCTCCGTCGTCTTGACACTTTGACTGTCCAGACACCCGGCTGTCGGATGTTTATGCCGCCCGGCTTGCTGCCGGACCCGCGCTCGTAGCGTGTCGTGCAGCCGCTGCCACGTGCCGTTGTCCCTCCACTGGCGAAAATAATGGTACACACTCTTCCAGTTCGGATATTCGCGAGGTAACATCCGCCACTTGATCCCCCCGACCACAACATACAGAATCGCGTTCAGGACTTGGCGCATGTCCAGGGTCCGCGGTCGCCCGCCCGGCTTTGCGGGCGGAATCAATTCTTTGCTAATGTCCCATTGACTGTCGGTTAAATCCGTTGGGTATAATTGGTTATGCATTCTCCAACGATACCCACCTGAGCCGATCGACAGTCAACCCTTCTCAGACAGCCTCTGAGACGCTCACTTGGGAAAGAGGAACTGAATTGGGACGCGTAGTTGCCAATCCGGTCCGAACTCGGGCTTCTCGGCGTTGTAGAATGCCTGAATCTGTGTGTTGACCGGCAGCCCAACTTTGCGGTCGTGTCTCCCCTTTGTTGATAGGAGAAAAGACAGGTATCGTGTGGTCAGAAGGAGAAACAACCGATGGCTGAGGCAGCAGTAAAGTGTCCCCATTGTCAGAGTAAGGCGGTCGTGAAGTATGGCAAGACGAGCAATGGCAAGGAGCGGTGTCGCTGTCAGCAAAGCGCGGCGTGTGGGCGGACATTTTTACGCAGCTCTGCCTCTCCCGGCTGTTTGCCGACAGTGAAGCAGCAGAGCGTGGACCTGACACTCAAGGGGAGGGGGATCCGCGATAGTGCCCGCGTCCTGCAGGTCGGGTCCAACCCGGGCTTCGCGAATTAAAAAAAAGCCGCCGGGCTGTCCCAGGTCAACACGAGCGGCGGGCGAGGGCTGTTGTCCGGAGGCGCTCACGGTCGAAGTGCGGCGCGTCGAAGCCGCAGAGGGCGATGAGAGGTGGAGTTTCGTGCAAAGCAAAGCCCCCCAGCGCTGGTTGTGGCAGGCGATTGATCATGTGAGCGGCGTGGTCCTGGCGTCTGTCTTCGGCAGTCGAGCGGACTCAGTCTTCATCGAGTTGCAGAAGTTGCTCAAGCCTTTTGGCCTGGAGCCCTTCTACACGGCTGCGGCGGGCGTCTCTGCGCGGCCCCTTCCCACAGCCGCGCACACCATGGGCAAAATCAACCCCCAGCAGCTCGAACGCAAACATCTCACGCGACGGACCCGAATCAAGCGCTTAGCTCGCAAAACAATTTGGTTCTCGAAATCCGGGTTCATGCACGATACCGTCATAGGACTCTTTGTGCATCGCTATGAATTTGGCACACTCGTCTAAACTTCACGAACCAACAATTCGAGAACACGACCGCAGGAGGTGGTCCTGCCCGCCTGGGGTAAGAAAGTGGTAGTGGTAGCGGATGCGGCCTATCCCGCGCGCGCGAATCTGCAAGCGATTCAAGCCCGCGGCTGGTACTTTGTGATCGCCTTTCCGCGCACCTGGCAGCTGGCCAACGGCCAATAGCTGCGCGATCTTGTGCCCCATTTGCCGATCCCTCATTATCGTCAAGTCCGCGTCCCCTTGGTGGTCCCTAACACCCAGCGCCGGGTCTTCTGGACGTTTGCCCAGCAGGCACAGTGGGCGCACGTGGGAGAGGTCACCGTGGTGCTCAGTCGCCGGCGGCGTAACGAGAGCCCCAAACACACCAAACTGCTCGTGACCAATCTACCGCACGCGACCGCGCCCCTGACCGTGGCACTCTATCTGCGACGCTGGCCGGTGGAACTCTGTATCAAAGAACTCAAGAGCGTTGTGGGGTTGGGACAACATCCAGTCACCAAGGACGTGGCCCGGGTGGAGCGTTCGGTCGCAGTAGCGGTGATGGCGTACCTGCTGTTGCTGCGGCTGCGAGCGAAGCAGATCAAGCCAGGAACAATCCTGGAGTGCGTTCACGCTCAAGCAAGAGTTGGCGTGGGAGTGGGGCATGGACCACCTGCATCGGACGGTCCGGCAAGAAGCCCGCAAGGAGATCCGTCGGCAACGGACAGCTGAACCGCCCCCATTGCGGCTGGCAGCGTAAGCACCTCGCTCAACCTGTCAACTTTGAGTAAATAAGGAATCCCGCTCTTTCTTCCCCTCATCCTGACCTTCTCCCGAAGGGAGAAGGAACCTCAGGTCGTACTTGCCTAAAGAGTGCCGAACAGTATTGCATCGACAGCCCCGCTGAGGCTGAGATCCAAATCCATGGATACGAGGAACGCCCCAGACGGGGCGCTTGAGGATAGCCGGGGAATTCATTCCCCGGCACGCTTTCTCGTTACTTGCCAGCCCGAGTCGTTGCTGACGTGCTCACATCCACCGCCGTGCGACGCGGTTGCGGCGACGGCTTCCAGCTCTTAATCTCGGGGCCGACTTCTTTGGCGAATAGCTTCATGCACTGTTCGACTTGGTCATACGGTATGCTTTGGTAGCTGAACGCACCGTTGACTTCAAAGTCACCAATCAGTTCGCGACGTTTGCGCAATTTGGCAAGGATCATGTCAGGCGTTCCCCACAGGTTCGCACTGAGGAAATCTTCCACGACTGCATCTTGACCCGCAGTCTTCATTGCTTCCGATGCCTTGGCGTAATGCTGATACGAATTACCAGTGCCAGCAAAATGGTCGCCGAGCATTTCGTAGTGCTCCATCACACTAAAGTAGTAGCCGACTATGTTCTTATGCGCGACTTCTTCAGCTTTCTTCTGGTCAGGATAGCAAGCAACGAAGTCAGCAATGTGGATCGGTGGTGCTTCCTCTCCGTTATTCTTCTGGCGATATTCTTCACGATACGCCCAGATGACATCAGCGACCTTCTCCCATGACATTTGCGAGAACAACATCGCGCCAAGTCCGAGAGATGCTGCCACTGAGAATGACTCAGGCGACATACACACCATATAACGGCGGCCTTTGAAACTCTTGATCGGGCGCGGACGCACTTCGATACGACTCTGTGGATAGTATTTACCGTTGCCTTCGACGAAACCGGTTTCCAGACCTTTGACGATCATCTCAGAGGCTTCGTTAAAACGATCGCGCGCTTCGGACATGTCAACGCCCATCCCACGATATTCCCGACGTGCGAGCCCACGTCCAAGGCCAAGTACAGCACGACCATCAGACAGATGATCAAGCAGCACCATTTTTTCTACCATACGCATTGGATTGTTCCACGGAACAATAATCGCGCCAGTTGCCAGCTCGATGCGCTCGGTCCGTGCCGCAACATAACTGAGATACTGCATATTGTCCGGGCAGATCGAATAGTCGAAGAAGTGATGTTCTACTGGCCACAGGATGTCGTATCCCCAGCCCTCTGCTTCAATCGCCAGACGCAATTCGTGTTTGTACATCTCGCGGTCGGAGTAATCTTTATGGTTCTGAATGACCATCTGAATGCCAACTCTCATGTCGACTCCTTTCGTGTCACTCCGCACGAGGCTTTCCAGGGCATCGGGCAGGAGCAGGAAGAATTTGTGCGGTACGCTACCTTAATCAGATAGAGAGGGCAAGAAGAAGCGCTCACACAACTCAATACAGCTCCCCATCCTGGACCACTCTCTCCTCCTGAATGAGTTTCCCGAGGTGAAATTGCATCGAGTTCTTTTCGACTGCATCAATCCAGACGAGGTTGTCGTAGTCTTTACGATACACAATCCGCTTCTTAATGATGTCAGTTAAAGTGCGGGGATGAGCAAGAAACTCTAACAGCAACTCCTCACGCTCATAGACGATATCGAGGTAACGCTGGACCACCGCTTCTTGATCCTTCTCGCAAATGCCTACGTGGTGGAAACTGACCAGCGTATTGCTACTCAACGCCCGAATCTGCTCCAGCGACGTGATAGTAGAAACAAGATCAGAGGTGGCATCTCCATAAACCGGCCCGAACCTGGTGAGATCCCAATCGCCTAAGAACAAGAGTCCTTCATTTTCAAAGAAGAAACAGCAATGTCCGCCGGTGTGTCCAGGCATATGCAGCACCCGCATACGGGTATGGCCGAAGTCGAACACTTGGCCATCCTGAAGCTCAATGATCTGTTCGCGTGGCTGATAGTGATATTTCTCGACCAGGACAGGTTTCCAGATTTCGTTGGCAGCTTCATTCATACCGTAATAATCAAAGAGGGTATCGAGCGAGCGCATCGCCGGGGCGTCGAGTGCGTGGATATGTAATGGCACCTCAGGAAACCAATGATTCCCGATCCAGTGATCTTCGTGGTAATGACTATTGATCAGCATATCCACAGGTCGGTCTGTCACCTCCCCTCGCATTTCGTACACCGTCTGTGAAGAGTCAATCAGTGCGGTAATGTCATCCTCAATCAGGATCGAGTTCCCATGCGGGTACTTACCGTTTCTTTCACCGAGGATGACTTTGACTCGACCAAAACTGCGAATTTCTGCCATGAAACCTCCATGACGCGATTGCTCTCGTTGAGGGCAGGATTATATGTTGAACTTCATGAATCAAGAAGGTGGGACCGATTCCATATCAGCAATGTATGATCTCAATCGGCTTTTTGCTTTGCACCAAGCCGTGGAAACCTTCGACCTTTCTGCTCCGCCAACAGTGCGCCTTGTCTCTCCTGACACCGTACTGCCGCTCCGTCGTGTCGGAATTCTGTGTGGGTCATTTAACCCGCTGACGTTTGCCCATACCGAACTTGCCAACCAAGCGATCGAGGTATTCGGACTTGATCACGTATTCTTTACGCTTGCCAAAGTCACAGTCGATAAAGAACAGGTGACCGGCATGAGCATAGAGGATCGCTTGTTGTCACTGTCTCTTTATGCCGAACAGCACACGAGGCTTGGAGTTGCGCTCGTTAATCGCGGACTGTATTTCGAGCAAGCCCAGGCATTTCACTCGTTGTTTGGAGACCAGACTGAGTTGAACTTTCTCATTGGCATGGACAAACTGCTGCAAATCTTCGATGCACGGTATTATCACGATCGGGACGCGGCGCTGAGGCAGCTCTTTAGTCTTGCCTCACTGATTGTTGCGAATCGCGGAGATATGGATGAGCAAAGTTTTACCCAATTACTCGATCGCCCAGAGAATCAACCGTTCCGACAACATATTCGCTTCTTTACTCTTCCGGAAAGCATCACCGATCTGTCCGCAACCCAAGTTCGCCAGAACCTCGCTGCAGCGCAGCCAATCTCAGCGTATGTCCCTCCAGAAGTAGAAACATTCATCAGCGAAACCCGTGCCTATCAACCGCCGCTTCACTTCGACAATGAAGTAATCGACGCTTATGCTGTTCGCCAGACCTTGCTTGCCTCGTTGTACGTCGATCGTTCCTGGGTGGAGCAGGAAGTGGATTTTCACCGTCTTGTAACCGTCGCGCTCTCATCAGATGCACAAGGTCAAGCATTACGTCATACCGCCGACAGTAAAGACCTTGCGCGCTTGGTTCGCTCTCTCTCCCTCAAGCCTACAGCCTTGCGTTCTTTTTCTCCCCCCCGTGACAACTAAAAGCAGGGGTGCTTCGTTCTTTACTCTCCGGTTTCCTCATCTTACAGGCACCATAGCCCTTGAACCACGAAGTTTATATAATGTAGGAGTCATGGAGCAGCCAACTACAACTCTTGTCATCCTCTTCGCCGACATTAGTGGGAGTACCCGCCTGTACGAAACCCTCGGTGATGCACTTGCTCGGCAGCGGGTTGCCGATTGTCTGTCGGTACTCACCGAAGCGATTCAGCAATGTGGGGGAACAGTCATCAAAACTATCGGCGATGAGGTGATGAGTACGTTCCCGAGTGCCGAAGTTGGGGTTCGGGCTGCCTGTGCCATGCAGGAGGCCCTGGCTGAGCGTGCTGCGCTCAGTAAAACCCCGCTCACCATTCGGGTCGGTTTGCACTATGGCCCTGCCCTGATCGAAGCTGGCGACGTTTTTGGTGATGTCGTCAATTTGGCGGCCCGGATTGTGGGTCTCGCAAAGGCGAATCAGATTCTCACCTCACGCCAAACTGTTGACAGCCTTCCAGAAACAATGCGCACGATGACCCGTCACGTTGATCGCGCGCCACTCAAAGGGAAGCAAGAGGAAACCGATATTTATGAAGTGATTTGGCGCGAGGACGAACTCACGCGCATGGAAGGCCCAAGCCTCTCTCCGCTCCCGACCACTTCAGGGACCCGGCTCAGTTTGCGCTTTCGCGGTAAAGAACTGGAAGTCAACCAAAATCACTCCGCGATCACCCTTGGTCGTGGGCAAGAGAATGACTTGGTGATTGCTGACGAATTCGCTTCACGGTTACATGCCCGTATTGAGTTTCGCCGCGGCAAATTCGTCCTCCTCGATCAAAGTACCAACGGCACCTTCGTCGCCACCCATGGAGAGAAGCCGTTGTACCTGCATCGTGAGGAATACCTGCTCCAGGGCACAGGAGCCATCAGTCTTGGACGTCCACTCGAAGGCGAGCCTCCAACCGTTATTCATTTTACTTGTGAACCGTAAGCTCGCAGAATTCTCACTGTTCTTCTTTGTCCAGGCCTCTCTTTTTTTCTTTTTCCTTCTCTTTCTGTGGAAAAGATTTGACATTACAAAGTAGGGTTTAGTAGGCTGACAAAGGGACACCCAACACCCTCTTTCTCCTCCTCCTTGGTCCCTCAGCTGCGGTTACTATCTACACTCACCGTAACGGCATAACGGTCAGGAACGAGGAGAAACGTATGAGTGACAATCAGGAACTCGATCGTCTCCGGGAAAAGGCCCAGCACATCCGTCGGTATATTATTGAGATGCTGGCAGCCGCAGGATCAGGTCACCCAGGTGGCAGCCTCTCGGCTGCTGACCTCGTCACCTGTCTGTATTTTAAGGTAATGCGCCATAAACCAGACGATCCAACCTGGCAGGATCGTGACCGTTTTATTCTGTCGAAAGGACATGCGTGTCCGGTGCTGTACGCGGCGCTGGCCGAGGCAGGATACATTACTCCAGACTTGTTGACCTCCTTGCGTCGCTTCGGCAGCCCGCTACAAGGACATCCCGACCGTCGCAAGTTTGGCCTCATGGAAGCGTCAACTGGTTCGCTGGGGATTGGTTTATCACTCGGCGTTGGTATGGCCCTCGCCGCTCGTCTACGGAACAGCCCTTCCCGTACCTACATCATGCTTGGGGATGGCGAGTGTGAAGAAGGACAGATTTGGGAAGCCGCGATGTGGGCGGCTCACCAGAAACTCGACAACCTCTGTGCTATCGTCGATTACAATCGCCTGCAACTTGACGCCAGTGTCGAGGAAATTACCAGCCTTGAACCACTGGCCGACAAATGGCGTGCGTTTCAGTGGAACGTACAGGAAATCGACGGCCATAATTACGAACACATCTTGAGCGCATTCACCCAAGCCCAACAGACCAAAGGGAAACCCACGGTCTTGGTGGCCACGACGGTGAAAGGCAAAGGGGTGTCGTATATGGAGAATCAGATCAAATTTCATGGCAGTGTTCCCGAGAAAGCCGAACAAATCCAACAAGCCTTGCAGGAAATCACCACCGGGAGGTAAGCGCCATGATCAAACGCTGGCCGACACAATGGGACATGGGCATGGCGACGCGTGAGGCATATGGCCATGCGTTAGCACAACTAGGAGAAGAAAACCCCAAGGTCGTGGTCCTTGATGCCGACCTGTCAAAGTCGACCTACACATCTCTATTCGGCAAAAAATATCCAACTCGCTTCTTTGATGTTGGGATCGCTGAAGCCAATATGTGCGCCGTCGCCGCCGGGCTTGCCTCCGGTGGCTTCATCCCGTTCGCATCGAGTTTCGCTTCGTTTCTCTTGTGCAAAGGCTATGAACAACTGCGCATTTGTTGTTCATACATGGAAATGAACGTCAACTTTGTCGGCTCGCATGGCGGCATCAGCTTGGGTGAAGACGGCCCATCACAGCAATCGATTGAAGACATTACTCTTGCTTGTTGCCTCCCAGGTTTTACCGTAGCTATGCCTGCAGATGAGGTAGCAACGCGCGAATTGGTGCGTGCCGCCGCTGATCACTATGGGCCAGTCTATCTGCGTGTGAGTCGCCCACGCGCTGCGAAAATTTATCCTGCCGGAGAGCGCTTTGCCTTTGGTCGTGCGAAGACGCTTTCAGATGGTGAGGATGTCACCGTGATCGCCAATGGACTGATGGTTGCCCTGGCCTGCCAAGCAGCGGAATTGGCGGAGCGCAAAGGGATTCATACCCGAGTGATCGATTTACATACGGCCAAGCCACTTGATGAAGCCACTATCGAGATTGCGGCACGTGATACTGGAGCGATTGTGATTGTCGAGGAGCATCTGAGCCGACCAGGACTCGGGTCACTCGTCGCTCAAGTCGTTGCCAATCGTTGTCCGGTGCCGATGGAGTTTGTCGGTCTGCCTGACAGTTTCGCTGAGTCTGGAACGCCACAAGAACTCTTTCGCGCGTATGGTCTGACGGTCGAACATGTTCTCGGTGCCATCCAGCAGGTCGTTCGGCGGAAAGATAAACGGCAACCAGTCGTAGTACGCTAGGAGGAGCGACGATGGCAAATCAATTACTCGACCTGCGTCAGTATGGCCAAAGTGTGTGGTATGACTTCATCAGTCGCCAGCTCCTCGCGTCGGGAGAGTTGCTGCGCATCATCACCCGTGATGGGGTTGCAGGGGTCACCTCCAACCCAACCATTCTTGAGCAGGCAATCAACAAAACCGATGCCTACGACGAAGAAATTGCCATCCTCGCCCGGCACGGTTTGTCTGCCGAAGACATCTACACCCGCATCGCCGTGCAAGATATCACCGAAGCTGCAGATATTTTGCAGACTGTGTATGCAGCGACCAACGGTGGCGATGGTTATGTCAGCCTCGAAGTCTCTCCACGTCTGGCGGATGACACCGAGGGCACCATCGTAGAAGCGCATCGCTTGTGGCAACAGCTCAAGCGCGACAATGTAATGATTAAAGTCCCTGGTACGCCAGCCGGGTTTAGCGCCGTGCGGAGGCTCATCGGTGACGGCATCAATGTGAACATCACCTTGCTTTTCTCGCTCGCAGATTATGAGGCTGCCGCACGGGCGTATATCGCTGGGATTTCCGATCGGCTCAATAACGGTGGTGATGTGAGTCGTGTTGCATCAGTCGCCAGCGTCTTCGTCAGTCGTATTGATACCCTGGCTGACAAAGTGCTTGATCAAACATTGTCGGCAACCCGTGACGGCGAAGCCCGACAAGCAATCGACAACTTGAAAGGGAAAGCTGCCGTTGCCAACGCCAAGCTGGTCTACCAGTGTTTCAAAATCCTCTTCTCCAGTAGTGAATGGAAAACCTTAGAGGAACACGGAGCGCGTCGTCAGCGCCCGCTGTGGGCATCGACTGGAACCAAAAATCCTAAGTACAGTGATGTCCTCTATATCGAAGAGTTGGTCGGTCCAGATACGGTGAACACTGTTCCTCCCGGTGCACTCGCAGCGTTTCGTGATCACGGGCGAGCGCGCCCAACGATCGAGTTGAACAGCGTAGAAGCTCAGAACACATTTGATCGCCTTGGATCGCTTGGGATCGATATGCCCAAACTCTGTGGGCAGCTCAAAGAAGAAGGACTGCAAGCGTTCGCTGATTCGTTTGACACACTCCTCTTAGGTGTGGATACCAAGCGCAAAGCCGCACTCCTGAAGGGACGCTATCAGATTGCTGGGGCCAAGCTGGGCGAGGCCCTCGACCGCTACAACATCGAGCTTCAACTGCAAGACTATGTCGAAGGAATGTGGAGTAAACGAGCTGATCTCTGGTCAGATGATCCCGCCGAGCAGAAGCGCGTAGCCAACCGTCTTGGATGGCTAGAATCACCCGAAGTGATGGCGAAAGCGCTTCCGCGACTGAAACGTTTTGCTGCAACTGTCCGTCGGGACGGAATCAAGCACGTCGTTTTGCTTGGCATGGGCGGCTCAAGTCTTGCGCCAGAAGTGATGCGGGCGATTCTTGGCGTCCAGTCTGGAGCACCAACGTTCACGATGCTTGACTCCACCGATCCTGGGACAATCAAAGCAGTTGCCGATCGCGTATCGTTGAAAGACACACTCTTTATCATCGCCAGCAAGTCAGGCACGACGATTGAACCCAACGCGCTTTCGTCTTACTTCTGTCAGCTTCTGAAAAACGCTGGGGTCACTAACCCCACACGTCATCTCGTCGCCATTACCGACGAAGGCACGGCGCTACACGAATTAGCCCAACACGATCATTATCGCGAAGTCTTCGTGAACCCGTCTGACATTGGCGGCCGTTACTCTGCCCTCTCTTTCTTCGGGCTTGTGCCCGCAGCCCTCATGGGCATCGATATCGTCGACTTACTCGCCTGGGGACGTGGGATGGCGTTGCTGTGTGGTCCGACAAACGCCATCGCCCAGAATCCTGGAGTCGCTTTAGGGATCGCTATGGGTGCAGCAGCTCGCACTGGTCGAGACAAGCTCACCCTTGTCACTGGCCCACGCCTACGTTCGTTTGGCTTGTGGATTGAGCAACTCATTGCCGAATCCACGGGGAAGAAAGGGACAGGGATCGTCCCGATCGTCGGCGAACCACTCGGGCTGCCAGAGGTATACGGCGATGACCGACTGTTTGTCCGCCTCCGATTGCATGGGGGCGACCCGGAAGAACACGATCGGGACGGCAAGATGGAGCAGCTTCGCGCCGCGGGGTTTCCGATCATCACTATCAGTTTACAATCTCCTACTGCAATCGGTGCCGAGTTCGTGCGCTGGGAAATCGCAACTGCGACGGCTGGCGCTATTCTCGATATTAATCCATTCGATGAGCCCAACGTACAGCAAGCAAAGGATGCAACGAAGGCACTGCTCCAACGGTTTACATCTGAAGGACATCTTCCTATTCCTGCAGCGCAGGTGCAAATCCATGGCACCTCGTTGACCTGTGATCGTGCCAGTTGGGACAAGATTCAAGCGCGCGGCAGTGATGTATCCCGTCCGCTGAGTGCGCTTGCAGAGTTCCTACGCACTGTGGAGAAAGGCGATTACCTTGGACTGCTCGCCTATCTCCCGATCAACGACGCTATTGAGGCATCGCTGCAGCGCGTACGCGCCCAGCTCCGTGATCGTTGTCGGGTGGCAACGATGTTCGGGTATGGCCCACGGTATCTCCACTCTACAGGGCAGTTACACAAAGGCGGTCCAAACAGTGGTGTGTTTATAATGCTCACCGCAACACCACAGGAAGATCTGGTCATTCCTGGTGAGCAATTTTCCTTTGGTACGCTAGAACTGGCACAAGCGTTAGGCGACTTTGCCTCACTTGAGGCGACTGGACGCCGCGTCGTACGTTTGCATCTGGACTCGCCGGAACCAGGGCATGTCGAACGTGTATGTGATTTGATTGCAGGAGCAGCAACCATAAAAAATGAAGAATGCATGAATGATGAATGATGAATGAGAGAAGAGAGAACGAAGACATCAGAGCTAAAAGGTCTCTCATCCCCACAGCCTATAGCCTGAAGCCTTCAGCCTCATCTTCATCATTCATCATTCTACATTTTGCATTTCTTAGAGGAGGCATAGTATGCAACTAGGATTTAGTGGTTTAGGTCGTATGGGTGGAAACATGGTCCGGCGTTTACTGCAAGGTGGGCATCAGATTGTCGCCTACAACCGTAGTCCGGAACCGACCCGCGAAGTTGAGAAACTTGGGGCAACTGCCACCTACTCACTCGAAGAGCTGGTCAAAAAGCTCCCTGCCCCTCGCACTGTGTGGGTGATGGTTCCCTCAGGAAAGCCAACGGCTGAAAATATTACCACTTTGTCAAATCTCCTCAGTGCCGGGGACACCATTATTGAGGGTGGGAATTCCCACTACAAAGATGATGCCGTCAACGCAGCAATGCTCAAGAAGAAAGGTATTCACTATCTTGATGCTGGCACCAGTGGTGGCATTTGGGGTCTGAAGATCGGCTACTGTATGATGGTGGGCGGTGACCGCGAGGTGTTTACAAAACACGAGCCAATTTTCAAAACCCTCGCTCCTGAGAACGGCTATGGCTACATGGGCGGGCACGGTGCTGGACATTACGTCAAAATGATCCATAACGGCATCGAATACGGCATGATGCAAGCGTATGCTGAGGGGTTCGAGCTGATGCAGAAAAGTGATTTCAAACTCGATCTGCCTGCCATTGCCAACCTGTGGATGCAAGGAAGCGTCGTACGCTCGTGGCTGTTAGACCTTGCAGCGAGCGCATTAAGTAAAGACCCGCAACTCGCTCGTATTCAAGGATACGTAGAAGACTCGGGGGAAGGTCGTTGGACGATTCTCGATGCGATCGAGAAAGATGTCCCGGCTCCGGTAATCACACAGTCGTTATATACGCGTTTCCGCTCGCGCCAATCTGAATCCTTTGGTGAGAAAGTGCTCGCCGCGTTGCGGAATGAATTTGGTGGACATGCGGTGAAGGCGAAGTAACTCGGACTTTCCGCCCGGCCATAAAGTGACTTTGTTGCTAAATCCCCCGAGCCCCCTTTTTCTAAGGAGGGAATCTGAACGCCCCATTTGGCAAAACCTGTCCTGAGCTTTGTCGAAGGAGGGGCCGCGCGGCGCGCGGGGGGATTTGAGCCGTAATGGTAAGGCACCGGGGCTTGCAACAGTGTCGTTGCTCGCTGGGAAAAGCGAATCAGAGGATACACTATGGATAGTGCAGGTGAAGTCAAAACTTCCGTTGCCGGTAATCGTGGAACAGGAACCGACGTAAGTGACGAATTCTTCCGCGCAAAAGATCCAGTCACAGTTGTGATCTTTGGTGCCTCCGGCGATCTCAGTAAGCGCAAGCTCATCCCAGCGCTCTATCAACTGCAAATGGCCGGCTATCTACCGGATCGGTATGCCGTTGTGGGGTTCTCGCGCACACCAATGAGCGACGAGGTGTACCGCGAAAGCATGCGCGCAGTCTTGCAAGAACAACTCGCAAGCGAAGGTCATACAGTGACCGCCGATAATCAGCTTGTGCAAGCCTTGCACTACCACGCTGGGAATAACGATGACCTTACCTCGTTCAAAACTCTGAAAGAGAAACTTGAACAACTGGACCGTGAGCGCAATCTCCCAGGAAACAGATTGTTCTACCTGTCCGTCGCACCCGAATTCTTCACTGTTATCATCCAGAATCTCTGTAGCGCAGGATTAATTTGCGGACGCCAAGAGAAGACCTGGTCTCGGGTTATTATCGAAAAGCCTTTTGGGAGGGACCTCACCAGCGCACGGCAACTGAATAATGATGTCACGAGCCTCCTTGATGAGAGCCAAATCTACCGTATCGATCACTATCTCGGAAAAGAAACCGTCCAGAATATTTTGAGCTTCCGTTTTGGTAACTCAATCTTTGAACCACTGTTCAACCAAAAATACGTCGATAACGTACAGATCACTGTCGCTGAAACCCTCGGCATGGAAGGACGACGGGGTGCCTATTACGACACCGCCGGGGCGATGCGTGACATCGTGCAGAATCACATGCTCCAGTTGCTGTGCTTGATCGCGATGGAACCACCGGCAGCACTAGAAGCTCAGGCAATTCGCGACGAGAAGGTAAAAGTGTTGCGCGCAGTCTTACCGCTCTCGCGTGAAGAAGTTGCAGCCAGCACTGTACGCGGGCAGTACGGCGTGGGAGAAATTAATGGCACGATTGTCAAAGGCTACCGCCAAGAAGAAGGGGTGAATCCCAAGTCGATCACCGAAACCTATGTCGCTATGCGTCTTAAGATCGACAATTGGCGTTGGGCTGGTGTGCCGTTCTTTTTGCGTACCGGCAAGCGGTTGAGGAAGCGGGTCTCTGAAATTGCCGTGGAGTTTAAGCAACCGCCGCTCCATTTGTTTGGGCAGTTAGAACATCATGACGACAGTGAGCCTCCTCGTCCCAAATCTAATATCCTCGTCATGCGCATTCAGCCGGATGAAGGCATTAATCTGTCGTTTGCCTGTAAGCAGCCGGGCATGCGGGTGCATCTTAAAGATGTTCAGATGGATTTCTTTTACGGCGAAGCGTTTCAACAACGTTCACCGGAAGCGTACGAGCGACTGTTGCTCGACGCGTTACGTGGTGATGCCTCGCTATTCACCCGCTCAGATGAAGTTGAGTATGCATGGCGGTTTATCTCGTCGATTCATGAAGGCTGGGCGAACCTGCCATCACCAACCTTTCCCAATTACTATCCATTCACCGACGGCCCGGATGATGCGCAACGGCTCCTCGAAGGAACGCAAGCGCAGTGGCGATCAGTGAGCGATATGTAAGTCACCCATAGTGATAAATAATGCGGGACGCCTATGATACAATATATTTTGGCCGGTGATATCGGCGGTACCAAAACCAATCTCGCACTTTACGTGGTCGAGCGCTCTACCCATGTCACGCTCCTGCGAGAGTCCTCCTTCGCTAGCAAGCAATATGATGGGCTGGAAACCGTGATCCGAGAGTTTCTCCAGTCTGATCATGAACAGGTGTCCGCCGCCGCTTTTGGCATCGCGGGACCGGTCCTCGACGGTGTAGTCCTTGCCACCAACCTGCCGTGGAAAGTCGAGATTGATAGCATCGCCAGTGTCCTCGGGTGTTCGCAGATTCGGATCATGAACGATCTGGAAACAACGGCCTACGGTTCGCTATTCTTGCTACCGCATGAGATTCAGGTCCTCCAGGAGGGAAAAACGCGCTACGGCCATCGGGTCGTCGTCGCCGCTGGCACTGGCCTTGGACAAGCATTTTTGATTTGGGATGGCGCCCGCTACCGGCCCGTCGCTACAGAAGGGGGGCATGCCGATTTTGCTCCGACCAACGAAAAAGAGATTGAACTGTTGCAGTTTCTCAAACGCAAATATCCGCGCGTCTCTTACGAGCGTGTCCTCTCTGGTCCTGGGCTTGTCAACATCTTCAATTTTCTCGACCAACATCTGCATCGACCCGTGGCTCCGATCGTTCGCCAACGGATCGTCAATGAAGATCCAGCCGCAGTGATCGGACAAGCGGGTACCGAAGATCTGTGCCCCACTTGCACTGAAGCCGTAGATATTTTTCTCAGTCTTTATGGCGCCCAGGCTGGCAATCTTGCCCTTGCAATCATGGGGCTGGGCGGTGTGTATATCGGTGGTGGGATCATTGTGAAAATGTTGCCAAAAGTCACTTCTAGTGCGTTCATGAACAGTTACCTCGCCAAAGGACGCTACACTCAGTTTATGGCCGATATTCCTGTTCGCATTATTCTGAACGCCAAGACCTCGCAATTTGGCGCAGCCCACGCGGCTCGTGAATTATTGGCTTAGCAAGAACAAAAACGGAACCGACCCTCATGCCAAAGCGAGCGAAAGCAACTCGACGGACACCCACTGCAGAAGCCAAACGGCTCGCTGAGGATGCACATGGTAAAACTGCCTGGAAACGTTGGGGTCCCTACGTGAGCGAACGCGCCTGGGGGACCGTGCGTGAAGATTATAGTCCGCATGGAACCGCGTGGGATTATTTTCCCCACGATCATGCACGCTCGCGGGCCTATCGCTGGGGCGAAGATGGTCTCGCCGGAATTTGTGATCGCTATCAACTGCTGGTGTTCGCTGTCGCGTTGTGGAATGGACATGACCCGATTTTGAAAGAACGTGCGTTTGGCCTCGTTCCTAGCGAAGGAAATCATGGTGAGGATGTTAAAGAATACTTCTTCTATCTTGATTCTACGCCGACGCATTCATACATGAAGTATCTCTACAAGTATCCGCAGGCCGCATATCCGTATGTGCAACTAATCGAGGAGAATCGCCGACGACAAGGAAACGGTGAGCCTGAATACGAATTCCTTGATACCGGGATATTCGACGACAACCGCTATTTCGATGTTTTTGTTGAGTACGCCAAAGCTGGTCCAGAAGATCTCTGCATTCGTATCGAGGTCTGCAACCGTGGCCCGGAAGCCGCACCGATTCATATTCTTCCTCACCTCTGGTTTCGTAACCGCTGGGCGTGGGAGGCAAATGCCACACCCGAACCATCCATCCAGGTTGGTCCTCAGGGCAAGGGTTTTCTCAGCCTCACTGCTGACGATTCTCTCGCTGAGCCACTGACGAACTTGTTGTCTCCTTACCACCTTGGATCACGGTATTTGTACGGTGATGCCGGAGCGCAGCTCCTCTTTACTAATAATGAGACTCACGCCGAACGCGTCTGGGGACCATGGGCACAATCACGCAGTCCGTATGTCAAAGATGCCTTTCATCGCCATATCATCAATGGTGAAGAATGCGTGAACCCGAAACAGACCGGTACCAAAGCCTGCTTTCATTATGCCGAGGTAACAGTCCCGGCCCATGATTCTGTCGTTATCCGCTTACGCTTGACTGACAAGAAACTTACCAATCCGCTTACCGATGTGGACACCACCGTCAGCAAACGACGAGAGGAAGCAGATGCATTTTACACCTCGATTCACCCACCAAACGCAAGCGAGGACGAACGCCAGGTTCAACGCCAAGCGCTCGCTGGCATGTTATGGAACAAGCAAAGCTATTTGTATGATGTCAACGTCTGGCTGCACGGTGACAATCCCCACTGGCCACCACCAGAGTCGCGCCACCACGCCCGCAATACCCATTGGCGGCATCTGAATTCGCAGCGCATCTTGTCAGTGCCAGACAAATGGGAATTCCCGTGGTTTGCTGCCTGGGATCTCGCGTTTCATTGCATTACCCTTGCTTTAGTCGACCCCGTCTTCGCTAAAGAGCAGCTCTGGCTATTACTCTTCGAGCAGTTTCAACACCCGAACGGTCAAATTCCCGCCTATGAGTGGGAATTCTCGGATTTGAATCCTCCAGTCCAAGCATGGGCTATATGGCGTGTGTACAACATGGACCGTCAGCGCTCCGGCACCGCCGATCGTCAGTTCCTTGAGCAGTGTTTTCACAAACTGTTACTCAACTTTACGTGGTGGGTCAATAAAGTTGACAGCGAAGGAAACAATGTCTTTGAAGGTGGTTTTCTCGGCTTAGACAATATCACCGTGATCGACCGTAGTCATGAGAAACCACATGGTGCCAAGCTCGAGCAGTCTGACGCGACGGGTTGGATGGGGATGTTCTGTCTCAACATGATGCGCATTGCACTGGAGCTCGCCAAAGAAAACAAAGTGTACGAGGCGTTAGCAACGAAATTTTTTGAACACTACGTCTACATTGGCGCGGCAATGAAGAAGATGGGAAACCGTGACTACCAGCTCTGGGATGAAACAGACGGGTTCTTTTACGATGTCTTGCGTTATCCGAACGGTGAGTTTCACAAGTTTCGCCTACGTTCCCTAGTCGGGTTGATTCCCTTATATGCGATTGAACGTCTCGAAGAAGAATGGATCGCACCATTTGCAGAGTTTCGCGCCAACCTGCACTGGTTTTTACGTAACCGACAAGATTTGGTGCAGCAGTGTGTCACCACCCTCACGCACGATGGTCAGCAGGTGCACGTCCTCGCCATCATGGATCCCGAACAGATACGACAACTCCTGGAGCGCGTGTGGAACCCGAACGAGTTTCGTTCGCCCTACGGCGTGCGGAGCCTCTCCAGGTACCACGAACAGCATCCCTTTCTCTTCGGTAACGATGGCGTAGAGTATGAGCCTGGCGAATCCCGCGCTATGCATAAAGGTGGAAACTCCAATTGGCGTGGGCCAGTATGGCTACCCACGACCTTTCTCCTCATCGAGTCCCTTCGAAAACTGCGCAAAGCATATGGCGCCACGTTTACTATTGAGGACCCCACAGACCGTACGAACCAGGTCACACTCGATGAGTTAGCCCGTGGTCTGGCCAATAGTCAGATCCGCTTGTTTACTCGTAATGAGCACGGGGAACGTCCGGTCCATGGTAACGCCCGGAAGTTTCATGAGGACCCCCACTGGCGCGATTGTCTGCTATTCTATGAACATTTCCATGCCGATACCGGACGTGGACTGGGTGCATCTCACCAAACTGGATGGACAGGTCTAGTCGCGTCATTGATTGATGAATGGCGACAGGACAAATAATGATGAATATGCGAGAATTTAGAGTCTTTTTTATTTGGGGTTCCCATAATTTCATCGCATCGACCTCCTGTCTAAAGAACTCTTTTTCGCCCTTTGATTTTTCTTAATAGCGTATGACAAATCTTCACATCTGTCAGGATTCCCAAGATCTGTATTACCAAGCCGCGACCCTGTTCACGCGTTTGGCGAACGAAGCTATTGCAAGCCAGGGCCGCTTTACCGTTGCACTCTCTGGTGGCTCAACGCCTAAAGAAGTGTACTCTCTCCTTGCAAACCGAAACCCACGCATGCAGCCGATTGCATGGCCATATGTCCACGTGTTTTGGGGTGACGAGCGTTGCGTGCCGCCGGTTCATATGGACAGTAACTATCGCATGGCGAATGAGGCGTTGCTGGCTCACGTCCCTATTCCACCGGAGAATGTCCACCGTATCCATGCGGATCTGTTGCCGCTCGAGGCCGCGTATAACTACGAACGGGAACTCCGTGAGACGTTCTCACTTCCGCCTGATGGCACGCCGTGTTTCGACCTCGCTCTCCTTGGTATGGGACCAGACGGGCACACGGCTTCACTCTTCCCTGGAACTAGTGGGGTGCAGGAAGAGAATCGCCTCGTCGTCGCCCATTACGTCGAGAAGCTTGCAAGCTGGCGTGTCACACTGACCGCCAAGGTCTTCAATGCTGCGGCTCAGGTCGCATTTCTCGTTACCGGTGCGGATAAAGCGGTAACGTTGAAAGAGGTGCTTGAAGGTCCGTTTCAACCGGACCGACTTCCCTCGCAATTGATCCGACCTGCACCGGAAAATCTCCAATGGTTTGTAGACGAAGCAGCGGCAAGTGCACTGACAAACAAAGATCGACCGTAGAGACAATGCCACACAGAAAGCTCACGCATCACGCACAGATGAGGAACCCATGCCCAGCAATTACGTTATCGACATGGACGGAGTGATTTATCTCGGCAACGAACTCATTCCTGGAGCCAAACAGTTTATTGATCGACTCATGAAGGGAAACCACCGGTTTCTCTTTCTCACTAACAGTTCAAACCTCACTCCCGTCGATTTGACACAGAAGCTTAGTAAGATGGGCATCGAAGTGAGCGAATATCATTTTTTCACTTCAGCGATGGCTACCGCGGATTTCCTCAATCATCAGCTCCCGAACGGTCGGGCATTCATCATCGGTGGCGAAGGGCTTCGTGAAGCGCTGCTTGCGGTGGGGTACACCATCACCGACGATAAACCAGACTATGTCATCGTTGGTACGACGCGGACGTATGATTACGACCGGATGGAGAAGGCTGTCTCTTTGGTGCGCGCTGGGGCACGACTCATCGGCACCAACCCAGATGTGACGGGTCCGTCTGACCATGGTATCATTCCTGCTTGCGGGGCACTGGTTGCGCCCATCCAACTTGTCACCGGAGCGCATCCCTATTTTGTCGGTAAGCCAAATCCCTTGATGATGCGCACGGCGTTGCGTCGGTTACGTGCCCATTCAGGAGACACCTTTATGGTGGGGGACCGCATGGATACAGATGTTATCGCCGGGACCGAAGCCGGTATGCGTACAATCCTCGTTTTGTCAGGTGTCACGAAACGTGAAGACATCGATACCTACGCATTCCGTCCTCATTACGTCTTCGATACGGCAGGTGATATTCCGGTTGATGAGCTGAGTTGAACAAGCAATTGCGTGGGAAACAATGATTCGGTCTTTTCCGCGCTTGAGCCCACGGTATTCTGTTGTTACGTTTAAGCACCCTCTCTGTTTTCCTCAACGGTAGAATATATGCTATTTACTGAGTCTGCTGGTGAACATCGTCCAGTCTTTTATCACCCCAAAGGAGAGACGTCCCGACTCGTGACGTTGTCCGTGCCTGAGCGGCTCGACTACTTCACTCGTCTGCCGCTCTTTGAGAACATTCTCGATCAACTCTTTGAGAAGCGTCCAGTCGTCGCTGCGGACGGAAAGAAACAGATTCGCGACCTGTCCGTGCGCGACGCACTCGTCGAACACGCCGAGTTCTATGAAGTCCCAGCCAACACTGCCGTCTTTCAGGAAGGCAGCTTTGGTGAGCATCTCTTCATCGTTCTTAAAGGCACCGTCCGCACCAGCACCCATGTCTCCTTGGATAACGAGCGTAAGGCCGCCGTCAGGCTGGAAGATCTCAAGGATGGGGCGTTTTTTGGCGAAATGTCGGCACTATCGATGAATGCCCATCTGCTCACTGCCGAAACCGTCACACCGACGTTCTTGTTGCTCGTCCCGCAATTTATCGTCCAAGAGCTCGCGACACTCCAGGAACCACCTCTTCCTTCGATTCCTCGATTCCCCGATTTTCGCAGTCTGATTATGCAGGAGTACGTGCGGCGAGCCGTGCAAACCCTGATCCGCCGTATCCCAATGCTTCGCTTCACTTCCGACAACGACATTGCGAAGCTACTGACAAAAGTCGAGCTGAAGACCTTCGAGGCTGGAGACATTATCTTTGAAGAAGGCGACCCGGCTGACGACTTGTACGTTATCCATCAAGGATTCATCAAAATCTCCAAACGTGACGAAACCAAGCAACGTATCCTGAGTTATCTGAGCGAAGGGGATTGTTTTGGTGAGACCGGGGTTCTTGCCAACGCGCCTCGTTCGGCCAGTGCCACGGCTATGAGTCGGACTGAATTACTGGTTGTGCCCGGCCCACAATTTCAATTGCTCGTGAATGCCAATCCACAAGCGATTCAAGAAAGTCGTGGAGTCGCAAACCTGCGCCGCTTGGACGCTGATATGGCACAGGACGTTACCTTTATTGGGGTACGGTTGCAGTTTCAAGCCGAGGTCATGCCTAACCTCGATGTCCTGGCGATCGACGAGACGCTGTGTGTCCGCTGCGATAACTGTGTGAAAGCCTGCGCTGCCGCCCATGATGATGGGATCTCCCGCTTAATCCGCAAGGGCACTATTTTTCAGGAAATGTTACTGCCCACCGCCTGCCGCTTCTGCCAAGACCCAGTGTGTCTCTTATGTAAGTCTGGCGGGATCAAGCGTGACAAAGATGGGGATATCTACTTCACTGACAGTTGTATCGGTTGTAGTGGGTGCGCCCAGCGGTGCCCGTACGGCAACATCATTATGGTCGATACCGAGGAGCTAGAGCATTTGACACGGCCAACTTTAGCTGATCAGCTCTTTCGCATTGGCGCCCAAAAACGCGAGGAAGAGATCCCCACAGAGCAAACGACCGCGGTTGAAGAAGGTGCCGGTGAAGTGCGACCTCGACAAAGGCCATCTCTTTCCCGCATGTGTGAATAACTGCCCGACCCAAGCGATTAGACGTTATCGTGCCGATGAGCTTGATGTCATCATCGCCGGGCAACGTAACAAAAAGTCCTAACGCGTGCAGTAGAAGAGGAGTGTATGCGGTCACCCGCACGTTGGTACGTCGTCGCGTCGATACTTGTAGCTCTGTTGAACCTTGCCTATTACTACCATTACACCACCCACTTGGTTGGCCCGCCTTCGGGCCGCACGTTTGAAGGGTTGTTGCTGGGGAATCTTGGGTTTGCCGCCATGCTCGGCGCACTCCTCTACAGCGTACGCCGTCGCTTCTTGAGCCGCGCCATGAACGCGATCCGTGTGGACCCAGACACACGGCGCAAACTCAAGGAAGGGGAACGACATGCACTTGAGCAGTTACAGAATCTGCAGCGACAGGTCATGCAGAATGCCGCGCTACGCGTGTCTGCCGTCCGTCGCCAAGCCAGCGGCATCCTTCGCCAGACCGGTATGAAGCGCTACCTGTATGCTCAGGTTTCCGCTGGACCTGGGGGACGCGGCACACGCCTGTCCATTGGCCGACGCGAATGGGGTGGCCGTCTCCAGACCTGGTACTACTGGCATCTGATGTTAGGGTGTTTGTCGATTCTGTTGATTCTCACCCACGCCGGGTTTCGTTTCGGTAACCTTGTCGCTGTGCTTGCACTCGTCTGTCTAATTGGCGTGGTTGCGACGGGGATCTGGGGGTACATCATTTATCAACTCATACCCACCGCACTGACCAAGGTTGAAGAACGGGTCGAAAAGACTCCCGAAGAGTTGCGCGACGAATTACAGGAAGTGAATCGAAGGTTGGCCACTATCACCCAAAAGAAATCGCAGATCTTTCATGAGATCTATCAACAAGAAGCAGCGATACCGGGAGTGAGTCTCGAACCCACGTGGCGTTGGTTATGGGCACCGGCAGAAATTGCCCGCGACACGACCCGTCCAGATCGTCTGCGCCTGATTGTCAAAGAAATCCCCAGCCCCGAACAAGAAGATTTCCGCGAAATGGTCCGGTTACTCTTCCAGAAGGAAAAACTTGAGGTCTCACTCTACCCGCAACTGCGGTATGATTATCTGCTGAAGATCTGGCTCAGCCTGCATATTCCGCTGACTGCTGGGCTGATGATCTTTTCACTAATCCACATTGTATCGATCCTCCACTACTGATCGCACAAGGGGCAGAGCCCATGATCAAGCTCACGATACTGACCGGAACAGACGCAGGGAAAGAGATCACGCCAGCAAGTGATCCGATTATCCTTGGACGGAGTAGCACCTGCACGATCGTGCTCCATGATGCGGCAGCATCTCGGCGTCATTCCAGTATTGAACGGCGCGGGACCGACTATGTGTTGACCGACTTGCAAAGCGGCAACGGCACGTTTGTCAACTCACCCGGAACTCGGATTCACGCACCATATACGCTGCAGGATGGTGACGAAATCCTCATCGGGAAAAGTCGTGTCCGTATCGGATTATTTATACAAGCCGAAGAAGACGAAGCAGCGAAAGTCCCCGTACAGCCATCCTCAGCGGCGATCTCTACAGGTTCCGCACAAGTTGACACGACCTCCGGGACAGAACTCGCTCAGCCTGTCCAAATACCTCCACCCGCCGCTGATGCAGGACTCAATGCCGTCCATCAACCGGATGTGCCGATCGTCGTCACCATCGTCAGTGGTCCAAACCGCGGTATGGTCTACTCTCCAGCCCGCGAGGTATTTTCCATTGGGCGTGCAACTACGTGTGATATTGCACTGACCGATTCCACCGCCTCACGTGTGCACGCCACCATCAAACGGGAAGCAGGGAAATATCGCCTTTACGACGAGAATAGCGTCAACGGTGTCTATCTGCGCACTCCGCAAAATCGTGTCTATCATGCAGATCTGGCTGACGGCGATACGATTTATATTGGCCAGAACCAGTTACGCGTAGAAATTTCTCTGACGCCACCACCCATCGCGACGGGTAACGAGGATGCCACACGGATCTCCGGTACCATTGGCGGGAAGAGTTTCACGTTCACTCTGAAAGCACTCGGCAGTAACGCGCGAGCAGCACAGACGGACGAGGCGACCCACTTGGTTACCGGACAAAGCGGCGCGACTACGCCCGAAGAAGCAACCAGTGACGTCCCCCAGTCTGTCGCGGCCCAGGGGGGGCCAAAAATTGCACTGCGAGTCATTGCGGGAAAGGATCAAGGAACTGTTTTCACACCTCCTCCAGGGTCAGATCGTTGTACGATTGGCCGCGGCGAACAAGCAAACTTTCGCTTACAGGACCGTGGGGCGTCGCGTATTCACTGCGCGATTGAGATTTCTCCTGCCGGATTTTTTCTGGTTGATGATGGCAGCCTCAACGGCACCTTTCTCAACCAGGCTACTGAGCGGGTCACGCGCGTGGCCCTCAAGGGCGGAGAAGAGATTCAGCTTGCCGATACTCGTCTGAAGGTCGAGATAACACCGCCAGAAGGTGCAGCAGCAGCCGAGGGCGTTAGCGAGGAAAAGACAGCACACGTCCCATACCATGCACCACCCGCTCCACCATCTGCAACACCGAGCGAACCAGCACCGATCGTCCTTGTGCAACCCGCAACTGAGAACGTCAGATCGCGGTCTGCAGCATTCAAAGATCGCCTAGCAACCATCGCCAAACAGAATGGTGTCACACTCCGACCGTTCACCGTTCCTGGAACACCCCGGCAGTGGGTAGCGCTTGCCTTGATGTTGTTGGCAGCACTCAGTTCGTATGGGTTCGCAGTGCTCGGTCGACAAGCGTATTTTTCTGGTGGCCCCATTTCGGAAAGTCACGCTAAACTTGAGCAGCAATGCACGTCGTGTCATCCAACGTGGGGTCTCCAGCCAGTGAATGCCACGTGCGCTGCAACAGACTGTCACGCTGATGTATTGAAGGTTAAAGACAATACTCGCGACGACTGCGTGAGTTGTCATACCGAACACCGGGGCCGTACCTTCGCGATCAAGGGTGGGGAAGCCCAGTGTTGGAGCTGTCATAAAGCTGGGATGAACGTTCGCGCCTATGCCTCTCGCCCGATGGGCGTATACCACACTCAGGTATTCTCTGTAGCTGAACAGCTTGTTCCACAACCAGGCAAGGTTCCTACCCAAGGAATCCAGCCAGCCGCGCTAATGACTGCTCGCGAGACCTGGCTGAAAGATTTCACCGCTCAACCGACTGGACTCAAATATGCCCATGCAGCACACGCGGCGGATGTTTTAGAAAAGAACAAAAAGCAGGAACAGTGTCTGGATTGCCACGTCAAGTTGCTGGATGGGCAGTTCACACCGTTCCCAACTCACGCCCAGTGCATTGACTGTCACAAAGAAGTTGCCAACCAAGATCCACAGGTCGCAAAAGCAAGTGCCTCGGAGAAGTGTTTACTGTGCCACACCCAAAAGGACGGCGGTATCACCCGTGTGAAACAGGACGTAAATTTTGTCGCCTTCCAACATACCGATCATGGGCAAATGCGTTGTGTACAGTGTCATGCTGTAGTGACGGCTGAGACGGAGTATCGTCCGGTGCTGCGCTCCGCAGCCGCATACCCGATGCCGATGGACGCCTGTTATTCTTGCCATCAAGACAAGAAAGTCACAATCGCATGTTTGGACTGCCATCGCCAACATCACAGCTATCCGTCAACCACTGACTTAGTCCAAGGATGGTTCGGCAACCTTCCTTTCAGCAGCGTCTTACTCACCTTCGTCGGACTGGTCGGCGCGATGGGCGCATATACGTATATGGATATGCGCCTTGCACGTCGCTGGTTAGCCTCGCTCGAAGAACCTCCAGCTGCCCCTGCCGGCGGTGCAGCAGCAGGCTCCGCTGCTCAGGGTGCTGCCGGAGTCCCGCCACCACCTCCGCCAGCTGGTGAAGGCGGCGTGCTCCCCTACCCAACTGTTGATGCCGCTACCTGTATTTCATGTAGCAGTTGCTATGACTCGTGCCCAACCAACGTCTTGGAAGGTGACCACACAACACACAAGTCTACGGTAGTCAATCCTAATGCGTGCATATCGCTCACCGAAGGTTGCACTATCTGTCAGGACGGCTGTCCGACCGGCGCGATTCGCGTCACGACCGCACCGTTAGTGAAGGAAGTCGAACGTCCACAGACTGACCAACATAACGAAAGCAACCTTCCTGGAGTCTTCTTGGTTGGAGAAGTCATCGGAGCCGCGCTCGTCAAGAAAGCAGTCAACCAAGGTGACCAAACCATTCGTTATATCGGTAACCGCAAACCTCGTATTGCCGAAGCGCAGTATGATGTCATCATCGTTGGTGCCGGCCCTGGTGGACTTGCGGCTGGGCTCGAAGCAAAACGGCTGGGGCTGCGGTACCTCATTCTCGAGCGTGAGAGCATTGCCAGCACGATTCAGAACTATCCCCGCGATAAAGCTGTGCTAGCCGAACCGGTGTTGTTGTCTATCTACGGCTTGCTGCCAATGATGGATGCAAAGAAAGAAGCCTTGGTCTCTTTGTGGGAGGAGATTGTTCGCAAAAGCGATCTCCAGGTCAACGTTCGTGAGGAAGTTACCGAAGTAAAGAAAGTCAGTAATCTGTTTACAGTAACGACGGTTAAAGGATCGTATCAGGGTGCGTATGTTGTTCTGGCGACCGGAACCCGTGGCAACCCGCGCAAGATTGGAGTTAAAGGCGAGGACAATCCCAAGGTCACCTATAACCTTATCGATGCTGCGGAATGGAAAGGGAAGAACGTGCTTGTAGTCGGTGGCGGTGATAGTGCAATTGAAGCTGCGGTCGCTTTGTCGAACGAACCGGGGACGACGGTGACGTTGTCCTATCGGCGCGGAGAATTCAGCCGCGTTAAGCCACGCAATGAGCAAGCAATTAAAGAACAAGCAAAAGCAGGGCGACTGACCTTGCTGTTTAACTCCAGCGTCACCGACATTAGCGACAAAACAGTCAAGATCAAAGTCGGTGATGAAGTACGAGAGCTAGAGAACGACGCCGTCTTTGCACTGATCGGCGCCGATCCGCCGAAGGCTTGGTTAGAAAAGATGGGGGTTAACTTTGTGATCGTGAAAGAAACCGTCGGCGGTGGGTGGTAGTTCGATCTGTTGTCCCAAACAACGAAAATCAGCGGAGAGAATCGAGGGGAGGATTTTGGCGGTTGTCATACGGGAGCCTTTATGCAAAGAGATTGCGCACAGGTAATTGCAATTGCGGGAGAACCACAGACGTCAGCGTATCACCCGTGCGGAACAAGAGTGGTGCGCCATAGCAGCCATTCACTAAACGGAACATCGTGACTTCCCGACGGTCTGTGTCTACTAACCAATATTCGTCGACTCCATTACGTTCGTAGATGGCTTTCTTCTCAGTGCGATCACGTAACGCAGTTGGTGTTGAAAGGATCTCTACGACTAGGTTCGGAGCAATCTCCAAAAACTTTCCACGGCGTGGAGTAGGGCCCGCCTGCAGTCGAGCGTAGGAGATAAAAGACACATCTGGTTCAAGAGTATCGCCTGACGGGAGACGATAGCCGGCACTTGACCCAAACACCTCTCCCAACTGATATTGAGAGGCACAGTTGAAGAGCGGAGAAACAATTCGTGCTTCGGTATTGGCATGCGGCCAGCCAGCAGGTGGAGTCATGACAATACTCCCGTTCAGCAGTTCGTAATGATTCGTATCGGAGTGTGGCAGTTCACTGAGCCACTCTTCAAACTCATCTTGAGTGAATGTTTCGGTAGAAACGAACGCAGTCTGTGGCATAATGTACACCAGCAGGGAAAATTTTCAGACGTTACTGTAGCACGAGAGCCCAAAGGCGGACAGATGCGAGGAATTCACTATCAGCCCTGAGAAGAGGTGCGACGTCATTCCGGGCGAGCACCGCGAGACCCGGAATCCAGGAGCTTGAAGCAGAGGCCTCCGGTGAGTACGCCTGGATTCCTGGCAGGCACCCCTGGCGGCTTTGTCCGCCAGGGGTTGAAGTGACTTACGGGTAGACAAGCTGACCCACAACTCCCTTAACGACTCCTTCCTGGGCACCACGGGTGACTGGTTCATAAAAAATGCTGAATGATGAATGGGGCAAAAGAGTTCAGGGTCTAGCGTCTGAGAGTCTGGGAGTCAAAAGAGGAATTAGAAAAGGGGTATTGCGGTTGTTGCATCATTCCCCTTCAGTGTTCCCTAAGCCGCAAGAAGGCAGAAGAACCCCTGATCCCGTAGCTAACACGACAGGCGCAAAATAATGGTAGGTATAGCGGTAGGATGCGGTACACTGATCTGTAGTGTAGCAACGAAAGAGGTATCCTCATGAACATGCAACGTATCGCTACTTTCTTCATCATGCCGGGGTTGGTTCTTCTAACGGCAACGTCACCCTCGTTCGGCGAATCTGTGCGACCGGCAACTGTCACCGCTGCCTCGCCGGAGCAAGCTCAGCAAGAGGCTCCGTTGTTTACCTTCTTACAGGCGTATTTCTCTTCGTTAGCGCAAGGTGAGGTCGATAAACTAGCACAGTACCATCCTACGTTGACCACAGAGCAACTCTCCACCCTACAAGACTATTTTGCTCACACCGTTCGAGACTTACATATCGACGTTCGGAACGTCCAGGTGCAGCTTACGGCCAATACTGCAACCGTGACATTTTTCCGTACCGATCGCTTTATTGACCGCCTTACTGAACGGCGCATCGAGAAAAGCATCCAACTTTCTACGGTCCTCGAGTACGGTGCAAATGGTTGGCAGCTCGGTGGACTTGATCTCGTCGCGTTCGCGCTGGGGAATCGTACTAGTCAAGCTGGGTAGCAAACAGGAACTATCGCCGTCGGGCGATACGACCACCATCGCTTTTTTCTAGTGTCACTTCTTTAGGTGGCAATGAGAGAGTCTTGCCGTCGATCGTATCGACTCTGGTAAAACGTACGACCGCTCGGTTGCTTTCGCTACGTACGTTGATGTCTTTGAACGATACCCTGTAGCTTTTGTAACCATCCAAGATACCCTTGAGCTTCGCAGCATCCTGCGCCGAGACCTCACCAAGCTGTACGAGCACGTCAACATTCTTATTTTCCCATGCCTGGCGATAGGTCGTTTCAAGCCAGTTCATCGCCTCTTGTTGGCTCAACGTCGCGGTTGGTGACTCGATCTTAGGAGGAGGCAGTGGTGGTGGTTGAGGTCGGGCTACTTCGATAGCTTTGACTTCAACCGTCCAACGTTTTGCCGCACTCTGCAATCCGTCCGGAGCAACAGCAATAGCAGACAACTGATAGGTGCCAGGCCTGGTCTCGGCGAAACGAAACCGTCCACTATCCGTGCGCTGTGGACGAGCATCATTGATACTCCACAAATAACTCAGTTCTTTTCTCGTGCCTCCAGATACGCCAGTGATCTCTGCTGTTACGGTAAAATCGACCGGTTTCCCGGCGTCGACAGTGAGACTGGTGTCCCCAGGGTCAACATCGATAATACGAGGCGGGACAGCCAGAACCTTCGGCGTCACGTTCCACGCCACTTGTACCTTCTTGTCTGCTTTATCAACCACCTCAACTTTCACCGCGTGTGACGCATCAGAAATGGATGCCGGGAGTTGCCAACTCCGACTCTCGCCTCGAGCCACCTCTTGGCCATCAAGCGACCAAACATAGACGAGGCGATCATCTTTATCGGGGTCGGAGGCCTGTACGGTAAAGCTTTGCTCTTCACCAGCTGTCATTTGAACAGAACCAGCTTTTGGTGAAACACTGGTAATAACCGGCGGACGTGGGGTGTCCTGCACCCGCACAGTCCAGATCTTCTCAAGCGGAGCATTCTTGCCATCCGAAATTACCGCTTTAACTTCTCGAACTCGGTCCCCACCATCGTCATACCCCGGTTGATAGGTCCACTTCTTTCCGTCTGTTTGTTTCTTGCCATCAAGAAGCCAGGCAAACTTGAGTGACTGCGGCTGCGCACTCTCCGCATCTACCACGAAAGGCAAGTTGCTTCCCTTCAGCAACTGTCATTTCACCTGTTGTCATCTGGTTTCGCTGGAGTCAGCTTTGGCGGCGGCGATACAATTCGGCTTCAGCCTGTTCAGGCTTTGCTTGCCGGCTTTGGCTTGTCTATTTAGCTGCTCGGCTTTCGGTCGTTCTAGCTTTCGCTTAGCTTGTCGGCTTAGTGGTTCGTTGGCTTGCTCGCTTTCGCTGGTCGAGGTTCGGCGGGCTCGGCTTTCGATCGTTCGGCTGGTCAGCCTTGGCTTGTCCGCTTTAGCGTGCGCTAGGTCTAGCCTGTTCGCTTTACTTGTCGGCGGCTTGGTTCTACTTTACAGTTTGTTATTAGTTCAGAAGATTGAAAAGCCCCGCTGAAATACAGGCCGAGGGCAGCCGCAACGGCAAGCGCAACCGCACCCGCGACAATCGGCGTGGACTGGCGCGAGGCAGAAGGGGTCGCCACAGAGACAGAGGAAACTTCTGGGCGGTTTTCTGATTGCGGAACCTGCTCAATAAGCGTCGGCTCATCTTCATCCGTCTTTTGCGGGCGAAGAGCTGATAGGAGGGCCAGCGCTTCTTCATAACTCGCTTGCGCCTGAGGGTAGCGCTTTTGTTGGAGCAGTTGGTCACCACTAGTGATTGCTTTTTCTGCCTGCTTCTTTTGTTTTCCTTTAGAGCTGCGTGTTTGTTCTCGCAGCTCGTAGGCTCGTGTTTTAGCAGACTCAGCCTCTTGCTTTTGCTGCGCTACGCTGGCTTCTTGGCGGATCTGCTGCCAGCGGACAACCACTCGGTCAAACCGATCGAGCGCATCATCGAACTTTTCGTGCGTGAGCGCCTGTTCTGCCTCATGTAACAGAGACATTGCTTCTACGTGTTGACCAGGAAGAAACTCTTCGCTTTTGGCCGTCTGAGCCTCTGCCTGTGCAGCTACGGCTTTTTCTCGCGCCGCCACCGCCATTTGCTTCGTACGGGTGAGCCGTGCAGTCTCACATGCATTACTGAACAGTTCGCTGGCTTGGGCGAAGGCGACAACTGCGTCTTCAAATTTTTCCGTGGCAACCGCAGCCTCGGCCTGTTCTTTCACCGCTTGTGCTTTGCGGTAAAGCTCTTCAGCGTATTGCAGAGCGTGGGCAGTATCAGCTTCTTTCTGCCGTTCTTTCGTTTCCTGGCTTGCAGCTATAGCACGCTGCCGTCGCTCTTCTGCCTCAGCCTCGATTCGGGCACGTGCATAGCTCTGAGCGGCGCGTTCATAGTGCTCACGTGCCTGCTCATAGGCATGCGCCTTCCAGGCTCGTTCACCTTCGGATTCGTGACTTTGCGCTTCTTTCCAGATGGCTGCAGCAAAACTCGGGGCAAGTGTACCCGCCTCTTGTCTCGCTTGTAGCGCTTTTTGCTTCCCAGTCTCCGCATGCTCTCGCGCAACTTGTTGCTGCACTGCCTGAGCAAGTTTTACCAGCTGCTGCTGTGCCTGCTCGTAGTCACGTCGTGCAGAAGGAAAATCTTGCCGCTCTTCAGCGGTACGACCTTGCTCCAGGAGTTGTTGGGCTTGCGTCAGATCTTGAGGAAAACGGTGCGCAGCATCAGCCTCCATCACTGTGGACAACGCCTCCTCAGCATGTTGACGAGCAGTCACCGCCTGTTGCTTAGCCTGTTCGCGCTGTGCGGTGACTCCAGATTGGATAAAGAGTTCTTCCGCACGACGATAGACGCCAGTGGCTCCAATAAACTCCTGTTGCTGTTGGTGGCGTCCAGCTTCTGCTATAGCAGCAGTGCCCTGATTGAACTCGGTGGCTGCGTAGCGCGGGGCTCCCGCCTCTTCGGCTTTCTTTTTCGCGGTAGTGGCTTGTTTCTCCGCCTGTGCGGTCTCTTGGTAGAGTCGCTCATGTTCTCCGACCTCGACCACCTGAGCGTATGCCTGACTCGTCTGCGCATACCCGGCAAGCGCCGCTTCATAATCCTGCCCTTTGAACATCCGCTCGGCATCGGCTTCGCGCTTCTGCGCTCCATCCCATGGAGCTTTTGCCCACTGTTTCAGCGTACTGGCCTTCTCTTTCGCCAGGAGCATCTGTCGGCGAGCAGTATCAGCTTCTTCTCGTGCCGCCTGTATATCCGCCTCACGCCGTAGCCGTAACAGCTGCTGGAGGGCCTGCTCATAGAAACTCGTAGCCTGGGCAAAATCCTGTTGCGCCTCTGCTTGTTGTCCTTGCTCCGTCAAGCGTTGCGCGCGGGTGAACTCCTGCGCGAAGCGCGTGTTCGCTTCTGCTTCTTCGGCAGCGGCACGTGCAGCCTCCAATCGTTGGCGAATGGCAGCGGCGGCTTGACGGGCTTTTTCCTGTTGTGCGTCATGAGCAGCTTGTGACCACAACGAACGTGCCTGCAAAAACTCCTGACTCGCTTCACTCCAGCGTTGCGCACGAAGATGTTGTTCCGCCTGTTGCTGAGTTTTAGTCACTTGTTGATACAACGCAGCGGCATACTGTTTTGCTTCAGCTTGTTCTGCTACGGTGCGAGCGTCCTCAGCCTGTTGACGAGCGTCGAGTGCCCGTTGTCGCAGCCGTTCAATCTCTGCCGCCTTACGGATCTCCTCGGCTTCTTGCCGTGCTTCTCTATAGAGTTGCGCGGCCCGATCATACACCTCCGCTGCTTCTGTATAGCGTTTGGCACTCCAGGCGCTGTCAGCTTCGCCTTCGCGACGCTGCGCCTCTGTATACTTTGCCCCAAACCATTCATCGAGTCCTGAGAGCCTGTTGCGTGCCTCAGCCACACGCCCACGAAAGGCTTCTGCTTTCTCTCGTTCGGCTTCCTGAAACGCATCACCAGCGAGGCGTTGCCACGTCTGTAGCGCTTGCTGGTATCCATCGACTGCCTGAGAAAAATTCTGACGTGTTTCCTCTTGTTTTGCGTGCTCAACAAGATGTGAAGCGTGGGCAAAGTCGTCGGCAAAGCGTTGGGCAGCTCCAGCCTTCTCTGCAACCTGACGCACATCTTCTGCTCGTTGTCGCGCTGCGGCGGCTTCCTGTTTCTGGCGTTCGTGCTGTGCAGCCTCTGCCGCTTTGGTCAACAACTCAGCCGCGCGCCAATAGCGCTGAATCGCGACACGTAGATCCTTGGCTTGTATTTGCTGTTCTGCGTCTTTTTGCGCTGCAAGCCCTTCTCGCCACAGGTCCGCCGCATAGCGAGCAGCGTCAGCCTTCTCAGCTTGTGCTTTCGCCGATTGGGCCTGCTCCTGGGCGTCGTGGGTTTCTTGCTGCAGTTGCTCGCGTTCGGCATTGGCCCGGGCTTGGGCATACGCCTGCGTTGCCTGCACATAGAGTTCCGCGGCACGACCATACTCTTGTTTTTGGTACGCGAGCTCGGCTTGCTGCGCTCCCTCTTGCGCTTTTGTCCAACTTGCTTTCGCCCAGGTTTGCAGCGCCTCACTACCCTGAACGACCGCTGTCATCTCCTGCCGTGCGACATCGGCACGTTCACGCGCAACGAGGACAGTCGCTTCACGTGCTAATTGCTGAAACCGTTGCGTTGCCTGCGTATAGAAGTCGCGGGCAGCACTATATTGCTGCTGTTTCTCGTTCTCTTGCCCTTGCGCAGTGAGTCGTTGCACTTCTGCGTACATCGCAGCCGTTCGTTCCTTTGCTCCAGCCTGATCTGCTTGTGCTTGTGCTTGTTGGAGTTGCTGACGAACTGCCGCAATCTCTTGTTTTTCTTGTTCGAGCTCAGCCTCCTGTGTAGCTCGCTGGTAAAGATCACGTGCTTGCACGTACGCGTGCACGGCTTTTTCATGGGCCTGCGCTTGCAGGTGCGTATCGCCTTGCTTCTGGAAAATCGCCGCTTGCTGGTATGATGGAGAAGCAAGCTCTCGAGCCCGTGCAGCATCAGCGCGGCCCTGTGCCTCTGTGGTTTGCCGTTGAACTGCAAACGCTTCCTGTCGCTGTCGTTCGCTCTGGGCCTGTTGCTGGGCACGCTCATACTTCTGCGCCGCAGCGAGAAATAACTCACGTGCTTGGGTGAATTCCTCGTGCGCTATCGCCGTATTCGCCCGTTGCTCCTGATCCACAGCCTCCTGGAAGAGGTTCTCAGCAAACTGCGCAGCTCCTTTTTCTTCTGCCGCAGCCTTCGCTGCAACCACGCGAGTTCGTGCTTTTTCGGCCTCTTCTTTCAAGGTCTCGCGGTAGGCAAGCTCGCGGGCGTCGGCAAAGAATCTTGCAGCTTCGCCATAGATCTGGGCCGATTGTTGAAAATCTTGTTTCTCTAAGAATTCGTCGGCTTGCGATTGCAGAGTCAGTCCGCGAGTATAACGGGTGCGAGCATGGTCACGTGCGCCATAGTGCTCAGCCTCCTCTTTGGCGGCAGCCATATTGTCTCTGGCTTGCTCTGCCTTATGCTTGGCCGCTGCAGCCTTCGCTTCCGTACCTGCTCGGTCAAATATCTGTATGGCCTCTTCGAACGCTTGCTGGGCGGCAGTGAAATCCCGCTCCCGTAGGCTTTTGGCTCCCTGTTCTTCAGACGTGCGTCCTTGCTGAAGCAGTGTCGCTGCCCATTCTGCAGCTCCTTCTCGCGTGGCGCGTTCGCGTGCTTCTCGCGCTTGCGTTTGAAACGGTAACACACGACGGCGTTGTTGCTCTTCTTGCAGTTCACGGATGCGCTGATCGATGTCCTCGTCTGCCGGGGCCTCTGTGCTTTTCTTCTCTTCCGTTCCAGGTCTTGGGATAATAAGCGTACCGGTTTCTTCCTCCTCTGGACTTAAATTACGACAGGCATCTAACGCCTGCAGGAGGTCACGCATGCCGGGATAGCGACGGGTGCGGGTTTTGGCGATTGCGCGCGTCAGCAAGTCGGCAAAAGCGGTGGGCGGTGGACGGTCAAAGTGGGGCTCATTCTCCTTGTTGTCATACAAGACCCTGCGCAACACCTCATGTTCATCAAGCCCGCCAAAGAATTGCTTACCGGTGTACATTTCGTACATGACCATGCCGAGCGAATAAACATCAGCACTACCGTCGAGCGGCTCGTGGCGCAGTTGCTCGGGGGAAGCGTATTTCAGCGTCCCGATCACCATGCCGGTCTTCGTCGAATCTCCATCTCCAAGTTCTTTGGCAATACCAAAATCCATCACCACGACGCGCGAAGAGCGATCTTCAATCATGATATTGGCAGGCTTGATGTCGCGGTGAATGATGGGAGGAGTGTGGTTATGCGCGTAGCCGAGCGCATCAGCAACCTGACGGGAGATAGTGAGAAGCTCGGGGAGCGGCAGCGGTCCCTTTTCACGGAGATACTTGCCGAGGGTCACACCCTCGATGTACTCCATGACAAAGTAGTAGAGGTTCAGACTTTCATCCCGTTCGATATCAAGCACTTTCACGATATTGTCATGCTTCAAACGAGCCATGACGCGCGCTTCGCGATAGAAGCGGTTCACCATGTCTTCATTTTCCATCAAGTACGCAGGCAGGACCTTGAGGGCAGAGATGGTCTCTAGGCGGGTATGGCGTACTTTGTACACCAAGCCCATGCCCCCCTGGCCGAGCGAGCCCACGACCTCGTACTTACGGGAAATCACCATTGCCGGCGTAGCCATAGGTGAAAGTTCCGCGTCAGTTGGCTACGGTCGGATCTTCAACGTACGACAGAAGAATAATCGTACTATTGTCGCGACCCCCACGTTCGTTGGCAAGATTCACCAGCGTATCACAGGCTTTTTCAAGATCTGGAGCCGTCTGTTCAATAATGCGGAGCATGTCCTCATCATCAATTACCCCGTGGATTCCATCGCTGCAGAGGAGATAGATATCTCCCGACTGCGGCCGTTCGAGGCGGACAGACGGTTGAACGAGCGGGCTAACGCCGACAGCTTGAGTCAGCACATGACGATGCGGGAAAGTTTTGACCTCGGTCGGTCCGATCTTCCCCTCTTTGAGCAACTGCTGCACCAACGAGTGGTCTTCGGTGAGGCGTTCAATCACCCCTTCTCGAACACGGTAGACACGGGAGTCACCAACATGACAAATTCCTGCAACACTCTCTTCTTCATCAAATAAGACCGCTGCCACCGTGGTCCCCATTCCATTGAGGTTCGGGTCCCGCTGGCTCATCTCAAACACTTTGTTATTTGCTCTCTGGATCGCAAGGAAAAGGCGACGGCCAGCAACCGAAGACCACCCATTCTGGGTAGTGATAGGCGTCAGATCTTCCCCTTGGGTCTCCTGGAGAACACCATGCATCGTCTCCACAGCTAAAGCACTTGCGCGCTCCCCACCGACGTGCCCGCCCATCCCATCCGCCACGATATAAAACGCCGCATCAGGGAAGAATCCTGAAGAATCCTCGTTTTTCGCGCGTACCTTACCCGTGTCTGTTTTTACTGCGCCACAGATGGACACGGAACGCTCCTTTCACAACAACGCCAGTATTTTGAGGAATCGGCTGTTTCTGGTCTTTTTTTTAGTCCTTTCAATCAGTTTTAGCAAACCCACTTTCCTTTTTGCAAAACAGGGATTTTCCTCTTATGAAATTTTTATGAAATTTTTTGCGTGGTTAAATGCTCTTGACGGCAGAATGGCAAGTCGATAGCTACGAGGTGCTCTCACCTGGGGTGCCATTCGCCTTCACTGTATAATTTTGTTATCATCACACTTTGTCGCGCCGTCTGCCGTTTGGAAGGAGGAGGAGCATGAAGAAAACAATGTTGGTTATAGGAGTTGTGCTCGGCGCAGTGCTTTTTGTTGCTCCAGCTTTTGCCAGAAGTTTGAAATCCTCGTTGGAGAATACACTTTTTGCCGCTTCGCCAAACGATTCGATTTTTCTCACCATCCCCAACCCAGCTGCAGGCCAACCCGGATTCTCCTGATTCGTTGGTCTTCTATCAGCCGACTCCAACTCCAAGATCTTTGGCAAACCCATTCAGACCGGTGGTCCAGGTGGAATCGCTAGCCAGTTTGTCCGTACGTTGAGCAGTAACATCCTCACTGAAAGTGCTGTGGTTGCGCTGCCCTCCGGCAGTGCGGGGTTTGAGTATACATTTAACCCGAGTCTGAATGTTTTTGAGCGTAGCTCGATCGGCCTTGGCCCAATTTACAATGACCGGGTCAACACCCTGGGCAAAGGCGTATTTGCCTTTGGGGTTGCGTATGTACACCAGGATTTTGATACATTTAACGGCCAATCGATCTCTAAGTTATCAACAGCCGACAAAAACCTCTTTTCCGGCCAGCAATCCGTATTCATTACAACAGGGATTGTCGATGCCCGGGTCAAGTTAAATATTAAAACCGACACCGCCGCTCTCTACGGCATCTATGGCCTCACCGACAGGATTGACATCAGCCTACTGTTACCGCTCACCAATATCTCTTACGAGCGAAATCAACTCTTAGACAAGGGAGCCCTACCCTACTCAGTGATTTTGCCGCTTTTCTTCCTGATTCGCGCTGTGACATCTACGCAGGCTCAAAATGATCAATGCCGGATCTCCGACTTTACCATCCTCAGACAAGGAACACGCTTTACCTTCCAACAAGGAACGTCAACTTCTACGGTTAATAAGGTCGATAAAAGCCGCTTCGGCACCGGAGATATGGTGATACGAGGGAAGGCTCGTCTACTTGACAGGTCCTGGGGGAATTTTGGTGGATTGACCGAGTTGACCTTTCCCACTGGTAATGAAGACAATTTCCTAGGGGATGGCGCCTTCAAAGCACGCTTCTTGTTGTTGTACTCTCAGAGCTTCTTCTCTAACCGCGTGAACTTTCATTTGAATGGCGGGGGAAAGGTTACGACGCAAACAAGTCGCAAGGATACTCTGGAGTACGGCTATGCGATTGACTTTATGTTAACCCCACGTCTCTCGTTAGTAACAGAAATGATCGGCTCCTGGCGAGTAGACCCAGAAGGCCTACCGCAACACTTCCTAGATAGTGCTTTTGGTTTTAAGGCCAATCTATATCGGGGACTGATCGTTAATGTAAGTTTCCGTCTTCCTGCGACTGATGACGGACTACGGTCAGACGTCGTATATCTGGCCGGGTTAGAATACGACTTCTAAAGGAGAAACACTAATGCAAAGGAAATTCTGGGCCATTGCGACGTTCATTGTTGGCCTGGTCCTCGCAATACGCGTCGAAGCTGTGATGGTCATGCCGTTCAACATCGAAGAACTGGCAAAACGGGCAGACAAAGTCTTTGTCGGCACCTGCACAAAAGTCTCTCATAGTGTGAATGCGCAAGGGGTTCCGGTCGTCGAAGTGACATTTGCAGTGACCGAAGCAGTAAAAGGCGAGGTCGGTACCACAGTCACGTTTCAACAAATTGATCCTCATAGCGCAACAACCGTCGGCATCGGCACCCACCGTGAACGAGCGGCTCAGGGAAAATCCGCTGGGGATTTTTTCTGCCGCCGCTATCGCGGGTCTCCCGAGTTATACTTCTGGCGAGGAAGTCTTATTGTTCCTGGCTGCGCCTGGAAAGTTGGGATTGACAGCACCGATTGGTTTTACCCAAGGGAAATTACCGGTCACGACACTCGCTTCAGGAGAGAAAATGATCACCAACACCAGCCTTACAGAAAACCGCACTCAGCTGACGGTGCGTTCCCCGATCCAGGCAAAACCGCACAGTACGATCAATTCCTGAAGGTGCTACGTACCTATCACCAGACGCACAATCATAAATAAGGAGAGATGTATGCACCCAGCGAACGTTGCGACGATGGGGGCTGCTGTTGCGCTCGGCCTCTGTGTGCTGGTCGGATCTGGCCTACGCCGGTGCACCATTATTTTTCAATGAAACGACCGGGCAGCCATTCTTCTGGCCTGATAACCATTCCTTCTATGTAGTGGAAACTGGGCCGATCGGGCCCTTAAGTAACGCAAGCTGCCAAGGGACGGTTGACCGCGCATTCCAACGCTGGGCCTGATCTCCCTAGCGTTAATTTACGGATGGATGATCTGGATAAAATTCTACCTACCACCTGAGTCTCGCTCCGTTCAAACGTGACTTCACAATCGATGATTTCACTACCATGGTGCCATGTCAGGTATTCCCAAGCGATCCTCCCGACACACAGCGCTCGCACTTCGACTGCGATTGCGCCGGGCATGTATCGCACAGGATCTGGAGAATTGTCCGAGTCCAATTGTGTTTGACAACGACGGACAGATTATCGATTCGATGTTTGGTCAGAATAGTGGCGTGCTCGGGGTCTCCGGCCCTGACGTATTCATCCCGTCTCAATAGTATTGTCGCCGGATCATCGGTTATTAACGGTGCATTTTTCACCGCCGAAGCGGAACAGCAAAGACAAACCCTCGATCCGAAAGATACCAAATCGCTCCTTTCTTGAAGGAGTGCTGGTCCACGAGATCGGTCATTTTCTCGGGCTCGGACATAGTGCAGTGAATGGAGATACTGCTTTACTGAATCCAGCAGTACGAAGCATTGGTGGTAGCGTAGCCTGTAATAATCCTCCAATTGGTCCACCAGTAGACCTTACCGTCTGGACCATTAGACTGGGCTCGTCAGTGACCCGGAGACTGTCGAAACAATGTATCCCGACAAGCCTCACGGTACGACGGTCAGCAGAAAGCACCCCCGAACGAGACGACGAAAGCTCAATGGCAAAACTGTATCCGTGTACTACAGAAAGCGACTGCAGACTGGGGGATGTTCACGCCCGCTCTCTGCGACTGGGACAATCGCGGGCGATCTTCATCCCTGACCCAGACAATCCGGGCCAGTTAAACCTGCCCAAGGAGTCTTAGTCATTGCTCGGCGAATTGACGCTATGACTCGACCGAAAGTTTAAGAGAAGCAGTGTCGCAACTCACTGGCAATACCTTTGCTCCACAACGCTGTAACGGAGTTCTTTTCAGAGAGACAACAGAATAACGGCAAGCCGATAGACAAGTCTCGTTTACTGGACTTTTCGGTGCCTGTACACGAAAGCGACGATCCATTCAACGCTGGACAAGCCGAATGTCAGGCATTACTCAATGATAAATTTCCTGGCGTCGGGATATCGCTTTCTTGGATTCTGCGGTTCTTTCGCCTGGGGTTTGGTCAGCCACGCCGATTGGACACCGGAAGAAAATCACTTTACTTACCAATCTTTCTCCCGGAAAGTATCTCGTGCAAGCCTCGCCGCTTTTTCAAGGGGGATTCTCTTCGCCTGTCCGTTCCACCTCAGGGTTTATTGTGGTCTGTCTGGCAGTTTAAGCCCGTTGATTGTCTACTGATGACAATTCCGCGATTTGCACTCTTTCCCAATCCGCAAACCGGCGAATTCTACAATGGCCCGGCAACCGGGTGCGGGGCCGATATCACAACCTGTGGTGAAGAGCGGGCGGCCTCAACAGATAACCCATTTGCGTACACCCAGATCGACGTCACAGCCGGAGGTCGCGTCGACAATGTGAATATCTTGATGAATACCTCAGAACAAGAATTTTTGTGCGACCCTGGTTTTCAGTTCTGTAGCATCGGCGATGTCAACGCCGATAACATCGTCAATGACACGAAGATATATCGAGGTCCTCAAACAAAAAGAGAAATCTGATAAGGGAAAAAATTTAATCAACGCGCAGATCTGAACCAGGATGGACAGGTGTCCTTCTTCGATGTTGATCTCATCACCGATATTGTCACGCTCCCACGCCCCTTCACAGTTAATGCGGCACAACAAGAATTGAAACGTGGCATTGCCTCGTTCGATGCGATTTGCCTTGCGGCTGCGCGTGACGGTTGTACTATTGGAGCGCCTGTCAACGAAACTGACGCAGACCGTGATATGACTTGCGCACAGCGAAAGAACTTGGGTGTCGAGTGATTGATTGTCCTTAGGCCGAAATACAAGAAGACAAGGAATCAAGTCATTACGAGTTACCCATAATACGGGGAGCTAAGCACGAAGGCAGAAACAAAGGCCACAGTTTTGGCCGTCATTCCCGCGCAAGCGGGAATCCAGTTTTCTGCCCCTGGATTCCGGGTCGCGGCCTGCGGCCTTGCCCGGAATGACGAGTTGCCAAGAGCATCCGGTGCGAGCTGAGAATTTTGTTCCTAAGCAGGAGCCACAGGCGACGAAGCACCCTTGCGTCGCGGATTGTATTTATGTGACAATTTCTTTTAGGGGGCTGCTCGTCACTTTCTGTGGTCGACTCTGTGCAGTAAGAACGTATGAGACATCTGCTCTTCCTCTTCGTTTGCGCATGGATGCTTGGCAGTGCCAATCCGGTTACCGCACAGGACGGCAAAGATACTCAGACTGCTCTGTCAGTATCAGCTGCACACGAGTTGTTCGGTAAGCAGTGCGGCCTATGCCACGAGCCTTTCAAAGGCGCGCCTGAACAGTTATGTCTCAAATGTCACGACGGTCCGCTTCATAACACTGCACAGGCCGTTACTCCGCCCTGTATTTCCTGTCACGTCGAACACAAAGGGCAAGAGAAACTCGCTCAGGTCTCGAATGAACAATGTGTGACCTGCCATAAAGATCTGCAGGTCAAAAATAGCGCGCCACTCTTTGCCAAAAAAATTACCGGCTTTGCGCAAGATCACCCTGAGTTTGCCATCTCGCTGAAAAGCGGCATCGGCATTAAACGACTCCGCCTCAATGAGACAGGTGGAAATCAAAGTGACCGCACGACGTTGACCTTCCCGCATGATGTACACTTAAAAGCTGGCCTCAAGAGTCCCAAAGGACAGGTACAGCTAGCGTGTAAAGATTGTCATGCGACCGCAGATGACGGCAAACAGATTGCGCCAATTGTGTACGAAAAGCACTGCCAAAGCTGTCACCAACTCGCGTTTTCGCCTGACACGCCGAACGTTTTTGCCCCGCACGCAGAACCATCGGTCGTGCATGGTTTCTTGGTGGCAACTTTTGCCGAACGTCGTGCTGCGGCGCCCTCGCCTCCTCCAGCTGCATCGACACCAGAACTTCCGACCGGACGACTGACCCGCCCAGTGCCTTCAGTATCACCAGTTATCACCGCCCCTACCTCCGGCCAATCGGTCGTTGCTGCGGAAAAGTATCTGTACACCGTCACGTGTAATAAATGTCATGTCGTTCAGAATCCCCAGGCACGAATTCCGACGATCGCCCGTGTAGCCATTCCTAAAGTGTGGCTTCCACACGGATTATTCTCTCATCGTTCTCACCGACTATTAGAGTGTGCATCGTGCCACGATGATGTCACGAAGAGTAAAGTCGCTACCGACGTTAATCTTCCGAGTATTAAAGTCTGCCAGCAGTGTCATCGAGCGGCTGTGCAAACCGTGGCAGCGCCAGTGTCGCAACACAGTGCCACAACCGATTGTGTCTCCTGTCATGTGTACCACGATAAGTCGAAGGATTCGGATTGGTTGGGAACATTTACTGTTCAACGCATTTTGACTGAAGGGGCTGACAGTAAAGGAGTAGGACAGCCAAAGAAAAAATAATCGCGAGAACACACGGAGCACCGCATACTTTCTCCAGACAAACCGTCGCACTTCAGGTGATTCCCTGAGGGCTTCTCATATACAGTGTTTCACTTTGCGCTAGTTCACCAATTGTGCTACGCTGCCTTGACTAGCGTACCGGGTGGGTAGGGAGGAAAACAATTATGTTGAGAATACGGCTCATGGCTGGGGCTCTGTTTGCTCTGCTCCTTGCATACGGTTTTAGTCTTCCCTCCTTCGCGGCTGCACAGGCTTGCGACCCTGCAACCCCTCCACTGTGCGCCAGTGAAGTACAAGCAATAATCAATCGCGCCATCACTATACTTGATCAGCCAATGGTTGTTGCTGTGGTTGATAGAGTCGGTAACCCTCTTGGGGTATTCCGCAAGACTGGAGCCCCGTTACAAGTGGCGGGGAATTTCTCTGGTGAATCGTTACTCAACAACCCACTCTACGACGCCGGCGAAGTTGCGGTCTCGCTCGCCCGGACGGCGGCGTTTTTTAGCCATAATCAAGCTCCACTCTCTTCTCGTACGGTGCGGTTTATTAGCGGAGTCCATTTTCCTCCAGGCGTCTTGTTCACACCGAACGCCGCTTTATATGGCATCGAGAACACCAATCGTGGCTGTGACTTCAATGCCACCTTCAACCCGGGCAAGGAGGTGCCGCGCGCTAAAGCGCCCTGAATGGTTTGCCATGTAACAGTACCGATCGTCGTGGATGTAGCCTTGGCATCACAACCGGAAAATTGAATTTCTTTGATAATGACTCCACTGCCGTGAATCCCGGTGGCATTCCAATATACAAGGGGAATACCGAAGTCGGTGGCGTCGGAGTCGTGGGAAATTTCTCTGGCGCTACTGCCGAACTGGTAGCGTTGGGTGCAGCGTTTCTTCCCCCTGGCACGAGTGTCCTTCCAGTTCCAGCCTTCTTTACCAAGGATTTGCGCGAACGGGTGTTTATCGACGGGATTCGTTTACCCTTTGTGAATCTTGATGTCCCAAAAATCGTGAAGCAGATTCGCAAAGGTAAAGTGCCCAAGGGCCTCAAAATCGACCCGGCCCCGACAGGAGAGTTTATTCTTCCCCCTCAGGACGGTCAGTGTTTTGATCGCGAGGAGAACAATGGTGTGTGTCGGGCTGCTCCGGAAGGATATCTGATCGGCCCTAATGCCGGCTCGAAACTCACACAAGCAGAAGTTGATCAGATCGTCCAGAATGCAGTTGAAACCGCTGACGCTACCCGTGCGGTCATTCGTTTCCCGCGTGGAGTGCGGACAAAAATGATGGTTTCCGTCGCTGATGTAGACGGCACGCTCTTGGCGGTCTATCGCATGCCAGACGCAACAATCTTCAGCATCGATGTCGCAACCGCAAAGTCGCGGAACGTTATTTATTTCAGTGGACCGAGAACTAACGTTCGCAATGATCTCCCTCAGGTGCCAGAAGGTACATCGATTAGTAACCGCACGCTGAGTTTTGGTAGCCAACCCCTCTATCCACCAGGTATCGATACCGGTGGGGAAGGGCCTTTTTTCCGCACCCTCTATATTCCTGACTCCCTCACTCCCTGCACCCAAGGTACCCAGCCAACCAATCCGAATCAAAGTGGCATTGTCTTTTTCCCTGGCAGTCTTCCGTTGTTCAGAAACGGGGAAGTCATTGGCGGCCTTGGGATTAGTGGTGATGGGGTGGAACAAGACGATTTTGTCACTGTTGGTGGAGCGATCGGCTTTGACCCGCCTAATAAGATCCGGGCTGATCAGTTCTTTATTCGTGGCGCCCGTCTGGCATATCTCAAGTTTCCCAGAAACGCCGAGCGATAATACCGATGTCTCCGGTTGCGGCGAGATGAGGGGGTTGTGATGCGCGTACGAAAATCAGAGAAGGCAAAGTGGAGAAGAGTAGTGTGTATTATGCTCTCGCTTTTCCCTCTTGTCGCTGCCCACGAGAGCTGGAGCGCGGAACCCAGCACCCCAACTCTTGTTATTAACCGTGGGTTACCGATTTATACGTCCGACGTCTCACCGCGTCTGCATGGGACCTCAACCGCGGCTAAAGGTTCGCGCGTCGTTGCCATGATCGGTAAAACGACTGCGTCGACGGTCGTCTTGGCGGGAAACACCTGGATTCTTGATTGGCCTGAGGTCTTACCGGCGGGAAATTATAAACTTGATAGTGACCGTCACTGACACCAACGGCACGACCACAAGTGCGACACAAACGATCACCGTCAGTGGTCCAGGTCGCGCAGTTCGCCGCCCGCTCCTCTCTCCTCCAGATGAATTTAACCCGGTACCGCTCGATGAATCGGCTGAAGCCGACTTTCAAGCCACAACCGATCGCTGGCGTATTATTCCACCTCCCTACGAAGTCAACGTTAAGGGCAGCCTGTGGGACCCCTATAATCAAAACGTCTTGAAAGGTGATTATCCGGTCTGGGGACAAGATGTTTTCCTAAACCTCACTGGTTCATGGGATACGCTTGTCGAGGTGCGCAAGACACCGGTGCCAAGCGGTCCCAGTAGTGAACGGGCAGGCAGCGCTCAGTTTTTAGGGAATGATACACAATTTCTGTTGAATCAAAACTTCACGCTATCCGCTGATCTCTTCAAAGGCGATACCGCCTTCAAACCTTTTGACTGGCGTGCAAAATTCACGTTCATCGGCAACATTAATTATACTCACGTCGAAGAGCGGGGCGTCCTGTTTCCCGATGTTCGTAGAGGGATTGACCGGACCGATGGTACGCCTGCTTTACAAGAAGCTTTTGTCGAAGCCAAACTTGCAGATCTGAGCCCGAATTATGATTTTGTTTCTATTCGCGCCGGTATTCAGCCATTCAATAGTGACTTCAAAGGATTCGTATTCTCCGACCAGACACTTGGTGTTCGTCTGTTCGGCAACTACAACAACAATTTAGACCAGTACAATTTGGTGTACTTCGACCGTTTGGAAAAAGATACGAACAGTGGCCTTAATCGCTACCGCTTACGCGATCAAAAACTACTGATCGCCAACTACTATCGACAAGACTTTCTCGTCAAAGGTTACACGACTCAGTTCAGCATCCATCAACTGTGGGAAGGAAAGACATTTCACTTCGATCAAAATGATTTTCTCGTGCGCCCAGATCCGATTGGCTCGTTTCGTGAGCACGCGATTAACGCAACGTATTTAGGCTGGACCAGTTTCGGCCATGTTGAACGGATCAATATCGACTCAGCGTTCTATTACGTTCTTGGCCATGATACGCGGAATCCAATCGCCGGTCGTAGTATTGATATTGCTGCCTACATGGGTGCCCTCGAATTATCAATCGATCGCGACTGGCTACGCCCGAAAATTTCCTATTTTCACGCCTCTGGTGATGGTGACCCGCTTGATGGTACAGGTCACGGGTTTGACGCGATCTTTGATAACCCGTTGTTTGCTGGTGGTGGATTTAGTTACTGGAACCGCCTGGGCGTCAAGCTCACTGGTACTGGGGTGAATCTGGTCAATCGCGGGAGTCTGCTCCCCGATCTGCGCAGCAGCAAAGACGAAGGGCAACCAAATTTCGTCAACCCAGGTATCCATATTTTCAACGTCGGTCTTGATGCGGAATTCACGCCTAAGGTGAAAGGCATCTTTAATGCGAACTATATGTTCTTTGACACGACCAGACCGCTGAAGGTCGTTCTCCAGCAGAATCGTGTTGATGGTGAAATCGGTTGGGATCTGAGTGCTGGCATTCGTTATCGGCCCTATCTGAACAACAATGTGATTATTCTCGTAGGAACGGCGGTGTTTTTTCCTGGCAAAGGATTCAGTGACATCTTCGGTCAGAGGTCAACACAATTCCACAGTTTCAGCAACGTAATTTTGACATTCTAGGGGGGAGATTGGGGATGCTATCGCCATCACAATCCTGGTTCATCCGGTCAGGAGGAGGTTTAGCTCTCGCTGCAATCCTCATTTCGTTCGTCACCCTCATCGCCTGGACCCCGTCTTCTGGTGAGCAAGCAACGCGTACAGCAGCAACTCCCCAGAAGCCACCACAACCTGAGTTGATGTTGCAATCACAAGCAGAGGTCGATCAGAAAAGTGCAGGTTGTGTCAGCTGTCATCAGGGAATTGAGCCTATGCACGCCTCACCAGCAGTGCGGCTTGGTTGCACCGATTGTCATGGCGGCAATAGCCAGGCCGGCGTTGTGGCTGGAAGTTCGCAAGACGCGGCGGCTTATGAACAAGTGAAGAATCAGGCCCATGTCCAACCCCGGCATCCTGAATTCTGGCAAAAAGACGGGAAACCAACCTCAGCGAATCCGGAACGGACGTATACACGTCTCCTCAAAGAGTCTGCGGAGTTTATCCGTTTCATTAATCCCGGCGACCTGCGGATCGCCGATGAGACCTGCGGCTCGTGTCATCAAGCACAAGTCAACGCCACCAAGAAGAGCCCAATGACCACCTCTTCAATTTTCTGGGCAGCGGCTGGATACGCGAATGGAATTCTTTCGACCAAGCACGCAATCGTTGGCGAAGCTTATATGCGAGACGGTGAGGCTGCTGCAATTATACCGAAGACTCCGCCAACAGAAGAAGAGCTGAAGAAAGGCGTTCTCCCTTCTCTCCTGCCCCTGCCCCGTTGGGAAGCATTGCAACCGGCAGATAATTTTCGTGCTTTTGAAGATGGCGGATTACTCCAACCCTCCGCATTTCCAGAAATCGGCAACCCGAATCTGACCGATGATTCCGGCAAGCCAGACATTCGCTTGAGTAGCCGAGGACCAGGCACTGGTCTTCGCGTTAGTATTCCAGTACTGAATCTTCACAAAACACGCCTGAATGATCCGCATTTGTCGCTGTTGGGGACCAATGATCATCCAGGTGATTATCGTTCCAGTGGTTGTACGGGGTGTCATGTCGTCTATGCCAACGACCGCGATCCGGTACGATCAGGCCCGTATGCGCAGTTCGGCCATCTCGGAAAAAGCTTCACCAATGATCCAACTATTCCGAAAGACGAATCTGGTCATCCGATTCGTCACCGCCTCACCCGAGCGATTCCGTCGAGCCAATGCATGGTCTGTCACATGCACCAGCCGAATCAGTTCGTCAACACGTATTACGGTTTCAACATGTGGGATTATGAATCTGACGGTGAGTTCCTGTGGCCCAAGGAGCAGAAGGATCCCACAGAAAAAGAGAAACGGATTAGTTTGGAACACAATCCAGAAGCCGCAGCAGCGCGCGGGTTGTGGACGAACAGAGACTTTCTCGCCAAAGTCAGCGAGTTAAATCCACAACTGAAGCACACCCAGTTTTCCGACTATCACGGTCACGGCTGGGTATTCAAAGCGGCATACAAACGCGACCGCAAAGGTAATCTCCTCGACAAGAACGGTAAGATCGTCCCATTCGGAGATCCCCAATGGGCGAAGAAAGCCGTTCACCTCATGGATATCCATTTAGAAAAAGGCATGCATTGCGTGGATTGCCACTTCACGGTTGATGCCCATGGTGGCGGTGGCAAGCTCTTGGGTGAGTATGCTGATGCAATAGAGATTGGTTGCGAGGATTGTCACGGTACCACGAAAGCACGTGCAACCCTGCGAACCAGTGGACCAGCCTCGCCGCTCGGTGGTAATGACTTGTCTGTTGGTACCACCCCCTATGGCCGTCAACGCTTCGCGTGGCGCGACGGAAAGCTCTTCCAACGTTCGATGGTTAACAAAGATATGGAGTGGGAAGTTCGACAGGTTCTCGATAGTATCACTCCTGGTAACCCCCACTACAATGAGAAAGCACGCTTGGCCAAAACCATTCAACGCGACAACAAAACCTGGGGGCGCGGTGATATCGAGGAAGCCAAATTGGCCCACTCGAATGACAAGATGACCTGCTTCACTTGTCACAGCTCGTGGATGACGTCGTGTTTTGGCTGCCACCTGCCGCAGGAAGCCAACGTTAAAGCCGAGCGACTGCATTATGAAGGTGGTGATACCCGCCAGTATAGCTCGTATAATCCACAAGTCGTACGTGAAGATATTTACATGATCGGTATTCACGGTACCGATAAGAATCACCGTATCGCACCGGTTCGTTCTTCCAGTGCGCTCATCCTCAGTTCAGTCAACCTCAATCGCCAACGCTTCTATATCCAACAGCCGCCGATCTCGACCCCAGGTTACAGCAGTCAGGCGTTTAATACCCATTTCCCCCATACTGTTCGCACAACCGAAACAAAAGCCTGTACCGACTGTCACATCTCGCAGCAAAATGACAACAATGCCTGGATGACGCAGTTGCTCACGCTGGGCACGAACTTCGTCAATTTCATGGGACGCCACGCTTGGGTCGCCATTGGTGAAGAAGGATTTGAGGCGATCGGAGTCACGGAGTGGGAAGAGCCGCAAGCAGTGATTGGTAGCTATCTCCACAAACTCGCCTACCCAGCCAACTACAAGGCACATCAGGATCATGAACTTGAGCTAAAGGAAGCTCGTCATCATCATGGTCGCAGTCAGGTGCTGCAAATCGAGAAACGTGGAGAATACCTCTACGCTGCACTCGGCTCGAAAGGAATGGAAGCGTTCGATATTGCCAACGTTGATAACAAGGACTTTTCCGAACGGGTTGTGACAGCGCCGGTCTCACCATTGGGCCAACGTACCTACGTGCGTACCAAATACGCCACAGCAGTTGCATTGCCGACCAATATGCCGATCGCACCGTATCGTAAGCTTGAGCCGGACAATGAAGAACAGCCCTGGCATCCGTTGTATCACTACGCGTATGTCAGTGACCGCGAGGAAGGACTGATCCTCGTCAACACTGATACCTTGGCCGACCGCGACCCAGCCAACAATTTCTTCGAGCGCAACTTAACCTTCAATCCCGATAATGCCCTCAAAGGAGCGGAAACTCTGACCGTTGCTGGGACCTCGGTCTACATCGGTTGTGATCGTGGCTTAGTGGTCGTGGACATCAATCAACCACTTACACCACGCATCATTGCTGAAGTGCCGCTGGTCAAACCAAGATCGATCACCGTGCAGTTTCGTTACGCGTTTGTCATTGATGCCGAAGGCCTGAAAGTCCTTGACGTAACCAATCCTGCAACTCCCAAAGTCGTTGGGCAAGTAGCAATCCAAGGCGCACGTACGGTGTATGTCGCTCGTACCTATGCTTACGTTGCCGCCGGATCACAAGGTATCGTCATTGTCGATGTCGAACGTCCTGATAAACCAGTCATTGATCAAGTGTACAACGCTGAGGGGAAAATCAATGACGCGCACGACGTCAAGGTGGCATCGACGAATGCCAGTTTGTTTGCCTATGTCGCTGACGGTCACAATGGTCTCCGTGTGTTGCAACTCACCTCACCAGAAACCGTACCTGGATACTTAGGATTTAGTCCGCGCCCGGCTCCACGGCTGATTGCGACCCGTCATACCGACGGCCCAGCCCTTTTTATTGCCAAGGGTTTAGATCGTGACCGAGCGGTCGATGAGAGTGGTAATCAGGTCAGTGTTTTTAACCGGATTGGGGCGCGGCCGTTCAATCTCCACGAAATGCAGAGGATGTACCTCCGTGACGGTCAGATCTTCCAGGTCAGCGATACACCACCTGGACCACCGCTACGGATACGGACTGAAACGAAAGAAGACACCGGTAAACAAGTTTCTGAGGAAAAGGCAACGATCAAACGCGAGGGTTGAGAGTTATGTTGCGAGAAAATCGAGTGGCTCGTTTCAGTACGGTTCTTGCCGTCTATGTGGTCCTCTCAATGAGCAGCGTGTCGTCGCTCAACGCCCAGGAGGCTGAACAAGTAGCTCCGCCTCCACCTGCCGCAGATACTCCTCCAGCTGCGGCGCTGGAAACGCCGCCACTGAAAGTTGGGCAATATGTCGGTGCTGCTACCTGCGCGTCTGGTACCTGTCATGGCAGTGTTGAGCCACGCGACCTCTACAAGGTCAAGCAGAATGAATATTTCATTTGGCTAAAACAAGACCGCCACACCCAAGCATATAACGTCCTGTTGACTGACAAATCCGCGCGTATCATGCGCAACCTGAAAATCAAAACCAAAGCCAACGAAAGCAAAATCTGTCTCGATTGCCATGCGATGAATGTTCCCAAAAGCGTACAGGCTGTCGCCATCGACTTTGCTGAAGGCATTTCATGTGAAGCCTGTCACGGGCCAGCCGGCGGCTGGCTTGCACAACATACGGCTGAAGGGTGGACACATGAAAAGTCCGTACAAGCGGGAATGCGAGATTTACGAGGCTTAGATAATCGAGCGAAAAATTGTTTAGCGTGTCACCTGGGTGATGCGACGAAAACGGTCAATCATGATTTGATTGCAGCTGGCCATCCGGACATGATTTTTGAACTCGATAATTACACTGCGGTTATGCCACCGCATTGGACACCGAATACCACCAAAAGCAAACAAAGTGGCGATATCGAGCCAACCGGCGCTAAAGCGTGGGCAGTGGGGCAAGCAGCCTCGTTCCGTGAAGGTATGCTGCAGATGGCACGGCGCGCACGGTCAAATCATTGGCCTGAATTTGCTGACATGAATTGTTACGCGTGTCATCATTCCCTGAAAGATTCCGAGTGGCGACAGAATCGTGGCTATCGTCACAAGACTGGTGGTCCACCGTGGAACCCGGCTCGCTATGCAGTGTTGAAACACCTTGTCGCAACCTTTGCTCCCCGAGTGAAAAAGCGCGGCTTGATTCACAAGTAGATCGTTTAGCGGGACAGATCGCAGAGCTGAGTACACCACCGGCAACAGTCGCAGCTACAGCTTCGGATCTCGCCAATACCATCGGGCGGGTCATCCCCAGTATCGAGAAAGCAGATTTTGATAATGCGGCAGCTAAGCGAATTATCGATCGTATTGCTGGTGACGTGCCATATCTTGTCGAGTCGGAAGTTCACTCAGTTGAGCAGGCGATCATGGCGATCAATGCATTGGTTAATGCGATGGCACGCAACAATCCGGCTATTGTACAGACGTCAGTCTCGCAAGCGATTGATCAACTCTATGACGACGTGAAAGACCGAGAGAACTTTAATCGCGAACAGTTTGGGCGACACGTCGCAGAGTTGCAAAGACAGTTGCGGTAGGCTTCCACCCTGTACAGCGTGTGATAGGTTCCTGTGGAGGAAACTTCAATACTAGGATGTGAGGAAAACATCCTCTCAGCAGTAGGACTGCGAAGACGATTCCGGCCACACACAAAGAGGATTCGTTTCATCCTCCTCAGCGTCCCTTCCAGTTGGGCTTCCGCTTCTCCGCAAACGCACGCGGTCCTTCCTGTGCATCCTCACTGCGATACACATGATCAAACAGATGTCGAGCTGCTTCGAGTCCAGCCATCCGGCCCATATCAGTGGCCATGTATACCATCTCTTTAGCAGCAGCGACTGTGAGTGGTGCGTTCTCGGCAATCGTCTCGGCAATCTGCATCGCTTTTGCCATCACCTGATCCGCCGGAACGACGTGATTCACAAAGCCGATCTCGTAGGCACGTTGGGCAGTGATCGAATCACCTGTCAGAAGGATCTCAAGTAGCACCTTCTGCGGAATCATGTGCGTGAGCGGCACCGCCCACGGCATACCACGTCCAACTTTGGCTTCGGTAATCGCAAAACGAGCAGTCTCGGAGGCAACGACAATGTCACACATCTGCGCTAACGCCCAGCCACCCGCATATGCCACACCATTCACTGCCGCGATCACAGGCTTGGCTAACTGGATGTTCACATTGAGCGTCGGTAAGAAGTTACGAGGAAGTGTACCGAGTTTTCTTAGCGCCATTTCTTTCAAGTCAGCTCCAGCGCAAAAGGCCTTGTCTCCAGCTCCCGTGAGGATTGCGACACGTGCGTCCTCGTCTTTGGTAAAACGTTCCCAGGCTGCAGCTAACCCTTCACGGACACCACTGTTAATTGCGTTACGCGATTCTGGACGGTTGATGGTAACGACTACCACGCGTCCGCGATTTTCATAGAGTATGTCTTCTGCCATTGGCACTCCTTCATAGCGAAAGATAAGTACTACGCTTCTCGCCATCTTGTAGAAACAGTTTCTGCACTATCTCAGCTCACTGCGTCAAGAGCGCTCATCATCCGCTGCCCTGGTCTCCTTTCGCCTGAGATGGTAAGTGTGACCACTTCATTTTTCTTGTCAGAAGGAGACAGCATGGCTCGCAACAACCGCCGTTCGTATGGTCCGAAGATTGATCCACGTCCGGTGGATCGCTCTATTACGGTGACCGAGCTGATTGATCAGACGTTCCAAGCCTATAACGCCGCTCGACTTCGTGAAGCGGCACAGCTCTTTACCCGTAAGATGCTCGAACCTGATGTCACTATCGGTGTGAGCGTCACAGGAGCGTTAACGCCAGCTGGCCTTGGTATCTCATGCCTTATTCCCCTCATCGAACATGGCTTCATCGACTGGATGGTGTCTACTGGAGCAAATCTGTATCACGATACCCATTTCGGTATCGGCCTCACCATGCACCAAGGCTCTCCTCATGTTAGTGATGTCACGTTACGACAAGACAAGGTCGTCCGTATTTACGACATCTTCTTTGATTATGACGTGCTTCTGAAGACTGACGCCTTTTTTTATCAGACAATTGCTTCTCCAGAGTTCCAAAAGCCCATGAGCACGGCGGAGTTTCACTATCGCATGGGACGCTACATTCGTGAGCGGGAAAAAGCACTCGGACAGAAACGTCGCTCATTGTTGTCTGTTGCTGCAGAGTATGGCGTGCCAATTTATACCTCCTCTCCGGGTGACAGTTCTATCGGAATGAATGTCGCTGCCCAGGCGCTCCAGGGGAACGGTCTGGCGTTCGATGTCTCACGCGATGTGAATGAGACCGCCGCCATCGTATACCAGGCTAAGCGCAGTCGGGGCAAAAGCGGTGTTTTTATCCTTGGTGGTGGTTCACCGAAAAACTTCGCATTACAAACAGAGCCGCAAATTCAGGAAGTCCTGGGTCTAGCTGAGAAAGGGCATGATTATTACATTCAATTCACTGATGCACGCCCAGATACCGGTGGACTCTCAGGTGCAACCCCTAGTGAAGGCGTCACCTGGGGGAAAGTTGCCCCAGAGGCACTACCCGATACCGTTGTGTGCTATGTTGATTCTACCGTTGCCTTACCATTGTTGAGCGCCTACGCTGTGGCCAACCACGCGAAACGCCCGCATAAGCGGTTGTACGAACAACGGGAGGAGCTGCTCGCCACTTTGACGAGGGATTACCAAAAGCAGCTCAAGAAGCAGAAAAATAAACGGTAAGAAAGGGTGTTTTTCTTCACCTGATATGACTACTTTTGCTTTTGTCCAAGAAAAAGATTGTGCCATAGACGCGGCGCGTGCTGCTGGAACGATCATCCGCTCGTTCTACTCAACTCCGTACACAGTTGATTACAAAGACCGGAGCAAAGACAGCCCGGTCACGGTTGCAGATCGGGACGCAAATCAGAAGATCCACGAAATCCTCCAAGCCTCATTTCCACAGTATGGCTGGCTCTCGGAGGAGACGGTCGATTCACCAGACCGGCTCTCGCGTCAACGCGTATGGCTCGTGGATCCTCTGGATGGAACGAAAGAATTCATCGATAAAATTCCGGAGTTTGGCGTCTCGATCGCGCTGGTTGAAAACAGCCTACCTGTAGTTGCAGTTGTCTATAATCCAATTCACGACGAACTTTTCTGGGCAGTACGCGGCCACGGCACGTGGCATGATCAGCGACGATTGCGAGTTACACAGACCGAGCGACTCTCTGCCGCTACTATCCTCGCCAGCCGCTCAGAAACGAAACGAGGGGAATGGAAGAATTTCACCTCGCAGTTTACTACACGTCCAACCGGGAGTGCCGCCTATAAACTCGCGCTGATCGCACGTGGCGATGCCGATGCCACGTTCACGCTGACACCAAAAAACGAGTGGGATATTTGCGCTGGGGTGCTCTTAATCGAAGAGGGGGGTGGGCAGGTGTCACATCTTGATGGCCGTCCGTTGATATTTAACCAACCCAAAACGCTCTTGCAGGGACTTGTCGCCAGCAATGGTCTCCTGCATTCTCAACTGCTCCATCTGATTGCCAAACGGCACTAAGAATGCGTGCAGTAGAATCCGGGCAACCGTTCACACCTGACCCTCAAGAAGTAACCGTCCGTAAAGCTCTCTCACTCTCGATCTGGGACGGGATCTTCGCGAATCTCTACGCCAACCTCACGGGTGGTGTATTTCTCGTCGGTTATGCTCTCGCCCTCAAAGCCACAGAGGTACAGATCGGACTGCTGGCAGCCTTTCCGTTAATCGCCAATGTGGCTCAGTTATTTTTTACCTATGTGATCGAGCTGATTGGACGCCGTCGGCCGCTTGCACTCTGGGCCGGCACATTCGCGCGGCTGCTCTGGCTAGTGATCATTGGTGCCGCACTGTGGGGCTTACAGCGTAAACACCTCCTTTATTTGAGTATGTGGGTGATCGGGCTGTCTCAGATCGGAACCGCCATCAATAATCTCGCGTGGATGTCCTGGATGGCTGACCTCGTGCATGAAGAGCGTCGTGGTCACTACTTCGGGTTACGCAACGCTGCGATTGGCGTGGCTGCCCTCATCGCCACCTTCGTCGGTGGCCGCTTTCTCGACATATGGAAAGCCAGTCATCCTACCGGAGAGATGGATGCGCTTCTCGTGCTGTTCGGCATTGGCGTCCTCAGTGGCATGATCAGCCTCCTCATCCAGAAACGGATCTATGAGCCACCGTTACACGAGGGAGATGACGACCAACCATTCTGGCAACGTCTGCAACTACCTTTTCGTGATCAGAATTTTCGCACCTTTTTGTTTTTTACTTTTCTCTGGAACTTCGCCGTCTATTTCACAGCGCCGTTCTTCGCAGTGTATATGCTGAAGACGCTAAAACTGAGTTACGCAACTGTAACAACGTATGCCATATTATCGAGTGTTGCCGATCTTGTCAGCGTTCGCGTATGGGGGCGCCTCTCAGACCGCGAGACCAACAAGCCGATTCTACTACTTAGCAGTTTTTTCGCAGCGCTCATCCCGTATGGATGGCTGTTCACCGACCGGGATGCATTCTGGTTATTCGTGCTTTTACATGTCCAAGGAGGACTCTTCTGGGCTGGCATTCGGCTTTGCACAGGCAATCTCATACTCAAACTCTCTCCACTTACTCATCGGTCGATTTATTTCGCCATGTTTAACGCGGTTGCAGGGTTAACTGCGGTCATCGCGCCGATCTTAGGAGGTATCGCGCTCAAGCGTCTCCCCCGTATTCTGCAAGAGTACGAACTATCCTGGAGCCCATTTTTGCTTCTCTTCTTTGTGTCTTCAACGTTACGCCTTATTGCACTACCCTTACTCGTACGCGTACGCGAACCACGCGAGCGAAGTGTCTGGCAGGCTGTACAGATAATCCGCAATGTCCGCGCCTTTACCACCACCATGGGTTTCAACCTGAACTATCATTTCTGGTTGTCAGGAAAGCGTCCACCATCGGATGAATCATCTCGGTGAGAAACAGCATCGCGATCGGTAAGCAAACTCTTCATGCTTCTTGACGGACTCCTCGACTGGGGAAAATCACCGTGGTACGATGGAGAAAAGATTTTGGTGTACGTCTGTGGCACAGCTTTCATCCCTCTTCCGACGACCTCCGAAACCGCGCTGCCCGACATGTCACAAATGGAACCGTGTGTATCTGACGGGTGGCTCATATCTATGGAACTGTGTCCGGTGTGGCACAGCATTGGAACTGCGACGCCCGATCGCTTTGTGGAGCATTCTTGCCGTTCTTGGTGTCAGTGTTCTGGCGCTAGCAGCGGCACTGCCCTTGCTCCATCGGTAGAGGCTGTATGGCGCATCAAGGAGTACAACTCGCACAGATTGAGCAGATCTTCGTAATCCTCGATCGACTCGGAATTTCGCGCGAGGCAGTCGTCATTCCCCTCCGTCCGCACGGGGTCGGAAATGTCCGCACGTTGCAGAACGGAAAACTTGAAATTGTAGTTCCGGCGGATACGCCATTCGAGCAATGGTATGCCTCCCTCGAAGGCACCATTCAACAACTTTACACCCCTTAAGAATTTTCAGCTCGTCTTCTTCCTCCTGTTCGCTGTGGGCTTCATGGTCCAAGGGTGGGGGGATCGCGCAGGCTTATTGAGTCATCCCGCGCGGACGGGGGTGTTGATCGTTTTCGCACTCAGCACGTTGATCCTCTTAATCATCCCATTTGAGCTTTTCGCCAGTGGCACGAAAGAGGTCCTTCGGCAGCGGTGGCTCACGTTTCTTGCCCTCGGCACTGTGAGCGGCCTGTGCTGGTATTTACCGTACGCCGACCGGTGGGCTCTGTTCGTCTGGCCGGAAAGTGATCTCCTCCGCTACATCGGTCTGGCAGCAACCAGTATCGGCATGGCCATTCGCATCTTTGGTATGGCGCAGTTAGGACAACTCTTTAGTGGGTTCGTCACGCTGCAACCAGAACATCACCTCATCACTACTGGTTGTTACCGCTGGGTTCGGCATCCTATTTATAGTGGCTCGCTCCTCGCATTCGCGGGATTTTTGTTGGTCTTTCGTAGTAAGCTCGTCCTCATCGCTGTACCAGCGTACCTGATCGGCACCCTCTTACGGATCGTCGATGAAGAACGGCTCTTCGCAGAAACGTTCGGAGCAGAATATGAACAGTACCGTGCACGGACGTGGCGGTTAATTCCGTTTATTTACTGAGCTTTTGGCACTCAGCAGTCAGCATTCAACTGAACATAGGAACTGGTAAGTATAAGTGACAAAAAGGGGAAAAGGGAAACAGAGAAGGAACACAAAACATTCTTCTCCTTTCCTTTTCACCGTTTCACCTTTGTCCCTTTTCCCCCGAATTTCTACAACGTTTGTTCCTCTGACGATGGTGCTGGAGCAGCAGGAACGCGTGGTGGAGCGGTCACGCCGTCAAGAGGAACGTCCTTCTCGACCGGCTCTTCTCCTTGAATCTCTACCCGATCTATCACAAACGGTTTTCCTTTACCGGTCGAGTTCTGCACGTAGATATCATACGCGCCCGTATCCAAAGAAAATCGATGTTCAGCTGCTGGTGCGCTGCGAGCAACAGTCTTCTGGGTCCCAGCTTGATAGATGATCACTTCCGTTGCTGCACTAATATCTTTTCCTCCTAAGAGCGGATGCACTCGGAGTTCTCCCTTGATGCGCTCACGTAGCTCAAGGCGAGCAAGCGAATTCCCTTGTAATTGGACCTGCCGAAACCACTGCCCCTGTGGCGGAGTCGCCACCTTCACATCTACCATCCCTGGATAGGCAAAGATCGTTTCTCCACTAAGGAAGTCGCCAAGTTTCTGCCCTGAAGTTGGGTCGTACACTTCAACCCCGAGTCCCAGCTCCTGTCCTTTTTTATCGAGAGCACTAATCTGTAGGCCGGCAATTTCGTTGATGATAACCGTGCTCGTACGCCCGGCTTTAACTAACACGTTGTCACGTTTGATCTTGCCGCCAAGGACATCGAGTTCGAGACGATACGTTCCTGGTGGTAGACTTACAGGAACCCCGACCTTGATCGTCGCAATCGGTGTCTGTGAGTTAAGGGGATACACATGCGCTTGAGTTGTGCTCGCTTTTCCTCCCTCTCCTAGGGCTTCGACAACAAGGGTGCCCTGCCCTTTGTCTTCAGCGATAGCCTCATAGCCGAATCCGACAAACAGACTCACGAGCCAGAGCACAAATCCTACGTTGCGAACGAAGCGATACAACACATCAATTCCTTTTATTTCTCTAACGGTAAGTCTTCACGGTTTCCCCACTCACCCCACGAAGCATCGTAATTGCGTACGTTATCAAAACCGAGCAACCGTAGAGTGAACAATCCGTGCGCCGCACGGATGCCACCTTGTCAATAGGTAATGACTTCGCGCTCAGGGACAACCCCGATCTTTTGAAACATCGCGCGTAATTCCTCTGCAGGTTTGAACTCCTTAGTCTTGCCATCAACATAGTTAAGCCATTCCAAGTGAACAGCACTGGGAACGCGACCACCACGTTTGGTACCACGCGCATTGGCACCGGTCCATTCGTCATCAGAGCGAACATCGAGAAGCGTGCGATCAGTACGGCCTACGGAATCACGCACATAGTCCCAACGTGCGATCAATTCTTCCTGTGCATGTGGCGTAAATGTTGCCTTCTTTGGCTGCGGTGCCGCGTTGGTGACAGGGCGTCCTTCGGCAAGCCATTTGTCCCAACCACCGTTCAGAACTTTTACCTGCGTATGGCCATAGTAGTTCAGCGCCCACCAAAAACGCGTAGCGTACAAGCCGCTGAAGCTGTCGTAGGCAATCACCAGAGTGTCATCACCAATCCCTAACGCACCCATGGTTGCGGCAAACTTCTCTGGCCCCATGATGTGCAACGCACCTTCTTCTTCCTTCAGATAGTGATGTCCACGAAAGGTAATAGCCCCAGGAATATGGGCACGACGATAGGCATCACGGTTATCGCAATCGACAATACAGATATTTACGTCTTGTAAGTGCGCCGCGAGCCAGTCGGTGGTCGTGAGCATTTCTGGTCGTGCATAGCCTTGGTTTGCCATCGAAGAGCCTCCTTTTCTGAAAGCCTACAAATTTGACTGTAATCGTCATAGCTCTTGGGAGCAAGAGTGTAAAAGTCTCATTGGTCAACGACCCAAAGCCCTGCATCGCTTTCGGTAACAAGGATTTGCTACACTTAAAGAAAATGGACAATGCTAGTGACACGAAAGAAGAAATATCATGAACACTTCAACTTCCTTCTTCCTCCTACTTACCTTCTGCTGCTTCACTCCCGCGTATGGAGACTCCCTACGAGAAATCGAACTCATCGACGGCAGTACAATCCGCGCGCAAGTGCTCTCGATGGATGGGAAAACATATCGATTACGCTCGGAGACTCTTGGTGAAGTAGAAATTCCCGAGTACCGCGTCAAGGCAATTCGTACGCCAAAAGCCCAGAGCGGGGCTCTTCAACAACACAATACCGCAACCTCCACTCCTACTCCGCAATTTCAGCCGGAAACGGAACCGACAGTTGCTGATACCCAGCCGAGCCTACCCAATTCACCTCCAACAGCTATTCCTTCCACGGATGATCTTCAGCATGCGTTCTCACAAGACCCAGCTGCGATGAGCAGAATTCTCTCTATGCGCGACGATCCTTTGGTGCAGAACATCTTGAGTGACGAGCGTCTCATGCAAGCGATCCATTCAGGAAACCTCGGGGAGTTAATCAATGATCCAAAAATCCGTGCGCTGATGAGTCACCCAACGGTACAGGATTTAGGCGGTCAGTACGGACGGTAACAAAGGGAACCGGAGAAACGGCGAAACAGAGAAAACGAAACGACCTTCTCTCTCCGAATTACCCATTCTCCCTTTTGCCGATTCGTTCTCGTTTTCATCGTACTTAGCGGTAGTGACGAATGATCTCCTGAGAAAATTCGACGATGCTTTCTTCGACATATCCCCATGGTGGAGAGATGACGAACTGTGAGAGTCCAGTTGCGGAGAGTTTTCTGAGCGCAATAATGACTTCATCACGTGTGCCGGTCAGACTCATAGCCTTGATCGCTTCCGGAGTGATAAAGGCTTCCTCTCCAGGGTGAAGAAAGCGCGAGTGGGTCGCGTGAATCTCGGCCCAACGTTTATCAAGATACGCGCAGTATTCAGGCGTCAAGAAAGGTTGCAAATACGCTGGCGCAGGTTTTCCTTGCCGCATGACTTCGTACCCGTAGTGTAAAGCGACCGCAATACGTGGCCCGACACGAGCCAGCACTCGTGGTGAGGTTATCTCTTCGCCAGGCCGTAACACACACGCAATCCCTACGGTAACAACAGGAAACTCCGCTTGTTGTGTACGCTGTTGCGCCACTGGGACCAGCGTCGTGCGCAGGGCCTCTGGGGACAAGGTACTAATAGTAATAAGCCCATCGCCAAGCGCCCCGGCAATACCAAGCGCTTTTGGCGATGCTGCCGCAACGTAGATCGGAATCGGATCACGGACATTTATATAGCCATGCTCACGATCGAAAAAGCGAATGAGGCTGTGAGACCCGCGCTCGTGGTACTCGACTTCTTCCCCACGTAATAATCCCCGACAGACCTCAATCGCATGCCGGAATGTTTGTAAACGTACTGGTTGCATGCCCATCGCCCGCCACGCAGTGTGGCCAGTCCCAATCCCGAGGATCACACGGCCAGGAGCGAGTTGATTGATAGTCGCAATCGAGTGAGCAATCACTGGTGCGATGCGCGTACCCGCAATAGTGACTGCCGTACCCAGACGAATCTGAGATGTATGCTCAGCAGCCAACGTCATACAGGCATAGACGTCAGATGCGAGCATCTGCGTGTCGACGAACCAGGCGTTGGTAAACCCCATCTGTTCGGCGAGCATGGCGTGCTTCCAGCTATTACCGATGTGCGATTGAAAACTGACTCCGAAATCCATACTGTCCCCCAAAACAGGAAGTGCGCCTCACCACAACCTGGGGAAAAGGTGAAAAGGGAAAACGGGTAAAGGGTAGGAAAAGTCTGAGTCAAGCTTTTCTTCTTTTCTCACCGTTTCCCCTTTTACCCATTTCGCCATTTCCCCCTTTCCTTTTTCCCCTCATTCTAAGCGCATCCCCTCTCTTCGTCTTACGTCGTTGAGATAGGCAAGGATACCTTCTTCGACCGTATACTTAGGAGTAAAGTCCAGTTCCTTTTGCAGTCGGTCAGTCTTTACGAGCGTAGTCATGGTAAACGGTTTCTCACTTACAGAGATCTTTGCTTGAGGCAAAATCTCACGCAAGTATGTTGTAATCTCGCCGGTATTTCGGCACATACCACTCATATTGAAGATGCGGTGGGTAAGATTCTTCGCATAGTAAGCACGACGAAACACCTCAGCAGCATCGAGTACATACATCCAGTCTGAAACTTGCTCGTTTGGTGGCATCACCACCGGTTTTCCCAGAAGCGCTAATTCCGGGGAGACCATGAAATGGTCTGACTCTGCCCCACGTCGCTGCCCACGTCCCATGCCAAACACCGAGGTTGGTCGAATGCCGATCGTGTCAAGACCATACGCCTGCGCGTAATAGCTCGCGATATGTTCATTAAACAACTTACAGGCACCATACACCGAGTCCGGCGTAGGTGGATCGTCTTCACTCAGCTCCGGTCCACCAAGGGTTGTACGCATCGGATACACGGCTACCGAGCTCATATACACTACACGAGGAATTCCTGTGAGTCGTGCTGCTTCGAAAATATTCGTTGTCCCTATACAGTTCACATTAATCGACGGGAGCGGATTACGAATTCCTCCAGTTCCGAGAAAATATGCGAGATGAATAATCCCTTCGACTTTATACTTCTTGATCGTATCGATCAGTGCGGTTACTTCCATCACATCGCCAGGCACGACCTTTACCTGCGAGGCAGCGTCGGCAATCGCTGCCATGTTTGGAACCGCATCAAGAACGACTACATCTTTTTCGCCGTTCGCTATCAGGTGTCGAGTCAAATGCCGTCCAAGAAAACCAGTTCCCCCAGTGACGAGAATTGCCATTGCTCACTCCTCCTTTATCTTCGCTCCTTACCACAGAGGCACTCTGGTTGACAGCCTCAAACGAACCGACTCAGATCCCCCATCTTGCACCTGTTGTCAGAGCCATGTATCGAGAGCGCATGGTCATTATTCTCATGGGTGTATCAGGTTCAGGCAAAACAACCATTGGACAACTCCTTGCCCAGGACCTTGGTTGGATCTTCTATGATGGCGATGATTTTCATCCGCAAGTGAACATCGACAAGATGCGACAAGGGATTCCCCTGACCGATGACGACCGCGATTCTTGGCTCACCGCCTTGCAACAGTTGATCGATAATCTTCTACAAAACAACCAATCTGCCGTGCTGGCATGCTCAGCGCTCAAGCATGTGTATCGCAATCGGCTTCAACGGCACTCAGAAAATATTCGCTTTGTCTATTTGAAAGGGGACTACAATCTCCTTCGCCAGCGACTCGCCGCTCGTCAGGGACACTTTATGCGCGCCGATCTTCTTGAGAGCCAGTTTGCTACCCTTGAAGAGCCGAACGATGCTCTTATTGTCGACATTGCTCAGCCGCCTGAAACGATTGTTGCAGCCATCAAAGGTGCTCTTCTGTTAATGTAAACACCCTATACTCACGTACACAGGCATTTGAGCGCGCCGGTTCAGGCAGGGGCCAATTCTGATTGACAACAACCTACGATCGGGAGTAGAGCCCCTCATAAGAGGGATCATGTATGGCTTCTGCTACCCGCTTTCTGCTGGCCAGCTTCGTCAGCCTCCTTGTGTTAGAGGGATGCGGTTCCCCCCGAGTTGCTCGTCCACCAGCGGGACCAGTCACCCTCGTGGACTTCCTGCAAACGTATAATGCTTATGCCACTGGCCAGTTGTACCTCAAACGCGGCCAGCACGAAGAGGCACTCGTCGAGTATAAACAAAGTCTGCATCAGTTTACGCGTCTCGACAACGCGGCGCGAACTGTCTTGCGTGACGAGTACGGCCTCACACAGGAACAAGTCGAACGAGAACTTGCCATCGCCAGTGCGTTAGCTCAGCAGGAAGCAACAGCGAAAGGGGACAACGCCGCGCTGGAGAAGTTCCGGGAACAAGTTCTCGCCGGATTCTATCCGTATGGTCGAGGAACCCCAACAGTTAGTGATATTCACTCAGGAACACAGATCGCCCAGGGTAACTGGCAAATGGCACAAGACCTTCTGCCCCGGGAGATTCTTGCTGCGGTTGTCAGTGGACACTTTGCCATTACTCTCCAAGCCACAACGGATCTTCCGCCCAGTGATGAGTATGTCGTCGCTACTATGGGTGGAAATAACGTTCAGCTCTCTGCTGATGGGGAATTAATAGCTTATGCCGCAGGTCGCCCTTTCCCGACTCTCGAGGCTAACGACGCCCAAGCCGGATTGAAAGCAGCGTGGAACTTGCGCTATCGCGATGCCGGAGACCGTGTGGAGCAGTGGAGCGATACGATGGTGTTCGATAGTCAAAACCGCAAGCAGTATGGCTTCTCGTCGTATTATGCACGTGCCTGTGGAATGTATCGCGCTAAGCAGCAAGACAACGTTCCGGAGTGGGAACAAAGTGGGGTCGTCTGTAAAGAGTTTTCCCATATTTTTGCGCTTCCTACCGCCACGCAAACCTCTCACCCTTTCGGCAGAGCCAATCCTGGAGAACCAGCTCTCGCTTTACGCTATCGCTATGCGAACGATCATCGACCGGTGAGCCAATGGATTCTCAGTCCAGCGGGACGGAAGGTGCAAACGCAAGCCTATAACCCCGAAGCCTCAGCACTTGGAGCTGCGGCGATCGTAGAAGACGTTATCGGTGGGCAAATCGTTACGCATACATGGAAACTCCTGGCGACAACTCTCGCGCTCGTACCGGGATTCATCCAGAACCAGCAGGTACTCTTTGGCGGGTTCAACGGCGGATATCCACTTGATCCATGGGAACTCCGCCATGTGTATGTCCTCGAAATGACTCCCCGGAGTCCTCATCATCCGTACCGTCGCAAAGTTCTTTATGTCGATCAGCAAACTTTTGTGCCGTTCTATGGGATTATTTTCGGCACAGATAATACTCATTGGCGGACGATATTTTTTGTCTACGGTCAACCGCAATTCCAGCCAGAAGGGAAGGATATCCAAGTACCGATCTTGCTCGGGCAATCGTGGGTTGACTACCAAACACGGTATGCAACCATCGCCTTAGTGAACAAGGTAGTGTACAACCACGCACTCTCCCCTGACCTGTTCACGCTGAGTAGTTTGATGAGGCATGGAAAGTAGGTCACAAGCGGAAACGGGCGGAGGCGTATCAGTAAGCACCTCTACAAGGCTTCTTCCATTCTTCCGTCGTGCGGTCATGAAGTGCAGCTCTCAAGAAGTGAATGGTGGGTACGTTAACTGCGGCGGTCGTAGAAGTGACGCTCAGCCCTTGCTCTTTGTATCATTTTGCCAGTACATCTTTCTGCGAGGTTCTTACCGAGCCGTGTTCTGGGTCGAACTCTATCATGCGTACAGGCACGCAGCACCCGAGAATGATCGCGCCAAGCAGGCATCCCGCAGCAGCAGTGTAGAACGGGAATGACCAGTCATTCGTCTGCGTGACGATATAGCCTGCCACCATTGGGCTGAAGAAGCCGCCGAAGTTGCCACCGAAGTTCATGATGCTGGCAATCGACCCGGCTAACCTCGCGTTCATTTCTACCGGAATACTCCAGAACGCCACCAAGCCGAGTGTGGTCAATAACTGAAAAACCGCAAAAGCAAAGACCGCATGCATAGGCGATGCGATCGTCGCTGCCAAAGCTAAGAACGGGGCAGAACAGGCAATCGCAATCGCAGGAATTCCTTTTCTTGCCCAGGCTTTATTCACTCCCTGTTTTGTCAACCAATCTGACAATACTCCTCCACCAAGCACACCCAACCAATCCCCCAGCAACTGGTAACATGCCCACCCATCCCATTTCCTGAATGGTGAATCCGCGCGCTTTGACCAAATACGTGGGAAGCCACGCAACAACCATTGCCAATCCATAGGCCCAGAAGAAATAAGCAAGGGCCAGCGCTATCACCGCCGGGCTTCCGAGTAACAGGCCAATCGGGACTTTCGTTTTGTCGGCTTTCTCTTCACTCTGTACTACCTGTGAATCTTTTGGTCGGTCAGCTCCCTTCCACAACCACAGGGCAATCCACAAGAAGCCCACCACCGCATTACAATAGAATACCGCTCGCCAGGAAAAGTTTTTCACGATCCAGGTTGAGATCGGGTAAGCGATTAATTGCCCGGCATAAATACCGGAGAGGCTGATCATCTGTGCGACCCCAAGTTCATGCTTTGGCACCCATCGTGAATTGATCACTGTCGCAGCGGGCAAACTGATCGCTTCAAATGCGCCAACAAGAAACCGGAGTGTCAGCATCAGCAAAAACGAGTGCTGCCCCAGTGGTGTTAGGAACGTAAAGAACGACCAGCCAAAACAGGCAACCGCCAGGAGCATTTTCGGGCTCTGCGTATCAGCCAACAATCCGCTGGGAATCATGAACGCGGCGTAACCGAAGACAAACGCAGAAAACACAACCCCAAACCACGCGGTGTCCCATCCTAACTCGGGCATCATCACTGGTGCCGTGATGGAGATGTTCACGCGGTCAATGTAATTCACCAGCGAGAGCAAGAAGAGCAGCAGGAGAATTGAATAGCGTGGAGGCCAGTGCATAGCAAAGTGTCCCTTTTCGTCGTCGATGCCCAAAGAGGGGAAAAGGCAAAAAGGGGAACCAGCGAAAGGGAAAAGGAGTAAAGGTTGTCTCTGAGAGTTCCTTTTCTCCTTTTACCCATTTCTCATTTCGCCATTTTCCCCCGCACCCTAGATCACTTCCTGTTCTTTCAGCTTGGTTACCTCGTCCCACGAATACCCGAGTGTATCAATGAGGATCTGTTCAGTGTGTTCGCCAAATTCCGGAGCTGGGGCTTTAGGATCGGCAGGAGTCTCGCTTAGAATAACGGGGTGGCCCATCACTTGAATCGGCCCCCACGCTGGGTGATCATAGTCGACAACGTAGTTATTAGCGACCATTTGCGAATCGGTCGGCAGGTCGTTCACACTATTGACGATCGTGTAAATAAAATCACCGCCTGCTTTGAGGATCTTCATCCATTCTTCGCGCGGTTTCGAAGCAAAAATCTTGTCGAGTATCGCGATGAGTTCTTCGCAGTTTTTTCCGCGTACCTTCATCGTGGCAAAACGTGGATCTTTTTCCAGTTCGGCAATCCCCAACGCTTTACAGAAGTCCGGCCAATAGCGATCCGCCTGAGGCATCGCGAAACAAATCCACTTGTCATCTTGACACCTGTAGTGATTCCACAGTGGATTGACCGCCTGGGTACGATAAAATCGCTTGAACTCTTTGCCGAGGGTGAGACGGCAGGCAAGGTTCAGCCCTTGCAGCGCCATCATGCTGCCAAGATGCGAGGTGTTCACTTCTTGTCCAACGCCGAGCCGTTCGCGTGCCAAGAGCGCGACGACAATACCGTGGGCCAGCATAATCGCACCCATCTGATCAGCAATACCGCCAGTGATATTTTGCGGGACCATGTCGGGCTCACCAACGGCGGTCATGATGCCCGAACGCGCCAGCCCCATGTAGTCGAATGACGGCTCACCGGAATCTGGCCCTTGTGGACCGTAGCCAGTAGCGCTGGCGTAAATCAATTTCGGATTGCAGCGTGAAAGTGTCTGGTAATCTAAGCCCAGTTTGCCAGCGACACCTTTGCGAAAGTTCTGGACAAAGACATCTGACTTTTCGATGAGCTTATAGATAATCGCTTTGCCTTCAGGCTTTTTCAGATCGAGAGCGATGCTGCGCTTGTGGCGGTTATTGGCTTCAAAGTAGTAGTTGCGTTTGCCTTCACCGCCGGTCGCGGTGCCACCGATGCTCATCACTCCACGCCCGGGGTCACCGCCGATGCGTTCCTCGATCTTGATGACTTCTGCTCCCAGATCGCCCAGCATCATGGTGGCGACTGGACCTTGTTGCCAAATCGTCCAATCAAGCACGCGAATACCATCGAGTGGTCTGGCCATCGTGGATCCCTCCTTATGTGATCTGCCGTGATGTTATGGGCGGACTCTAGCACAGGGTACAGGAGAAAAAAAAGCGAGGCATCGAACAAACGAAAGAGAACTAGTTCCGAGAGGTGATGTGACTAAACTGTACGGCTCACGTCCAGAATTTGTGCAGACCAGGCCAGTATCCGTTCGTCCTGAGCCCTTCGATTCCACTTCGTTCCGCTCACCTGTGCCTGCGGCACTGGCGCAGGCAGGACAGGCTACGCGCAGCGAAGTCGAAGGATGAACGACATTGAGCACCCAGTTTGTAGAGGTAGAAACTCTGCGGTCTGTAGATATGGGAACGTGTTTATAGTAATGGCAACATGTTGCTACTAATGGAAATAGGCTGTGCTGTTCAATGTTGCTTGTCTGTATAGTGCTGTCTATCATACTTCCGTGGCCATACCGCAGATTGTGATTGATACCAACGTTCTTGTGACCGCCCAGCGCTCCAAACGAGGTGCTTCTGCAAGGCTAATCTCTCTGGTTGGCACAGGACGGTTTGACATTCATGTGTCCGTTCCCCTCGTATTGGAGTATGAAGCTGTGCTGTTGCGATACAAAGCAGAACTGGGGCTAACCCAAGAGGATGTCGCTGACGTAATCGATGCGCTCTGCGCCTTGGCCAAGCACCAGAAGATTTACTTTCTGTGGAGACCCTACTTACGAGATCGGAACGATGAAATGGTGTTAGAGCTGGCCGTTGCAGCGCGCTGCGACTCCATCGTTACGTATAACCAACGAGATTTCAGCGGCGCCGACAAATTCGGCATCCGCGTGATGGACGCACGGACGTTCCTGCAAGAGATTGGAGAGCTACCATGAATACTGTCAGTCTTACCCTTCCTCAGTCCCTCCAAGAGCAGGTGGAAGCCCTTGCTCAAAAAGAGGGAATCTCGGTTACGGAGTTTATTACGCTCGCGGTTGCTGAGAAGCTGGCGACGCTGGCAACGGCAGACTATCTCGCAGAGCGAGCCAAACGCGGAAGCCGAGACAAACTCTTGGCGGTGCTCGCCAAAGCGCCGGATGTAGAGCCGGAAGAGTATGACAAGCTGTAAGAGAAGCCTTCTAGCCTGTCCGCGAGGCGACGCCTAACTATCGCCTCCAGCGAGACGCGGCCCCGCTTGCGGTCTGAGTGAGTCTGAGCGGCTGCGGTTTAGGGCCTTGCCGCTGAGGGCGAACGTTCGGCTTCACAGCAGGAGCATTAAGTAAGAGCAAACGGATATCGGGAAGTTCTTGTGTCTGAGGTCCTTTGCTGAATGCCTCAGTGTAGCGCGCTGTACGTATGAAGCGGGTGGCCTCAGTCTCCACAGGGTGAGACCGAGGCCAATTTCGGTCTCTTGATCAAGAGACTTTCCATTGACGAACCATATCACCAAGCGTTAGTATTCTGGTGATGGCAACACCCAAATCCTTACGCTTCCTGCAACTCGCTGCGACCGGTCAAAACCGATCCGGCCAGACGCCAGAGCAACTCTGGAAGAACCTGGGGATCAAAAAGGCCCAGTTCAATCGCGACAAAAAGGCTCTGGAGAAGATCGGCTTTATCTTCAAGTACGACCGCAAGCAGAAGGCGGTACGTAATTACCAAAGATCCGTTTCTTCCTGTCTACGATTTGACGTTGACAGAGACGTTTGCCTTGACGATGGCCGTGCGACAGCTTTCGGCAGCAGGAGATTATCTGCTGACCTTCGGTGCCATTGACGCGATCAAGAAAATCATCGCCAACGCTCCTGGTCCCGCAACGAGAGATGCTGAGCGACAGCCTGCGCGAATTTGTCTTACAGCAAGGATTTGGCTGTCAAGAGCGTATCTTGACAGGATCTGCAAAAGGCACTACTCGATCAAACTCGCGTCATCATTCAGTACCAGCCGCCACCTGCCGACAAGCCCAGGAATACACGGTCGATCCGTATCAGCTCTATTTCAAGCGTCGCGCCTTGTATCTCGATGCCTACTGTCCAGAGACGCAGGATTATCGCGTGTTTCGCCTCAATCGTGTCTCCGATGTACGGTTCACAGCGATGGCATTCCCCCGCCATGCGGACTACAACTTCACAGAGAGACACAAACACTCGTTCAGCGTCTTTGTTGGGAACACTGTGCAGTGGGTGCGAGTCCGCTTCAGCAAAGCAAGTGCGCCGTACATCCGCGAAGCCTGCTGGCATCGCTCGCAACAACTCACGCCCCAACCAGACGGCAGTTTGCTGTTTGAAGTCGAAGTCAACGACCCACGCGAAGTCGGCTGGTGGGTGTTGCAATGGGGCGCGGATGCGGAAGTGTTAGAGCCCGAGAGTTTACGGCAAGAGTTGCGGGAGACGGCGGAGCGGTTGGTGGAGTTGTACGGAAAGAAGCAGCGAGTGAAGAACAAACGCAGGGATGATGCTATGGAGAAATGAGGAGCGCATCTCATGGAAAAGAAGAAAAATGTCCGACGAGTGCAGACGGCGAGAGCACCTGGAATAGAGCGATCAGTGCGAAGGCCCTCTCACCAAGTGTTCGAGAAGTTGCGAGGGTGGGAACCACGACACAAAGGAAAGATTGCCGCGATTGATATGGAGTCAGAGGAAATCTTTTTGGGCAAAGATGTCGTCGAAGCCACGCTCACCGGGTGGAAGAAATATCCTGGCCGGCCCTTCTACTTCGTGCGTATTGGCTATCCGACGGTCCATCGTCGTCACGGAGGGTTACGGAAGCGATGAGGAGGCAGAGAGCCGTGAAACGCACGTATCATCAATGCCACTTCTGTGGTACGCGTATCAGAGCACAGAAAGTTACAGTCGATTATCGTTGGGGCGAGGAGCTGATTACCGTAACGAAAAACGTCCCCGCTGGAGTCTGCGAGGTGTGCAGAGAGAAATACTTCAAGGCTGCTGTTGTCAGAAGGCTATGACGAAAAGACGCTCAGTCCCGAGAGCAAACCGAAGGAAGTGGCTTCAGGTTCCCAGTGCGGAAGTTGAAGGTGACGTAGGGGGTAAGGGGAGTAGAAACGATGGAGGGGCGCGGCGTGCCGCGCCCTGTAGGGAGGTCAAGGGTGATCGTTGGGATTGTCTGTCGGGAAGCGCTCGAGTCGTGCGATTGCTATCAAGCGATCGTCGGCAGACACAAAAGTAAGGGGTGAGGCGTCTGGCGGAAAAGTGCTTTGCAAAGTGAGCGCTGCGGCGAGTTGGATACGTCCAGGGTACGCAGTGGATGGCGAGCGATCAATGAAGCAGCCAGAGTCATAAGACTGTTGGAATGGAGAATCGTAGCGTAGCGATCTTGCGTGTGAGCCGTGTAAGCGTTAGAGTCAACAAGTTCCTGATTCGAGAGAAGCCCACCTCTGTGCCGACGATACAGAGCGGATGTCATTTCGAGAGGAGTGAGGAAACTCTGATGAAAGCTCAAATCGGGTCGCGTAAGCAACTGGCGGATATATTCAGAACCTTCTTCCTCGACGTAGCGTTTCAGGAGTGCGCTCGTATCGAGGAAATAAATCATACGCGATCCTCACGGTCATCGATGATTTGCTGGCTGAGTCCCTTCAGTTTCTATTACCGATCTCCAACACTCTTCGCCATATCGACCGGCGCCTATCGTTGGCCCAAGCAATGCCTCTAACTCGGGACAGCCGCGTCGGATCACTCCTTTGTCCAAGAGAAACTGCTCCAATTTTTCTTTGGTCCATTTCTGTGCGTGGCGAGCAGTTCGCGGGGAAGCTGCATTAGGTGGACGCGTTGAAGCTTCCTCTGGTTGGCTCAAATATCGTCTGGCAGCTTCACGCAACAGCTCGCTCCGTGAACGGTGTTCACGCTTAGCTAAGCGATCAGAACTTTTGTGAGCAGCTCGTCGGGGATTGAGACCGTGAGACGAGGCATAAAAATGTCCTTTGTGTGAGATAGGATAGATCAAGCCCCTACGGGGTAAGCTTCTTAAAACACTTAGATTTTTTGAATTCCCTACGGATTGTTGCATGTAAGTCGTGGTGGACGAACTATAGCAGATGGGGAAGGCGAGTAAAACGGATGGCGACTTGACAAACAGGAATGTAGCAAGTAAAAAACTCCTCGTTCTGTGAAAACACTAGATTGACGAGAGAAAATATATTTCCAGCGCGATTGATATCTCGCTTAACAGAAACCGAGCAACTCATTTGATCGAGAGAGAAGTATAGAAGGAATCATTTCGCATCTTCGATAAATTCAAGCCGATTTCAATCTTCTATTTTGATGAACTTAATATCGAACCTGAGGACTCGCGTTCAAAGATTGATTGAGCGTTTTGAAAAGACAAATTGCGTACGAAGAGCAAGAATCTAAACGATCTGGAACGATGAAGAGGAATCATAGCAGATCATGCAAGGTCTGAACCATGAAACAGGTTTACAGAGCAGCAACTACAGCCGCGACCGCTCTAGCCGACGAAAGGCAACCTGAAGACCTGGTTTCACGCGATCGCCTGGCAACTTGAAGCAAGGTGATCTCGTCGAGCGAAAAGGCTTTTAGAGTCCTTCTTACGTGGCTTTGAACAGCCCAGGCTTGCTCCGGGTCATCGAGGAGAGTCCAAGACGGGACAGACAAGACTTTATCCTTTCCCGATCCTCCAGGAAAACGGTCACTCTTTCAAACTCCTCTTGCTAGGAGAAACTCAAGCTCGCTTAGCTTACGAAGGCTTCTTGATGGTTTCTTGGCGTACTTCCAGCGAAGAACGCGCGATTGCTCGTCTTCTGAAGATTCGCTGCTCACATTACCCTCCTTTTTATTCCGCAGGGCAGGCCGTTCGACCTAGAGACAACCTGGCGACGATACGTTCAAGACGAAGCCTTTTCGCGTCGTGGGCTAACAGGGAGTTTTGTTCTCCTCTTAAACTCTGTCCAACTTGCTGGGCGCGGGTTTGGCGTTCTTGATGTCCCTATTGTCTCTGAGGATCAGAAACAGATTCTAGCTGGGTTCTATTTGGCCGCCATCCAGCAAGTTAAAGGACGTTTGCGTTGGCGAACAGATCGGATTCGTGAAGTCGAAAGAGGTCT
>CAVTCR010000010.1:0-80282 GCA_963733195.1 uncultured delta proteobacterium
AGTATAGATCAGTGCAAACACGCCGTCTTGCTGCCAGCCAATACGTACTGCGATCTCATGTACAGCCTGATTGGTTGTCGTAGGGTGACACATGAGCACGGTAGTGCACGTCAGGGAGTACTCTATTATATTGGTAGACTCAGCCATAAACATACCTGATGGTGAAGGTTACCGTGTTGCCAGGTTATGAAAGGCTAAAACAAGAATACAATTCCCTAAGCCCAGACGAAAGTAGCACTGTCAGCGAGAGTGTTTGGCACTCTTATAACCCATGCTACAATGGGTCCCTTCTCTCCTGGGGGGAAATGGGTCCTAGACTCCTCCCTTTGACTTTCCGCGACCCCGGGCCTCGGACGCTGGACTTCTTCCCCATTCATTATTCTGCATTCTACATTCATCATTATTTGATGACGCTGGGATTCGTCTTTGCTTCATCTCAGCCTGCGTTACTGTCAATTCTCATTTCCATGCTGTCTTCAAAATTTTCCACCATGGCTTTGTGGCACGTCCGAAAGTCTCCTAGGAACTTCAGCTACTTTTCGCCTTTCCGCTGTACTTATTCTCTATCTACACCCGAAGAATGACCACCTCGGCGACGGGCCCAATTCTTGCTCATTCCTCCACATTGATGCTCAGGGCTCATGACATTATGGCGAAGATTATCCCTATCTCCCTATCGCCTCCACGCGACCGTAGAGCAGACGAATCTCCCTTTATTGCTACGTTTCCCTCCCGTTTTGTCGGCAGGGAACGTGAGCTCGAGGAGTTGCGTCAAGCGTTGAGCGATGCAGCAACAGGTCGAGGACGGTTGGTCTTATTAGCAGGGGAAGCCGGCATTGGCAAAACCCGTCTGGCGGAAGAATTCACACTCATTGCATTACAACGGAAAGCCGAGGTCGTGTGGGGGCGCTGTTGGGAAGGAGAAGGAGCTCCTGCCTTCTGGCCGTGGCTTCAGATGCTCCGAACTCTGGTCCACGCTCGGGATACTCACCTCTTACGCAAGGAGTTGGGCGCGGGCGCGGCCGATATTGCACACGTCGTCTCAGAGCTGCGTGCACAGTTCCCTGAGATACAGCCACCAGCAGTGCTTGATCTTCAACATGCCCGCTTTCGTTTCTTCGATAGCGTGACGGTATTTCTGAGAAATGCCGCACGGGCGCATCCGCTCGTTCTTATTCTCGATGATCTGCACTGGGCCGATACGCCATCGCTCTTGCTGTTACGATTCCTGGCTCGTGAGCTTGCAGGCACACACATGTGCCTCATTGGTACCTATCGCGACGGGGAAGTCGACCGTGCGCATCCCCTCGCCGACACCCTCGGCAAGCTGACCCGGGAGGGAACAATCCTCACGCTGGGTGGACTCGCTAGAAGTGAGGTCTCTCGTTTAATTGAGAACACTCTGGGAACCACTACCACGGCCAACGTCGCGGACGCTGTGTATCAGCGAACAGAAGGAAACCCGTTTTTCGTCACCGAGATCGTCCGGCTTCTGCCGGGCGACGGGGAGAGTGCTGCGGCCCTGACACCCCTTTCTTCTTCGATTGATATGGCGATTCCGCAGCGCGTACGGCAAACGATTCGCCAACGATTAGAGCGCATTTCTCCCGTATGCCAGCATGTGTTGGCAACCGCCGCAGTAATGGGGCAGGAGTTCAATCTCAAGATCATAGAGAGGGTAGAGGCAGGTTTGCAATCTACTTCTACGAAAGCAACCAGGCTTGCTTCACTTGACGAGGCCCTGGACGCGCACCTCATTACGTGCCTGCCCGGGAACCTAGGGACGTATCGTTTTTCGCATGCCCTCATTCGCGAGACGTTATATGAAGATCTGCCGCTTGGTACACGTCTCGAACTGCACCGGCAGATTGGTGTGGTGCTCGAAGCACTGGATAGAACCGATCACGAACACCACCTTGCTGAATTAGTCTACCATTTTGAGCAAGCAGCTTCTGGGGGAGAGGCGACAAAAGCGTTGACGTACGCGGTTCGTGCGGGAGAGTATGCGACTTCCCGCCTTGCCTATGAAGACGCGGTCGATCATTATGAGCGGGCGTTGCGCATGCTCGATCTGCTGGAGCCTGATGAAAAACAACGCGGTAAGCTCCTCTTGAGGTTGGGGGATGCTTGCTGGTGGGCAGGAAAAGATGCCCAGTCTCGGGAGACCTATGAGCAGGCTTTTCATCTCGCGCAACGTATAGGAGATGCAGAACTTCTTGCCCAAGCCGCACTTAGCTTCGGTCGGGTGCGAGAAGAAACGGGGGTGCTGGATTCTGTCCTCGTTGGTTTTCTCAGGGTAGCATTACAGGCTTTGGGCGATCAGCCAAGAGTTTTACGCGCCCAAGTTCTCGCCCGCCTTTCTGTTGCACTCTATTTCTCCCCTGCGGTGGACGAACGCGAGAGGCTGAGTGCGGAAGCGCTTGCCATCGCTCGCCAGCATGGCGACCGCAGAACCCTTGCCATGGCATTGATTGCACGCCATTTTGCGCTCTGGGGGCCGGACTATACGGAAGAACGATTGAGACTCGCCACGGAAGCTATCCGCTTGGCAGAAGATCTCAATGATCGCGATCTTGTACGCGAGGGACAGGCGTGGAAAATCTTTGACTTGTTTGAAATCGGAGACAGCATTGCGCTGAGTCACGAAGTCCTGAGTTACGCGCAGCGCGGTAGCGATATCCGGATCCCGCGCTACCGGTGGCATCTGCTCCTCATCTCTGCAACCCGTGCGCTTTTGGCAGGCCGATTCGACGAAGGCGAGCGTTTAGCTCAGGAAGCCGTTGCCTGTCGGGATGAAAACGAAGTCAACAACGCGATGCAATTCTTCGGTGTACAAATGTTTTGGCTCCGCCGTCAGCAGGGACGGGGTGCTGAACTGGAGCCTGCGGTTGCCGCCCTGGCTGCGCAATTCCCAACCCTACCTGCCTGGCGCTGTGCACTCGCACTACTCTACAGTGACCGTGGTGATTACGAAAAAGCCCGCCATGAGTTTCTGTCTCTCGCCGCACGAGACTTTACCGATTTCCCCCGCGATGCCAACTGGCTCCCTGGGCTGACGGCGCTCGCTGAAGTCTGCACTTTCCTTGGTGATAGACACCGCGCCAGCCAACTCTACACGCTGCTGCTGCCATATGCGACCCACAATATCGTCGTCGCCACCTCCGCCGCTTGTTACGGTTCGGTCGCACGTTATCTGGGACTGCTGGCGACAACCCTCACCCGCTGGGACGAGGCCGAGGCACATTTTGCCTCCGCGCTCCATTTCAATCGCCAACTGGGTAGCCGTCCGTTTGTTGCCCACACTGAGTGTGATTATGCTTCCATGCGGCTAGCACGTAATCAGCCAGGTGACCATGAACAGGCCCACGCTCTTTTGCAGTCCGCTTTGACGACCACACAAGAACTGGGGATGACACGGCTGAGTGAAAAAATCGAGTCTCAAATCTCAAGTCTCGCGTTCCAAGATGTGGAAGCACATAACCACCGGCCATCGTCTCCACGCAAACCGTCAGACATCAACCCTTTGACGACTGTTGACTCCAAACCCTGCATCTCCAATTTTCCAGCTCCTAATCCCCAAGCCCTAACCCCTACTCTGTTCCGTCGCGAGGGTGAATACTGGACAATCGCTTATCAAGGTAGCACCTGCCGTCTCAAACAGATGCGCGGTCTTGTCTATCTTGCCCATTTGTTACGCTACCCTCACCACGAGTTCCACTGCTTTGAATTCATCGCCCTAACCACTAAGGAAGGCCAGGCTGGCGTGACGAGTGACACCGTAGACTCCTGTGCTTGATACCCAAGCCCGCGCGGCCTATCGCCAGCGGCTGACTGATCTCCAGGAAGAGTTAGAAGAAGCGCAAGGCTTTCACGACTTAGCACGTATCGAGAAATTGCAGCAGGAGATGGATTTTCTCACCCAAGAACTCAGTGCTGCCTTAGGGTTAGGCGGGCGGACGCGGCAGGTGGCATCTCAGACAGAACGGGCCCGGGTCAACGTCACTAAAGGAATCAAAGCGGCATTGCAAAAGATCGCCGTGCTCAATCCGGAACTGGCGCAGTATCTGACGCGCACGATCAAGACCGGCACGTTTTGCTCGTACACTCCTGTCTGCCGGTTCCCCGTGCAGTGGGAATTTTAAGCCCCCAGCCGGGTGCACCACGGCCTGATGAATTTTGCTGATCATATGCGGTAATCATCCAGTGATGCCAGTTTCTCTCTGCACAGCCACACTGTAGTAGAGATCCTGGAACCGTACGGGTTGAGCTTGTCGAAGTTCGCCCAGCGCAAAATTCTCCCTCCCACAAAAATTTCTCTTTTTCCTCGTGTTCTCGCTACGAGTCACACTGTGACTCGAAAAGTCACGCCTTAGAGATAAAGACACCGCGGTTCTGTACCGCAGAGGAGGCATACATGACGGATGACAATATCTAACACAGCGCTGGCGTAGAGGCTGCTTGCGGCGCGGGCGAAGCGATCACCCTTGGGTTCTTCTGCTTCGCACGGGTGGCAAGGGGTACAGCAAAGTCAATCAACTAGTGAAGAACCCTGATGAGGAGATCCTGATTATGAGCAAGACCTTTAAGAATCGTTTGGCCATCGCCGCCGGGACTATCAGCTTAGTATGGGGAAGCATCGCAACCGCTGCACCGCTCGCCAATGTCACCGGCACCTGGACCATTGTCGGCAATCAGCATGCCGGGTCGTTGAGAATCAGCAGCCAAACTGGTCCCTTACCGTGTCAAGCGATCAACGGTACGATCTATCCAGGCACACCGTCAGTCACGCCGTGCGCGGTTATTACTGCCCGGCGACCGGTCGTATTGCCTTTGCCCGCAAAAATACCGCAGGTGTGGTCATTCAGACCTGGGTGGGGAACGTTTCCGATGTGATCGCGAGCGCGCCGCATCGCATGGGTGGGACTTTTCATGCGTTAGATACCGCTGCGGGTTCTGGGATCCTCGGCGAATATCACTTCCAAGGTCAGAAATAGCGCTCTTCGCAGCCCGTTCAAGTCGGGGTTCTCCTTTCGAGCCATGCTTGAACGGGCCTCAGCCGAGGAGAAACGGCTCACCCTCACTACCCGCGGGCGCTTTTGCAGAGAACCTGAGACGGCTCCTGACGCAACGCCCGCGGCATTCTTTATACAGATCGAGTAGAGGCCATGACAAAAAAGTTCTTGATCTCCGTAATCATTTTAGGTGTGTCACTTGGAGTAGGCGCGATGCTTGTCGGCATTCGCAACGACATGATTTCTCACCCTGCGCCACCCCGGGAACGGCATCGAGCGACCGCTACCAGCGACATCACCCCGGCAGGTAAACAGAATACCGAGTCCAGAGCAAAGAATAACCCGCAGCGTAGCCCAACTCCCAAAGATGTCGCCACGAGTGTAGAGCCATCACACCAACCGCGCCCTCATAGTAGCCTAGACGTTGAAGTCCAGGGTGGCGATGTGACCCTCCGTGTGGAAAACCAATCACTCAAGAAGGTATTGGGGGTCCTGGCTCAGGAGAGCGGCATCCAGATCAACGCACAACTCATCGCGGACCGACCCGTGAGCATTCAACTCATCCGCGTCCCATTTGACCGCGCGCTGCAGACCATGCTCGAATTTGAGGACAGCTTTTTCGCATTCGCAAATCAGGGAACAGCTAATGTTGCCCTAAAAGCGGTATGGGTGTTACCGGCTGGTACTGGTGAAGCCTGGCTGCCACAAACCTCCACATGCTCTCACGAACTATCCGAACTTGAACAGCAACTTACCTCTGCGCAAGCGAGCCAGCGTGCCGAGGCGCTCGAAACTCTGATCGATCTTCAGGGCCCCAACGCCTCACAGGTCGTTGTACAGGCTCTGGGAGATCAAGATGACGACGTGCGCTATCGAGTCCTGCGAAAGGTGCATGTTACCGGCCTTGCCCTTCCGCCCGAGGTCCTATCAGACCTCGTCCAGCATGACAGCGCTGAACTGGTTCGCATGATGGCCGTAGAGGTCATTGGTAACCACCCTGCTATTGATGAGCAAGACAAGATTGCCTTTGCTCGTTACGCAATCAACGATGTAAGCCCTGCGGTACAAACGCGGGCGAGTGAGATCTTAAGCCACCTCGAGTCCGCGCCTCTAATTCGTGAACAAGACCAAATGCTATATGACGAAGCAAACCGGGAAATATTTGACGAGTGATGAAGCAAATTGGAGGCTGGGTCGTGACCCAGCCTCCAGTACTCTGTCCATCTGAAACTGTTGAGTGTGTCATGGTGCTAGCGAGTTTCGTTTGCTTCCGGTACCGCGCGCGATTCCCTCACTGGATGTGTGACGAGGAGAACGATCGGCTAGTGATAGTGAAGAAGAAGGTCCCGCTAGGTAGCCAATTACGGCGATAAGTACTCAAGCAAAAGTAATGCGGTATTTAGGACCGATGCCTCTGAGCACTTCAAAGAGCGCCCGAGTCATCGCCTTGAAGCTCTGATAGGCATCTAATGGTAACCACTCGTACTTGATCGTGCGCCAGAGGATTTCAATCAGGTTGAGTTCAGGACAGTAGGGAGGGATGAACTTCACCGCGAGATCCTGTGCTTGCCAGAGGAGCTTTTGCTCGGCAAAGTCATCACTGGTGTGAATCGGCGCATTATCCACCACGACCACCGCCGGGCGTTCGAGCTGCTGGCGGAAAAGATTGAAGCAGTGGATCACGATCTGGGTGTCAATGGAACCCTCAAAGGCGAAATGAATGAAATTCGTGGTGCAGGTTGAAAAAGCCCAGAATATTCTGGCGCGGGCTGTGGGAGGACGCGAGTTGAAGGGTCTGTCCCACTTTCTGCCAGGCGTAAGGGACACAGGGAGTGAGCGTGAACCCCGCTTCATCGAAATACCAGAGATCAAACTGCCGCGTGGGCTTCCGGGCTTGCGCCCGGAGGGCGGCCAGTTCGGCGTGCGCGGCGCGAAACTCCGCCTCATCCCGCAGGGACCGCAAACTCCGGCCAGGCGTTTCCACCCGTAGTCCTCCGCTGCCAATATCCGCTTGAGCGTATCCCGACTGATGATCTTGCCCACTGTGGTGGCAATGGCGGTCAGCCCCTGGCGCAGCGAGCGGGGCTCCTTGAGGGTGAGCTTGACGGCATGCTTTTGCTCTTTCTCGGTCAGCTTCGGTGGACGGCCACTGCGTGGGTCATCATCCAACCCGTCAAACTGATATTCCTCCCACCAGTCCAACCACTCGCTGACGCGATCGCGATCCACCTGATAGATGTCGGCACTTTGGTCGATCGAGTACCGCCGCTCGCTGAGGAGAATGGCGTGGGCCCGCATCCGCGTGCGTTGCGACGACTGAGATTTCATCACTTCTTTGAGCTGCTCTCGCTGCTCTTCTGTCAACGGCTGGACGAACTTTGTTGGGGTTTTCATCGCTCGCGCTATTTTACCGCAAATATTTTGCTTAAGTACTTAGTTGACCATATCCACAATTTACCCTGGATTCCGTGCCGTTCCATCCGAGCTACGCCACTCCGCACCAGAAATGTAGCCTAGATGAAATCCAGGGAAACTTCTCACCCCGGTGTCCTGGATTCTGCTTCGCTTCATCCAGGCTACTTCGCTGTCCGCCGATCCTTAATCAAAATCACCCTTTCTCCTGTTTCCTCACAAACCTGTTCCGTCGAAGGCTCCTGCCAATAGACGGTCAACGTTTCCCCTACCTGGATCGTGAATCACGCAGATGTAGGCTATACCGGCTCTCCTTCTTTGACCTTATCGCTCAGATAACTTGTATGGTCTGCGACAGATGCGGCGTCTTCCTATCCCAGAAGTCTCGTCGCATGCTTCAGCGCCTCCTCTGCCTCCGTGACGATGCGGCGGACAATCTCGGCCGCAGGGACGATGTCCCGGATCAGGCCAACGCTTTGCCCCGCGGCGGGCAGCAGTTCCTCTAACCGCCCTTGCCGGATGGCCGCCATCACTTCGCCCCGTAAGCGCTCCGCTTCCCGCTTCGCGTCCTCCCGCCGATGCCGCCATTGCTCGATAAAGGGAGAGGAGAGCGCACGAGGGACCGTGCCATAGTCACCGCTCAGCGCCGCCAAGAAATCGTTCCACACCTCCACTCTGATCGCCTCCTCGGATTCGGCCGCCAGAATCGCCTGCTTCCACTCCGCACTGATGGGCGCTTCCGTCGAGGCCAAAAACCGGGTGCCGATATTGATTCCTTGCGCGCCCAGGACGAGGGCGGCAGCCAGTCCACGACCATCGGCAATGCCTCCAGCCGCAACCACTGGAATCGGGTTGACGGCGTCCACGACTTGGGGGATTAAAGCGAGCCCCGCGACCGTGCCGACAAAAGCCCCGGCTTCGCTCCCCTGAGCGATGATCACATCGACGCCACGCTCCGCTGCCTGCCGGGCTTGTTGCACCGTCGTCACCTGATGCATGACCAGGATGCCGGCATCATGCACCCGTTTGACCAAGTCCCCCGGATCGCTCAGCGAGAAAGAGACCAGGGCCGGCTTGGCGGCCAACGTGAGTGCGAAGGACTCTTCGTTCAGCATCGGCACCCCATAATTGACCGCGAACGGCCGCTGGGTCAGCTCACGCGTCCGCTCCAACTGTTGCCTGAGATCTTCTGGGGACCGCATCCCTGCTCCGATACTGCCCAGCCCCCCGGCATTCGAGACGGCAGCGATCAACTCCGGCCCAGCGAACGGACCCATTGCCTGCCTGGATAACTGGGCACTCAATCCCCAACAATTCGCATACGCGGGTGTGCAACATGATTCACCTCCTTATTCCCCACCTATTCCAATGCGTGCACTGCTGGGCGGGTGCCCGTGTCGCCGGTTTGAAATCCGCGCCGGTGAAGTACGCGACCGGCAAAAGGGCCGCCTGCGTGATGTCGGCGGGGAGGTCAAGGATCTTAGTTACCTCACGCTCACAATGTTCAATGTGTCCAGTAATCAGGACGGAGCCGAGGCCGCGCGCGCGCAGCGCCAGCATCAAGGACCACGTCGCCGGCATGATCGAACCATAGAGCGAGGCTTGCGCCCCCGGGCCAGCGGTCTCTACCCGCCCTTCGATACACGCGAGCACCAGCACCGGCACCTCATGCAGGTGATTGATGAGGTACCGCCCGGAAGCATACATCCGCTGCTGCCGGGCAAAGCGCGGATCCTCAGCGCTGACCATGTGCAGTCGCGCCAGATATGGATCAGGGGACAACGTGCCGCTGAAAATGCCGTCAGCGGTCTTTTTGACCAGCGCCGCGATCGCCGCGCGCTTCTCCGACTCGGTCACGACGACGAACTGCCAGGTCTCGCCATATAAGCCGGTGGGGGCTTGCGTGGCGATCTCGATGCAGCACTCCAGGATCTCCGGCTCAACGGGCCGCCGCAGGTCGAGGCGCTTGCGCACGGCGCGGGTAGTACTCAACACATGGTCTACGCTCGCCAGATCAATACTTGCAACATCCATACTGTACCTCCTGTAATCACTTCAATGAGGATCACCGCGCGCTTAACGTCGAACACTGAGGGTCGCGAACGTAGTGAGCGTCCCACTTCAGTGTTGTGTTAGGCGTCGCTTGATCCCTTGTGATCGCTGAACATCGCTGGCTCGGGAGACAAAACAGACTTCGGGTCGTATTTCTGCTTGGCCTCCGAGAGCCGCCGCCACACGTCGGATCCAAAATGAGCCTGCCATTCTTCGTGTGAGAGGACCATCGAGTTGGGTATATTGCGCTTCCCTCCCAACTCTGTCATCTTTGCAAGGAGTTCACGGTTACTCGCCAGCACCGCCGAGAGCGCAGCCTGATCACCAGGGTCCACGCTGCGGAACAGCCACACGGAAAACGCCTGCTCCTCGGTGGGCACCTTGAACAGCGGACACGTAAAGCGACGGGTGTTGAGGGGAGAGCAGCTAAATGTTTCCACCCCGTTCGTCTGTGGTAATCTGGCCATCTCCGGTGACAGCGCAAAGATGTGGGAGAGGTATTCTTTGGTGGCCGAAGCCGGAATCTACAGCGTAAGGTATGGGCTGGGACGGTTGACGGGCTGGGTGGCATTCCGAGCTTCAAACCGGTGCAGGTACTCCTGATAGGTCATCGATACTGGCGGCGTGGCGGAGTCAAATTGTAAACCAGCCTCCAGCGCAGCAAGGTTTGGCTCAGTAGGGGGCGAGAAGAACTGTCCCACCTCAATGGTGAAACTCCACTTTCCCTCCTGATTGCGGCTCATCAGGCCGCGCTGGCTATTGAAGCGACCATCGGCCGCTATGCGCAACTGATCTCCGAGGTAGTTGTCGAGATCGGTGTAAAGCAGGTTGTGGAGCATAACATGGCTGGGGGCAGGGATAAGGGGAATTCTCGCGCGCACGATGATCCCGCATTGGCCCAGGCCTGCCAGCACCATGTTGAACAGCTCGCGCTCGTGCGCGGGCGAACAGGTGACCAGGCGGCCGTCGCCCGTAACGACATCGAGTTCGGTGACGTTGTCCACCTGCGCGCCGTACCGGTGGCTCGTGCTGCCGTGCCCACCCACGCTGAGCGTTCCCCCCACGGTGAGGGCCATGCACGTTGCTGGGAACACTCGGGGGGTCAGTCCCTTGGGGAGCGTTGCGGTCGCTACCTCCCCCCAGAGCGCGCCAAACTGCGCATCCACGCTCTCCGTGGTGGGCGTGTGCACGGCACTGAAGGTGCTCGAATCAATAACGATACCTGCCTCGGCTTGGGTTTGGCCATACGGTGAGTGACCTTGTCCCTTGATAGCGATTTTGAGCGCGTGCTGGTTCGCGTACTGCACCATCGTGATAACATCCTGAACGGAGCCCGGTCTGAGCACCGCCGCAGGGATTCGATGAAAGAGGTTGCCCCGATCGACGGCGATCGCTTGCCGGGATGCTTCATCGAACAGCAACGCGCCGTCCAGCTTCGGGACGCTTTGAAACGATGGCGTCTGGGCTTGCGCCTGCGTGACCCAGGAGCGTGCGCTAGGTCAAACCCGCCGATGGTTGCCCCGCCCACTGCTGCCGCCAGTTTGATAAACTTTCGACGGGATAAGTGCTCTTCCATGGTCTCCCTCCCACTCTGATCGAAGCCGATACTTCTCGTAGACAGCATGCGAAACCGCCTCTAAGTACGAGCGCCTAACACATGGTCTACGCTCGCCAGATCGATACTTGCAACATCCATACTGTCCCTCCTGTAATCGTTTCCACGAGGATCACTGCACGTTTAACGCTGATTGGTGGGCAACGTTTCGCTTTTCCCACCCTACTGTACTTGAGAGTGCAGACTACATTGCATGAGCAATCTCCTCTTCTTACCGCTTGGTATCTTGAGGTTGGTCCGCCTTGCCTTTCATGTCGTGTGGGAGAAGAATAGCGAACGCGAAGATATGAAGTCGTGAGCAAATAGTGAGATTTCGGTGAGTTTTTGGTGAGCAACGTAGCAGGTCGCAACACTGCTCAGTTCCTTCGGCTCCTTTCGCCTCGACACGGTGAACGAGTGCCTCTGGCAGGAGAACCAAGCAATCGCGTCTGAAGCCCCAAAGCTTTCGCCGTATTGCGCTATCTGGTAGAGCATCCTGGGCGGTAGTGAGCAAAAACGAATTGCTCGATGCCGTCTGGGCGGAGTTGCGGTCACGTGAGGGAATACCCGAGTTTTGCATTCGCGAGGTTCGCAAAGCGCTGGGTGACAAACCACAAGCGTCCCGCAGTTTCATCGAGACTGCACCGGCGGGGGTATCGGTTTATCGCCGCTGTCACCACCCCACCAGTTTCTGCTCCAAGTTTCAAGTTTCTAGTCCGAGCAAGGAACGACCAGAACACGAGAAACCAGAAACGAGAAACCCTCTTGGTGGGCCGAGAATCCGAACTGGCCCAACTGCACCGCTGGTGGGTCAAGGCGTTAAGCGGCGAACGCCAAATCGTCTTCGTTACGGGGAGCCGGGGATTGGCAAGACGACACTCATCGAAATCTCTCTGTCAGGAGTCCAGAGTCCGGAGTCACAAGAAGAAAATCAAAAAGGCAAAAATCAGAAGACCAATCCTCAACACTGACCCCAGTCCCCTGGATCGGGCGTGGACAGTGTGTGGAGCACTATGGCGCCAGCGAACCGTACTTACCAATCTTGGAAGCCCTGGGACGCTTGGGGCGCGCACCGGACGGAGAACGTCTGATCGCCGCGCTGCGCCAGTACGCCCCGACGTGGCTGGTCCATTTGCCTGCGCTGCTGAGTCCCACTGAACGCGAGCCACTCCAGCGACAGGAGCAAGGGACAACTCCACAGCGGATGATCCGGGAACTGGCCGAGGCGCTGGAGGCACTGACGGCTGAACATCCTCTCCTGTTAGTGCTGGAAGACCTGCACTGGAGCGATGTCTCGACGCTGGACTTACTGTCCGTCGTCGCGCGGCGGGCGGAGAGGGCACGGCTGTTCATCATTGGCTCCTATCGACCTGCGGAGGTGTTAGGCAATGGACACCCTCTGCGGACGGTCACGCAAGAATTGCACCTGCATAAGCAGTGCGAGGAGCTGCGGTTAGGATTGCTGAGCGAAGAGGACGTCACGGCCTACCTGAGAAAGCGGCTCTCGGCAGGGGCGCACAGCCGTGCGCCCTTCCAACGGTTGGCCACGCTCCTGCACCGCCGCACTGACGGCAATCCGCTCTTTCTCGTCAGCGTGGTCGAGGACTTCGTCACCCAGGGCGCGCTCGTCCAGCACGATGAGAACTGGACGCTACTAGAGGGAGGAGCAACGATCGAGAGGAGCGTGCCTGAGAATATCCGCCAACTGGTGGCCCGGCAGGGGGAACGGTTGTCTCGGGCAGCGCAGCGCATCCTGGAGGCCGGGAGTGTAGCAGGGATGGAGTTTTCTGCGGCGGCGGTGGCGGCAGCGCTAGCCTGGGATGTAGCGGACATCGAGGAGCAGTGCGCAGCCTTAGCCGGGCGCCAACAGTTTTTACGGCTGGCAGGCATTGCCGACTGGCCCGATGGCACAAGAGCGGCGCGCTATGGGTTTCTGCACGCCCTCTATCAGCAACTATGGCACGAACGGGTGAGTGTGAGCCAGTTACAGCGCTGGCACGTACGGATCGGTGAACGCAAAGAGGCGGCGTATGGCGAGCGCCTGCGTGAGATCGCCACCGAACTGGCGGTGCATTTTGAACAAGGGCGTGACTACCGGAGAGCCGTGCAGTATCTGCATCTCGCGGGAGAAAATGCCACTCGACGGAACGCGCATAGGGAAGCGATCAGCCTACTGACCAAAGGGTTGGAATTGCTCAAGACTCTCCCGGACACGGCTGAGCGTACTCGACAAGAACTCGCGCTGCACATCACGCTAGGCACGCCGTTACAGGCCACCAGAGGGTTTTCCTCGCCGGAAGTGGGGGCTTCCTATACCCGTGCCCGGGAGCTGTGCCAGCAGGTCGGGGAGACCCGCCAGCTCTTCTCGGTTCTCAATGGGCTACGGACGTTTCATCAGGTGCGGGGCGAGCTTCTCCCGGCGCGTGAGCTGGCGGAGCAACTCTTGGATCTAGCCCAGCGGGAGCAAGACCCGACCTTGCTTGTGGTGGCACATTGGGCAGTGGGAAGCACCTTCTTCAGTCTGGGTGAGCTCGGTGCAGCCCAGGCGCACCTGGAACAGAGCTTGACCCTGTATAATGCTCAGCGCCACTCTTCCCAGGTGTTCCTCCTCTCCGGCGGCATCGAGCCGGGGGTCTTTGGCCTCTCCTGGACAGCCTTTGTCCTGTGGCAGCTAGGCTATCCGGCCCAGGCGCTCCAGCAGAGCCAGGCCGCGCGTACCCTGGCGCAAGAGCTATCGTATCCCCTCAGCTTGGCCGGCGCCCGGGTTCTTGCTGCCCAGTTGCATCAGCTCCGCCGGGAAGGACCCCTAACCCAAGAGTGGGCAGAGGCAGCCATGACCCTCGTGCATGAGCACGGATTTCCAGGGTGGTTAGGGCGAGGGGCTATCCTGCAGGGCTGGGCGCTCGCCGAGCAGGGACAGGTTGAAGAGGGGATTGCCCAGATGCGCCAAGGATTGGCCACCTGCCAAGCCATAGGGGTAGGAACATTTCAATCCTATAATCTTGCCTTGCTGGCCGAGGCGTATGGGAAAGCAGGGCAAGCCGAGGAAGGGCTGGCCGCACTGGCCGAGGCGCTAGCGTTAGTGGACAAAAGCGGCGAACGTTTTACGAGGCGGAGCTGTATCGGCTGAAAGGGGAGCTGACGCTACAGACCAGAGTCCAGAGTCCAGAGCCTAAAGTCAAGGAAGCGGAAGCGTGTTTTCACAAGGCCATTGACATTGCCCGCAAGCAGCAGGCGAAGTCGCTGGAGCTGCGAGCCACGATGAGCCTCGCACGTCTGTGGCAGCAGCAGGGCAAGCGACACGAGGCACGCAACATGCTCGCCGAGATCTACGGTTGGTTCACCGAAGGGTTTGATACGAAGGATCTGCAAGAGGCAAGAAGACTGCGAGAAGAGTTAGGCTAAGCGTCTAGACGATAGTAGTTAGTAAGGAAAACGATAAGACGCTTATTCATATTACTTCCCACCGCAGCGGACGAAACTCGGCAATCCGCTGAAAATCGGTGGCATTCTGAGTCAGCAGCGTAAACCCGTTACGCGCCGCAGTTATCGCAATCAGTGCATCGTTTGTCATTCGTGCCCGGCCAACTTCTTCATAGCCGTACTTCTCACCAATCAGCGCGAGGACCTGCCCACATGCTGTCCAGTCAGATTGGAGCGGCACCAAAATGCGTTTCACTTTCACAAAGTCGTTCTCCAAACGAGTGAGTAGCTTCTTCAATCGTCGATCTTGAGCTCCCACATACAATTCCTCCAAGACAACGGTGCTCAACCACAGTGGGTAAGTCCGTTCTTCTCGCCGTGCTGCACGACGTAGCATGAAGAGGGCGACATTCCCGTGTCGTAAGGCAGAAATATACACAGAGGTATCGAACAGTATCCCAGACACATCACTTGCTTTCTAAGCGACCAAAGACATCATGGATCACAAACCCACCACGCAGAGCAGCTTTGAGAAAACGTTCGTGGGCTTCCCAAGCTTGTTGGTCTTTTTCTGCCTCACTGATCACCTGTTCGAGTGCGCGATCTATCGCCTCAGTCTCTGTTTTCGCTCCTAATAACTGTTGCGCCTTCTTTAGCTTCACTTGGTCAAGACGCAGATGTTTGTTCTTACGTGTGTGCGGTGCAGGTCTCATAATGTTTCCCTCGTGTACACTTTCACTTCTTTTATGTACACTCTCAAAAGATTTAGTCAAATGTTAGTTTTCCTAAGATCTCAAAAAGGAGGAATCTGCAATGCCCAAACATGTTGTGATTATTCCTGGTGACGATGCCGCACCAGAAGCGATGGCTCCTGCCGTCGAAATTCTTAAGAGCTTCAATCTGGATATTACGTGGACAGAATTTCCTAGTGGCGAAGAAGGAGTCAAACGGTATGGTTCGCGGTCAGCGTTTGACCAAGCGCTCCGCGAAGCGATTGATCAATCCGATACACCTTATTCGGCTCAACTAACGGAACGACCGGCGGGCTCAATCATCTGCGTTGGGGCAAACGGACCTTTGCCAATGTTCGCCCGGCGCGATGGCGACCAGGGTTTCGCAGTCCACTCAAAAATCCCGATGGCATCGACTTTGCCATCGTTCGTGAAAATCTCGAAGACCTGTATATGGGAATCGAAGGAGATTTGCAGACACTTTCTTCACTACAAGTGACAAGTTGGCTCACGCGCAAACCGCTGGATACAACCCCGACAGGGAAGTTCGCGATCAAAGTGATCACCGAAGAGGGCACGCGTCGTGTCGTTCGCTTTGCTTGTGAACTCGCACGCAAACGCAAAGCGCAGGGCGGCAAAGGCAAGGTGACCTGCACCAGTAAGTACAACATGCTGCGCGAGAGCGACGGGTTGTTCCGCCGTGTCGCGGAAGAAACTGCAAAAGAGTATCCCGATGTCACCTACGGCCAGTACATTGTTGATGACTTTGCCCGTCGCATTGTCGCCAGCCCACAAGAGTTTGACGTCGTGGTGATGCCAAATCTATACGGTGATATTCTTTCTGATGCTGCGGCAGGGACGATTGGCGGACTCGGTCTTGCCCCGAGTGGGTGCTATGGAGAGAATTACGCCTACTTCGAGTCAATCCACGGCACTGCTCCAGATATTGCAGGCCGAAACATCATCAATCCCACCGCAACCTTGCTGTCCGCGGTCATGATGCTGGAATACATTGGTTACACCGATGCGGCCGCACGGCTCGATCGTGCGGTCTCGCAGGTGTATGCTGAAGGAAAGACGCTCACCCTGGACCAAGGTGGGTCAGCATCAACCACTGCGTTCTGTGCGGCAGTACGAGAATGTCTGGGAAAGAACCGCTAAGGAAAAACGCGCGGGGATGGAGCTAACGACTATCCCTGCGCCTTATTGCGGGCCTTGGTGATGACCACCACTTCCTGACCATTCACACGAACCATCCGACGATCAGATGTATTTTGCTGGGGAACTTTGCGGGTACGAGTTTCCCGCCATTGTTTGAGTTGCTTCACTAGTTCGTTTTCGCTCACAGGTCTCCTCCGGTCGGTCGGTGTGACCGCCTTGTTATGCGTCAATAAACGCTTCTAAACTCTTGGCGCGAGATGGATTACGCAGTTTCCGCAGGGCTTTGGCTTCGATTTGGCGGATGCGTTCTCGCGTTACGGCGAAACGCTGTCCGACCTCTTCTAGCGTATAATCAGTCTTTTCATCGATTCCAAAACGCATCCGTAAGATTTGTTCTTCACGGGGCGTAAGGGTGGCGAGTACTTTGCGGGTCTGCTCCTCTAGACTCAACGCCATTGCTGCATCCGCCGGTGACAATGTTTGCCGGTCCTCGACAAAGTCTCCGAGCGAACTCTCTTCATCATCGCCAATCGGTGTTTCGAGCGACACCGGTTCTTTTACGATCTTGAGGACCTTGCGTACCTTATCGGCAGGAACTTCCATTTGTGTAGCAATTTCTTCCGGGGACGGCTCCCGACCCAATTGCTGCACCAGATACCGCGAGGTGCGCAGGACTTTATTGATCGTCTCAATCATATGGACTGGGATACGAATCGTCCGTGCTTGATCAGCAATCGCACGGCTCACTGACTGTCGTATCCACCAAGTGGCGTAGGTCGAGAATTTATACCCACGTTGGTATTCAAATTTTTCTACCGCACGCATGAGGCCGATATTGCCTTCTTGAATGAGGTCTAAGAAGCCGAGACCACGGTTGACGTAGCGTTTGGCAATACTCACAACGAGACGGAGATTGGCCTCAATTAGGCGGCGCTTCCCTTCTTGTGCTTGATATTCACCGCGGGCAATAATCATCAACGATCGTCGCAGGTCCTCATAGCTGGTGCCAAGTTCGCCTTCGATCCTTGTTATTTCCTTGCGGACATCTTGGATAATGGTGCTGGCATCAACCATCCGTTGCGATTGCGTTTTGCCTAGTTCTGCAGCAAGAGTTGTTGCCCGACGGCCACCTGCCTTCAGTGTTCGTGCCAACGCAAGGATGTCCGGGGCTTTCCGGCGGAAGTGCTCTTCTTGATCCTGAATCAACCGTTGCTGATGGGCAAGCGAGAAACCAAACTCTTTAAGCTTCTCTGCAATAGTCGTGATATGGCGACGGCCTAGTGGAAGGCTGCTCAGCGCAGCTTCGACTTTATGGCGAATGTCGACGAGCTTCTTTCCTGCTTTTTCTTTGTCTTTCAGCGTCAACCGCTTGTGGACATACTCTTCTGCCACTTCCCATTCGCGCGCAAATCGTTTCAGAGGAGCCATCCGGCTCAAGAAAAGCTCAATCCGATGGTCTTCCTTCGCTTCCGCATTATCAACCGCCTCTTCTTCTTCATCTCCGAAAACATGCCGAGCTTCGACTTCTCCTTGTTTCAGTCGGTCGCCAAGGGAAAGGACGTAGCGCAACGCCAAGGGCACAGAAAAAACTTCTCGACGAACCTGCGTCTCTCCTGCCTCGATTTCCTTGGCAATAGCAACTTCTTCCTCGCGACTCAGCAAGGGAATATTGCCCATTTCTTGCAGGTACATGCGGACAGGGTCAGAGGTATCACCTATCGTAGGTTCCTCTGGAGTCACAACTTCCTCTTCCCACTCTTCCTCTTCCCGTTTGGGCAGGTCGATTCCCAACGTGCTTTCGTCGTCCATCACGTCAACGGGTTCAATATCCATTTCTTCAAAAATGGATATGACACCATCGATTTCTTCTGTGGGGGATACTTCAGTGGATAGGGGATGAGCAGTCTCTGAGGCGCCCATGAGTCCTTTTTCAGAGGAACGCGGAGCTACCTCGATTCTTTTTTCTTTCCCTTTTTTCATAAAAGGTTATGCCCTCTCGCGCATTGGATGTGCGTGGGTAAAGATCTCCCCTTCCCCCTTTAGTCGAGAGAAGAAAGAAGTACAGCGGTGACCACAAACGTTCGTACGCAAGCTTTTTACTGTATGATTGGGGAGGCTTTCTCCCGAAGTATTATCTCGCAGGAGAATGAAAGTCACTTCAATCTTAGGTATGAGATAGAGGACAGTCAAGGGAGCATACAAATATTCTCCTCTATCACATCGTAGGTGCATTTGTGTTGTCTCTGAATCCGGACCTGCTCCTCTTGTCCTTACTTCTCTGGTGGGAATCGGCACATTTATCCTTTTCTTGATCAGCTCTTACCCAGGAAAGCGTCAACCGAGGGTCCCTTTTACCGCCTTAGCTGCCCCGATCGCTGTCGCGTATTCTGCATAGGGCGGAACAATGACATTTTCCCCACGGCGAGGCTGCATAGCTTCAAAGCGATCGCGAAGTGGTTTCACCCGTGTCAGTTTCCCGGTGAGAACAATCTCATGGTGTTGGCGAGCACGGGCTGCCATAAGGCTTAGCGTAAACGTCACCTCAGCTACCATATTGACCAAGGCTAACGCCTTATCTGCCTGAGTCGGATCAGACCGGACTTTCCCGAAATTACTGGCAGTCGCTGTCGCCGGAACAATACCAACCGGCCCACCAGCAATATCTCCGACGGTTAAGTCAACCCGGCTTAAATCCCCATGCGTTGCAAGTTGTTCAAGTGTATCAAGACGAGACACTCCTAGTAGGTGACGGGCAAGCCCTAGTAACGTCCCACCGCCAACTCCAGTACCGCCAACATGTTCGATGTTCTCATTACGGACGGATACCAGTGCCGTACCGGTTCCCAACGAAACGACTAGCGCTTCATTCTTTTCCGCTAATGTACTCCCACCGACCCCAATAGCGGTGATCTCGGGCACGTTCACCACCGGCACGCCAAAGAGCTGATCCTGTAAACAGCGCGCCCCTCCACCACTCGCCGCAATAGCGCGAATACTGGATAAGTTTCCCCCTGCTGTGCTCAGCAGCTTTCCCAATGCTCCCGCCGCAGCAGCAAGCGGGTCGCCAGTCTCGATCGTCACAACAATAATCTCTTCCCCGTCTACCAACACCGCATCCGTCGTTGAACCCCCAATGTCGATACCAACAATCATTGAACCACCCTTCTTACTAGGGGGTCGGCCCCTAACAGATTTCGTCGATACACTGCTATTTGCTGCTTGCGCTCAGGACTGTACTCGCGCCATTTTTTCTCTGTGACTTCGTCTGGGAGTAACTCGACGAAATCCGTGTCGCTCGAAGAGCCGCTGTGCTCCCTCTTGGGTTGTACAGGCAAAAATGTAGGTTAAATGTTGTTGTTCTCCTTCAGCAACCATGTGGTCAACTAATCGCCCACCGATCCCTTCGCCTTGGTAACGAGTGATAGTTGAAAGGCCAACAATCTCCACAGCACCCGCCTCTGGATAAGGCAAAAGCGCACAGAAACCCGCCAGCTCCCCAGGCGCAGGTCCGACTCTGGCCCCATATCCATGCAACAGCAATAAGGTAGTTTCATGTGGGGATCGTGGCTTGAGATAGCCTTCTCGTTCACCGCGTTGTAGAAGCTGTTCTACTTCACGAAAATCATCAATGCCTAACTTTTCCACCTGACAATAGTCCGTCAAGGTAAACAGGGTTCCGTCGCCTTCATAGGTGAATAGTTCACGGCCGAGCCCAGCCAACGGACAAAGAGTGACTGAGGATATCCCTCCCTCCAGCACCTTGTAGATGGCTTCCAGTAACGGACGTCGGGTTACCAATCCTGCCCACTCGGCTGCGCCTGGGCGAAGCAACTCTTGCAACACGGCACCATTCATAAACGAGAGCGATCTTCCGCCAGTGGATACTCCTCCAACTGGATCGATAAACACCACCTTGTATACTCGCAAATTGACCGCAACCCGTTGCGCCGCTGTCACGAGAGGGACAGTAGTCCCGGCAGGCCAGAGGCTCACACAGACCTCGCTTCCGCGCAAGACAGTCCAGATCGGTAACAGCAGATCGTCGTCGGTGCCATCCGCAGGTAAAACAACAAGTGACGGATATGCGACTTTCGCTACGCGTGCCAGGTGTTTATACAGCGCTCGCACCCGCCGCTGCTCACTCTCAGTGTCAGCAGCTTCGATGAGAAAGAGCAATTGCGTCTCATTCTTTAACAGAGTCTCAAACACTTCGAGCGCAGCAGTCACCTCCGTTTCAGATGCAAGGTCTGCTGCACGAATCACAAACAGTAAGCTCTTCTCGTGGAATTCGTCGAGGTAGAAGTCTTTCTCAGCAAACGACAGGGTAGAAACTTTGCTTCGTCTCATTGCACTGTGCCACCAGTACTAGAGGATCGCACGAGTTCCGTTGCAATAAAGTGGCGTTCTTCGTCCCTCCAGGCAGATGTCCTGACCTCACCAGAACGAACATAGACAACGGCAACCTCTTGCACTGGGCGCCTAGTCAATCGTTCAAGTGCAAACGCGTGGAGGAACAGGGGAGTTTCCTTCCCATCCTTCACCATTTGCGATTGTCCAGCAGGCATGGGATCGAGGAGAAAGCTCCCAACAACCCAGGCATCACCAACGATGAACGCAAGGTCAATAGTTCCACTCCAGAGACGGCCCTCGTAATGCAATGTAAACGGAAGCCCCACCCACCGCTCATGCGCCTCGTACGCACGGGCAAACAAGGAGGTAGTGCGTAGAGACAGTAACAGATGTTCAAGTTCATGTTGCTCTGCCACCGTGTTCCCAACAGTTCTAGCGATCTCACTTCTGCTTTTCTCTGGATGAGCAAACATCTCTTGCACAGCTTTCCACAAGGTAATGCGTAGTGTCGAGGCAGATAGGAAGCTTTCCCCTCGTCCAACGTCAGCAGTAAGAATGCGTTGCGGAAGGTCCCTGAGCATTGACATCGTATCACGTTCCTTGTGTTCACACCCTTTTTCTGTGGTAGCACGCCGTTCAGCGTTCCAGTGTTCATAGGCACGCAAGACCGCAGCATTCGGCAGCACGTTCGTTATCATAGGTGGTGGTGGAAGCGAGGGTACTACCTGTTCGATACTCGCAGGATCAATATGGTAGGTATACACATACGCCCCAGTTACAGGGAACGAAAAGGAACTCTCCGGTCCCCGTGCATCGTCATTTTTCTCCTCTGTTTGCTCACCAACGTCACTGACTTCTCGCTCTATGTGCGGCCAGATCGGCATAAGAAGATGGTCACGGACTCGCGCAGCTGCCACGTATCGTAACCGCCATTCTTCTGCCAACTCGCGTGCCTGTTCGCGTGACTCCGCCTTCTGCCACCCCCGTGTAGTACATGTCAAGGTCTGGGGACCAATACGCAGTTCTAATGTTCCACTCAAACGTTCGACAATGCCAGTTTTACTCGTTCGCCCTCGGCCAGGATCGTCAGTCATATCAGCGAGTATGACGACGGGAAACTCTAACCCCTTGGCTTTGTGAACGGTCAACAGTCGTACGACGTTGTCATCTTCTTCGGTGAGAAATGCTTCCTCTTCTTCTCCAGTCACATACTGCTGGGCAAGAAAGCGGTTCAAGGCTGCCAGTGTTGGTACTCCGCGAGTCGCCAGCGCCTGCGCGATATCAATCAATTTGAGCAGATTCGCTACGCGTTGCGCCCCATGTGGACGTAAAGCAAAGAGAGGTACCAGATGGGTGTCTCTATAGACCTTATACAGCAATGCAACAGGACTCAGCTCAGCCGCATCCGTGTACAGCGCGCGTAAGGTTGCAAAAGCCGTCGTAAAACGACTAGCCGAGGGAAGTACATCGGGTACTGCGGGCTGCAGTGCGTCAAATTTTCCTCCTTCACTCACAAACTGTGTCAATTCTTCGTCACTAAAACCGAAGACACTTGAGCGCAACACGGCAACGACAATGGCAGGATCGGTCGGTCGTTCTATCGCGAGGAGTAATACCCGAAGATCCTCAACTTCTTGCCGGCTAGTATAACGCCGTCCCCCTAACACTCGATATGGGATGCCCGCGTTAGCAAACGCCTCTTCATACGCTCCCATCGCCCGATAGGTACGGAAGAGTACGGCTACGTCACGATATTCTTTCGCCTGATCTCCCCACACCGCAAGCGAGCCGTACGTCACCGCCTGTTTTAGCATTGCTGCAACGGTTCGCGCTTCGGCGCGTCGCAACTCATCCTTCGTCGCGCGTACCGGTACCACCTTCGCTGGGATCGGAACCGCGATGAGTTCCCGTCCGGTCACTTCTTTGCGAGTTGCTAATAAGGGCTGATAGGTAGGCTGATCGCTACGAGTTCCTGCAAAAGCCGAAGCAAACGTATCGTTCATCCAGTCAAGTACCGGAGCACGCGTACGAAAGTTATTCTCCAAGATGAGCACTGCTCCTTGTTGAGCGATTGCGGTACGGACTTGCGAGTACACTTCCAGATCCGCTCGCCGAAACCGATAGATCGACTGCTGTGGGTCACCGACCAGAAACAACTTCCCAGGCCGAAGTGTTACATCCATCCATTCGGAGGCTCGCGGTTCTTGCTCAGCGAGGAAAAAAACGATCTCTGCTTGCAAAGGGTCGGTGTCCTGGAATTCATCAACGAGCAGGTAATCAAACCGTCGCTGAAAATAGCGACGAACATCAAGATTAGTCTTCACCAAATCTCTGGTCACAAGTAGGAGGTCAGTAAAGTCGAGCTGACTCTGCTCGTGTTTCTTTTCGTTATACGTCTGTAGATACCCTTCAAGCCATTGTACCAAGCCGATGGAAAGATTATGAAACCAGCGGCTACGAGCCTCGGTATAGAGTTCAGCCAACTGACGAAAGAGTACTCGTACTTCGTCGAGAACAGAGGCGGGTCGCCAGTTTGCTTTTGTTCCGCTGGTTGCACTTGCGACAATGTCATGGGGTTCATGCAAAAGGAAGTGTTCCCACGATCCCAGATCTTCGTCTTTTGGGACGAGAGTTTCTAACCGCTGAACATGTGCAAAGGCACGGTCAGCAGATGTTCGACAGGATGATTTCCGACAGCAGAGCTGCGCAAGGAGCTGGGGAACCGCCGCGTGTAACTCAGCAAGAGGTGATGGAACTGGAGCAGGTAGTAAGGTTAGACAGTCACGATGTTCAAGAACAAAGTTGCGCAACGTCTCGATGTGAGTCAGGGTCAAACCGGCTCGGAGCGCTTGTTTGAGAACGGTCGGACTGCGATCCATCTCTGTGCTAACCATTCCCGCCACACTTCTGTTTGCACGAGATTGGCCTCGAATTGACTCAGGGTTGAGAAGTAAGGATCAACCCGAGCCTCAACCGGGCGTTCGCGGAGAAGGGCCGCACAGAAGGCATGGACAGTAGCAATCTGTGCACGGTCGAGTTGCCATCGGGCGTTACGCAGATTTGTGTATTCTTCTTCAGTCAACGGTCCGGCTAAGGCGAGCTCAAGTTCGGCACGGAGACGCACACGGATCTCCGCAGCTGACTTTTCACTGAAAGTAATTGCGGCAAGGCGATCTACTCGACTCCGTCCACTACGCAACAAAGACAAGAGACGAGTGAGAAGAACAGTGGTCTTCCCCGTTCCTGCTCCAGCTTCAACCAAAAAGGTTGTCGTCAATTCCTTAGCGGCGCGTCGCCGAGCTTCGACATCGGCACGTGCGGTATCACTCATGGTGTGCTTTTTGCTTTCTGGAGAAAAGCAAGTCGTGCATCGCCCTGTTTTCGAGCTGTACGTGTTTCTGCCTGTGACCCACAAATCAGCGGGAAAGGACACGGACGACACGAATCTGGAGTATTGGGAAAACACCCAGTCCGAATACCGTGGGTAATCGCCCCGACCAATGTCTGCAGCACCTCCAGTTCTTCCGACCACGTATCAGGTGAGAATGTTGACGTATTCTCCTTGCGTACGGCTGCTGGCCGTAGGGTAACGTATTCTGCCCCCACCCACTGCAAATCTGGCCGCAAGAGGCGGGCGGCAAAAAGGTACAATGGAAGCTGTAGCGCCATACCACCTGCGAAACGTCCGCGAATCGGCTTGCCACTTTTGTAGTCGAGGATACGGGCCTGTTGCCCGTCGGACGTGATATCAATGCGATCGATGCGACCATGGATAAAAACCGGGTCTGCCTCATTTCCGACCAACGACATGAGTTGGGCAGGAAAAAACGGCGCTTCTAGACTCGCTTCTTCCCGCCCAAAAGGAATCTCGAAACCAATAGGAACGAATGTATCGTCGCGTTCGTATTCCCACTGCAGAAGAAAGAGAAGCTGCGCTCGTATGCGCTCCTGTTCTAGTTCCCACAGCAGAGGGAGTCCGGTGACTTTTGTCCGTGCAAAAGTAGCACAGTGTATATCAGCCACCTCTGTCAGTAAGCGACGAAGAGGTTCCTGGGGTTGAGAACGGACAGGAAGCCGATGTTCCCGTTGTAGACGCGAAAAGAAATCGTGCAGAATCATATGCAACAAGGTCCCGCGGTCGCGAGGTCGAATCGTCAGGAGCTGCTCCGGATCATCTTGCACTGAGAGCCCTAAGATTGCCGTGAGGAAATAGCGGAACGGGCAACGGGCATAGGTTTCCAAAGCACTCACCGAGAGCAACATCCGTGTGGGAAACAGATACGTGTTCAGTTTCGTCGTGGTCGTCTCTTCTGTCAACACACCATCGAATGCAGTTAGGAACGGTAAATCCCATCGTTGATGTATGGCGGTAAGCGCCGAGGAAAAAAATGGTGCTGTTCCAGGAAGATACCCGAGCAGTGACGAATTGCCCGTTTCCTGTGACCGCGCAACACTCGCCCAGTGAAATTCAATAGTATCGAGGGCTGTCGATGGTGGATCACTCCATAGTGGAGAGAGCGGGACGTGAACACACCAGTCTTTTAACTCTGGCAGAGACACCGACTGTCCACTCAACGCTTCAACGACACGGAGCAGATAGGTAGAGGGGACTTGTACTCGCCCGCTCGCTTGATCTTGACGGGCGTAGGTGAATACCACGTATTCAGTCGCACTTTGGAGTGTCAAGGCAAAGGCAAGGCGTTCTTCTTCCACGACCCGGTTCCGTTGCCGCAAATCGCAGAGTAACACCTCACTGAGATGCTGACGTTCACTATCGAAAAGCAGCGGATCCTGACGGACAGTCTGAGGAAATTGTCCCTCAACCATTCCGGGAATAATCACTGCACGAAATTGCATCCCCTGTGCGGACGCGAGATCACCGACAAACACCTTGCTGGTCGGCTCGTCGTTCGCAAGCACTGCTGGAGTCGATGCCAAAGCATCCGTCACAATTTTCCCCCACTCTCTGAGAGAGATGGATTCATCTAACAGCGTAAGCTGTCCCAGTCGTGCGAATACCGCTGCAACTTGGTCAGTATACAAAGACGGCGAAACATAACGAGACAACACCGCACGCATCTGTACTTCCCATCCGTTCCAGCTATTGAGGCGCGGCAGGTGTTCTGTGTCAGCAAGAAAGTCTTCCATGAATTCGATAAAGGTACGAAGTACCTGTTGATCAACAAGTTCTTGCGGACTCGTCTCGGTATCGTCAGGCACATTGCGGGCTTGGAGCTGTGCCAAGCGTGTACGCCACTCCTCAGCTCCTCTTACTATCCCTGCTTCTTGTGACAGGAGGTCCCATCGTGCCAGTTGCGCATACATTGCTGATGCACCCAGAAGTTCAGAAAAGGGTGGACGAGCAACACTGAGAAACTCCAATACGCGAGTGCGCGCGTACTCCTCAGCCAACACTCGCCAGAGCAAGGACACACTTTGACCGGCTTGCGTCTGTAACAACGAGAGGCCTTTCGTAAAAGAACAGGGGACACCGAGTGCGGTCAGGGTTTCGTAGAACAATGGTCCATGTATCCCGAGATTCGGAACGAAGATGGCGATTTCATCGAAGCGAAGATTGCGTTCACGAACAAGCGTAAAAATGACCCGAGCAATCTCACGGACCTCACGACTAACAGTCGGTGCCGAAAGCAATAACACCGAGTGATCATATTTTTGACGTTTCTCATCCACCAAAAAAGAAATCGGCTCAAAAAGTCGCGTTTGCAATTGCGTCAGACTCGTTTGCGGCGTGCCTTCAGCACTGAGTGTTGTACGGTGAAATCCAAGACTCGTCAGCCACCCGAGCGAAGCGGTTGCAGCTTCATATGCAGCCCCAGGGCGCCATGGGAAGAAGACCAGAGTGTCACGATCTCGCACGGCCATTTCAACAACATGTTGTTGGAGAGGTGAGAAGTCGCTAAAGCCGTATATCAAGAGCGGGGTCGTCTCATGGCATTCCTCGAGCACAGATGCCGCACGCTCCAAGATATCCGCATCATCGTACAAATGCTGTGCAGCAAGAAACTGGGCATAGCTCGTATACAGCTCCTGTAAACTTTCGCTTCGTTGTTGGTAGACTCCGGTTGGATGCGTCCGATCGAGGAAGTACTGCAACCCCTGCGGCGAGATTCGTGCCTGTTTGAACTCTTGGAGAGTCATCACCACATGGCGAAGGAAACCTGGTTGGGAAGCCAGTACAGAGAAGTAGTTCTGTGCACCAGCGTCAGCAAGCAATTTCTTGATGACTAACGAAGCAGTCAAAGAGGAGAGCGGTTGCCGCTTTTCCTGCAGCAGCGCATGTTCAGCCCTATCTTTGGCAAACTCACTCAGGGTGAAGACATGAAGTCCAAGATACCCATCCCCTGCTTTCGCCACGGCTTGTTGTAAATGTGCAGCAAGGAATTCATGCGGTACGAGAATGGTTACGGGTAGCAGCACATCAGCCGCCTTGAGCGTTTGCACTGCCGTCACCAGGGCATTCTGCAAAACAGTGAACGACTCACTCACAAACAGACGCTGTTGCGGCATACGTTTGTGCCTAGAGGTTTCTCAGGCCGTTGGCAAGAACCTCTCCTGCTTCAAATCCCACAACTTTCCCATAACTTTCCCACAACTTCCTGCTCGTTTCGTACATCTTCTCCGTGCATGACGCCGATCCTGCAAGGAGCACGCACGATGAACAGCGCAATTCGCGCTCCGCCTCCGATCATCAGCAAAACCGGCGCGGAACAACGACAGAACAATAAACACTCAAGCAACACAATCCACAGTAAGGAAAATACAATTATGAAACACACATCTTCATGGGATTTCGTCGCTGGCTACTCACCAGTGCTCTCACCTTGGGTCATAAGCACCATCGCTATGGTGAACACCCCTGGTTTCGCACAAGTCATTCCTGGCGATCCTGACCACCTCAAGTGTTACGAAGTGATTCAGGACCAAAATCCTGCGGGCCAAAACGAAGTGGATCTGGTCAATAAATTTGGATTGGAACCTGGCTGCCACGTCGGCAAAAAGGCACGCCGTTACTGCACCCCAGCCCGCAAGTTCATTGAAGGTGGCAATGGCGATGACCCGCGGGGCGTTGCCCTCAACACCGACTTTACCTGTTATCGACTCGAATGCCCAGACAGTCCCATTCGAGAGTTAGCCATCGATGACCAGTTCGGCAACCGCCACATCCGCATCGACGATGCCGTGATGCTGTGCACGCCAACGGAGTTGGAGGGAGTGCAGGTAGAGGACTAAACCATCAATACCAGAGCACCCTAATGAGTTTTGACAAGCAAGTTCGGTAAAATTCAGACCTGTGGCTCGAAGGTTCCCTCTCCCGCCGGGAGAGGGACAGGGTGAGGGAGAGTAAACGGCGGGGTTGCCGATTTTGATCGTCAATTTTCATTAGAGTGCTCTGGCCTTCCTTACCGCCGGGAACGATTTGCCTCCATTCTCCCCTTTGCGGGAGATAGGAGAACTAAGCCTGGAAACACTGAACGCTGTAGACAATCTCACAAACAGAGGAGAAAAACCATGAAAGTAGTGAATATGTTGAGATCCGCTGGAGCTCTTGGTTGTACACGGTGGTGGAACCACAACAGAGCCGATGATGTCTTGAGGGGATTACCGCGCTGGTGGAGAAAAAAGAGCATTGCCGGCACGGCACGGTGTGCAACGCTGGTTGGTTTGAGTGTGTTGGTGGCCACGTTGTGTCTGCAGCCATCACTGGCAGTCGCCGTCAAGGACGTGCCGTATGGCGAGGACGGTTCACCCCCCGACAATGAAGCTCAGGCCGACGCGGACGCGTTCAACGACGCAATCTTAGAAGGGGACGTGGAAGACCTGGGGGTGTGGTACCAGGTGAAGTTCTGCGGCTGGTATCGACTGTCCTTTGCCGACGATATGGCCAGCTTACCGGCGGGATCGGCGTCCTACGACTACTGGACAACTAACGACGATCAGCGGGCTCTCGGGGCCAAGATCAAGGTGATACGCAACTCCGATAGGGCGGTGGTGCACGAAGCATTCACGCCTTGGACCGGGGTCGACATCGGATGTACACCCTCGCTCACTCTGAACTCGGCGGAATCCTACGAGGTGCGTATTTATTCGACCGCCAACGTGAATAGCAATACGATCACCGTGAAGAACGACGACGTAGACCAAGACGTATACTATTCGGTTGCCCGGTCCGCCTTTACGCCCACCGCATCGAACACGATTAACGTATATACCGGGACCCATGCGGCGTGGAATATTGCCGGCGCTGCAGGCTGGGCAATGTCACGCCGTAACGGCGGGCTCAATGGCGAAACGTTCGTGGTGTACGATCAGGCCTGCCCTGGTGGCACAAGCAATTGTTTGAGTGGCGGCAATAACTATATCGTCACCGATACCAGCAAATTTGTCATCGTGCACGAACTGGGACACGCGCTGGTGAAAAAGGCCAATGCTGGCAGCGGAGCTAATGTTAGCACTGCCCTGGTAAATGCGACCTGTCCAAATGTGGGTGGCACGCATGATTTCAATTCGCTCGAGTGGCAAAGCGGTGCCGCTAACGAAGGCTTCGCCAGCTACTATGCGGCGGTGGCGTGGAATCAAACCCAGGAGCCGAATTGTACCTATGTGCTACACCGCTGGAACGACTGGAATCTCGATGGAGTTAACAGCGATACCAGGGTGTTCTCCTGCGAAGGCGCAGCTCCTGGCGAGAGCGATGCCGAGGACTACGCTGGCCAGTTCTGTGGGGCGGCTTCCAACCAGGGCACCCAACTCGACTGGATGCGGTTTTTCTGGGATCTCGACAACAAAGAAGGGCTAAACACCACGGACATTGTCGATATGTGGGTTGACTCGTCACCGGATACGTGGACCGCGACCGGCGTCGGTTCGGGTGCCGGGTTTCCGAGCTTTGAACTCGAGGCCGCCGCTGACCGACTCGGTTTTGGCACAGCTTGGAACAATCAGGAATCCAACGGCTCACTTCGCTGAAACCCGGCCAAAGAGGAGGAGGGTGGGTCGCATCTCACCCTCTCCTCGACTGAAGCGGGAAAAACGTCGCATCGTCAGGCTACGAAGGTCAGGAGACAGTAAGCGACGAAAACAGCATTGTTTCGTCGCTCAATCGCTGCGCAAATCCCACAACTTTCCCACAACTCTCCCACAACTTTCTCTCCCTTTCACACGTCTTCTCCCTACGCGACCTCAGACCTGCAGGAAAAGTAGCAAATTCAGGAATTCTCAGGAGGTTTTTATGCATTTATCACTTTGGACCATTCTTCGCTTCGCCCGGAAACTTTCTTTCGCTCTGCCTCTTATCGGGCTCAGTATTCCTGCGAACCCAACATTGGCACAGACGAACAACTGTAGTGCTCCCTATTGGCAGGACACATTGCGATGTGCTGTGTTTCCTAACGATCCACCGCAAGCAAATTTCAACACGCGTCCTCTGAATGCTTCAGAGGTAAAAGACTTCTCACGGGTCTTTCTCAATAACAATCCCGCCGTTCGTTGTGCAGACGGCACTCGCCCCCTTATGTACGTCGACAAGGCTGTCGGTGCGCCCTCGAACAAGTGGATTTTCTCTATGACCGGCGGCGGCTCCTGTAATGCTCACGACAGCAACGGAGACGGTGTCTTCGACGATGCTCAGGAATGTCTCGATACGTATAGCGATCCACAAGAGCACGGTGAGATGGGAACTGCGTCCCAACCGCCGATGAGAAACCTCGAAGGGATCAATCGTCCTGATACACTGCGAAATCCGGTTTTCGCCGGCTATAACCGCGTGCGCGTGCAGAAGTGCAGCTACGATCGCTACAACGGTCGCGCCGCGTACGAAGCCGCAGGTGGCTACTTCCATGAGACAGCTCCGACTGGCGTGGTTATTGATTTCAACCTGTACCAGCACGGCTACCTGATTATGGAAGAAGCGTTAGCGGCCCTGCAGAGCGGTCTGACTTACACTACGTGGACCGTCAGTGGCGCCGGGGGCCCAAGGCGTGTTATCGAAGAGCAGGAATCCCTCCCACCGCTTGCCGACGCCGAGATCGTTCTCTTCATTGGCCACTCTGGGGGCGCGCACGGGCTCTTTCATAATATCGACTACCTCGCAACATCACTTGCAGCTATACCCGGATTCGCAGGCGATGTGCGAGCACTGTTCGACGCAAACTTTCTTGAGTCGATCGAGAATGAAGCGGCATTTGCTACTGATGCCTTCGGGACCCCATTGGATGGCGATGCCTACAGCAACATTTGGACAGGATACACAATCGGTGATGGGATTCCCTTTGCGTACGATGGAGCAACGCGCTATGCCACTAGCGATATCGTCGAACAGTACAACAGTTGGGCCGCAGTGTTCGACTCTTCGTGTCTCGCCGCCCATACTGCCACTGGCGACGACTGGAAATGTCGAGATCGCTATCATGTACTCTTCAATCATATCGCTACCCCCTTCTTCTTCCGCGAGGACTTTACCGACCCCAATCAGGAGCATATCAATCACGGCAATGGACACTTCGTCGCATGGGGGACGTGGGATGCATATTCCCATTGCCCCGCAGGCTTCAACCCTTGCCCGCCACTCTTTACGGTTGATGAACACCGTACCCGACTGACACAACAGTTTGAGACACTTCTCGAAGGATCGTCCTCCCGCTCAGAACTTGCAACCGGTGTAGACCCTAGCCTTGGCGTCGGTAACTTTCCGACCTTCTACGCATGGATGCCCAATTGCGGCGTTCACGAAGGCGCCTACGACGACGCGTCTTTCTATAATACCGCGGTGTCGTACAAAACCTTTACCCACTCGATGCGACAGTGGCTTGAAGGCTTCATGTGGGTTGGGCGTACGAACTTACGCGGCTCGCGTGTCGACGGCCGGGCTGACAGTAGCGGCAATGTGATGACCAGTACGTGCCCATGACGCACCTCGCTGCACAGACTGTGAGCGTAGGGTGCGTCGACATCGGAATCCGGATTTTCGGCATCGGGTGCCGGGGCCGTTGCCAGCCGTGGCGGAGATTGAAGCGGAACTGACGGCGTTACTCACCCCCGCGTTGTTCGCGCCGCGCCAGCTGGAACGGCGCGACCCGCGCAATCCCGCTCGGCGGATTCGGCTGCGCGCGCGGATTTTGACGTTACCGGTGATGGTGGCCCTGGTGGTGAGTTTGGTCTGGCGGCGCTTGGGCGCCATTGCCGAGGTGCAGCGCGTGGTAGTGCAAGACGGCTTGCTGTGGGTATCGCCGTTGCAGGTCAGCGAACAAGCGATCGCCAAACGGCTCGATACGTTGCCCGCCAGTGCGCTTGGCAGCGGTGTTTACGGAGGTGAGTGCGCGCTTGCAGGCCCAACCCCCACCGCAGCATCCCTGGCCTGGAGCGCTGGACGGAAGTGCGGGCGCAGTTTCCGCGCATTGCCATGGTCGATGGTTCGACGCTCGAAGCGCTGCGCAAAAAGACTCAGCCCCTGCAAGCTCAGCCGGGCCTCGTGCTCGCGGGCCGGATGATGGTGATGGTCGAAGCCTTTACCCATCGGCCGCTGTGGCAACTCTATCACCGAAGATGCGGCGGCCAATGATAAACGCTTTGCCACGGAAATTCTCGCGGCCGTGCCCGACGGCGGGTTGTTGGTCTTTGACTTGGGCTTCTTTAGCTTCTTATGGTTTGACGATTTTACCGACCAGCAGAAATACTTCGTGACCCGCTTGCGCCAGAAGACCGCCTATCGCACGACCCAGTGTTCTCAGTACCAGCCCGTACTATCGCGATGAACTCATTGAGGTGGGGCTGCATCATTCCCATCCCTGCCGTCACCCCTTACGCTTGGTCTCAGTCTTATGGCGCGGGCAGTGGTATCGCTACCTCACCAACGTTCTCGATCCGACGCAGCTCTCCGCGCGCCACATTTGTGAGTTGTATCGGCGGCGCTGGCGTATTGAAGATGCCTTCTTGGTCACCAAACGCGTGCTCGATCTCGCCTACCTGTGGAAAGCCTCGGCCAATGGCGTCCAACTCCAACTCTATGCCACTTTCCTCTTCTACCTCGTGCTTCTCAATGTCTGTCAGCAGGTCGCTCAGAGCCTCAACGAACCGTTGGAACGCATCTCAGTGGAGATGGTCTTTCGCGCTTTCTACCAGGTCGCGACCCCACCCTACATGATTCGTCACTACATAATCCTTGTTTCTACGCGGGGACACCACACTCAGAAAGGAATAGTTATGCAACCGATAATCGCTCTCATACGCACTTGGTTAAAGACTTCAATTTGTTTGCTTACGCTATTGTTGATTCAAAGTCAGGCTGGCATGGCGGTGGCAACTCTTGATGGGGCCCAATGTGGGGAAGACGGCCTTTGCAGGATGAACGGGTGCCCAGACCCAGACCCCGATTGCCCGAACGACGATCTCCCAAACAATGGCTCAGGTGGTGGCGGTGGCGGTAATTCAGCGCATTTCACGATCGAAGGGAAAGTGGAATTCTTCGCCGCCTATCACAGCGGTCAACGTGTCGGACAGGTTCCGAACGGGCAATCGCCGTTGCCTTACCTCCATGTCTGCGCGTGGGATAAGGATGATGCTGTCGATTTCGAATTCACCGATTACCCCACCGCGCCCGGGAGCGGAGGAAACGACGAATTCCTCGGTTGTGACAGGGCTGACGTCAACGGGAACTTCCACATCAACGCCTCGTTTGCAACAGGCGGAGAGAGTGAGCCTGACATCTATCTGGTCACTCTTCTTTGCGACGACACCGGAGAAGGGGCTGCCTCGGCAGCGGACGTATGCGTGCGGATCAATGCAGAAGAAGCAGACGCCGACTACCCAAGAAACGCGAAGTCGATCTGGTCGCGCGTGTACGCGGACATCAACCCCAACGGGACCACGGTGACTATCTCGTGGAATCTATCGTGTCCGAATCGGAGTGGGTTGAATTCCGCATCCGTGACGTGTGCCGGAGACACAGAGCCTGACAACTGGGCCGAGTCCTCTCCCGGAGCCGCTGACTGGTGCGCGTGCCAGGACGAGCCGTGGAAAGAATGCCTGACCACAATCCCGTCCTGTTCGACCTGCGGAGACACGAACTCCCGATACGGCTGCAACAAAGAGGCGGTTCATGTGTATCGTGCCGCGATCGAACCCTACGTGACATGGGGCACCAACAAGCCAGCCGCCGACAGCACCTTCTCAAAAGACTGTGACACTGCCGACATCTGGGATGACGGGGGAGACGATCACTGCGAGATGGATGAGTGCCAGGACGAAGCCCGATTTCACCTGTCGAATATTCAAGCAATAGCAGGAATGGGATACGAACAAGAGGGATCCGATGGGACAGGTGTTTGCGAGCCGGACCCCGCAGACCCCCAGAATGGGGCAGGTGACTTTGATCGGATCTGCATTCAAACGCCAGATCAACCGTTCAGAGTCGTCCACGAATACGGACACGTCATCCAAAACCGGTGGCTGTGTGACCCCAGGGACGCCAGGAAGCGTGTCAACGGAAGTTCCGCCCAGAACCATGCGACTCGAGAGGGGTGGGCGAACTATGTCGCGTCGAAGGCCTGGTCAGTGGATCGGTATTGTCAAGAAGGCAGCGGCGGCAACGATTGCTACTCCATGGAAGCAGGTGGAACGAACAACGGGGACGAAGTGAGTGTCGGCCAGTTCTTCTGGGACCTCGGTGACCCCGTTGATGATGCTGGCTGGACCGAAACAGAGGACCGGACATTTCAAGAGATCCGCAATGTCTGGAGTGCTTTTCCAAACGGGTCGGGTCCGTCACAGACACGCGAGTGCGATCCAGGGCCCCCGCCGGGTATCGATTGCTCAGGCAGCGCTGGTCACCAGGCGAATGGGGTGAACATGTTGGACTACTCCTACTGGTTTAAGGTGAAGATGACGGGGAGACGGCGGTTGACGACTTCATATTGCGACACGCTGAGACAGAACGACCTGACTATTCACAGTGACTCGCTCGCAAGTGGCGATTTGGATGACATCTGTCGTTCTCTGAGTTGGACGGCTATCCCCGTACCGTAGATCACGGTGGCTCGCTCCCAAGTGACGATTTGGACGACTCTGTCCTTAAGGGATGTGGAAAACAGAGTAGCCCCGAATAATAAGGCCAATTAGCTTAGAGAGGAGATCAAGTGATGAATACTCGCAATAATGCAATATTCGCCTTGCCGTTGTCTCCAGTCGTAGCGTTAATCGGCTGCATCGAAGAGCGATGGCGGCGACTGGGCCATCTCATGAACTCACGAAAGGTCGACCTATGCGCGCTTGCCACGGCGCTGATTGCCACGCTTGTTGCGCACACCGCCGGAGCGCAGCCGGCGACCTACCACGACGTCGCGGCGATGGATGCCGCTATCGTCCGGTTGGACGGCGCCGCTGGTGGCCGGATGCAAGTCCACGACATCGGAACGACCGCGAACGGCCGGCCCGTACGCGCGGTTCACATCTCTGCCACTCCCAACCTTTACGGCACCGGGGCCGAGGCCAGCATGGCCGACAAGCCCGCACTGCTGATCGAGTGCGGTATGCACGCACGGGAGTGGGCTGGTCCCGAGCTGTGCCTGAAGTACCTTCAGACTTTTCCGCTCGCCCTCCTGCTCGATCCGATCCGCATTAACGACATTCTCGCGAACGCAGACATCTGGGTGATCCCGATGGTCAACCCCGATGGGCGCGCACGCGACGACACCGCCGGTGGCGACCGAAGAAGTACACCACGAACAACGACTCGTTTATGTGGCACGGTGGCGACGCGGCAGGCTGGCGCCCCAACGCGCAGGTTGTGTCGTGCGCACGAGTCCCTTCGGCGGGTACAGCGTCGGGATCGACATCGCCCGGAGCTTCTCCACGGGTTGGAGCATCGCCAATCCTAACGATCCTGATATCAGAGAAGATAATTGTGAGAGCGACCATTTCCACGGCTACGCGCCCTTCCAGGCGCTTGAGGCGCAGATCCTGCGGCGCTTCGTCGACAACCGGATGATCTCGATGTCGCTCTCGGTCCACTCCAACGGCCAGTCGATGGGTATCCGTACCGCATCGCTCAACGCGATCCGCGACAACGTGATCAACCTGTGGAACGCCAAGGTCCCCTCGCTCCCGCTCACGACGGGCGCAACCGGGTCGCAGGCTAGTGGGCCAGTTTCCCGCGTGGATGGCCGACACGTCCGAGCACACCCAATGAGCCCGACATTGGCACGCGCCGTGGCGCGTCGCACTGCTGATGGAGCTGCCACCGAAGGAAGAAGAGGATGAGAACGTTGACAACTACGCCCCGCCGTATCAGTACGACTCAAACGACAGCTCGAACGGGTTTCACCCAAGCGCGCAGGTTTTCCTCGACGAAAGCTGGCAAGGCTTCATCGCCAGCGTACAACATCTCGCCGAGCAGACCGCCGCCCCTGGTGCCCACTCACGCCCGACACCCTGACGCCGTCGGCGACATGCAGCCGCGACGTCGGCATTACCGGCGCGAAGATCGCGGTGTGTAACGACTGCGTCGGCACTCTCGCCGAGTCGCCGTTCGGCTACTACGGCTCTCGCCAGACCAACACCGCCGGCTCCCGCCGCATCGTCTACCGCATCCAGAAAGCTTCGACAGCACTACGGCAGCGACGGTACAAGTGGCGGTCAGCATATCCTCGAAGCCGACCGGGTCTTAGTACTTCGGGGCGTACCCACGGATCTCGTTAACACGACGAGCTTCCCGGTGGCGCCGCTGGCTTCGGGGGCGGCGGCGACGGGCAGCGTACCGTTCACGTTCGTCGCCGGCCGCGATTACATCGTGAACATCAACGCGACGGCGACGTCGTACACCGACGAGACGAACACGCAGAATAACTACCGCCAGTTCCGCTTCATCGTTCCGTAGGGGTAGTGCCGCAGGCGGGCGTACGCCGGTCGAGACTTCCGTGCGCGTGGGGCGGCTGAATCTCCGCGGCTGGCGCGTCGACGGGTGGAGCGACGACGGTGGAAATGTGATGACGAGTACGTGTCCATAGCGCATCGAGAAAACTTCTTGTGACCTACATCAACAATTTCTAGGTATGAGTTCGAGAAAGGACATGCGACAATGAAACTACGACTCTTCTTCTTATTGGCTACCCTCTTCGCTTTCCTAACAGCGCCAGTGCAAGCGCAGCATCCTGAAGAAATACGCAGGGTCGCTGACACGGAATGGGAAGCCGCTCGTCAGGAAAACGATCCCATCGAATTTGTCCTTCCCGTTCACTGCCCCACTCGGCTCCAATAAAGGGAGTCGTTGAAAGGGACATGTCATTCTTCACCTCACCGCTCCACTCGGTTCCACGAAAGGGAGCATCACAGGCGCTGCGGTGCTTCAGTTCACTCCTCCCATCGGTTCCGACAAGGGAACCGCTTACTGGGCTCATCGAAGGCGTCGCTGAGTGCGGCGATACTGGGAGTCTGCCGGGCAGAGATGGTTCTTTCCGCCACACGCTATCAGCATAACCAAACTGATCTGGAATTCTTAGCTGATCAGGGGAGTTTGATATCACCACGCGTGAGTGGTTCAGCCTGAGTTTCATCTTGCCATATCTTGAGCAGGACAATTGAACGGTTAACAAAAATTTCCGTTCCAATTATTGCTGGCATGACGCGGGGCGACCAACTGGTCGCCCCGTTGCTTTTTGTGCCCTGCCGAAATCCCACAACTTTCCCACAACTCTCCCACAACTTCCTGGGTGTTTTCGAGCGTCTTCTGCTTCTCAAGACATCACCCCTGCAGGAAGTGTCAAATTCAATACAACCGTTACAGAGGAGAAAAACCATGAAAGTAGTGAATATGTTGAAATCTGCTGGAGCCCTTGGTCGTACACGGTGGTGGAACGACAACCGAGCCGACGACGTCTTGAGGGGGCTACCGCGCTGGTGGAGAAAAAAGAGCATTGCCGGCACGGCACGGTGTGCGACGCTGGTTGGTCTGAGTGTGTTAGTGGCCGCGCTGTGTCTGCAGCCATCACTGGCAGTCGCCGTCGAGGACGTGCCGTATGGCGAGGACGGTTCACCCCCCGACAATGACGCTCAGGCCGACACGGACGCGTCCAACGACGCAATCTTATCGGGAGTCGATCCTCATCCAGACGCAATCAACACGGCTACGTGTGACTACCACGACACGACTTCTCCCTACAGCGCAACGTACGCTGATTTTGCATCGAACCTCACAGGGCCGAAAGGAAACACTGGGTTGACAATCCAAAATCAAGTCGAGTATCACCACGTCGGCGGCGCGTCAGTCGTCATTATTGAAGATGGCAATATTACCCAACACCATTGGTATGGCTGTCGAGATCGGGCGACAGCCAGTCGCACCACGGCAAATACGATCTATCAGGCTGCTTCGTTGTCGAAATTTGTCAGCTCGATCGGCCTTGTGATTGCCGACCGTAACGGGGTGGTCGATCTCGATCGCACTGTGCAGTCCTACGCGAACAGCTATCCGGACAGCTTACTGGCGGAATGGGTAGATGACAAATTTCGCGGCAACACTGAGAGTTACCCACAGAGTATCCCCCTGCGCCGCTTACTCAACCACACCGCGGGTCTTGATACCCACGGCATCGGCGCGTGGGACCCCAGCGATGTCCCGACTATGCGCGACATCATCATGGGCTCGAACGACTTCGACGGTTTCTTTGACGGTGGTGTAGAGCCGCTCTTTGCCCCGAAGGTTTCGATTGAATACTCCGGTGGCGGCTTCATCGTCGCCGAGCATATCCTTGAACTGGAGTCACCCCTCTCGTTCAGGGAATACCTCAAACAAAACGTCCTTGATGCAGCAGGGTTGACACTGAGTACCTTTGACAAAGCACTGACGTCGATGACCAATCTCGCGCGCCCTTTTAGCCGCACAGTCGGTGACTCCAGCGTTTTGCAGACTAACGTTAAAGCGGCAGGCGGGCTCTTGGCCAATGCGCGCGAGTATGCCGAACTTGTTACGGCTCTCGTCAACGGCGGACTCACAGACAGTGGACATCGTGTGATGGTGCAGTCCGATATTAACACCATTCTGACGCCGGCCGCACACGGAGAGTCGACCTTCGCGCCATGTGCCACTCCAAGTGAGACCAACACAATAGAAACGCCGATCGTTATCAAGGGGATAGAGATCCCAGCCTCCACTTCTATAACCGAGACATGTGTAGGCGGTGAGTTTCGCCGCGTGCTCCTCGATGGCAGCGACTGGTCCGGGCTCGGAGTCGAACTCTCCACTACTGTCGAGTCAGACGGCTACCCGCGCACCGTCGATCACGGTGGCTCACAAACCGGTTCGCGCACTTACTTTAAGATCGATCGTCGCACCGGTGACGGCATCGTTATTATGATCAACGGAACAGAAGAGTGGGTTGATGGCGACGGGTTCATCTATGGTGCTGAGCCGTTACTTGAGGAAATTAAAGTTGCGTATAATGCGGCATATTAATCATTAAAAGTGATAATCACAAAACCTTACCGACGCCCGCAATTTACTCTTTAACTTTTTCTTTCCCTGTAAGGAGATTAGCCATGATACACAAAAAAGCCCAACAGCTTCTTCGCACTGCCGTGACACAATTCACCGTAGGTGGAGCCGCAGGTTCAGCGACTGTTGCTAGTGGCAACACACTGCGGGCGCGGTTTGCATTTACCAATTACTCGACCGAAAGTGTAAACGTTATTGGTACACATCACGATGCAGCTCATCAGGATTGTCATTCTGAGTAACGCGAAGAATCTCTCGGAGAGGTCCTTCGCTACGCTCAGAGTGATATTGCCCTGGGTTAATCTCTTATGGCTTGATTTCGCCGAAAACTGTATCAGAGTCGGGCCCTGAAATCTGGGTTTTCAGGGCCGCCTTGCGCGGAGAGGCACAGCTTATCTGCATCCTCAGCTCACCTTACTAAACCACCTTTGTCGCTTTGGTACGGATGTGGCGACTCACGCCGCACATGCCTTGAGAGATTCTCGTTCGCCGAATTCTTGTGTGAATTGCTCGCGCAGGCGAAAGATACGGGAATAAACGGATCCAGTGGTTGCGTTCAGCAGTCGAGCGATGTCCTTATACGGGGGAGTCAATTTGTACGTCCGCAGCTCCTCGACAAGGCGTTCACGCTGGCGGATACGTTTGGCAAGAGTGTGTTCTAGAGCATGCTTTTGAGCCAGGAGTTTTTTACTGTCAACAAATATTTTCCCCAGCGGAAAGAAAACCTACCTGCCTATTAAGCTCTTGCAGCTCCTTTTGTCGCAGGACGATCCATCCCCACACCGAATCGAGTTCGTCACGCAGGCGAGCAAGCTTTTCATCTTTTTGTTTGAGATTGTCTTGCACCTCAGCTAGCAACATCAACGTATCGTGAACGGTTCGTCCGGAGATGCTCTGCCAGCAAACAGATATCTTCCGAGTTCAGTGGATACTCCAACAGTGACAACAATTTGAGATGCAACTGTTCCTCTGGAGTAAGAGCCTTCAGGGTTTCGGTTGTCATCTCCATCAACATTTCGTCACTGCTCACTCTGTCGACAGCAATTGATCCAGGGAGAATGTCTTCTAGGGTCCGACTTCCATCGTCTGAATCATCGACTGGAGTTTGCAAGGATATTGTTTCGATTTCTTTGCGGGTTCGTCGCCATTCTACGAACAAGTGCTTCAACACGTAGTAGGATAGAAAGGTACGAAACTGAATACTGTTGCGACCTTCGAAGGTTTTGAGGCGGATAAATATACGGTCTTTATCAAAGACATAGAGGTAAAAATCGCCGGCCTCCTCGATTGGGGTTCCATAGATTTTTACTGGAAAGTTATAGATATCCTCACCATAGGTTTCCTGGAAACGTCTGCCGTGCAACCGTATCACCTGCAGCGCATGCATTGAGGAACGCGCAGAGACCGACGTTGTCTTGGCGCATAGAGTAATGCACCTCCCTGAAGAGAGAGCTGGGTCATATCATTGCTCTTTGTGGCTTGTGTAGTGCCGCGAGTTCGGCTTTCTAACCTCAGGAAGGAGCAATTTCTGGACCGTGCGGTTAGGAGATGTTGCCAGTAGAGAGAAGGGCCGGTCTCGATTATCGCTGATGTTGCGATTTCAGATAGCGAGGAAAATCCTGTGAGAAATCAGGCTTGTAAGCTTCTTAGGTAGGATACACCGCCTTCCTCAGCTCCCGCTCCGTAACTCCTCTAGCAGTGTTTTCGCCTCACGCAGGTCAGGAGTGTCAAATCCTTCAGAGAACCAACTGTAAACTTCAGATAACATTGAGTGTGCAGCGTGTTGCCTCCCCTGTTGTTGCCAGAGGCGAGCAAGGCTCGATAGAGGCGCGCAGTTCTAAGGATTTCGCCTGTTGTTGCCGGGCAATGTCGATGGCCTTTAAGAAACAGGCTTCGGCTTCGCCTTGGGGGTCGGGAGTCGGGGACGGAGGTCAGTTATTGACTTCCTTGACTTTGCTCTGGACTTGCTTTTGACTTGCTCTTGACTTGCCTGAAACTTGTTCGAGACTTGTTCGAGACTTGTTCGAGACTGTTGGAGGGTCAGTTCTCCCTGTAAGCCGATACAACTCTGCCTCAAACGTCCGTTCCTCGGTTCGCTCAACCGGCAGCGACTGCGTCAGTGAGCGCTTGCAGCGCAGACTCGACCTGGCCGGTTTTGCTATAGGCGTCAACCAGCAACAGCTGATATGAAACCTCCCCAATCCTGACCCCTGCGACCTGCTGTCGTTTAAGCCCGGTCTGCATGAGGGCAATACCTTCGTCACTCTTGCCCTGCATGACTAACGCCCATCCCTGAAGTACCATCCCCATCGCCAGCAAATGAACAAACCCGCACTCCTGAGCAAACGTGCGCGCTGCTTCGGCATGGCGCTCTACTGCTTGAAAGTCACGGCAACAGACATGGAGCGTCGCGGCTAAGTTCAACGCCAAAGCCCGGCCATAGGGGAACATCGTCTCGTGCGCCAGGGCTAATGCCTGACGACTGCACTCTCGCGCCTGGTCCGGGTAGCCCACTATCCACAACAGTACGGCAAGATGAGCGAGACTACTGGCACGTGGGTCTTGCCCCGTCAGAAAGACTTTCGGTTGCGGCAGTTGCGGATTGTACAACGCGAGACTTTGTTCAATATGTGGACGAGCCGCGTCAAACTCGCCTAGGTGAAATAATGGCGTGCCGATCCCCAGGTGAGCCTCCGCTGCGAGTGCAGACATTCCGGTCCGCTCGACAAACTCCAGAAACTCCTGCGCTGCTGCGCGTCCGGCCTGCAGCTCACCGCGCAAGAGATGGAAATTCCGTAATCCCCACAGCGCCGCGAAACGTTGCGGTGAATCACCAACGACACGGCTCAGGTCACGAATTCGCCCGTACGCATGCTCTACCTCTGGCGCCGCGAAGCCTCGGGTATGCATCAACGAAAGACTAAGGCCAACCTGCAACGCCAGCTCTTGCTGCGTTCGTTCTGGAGACTCCGGGAAGTGCGACAGCAGCGCAATACCCTTGTTCAGATGATCGATGGCTTCCTGATAGGCGTAGGTCCACATCGCATTCTGCGCCGCTTGTCCGAGATACTGCACCGCACGGAGGAAATCTCGGCCCAGTTCAAAGTGCACGCCGAGTTCCACTGCCACTTCACCGACTCGGCTCTGATACGCCCGTTCGAGACGTTCACCAATCCGTAGGTGCATCCCCACTCGTCGGCTTGGCGGCACATGTTCATACAAAACGTTCTGGTAAAGCGCATGAATGAAACGATAGCGCGCAACGAATGTTCCGTCTGGCCACTCGGCAGTCCCAACCGCCTGGAGGAACTGCTCTCTCTGCGCCAAGTTCGCACATCGCATCTCAACAGCTTCATCGTCTCGTCCCAATCCCGCCGCGACGGTCGCGGCGGAAAACTCCATCCCCGCTACGCTCGCGGCCGTTAATACTTCTTGTTCCTCGGCGCCCAATTGTTCGATGTGGTGCTCGATCAATTGCCGCAGGCTCTCTGGCACCCCAATTGTTGCCCCGTCCAGCATCTGCCGCATGCGTTCTCCGTTCGCACTATCGAGCATCCCCTGTTGTTCCAGATAGTCAGTGACATTCACCATAAACAACGGATTTCCCTCGGCATGATGATAGACAAGCTGTCCCACGCCAGCGGGTAATGCTCTGTCAGCGAACCGCCGGGTGAGATAGTGCTCGACCGCCTCGGCGGAGAGAAAACTCGGGGTGAGTTCATGGTAATGCCCAGCACGTTGGATTTGCACGCGCAGCTTTTTCAACGGATGGTCACCTCCAAGCGTTTCCAAAGATCGGGAGGTTCCGAGCACAAACAATCGAGCAGGTTCGGGACGAGCAGCAACGACAGCAAGCAACTCCAATGTCGAATAATCACTCCACTGCAGATCTTCGAGACACAGAATAAACGGGCGCTCCACAGTCAGTGCTTCGAATGCCTCGGCCATTTCTCGTAACATCCGGTCACGGGTCGCTCCTCCGACCTGGCGCTGAAGTGTCTCGCGTTCCGCATCACTGAGTAACGCGGGCATGTGCACTAACCAGGTTGGGGCGTGGCGATGGAGCAACTTTAACATTTCGTCTTTTTCAGAACCCCGACAGAGTCGCCCAAAAGCTTCCAGCACCGGCATATACGGTTCTCCTGCGCCGTATTGCTCGATGCATTGGCCCCGACCCAGCCAGGGAACAGGATTTGGGGTCTGGGATCTAGGATCTAGGAATTGGTCTTCTATTTTTGATTTTTGACTTTTGATTTTTGACTTTTGACTTTCTTCCTGCTTTTGTACTCCGAACTCTTCGGAACTCTGTACCCCGAACACAAAGGTGTCGACGAGGGCCGTTTTCCCAATCCCGGCTTCGCCAGTTACGAAGATAATCTGCCGCTCACCGCTACATGCTCGAGCAAACCATTGGTGAAGTTGTACAAGTTCGGTGTCACGACCAACGAAGTTCGGGGCTTGAGGCTTGAGGCTTGAGGCTTGAGGGAAGACAAAGGCAGTTTCTGTTTCTGACTTTTGCTCTTTGCCTTTTGCCTTTTGACTTTCCTCTTGTCCTGGACTTTGGACTCTGGACTCTGGACTCTGGACTTCCGCGATAAACCGATACCCTCGTCGATGCGCCGTCTCGATGTACTGCGGTGATTTGGCGTCGTCTTCTAAAGCTTTGCGTAACTCCTTGATACATGAGGTCAACGTACTGTGACTCACAATCGTATCTGGCCACACCGCGCGTAATAATTCACGCTTAGACACCAACTGACTTGGACGATGAGCTAGATGGCGTAGGACTGCGAAAGCTTTCCCGGTTAGTCGCACGACGTGTTGATTCCGCCACAGTTGCCCGTTTTGTGGGTCCAATCGATAGACACCGAAGTGCAGGACTTCGTGTGGTTGTGCTTGTGGTGCTTGCTCTGCAGCTGGGAAGTCTGTTCGCGTTTTCATCATGCTGACATTCCTCCCTTTTCGTAACGACCTTTTTGGTCACGTATCCAACAGGGTGGGTACTTATAAAATAGAAAAATCTAAGTCTAGATTAACAGGGAAAGAGGACTCTCGCAGCCTCGGAGGTTCGCTGATAAGAGATACAACTATGGACTTAGTTGAGATCTACCTCCGCATCCGACGTGAGGACATCGCCCTGCTCAAGTTTGTCGTCGAATCTTATGAAGGGATTGGTATTGTCCGAACCATCGATAGGAAAAGAGCGACGGTAGCGATCTTGGCCATGCCTGACTTGGTTGATCATATTTGGGCAGTACTGGAATCCCTGCGCGAAGACATGGAGTGGTATGAGATTCCAGCTCCAACAGAACAGGATGATTGGCTGATGGAAAGACTGAAAAATGAAGACTGAAAAATGAAGAATTACCGGTTTATTGCTTTTCGATTATCTCTTTCATTCTTCACTCTTCACTTTTAACTCTTTATTCTCCTCTCTTCTCGTGCCACACACATAGGCCACGCCAATACTCACAAGGTAGAGAAGCAACAGCGGACCAGCCAGTAAGAGCTGAGAGGCGACATCTGGTCCGGGAGTCAAGACGGCGGCCATAATGAAAATTCCCACAACCGAGTAGCGGAAAAAATCGAGCAACGTACGGTGAGTAATCAAGCCGACGCGAGTAAAGAAGAACGCCAGCACCGGCAACTCGAACGTAATGCCAAACGCTAGCAGCATACGTGAGGTGAAACTAAAATATTCGCTGATGCGCAACGTCGCCTGCACCCCAATCGTTTTGTACTCCTCAAGGAAAAATCTGTAGGCCACCGGCAAAACCACCATGTAGCAGAAACTCGCGCCGAGGAGAAAAAAGAGGCTCGCAAACAAGACGAAGGGAATCGCATAGCGTTTCTCGTTTTGGTATAAGCCCGGTGCGACAAACTGCCAGAGCTGATAAAAAACGACTGGGCTCGCGGCAAAAATAGCGGCAATAAAGGCGACTTTGAGTTTGGCGAAAAAAGCCTCAGCTGGAGCGAGACCCACGACAGGTGGTGGATCAGGTAGTTGGTGTAAAGGCTGCAGGAGAAACGCAAACAAAGTTGTGACAAATGCATAGGTCGGCACAAAGGCGACGACAACTGCTAGCAACGCCTTCACCAGACGCCACCGCAATTCTTCAAGATGACCCAAGAGCGGCATCGTACGGTCATCAAGGGCCATCTTACGAAGACTCTCCTGTTGGTGACTCCTTTTTTGTTTGTGCGACAGTAAACTCTGGCGGAGTCAGGATTGGTTCAGTAACAGACTCCGCAGACGTGGTTAGGGCTGATGAGGATTGCCCAGCGTGGTTTGTTCTCGTCTTTTCTTCTTGAGTAGCACGCTCAGCTTGACGTACCTCTTCTTCCAACATGGACTTTGCATTATTGAATTCAGCAGAAATCTCATCTGTCGCTTTGCGAAATTCGCCCAGTGCTTTGCCGAGAAATTTTGCGACTTCTGGAAGCTGTTTCGGCCCTAAAATCACCAGGGCCACAAGGAAGATCACGACTAATTCTGGTACGCCAACGCCAAACATAATTGCTGTTTCGGCTACGGTAGTATAATCGACTCACTGACGCAAGCTGTGAGGATGGGAATCAAGGATCTAGGGAAGGAAGATAAGACCATGACGACATTGCGCACTGGTATTGTTTTGGATTCACGTTATCAAGACCACTACACTGGCCGCACTCATCCTGAGCGACCAGAGCGAATTGCCACTTTGCTTGATCTCATCGAACATACACAGCGGTCAGGCTTGAAACGCATGTCACCTCGGCTGGCCACCCCGGAGGAAGTAGGGCTCATCCATGATCCCGCTCACGTAGACCGTGTCGCTGCCACAGCCCAGCAAGACCGTTTTTCCTTCGATGCCGATACTCCAGTCTCTGCGCAATCCTATGCCACAGCGATGTTAGCAACCGGTGGACTACTCACGTTGCTCGATGCCGTTATGGAGCGAGAGATCGACAACGGCTTTGCTCTTGTCCGGCCCCCAGGCCATCATGCCGAGCGCAATCGCCCTATGGGGTTCTGTCTTTTTAATAGCGCAGCAATTGGTGCGCAGTATTTGCGAGAAAGATTTGGACTGAACCGTATTCTAGTAATGGATTGGGATGTCCATCACGGTAACGGTACCCAACACAGTTTCTATGATGACCCTGGAGTACTGTACGTCTCCACCCATCAGTATCCGTATTATCCAGGGACTGGCGCACTTGATGAAGTCGGGCGAGGACGAGGCGAAGGCTATACGCTTAATTTGCCACTCTCAGCAGGTTGTGGAGATGAAGAGTATCAAGAGTTATTCGAGTTCGTTATTGATCCGATTTGTCGTCAATTCGATCCCGAATTTGTCGTGATTTCCGCAGGGTTTGACGCCCATGTCCGAGACCCCCTCGGCGGCATGCAAGTGACCGAGACCGGATTCGGCACCATGGCCCGTATCCTTTTGCGCGTCGCGCAAGAGCATGCTCAAGGTCGGTGTGTTGCCATTCTTGAGGGCGGTTACGACCTCGAAGGGTTAAAAAAATCAGTGCTCCAGGTCGTAGATGAGATGGGCGGAACACATCTGGCAACAGAGTGCCCTCCATATACACCACGTGGTTTCACTGCACCCGTGCGTAAGATTCAGCAGCGTTACTGGGAACTACCACGACAGTAACGTGCTCACGGCGGCATAAGGTTATCGTTTTCCTCTTGCACTGGCTCCGGACTGTCGTTGGGATAATCAGTCGGAGGAGCATCGATAACACTCTCCCCCACATCTGCGTTTGCCTCCGGCACGATCGTATCTGTTGTCTCTGGTGTATCAACGGTACCGTCTGGCTCAGGACCTACATCCGATTCGAGCACTTCCTCAGTGAGTGGTTCCGGTTGCTGAACAACGGGAACTTGCCTCTCAACAAGCTCATCAAGTGGCGTTCGTACCTCTGGCGTAATTGACGGAGCTAACACTACAGCTGGCTCTTGTATTGGGCGAGGGGCCTCAGTGCCAATAGGGGAAGGGGCGTTTGCATCGGCCATTGTTACCGATGGTGCTGGTGGTTGCGGCAACTGTGGCTCAGTACCACGGGCAAAAATTTCTAAGATCGCACGCGAAGAGATAGCTGTCGCTCTTTTGCCAGTCGCTGGGTTGATATGTGCGAACGTGATTTCATCAGGCATGTGGAAGTCGTTGACTGGATGTTCGGCTAGCGCCTCTTTCATAAAGTCGGTCCAGATAGGCGCCGCAACTTTCCCCCCCGTTTCGCCTGACCCAAGTGGACGTTTTTCGTCAAAACCGACCCATACTCCGGCTAACATCTCTGGCGTGTAGCCGATAAACCAAGCGTCTCCGTAATCGTTCGTTGTTCCGGTCTTCCCGGCTGCCGGACGGCCAAGTTCAAGGGCCGCTTTCCCGGTCCCTCGTTCGATAACACTCTTGAGCATGCTAGTCACCAGATAGGCAGTTTCTGCGGAAATCACTGGAGTTTGCTTGAACGTCGCTTCATTCACGAGCGATCCGTTGCCATCAGTAATCTTGGCAATAAAAATTGGCTCAAAGAGCATCCCACCATTCGCAAACACTCCATAGACACGGATCAGTTCGAGCAAAGACACTTCAGCAGCACCGAGCGAAACTGACAAATTAGGCGCGAGTGGTGATGTGATTCCTATCTTCGAGGCATACGACAGGAGGTACGGAAGGCCAATATTGTCGGCAATGCGCACGGTCGGTACGTTACGGGAGAAGGTTAACGCTTCACGTAAGCGTATGGGTCCCCGATACTTGCGATCTGCGTTTGCTGGTGACCACCGTTTTCCACGTCCGTCACGAAAGCTGATCGGCGAATCTTTCACAATCGAGGCCGGGGTGTACCCATGATCTAATGCAGCAGCGTATATGACTGGCTTAAATACCGAACCAGGCTGACGCTTCGATTGGGTGGCCCGATTAAATTGGCTCCGGTTAAAGTCATATCCGCCAACCATCGCTTTGACTTGCCCAGTGGTCAGGTCAACCGCGAGCATGCCACCATCAACATGATTGCCATCTTTTCGTCGACAGATTCCTTCCCGCTTACACAACGAATCAATTCCATCACGGAACGCTTTTTCTGCTATGCGCTGCAGGTTGAGATCGACCGTCGTGAAAACTTCGAGTCCCAATTTCTCAGGCGCATCTGCTCCATAACGGCGCTCTAAGATTTGCCGCACATACTCAACATAGTACGGGGCAAGACCAGTGTACGAAGGTGGTGGCTGTTGCGAGGGAGCAACTTGTTCTTGCCACGCAGTCATCCCTTGCGCGTATGAAACATACCGCTCTTCCATCATGCGCTCGAGCACATAACGTTGACGCTGTTTTGCCCCTTCAAGATTTTTGAACGGATCATACACACTAGGGGCAGGCGCAAGACCAGCAATCATGGCAATTTCTGGTAACGTCAAGTCATTGACGCTTTTGTTGAAATACTCACGTGCAGCAGCTTCTACTCCGTAGGCACCGCTGCCAAGGTAAATCTGGTTCAGATACAGCTCAAGGATTTGTTCCTTGTTTAACTTTTGCTCCAAACGGAGCGCGAGAATCATCTCTTGGATCTTACGACGGTAACTCCGCTCCGGCGTTAAGAGGACGGTTTTCACAATTTGTTGAGTAATGGTGCTTCCCCCTTGCACCGTTTTCCCCTCATTCCAGTTGGTCAGAAACGCACGGGTAATCGCAGAGAAGTTCACACCGCGATGCTGGTAGAAATCTTTATCTTCCGCCGCAAGGACCGCGCGCTGCAACATGATGGGGATCTTGCCAAGCGCGAGTGGATAGCGCTTCTGGAGGTAAAACTCGCCCAGCAGCGTAGCGTTATCGCCGGCATATACCCGGGTGACTGCTGGCGGAGTATGGCTGGCCAAGCTCTCAATTGGAGGGAGCTCACCAGCAATATCCTGGTAGAACACCCAGGCAGCGAACACCCCGCCGATCAGCGATACGAGGATAAGAGAGCGAAATAAGAAACGGAAGAAGCGTCGTATACGTCTAGGGGGTGGCGCTTCCGAAGAAACCGACGAATTTTCATTAGCCATGGAATAACACGTAAGGAACGCTCATACGCCGTTGATAAGGAAATAGCAGTCGTCAGCAGTTCGTTCCTTCAGACTTCTCCTTTTAATAAAAGGGTAAGTGACAGCGTATCATAGCTACTCTTAAGGACACATCCAAGAGAGAGCAGCATATCCCCCAAAAGATCGATCCGCTACTGCACGTTACGAACGAAGTCGCTCACAATACGATTGAATTCGTCCGGACGTTCAAAATACGCCGAGTGTCCAGCCTGCGGAATTTTCACGAAGCGTGCGTGGGGAATCTGGTCAATAATACTTTCCATCACCTGTGGGGGTGCAAGGACATCTTCTTCGCCCACTAGAAGAAGAGTCGGAATTTTGTGCTCGACGATCGGCTTTACGTTATGTTTCATACCAAAGAGCATCGGAACCAGATTCGGGGAGACGTGCGTATTGAGCGTCGAGATCTGTTGATAGAGAAAACACAGTGCTGGTTCTCGTTCAGGAAAGCTTTTCGCGTATGCATTCGTCAGGATTTGTTTGAGATTCCCCTGTGAACGCTCACGAATGTTGGCGTGAGATTTCACCGCCTCTGTCGTCTCAATCCCACCGGTGGTATCACAGAGAATCAACGCGCTGGCACGTTCCGGATGCGACGCAGCAAAGCCGCACACTGTCCAACCACCCATTGATTGCCCTGCAACAGCCGCCTTCTGAATGCCGAGGTGGTCGAGAAGTGCGGTGAGATCTTCGACAAAGGCGTTTGGTCCAGGACCGTTGGGCAGATCGCGCGATTGGCCAAAGCTACGATGGTCAAAGGTAATGACTGTATAACGCGAGGCAAAAGCTGGCACTTGCTGCCACCAACTGAGGTGACTTCCTCCCCCCCCATGTGCAAAGACGAGCGCTGGGCCACTGCCATGGGTTTCATAATACAGCTCGATTCCGTTGATTTTAGCAAAGGGCATAAGTTTTCCTCCTCGGGTTGGGGTTCTCAACCTTAAGCAGGGTAAAAGGGAAATGGGAAAAAGGGCAAACGGAAGAGGGAATCTTGCCGCTCAACTTTCCTTTCCTTTTCACCCCTTCCCTTTTCACCTTTTCTCCTGGCTCTCGTTCGTAATGTTATACGTTCGCAGCTCGTTCAGCCATAATCTCCGCATTTGACGCCACGACTCGCTCGGCCTTAAGTTTGGCAATGTCGGCAACAGAATAGCCCAGGAGGTTGTGTAGCACTGATTCAGTGTGCTCCCCAAGCAAGGGGCCGGGTGCGGCAACGAACCCTGGTGTTGTAGAGAGGTGGATTGGCGGACCGTCGAGAACAACATCCTCTCCTTCGGGAGTTGGCACCTGTGCCCAGTAACCGCGCGCTCGTAGTTGCGGGTCACGGTCCATATCCTCGCTATTTGCTACGATGCCAGCGGAAACTCCAGCATGTTGAAGCGACTCCATAACCTCCCCGACCGTCCGTTGCTGTGTCCATTCTTCAACATAGCGGTCCAGGGCTTCCTGATGCTGCACTCGCGTGGTCAGCGTGGTGAATCGTGCGTCGTGCGTCCACACCGGGTTTCCTAATACACGACAGAATCCTTGCCATTCTTCCTCAGTAAAGACGGTAATGGCACACCAACGGTCTTCACCGAGACAGCGGTACACACCGTGTGGCGCTGCAGGAGCTTCCTGAGAGCGATTCCCGAAGGGAGCACTTTCTGTTTTATTTACGAGAATATCGAGAAGCGAGGGGCCAACGACACTCGAAATGGTCTCGAATTGTGAGAGATCGACAAACTGTCCCTGCCCGGTACGACGGCGATACCACAAGGCCATCAACACAGCCAACGCGCCACTATAGCCGCCAGACATATCCGCGTAGGAATAGCCCCACCCAGCCGGCTCTTTTCCGTCGTGGCGCATAAGTAGCGTATAACCAGACAAAGCTTGCAGCGTCGGACCATAGCTGACGTAGTCTTTGTGTGGACCGGTGTGACCAAAGCCGGACATGCTCACTGCAATAATGTCAGGTTTGATCTGTTTGAGGCTCTCGTAATCCATCCCCCAGTTACGCATAACACGAGCACTGAAGTTGTCGATCACCACATCAGAAACTTTGACGAGCTGCTGAGCGATTTCACGTCCGCGCGGGTCTGACATATTGATGACCGTACTCTGCTTACCGCGGAAAAGATTACCGGTGAATCCGCCACGACGAGAACCCAGGTCAAGAGAATCTCGACGCTCAACCTTAATCACCTCAGCTCCCTGGTCAGCTAGGATACGTGTCGCCACTGGCCCAGCGACAACCCAGGTAAAGTCGAGAATACGAACACCGTCTAACGCGCGTCGAGCTGGTTTGTCCATGTCAATCGATATTCACTAGCACTCTGTCCACTTGCATATGAAGGGTTGTCATTGCGAGCGCAGCGAAGTCGAAGGGTCGAGAAGCCAGTTTCCTGATTCTGGCTCACACTTTCTCCCCGGTGAGATGCGCCGCGATCTCCTGATAACGTGCGGCAGCTTGCGCAATAATGTCAGGCGGCAGATGAGGAGCTGGCGGCTTACGATTCCACCCCAGCGAAATGAGATAATTGCGGATGATCTGCTTGTCGTAGCTATCCTGCGCTGCCCCTGGCTGATACACATCGGCTCGCCAGAAACGTGACGAGTCGGGCGTGAAGGCTTCATCAATCAGCAGGACTTGCCCCTCGCGCAGGCCAAATTCAAATTTGGTGTCGGCCAGGAAGAAACCTTTGGTCTCGGCAAACGCATGAGCTGCACGATACAGCGCGAGACTGAGATCACGTACTTGGGCCGCAAGACTAGAGCCGACGAGCCGCTCAGCCTCCGAGAAGGGAATATTTTCATCATGCGCGCCGGCTTCGGCTTTCGTCGAAGGTGTAAATATCGGCTCAGGAAGTCGTTCGCTTTCTCGTAGCCCTTTCGGCAACTGAATGCCGCACACCGTGCCACTCGCGCGATACTCTTGCCAGCCGGAACCGGCAAGATAGCCACGGACGATGCATTCAACTGGGAGCGGTTGTGCCTTTTTTACTAGCATCGCCCGTCCGCTTAACATGTCGCGATAAGGACGACAGGGAGCCGGGAAATCGCTCACGTCAACTGAAACAAGATGATTCGGCACGATATGTGACAAATAATTGAACCAAAACCGCGAGACTTGTGTCAGCACTCGCCCTTTGTGAGGAATACCATCAGGAAGAACGACATCAAACGCAGAGACACGATCAGTCGCCACGATAAGGAGAGCATCCTCCAGTTCGTAAATATCTCGCACTTTCCCGCGCCGTGGTGCGGGAAGCCCTTCAATAGCAGTGGACAACACCACTGAATCACTCATGACCAAGCCCTCTCCATCTCTTCTAAATTCTTACTTCTGACTTCTGCATTCTCTCTCAGTGAAGCGCTGTCGCCGCAGCCACTCTGGCGGTCGTTCCGGTCTGCGAGGCGATTGCTCTTAGCTCGTCACCGGAGATGACTTCCTTTTGCAGTAGCACTTCTGCCGCATCTCGCAAAGTGTTTTGTTGGGCAGTCAGCAAAGTCGTAACCCGTGTGTATTGTTCCTCGATGATACGCCGGACTTCGGCGTCAATTTCCTGGGCAGTAGATTCGCTGTAGTCACCATTATTTGAGGCTTGATTCGTACGCAAAAACAACGGCTGGCGTTCACCATCAAAACTCACCTTCCCCAACTTTTCGCTCATGCCATAGGCTTTGATCATGCTTTTGGCGATCTCCGTCGCTTTAAGCAGGTCGTCGCGTGCTCCGGTGGAAACCTCATGATAAATAATCTCCTCGGCAACGCGTCCCCCAAGCAATACGGCAATACGATTCTCTAATTCAGAGCGGGTCATGAGAAACCGATCTTCGGTCGGTAATTGCAGCGTGTACCCAAGCGCCGCCACCCCACGCGGAATGATCGAAATCTTCTGCACCGTATCAGACCCAGGAATCGCCAACGCTACCAGCGCATGCCCAACTTCATGGTGCGCAACACGCTCTTTTTCTTGTTTGTTGAGTACACGGTTTTTCTTCTCAAGGCCGGCAATCACACGCTCAACCGCCTCTTGCAGTTCAGACAAACCGACCTTGTCTTTCCCTCGTCGGACCGCTAGTAGTGCCGCTTCATTGACAATATTCGCCAAATCCGCTCCAGCAAATCCTGGCGTCATCGCCGCAATCACTTCCAGATCCTCTTCAGAGACGAGCGGTACTTCGCGGGCATGCAGTTTCAATATAGCCAAGCGGCCAATCTTGTCTGGCCGGTCTACTAATACCTGGCGATCAAAACGCCCAGCCCGGAGGAGTGCGGGATCAAGAATCTCAGGTCGGTTAGTAGCCGCCACGAGAATAACGCCAGTCCGCGCATCAAACCCATCCATCTCGACGAGCAGTTGGTTTAGCGTTTGTTCGCGCTCTTCGTGTCCCATCGGCCCCATACCGCGAGCTTTGCCGAGAGCATCGAGTTCATCAATAAAGATAATACAGGGGGCTTTCTGCTTTGCTTGGACAAACAGGTCGCGCACCCGAGCCGCACCGACACCAACAAACATTTCGACAAATTCCGATCCACTGATCGAGAAGAACGGCACTGCCGCCTCCCCGGCAACTGCTTTGGCGAGTAGCGTCTTGCCAGTTCCTGGAGGGCCGACCAGCAAAATGCCCTTAGGAATCTTGCCACCTAAACGACGGAATTTTTCCGGAGTTTTGAGGAACTCAATAACTTCCTGTAGCTCGGTCTTGGCCTCATCAACGCCGGCAACATCGGCGAAGGTCACCTTGACATCCTTCTCCATGTAGATTTTGGCTTTGCTCTTGCCAATGGCAAGGAAGCCACCACCGAGTCCTTCACGTTGCGCAAAGCGGCGCATGAGAAATATCCACAAGCCAAAGAACAGCAGCGTAGGAAGGACCCACGAAAGGAGATCATGGAGGAACGTGTCTTCGATCTCACCGGAAAATTTTACTTTATGCGTCTCGAGCTTATCGGCAAGGTCGGGTTCCACACGAATAGTGACGAACTGTTGCGGATGCCCCTCTGGCGCTTCCTTCAGCTTCCCGCGTATCGATTCAGGACCGATCCGTATCTCTTCGACTTTCCCTTCAGAGAGATAGGTTTGGAATTGGCTGTAGGGGATTTGCTCAATTGGGTTCGCATACTGCATCCATAAACTGTGCAGAATTACCACTCCCCAAACCGCAATAAAAATATATCCGAGATTAAACTTCGTCTTCTTATCCATAGGCATTCATTCCTAGAACAATACAGATGTTGCCTGTCTGACAGACAGGACAACTCTATTGTGAACGTCTCCAGGGGGTCAAGCAAGGAACCCGCAAAGTTAATGAAGAATGAAGAGTGAAAAGTGAAGAATGACAAAAAGGAGGGGGGCAAAACCAAAGCTGTTGAATTCTTAATCTTCATTCTTAACTCTTCACTATTTTGCTGGGTTTCTGCAGTCAAATGGATCTCTCCCGCGCCAGCATCATCAGTTGGTCTATGCTGATACCGAGTTCTCCTTGGTAGATCTCCGCATTGTGTTCTCCGAGCAGTGGCGGACGGCGAGCAATACGCCAGGGTGAAACAGTAAAGAAAAAAGGACCGCCTGGGTAGCGAATAGAGCGACCCAATTCAGGATGATCAATGTCGGAAAAGAATCCGCGCGCATTGAGTTGTGGATCATCCACTAACGCTTCTGGTGGACGGACCATCGCATAGGGAATGCGGCGGAGCTGGGCGCCTTCCATCAGTTCGGCGACACTGTAGTCTTTTGCCCACTCATCCAAGACATCAAACATATGCTCAGCGTTGTCCTTGCGATAAAATTGATCTTCCCATTGTGTCTCGCTCAGATCCTGGGCTTTATCGTCAGACTTCACCCATTCAACTAGTGAAGTCCAGTCGCCAAGAGAACAGTGCATGATATAACCGTCTTTACATTTGGCCACACGAAAGTAGCGACTCCAGTGCAAACTACCGTGGCGGGTCTGCACTCCCATTCCTTGATGATAAAATGGGGCAACATGTTCAACTGCAGCCGCAACCGCCTCTTGAATACTGACATCAACCCATTGCCCCTCCCCAATTGTGTCACGTGCCCACAGCGCTGACATGGTACCAATCGCCGCAAAAAACGACGCACTGTGATACGCTTGTAAGCCCAACGCTTGTAACGGCGCGTCATCAGGAAAGCCGTTGGTATAGATCATTCCTCCAAGCGCCTCGGCAACAGTGTCGGAAGATTTGTAATCACGATATGGGCCGGTTTGTCCAAACGGCGTAATTGAAGTCAGCACGAGTTGAGGATTGAGCCGCTTTAGCTTTTCATAACCCAAATCCAATTTTTCTAGTGTCCCTGGAGCGAAAGACTCGATTACGACATCAACTGTTGTCACAAGCTGCTTGAAGAGTTCCTGTCCGCCAGGTTTTTGCAGATCCAGCGTCACGCCTCGTTTACTGGTGTTGTAAAACCAATAAAGCAAACTGCGGTCATGGTGCGGCGTGTGGTCAAGAAACGGACCGATCGAGCGCATCGCATCGCCGCCCGGCGGCTCGATCTTGATGACATCCGCACCCATATCACCAAACAGCTTGGCACACAGCGCACCTTTGATATCGGTGAGATCGAGGATGCGGAGGTCGGAAAGAGCGGTCGGAGGAACATTGCTCATCGAGGAGAAATCTCCTTGCTACTCAGAAACAAAATCTTCAACCCGTACCGGACACTTGTGGCAGCCCGTCATTCCGGGCAAGGCCGCAGGCCGCGACCCGGAATCCAGGAGCAAAATACTGGATTCCGGCTTTCGCTGGAATGGCGGGCAGGGATACGTCCCCTGTTTCTGCCTCCACGCTTAGCACCCGCGCTATGGACGACTCAGAAGAACTTTTCTAGCAGCGCCCTGACTTCTTGCAAGTCCTGCGAGGCCACTTCTCTGGGTGTTCGCTTTTCAAGACCATCATCCGGCCTTTGGCACTCCGAGGACGCAATCCTCAAACTCAACAAATGGGTTCAGGGATAGTTATACTGGCATTGGCGCGGTTAACGCTGATATGGACATCATCCTCGTGTTACGCGACGGACAGCAAGTGCCGTTGAAGTTTAATATGTATCGAGCCGTCTTCGGCAAACAATGAGACGGATCGACTTGTATCTAGGTATAACCAAGGTCATACTCACTGTCTATGAAAACAGCGATCTCCCTTCCAGACCCACTGTCACCGAAGCAGAACATGTTGCAAAACGGCTGCGCATCTCACGGAGCAAGTTGTATGCAACGGCTCTCTCACAGTTCTTGAAACAGTCCGGCTCTTGTGAGGTGACCGAACGCCTCAATGAAGTGTACGTGCAGGAATGGAGGTTATCCGTAAAGAAAAACGGCAATAAGTAGTACTTCTCGATGAACGCTTTCGTAAACCGTACGAGCGTATGCCAGGGCCAGGGTGAAGGCGCTATTATTAGCTGTCATACGTCAAGGGACTAACGTGTAGAAGCGAAGAGGCATATAATTTCTTGTAGTCTTCATATGCAGAGAGAACAGTACGGAGCTCTTATGAATCTGGAATTGCTTGAGGATGAACTGCAAGCGGTAACGCAGGCAGGGGCATATAAGTCCAAGGAAGAAGCGATTGGGCACGCGCTGGAGGTGCTGCTCGCCGCGAATCCGCAATTACGGTTGAATACAGCAATCGAACTGTATCGTCAGGAGAAAGTCACACTCTCCCGTGCGGCGGAGATCGCTGGGCTCGAATGGGACGCCTTCAAAGAAAAACTGAGGGAACGCGGTATAGAGGTAATGGTAGATGAATCACTAGACGATGTTCAGGCCGGAGCTGCACTCATTCGTCGTCTGCGTGACGCCTCATGATACTTCGCTGACACCGATATCCTGTCTGCATTGGCAAAAGTCGGCCGCCTTTCTTTGCTTTTCTGCTCTCTTCTCGCGTGCCACGATTACAAATTGTCCCGGGTGTCTTCAAGGAAATCTCTCACAGTGTCACGCTAAGACGATCCTACGCGACGGAAATCCTTTCCCTGATTTCTAGCGCGCAAATTGAAGTGCTTTCCTTGAGCCAGGATGAAACAACTCTTTTGTAATACACTACCTTCTTCCTTGGGCGCAGGAGAGCGTGAGAGTATTGCGATTGCACGAGAACGAAAAGGAACCCTGCTCTCGAATGAATCACGTGTTGCTCACTACTGCCGACAGTATCAAATGCCCTGCATCCGCCTTCCGGACATCCTTCGGCTCTTTCTGGATCGAAGGCATTACTTCCAAGGATGAAGTTCAGGCCATTATCGTCGATTTGCAGAGCAAAGATAAGATGCAGTTTAAGCGATCCACCCTTGACGCAATTTTTGCCGACTAGCAGGCTTCCTTAGCTCGTTTACTTCCGAGAGGCGTATGCAGGGAAATTTCGCGTCGTCTACGCGCTCCCTGCCTTTCAGAAGAAATCCTGGTATCACGGGCACGTAGCAAAGATACAGTTTGTTAATGCGTTTGATGAGAGTCTAGAGTGAAGACTCCCGATTCGATTCTAGAGAGCGACTAAAGACATGGCGAAAGTTTTACCATCAAGTTCGTCGTAACGTACGGATTGATTGCTGGAGAACGGCCATTACTGAGAGAAGGTTGGTTCTGATCTATTCCCTTCCATCTGCTCTCCCGACCACACAACATTTATCAACGGAGGAAGTGCACTCGCATACCATCCCTCTTATGAATCGGTTCAGCAAACGTCTGCTTATCGACAATACAGTGGTGCGGATCGTATACGATATATAGTACCCGCCGCTGGTTATCCCCGTATTTCGTGATGTCAGCGGCAATAGCTTCAGTAATCGGATGAATGTCCGCTTTCTTTCTTATGTGATATCCAACCAAGGTTTTTCGCTTTCCGACATCCAACGTGTTGATCGATCATAGAAGCGCTTTAGCATTACAGCGCTGCGCCCTCCAGATTTTGTCTCTTCAATCCATAACTGAACATAGTAGGGATATCCTTGCGTATCTTTCCACGCTCGATCCTTCTCTTCCTGCTCGGTAACTCCGTGTGTCTCTACCAGTTGATCCATTTCTTGCCGACTTAAAGGCTCTAGAATAATGCTTTCTAGTAATGAACTCTTGAGGTGCTGATCCCATCCTGGGTGTGTTGCAAACAATTGATCGCGTCCAAGGATGACCATTACGGTCTCGAAGTCTACTGTTTGTAATGTTGGCAAGAGGTACTCAACGAGAAACGTTGCCAAAGATGAAGCTAGTGCCTCAAAGTCATCAAGAATAATGAGTAGGCGATCTATTCCCTGTATTTTGCGATGTCTTGGCTTCCACCAATCGTCTCCTTGATAACGAGACAGAATTGCGGAGAAGTCTGCCTTCATTGCTTCAGCCAACGAGCGGCAAGCATTCTCCTTGACCGCATTTCGCAGTGCAGTTCCATTAAAATCTGGGAAAATACCGCCAAGCCACAGTGACTCTTTACGAAGACTCTGTAACTTCGGGAGTGTCTCTTCGATGATTGGTCGATATTTCTCAAACTTACGAGCTTCTATATATTTCTTCGTTACGGGAAACCCTTCATTCACAGCTTTCCCAAAGCTAATGATACTATCTAGAGCGTGTCGCAGAATTCCCTGGGCTCTACTCCTGGGGTTTTAGGCTCTCTCGATGACTTTTTTCCGTTGGCTCATGTGCAGCCTTCGTGCTGACCCACCCCAGCTTCCCTTGGCTCTGAGCCTAATGGCAGCGAAGGCGACGAGTGAGCGCACAGAGCTCGGAGCTACGCCTTCCCGTTGAGTGCCGCGTTCGTCTTTCAGGCTCGCGTCAAGCTTGCCGATTTGGTTTGTTTCACCACATCCCTCATCAGTGTGTTCAAATTCACTGACACGATGGCCCGCTGGCCAGCCGCGTCCTGCGTTTCTACGCAGCGCTCCTGCCGATGACTGAAGCCGTATTTGCGGCTCTTGAGGCGGCCGATGCTGCCTTCGGTCTTGCCCCGTTCGCTTTTGACAACTCCTTGATCCTTCTCCCCCACCAACCAGGTCCCCTGGCCACGCGGGGGGATCCCGACCTTCTTGACCCCGGTTTGTTGTAGCTTCGCGGCCGCAGCTCTCAGACTCGCTCCGCGATCGTAGACCACCATTGCCGGAGTCGCCTTTGCTCCGAACACGTAGCGATACTCCTTCACCCCTTCCTCTGGCATCGTGTTTTCGTCGGCGCGCGCTGCGACACGTCGCCCAAAGAGATAGCCTCCGGCGAGGCGATTGAGCAGCCACTTCATCCCAAACTTCACCTTGCCCGCGCCTTGTGGTAATCGCCCGCGCCGCCGTGATGCCGGGGTGAAGGATCTTCTCGGTGGCGACTCGCCCCGTCGTCATCCACTGCTTGATCTGCGGGAGTAACGTTCGGGCGACCCTCTCCCATCCGTTTCAAGGTGGCGGCGGCACGCTGTTTGACTTGTCCCCAGCGTGGGCTCAGCTGCGCGCTTACTACCTGTGTCAGCTTGAGCAGGACTTCGCTCTGCTCGACGATCTCGTCGAGCAACTTTGTTTTCTCGGCTCTCGTTTTGGCAAACAGATGATGCTGTTTGACGCTCCGGTAGACCTCCTTGGCCTGCTGGATTCCCGCTTCTGCCGCCTGCACGCCACAGGCTTTGAGCTTCTTCAACGCCCGCTCGATTCGCTCGGCCAGGCCTTTCAAAATCCCGGGCTCGTGCGGATACCCAATCGCGGGTTCCTGTACCGTCGTGTCCGAAGAGAGCGTCTTGCCATTGGTAAACTGCAACTTTGCCGCAGTCTGGATGACCAGCGCGTTGACGGCAGCCTTGCCCTCCGCCCCCAACGCCGCTTCGGCCCGTGCAATACTTGAGTGATCGCGGATCTGTTTCAGCTCTCCGTCCTTCAGCGCGAGAAATCGCCGGGCCACCACGCTCTCGCTGATGTAGTCCTCCATCTGTCGTGCGTGATACGCCTTCACCCACATCAAGACCAACAAGGGCACATACAAAGACACCGGCCACGGCCGCCCGGACCCGCCGTCGACATTTTTGCCCGCCGTGCGCCAATACGTGATCATCCCTTCGGTGAGGGCTGCCCAATCCAGTACCTGCTTCAGGCGCAGCACGGGATGCTCGTCCCCCACAAAGATCGAGACCCATTCGCCGTTCCCTGCTGGCGCACCACCGCCCGCCAGCGTAGACTCGCGGTGTTCTCTCATGACATCCTCCTGTCCTCATCACACAGGCCATGTCATCGAGAAGCGGAGAGCTTTTCAACCCCTAACGTGTTGAGAAGCTCTCAATTTTTCGGTCCATTTCTGCGACACGCTCTATCTAGCAATTGTGAAACCGTTTCTCGTAAATCATCGTTAATAGAATCTTGGTTTTGAAACTCAGCAACAACTTTCGCTTTCACTTCATCAATAACTTTCAGTACCGCGTGGACATTGGGGAAATAGTAACCTGGTGGGTGGGCACGAAGTGCGGAAGCCTCAGCACTATCAACAAGTCGAACAACATCGCGCGCAAGAGTGCGTGACATAAGGTCATTCCCATCGAGCTTGAGAACAAGGTACCTACATGCTGAAATGTCTGTTTGCTCGCACACGTGATCAAAAAGGTAGGTTTTTCCAATACCGCCGGACCCTTCTATACTGAGGATAGTGAGTTTTCTGCCGGCTTTTTCCCTTCCCTGTAAGACCGCAGAGCTATCTTCTCACTATCCTGCGAACGTCCAACAAACCGGTCTGCTGCCACTTCGCTTACCTCGACTTCTTACCGAGTTTACTTTGACTCTTCTTCAAGCTTATGACACCCGGTTTATTTTCGCCAAATGGGACCTTAACCAGATAGAGCCTACTTGCTGCTGCATTTCAGTTGTTCTGGGCATCACAACCTATCAAAGTATCCTTTGATCTTTGCTGCCATAAGATTTCGGCGCAGTTCAAGGAACTCGTCGTATTGCCCTGCCAGCGGACCAAACATTTCAGTTGCGAGGCAATGTTCTTGAAGATTCGCTTTCAACTCCCCCAGATCGGTAATACCGCCATACTTCCTTTTCCCGCCGTAGCACTGCTCCATCGGCTCTGCGAAGTAGCCAGCAGGAGCTTCGTCACCAATAACGATATTGATCTCGCTCTGTGTTACGGCGTAGTTGGCAATCTGGTCGTAGGCCTCGGCTCAGTCCTTGTCCCTTAAGGTAATTACGAGGAAACACATGGTGTACATCGCTGCGGTTCAGGATGAAGTCTTGCATGGTGATGTTCTTGTGACAGAAAGTGTAAGAAAATGGTTGTCAGTGTTTGTTGTTCCGCATTCCCCAGTCAAAATTCATCATTCTCCATTCACTGCAAACGTCTTCCCTCCTCACTTGCCGCGCTGCATCAAGGCCCCAGTATTAAACTGATAGTCTGACAGACCAACGCCAAACCGTAGCGGTTGTCCCTTCTTCATCGGTAACTCTAGGGTTGCGCGACTTAGCAGTTCGTCTACGGACAGGGTCAGATCGGGCTGAACAAGGGAAAGATCACCCTCTGGGGTTCGTGCAACCGTCACAGAATTCAGCAACACTCGCCAGAGCTGACCCGCACGGTTATATGCCTCTTTGTAATAGGCCGTATACAATTCACGATCGATCCACAGCACCTGACGCCCATAGGCATACTTGGGGTCTTTGGCTGTTGCCTCGATCACCCAGACGGGTCGCTTCACGAGCTGAATAGTGGTTGGCCACCACGCCTTCCCTTTCCACCCCTCTTTCTCCCAACCCATGATGAGGAGATCCTTTTGCTCCTCTAAGCCATAGCCCTTACTCTCACGCTTTAGGAGCTTCGGCTCGGGTGAGTTATACGGAACGAGCGCGTCCTGAGCGCCCACTAACTTCCAGGTAAAATATTGCACCTTGCCAGAGAAAAGGTATGGGTCATCGTATGCGAGATCCGAACCAAAAAGATTATCCGAACCGTTCGCCGGAGGCAGTTGCCGTACCCGTCGCAGTTCTGGAGCATACATCCACAGGGAGTTCCACCGCTGCGGATCGAGATACACCCATTCCAGAATCATCACGCCGTCGACCTCCGCCGGAGAAATCCCGGCGATAATCTCTTTGCGGAGTGTCATATCTGGGTTGGCAATGGGACCGGAAAAGCGCGAGCCATGAAACAACAACTGGGCCCGGAATTCAATGCGGTTTTGTCTCTCGGTTGGACCCACCCACTGGAGTGAACTGGACCGTTCGACATCGTCCGCCTGCATAAGCGTATAGGAAAAATTGTAGATCACCTTGGTCGCTGCTTGCGGATCTTTAGGGTCGATCTGCGGAAACGGATAACCATAAAGGAAGGGGGGAACGGTATTTGTCGCCTTAGCCGTTAACGAACCGGCAGCATCAACCGCGAACTTTCCAGCGTTGGCTTCGGTCGCAGACTTGAATTTACTGCCCCAAGCCATCGTCGCTGGTAGGGTGGTAATCTTGGCTTGATAGCTCCCATCCTGAAAGCGGCGGAGAATTCCCTCTGGCAACAGACTCTTCGCTTGCTGCCAACTTTCTTGGTTCAGTGTGTCGCCAGGATTGAGATCTGCCACTGCGGCTTGGCAGTACGACAGACTCAGTACACAACTTGTTGTGACGACCCACATCGCCAGCGTGAATGTCCTTCGCATTACGATTGTTCCTTTCTTTGATTCCCTGATGATCGTTGCAGAGTATACTGAAGACGGTCAAGGAGTGTGGTCGAAAGATTAAAAAAGATGCGTGCAGCAATGCGCGGGTAGCGCCACACACGAGTGCGAAAGCGCTCGTCCATAGCTAAGACCTCGACATCCTCTAAGCGCGACCACTTCAGACACACGTTCGTCATTGCCGTTGCGCATCAGGCTGGTGACGCCGAACACATCTCCCCGGCGCAACTCCCACAAAGTACGGGATTGACCTGCCGTGTTGACTCGTGCCTCGGCGTGCCCACTAATCATGACAAACATTTCCTTGGTCTCTTCTCCAGGACGCACAATCACTTGGCCACTCGGGAAAGATTTGAGCTCGCCCATCAAGGCCACGATCTTGGCTTGTGAGGGACGCAGGTTGGCGAACAACCCAATCGTCTTGTGTGGGTCCTTGCCAAGTTTGACATACAAAAGGTCCCACAAGGTAATAATCGGCGTCGTTGCTAACAGAGCAGGGAGGAGCATAATCTCTCCCAATCAGCCCGACGAGTATGGTCGTCGCCGAAAGAAAGCCAAATTCACGAATCGGCACAAAAGTAGAGAAACTGAGGGTAAAAAAGCCAAGGAAGAGCACCAAAGAGGCGTAAAGTGCGGGCTTTCCGACCGTTGACAGTGTCTCAAGCAAGGCCTGCTCTTGGTCGGTGGTCGTCCGAATCGCGCGACTCAATCGCATCATAATGTGAATGGTGTCATCTACAGCAACTCCGAAAGCGATGGAAGCAATGATGTTGGTACCAAAGTTGAGTTCTGCACCGGTGAGGCCCATAAGACCGAAGAACACAAAGAGGGGAAAAACATTCGGGACCATGGCAATCAGTCCAACACGGATAGAGAGAAACATGGTCGCCATAAGGACGAAGATGACACCCGCGGTCAGCGCCAAACTCTGAATCTGGCCGTTGACAATATCACCAGTTGTGCGAGTCAGGAGTACCAGATTCCCAGTCGGGCGGACCGACAGTTCAGGGGGAAAATGTCCACGAGCGAAAGTTTCGATTCGCTCCACAAGAGTAGCAATATCACTGGAGCGCGAGAGCGAGGTCCGCACTAAGATAGTCGAGCGCGAATAGTTCGGGATGATTGACCACACTCGCAACTCCGTCGGCGTTTAAGAACACCAGCCGCATGACTCCTTTGAGTTGCTCAGGATTTGACCAGAAGGTCGTCTTCTCTTCTGGTGCGGGAGTTTCAACGACTTCTCCCTCAGCCGGGGCCAGCGGAATTTCCTGGATACCGCGGTCAAGCATCTCGCAGTAATCGACAAAGGAGATGGTTTTTTCTACGCCTGGCAAAGAGTCAATGTAGAGTTGCAGATTTTTGATCCGCCACAAGGTATCCCATTTCTTGATGACGTCGTTTTCTGCCCCATCAATGACGACATAGAAGGTCATGCTCCCGACCAACGCACGGTTGATGGCCTCGGTCGATTGACGAATAGGATCGGTCTCACGAAAGAACGATTGAAAGTCAGAGCCGGCATGAATCGCAGAACCGTACCATGTAGAGACCAACACAATAAGCACACCGATAGTGATGACGAGACGACGGTAGCGGCTCGAGAATCTGGCCAGCGACTGCAGCACCGCGCTCACGCGTGCCGAAAAGGCTTCCGCACGTATAGTCGGGAGTGGAAGCAGTATCAGTAAGGCCGGGATAAAAACCACCGACAGCACGAACGCCGTCGAGATACCGATAGAGGCGTACAGGCCCAGTTCTCGAATGCTGATAATGCGGTTGACAATCAACGAGAGAAAACCCAAGACCGTCGTGAAGGCAGCAATGAAGAGCGGCGTGTTGGTTGCCTGTAACGTCGCCAAGACAACGTTAGCCACAGAACGCTCAGGTTGGACTTGTTCGTAATACTCCGCCACGATGTGCAGAGAGTAGGCAGTCCCTAAGACAAGGATCAACGGCGGCAGTGCCATGTTGCCCAAGCTTAGGCTGCTCCCCATGAGCACCATGATTCCCAGGGTCCAGATCAGACTCACAACTACCGTCACAACTGGAAGCAGCACACCACGGAGCGAACGGAAGCTCAGGAACAACATCACGACAATAAGGATCAACGTACAAGGAACGAAGAACGCCAAGTCTCCCCACATCGCTCTGGTGGAATAGACTTTGAAGTGGGGAAGTCCGGTGTAATAGAGCTTTTCCGGGCCGCTCTCCTTAGCCACCAGCGCTTGAATCGTGTCATCGATACCACGGCGAAAGAATTCATCGTCCCCGAGATTTTCAAAGAAAATATTGATCGCCGCCGCGCGCCCGTCCGCTGAAACGAGGTTTTTCAGATAAATTGGCTGATCGAGTAGCTTCTTTTTGAGCTCTGCAGCTGCGGCATGTGGCAATTTGACATCGGGAACCAGCAGGGTGGACTCCTTTGCCACACTCGTGATGATGTCTGGCGCGTTGGTGAGGCTGATGACGTTTTTCACCTCCGGGATTTTCCCGATCTCTTCTGTCAGGCGGGTAATTTTCTCCAGCACCCGTTGGGTGTAAATATTGTCGGTTACTATGCCGATGACCCCGACTTCGTCACTGCCAAATAGCGCGCGAACCTCATCATAGTAGGCTTTCTCAGCATCTCCCTTCGCTAACAAGCTCTCGACCGAGCTGTCCAAGCGAATGTGTTGCGCGTGGTAGGCAAAAAATCCCGTCAGCAGGAAAATGACAATGACAATGCTTTTGGGCCTGTGGACAATCAGGTCATAGACCCACTTCATAACCGCTCCGCGTTCATGGCGGCTTACCTTATCACAGGCGGCGATGAACTGAAGGTGACCGCTAACCGGGAACGTTATACGGAGCACAGGTTTGCAGCGTGGGTGTACACCCATCAACTAAATCGAATCACATGAGATTGGCACAGTCCCTGACACAAATCCCCCCGCGCGGCGCGCGGCCCCCTTTGCTAAAAGGGACATTTGGGTCCCCTCCTTTGTAAAAGGAGGGACAGGGAGGATTTCACAGCAAGTGCCACAGTGTACGAATGTTCTGTGGTCCGATTTAGAAACGACGACCAGTTGAGTCACACAGACTCTCGCTCGGCGCATGTTGGCGCTAAGGGCGGTCACAGAGCAAACGATGAACCGAGTGCAGTGGTACGCAAGCGCATCCTACAGAACCTTCAAGAGACTGGTACGCTAAATCGCACTACAGAAGATTCGTATACTCTCTCATCCGCAGTGGAATACTTTCTCACTCGTCCTGAGCGTAGCGTAGCGAAGTCGAAGGACTCAGCATGAGCAGTTTCGGTCGGCAGGGTGCTAATGTCGTGTGGTCCGATTTAGAGTTGTCACCCTGAACCCTTCGACAAGGCTCAGGGTCAACTCCGCGAAGGGTCTCTCCGAGAGACCTGTCCTGCCTGCGCCAGTGCCGCAGGCACAGGTGAGCCTGTCGAAGATTCTTTGCGGAGCCTGTCCTGCAGTCCCAGTGATACGAAGGGGGCTCAGAATGACAGTCATGAAGGGTCACATCGTACAGTGTACGAATCTTTTGTGACCTGATTTAGCCAAGCAGTGCTTTGGTCTGCTCGATTGAGCGGGCGTATCGGTCACGCAGGTACTTCAGGCCTGCTGCAGATCCGTCAAGCATGACTTTTTCGAACGTCTCAGGCTGAACCTCCATCAGGGCGTTGAGAGTTTCTGCAAGGTCACCATCATGTTTGAGTACCTCTGCCGTAGCCCGCACCATGCCACCGAGCACAGCAGTCTCAATCATTTCAAAGGGTGGGCAGGTCAAACAGGGATCAGGACGCGGGGGAAACGGTTTTCCTGGAAGCGGTACCGCGAGATATCGTTCGATGAGGCGTTCACGCAATTTAATGTCAAGCTGCCCAAGCCAGTCAAACACAAAGTGAGTGACCCAGCATGGACCGAAGAGATATATTAATTTGGACCGCAGGACGTCGCCAGCCACAAAAAGATCGGTTTTGCGGTGCAGTTCCTCGATGCCTGGGTGCTGATAAAAGCTCTCAAGTGCGTGAATGTACAGACAATGTCGCGGCAACTGTGGCGGCGCGAGCCATACACCCAAGTTGATGAAGTAGCGCTTGATCTTCTCCCAGTTGTTGCCACCGGCAGCCTCGATATCACTGATATTGAGGTTCATCCAGTGATGCCAGGTCGAATCGACCGCCACCCGCCCGATGTCCGCTCGATGGCCGTCATAGACGCTAATCATGGCGAAGCGTTTCGCCGGGGAATCACCTTTTGAAGTGCTGAAGCGGGGGGTCGGCCAAGCGTGCGACCGTGGGCGATCACTTGGGGTAATGGTTGCACACCATTTTTCGTCGGATATTCATCCCCAAAGTTTGTCCCATTGAAGTTGAGGGTATTCGTCAAGGTGATCGCGGCCAATCCCGTGTCGGCATTGGGAACGTGATCGAACACCGTTCCCTCGTGCGGATGGTCGGGCATCACGTCGATCGGACCGATGGTCGGATGACATAGCACGGGATGTGGGCGCTCGCGAACGCGCCACCAAGGAATGTTGATAGACAACCATGGCACCCACTCGATGGGCTGGGGGATGACATCCTCTTGTACCCCAAAAGGAATAATGTCAGTTCCGGCAGTTTGACCAGGTGTCGCAGGTCGGTTGGTATCGATCCTGGTAGTTCCACCAATCGGCGGCACTCCTTGGGTGTTGGTCCACGCTCGCATAGTGCCAACCCGAGGAATAAAGCGACACATCGACGCGCCAAGGTAGTCATGATCCCCCGTGGCAAAGACCCCGCCTTTCTTGTCATTCATCCATTGGGTCAGCGCGGCGAGTTCTGCCTCAGTTGCCTTAAAGAGGTCGTTATCAATGTTGGAATCCGGCCCCCCGTCATTGCCTGGGCGAAAGCCAAAGCACCAAATCTCGTCGTACTGATCGATCACCTTTGCCCCGTTGTGGACACTATCAAAACGAAACCCGGTGTATTTCGCTCCGGTATCACCAGGAGTGTTATCGACGGCAAAATTGGGTTCGAGGTTGTCGGGGCGCCGGGCAATATCAACGTCGAAATACATGCAGCCGACGGTGGTATCACGCATGAGTTTAATCACCCGCCCAATGCCGAACGAGTCTGGACTGAGATCCGTCTGCACACTCCGATCAACAACGCACAGCAACCGCACACGGGTGAAAAACAACTTTGGGATAAAGTCTTGGAACACCGGACGAGCAAAATCGACGACTTGAGAAAATTGGAAATCACGTGGCATATCTTCCTCCGAGAGTGAAACGATTGCCCTGTGTGGCAATCCGGTGAGTTCGTTCTGGTTTCTTTCCTGGTGCTGCCTGCCGTACGTTACAGGCAGCACGAACGAACCTCCTGAAGCAGCGCGTTCTCCCACATTGGTACCTACGGCGCGCACGTAGCGCACCTCCGTGGAACAGCGCGTTACATCAAGAAGTCGAGTTGTAGGTGAAGAGCACGTGGTACCCTGTCACGATCATCGTGAGGGTTGATGATCGTCATGCCAGCTTTTGCTAGGAATAGACGTCCCTGCTGCCTATCCAGCAAATTCAACCTAACAGAGTACTAGTGTCGCAGGTCTTGTCACCTCAACTCTATCTCTCAAGGAGCATACAACATGCCACTTTGTGGAGAGGGGAAAATCTATATTTTTCTAGAGTCACCACTCAGGAAGATGAGCAGCAGTGGACTGTGCAGTGTCAACTTTTGTTGCTTCTCTCTGTATGGTTGCAACAAAAGAACTGCAGACAGAGCAAGGCATTAACCGCAGGGTCAAGTAGAAAGGACAGTGCGTCGTGAAGCAGTGCTACATCTTCTGGATTCCCGCTCCCGGTAGAACCTGGGACAGGCTGCGCAGGAATTTCATGCACCTGTGGCGCGCGCTTGAGCATGAAGTAGATTCGCCTGTTGCCACTCGGTGGCAACCTGACGCATTGTTTTGAACGTAACGCCATCATGGCCTTTGAGGTAGTCAATCATCCGTTCCAACATGAGGATGCGATGCCCGCGGCCAATGACTTGCGGATGCATGGTCAGAATGTAGACCCCCTCTCCCATACGCTGGTAGAGGAAATCAAAATCGGCTTTCCAGATAGTTTCGACTTCTTCAGGTGTACGTAACCCGACGTGATGCGCAGGCCAATGCAGCCCGAAATACGGCCAGTCATCAAGGCTCCAGTCCATCGGCAGTTCAACAAGATTAACCTTCTTGCCAAAGATGTACGGTCCATCAGTCCGCATTTCATCGCCAACACGGCAATAGTATGGCGTGAAATCATCAGCCATCATGCTGGAATCGTAGAGAAAGCCAAACTCGACCAACAAACTCACGGAATGTGGGCTCAAATCCGCCGCCGGAGAACGATAGCCAACTGGGGTCTTTCCGGTGACACGACGAATACAAGCGATGCCACGTTCTAGGATGCTCCTCTCTTCGTCAGGTTTAACCGACGCTGGATTCTCGTGGCAATAACCATGATGACCGATTTCGTGCCCTGCATCGGCGATGCGCTGCACGAGGTCAGGAAAAGTATCAATGGTGTGCCCTGGAATGAACCAGGATGAGGGCACCTGATATCGTCCGAGTGTATCGAGTAAACGTTCGGTTCCCACCTTGCCAAACTCACCACGCGAAACCGTGCTCAGCGATCTTGATCGCATCGTTGTCAACCAAACGGACATCGCGTCAAAGTCGAACGACAAGCAAACGGAAACATTCTTTGCCATATGTCACTCCGTTATAACTTCACAAACAAATCCTTCACTCCTTCGCTCGTCAATCGGGAGACGGTAGAAATCTTATCACTGAACTCTTTGAGTGTTCCGAACGAGCTTGAACCACCGACATCAATCAGAATTGAGAACAGTGAGAATCCCATCTCTTCTTTATCTACACGGAATTCTTCTGCCCATTCCGGCTTCACCTGGCATTCGCCATCAGTGATAAAAACAATATCACCACGCTTGAAGCGTGATTGACGCAGACACTCGCGCGCCGCATTAAGCGGGGTCTCGAAATCCGTCCCACCACCAGGGAAGTATTCAGCCAGCTCCATCACTTTGCTCATTTCGACTTCATAGCGCTCACGCGGGTTGAGATCGAAGACCTGTAATGGTGTATCTGCCGAGGAAAAACAAATTGTGCGAAATAAACGACGCTGCCGACGCGCAATTTCTAGGAGCGTCAATGTAAGCGCCTTGGCCCACACTTCCTTGTCGCCGGCCATCGATGAACTACCATCAAGGCACACCACGACAGGGCCCTTCCCTTTCTCCTCAATGCCACGCAGCGAGTACAGTAACAGCTCATTATCGACAAACCGGCGAGTAAAATCTTTGCGAAGGATCGGATGCCGCAGTGTCACCAACTCATGTGGAAGCAGACGACTTACTTCTGCACCGACACCGACCTCGAAAAGCTCTTCATCAGTTCGCTCAAAAATTTTGCGGCGCAGCGCGAGTGCATACTCTCTCATGCGGCCCACCATCTTCGCGAGTTTTTTGAGTTTTTCGTTACCAGCAAGATGCTTACCCAACTCAATTTGCCGCCCAGGAGAAGATTTGTGACCGCCGCCCAGTGCCACTCCCCAGGATTCAGCTTCCTGGGCTGCATCATCAAGATCTTGGGTGACCTTGATTGCTTCTTTGCGGAAGCGAGTTTCTGCTTCCTGCTGCGCCCGCGACAGATCTTCTTGGAGTTGTTTGGCTTGTTGTCGTAAACGTGCTTCCTCGGCTCTCGCTTCGCTGGCTAGCTTATTCGCAGCTTGCTCCAACAGTTCCTTTGCTTCTTTCGACAGCTCTCCCTGTTCCGCCAGTTCTTTACTCAATTCCTTTGCGTTGTTCGCTTCATCGATTTTCTCTTGCACGATCTCTTCTTGTTTTTGCATGTTCCATAAATCGAGAAGATCACGACGCGTAAGCGGCTTTTCCGTCTTTAGCAGTTTCAAAGCGCCTTCTCCGAGTAGCACAGTCGCCAGACCAGCTTTGCTTTCATCGAGAACGGTTGCTTCGCGGAGCAGTTGAGCAAGATCGCCCTGATGCAGCGCTGACAACAGCACGCGATTCAACGCCGCGCTCGGCAGTACTTCTGTATCTTTCAGGAAAAGCACGTTGAGTTTGAACAATGCACTAAACACATCTTGAAGAAGGGCATCGAAGCGTGGGGCTAGTGCGTTGCCACTTTCTTCCAATGCCCGAAGCGATGGCGATTCGTCACGTAATTTCTTGTACACCGCACGATCGTACGAATCGTTCTCGATCCAACAGGTGTTCTGTGGAATCGGCGGCGGAGGAGGAAGAACGAACTGTGATTTCTTTTTTATTGGTACGCGACGGGGCATTGAGACTTCTATCACGTAAAACGTGATACGTAATCGTTCTCCCTTACGTCACGTTTCTCTTACGTTTTACGTTTCACGCTTTACGTTCTAGAACTTCGCCAACAACTGTTGCTGAATCGTCTGAATCTCGGTTTTGATGGTTTCCACTTTATCAAGGGGCCGACCGATTTCGCTCACTTTCTCACTGATTTCGTTCACCTTCGCCAAGATGTGACGAATCTTCGTATGTGCTTCGATTACAGCCCGTGCTTGCTGTTCTTTGCTGTCCCAGGTGCGCTCAGCATAGTCGCGCAGCTCGCGCGTTTGAAATAACAATTCCCGGACCTCATCTTCATACCCGTGAATCAAACCATGGATGACGTTATGCACTTCTACCTGTTCACCGGGGTCTTTCCACAACACGTGTTCAAGGAAGAACAGGTCAGATTCCGCCACACTTGATCGCCCGCTCAAATACGCCAATGCTTGTAGCAAGCTGAGGCTCTGACGATAGCGACGGTCAGAGGCGACAATACTCTTCTTCTGTAGTTCACGACGAATATCTGCCATTCCTTGAAGCACCCGTGCTGGTATCGTGATGGATTGGGCCTCAGTTTGCATGTGCAGAAGTTCGTCGAGAGTTAGTGTCGTTCGCTCGGATGGCTCTTTCGCTTGCAGCATTTTCAGAAAGCGAAAATCCTCGCTGATATAGCTCACCACAAACCGCAACAAGAAGCGGTCATACAACGCTAACAACTCGTCATCTTCCGGCAACTCGTTGCTCGCACCAAAGAGTGAGAGCAACGGCACTGATGTCACTTGGCGACCGTTATGAAACAGCCGCTCGTTGATAATCGTCAGAATCGCATTGAGAATTGACGAACTGGCTTTGAAGACTTCATCGAGAAAGGCGATATGGGCTTCGGGCAACTTGTGAGACGTGACACGACGATAATCGTCGGCTTCTAGCGCTTTCAAACTGACCGCGCCAAACAATTCTTCTGGCGTAGTGAATTTTGTCAGCAGCCACTGAAAATATGACGCACCCTCGATTCGACGACATAGCTCGTCGGCGAGCATAGACTTCGCCGTGCCTGGAGGTCCGACGATCATCACGTGTTGCGCAGACAGCAGGGCGGCCAACGCACCATCGATCAACTCAGCCCGTTCGAGAAACATCTGCTGCAACTCCTCGCGGATTTTGCGCAGTTTGTTTTGTGGAGTCATGTTGCTCTGGCTTAGCAGATTGGCACGGGAGGAACAATGAAGGAGAAATCAACAGAAGGAGGGAAAAGGGGAAAGGAAAAACAAAAGTAGGAGATCTCTCATCCTCTTCGTCTTTTGTCCTTTTTATCTTTTACCTTTTTTTATTCTCCCCGTTTCCCCTTTTGCCCATTTCCCCATTTCGCCCTTTTCGTTGACGCCACTAGCTTCCAGATGGCTGAGTAGTTTATAAAAACGGCAGCAACGAATCGATAAAAGGAGGAGAGAGTCATGGCCGGAGCACTCGACGGAATCAAAGTTCTTGAACTCACTCGCGTAGGACCTGGTGCGTTTTGCACGATGATGTTGGCAGACATGGGCGCTGAAGTCCTGAAGATTGAAGCCCCGCCGTCAGACAAACTCGCAGGTTCGGGCGCCTCTCCTGGGCCAAAAGATGCGAAGAAGCTGGCAACGAGTTTCACTAACCGCAACAAGAAAAGTTTGACCCTCAACCTCAAAGATCCAGCCGGACAAGCTGTGCTGCAGGACCTGGCTAAGAGTTACGACGTATTAGTCGAAGGTTATCGTCCAGGGGTGATGAAACGACTCGGCGGTGACTACGACACCTTGAAGAAGCTCAATCCCCGTCTGATTTATTGTGCGCTGAGTGGCTTCGGCCAAGACGGTCCCTATCGCGATTATCCTGCTCATGATTTGAACTACTTGTCTCTCGCCGGAGTAGCCGACTTGATCGGTCCAACCGAAGGACCTCCTTCGATTCCGCTTAACATCATCGCCGATTATGCAGGCGCATCGATGCACGGTGTCACTGGGATCATGTTCGCGCTATTCGCCCGCGAACGCACCGGCAAAGGACAGTTTGTTGATATTTCTTATCTCGACACGACACTCTCACTGCTGGCCGCGACACCAAATGTGAGAGATTATTTTGCTGATGATGTGATGCCTGGTCGTGGTAATGGTGTGTTTGGTGGCGGCCACGCCTACTACAGCTTTTATAACACCAAAGATGGCAAGATGATTACCATCGGCTGCACCGAACCGTGGTTGTTCGAGAACCTGTGCGATGCACTGAATCGACCAGACTTGAAAGATTGCGCGATGAAAGCCGGCGATTTTTCTGGCCCTCCGCATGAACGTCATGTCCATGCCCGCGCTGAGTTACAGAAAATCTTCCTCACCAAGACGCGAGAAGAGTGGTTTGAGTTTCTGACCAAAGCTGATGTTTGTGTCGGCAAGGTTTATAGCGTACCTGAAGCGTTTAATGATCCGCAGATTCGTCACCGCCAAATGGCAGTCGAACTTGATCATCCTGTAGCTGGGAAAGTGATCCAAGCCGGAGTCGCGGTGAAACTCTCTGATACACCGGGTTCTATTCGTTCCTTTGCTCCTGCTATTGGCGAGCATTCTGACGAAGTCTTACGTGGCTTGGGCTACAGCGCAGCGAAAATTGCCGAGCTGCGGGAAAAACGTGTCGTCTAAGAAGAATCAGGTGTAAGGGGTCGGGGATCAGTCAAGAGTTGACGTTCTTCTTTCTTCTCCCCCAACCCCTAGTCCCCAGCCCCTAACCCCTTTCTCCTATGCGTTTAAGTTTCGACCTTGGTACCCTCGTCCTACATGACCCACCTCCCGGATTCCAACCGCCTTCTCACTTTCAGTGGGATGGTCGTGTCGATCGTTGGCGCACGCAAGCACATTATTACCGCGCAACAATCGAACAGTTCAAGCAAGATAAAGTAAGATACGACAACACTGCTCCTGCCTATCGCACGCTCAAGCTTTCTAGTCGCTTGACCCAGGCTCCACATCCTTTTCAAATCGAAGCCCTCGCCGCTTGGAAAAGCGCTGATCGTCGTGGGGTCGTTGTGCTCCCAACCGGGGCGGGCAAAAGTTACGTCGGTCAGATGGTTATCGAAACTGTACAACGCGGCACACTCGTCGTCGCACCAACGATTGATCTGATGAATCAATGGTATGACCTGTTGTGCGCCGCGTTCGGTGAACAGATAGGTTTGATTGGTGGCGGGTATTACGAAATCCAGGACCTCACTGTCACAACCTATGACAGTGCGTACAATCACATGGATCGCCTTGGTAATCGTTGGGGCTTGGTGATCTTCGACGAATGTCATCATCTACCGGGTGAGATGTTCAGTCATGCCGCTGAGATGTGTCTGGCCCCGTATCGCCTCGGATTGACTGCCACACCGGAACGTTCAGATGGACGACACACGCTACTAGACGATCTCATCGGCCCACAGGTGTACACAAAAGGGATCAAAGAGTTAGCTGGTGACTATCTGGCTGATTATGTGGTTGAGCGGATCAAAGTAACATTAACGCCGGAAGAAGAAGAAGAGTACCGCCGTTCCCGCAGTACGTTCTCTAATTTTCTCATCGACCACGGCATTGTGTTGGATGGCTTAGCCGGCTGGCATCGCTTCGTGCGTGAAAGTGCGATCAGTCGTAAAGGCCGCCAAGCCATGCTCGCACATCAGCGCTCAAAGAAACTAGCGCTCGGCACTTCAGCGAAATTGCGCACGCTTGATTTTCTTTTGAAGAAGCATGCACGCGAACGGACAATCATCTTTACTAGTGACAACGATACCGTCTACGCAATCTCTGCGGCGTTTCTGATTCCTGCTATCACCCATCAAACACCGACTAAAGAACGTAAAGCCATTCTCGAAAGCTTCAATCGGGGCGATTATCTTGCGCTAGCAACTTCAAAGGTACTGAACGAAGGGGTAAATGTTCCGGAGGCGAGCGTAGCCGTGATCCTCTCTGGCTCGGGGTCAACTCGTGAACACGTACAACGTTTAGGCCGTGTGCTACGTAAACGCGAAGGCAAACAAGCAATTCTCTATGAAGTCATCACCGCTGGTACCGTTGAAGAAAACATCAGCAAACGGCGGCGGCAGCATGATGCCTATCAGTGATTCCTCAAGGCCATCTCCTTTGCTCGCCCAAAGAGGAACGGCACCGATGGGGCAATATTTTCCCACTCTGGATCATGGCGTTTGCCCCGGCGATGAAGCATCACGTTGAAGCAACTGATCGCGCCGAAGCGATACCCTGCCAGCGCACGAAACCAGGAAACATTCTTCAGTTTGCGCCGCATCCCCTCTTCATACCAAGTAGCGATCTGTTCAGCAGACGGGGCAGACGAGATCGGAGAGCACACTCCAGTCCAACTTCCTGGATCGGCAAAGACAATCAGCCAGCCGAGATCAAGGAGTTGTCCGCCGATGCCAGAGATCTCCCAATCCAAGACGGCATTTAGAGTGTCCCCATCAAATAGAAAGTTAGATCCTTGAAAGTCACCATGAAACAGACCGATCGGCGTATCTTGTGGAATGCTTTGTAACAGCAATTCTCGTACTTCCTCTCCTTGCTGAATCCAGCCTGGTTCTGCTCCCTTGGACAGAATGGGGTCCCAGAAACGAATCTCAGCGTCGAGCGCACGCGGCGCTTCCCACCCGGCGAGGTCTTTCTGCCAGTTGAGCTGATGAGTCTGCACGAGCGCATGAACAATCTGACGAAACCGAGGTGCAACTGCTTGCGGACTCAGATCAAAAGAAGGATCAGTTTCGGAAAACCGGAACGTCCGCCCAGGCAGGCGCTCGACCATCATGTAGGGCACTTCGAACCAGCGGAGGTCATTACCAGACCAGCGTACAGTTGGCACCAGCACTCCATGTCGTTTGAGGGCTTGGAGGAGTGGGACTTGTCGCAACACATCGGTATTCCCACTCTGCCGCACCCCCTTGGGCGGCATGCGCACGACTAGTGACTCGTTCTTCGCTTGTCCTGCTTCCTGATAGTCAACGCGAAAGCCAAAGCTCAGCCCCGCATGTCCAGGCATCACTTCTACCTGACTGACCACCGCTTCCTTGCCATAGTGGACAAGTGAAAATTCTTGCAATTGACGTTGAAGAGTCGCGAGTTCCACAGCCATCAGCACGTCTCCTGTTCGGTCAATACCCTAAGCCCCAGACCATAGCGCAACGGACCTCATTCTAAAAGAGAGAAGACGCCAAACACCACACCGGAAAGGCTTACTCCAGGTCGAACAGATCCTCTCGCTTGGATTGTGGTGCGGCTTTCTGTATCACAGAAGACTGTGGCGTAGGCTTGGGCTTTTGCAATAGTTGCGATTTGCTACGTTGCTGGGACGAAGTCTGAGTACTCACTTGGTGTTTTTTTGGCAACCGTGCTCGTCGTCCTTTCCGCCGTTTCCGTTTTCGCGGCAAGTTACCATCTGCCAATTCCGGCTTGCGTAGTAACTGCGCTTGCAGTCCCTGTGCAAGCGCTTGGGCCAAACGCTCAGCCGATGGTGCTCCAACCGCTGGAATTCCTTCGGCAACAAACGCAGGAGGAGCGTCAAACCCAAGTTCCCGAGCATTCGCTGTATCGTGTTCAATCGCTTTGTAAACATCGGTTCCTAAGCATTCAAGGAACTCTAGTCTTTTCTTGACGCGCAGCCTGTGAACAAGCTGTGGCAGTTCACTTTCCTTATACCAATGCTGACCAAAGGACGGTGGCTCACGTGTCAGCAACTCCTGACGCATGCGAGGAAAGACTCCCCATTGCGCTGCACATCGTGTGAAGTACGCCGCTTCAGTGGCAACAGGATCATACCCAGGAATGAAGTCGTGGAAAATGACGCGTACCTGCTTGTCCTGTGCCAGCAGAGTATCGATCTCTTGTTGGGCAGCACGACAGGAGGGACATCGATAGTTGGTATAGACCACAAGCCGTTTCCCTTTTTTCGCTCCCAGCACCACGACTCCGGTATCCACAACCGGAAGGCGTGGAATGGGCGGTGGCTTGAGCAGTATCTCTATAGGACTGCTGTCGCGCAATTTTTTCAGCAACCTTTGCCGACGATCGTAGGCTTTGCGGAACTCTAAGTAGACGTGAGCTCGCTCAGCCGTTGGCGCTGGTCGCCCGGCTTCTTGCTCTGCTGTAGTAAACGCCTGGATCTCTGTTTCACTTACAGATTCCTTCGCTGACAATTCGGCTAACAGCGCCTCGGTTGTCATACTACGTCGTCGGGCTTCGTTGCCTAATAAAGCATTTTCAATGGCAGATTCTAGACTGCGCCGCCGTTCGCGATATATTTCCCCGCGTAGTTGATAGAGTCGCCACGCAGCGGCCTGTTCAAATTCGACCGCACGAATCCAGGTGTTATCAACTTGCGCAATCTGCCGCTCCTGTGTCATCGGAAACTCCAGCTCCTGTGGGCGTGGGAAAGATAAGCGAATCATATGTCCCTGTCGGAGGCGTTGGCGCATTTGCGCGTCTGCAGCTTCACGCGCTTTTTGTTCGAGATAGTAGCGAAGAAGGGCAGTCTGTTCATCTGACTCACTTGCAACTCCCTCAACGGAGCGCCTCCCTATTACATCCTTTTCGGGTGTCGCTCGATAGGAACGGACTTCTTCATCCGCCACTGATGGCGTAGCCGGTAGTTGAGACAACTCCTCGGACGGTTCTGGTACTGTTAAGGATCGCAGCCGTTCATCGATCAGACGGTCCACAGTCCGGGCTAGGAGTGCACCGAGCTCGTCGCGAATCTTGGAAAGCTGTGCGGTCGACAGTTCGTCGATCTCACGCATGAAGATCGGTTGACCGTCTACCATTGCCACAATGTCAGTAGGAGCAGCAAAGCTTAATTTTGTGACAGCAACGGGAAGGAGGAACACGAGTAGATAAACGCTCCGCCCTCCAGGACACCACCTGCGCCTTGGCCAGTAGTACCAATAGTGCGTCCGCGATCGAGTGTTGGTGCGACTCACAGGGAAACGTTGATACCTCAAGTCCTTGTTCATTGAGGAAAATCAGGGTGTCGTCAAGGACTATTCAGGAAGGCGCTTGCTCTGAGGGGCAAAAACCTCCACACTTGGGAAGGTGTCGACGTTACTCCCGCAAGGAGGTCCCGCGATGAAACGCAGCTTCAAAACCATCCGCGTCCGCGAGGTCATGACAACCACGCTCGTTACCGTCAGTCCCGAAGATTCGCTGCAGCACGCCCTCGCTCTCCTGAAAAAGCATGACGTGCATGAGCTGCCAGTGGTTGCCCCTCAAGGCCATCTGATTGGCATTGTGACTGCTGGCGATCTCAAACTGATGACACCGGTGTATCCATTGTTCCCTGCCCAAGAGGAGATTCGCCAAACCCTGCGGGAGCTGAAAGTAGCAGCGGCAATGACATTTGAGCCGGTCGTTATTAGTCCTGATGCAACACTCCTGGACGCAACGAAACAACTCTTTGAGCGTCGTATTGGTTCGCTCCTGGTCGCCGAAGAAGAGAAACTCTTAGGAATTCTCTCTACAAGTGATATTTTACGGATCGTGATTGAGCAGCAGGAAGCATAGCGATCAACGATGAATGCTAAACGATGAATGATGAATTAAAAAAGAAGGCTATCAGTCACAGGCTTGAGGGGTCTCCCTTCCCTGGAGCCTAAAGCCTACAGCCTCGTTTCTCGTTCATCATTCTGCATACTGCGTTCATCATTTTTGTCAAGGAAGAAATGCTTACCTCCGACCTTCTCCAAACACGCAACGAAGGCCCGTACCTCTACCCACGGTACATCAAGATCGATGCTCAACGGTTCATCACGATGGCCGAAGAGTTGGTCGCTATCTACGCCGAACATGAAGGAAAAACGCGCCGTGAGCTGACCGACGCACTCGACCGTTATGCAGATGACAGTACGGAGTATCGGATTCAGCGCGGCCTGGCCAAGCTCCTGAGCGACGATCGCTGTGAGTTCATAGAGCGAACCATCGCTCCTTCTGCAGAGATTCGGCAACGATTGTTTGCCCTGGCGCGCGAAAATCACCCGGTCGTTCTCCACCCTGACCTTATCCACCCTGTCACCAAAGATGACCTCCTGGCCGAAGTCGCTCGCGAGTATAAAACCGACCCTGAACAAGTCGCGTGGGCGTTGTACGCAGACCTGACTGAGAACCACATCCTCACTCGCTTCGATGCCCCAACCCCCGAGTGGTTGTTGCAGCGCTACAACGTTGCCTTGGCACAGGCACTGCTGTATCGCTGCATTCACATGAAGTTATCAGTATTTCGTAACATCCCCAGCCGCTACAAACAGTTGTTCAAGTTCATCAAGTTCTACCAGTTGATGCACACGATCCAGGGCGACCTCGATAGCGGCTACGAAATCCTTCTCGATGGACCAGTCAGTATGTTTCGCCTCTCGCAGAAATACGGCCTCCAGCTTGCCGTGTTCTTACCCGCGCTCCTGCTCTGCACCCGCTGGAAAATGGAAGCTGAGATTGTCATGGCTGACGGTTCGCATCGTTTTTTTCCGCTCGACGAAAGCGCTAGTCTGGTTTCGCATTATAAGGACAGCACAATGTACGACTCGCTGCTCGAACGCACCTTTGCCGAACGCTTTGCCGAAGTTGATAGCGGGTGGCAGATTGAACGGGAAGTCGCGATTATCAACTTGAAAGAGACAGTTTTTATCCCGGATTTCGCCTTCCGTCATACCGATGGACGTACCGCACTGTTAGAGATTGTCGGCTTCTGGCGGCCAGATTATCTGGAAAAGAAAATCATGAAACTCAAACGCTCTGGTCGTTCGGATATGGTTGTCGCCGTCTCTGCGAGCCTGAACGTCGGTGAAGAAGATTTTAAGGATGTGCCGGGAAGCGTGTTCTTTTTCAAAAATCGGATCAATCCACAGGAAGTCATTGCACGTCTTGAGCAGGTCGGGCGGGATGCGACACTAGAAACGTAAGAGAACAAGTAGTTAGTAG
>CAVTCR010000011.1:0-59571 GCA_963733195.1 uncultured delta proteobacterium
GCAGGAACAAGGAGTGAAGATTCCCGATTCCTACAAATTTGCGGTGGGGCTTTGCAAGGAGAGCGGACTGGGAAGTCCGTCGACGATCTCATCGACGGTGGCATGTTCTGTATGGGCAATCCAGACGCCTGCATTAACACCTTAAAGAAGTATCAAGCTGCAGGCATCGATCAGGTCCTGTGTTTCATGCAATTCGGTGGTCTTCCGCACCAGGACATCATGGATTCAATTCGCCTCTTCGGCAAACACGTCATTCCGTATTTTCGCCACGCTTGATGATCAAGTCACGCACCAAAGACGACTGTCAACATGCCGATCGACCCGTGCTCAATACCATTGACAGCAAAGGCGGTCGGCTCGTTGTCGTTCTGGAGACGTGCCACATAAAGCAGTGGCAAGTAATGATCAGGCGTGGGTACTGAAAGGTGGGCTACGGACCTACCCCCTCATCATTTACCAACGCTCTGTGATTTTTCTTTTGCAATGCTTCGAGGACGCGTTCGTTGTACTGTACAAATGACATCCAGACTTCCACATTTTTCCCCTTCCTCTCTCGTCCTCACCCCAACATCGACTCCAGCACTTCTGCATTCACTGGTGTAGGCGGACGGTGGCCGGAAAGAAAAGCGGCAATATTCTTCGCCGCAAGGGTAGCCATACGGGTGCGTGTGGCGACACTGGCACTACCAACGTGCGGAACGATGAGACAGTTGTCTAATGACAGCAAAGGATCATCCAATGGAATCGGCTCTGGATCTGTCACATCAAGTGCGGCACCAGCAATCACTCCGTCCCTCAAGGCTTCATACAAAGCCCGTTGATCAACGATCGGTCCGCGCGCCGCGTTAATGAGAAACGCCGTCCGTTTCATCAACTGAAACTGAGACGTTGATAGCAGGTGACGAGTCTCTGGTGAGAGGGGAACGAGGACCACAACAAAATCTGATTCATGCAATAGTGTTGGCAGGTCAACCCACGTACAACCGAATCGCTCTTCTGTTTCAGGGTTCCGACCACGATTGGTATAGAGGACCCGCATGTCGAAACCTTGCGCACGTTTGGCCACTTCGGTGCCGATGCGTCCTAAGCCGATAATCCCAAGGGTAGCGTGGTGAACGTCGGTACCAAGGAAAACAAACGGGCTCCACGTCGGCCAACTTCCTGAGCGGACAAGGCGTTCTCCTTCGCCAATTCGTCGAGCGATAGCAAGAAGCAAGGCAAATGCGAGATCTGCCGTAGTCTCGGTCAGCACCCCTGGAGTATTGGTAAAAACAATTCCATGACGCGTCAGTGCTGGGACATCGACATTGTCATAACCGACAGCCATATTGGCGACAATCCGCAGCCGAGGTGCATGCGATAAGAGGTCTTGATCAATACGTTCGGTTACCATGCAGAGGAGTGCATCAGTGTCGTGCACTTCTTGAAGTAGAACGTCTCGCGAGATGGCTTGGTCGCGTTCCCACACCTTGAGATCACCATACGGACGCAGTAAAGCAAGGGCCGTCTCTGGAATTTGGCGTGTGACATAGATTTTCGTGGGCATGTTCCGCCTCCCGGAGAAAAATGGCATAAGGGTGAACGTCATCATTAAGAAGGGTCGGCCGGAAAGCAACCCGCACGGGAGGATCGTTATGAAAGAGCCGCCATCAGAGAAAAGCATGCAGCGTATGCGTGTATACGTACAGAAATACTGGGAAAAAAGTGGCACGTTTCCCCATCCTGACAAAGAAGTGACCGAAGCCGTCGTCCTCGGACTCGCTGGAAACATCGATGAAGTTGGACGACCGTTGTGTCCGTGTAATTTCTACCCAGACAAAAAGGCCGAGCTCGACCGCAGTCGCGAATGGGTCTGTGCCTGCGATGAAATGAAACAATGGAAGTATTGCCATTGTTTACTGTTTGTGACACCAGAGGGGATGCCAATCACCGAACACCTCCCTGAAGATCACGAAGGCCGGCAAATTTACGGCTTGGTGAAAGACCCCACGCCGGGTAAAGGGCGAGAGGCGTTCAAAGCAGCCAACGAAACAGAAGAATGACAGGCGTTCGCTACAATAGAAGGAGGGAAGGTTATGAAAATCGGATTTTTTGCTGTTGGTATCGGCCCTGCGGCTGACCCTGAAATCCTCGCAACGACGGCCCAGACTGCCGAGACGTGCGGGTTTCACTCGTTGTGGGCTCCAGAGCATGTCGTGCTGATTGACCAGTACGTTTCCAAATATCCCTACTCAGCAGACGGCAGATTGCCGATGCCAACGACCAAGATTGACATTCTGGACCCCTATGTCGCCCTGACCTACGCGGCGGCGCTGACCAAAAAGATTCGTCTTGGGACGGGTATCAGTTTGATCCCAGAGCGCAGTCCTGTTGTCACGGCAAAAGAAGTTGCCAGTCTGGATAAATTGTCCGGTGGTCGTTTTGATCTAGGCGTGGGTATTGGCTGGCTCGCAGAAGAATTCACTGCGGTTAACGTGCCGTGGGAACGGCGAGCCGAACGGACGCGCGAGTATCTCAAAGCGATGAAGCTCCTGTGGACCAACGAAGAGCCCGAGTTCAAGGGCGAATTTCTCAGTTTTCCTAAAGTGCGCATGTATCCCAAGCCAGTGCAGAAGCCATATCCACCGATCATCTTCGGTGGCGAGAGCACCCCAGCCCTCAAGCGTGTAGGGGAAGTGGGAGATGGTTGGTTTGGTGTGAATGTGACTCCGGAAGCTGCGCCGACCTTGCTTGCACGCATGAAGCAATACGCGCAGGCGGCAGGACGTGGGAACGTGAAACTCTCGTTCGCCGTATCGCCTGGCATCGGCTCACCGGTCGAACTCGACGCGATCAAGCGATACCGCGACGCAGGTGTGGACCAAGTGATTGTCGGCGCGATTCCGAGTGACGCAAAGACAGTGAAAGGTGCGATCGAGCAGTTGGCGGAAAAGCTAGTCGTCCCGTCAGCGAAGCTATAGGCCAAACTTACACCAGGTTCGGTGGGCAAAAGCGCAGCGTTGCCCACCCTACTTCTATCCCTCTCTAAGAACTGGAAACTGGCAACTATTCCAGGAGAACCTCCACCGCTTTCCCATGTCCGATCGACGAACCGACCATCCCGGCAAGACGTGCGCCAATGTATTTTGCGCTGAACAAACTATGAATGCGTTCTGTCTCTTTTTCATCATCAATAAACTTGGCCTTACCAGGAAACGATATCGAGCCAATTTTGAGCGTCATTTGCGGGTTCTTCTTAAGGTTCTGATACCAATCAGACTTTCCCCCTTTTCCAGATTGTAAATACAGGTGACCCTGGTCGTAGACAAACCAGATTGGTTTGGTGTGCGCCTTGCCACTCTTGCGACCAGTTGTCGTAAGATCAACTGTCGATTCGTTGGCAACTTTCTCCAAGTCTGTTGTAGTAACCGGCTTTGCTTCTTGAGCAAAAAGAAAAACTGAAGGGCTCACACATAGCGCCATCCCGAAAATCAAAGCAAGAAACCATCGCTCACAGTCATATTTTGCCGTCATTTGTTCTCCTCATTCATCGTTCAGCGTTCAGCATTTCTTTGCATTCTTCATTCTTCATTGACTTCCCGCAATCCCTTGCTTTGCCGCTGTCTTGAAGTGTGGTAGATGCTCGGCAACACACCTCAAAGGATAGACACTATGACTACTCCCGCCGTGCGTTTTGGCCTTTCGCTCACGACCGCCCATCCACAAAGTACTGACCCACAGCAATGTGTTCGCGATCTTTTGGAGCGAGTGCAGACCGCCCGCGAGCTAGGTTTTCATTCTGTATGGGTTGGCGATCATCATGTGACTCCGCATCATTATCTACAAAACATTCCGATGATTGCCCGAATCTCCGCGGTCTCCGGTACGATGCAGATTGGTGCGTTATTCATGTTGCCACTTTTTCACCCGGTGTTACTTGCCGAACAGATTGCGACACTCGACGTGATCTGCGAAGGACGCTTTACGCTCAAAACTGCTGGAGGTGGGCAACAAGATGCCCATGCAGCTTTCGGCATCCCGTGGAAGGAGCGGGCTGGTCGCTTTGAGGAATGCCTAGAGATCATGCGGAAGCTCTGGACTAGTGATAACGTGACCCATCAAGGAAAATACTGGCAGTTCTCTAATGTGACCATCAACCCTAAACCCGTACAGCAGCCACTGCCGGTGTGGCTTGGTGGCGATGCCGATGGTCCAGTGCGCCGTGCCGCTCGTCTCGTTGACGGTTGGCTCATTGCTCCGTGGATGTCCCTTCGTCAATGCGAAGAACGGATTGGATTCTACCGTAAAGCACTACAAGAATACGGGCGGACAGTCAGTGAACTCCCTATTCGTCGCGACATTTACGTTGCCCCAGATCTCGCCACAGCGAAAAAACATGCCGATCCGGTTATTCAGTCAGGCTACCGTGGGTTTACTGGTGAGAAACTCGAAGCGTTATTCGTCGGCGGCCCGGACGAGGTCATCGCCGAGATTGAGAAATACCGCCGCCTTGGCTGTAATCACTTTCTCTTTCGCCATATCGTCCGTGAGCAGAGTCAGATGTTATCGTCTATCCGTCTTTTGGGAGAGAAAGTCATTCCCCATTTCCAGTGAGGACCTTTTCTCCGCAACAAAGAGTTGGTAGCGTAGAAGAAGTTTACATGCAGAGGAGGAGCCCTATGGCAACCCAGTACCATTTCACAATCGCGAATGAGGCAATCAATGTATGCGCAGGAAAGTGTGAGAAACCCAGCATCACACTGACTATGAAGGAGAGCGATTACCTCGATATGATCAACGGCAAGCTCAACGGACAGATGGCGTTTATGACGGGAAAATTGAAGATTGCTGGCGATATGGGACTCGCTCTCAAACTGCAAAGTCTATTCAAGCCCAGTGCAGGTGGTTCCCCAGCCACAACCGTACAACAAGTGATGGATGGTATGAAGGATACATTTAATAAAGATGCTGCCAAAGGGATGAATGCCACGTTTCAGTTTGATTTAACCTAACAGATCGTGAAAGAGGGCGCAGTATGCTGCGCCCCTACATTTCCCCCTTTACCATTTACTTGTTTCCATCTCTATCCGTATTGCAGTTTCGTCGTTTTCCCATTTTCTCTTCGCGGCTCATCGGTACAATAGCACCGACTCGCGTTCATTGCGCCAGGTGGCCTCGTCTGGGTGAGCAAGAGCATCAAGGTCAGCGGGTGTGGCCGCAGGATCATCGATCCATTGGCGTAACAGCGGACTACCGGTGATCACATCGATAGCCAGCCGGTCGCGTTCGTATTCATAGGGAAAGTCACGCCACAGATCAAAGTCCGGTCGCAGAGTCCGTAAGGATTTGAACGCCAGCGAGAGTAATCGCCAGGGCCGAAACGTGTCATGATTGTAGCTCGCGTCTTCAACGTGAATCTGTATGCCCGCGCATAGCTTGCCAACGTGCTTATGAAACGTCGGCTCGAACCAACATTCCCTTAGTCGACAGCCATGCAGCCAGTGTGGTGCAAGGGATTCCATCTTTGCGAGGAGCGAACGAGGGGTAAGATCTGGCGCCCCGAAAAGCTCTAAAGGGTGCGTCGTGCCACGCCCCTCGGAAAGTGTCGAGCCTTCCAGCATCACTGTTCCAGCGTAGCAGCGGACCATCCAGAGATTCGAGGCGTTCGGGCTGGGGTTCACCCAGGTGCGCTCGCCGAGCGGCCAGCCATATCCCGGTGCGCTCGTAGGGTTCCAGCCATTCATGGTTACGACGTTGCATTCGACATCTAAATGCAACGTCTTCACAAACCATCCCGCGAGTTCACCCAGAGTGAGACCATGACGCATCGGCAGCGGTCCCGCGCCGACAAAGCTTTCCCAGCCCGGTCGCAGCCGCAGACCTTCCACCGGACGACCTGCCGGATTGGGTCGGTCAAGAATCCAGACCGCCTTCCGGTGCTCCGCAGCCGCTTCGAGGACGTATCGTAGTGTTGTGACAAAGGTATAGATGCGACAGCCCACATCCTGCAGATCGACGAGCAGAACGTCGAAGCTGTCCATCATCGCTGGTGTGGGACGGCGCACTTCGCCATAGAGGCTGAAGATCGGAATCCCGTGGATAGGGTCGTTGAAGTCTGGTGACTCGACCATATTATCCTGCTTGTCCCCGCGCAGTCCGTGTTGCGGACCGAAGGCAGCAACGAGCTTGATGTCGTTGAGCGCCGCGAGCGCGTCGAGAGAGTGAACTAGATCGCGTGTCACCGACGCTGGGTGAGCAAGCAACGCCACGCGGCGACCGGCGAGAGGTTTTCGTAGGGCAGGCTCTTCCAGCAGACGATCGATTCCGAACTTCATTAGTTTTCCTTTTCTGTGGTTTCTCTCTTCGGTGGTACGATCTCCAACGCAAAGGAGTCAGGATGATGGAAATCAGGCTTGCCGGGCGGGTGTTTGAGTGCCCAGTAAGACAACTTCCCACTGTCATCTTCGATCACCGCAGATAACGCCAGTCGTAGTGGCTGTGTCGCCAGTAGATGCGGTAGGCGAGTACGAATGTCAAGTTCGAGACGATCTGCTGCCCTACGCACGAGCATCTGAGGTACGTGCGCTTCCTCTGCAAGTGACGTGCGGTCACGATAGCCACGAAATTGATACACTGCCCATTCGCTCGAAGGAGAAAAATTAAACTCCCAGTACGCCGAATCGCCTTTTGCAGAAACGAACGCCTCAAAGCAGGTATGCTGCCAAAGGCCGTCGACTTTGGCTGGCAGTTGCGTCGGTGGAATCCACAGGCGACTACAGTCACCTGTAAGAGTATAGATCAGTGCAAACACGCCATCTTGCTGCCAGCCAATACGCACTGCGATCTCATGTACAGCCTGATTGATCGTCGTAGGGTGACACATGAGCACGGTAGTGCACGTCAGAGAGTACTCGATCATGTTGGTAGACTCAGCCATAAACATACCTGATGGTGAAGGTTACCGTGTTGCCAGGTATGAAAGGCGAAAACAAGAATACAATTCCCTAAGCCCAGGCGAAAGTAGCACTGTCAGCGAGAGTGTTTGGCACTCGTTATACCCACGTGACAATGGGTCCCTTCTCTCCTGGTGGGAAATGGGTCCTAGACTCCTCCCTTTGACTTTCCGCGACCCCGGGCCTCGGACGCTGGACTTCTTCCCCATTCATTATTCTGCATTCTACATTCATCATTATTTGATGACGCTGGGATTCGGCTTTGCCTCATCTCAGCCTGCGTTACTGTCAATTCTCATTTCCATGCTGTCTTCAAAATTTTCCACCATAGCTTTGTGACACGTCTGAAAGCCTCCTAGGAACTTCAGCTACTTTTCGCTTTTCCGCTGTACTTATTCTCTATCTACACCCGAAGAATGACCACCTCGGCGACGGGCCCAATTCTTGCTCATTCCTCCATATTGATGCTCAGGGCTCATGACATTATGGCGAAGATTATCCCTATCTCCCTATCGCCTTCATGCGACCGTAGAGCAGACGAATCTCCCTCTATTGCTACGTTTCCCTCCCGTTTTGTCGGCAGGGAACGTGAGCTCGAGGAGTTGCGTCAAGCGTTGAGCGATGCAGCAACAGGTCGAGGACGGTTGGTCTTGTTAGCAGGAGAAGCCGGCATTGGCAAAACCCGTCTGGCGGAAGAATTCACACTCATTGCGTTGCAACGGAAAGCCGAGGTCGTGTGGGGGCGCTGTTGGGAAGGAGAAGGAGCTCCTGCCTTCTGGCCGTGGCTCCAGATGCTCCGAACCCTGATCCACGCTCGGGATACTCACCTCTTACGCAAGGAGTTGGGTGCGGGCGCGGCCGATATTGCACACGTCGTCTCAGAGCTTCGTTCACAGTTCCCTGAGATACAACCACCAACAGTGCTTGATCTTCAACATGCCCGCTTTCGTTTCTTCGATAGCGTGACGGTATTTCTGAGAAATGCCGCACGGACCCATCCGCTCGTTCTTATTCTCGATGATCTGCACTGGGCCGATACGCCATCACTCTTGCTGTTACGATTCCTGGCTCGTGAGCTTGCAGGCACACACCTGTGCCTCATTGGTACCTATCGCGACGGGGAAGTCGACCGTGCGCATCCCCTCGCCGATACCCTCGGCAAACTGACCCGGGAGGGAACAATCCTCACGCTGGGTGGACTCGCTAGAAGTGATGTCTCTCGTTTAATTGAGAACACTCTGGGAACCACTACCACGGCCAACGTCGCGGACGCTGTGTATCAGCGAACAGAAGGAAACCCGTTTTTCGTCACCGAGATCGTCCGGCTTCTGCCGGGCGACGGGGAGAGTGCTGCGGCCCTGACACCCCTTTCTTCTTCTGATATGGCGGTTCCGCAGCGCGTACGGCAAACGATTCGCCAACGATTAGAGCGCATTTCCCCTGTATGCCAGCATGTGTTGGCAACCGCCGCAGTAATGGGGCAGGAGTTCAATCTCAAGATCATAGAGAGGGTAGAGGCAGGTTTGCAATCTACTTCTACGAAAGCAACCAGGCTTGCTTCACTTGACGAGGCCCTGGACGCGCACCTCATTACGTGCCTGCCCGGGAACCTAGGGACGTATCGTTTTTCGCATGCCCTCATTCGCGAGACGTTATATGAAGATCTGCCGCTTGGTACACGTCTCGAACTGCACCGGCAGATTGGTGTGGTACTCGAAGCACTGGACAGAACTCACGAACACCACCTTGCTGAATTAGTCTACCATTTTGAACAAGCAGCTTCTGGGGGAGAGGCGACAAAAGCGTTGACGTACGCGGTTCGTGCGGGAGAGTATGCGACTTCCCGCCTTGCCTATGAAGACGCGGTCGATCATTATGAGCGGGCGTTGCGCATGCTCGATCTGCTGGAGCCTGATGAAAAACAACGCGGTAAGCTCCTCTTGAGGTTGGGGGATGCTTGCTGGTGGGCAGGAAAAGATGCCCAGTCTCGGGAGACCTATGAGCAGGCTTTTCATCTCGCGCAACGTATAGGAGATGCAGAACTTCTTGCCCAAGCCGCACTTAGCTTCGGTCGGGTGCGAGAAGAAACGGGGGTGCTGGATTCTGTCCTCGTTGGTTTTCTCAGGGTAGCATTACAGGCTTTGGGCGATCAGCCAAGAGTTTTACGCGCCCAAGTTCTCGCCCGCCTTTCTGTTGCACTCTATTTCTCCCCTGCGGCGGACGAACGCGAGAGGCTGAGTGCGGAAGCGCTTGCCATCGCTCGCCAGCATGGCGACCGCAGAACCCTTGCCATGGCATTGATTGCACGCCATTTTGCGCTCTGGGGGCCGGACTATACCGAAGAACGATTGAGACTCGCCACGGAAGCTATCCGCCTGGCAGAAGATCTCAATGATCGCGATCTTATACGCGAGGGACAGGCGTGGAAAATCTTTGACTTGTTTGAAATCGGAGACAGCATTGCGCTGAATCACGAAGTCCTGAGTTACGCGCAGCGCGGTAGCGATATCCGGATCCCGCGCTACCGGTGGCATCTGCTCCTCATCTCTGCAACCCGTGCGCTTTTGGCAGGCCGATTCGACGAAGGCGAACGTTTAGCTCAGGAAGCCGTTGCCTGTCGGGATGAAAACGAAGTCAACAACGCGATGCAATTCTTCGGTGTACAAATGTTTTGGCTCCGCCGTCAGCAGGGACGGGGTGCTGAACTGGAGCCTGCGGTTGCCGCCCTGGCTGCGCAATTCCCAACCCTACCTGCCTGGCGCTGTGCACTCGCACTACTCTACAGTGACAGTGGTGATTACGAAAAAGCCCGCCATGAGTTTCTGTCTCTCGCCGCACGAGACTTTACCGATTTCCCCCGCGATGCCAACTGGCTCCCTGGGCTGACGGCGCTCGCTGAAGTCTGCACTTTCCTTGGTGATAGACACCGCGCCAGCCAACTCTACACGCTGCTGCTGCCATATGCGACCCACAATATCGTCGTCGCCACCTCCGCCGCTTGTTACGGTTCGGTCGCACGTTATCTGGGACTGCTGGCGACAACCCTCACCCGCTGGGACGAGGCCGAGGCACATTTTGCCTCCGCGCTCCATTTCAATCGCCAACTGGGTAGCCGTCCGTTTGTTGCCCACACTGAGTGTGATTACGCTTCCATGCGGCTAGCACGTAATCAGCCAGGTGACCATGAACAGGCCCAAGTTCTTTTGCAGTCCGCTTTGACGACCACACAAGAACTGGGGATGACACGGCTGAGTGAAAAAATCGAGTCTCAAATCTCAAGTCTCGCGTTCCAAGATGTGGAAGCACATAACCATCGGCCATCGTCCCCACGCAAACCGTCAGACATCAACCCTTTGACGACTGTTGACTCCAAACCCTGCATCTCCAATTTTCCAGCTCCTAATCCCCAAGCCCTAACCCCTACTCTGTTCCGTCGCGAGGGTGAATACTGGACAATCGCTTATCAAGGTAGCACCTGCCGTCTCAAACAGATGCGCGGTCTTGTCTATCTTGCCCATTTGTTACGCTACCCTCACCACGAGTTCCACTGCTTTGAATTCATCGCCCTAACCACTAAGGAAGGCCAGGCTGGCGTGACGAGTGACACCGTAGACTCCTGTGCTTGATACCCAAGCCCGCGCGGCCTATCGCCAGCGGCTGACTGATCTCCAGGAAGAGTTAGAAGAAGCGCAAGGCTTTCACGACTTAGCACGTATCGAGAAATTGCAGCAGGAGATGGATTTTCTCACCCAAGAACTCAGTGCTGCCTTAGGGTTAGGCGGGCGGACGCGGCAGGTGGCATCTCAGACAGAACGGGCCCGGGTCAACGTCACTAAAGGAATCAAAGCGGCATTGCAAAAGATCGCCGTGCTCAATCCGGAACTGACGCAGTATCTGACGCGCACGATCAAGACCGGCACGTTTTGCTCGTACACTCCTGTCTGCCGGTTCCCCGTGCAGTGGGAATTTTAAGCCCCCAGCCGGGTGCACCACGGCCTGATGAATTTTGCTGATCATATTCGGTAATCATCCAGTGATGCCAGTTTCTCTCTGCACAGCCACACTGTAGTGGAGATCCTGGAACCGTACGGGTTGAGCTTGTCGAAGTTCGCCCAGCGCAAAATTCTCCCTCCCACAAAAATTTCTCTTTTTCCTCGTGTTCTCGCTACGAGTCACACTGTGACTCGAAAAGTCACGCCTTAGAGATAAAGACACCGCGGTTCTGTACCGCAGAGGAGGCATACATGACGGATGACAATATCTAACACAGCGCTGGTGTAGAGGCTGCTTGCGGCGCGGGCGAAGCGATCACCCTTGGGTTCTTCTGCTTCGCACGGGTGGCAAGGGGTACAGCAGAGTCAATCAACTAGTGAAGAACCCTGATGAGGAGATCCTGATTATGAGCAAGACCTTTAAGAATCGTTTGGCCATCGCCGCTGGGACTATCAGCTTAGTATGGGGAAGCATAGCAACCGCTGCACCGCTCCCCAATGTCCTGGGCACCTGGACCATTGTCGGCAATCAGCATGTCGGGTCGTTGAGAATCAGCAGCCAAGCTGGTCCCTTACCGTGTCAGGCGATCAACGGTACGATCTATCCAGGCACGTCCGTCAGTCACCCCGTGCGCGGTTATTACTGCCCGGCGACCGGTCGAATTGCCTTTGCCCGCAAAAATACCGCAGGTGTGGTCATTCAGACCTGGGTGGGGAACGTTTCCGATGTGATCGCGAGCGCACCGCATCGCATGGGTGGGACTTTTCATGCGTTAGATACCGCTGCGGGTTCTGGGATCCTTGGCGAATATCACTTCCAAGGTCAGAAATAGGGCTCTTCGCAGCCCGTTCAAGTCGGGGTTCTCCTTTCGAGCCATGCTTGAACGGGCCTCAGCCGAGGAGAAACGGCTCACCCTCACTACCCGCGGGCGCTTTTGCAGAGAACCTGAGACGGCTCCTGACGCAACGCCCGCGGGATTCTTTATACAGATCGAGTAGAGGCCATGACAAAAAAGTTCTTGATCTCCGTAATCATTTTAGGTGTGTCACTTGGAGTAGGCGCGATGCTTGTCGGCATTCGCAACGACATGATTTCTCACCCTGCGCCACCCCGGGAACGGCATCGAGCGACCGCTACCAGCGACATCACCCCGGCAGGTAAACAGAATACCGAGTCCAGAGCAAAGAATAACCCGCAGCGTAGCCCAACTCCCAAAGATGTCGCCACGAGTGTAGAGCCATCACACCAACCGCGCCCTCATAGTAGCCTAGACGTTGAAGTCCAGGGTGGCGATGTGACCCTCCGTGTGGAAAACCAATCACTCAAGAAGGTATTGGGGGTCCTGGCTCAGGAGAGCGGCATCCAGATCAACGCGCAACTCATCGCGGACCGACCCGTGAGCATTCAACTCATCCGCGTCCCATTTGACCGCGCGCTGCAGACCATGCTCGAATTTGAGGACAGCTTTTTTGCATTCGCAAATCAGGGAACAGCTAATGTTGCCCTAAAAGCGGTATGGGTGTTACCGGCTGGTACTGGTGAAGCCTGGCTGCCACAAACCTCCACATGCTCTCACGAACTATCCGAACTTGAACAGCAACTTACCTCTGCGCAAGCGAGCCAGCGTGCCGAGGCACTCGAAACTCTGATCGATCTTCAGGGCCCCAACGCCTCACAAGTCGTTGTACAGGCTCTGGGAGATCAAGATGATGACGTGCGCTATCGAGTCCTGCGAAAGGTGCATGTTACCGGCCTTGCCCTTCCGCCCGAGGTCCTATCAGACCTCGTCCAGCATGATAGCGCTGAACTGGTTCGCATGATGGCCGTAGAGGTCATTGGTAACCACCCTGCTATTGATGAGCAAGACAAGATTGCCTTTGCTCGTTACGCTATCAGCGATGTAAGCCCTGCGGTACAAACGCGGGCGAGTGAGATCTTAAGCCACCTTGAGTCCGCGCCTCTAATTCGTGAACAAGACCAAATGCTATATGACGAAGCAAACCGGGAAATATTTGACGAGTGATGAAGCAAATTGGAGGCTGGGTCGTGACCCAGCCTCCAGTACTCTGTCCATCTGAAACTGTAGAATGTATCACGGACAACAGACCGTCAGGCCGCCCTTCAACTGGCTCAGGACAAGTTCTGGCGGGCATCCAGGAAGATGCAGTCCAAACCTTCGTCATTTTGTCTGGCTTCCCGCTGAGTCTTTGAGCTTTACACCGTCGGCTTGATATTCTGGTTGTGGCAGAACAGATTGGTAGGGTCATACTTATTCTTTAGCGCCACCAGCCGGTCATAGTTCGGCCCATAGGCTGCTTTGATCCGATCTGCTCCCTCCTCTGCCTCCATCCCCATCTGGTTGATATAGGCACGACCGGTGGTAAACGGTTGCATCGCCTCTGCTAACTGGCGCGTCCACTTTGCGTTCACTGCATATGCAGCCGGATCAAGCCACATCGACAACATCATCAACTCATACCGTGCCTCTCGGTGGCAGAAGGCCATGTCTTCACTCCCAACACGATTCGCGGTATTGCCTAGTTGCTGAAAACCTATCTGCGATAATGGCGAAGGAACAGCCGCACAGTAAGTGATGAGTGTATCAATGGCCTCGTCGCTAATGGACTGCATAAAGCTCGACTTCCAATAGTTCTGGCGCCCCGGTAGCACCATGGAACCAACCAGGCGTTGGATTTCAGTGTAAGGCATGGGACGGATATGATCTTCCAACGGTTGGCCAAATTTTCTCAGAGGCTTCAGGACCTTTTCTCCTGCGTCAATGTGTCCATTGTAGCAAACAGCGATTACCACCACCGGGGCGCCGTCAGGCAAGGAGGTGAGCAAACAGGCCGTATTCAGTTCATCAGGAATCGTACGAGAGAAATCGCCGTAGAACCTAAGGACTTCTCTTGCTTTGGCGAAGGGATACAGTACTGGACCCGCTAACACTGTACTAACAGGGTGAAGGCGATATTCGAAAGAGGTAACGACGCCAAAATTCCCACCACCGCCGCGTACGCCCCAGAAAAGATCCGGGTTTTCCGTGGCACTGACCGTCAGAAACCGACCATCAGCAGTCACGAGATCGACAGACAAGAGATTATCACACGCAAGTCCGTATTTCCCCGCCAACCACCCTAAGCCACCGCCCAAGGTGAGACCGGCGATACCTGTGGTGGAGTCCGTACCGCCGGTGCCGGCAAGACCAAATGCCTGGGTCTCGTGGTCGAAATCTCCCCAAGTAGCTCCGCCTTCGGCACGAGCCGTACATTGCACAAGGTCAACATGTACGCTGCGCATGCGCGAAAGGTTGAGCATCAAACCACCCTCACACACGGCGTTACCGGGAACGTTATGCCCGCCACCACGTACCGACAGCAGCAGGTTATGAGTGCGAGCAAATTCCACTGTTCTCCTGACATCGGCTATCCCAGCGCAGCAGACGATCAGAGCTGGTCGTTTATCGATCATGGCATTCCAGACCTGTCTAGCTCCGTCGTAGCCAGTGTCGTTGGGACACAGTAGCTCGCCTCGCAGCTTTGTTTTAAAGGTTTCGACTACCGCACTCGTAAGTGTATGCTCTCCTCCGGTTGTTGTTATGATTCGTACGTCTGCCATGCTGACCTCCTCAGTCTTATCGGGATGAATTGTGTGGTGCGGAGCATAGCCCCGGATGGTGACGAAGTCTTTTAATTTCCTTGTAATTTCCTTTTAATTTGTTTGTGGCTCTGCTAAGAGCGGACCTGTATGTCATCCGTGCAGCAGGTAAACTTTGCTCATTTTCGCGTAGACCTCGCCAATGAGCAGCTCTGGCGTGAGGGCACCCCCATCCCATTGCGCCGTCAAACCTTTGCCGTGGGTCAAGTCCCTCGGTTCCTGTAAACCGAGTTAGGCAGCAGACGCGGCACTTCGGCGGGATGGGGTATGAATTGCTAGTTCGTCCATACTCACTTCCTGTTCGTCCAGCTTGAGGCGTTCACGTAAGCTACGAATCTGTTGTTGCTCAAACTCACTAAAACACTTCGGCTCATGTAACTGATCTGTGCTGGGTAACAAGCCGAGCGATAAATGCGGGACTGATGCGTTTGAGATTGATTTTATGTTCACACATGGCCAGATAGCCGTGCAGATATTTTTTGTGGACGCCCCGAAACGGGCGCAGGAAATTGCGTGCGCTCGTCCACAAGCCTTCAATAGTGTTGGTATGGACCTCCCGGATGCCATCGCCATCATCATCCCGTGCCCATTCTTTCTGGCCGTGACACACCGTGTGGTGGATCCCGCTTGATGCTGTTGTAGCCTTGCCACTCATCCGTATAACAGGTGGTGTCTTTCTGGGTGTAGCCGTGCACGTGTTTCTGCAACGTCTTCCCATCGGTATGCTGGCACACGCGCAACCGGCACTGGCCACTTTCTCGACCGACGGTCCCCACCACGGGCGGGCGATCATTCTCATAGGTGCCGTGCCCTCGTCGCTTGTTCGCGCGGCGGCGCGGCGGATCGCCGGGTCGCAGTGTTTGTCGCCTTTTTTCCCCCGCGTTCTGAAACATCTCATCGGTTTCTGTCTCGGCGTCCGGCAACGCCCGGGAGCTTAACATTGTATACCCGTTGGCTTGGAGCCGTTTGCGCCACCGATGCACACATTGGCGCGAGAGCGAGAGTTCTTCAGCTAACACCGTCGCCGGTTCGCCTTTGCAAATCCCGCGGACTAACAACACCACACGGCGCGGCGTCTAGATTGCTGCCCGCAAAGAGCGTGCCCGTATAGAGGTTATAGGTCCGTTGACAGTGGTGACAGCGGTAATCGACAAAGCCGCGCTTGTGCTGACGAAACTCACGCGCTTCTTCGCGTGTGACGCTCCACAGCCTGGGCAGCGCAGTCCTTTGGGGTGAAAGTGTTTCTCGACCCACAGCCAGACTTTCCTGCTCATCGAGTAGCTCGGTTATAGGAAAAATCATTGTCCTCTTTTACCATAGAACGCACAGATTGATTACATGAGCCAAACACTTCTTGCCCCAGCGGTCGCTGACGCGGATCAACACCCCAAAGACCAAGTGCACTAAACTGCCCTCCGTCCACAGGTGCGGGATGACTTTGGTCCGGCGGCGTTCTTCCACAAAGGCCCGTTCCACCAAATTGGACGTGCGGACATATTGTTGATGGCGTTGCGGGATTTCAAGATGATTGAGACTGGCGGGGGCATCATCGAGCAGACAGCGACACAATTCGGGAAACTCCCGTTGGTAGCGCTCAACAATCGCTTCTCGTCGCTGCTCGGCCTTCTCTCGACTCGGCGCATCGCGCATATCCACGAGTAACGCTTTCACCTCCGGCCAGGCTTGAGCCGGGACTTTTTGTTGGAAGTTTTGCATTTTGTGGAACCAACAGCGAATCCGTAGCGATTTCGGCCAGACGGCATCAATGGCTTGGGTGAGTCCGAGAGCCCCATCGGTCGTGATCGTGGCCGGTGGCCGCAGCCCCCGCTTCACGAGTGCGCGTAAGACTTCCCGGCAACTCTCAAAACTCTCACTATTAGTGGTCGAGAGACTCAGCAACACTTTGCGCCCATCCTCACAGATCGCCCACACACAGAGCACCCCGGTTTTCTGGCCCCAGCGCCGCAACGGCTCATAGACCGTATCAATGAAGAGGTAGGCGATGGGCTCATTCCTGAGATCCCGGGTCCGAAACGCTTCGTATTCCTCAGCTAAGCTCTCGGCAATGTCACTGACCGTACGTTTAGAGAGGACAAACTGCCCAACGGCTTGCTCCAACCCATACTCAATATCGCGTTGCGACATCCCGCCCACGTACATCTCCACGATGAGCTTCTTGAGTACGTCACTGGTATTCCCCACGGTCTGCCACAACTGCGAGCGATACGGTTCCGCTCGTCCGCGAATCTGCGGTACTTTCATATGCAATACGCCTTCGCCCGTCTTCAGCGTTCCATTTTCATACCCATTGCGGTAACCGACCTTCTCCCCACGCATTTCATACCGCCCGCGCCCTAAGGCGACGGCTTGTTCCTGCTCTAAGGCTTCCTGCAAAATCCGTTCGGTCGATAAGCGCACTAAGGCACTCAAGAGTTCGTCTCCACTCTGCCCTTCGGCCTGCCCCTGCAACAAGGTCCGCAGCGCCTGGGCCTTTTGTTCACTCGGTGCTATCTTCTTCTCCATACGGGAGTCCTCCTTCTCGGTTAAGGTTAATCGTTCTCACAATCCGATTACCTATCCCAGAAATGTCTCCCGTCTACTCCCTCTTCGTTTACAGGAACCGTACCTCATAACCCTTCGGGAAAGCGGATACCGGGCAGCGCCTGCACAGCGAAGATCTCCTGCACCCCGGCCTCAAAGCGCAGAAAGCCCACGGTTTGTCCGGTCTCAATATGCACCACCCACACCCCACAGGTGCGCTCCTTGTTAGCCGCTCCACCAGCGGAATGCCGCTGAACACCGCGGTCTCACGGACCTGGGAGAGCCCAATGAAGGCCAGCGGCCCGACAAAATCCAACCCCCGCGTGAACCCCGGCACCTGGGCCACCGTCCGCCAGGTGCCCTGCTGGAGATCAGCAATGGCTAGACTGCCGTGGCCGGATTCTAAGAACCACAGCTTGCCCTGATACCAGCGCGGAGAGTGCGGCATGGACAGACCCCGCAGGACAATCTCGTTGGTCTCGATATCCATCAAGATGCCCCCACTGGCCTTATTGGCGCGCCACCCTCCAGGTGTGTCGGTCTCTCCTAAGGCGGTGACATACTTGGGTCTGCCCTCGACCAGGCACAGGCCATTGAGATGACAGCGGTCTTCAGGCGCCAGCGCGCTGACAAAGGGGGGCCGCCAGCGGGGGGAGAAGCTGTGGTCGGCATCCAGCGTACACAGGCAGCAGAAGCGGGTGTTGACCACCCACAATTCGTTGTTCCGGTCATAGGCCATTTCATGAATGTCGATATCGCCCGTGACATGAATACGGCGGGGGAGATAGCAGGCGTCATGTGTACCCGGCGGGTCCAGTTTCGGGGCCACCGCCGGCATGTTGCGGTAGTCCCACACGGTGTTGGCGCCGCCGATGGTCAAGCGGGCGCGGTCAGCCGCAATGCCCATGGGTTTGGCAAAGGTGCGGAAGTGGGTGTTGAGGGCGCCGCCGTCGTTGCGCACCACAATGACTTTGCCCGCTTGGTAGGTAGAGACCACGAGACTGATGTGCAGGCGGTCAAAGAGGGCCGGCAGGTTCGAGTGTGGACGCTGCGCAGGGAAGCGTCTGGAGGGGAAGGAGGAAAGGGAAGAGAGTCACCGCTGTTACTCATGGCGACACGCACCGCCGCTCAAGGGTGAGCAGCACGGCCCACACGTAGCGCCCGTGATGCGTGGACGGTGTTCGCCGTGGCGGGAACTGGGCGAGGTGTAGACCCAAATTTCCCATAGAAGCATCACTTCGTCCTCAATAGAGACAGGTGTCTATCGCGAACGCGACTCTACAGCTAACTCGACAATATTGTCAACGAAATTGCGGGAGCGCGAATTCGACGCTGACCATGTGTTCAAGAGGTCGTGGTTGCACTCTCGGTGAGCCCTGATGTTTGTTCAGCAGTTCCTTCCCTGCCACACGGGCCCGCAGCAAGCGTCGTCAGACGCATGCGCGCCCGTTAGGAGCGACGCTGGCGGCTGAAGGAACAGGAGAAGCTGAGGAGGGCGAAGAGAGGAGGACAACAACACGACGGGTTCCCTTAGCTCGCCTGTACTATGTCTTCAACGTTCAACAATGCGAACTGCCTGAGCGCTTACTCCCCTTCTTGCAAGTGAACAATGCTCTTGGCAGTGATACTCACCAGCAGATTGCTGCCTGTGAGCAGATCCTTGTCCACATGCCCAACCGTCCGCCGATCGAACATAGCGAAGCACGTGCATATTACACGCCGGTCCAGGACACCGTCAATATGCCCGCCCGTGGGCACTTCCCCAAAATAGAGCATTACTACTCCGTGCTGTTACATCAACTGACGCATAGCACGGGCCACTGGCATCGGTTGCACCGGCAGACCCTCACGGATCTCTGCCCCTTTGGACACGAACTACAGCAAGGAAGAACTGGTTGCTGAGATGGGCGCGGCCTTCCTCTGTGGCGTTGCCGGGATTGCCAATGAGACAGTAGATAACAGTGCGGCCTACATTCAGAGCTGGCTGACAAAACTCAAGAACGATACCCGGCTGATCATCCTGGCCGCAGCCCAAGCGCAAAAGGCCGCGGATTATATCTTGGGGAAAGAGCGCGAAGAGACGAAACTAGGCTTGACTAAGACTGTTACCAATGGTAACGTACCCTTATGACTGGTGATGAACTCAAATAACTTCGTACGAGGCTAGGGAATGACACAGGATGAACTCGGGCAACGGTTGGGAGTCGCACGGGTGAACCGTTGCCCGCTGGGAGATCGGCTTACGCCGTGTTCCAGAATTGGCAGCCAGACTCGTGCAATACGTGGCAAAGGAGGTGAGAGCAGAACAGAAGAAACGAAAGAAAACGTAGGCCGAAGCGGCCACCCACGGTGTTACCAACACCATGACCGGCCTAGCGACTCTCAGCACAGCGGGTACTGATAGCCGTTACGGTATTACTAACGCGCCGGAAGGAATCCGGCAATGACACAGTCTAATTCACATTCGTCTCTGGTGTTACAATCTTGCAGCAGGTCTCCGCTGACCGCCTCCAGCGAGCCGTCTGCGCGCTTGCCGATGGCAGCCTAACTGTGACCCTCACTCGCCAATCGGAGGCTGAGATTCGCGCCCTGGTGAAGAATGGCGAAGGGAAAGAGTACGGCGTCACGCTCACCGAGGCTAGAGTGTTCTATGCAAAGATGCGCTTTATCGCGGTGGCATCTGTAAACACGCGCTACGTTGGCGCTGGCAGTCCTGCGCGGAGAGATGAAAGAGGCACAGAGCACGCTCACGATTCACTTGATGTGGCGCGATGGGATTGTGCTCTGTGGTGTGAGCTCCTCACACGAGTGGATCTGGCCCTGGACCGAGTACATGCTGACCTGGCCGGAAGTCTGCCCAGCCTGTGTAGCGGACTTACAAACAGCCGCAAGACGGCAATGGCAAAAGCAGCGTAAGGGAGGGGCGGCGATGTATCAACCAGCACTGCGGCCCGACCAGATCACACGGCTCTACTACCTCAAGCTGCAACGAAGGAAACCGATGACCCGACTCCTTCGTGAGGCAGTCGATCAATATCTGCAAGCCCACGCCGAGGAACTTGAACAGCTTGTGAAAGAGACGGAGGCAAATTTTCCGACGCGGAAACGATAACAGCAACGCGGCTGGAGGGAGCGAAACCCTCCAGCTTTTACCGAAAGGAGGCACCCCGAATGGCCGTCAAAGTCAAACAACACAAAGGCAAGTGGTGGTCGATGAAGATCCACTACGGAAAGGAGAAGTAAGCATGGCAATCTATCAACGCGGCAAGTCCTGGTACTACGACTTTGTTCACAAGGGGCAACGCTACACGGGCTGCTTTGGCCACGTGTCACGGACGATAGCCAAGGAAGAATTGGCCCGGAAGAAAACCGAAGTAATCGAAGGGAAGCTCAATCCGGCCAAGGCCCGCAAGAGTCCCCGGTTTGAAGCTTTCGCAGAGGATTATCTGGAATGGAGTCAAGGCGAACAAGAAGCCTCGCTCGCACGAACGGGATATGACTTCTCTTGCTGCCTTACGTCCGTTCTTCTCAGGCAAGACGCTTGCAGATATCACCCCGTGGCTTATCGAGAAGTACAAGAAGGAACGGAAGGAGAAAGGGAAGAGTAACCAGACAGTCAATCTGGAATTGGCGTGCTTGAAGACCTTGTTCTCTAAAGCAGTGACCTGGAAGAAAGCGACAGAGAACCCGGTCAAGGAAGTGAAGATGCTACGGGTGAACAATGCTCGTGTTCGTTTCTTAGACGATGAGGAAGAGGACGAGTTGTTAGCAGAGTGTAAAGGGTATCTCCATGACATCATCGTGACCGCCTTGCATACCGGCTTTCGTCGCAACGAACTCTTGACCCTTCGTCCTGAAGATGTGGACTTTGCCCGTGGGCTGGTGAGTGTCAGAGCAGGGTACGCCAAGAATGGGGAAGGGCGGTCTGTCCCGATGTCTACCGTGCTGCATGGGATTCTTACTGACGACTGTTCAGAGAAGCAAAGGCAAGCGGCTCCCCTGTCCTCTTCCGCAATCACCAGGGAGCACCACTTCGGGCATACGCCTTACATGATTCCTTTGAGAACGCCGTCAAGCGAGCGAAGCTTGAAGACTTCCACTTCCATGACCTCAGGCACACCTTCGCCTCCCGGTTGATTATGGCCGGCGTGGATATCCGCACCGTGCAAGAACTAATGGGACACAAGACCATTGCGATGACATTGCGCTACTCCCACCTTTCCCCGGACCATAAGCGCAAGGCGATTCAAGCACTGGAAAGCCGGTTTTCAGAAAAAAGTCCCGCGAATTTTCACAACACCCCCCATCCTGCCCCCCTTTCGGAAGTGAAAAAAGCTGTGTAAAGACAGCCCTATGGAGGAGGATGGGGCCCGGTGGCCCCACCGGTCTTCAAAACCGAGTTGCGTGGCGTAACGTTGCGCGGATGGTTCGACTCCATCCCTTCTCCGCCAATAAGATTGATCGGGGAGAGAGAACCTGATGCCTAGCATCAAAGAATTGCTCTTGCCCCTACGGCTTCGGAACTAACTCTTCAGCCGTAAAAATTCCGCGCAGATCAAGCAGAAACGCCCCGTCATGAATCCGCCCAAGGATCGGCGGGTCAGAGGTGCGGAAACGAGTGGCGATTTTTTCGGCCGAAAGTTGCGGGTGACGAATAACAATCGCTCGGCTCGGTATGTCCTCTTCTGGCAGCGTCCCACTGCCAATCTGTGCTTTTGTGTCTTCAACGGTAATCACAAATCCGTCACCGAGTCGCTGCTTGCAAGCAGCGGAACAATCTGTGCTGCTATCGTGTCCATTTCTTCTTGCGAACGCGTGAGCCAACGGAGTGTCGGTAACGCAGCCATCAAATCGGGCGCACGACGATACAAGCGTAACGTCGCACTCAGTGCCGCAAGCGTCAGCTTTCCGACTCGCAATGCCCGTTTGAAGTGGATTTTTTTTGATGCGGGTAATGAATTCTTTGCGTCCAACAATAATTCCTGCTTGTGGTCCGCCTAACAATTTGTCACCACTAAATGTGACTACATCGGCTCCCATTGCTACGCGCTCGGCAACCACGAGCTCTCTAGGTAAGCCCATAGACTGAGAAGTCAATCAACGCACCTGCTCCGAGATCTTCCATCACCGGAATCTGATGTTGACGACCAAGTGCGACCAATTCTGCAAGCTCAACCGCACTGCTAAAGCCAATGATGCGATAGTTACTCGGATGTACTTTCAATAAGACCCCAGTTTGAGGGGTGAGGGCTTCGGCATAATCGGCTATCCGAGTGCGGTTCGTTGTTCCTACCTCGCGCAGCATCACGCCACTCTTGCGCATGACATCAGGAATACGAAAGGAACCGCCAATCTCGATCAGTTCACCACGCGAGACGATTCCTTCTTTCCCTTCGGCGAGCGAGTTCAGTGCGAGAAGAACCGCAGCTGCGTTATTGTTCACGACTGTAACTGCTTCGGCTCCAGTCAGAGCGAGCAAGTCTTCTGTGACCACATCATCGCGATCCCCACGCCCTGCTTCACTCAAGTCGTACTCAAGAGTCACCGGGGAACTGCCGACACGGACTATTTCGTCAAGCGCCGCTTTCGCCAAGAGCGCACGACCTAAATTAGTGTGCAGTACCGTGCCGGTGGCATTAACGACCGACCGTAACGGCGAACGATCTTCTTGGGCAATGGCATTCGCAACGAGACCTGCGATCTCACTTTCATGGATACCTACCGTAGAGGTCTGCGAGTGGATCTCTTGTCGCAAAGAGGCAAGCGTAGAACGGACTTTCTCGGTCACATAGGAACGGTTGTATCTCTGTAACAGGTGACTTAGAGTAGGCGCAGATAAGAGTTTTTCAACCGATGGGAGTGCACGCAATTGCGCCTGTATGGCTTCCTGGTTTCGTTCCATGGCGGCAGCAGCTTGGCATAGGGGTTCAGGGCTTGCAACTGCATAAGAGTGAAGGTCCTTTGCGTCCTTAGGAGGGGATATGGCGACTTCAACAGAACAATATCGAACATCCATTGAACAGCAGGAGGAGAAAATCGCTCATTTTCTTAGGACCTTTGAGGCGCTGCAAGAAAAGATTCACTTTGTCAAAATCCGCCAGAATAAAGAAGAACTCTTCGATGCCGTTGGTGATCTGTTTCCTCCAATAAATGCCGAGTTCGAGAATCTCACGCCACCAAGTGGCATGGAATCGTTTCATCAGCAGTGGAAGGAGGCGCTTGAGCAATTGGAAGACGCGTATACGTCGTTCCTGACCGGTTCTGAATCCAACTTCATGACAGCATATTTTCAAAGCCGCCGTGCGTTTTCACAAGGGAAATATCAATTGTATGGAATGCGTACCCAACTCCCGACGCTGCATAAGTATTGGGTACTTCCCGAAGCGGTTGCACGTTTAGCCGACCTTAGAAACGCCGATCAGCGGTAACCAAGCTGCGACTGGGGTCATGCATCGTGCCGCTTCAGATGACCATGGCGAATACTCTCTATACGTCCCGGAAAACTATGACCCCAGCCGACGCTGGCCGATGATTATCGCCTTGCATGGCGGGCACGGACGTGGAGACGATTATCTCTTGACGTGGCTTCGACCGGCCAAAAGCAAAGGCTATGTCGTGCTTTCTCCCAAATCACTGGGAAACACGTGGTCCCTGATGCAGCCGAGTATCGACATTCGCTCTATCCTTACGATGGTCGAAGAACTGCTTGATGAGTATGCGATCGATACTGGGCGACTTTTTGCCTCTGGTCTCTCCGACGGTGGGACGTTTAGTTACGCGATTGGGCTTCATTGCCCAAAACTTTTTGCCGGGATTGCTCCCATCGCTGCAGCCGGGGTGTTTCCTCAATGGCTTGAGTCTCCCGACGCGAAACGCTTACCGATGTACATTGTCCACGGCGGACAAGACTTCATCTTTCCCGTGCCCATGGCTCGGGCAACCCATAACCAGTTGATCGAAAACGATTTTGTCAATGTCACTTATAAAGAACTTCCCGAGTGGGGACATGCCTACACATATTCGATTAACGAAACGCTGGTCTTACCGTGGTTTGAGAGCCTGCCCTCACGACTACCGGAATAGACCAAACGGCTGATTGTCTTGTACGGTTAATTGCCAGGGTGGCAGTCCCTTTCTTCGTTGATATTTAAGACTTTGGCGTTCCTTGCTGATGAGATATAGTAGAGACTTCTAAGGAAGTGCAGAAAGTCGCAACACGCTAACGGATAGTGGGCAATGCCTATGAAACAGCTTGGTGCCATTATTCTTGCCGCCGGCTTGGGCAAGCGTATGCGTTCGACCCAGCCAAAAGTGCTCCATTCACTGGCTGGGAAGCCGCTTCTTGTCTCGTGTCATTACAGCGATCCAGCGCTTACATCCTGATCGCTTGGTTGTCGTCGTCGGGCACAAAGCAGAGGAAGTCCAGCGCGTCTGTGGCGGCGATGGTATTGCTTTTGCCGCTGCAACGTGAACAACGAGGGACGGGAGATGCGGTACGTTCGGCGCAACCGGCACTTCACGATTTTCAGGGTAATATTCTTATCGCTTGCGGCGATACTCCGCTCCTCACAACCGCGACGCTGGCGCAATTTATCCACGCACATCATGCGCGCAACGCGACATTATCCGTGTTGACAGTAGAACTCGAAGACCCTGGGCAATTATGGCCGAGTCATTCGGACCGCTACTGGGCAAATTGTGAAAATTGTCGAGGCTCGTGACGCGTCAGCAGAAGAACGCGCCGTGCGAGAAATCAATTCCGGTATCTATTGTGTCAAAGCATCCTTTCTCTTTTCTGCGCTGGAACGGTTACAACCAATCAATGCGCAAGGCGAGTATTACTTAACCGATATTATCGCCCAAGCCGTTGCTGCTGGACTGCCAACCCAAGCGGTACTGACAGACAATCCCCACGAAGTTGAAGGCATTAATTCTCGAGAGGAACTAGCAGTCATGGAAAAAACCCGACAAGCCCAACTGCGTAGTCACTGGATGTCGATGGGCGTAACACTTGAAGACCCAGACACAGTGTATTTCGACGAAGACGTGACCAGTCGGACAAGACACTGTCATCGGCCCGAACACGCACCTCAAAGGGAAGACCACGATTGGTGCTCGACTGCCGGATCGACGGAAGCGCCTATATCGAGAACTGCACAATCGGTGACGACGTGCAACTCTATTTTTCTGTTGTATTTCGTGACAGCGAGCTGGCGAAATCACACCAGTGTCGGGCCGTTTGCACATCTGCGTGGTGGAACGATGCTCGCACCACGAGTGGAGATTGGCAATTTCGTCGAGGTCAAAAAATCTCTCATTGGTGAACACACGAAAGCCAAGCATCTGGCGTACCTCGGCGATACGGAGATGGGGCGAGACTCGAACATCGGCGCGGGGACCATCACCTGCAACTATGACGGATTTACGAAACAGAAAACAAAGATCGGCGACCGAGTCCAGGTCGGGTCAGATACAACGCTCGTTGCGCCAATTACGATCTCTGACGACGTGTACATTGCGACAGCGACAACCGTTCGCAAAGACGTTCCTGCTGGCGCGCTCGTCTTCAATACCCGCGAAGAACAGATGCGCGAAGGTTGGACAGCAGCGAAACGGGCAAAAGAAGCAGCGAAGAAAGCACAGTTAGTTATCAGTTAGTAGTTGTCAGTTAACTAGGTTATAAGTTATCAGTTGCCAATCAAATAGCAGGAGCGTTTCCCAGATTCTCCTACTGACTACTGAATGCTGACTACTGACTACTTTACTATGAGGTTTCTATGTGTGGTATCATTGGTTACATCGGTCATCGTGAAGCGGCCCCGGTCCTTCTCCAAGGATTGAAGCGACTTGAGTATCGTGGGTACGACTCTGCTGGTGTTGCAGTCTTTAATCGGAAAAATCGAAGTGCGCCGTTCGGTTGGTAAGCTGACTAATCTTGATCAATTATTACGCGAGAGTCCTGTTCACGGTGTCATCGGTATGGGCCATACGCGATGGGCCACACATGGTCGCCCGTCGGAGGCAAATGCGCATCCGCATCGCGCTGGGAAGATCGTCGTTATTCATAACGGTATCATCGAGAACTATTTAGAGTTACGCCACGAACTGACGGCAAAAGGGCGGATCTTCAATTCCGAAACCGATACCGAAGTTATTTCCCATCTGATCGACGAGTATATCACAGAAGGGCTCACGTTTACGCACGCCACTCGTGCGGCTCTACAACGGCTTGAAGGTGCATTTTCTATCGTCACGCTATGTGAAGATGAACCTGGCAAAATCCTTGCCGCAAAGAATGCCACTCCCATCGTCATCGGTCTCGGGGAGGGAGAGAACTTCGTCGCCTCTGACGTTCCTGCCTGTCCTCGATTACACGCGCAAAGTGGCGTTTCTCGATGACGGTGAAATGGCGGAAATCACGCGCGATAGTGTCGACATTACCGATTTCCATGGTCGTCCGATCGAGCGCGCACCACGCCAGATCACCTGGGATACACTGACTGCGCAAAAAGGTGGGTACAAACATTTCCTGCTTAAAGAGATTCATGAACAGCCACAGGCGATTATCGATACCATGCGTGGTCGGTTGCTCGTGAATGACGGAGAAGTCTCTCTTGGTGAGTTAGAAGAACATACTGCGCTGCTCGACTCGGTCAAGCGTATTATGCTCGTGGCGTGTGGTACCGCGTGGCATGCGTGTCTGGTTGGAAAGTTTTTCCTGGAAGAACTGGCACGTATTCCGGCAGAGGTCGATTACGGAAGTGAGTTTCGTTATCGCCGCTCGCCGCTGGATGCAGGAACGTTAGTCCTCGCCGTATCCCAGTCAGGTGAGACAGCCGATACCCTTGCTGCACTTGAGGGCGGGAGAGCCTGCGGAGCAAAGACACTGGCGATTTGTAACGTTGTTGATGCGTCGATTCCGCGCAAGGCTGATATGACGATTTACACACATGCTGGGCCTGAGATCAGTGTTGCCTCAACCAAAGCATTCACTACCCAGGTCACTGCGCTGTATTTGCTTGCGATCTATTTAGGACGTCGGCGCGGAGTGCTCGATCAGCAAACCAGCAGCAAATTGATCGAAGACCTTGTTAACCTTCCGCATCAAGTGCAAGAAGTACTGAAGAGAGAGAAACAGATAGAGAAAATCGCTAAAAAATACGGGCAAGCTAAAGATTTTCTCTTTCTTGGTCGTGGCGTGAATTATCCTATCGCCCTCGAAGGGGCACTCAAGCTGAAAGAAATCTCCTACATTCATGCCGAGGGGTATCCGGCTGGAGAGATGAAGCACGGTCCTATCGCACTCATCGATGAAGAGATGCCAGTGGTTGTCCTGCTGCCGAAAGATCCAGTCTATGCCAAGACTCTGAGTAATATGAAGGAAGTTGAGGCCCGTAGTGGACGCATTATCGCCATCACCGATACCCCTTCGCCGGAGTTAGAAGAAATCGCTTGGGAAATCATCCAGACTCCGAGCACGAACCATTTGTTAATGCCGATTCTCCTCACGATCCCACAGCAACTCTTGGCCTACCACATTGCGGTTTATCGTGGCACTGATGTCGATCAACCCCGGAACCTCGCGAAGAGCGTGACCGTGGAATAACGTCGGAGAGATGCTTCCTTATCTGCAACAGTTACTGAATGACCTCGCTCTGAACTCCAGTCACTTATTCTGCACCGTCGGTCGTGATACGGCTATCAGTGAGTTGTTCCTTGACGGTTCACCGCGGCGCGTCGATTTTGCCGATTCGTGGGCGACGGTCGAGTTCACCAGCTGGCACATACATGTTGATCTGAGCACAGTCAGGACCATACGTTTCGCAGAGGCACAGAGTCACGGTGATTCGACTAGTCTTTTTATTTCGTTCGACGATACCGAGGGTGAGGCAGTGATGCGATTCTATTTTCCGCATGCCAGCCATACGCACCGAAAGTATACTGCGGAAGAGTTGGAGCTGTTTGGCAGATTCAAGGAGCGGTATGAAGGGATCAGGGGTCAGGTGCCAGGGCCCGGATAGAAAGAAATCCCCTGAACAAATTCTTCAGAAGCCCACGAGGTGTCTATCCGAATAACTATAACCGTCGAGTGCTATCATTGCTAAGCGAAGCCATGTTGCCGACCTTTATTCAGATAGGCTCTAAACCGACCCCCGACTCCTAATCCCTGACACCTACTTAATTCCTGCCAACTCCCGTGCATACGCGGCGGCAGAGTTGAAGTCATACTCGCGGTAGGTTTGTAGCTTCTCGGCTTCGAGTGAACCTTCGGCATGTACGGCCAGCACTTCTTGATACCCGCCAAAGTCCCCTGCCGTAAGGTCAGAAATCAGATTCAGCATCCGCAAGCGATGCTCAGTCGGAACCCCTTTTTTTCCACCCAGGTATTTCTTCACATATGGGCCAGTGGCTTCGCTGCGCCAATCCTCCACACTTGGGCCAGTCACGAGCAACCCACCAGCGATATCTTGCACCATTTGCACGGCACCGTGATAGTTCGAGGCAAATTGATACTTGGCGACGTTGGTTAACAGTACATTCGGAACCGCAATGCCCGGCGGCACGACAGCATGCTGATGGGCGGCTGCGATAATGAGCCCTTGCACGGTCGCGTGATACGCCGCAAGTTCAGTCATCTTCTCACGAATATGGCCCGCACCATCCACGCCATTATACTCGGCAATCGCTCGCGCCGAGCCGGCAAACAATTCCAGTAACGGAAGTTTGTACGACACTGCCGTAAAGCGATGGAATTTAACAAAGGTCAGAGCCAAGAAGCCCGCAGCTTCGGTCTCACCACACATGAAGACGCGTTCCCACGGAACAAACACGTCATCAAACACCGTGAGCGTTTCCATCATTTTGTGACTCGCGCTGATCGGAAACTCGAACGGATCTTTCTTGAAACCGCCGTACGAACTGGCGAGTAGCTTCAGACCTTTGGTTGCGGCTGGTAAGGCAAAAGCAACAGCGTAGGCTTTGTCTTCTGCTTTCATCGCCCGCGTTGGCAGCACGATCACCTCATCGGTATTGGTCAACACTGAAGTATGCACCTTCGCGCCGCGCACGACGATCCCATCTTTGCGTTCTTCAACAATACGGAGGTAGTAGTCAGGGTGCTCTTGCCCTTGCGGCCCAAGGCTGCGGTCACCTTTGACATCGCTTTGCGCAACAGCGACGCCATAATCACGATCACGACACATTTTGTAATACTTCTCGACTCGTTCTTTGTATTCAGGCTTGCCGCGCTTCGCCATTTCCTCGGCAACAATATGAAGCGCGAACAGTGCGTCAGTTCCGATTTCTTTGATCAATACAACCAGTGTCGCCCCTTCACGAGTGCTCGCAGCAATCAGTTGGCTGCGCTTGAGCAGATCCTCAGCATTGCGCGGGAGGTGAAAATAGCGGGAATATGGTTCTTTGGTTTGGGGATCAATGACAGATCGCTAGATCACGATAGCGTGGGTCTTCGGCCATCCGATAGTCAATGCATGCATGTTCCACGCCGATCCCGATGATCGGATGGGTCGTGACATCCTTCACTAATTCGCCACGATAATACACTTCACGACCATCTTTGAGACTTGCCTTGTACTGTTCTGGTGTGCGCAGACCCATAACTCAACTCCTCATGAAAAAGTGGGGAGAGTATACTCGCCCAGCCGCGGGTGTGTCCACGGCCTCCACTTTGAGTTGAAAGTGCGGAGGACTGAGTCAGTAGCTCCGAGCTGTGAGGGTCGAGGAACGGGAGCAGAGCAGGGCTTGCGGCTGTCCCTTCTCGAATCTCGAAGCTCGAACCTCGGGGTTACTGCCTCTCAGTCCTCATTGCTCAGTCCTGCTTGTCCTCTAAATCACAACTTCCAACTGCACGATAAGATTATCCCGATCCCGCAGGAAGCCGATACCGTTAAATTGTCCATCCAGGTAGTTATACTGCACCGTCAGCCGAAACGGATCACGGACAAAGGTGACGCCAGGCTGGACCAGCCACGACCCTTGCCAATCATAGAGAAAGACTAATGCCGGTGAGATAACACCCGAACGGTACGAAGTAGACACTGAAAGCGTATTGATAATCTGATACGGATCAAGGTTGACAAACGCTTGATTGTTGCGATGTGGGTCACGCACAGGCACTGAGAAATGCGCAAAGCCGAAATTCGGTGCAACTTTGGTGAGCGATTTACCATTGAACGAAAGAATATGCGCCCCAAACACCTGACCGCTAATGATAAACGACTGAGAAGGATTGAGGAAACGAATATAGCGGTTGATGTCCATGCCGAGCGACCAGCGAATCACGTCTGAGCGATCAATATTGCTCTTATAGCGCAAAAGCGGCTGGCCACTCGCCGGATCAACGCCGACCTGGCGATAACCTGGAGTAACATTTCCTGTCAACGCCGGCCCAAGTATCTGGTTTGGTGCTGAATTGAGAAAGAAGGGCTCGGCGTAGAAGTAGGCAAACTCACTACGGACAACTGCCGAGAGTTTTGGCACACTGAAGCTGACCGTCGCCCCACTAATTTGCATCTTCGGGAACCATTGGTTCGCGTGAAAATGATCAACCAGGTAACGGTTAGTCTGACCAGAGTTCACTGCTGCCTCAAATTCACCGAGATTAATCGGATCTGCTGTCGCACGCGTTTCGCCTTTGGTCAGCGGTGCGGTTGTCGGGGTAACAACACGCAATGTCGGCGAATCCAGATAGGTGTAGTAATGTGCAATACTAAAAGTGAAGTCGCCAAGAACGCCGATGATCCGACCACCGCCACGAGCATCAGTGAAATTGCGAGCCGGCTTTTTTACAAAACCACGAATTCCAGGTGGATTGGGTGTCGCCCACGGAGACCCCGCAGGCACTGCCTCAGCCACCTCGTCGTCCAGGGCAACGTATCCTTCTAAATCAATTTCCGAAAACGGCCCTTGGCTTCCTAAACCATAGACCACACGCAACATATCGAGCGGGACACGTCGTTCGTCAAGCGCAACCAAAAACCCACCAAAACTATGAATCCAGCGGGTTGATCTGGTCAATCAAACGAAAGACATCGGTTTCCCCCCACGAGAGATTCTGACGACCAACACGGATAAAGAACGGTCCTTTGGTGTAATCGATATAGGCCTCAAACAAGCGGTGACGATGGCGCAGGCGTTGGCGCGTATCGAGTCGGTCCCCCGCCGCGGTCCGCACGTGGCGTTCACTAAATACGTCTGGCCCGTAGTCCCATACACCATCGTACTCACCACGATAAGTGACAAAATAATCCATGTCATCCGGATCAAGCAGACGGAGCGGGATAAGCCCGTACTGAAGTGGTGCAAGCAGGCCAGTATAACGTCCAGCAATCAACTCGGTCAGGTTATGCCGCAACTCCATCTGCACGAAGGTGCGGTTTTGTAGCATGTTCCAGCTATTGTAGGGCGTCCGCAAACGGGTATTGTCTGCAGCATCCTCTGTCGCATATGAAATTCGATTATAGACGCGACCATTGAACCGTAGAGTCTCTTCTTTATCTAAGAAAATTGCAGAGGCGTGACTACACAATACGCTCACTGTGAGGCCGACGCTCAGACCAACATGCTGCCACCAGCGCTGCCCTCGCCGTGGGTGCCCGTGCATGTGTCCTCCTTTTTGTTTAGATGTCGCCGTTTCCTGCACACAAAGTGTCAGGAACTAGGGGAGGCTATAGGAGACCTTGAGGTGAGTAAAGGGGAAATGGCAAATACGACAGGCCATCTTCTATGATGCAATTTCCCTAAATAAGGATAAATCCAGCAAGCGATTTCTTGACGGCCCCTTAGTGATGCTCTGCCGGCTCGCCATGAGGTTTGCCGTGTCCCGTTGCAGGCACACTCGGATCTTTCACGTCAGCTGGTAACGGCGCCCACCCTTGCGGGCCATAGACACTTTTTTGTTGGTCCAAATGTTTTCGTGTTTCTGTATCACTAACAGTGAAAGCGATTAAAATCGAGAGAAACGCAAATCCTGTCACGGCAAAGATTTTGGTCAGACGGCTCCCGTACTTCACATGCATGAAGAAAAGCACGACCAGGACGGTCTTTACACCAGCAATGCCGAGGGCAATGACATTATTCAAAACGCCGAAGTCTTGAAAGGCAACCCATACGGTTACTCCGGTAAAAATGAAGAGCGCCCCAAGAATGAGGCCATAGAGCCTGGGCGTCGGATGGGCGTGAGCGTCGTGCGTGTGTTCCATAGGTGTCATCCAACGTGCGCGTGACGACCGATGAGATATAAGAGCGGGAACAGGAAGATCCACACGATATCAACGAAATGCCAGTACAGCCCAAACATTTCGATCGGCGCATAGTAATCCTTATGAAAGCGTCCACGCCACGCCATGAAAATCAAAGGGATAAGAACAGCTGCGCCAATAATCATATGCAGCGCATGCATGCCAGTCATGACAAAGTAAAAACTGTAGAAGATCTCGACCTGCTTGGGGTCACCAATCGCTTCATGCCACTGGAAGCCAAGGCCGGGGATGTGATGATGATGATACTTCTCGCTGTACTCGATTACTTTCACGCCGAGAAAAACAAACCCGAGGAACAGAGTTAAGAGCAGGTAGGTAATGAGCGATCCCTTTTTACTATTCTGTGCCGACCAGACTGCCATTGCCATAGTGAAGCTACTGGCAATCAGGACCGCCGTATTGAACCCGCCAAGCTTGATGTCGAGTATATAGCTCCCGGCAATAAAGGAGTCCGGGTAATAGGATCGATACACGGTATACCCAGTGAACAATCCGCCGAAGAAAAGAATTTCCTGGACCAGAAACGCCCACATGCCGAGCGAGACCGCCTCGGTCTGTTGCGCCCGATCGTCGAATTGATGGGCAACAAAGGGATCGTGATGCGCCGCGCTAATGTGTGCTTGCTCGGACAACGTTCGCCTCCGGAAGATGGGAATATTCGTATGCTTCTTCAGTCACAATTGGTGTAGTCGGTCAAAATTTTCGGTTGGCGGAGGGGAGGTTGTGTTCTCCCATTCCAACCCTTTTGCACGCCACGGATTCGGACCTGCTACCTTTCCAAACTTGAGCGACCAGAGGAAATAGATAAATGGGAGCACGTACCCAACTCCCAAAATCGTGGCCCCAGCTGTCGACATGACATTGAAGACCTGAAATTCAGGTGGATAGGTATGATAGCGCCGAGGCATACCAAGATAGCCGACGAGAAACTGCGGGAAAGAAGGTCAGATTGAAACCAAGGAACACCAGTGAAGCAGAAATCTTACCCCAGACCTCCGGATAACAGCGACCCGTAATCTTCGGCCACCAGAAGTGAAGACCACCAAGGAACGCCATAATTTCACCACCAACCATAATGTAGTGGAAATGCGCAACGACAAAATAGGTGTCGTGCATGTGAATATCGAGTCCAGTGGTTCCCAAGAATAGGCCGGTCACTCCCCCAATCACAAACAGCCCCAAAAATCCGACAGTGAAGTACATGGGTGATTCGTAGGAAATCGACCCTTTGTAAAATGTTGCCGTCCAGTTGAACGTTTTGATGGCTGAGGGAATCGCCACCAGGAAGGTAATCAACGAAAAAACCATCCCGACGTACACCGACTGGCCGCTCACATACATGTGGTGGCCCCAGACGAAGAAGCCGATGATGGCAATGCCAAGGCTGGAGAACGCGACAAACGAGTAACCAAATATCCGTCTGCGCGCAACACAGGCGATCATCTCGCTGATGACTCCCATGCCAGGCAGGATCATGATGTACACAGCGGGATGCGAGTAAAACCAAAATAGATGTTGGAACAGAACAGGGTCGCCGCCAAGGTTGGGATTGAAGATCCCTAGTCCTAAGCCACGTTCAAGCATCAACAACACAAGCGTAATAGCGATAACTGGCGTCGCAAGGACTTGGATGAGACTCGTGGCATAGAGCGCCCAAATAAACAGCGGCAAGCGAAACCAGGTCATCCCCGGTGCCCGCATCGTATGAGTAGTGACGATAAAATTGAGTCCGGTCAGGATTGAGGAGAACCCGATAGTAAACGCCCCCATGGCAGTGAGCACGACATTACTATTAGAGTACACCGAACTGTAGGGAGTGTAGAACGTCCATCCCGTATCGACTCCACCGAAAATTGCTGAGATCACCACAAAGGTTCCGCCGAGCATAAAGACGTACCAGCTCATGAGGTTAAGCCGCGGGAATGCGACATCCCGGGCACCGATCATGAGTGGAATGAGAAAGTTGCCTAAGACAGCGGGAATCGACGGGATCAGCACAAGGAAGATCATGATGAGCCCGTGCATGGTGAACATCTTGTTATAGGTCTCGGCCTCCATCAGGTCGCCGGCTGGAGTCAGAAGTTCCAGACGAATCATGAGCGCAAAAGCTGCCCCCACGATAAAGAAGATAGCAATCGCAACCATGTAGAGGATGGCGATACGTTTGTGGTCCAACGTCAGGAGCCACGACGTCAGGCTATATCCGTCGTTGAGATAATTCCGACTCGGGATTTCTAATGCTGGCGCTTCTTCATGTTTAGGAACCGCTACTGCGCTCATAGTTCACCCTTGTCTTTGTTCACATTGTCTGGTCTTCATTAGGCGAAGAGGTTCCGTCGGCTTGAGGTTCGGTCGGTTGAGCTGCCGGCGCCTCAGTTCCAGCATTTGGCTGCGCTTCATCCGTTGGCGGCGCTACCGCAGCAGGTGCTTCAGTCGCTGGGCTTACCGCCTGTCCTTCTGTCGGTTGCGGTTCAGTCGGTTCTGCTTCGGTAGGTTTCGCAGCTGTAACGTGCTCTCCTGGCGCCCCACCTAGAGACTTAATATACGCGATCAGTTGCAGGATTGCATCTTCCGTCACCTGACCTTGGAACGTCGGCATATTCGGCTGATACCCAGCCACGACCTTAGCAGTGGGGTTGAGGATAGATTCGCGGATATAGGCTTCATCAACAACAGCGGTTTGTCCGCTTACTAATTTGACTTCTTTGCCGAACAGTCCTTGTAGCACCGGAGCCATAATACCATTAGTCTGATGGCAGGTGACACAGCGTTGCTCCTGAAAGAGGCGAGCACCAGCAACTTCTGCTGTTTCTCCGGTATTGACGGATGAGGCTCCGCCAAACTTGAGCCATTGTTCATATTGGGTCGGGTCCATGACCACGACACGGCCAATCATCATTGAGTGCTGGGTCCCACAGTATTCAGCGCAAAAAATATGATACTCTCCAGGTTTCGTTGGCTCGAACCAGCTCGTTGTATAACGGCCGGGAACCGCATCCATTTTGGTGCGGAACGCTGGAATATAGAAGCTATGCAGAACATCCTCAGAAGTGATCGTCAGTTTTACCGGCTGACCAATTGGCACATGGAGTTCGTTGATCTCACGTTTCCCTGACGGATGCTGCACTTTCCACATCCACTGTTTGCCGACAACAGAAAAATTTATCGCCTCCGCCGGAGGGGTTGAGAGCTCATAAAAAAGTACGACTCCCCAGCCAAACATGACCAGGACGATGCCGAGCGGAATAACGGACCAAAGAATTTCAAGGGGGAGGTTTCCTTCAATCTGTTCTGGAATTTCGTCGTCCGAGCGCCGTTTGTACTTGACCACAAACGCAACAATAGCGGCGTAGATCCCGAGCGTCACTAAACCAGTGACAAGGGTAATGAAAATGTAGACTGCATCAACCTTCCAGGCGAAGGAGGATGCGAGATCAGGCCAAAAAGCGAATTTTCCTATCATGGTCGTTCGGTGTACACGCGGCTTACGCGTTACTTTTCCTTGGTGGCAGCGCCTTTATCTTATCGCCGGTGATTTTGTCACGACGATCGCGACGAGCGGAGATCAACATGAAGCTCCCCAGTGCGAGCACCGTTACCAAGCCACCAAGTTGTAAGGCTCTCGTAATGATCAGACCATACTTTCCAGTCGTTGGATCATAATGGAAACAGAGTAACAGCACCTGATCAACCGGCGAACCGATCTTGCCAGCCGATGCCTCAACCAGTCCGAGGCGAACATCGCGTGGGGCATATTCAATGCCGTAGAAATAGCGCGACAGTTTTCCGTCTGGCGTGAGGATCATAATGCCGCTGGGGTGCGCGTACTGCTGGACTTTCTCATCGTAGGTGTAGCGAAAACCCACCGCTTGGGTCAGTTGCTGTACGGTCGCCTCATCTCCAGTTAAGAAATGCCAACCAGCCTCTGCTCCTTTGCGATTATAGCTTTGTAGGGAGGTTTGTCGCTTTGCCGCTGCCATAGCGGGTGTATCTTTCGGATTAAAACTTACAGTGACGATATTGAATTCTGTCCCGGCAGAAAATGACAGCGTACGCAGGGTGCGAATGAGCCCGTTAATAACCAAGGTACACAGCATCGGACAGTCATAATAAGCAAACGAAAGAATCACGGGCTTCTCGCCAAAATAATCGCCTAACTGCACAGTCTTTCCGGTCTCGTCGCGAAACGAGAGTGTCAGCGGCAGTTGCTCGTTGAGGCGTTGATCCAGACCGATATTCGCAAACGGATTCTCTGATGCTGGCTTACTGTATGAGGGATTTTGATTATACGCGGCGAGTTGCGCTGTTGCCGCAGATGAAAGCATAGGGATAAGAGCGCACACCGTTAGCAGAAGAATCCATCGAGAGCCTCGTCGCGTCACGAAGTCGGGATGCAGGGGCATTCTCCGATAGGAACAGTATGTGTTGTTCTCGCCCATGTTTTTACTTACTGCGCAGGCTTTGTTTCTTCTCTTGCTGGTAAGCCTCGCTGCGCCAAAAGCTCAATTGCACGTTCGACAGGAATGCCAACAACACCAAGATCTTTGTTCACCCAGTGGTACCCCTGCAAAGTAGCAGCTTCTTTCGCACGCACTTCCTTCAAATCTTGGCCGGAAGCAACCTGGAGGCGCGGGGTCGGAGGTAACTGTTCAGGGTTTGCGAGAGGCGACAGCGGCTCGTCGGTTCGTGTGTAATTGAAGTTCATGTAGTCAAGTAAGATCTTCACGGTCGCGAACGTGGCCAATGCAGTAACAGCAAGAATGATCGCAAACAAGACAACCGGTTTGACTTGAACCGTGCTAGTCTCATGGAGGGTCTCAGGGTGGTGTCCCTCAGATGGATGATGTTTTGCTGCGTGCGAGTCCATAGATTACAACCTTCACGCGTGTTCTAACTCCCCAGTAACTGCTTCGTAAGAATTGTCCGGCAGTGGTAGAAGGGACCGTCCTTGTAAGAGCCAGAAGAACGCTGCTAACCACGCACCTCCTATAGCAATAACCGGGATAAGATAGAACAAGTGAAAATGGAATTCATGAGGAGCAAAAGCAGGAACGATCTGCCAGAAAAGATCAACGAATCGAACGATGAGCATATATCCCGCAACCCACACCAATAGGTGCTTCTTTCGCTTCAGCTTTTGCGAGAGCAGGATAAAGAACGGAACGAAGAAATGAAAAATCATGAGTCCGATGCCAATGATCTGCCATCCATTACGAATGCGGTGAAGATACCAGGGAATTTCTTCCGGTAAGTTCGCCGACCAGATAATTAAAAACTGTGAGAAGGCTGCGTACGCCCACAGGACGATGAAGCCGTGCATGAGTTTGCCCAAGTCATGAAAACATTTGGGCGTGGTTAACTCGGTAAAGGGTTCATAATTTGAAAACCATCTGGTCATCACAATCGCGAACGCGAGCGTGACCAAACCTTGACATACGACAAACAACGCACCGTAGATGCTGGAATACCAGTGCGGCTCCAGGGACATAACCCAGTCAAAAGATGCTCCTGTTGTTATCAGAAAGAACAATACGTGCTCCCGGACCGCTAATGTTTTCCAGTTTTTTCACAATCTCCAGATTAGGCGTTTTCTCGAAATCCTGTGATCGCTTGTGGAGCATCCACATCCACACAAACCAAAACGCAAAGTAGAGTGCCGCACGAAGAAGGAATGCCTGCGGATTCAGATAAAAGGCTTTTCGCTGGAGAATGTGGTCATGGGCAACATGTTCGGCATTAGCCCATTCGTACAAATACGGAATTCCTGGAATTAGTAGAAGAAAGAGCAACGCCATTAATGGTAACGTGCGCATTCCAGCTTCGAGAAACCGCCGGCTGGCATGGCCCCAATCGCCACCAACAAGATTGTGCATCATCACTAAACCGAGGCACCCCAAGGTGAGGTTCATCCAGAACATAAATCCCAGAAGGTAGCCTCGATAGAAAATAGCTGGGTTCGTAACGGCTCCACCAATGCAGGCGAGCGCGCCAACGACCGCAATACCTACGGCAGAGTTTCTGATTGCTCGCGATTTTTGCACGTAAGGCTTCAGAAATGTTCATTAGTGCGTTCCGTCTAGTTGCTGTCGTGCATCTGCTGGGACATCGTCAATCTTGGCGTTCTGACTCAGCTGTAATGCACGAATATAAGAGATAATTGCCCAGCGGTCACGGACAGAAATCCGGTCTGAATAATCAAACATCGCACCAAAACCGTTGGTCATCACATTGAAGAAATAGCCAACCGGAGCCTCACGCAAACGGTCAATATGGTATGAAGGCGGGTGCTTCAATCCCCGTTGAACAATCATTCCCTCACCATCGCCCAACCCGCCATGGCAAGGAGTGCAGTAGATGTTGTAGCGCTCCTGGCCGCGCAAGATCACATCTTGTGTAATAGGAAATGGGAACGTGGTCACAAATTCGTCATTCACTCGCCCGGTATACAAATGCGCATCCTCTTGCAGGGTGCCGCGCGCGATTACTCCGGTGACAAGCGGACGGGCTGCACGGCCATCAGGAAAAAAATCGCTTGCTTCCAGAGGCTCATACCTTGGCTGATCATGCATATCTTGCCGACAGCCGGCAGTTACCAGCAGACTGCCGAGTACCAGTCCCAAGAATCCGGTCTTGTGTATAATACGTGATACCATAACGCTACGATTCGACTTCTGAGATATGCGTTGGATGACACTGCTCGAGGAAACTTTTAGTTTTCCCAAGGTCAAACTTCGGATCTGCCGCTTCGATACAAAGAAAGAAGCGATCATTCGACGCCATGCTGAATCGGTCAACATTAAAAACCGGATGATACGGCATCGGTAAACCGTTCAAAGCAAACATAGAAAGCACAGCCGCGAACGACGCAAATAAGATCATCAGCTCGTAGGTGACTGGGATGAAAGACGGCCAACTATGATACGGTTTGCCTCCGACCATGACAGGATAGTCAATCACTGACACCCAATACTGGAGGCCATATCCTGCAGCAAGCCCCGTCAATCCGCCCAAGAGCACGAAGAGTGGGAGCCAGGATTTTTTGAACCCAAGTGCCTCGTCGAGTTCTTCAATCGGAAATGGCGAATAGCCATCCATCTTCGTGTAACCAGCTTTCCGCGCACTATGAGCGGCAGCCATCAGTGACTCGGGAGAGTCGAATTCGGCCATCACGCCATAGAGTGACGGTTTTTTGTCTGCGTGTGCTGAACTCATGCAGCCGCCTCCTCTGCGTGAGCTTTCTCGTGCTTCTTGCCGTGATGTTTCCTCTCAAACAACAGGAGTCGCATTTCTGCAATAGAAATCGCCGGAAGTCCACGAACAAACAGCAGCATCATGGCCAAGAAAAATCCGAGGGTGCCAATGAACATCCCGAAGTCCCAGATCGTCGGATAGTACATTCCCCACGATGAAGGCATGAAGTCGCGGTGCAAGCTTGTGACCACAATCACAAACCGTTCGAGCCACATGCCAACATTGATCGACATCGAAATCAGGAAGAGCATACCGATACTCTGTCGAATTCGACGGAACCACAATAGTTGAGGAATGAGAATATTGGTGAGAACTAATGTCCAATACGACCAGCCATACGGTCCGAACATACGGTTGGTCATCATGAAGCTTTCATACGTGTTGGCGGCGTAGACCAAGCTAATGAACGCTTCCATCGCATAGCCATAGGCAACGAAGAGACCAGTCGCCAGCATCACTTTGGCCATGTTGTCCATGTGGCGCATGGTGATGAAATCTTCCAGATTATACACAGATCGCAATGGAATACCCAAGGTAAACACCATTGCGAACCCGGCGTAGACGGCACCAGCAACGAAATACGGCGGGAAGATTGTCGTATGCCAACCAGGAATGAGCGACACCGCAAAGTCGAAGCTCACGATTGAGTGAACCGACACAACCAGTGGCGTTGAAATCCCAGCGAGCAGGAGATAGGCAATCTCGTAGCGCTGCCAGTGCAGAGCTGACCCGCGCCAGCCCATCGCTAACATCCCATAGATCGTCTGTCCGACTTTGGTCTTTGCCCGGTCACGCATGGCAGCCAAGTCAGGAACTAAACCGACGTACCAGAAAAGCAAAGAGACAGTGAGATAGGTAAGGACTGCAAACACGTCCCAAATCAGCGGGCTGCGAAATTGTGGCCATACGCCCATCGTATTCGGATACGGAAACAGCCAGTACGCCGCGAGCCAGGGACGTCCGGTGTGGAGCAGAGGGAACATGCCCGCGCACAACACCGCAACTAATGTCATTGCCTCAGCAAAACGGTTGATCGAGGTACGCCACTGTTGATTCAACAGATGCAGAACAGCCGAAATCAGTGTTCCAGCGTGTCCGATACCGATCCACCAGACGAAATTGATAATCGCAAACCCCCAGCCAATCGGAATCGTAATTCCCCAAATTCCAGTACCAACGAACAGTAGTACTACTGCGGAGATGGTTAACGAACCGACTCCCATCAGTGCGATGGCAAGAGCGACGAACCAGCTTGTCGGAATATGTCCCGACAACACCACATCGCTGAGCTTTTCAGTAATCGATCGGTACGAGAGCCCTGGGCCCATAATGGGCGGGACTTGATTCTCTCCCGTGTATTGCTGAGGAACAGACCGTGCCGCACTAGACATTCTCAATCTCCGGATTTGGGTTCTTGAGTCGCGCTAAGTACGTCGTGCGTGGGCGAGTGTTCAGGTCCGTCAGCAATCCGTAGTTTAGAGGAGACGCCTTTATCTTCGCCACACGACTATTCGGATCGTTGATATCGCCGAACACAATCGCATCGGCTGGGCAAGCAGCTTGACATGCAGTGACGACCTCTCCGTCACGAACCTGCCGATCTTCCTTTTCTGCCGTAATACGCGCAGCATTGATACGTTGCACACAATACGTACACTTTTCCATAACCCCACGGCTACGAATGCTGACATTGGGATTTCGTTGCATTTTAATCGAGGGGGTATCCCAATCTTGGAAGAGGAAAAAGTTGAACCGTCGCACTTTGTATGGGCAGTTATTCGAACAATACCGTGTACCCACACAGCGGTTATAGACCATGTCATTCAGCCCCTCTTTGCTATGAACCGTTGCTCCCACTGGGCAGACAGGTTCACACGGGGCGTTCTCACACTGCATGCAGGGAACAGGTTGGTGTACAGTTTCTGGGTTATCGAGCTCACCACTGTAGTAGCGGTCAACACGAATCCAATGCATTACGCGACCGATACCAACTTGCTTCTTTCCGACGACTGGAATGTTGTTCTCTGCCTGGCAGGCGATAGTACACGCATTGCACCCGATACAGGAACTGAGGTCGATAGTCATTCCCCAGGCGCGCCCATCATACTTCACGGGGGGATAGAGCGTCATATCCGGGGCAGGATCTTCAGCCCATCTCTTTCACGAACTCTGGTTTGTGATGAAACTCGCCTATCGTGCCGACACGGACGAGGTTTCGTCCCTCCATGCTATAGTGGTCTTGGGTAGCAACAAGTTCATAGGTTTTGCTGGTTTTGCGAATCTCTACGCCCGTACCAACCCATGGCGCATCAGACGTTCGTAACGCATTGGCGTTAAAGCCGATTCCTCCACCAACCCGACCTGCATGCGTACGACCATAACCTAAATGGACAGTGACCGCGTTGTCTGGATACCCAGGAGCAACCCATACTGGGGCTTCGATGGCCTGATCTCGATAACTCAACGTCACAACTTCATGATTGGAAAGATTCAGCCGTTCAGCCATCGCTGGACTGATAATGGCTGCGTTGTCCCAGGTCAACTTGGTTAGCGGCTTGGGTAATTCTTGCAACCATCCGTTATTACTAAAACGACCATCCCACACAGTGGGATCCGGACGGAAGATGATCTCCGAGGTCGCAGCTCCGTTTGTGTTCCCGGTCGTCGCCCAGTCGATACTCTTAAGCGATACAGATTTTGCTGGCAGTGCACTATTGGCAACAAGTCCGTCATGCAGTGCGTGACGCCAGAAGTGCTCAAATTCACCCTCTGCTTTTTGGGTTTTCCAGTAGTTACGAACGATCTCGTAACCAGAAGCGCTCGCCTGCCCGAGCAACGCGGCTACGACTTCATGGAACGATTTACCGCCGTACAAAGGAGCGATAAGCGGCTGAATGATTGACACCGTGCCATCATAGGCACGCGCATCGCTCCAGGCTTCGAGCGAATGAGCTTCAGGAATGTGCCAATGACAATGCTCGGAAGTCTCGTCTGCATGGAGGCTACAATGCGCACGGAAGGGAACTTTCTCTAAGATCTCGGTAAAGCGAAGATCGACTGGAGCGGAATATGCTGGATTCCCACCGAGAATGATCAACATCTCGACCTTCCCGGCTTCCATATCTTTGACCAACTCACGCAAAGAGGCCATCGATTCAACAGGTTCACTTTGGAGCGGCGTAGTGTAAACAACGGTCTTCCCAACGTTGCCTAACGCGTCGTTCATCGCGTGTGCGAGTGCATGTACAGCCGGGGATTGGTAATCGCCAGCAACAACCAGACTCGAGCCCTTATGTTGCTGAAGATCACGCACTAACGCAGCAATCCACTTCGTATACTTCGCTCCCTCTGCCCATTGCCCAGACTGAACATTCGCGATACCGAGTTCAGCGGCAACCGCACGAGCAAGAGGCTCCACTTCACTCACACGCAATGACAGTCGATGATCAGCCATACCACCAGTCAGCGAAGGGGTACTCTCCACCACGTAGAGGCGGTTCATCGTATTGGTGTGGGGATCTTGCACTTTACGCTTGGCAGAAAAATCACGCGCATAGCGCACACTTCCCGGCATCGAGAAGAGTAGATCTGCATCAAGCGAGAGAATCACATCCGCTTTATCAACCTGATACACTGGATCAACGTCTTCACCGAACGCAAGGCGCGCCCCAGCACGCACGGCATCACGCCCTGCGGGTTCGTATTGATGCCAACGAGCTTGCGGATACTCTTTGAGCAATGATTGCAACTGCTGTGCGAGGGTCGGCGAGGTGACGGTCTCCGTTAGTATCCGTAACCCAACTCCCCCTTTGACTTTCTGATCGTCGAGCGGCGGTTTGAGGGCGGCGGTGAAAGCGTCCCAAGAACTGATGCGACGCGCGTTGGTAACGACTTGGCTGCGGTCAGGGTCATAGAGGTCAAGAACCGCAGCTTGCGTGAAGGCATCAGTACTACCGAGGCTTCCTGGGTGTTGCGGGTTCCCTTCGATCTTAGTTGGGCGGCCAGTGTGGCTCTCGACCAGTACGCCAGTTGCAACGCCATTCAGTAACACCGCAGTTGCAAAAAACTGGGGTCGCCCAGGAAGAACTCCTTCCGGTGGTTTGGCATAGGGAACGATTTTTTCGTCTGGCTGCCGGGTGCAAGCACTGAGCCCCCCTAGAGCTAGTGACGCTCCCATAAACTGGAGGAATTCTCGACGGCTGACAGAATCAAGCCACGAAGCATGCCGTGGGAATTCACGCTGGAGGAGTTCTTGAAATTCGTCAGTATTGGCAAGTTCCTCAAGACTACGCCAGTACTGTGGTCCGCGATTCTCAGAGAGACGGTTGCGAATCGTGGCCAAATCGAGTGGGGTTTTGGGCGGATGTGCTGTCGTCATCGGTGGCAAATCGAACAGTTAAGCATTTTGGCTTTATCGATATGATAGTCGCCGATCAGTTTTTCACCCAACGCAAGCTGGTCACCGTCCGGCTTCCATCCCATCTGATATACGGCTTCCCGTGGACGGATAAATTTCTCTGGCTGCTTGTGACACTCAATGCACCACTGCATATCCAGCGAGTACTGCTTCATCATCAGCGGCATTTGATCGACTCGCCCATGACACGATTCACAACCCACACCCTTACGGACATGGATGCTGTGGTTGAAGTAGACAAAGTCAGGAAGATCGTGGACACGAAGCCATTCAATCGCTTGGTCAGTCCGATAACTGGCGCGTATTGGTTCAAGGATCGGAGCCTCTGTCCAAATCTGGGAGTGGCAGGTCATACAGGTCTTGACCGCAGGAATCCCAGCAAAAGCCACATCCTCTACTGAGATGTGACAATAGCGACAGTCAATCCCAAGCCCATTAATGTGATGCTTATGGCTAAACGGTACAGGTTGTTCGCGAGAGACACCAACCATATTGACATAGGGTGATCGGGCAAGCCCCAGGACAAGTGCAAGCCCACCAGCAGCGAGGAGGCCACCAACAATGATACTGACCTTAGATAGAATGTTTGTCTTGGAATGGAAGATTTGAGCCATCGAAGCGCCTTCTCTAAACTCCCTCTATGAGAAAAGCATTTGCTGCGATTGCAGACTATCCATGAGCGAAACTACACGAACTGTTATCTAGTGCTAGGGTGGCCTCGGACTGTCACGGAATGATTCACAAAGCTATTTTTCTTTCATCGCGACACATGCGAATCAAGAGCATGTGTTTTCTTAGCGAAATCAGTAGCTTATCTTTTCCCTCTTCCGTATTTGCAACTTCACGCATCGCTTTTTCATTAGCGAGACTAACAATTGCGACGGAGGAAAAATCATACTCAAGCCCGCCCAGTTTCCCTGCCGGGCGGAAATATAAAGGAGGAGAAAAAATATGCAATGGCCCCTCACCATAACACGGATATTTTTCTCTCCCTGACGAAGGCCACGCTATCACTTCCCGTCCTACGCTTGTCCAGTTTGCTGGAGCCATAGCGCCTGTGCTTGCTCCCAACCAACCACAGCGAGCGTATTGCCCTCAGTATCAATGAACTGCAACGGGCCAAGAAACGTCATGTAGAACTCGCTATCCTCAGGAAAATACGTCTGATCATGCCGCGCATTACAGGCTTCATAGCCATAGCCTACAGCATGGGCCGTCGCTCCGCCTTTTTCACTCCCCCCTCGGACTTCCATTTTTCCTTTTGTCAGTAAGTATTCTCCTGGTCCGATATGAACATGGCTCGCAAACGACGACCCTTTCGGGCAGTCGTAGATAGCCGTCCATGCTCCTACTTCTGGTGAGACATGCAACAACTTCCAACGGATCCCACCGGTAGAAAACTCCGCCGGAAACGGCTGCCACCGCACTGAACTTACATGGGTGTATTCATCAACTGGACGTTGTTTCATTGTTACCTCTCCTCTTATCTAATGATTACAATTGAGGTCCCTCGCTCGCCTGTGCCGACATAGAACGCCTTTGGCCACTATGCAAGACCGTACGCAGCAGCCCAGCCAGCGCTTTCGTGTGCGGGTCAGGAAAAACGCAATCTCTGGCCAGGTATAACTTTCTCTATCTCTTTATATACGTTTCCTATGCTATGGTGGGGACGTAATTTTCCCCTGAACAAAGAGATCCGGAGTGGAGAAAACTTCACCACAGAAGCCTGACACTATTTTATTTCCCCGCAACAGAGAACAGGTGTTTTTTCTCGGGCTGATTTTTCTTCTTCTCCTGGCCATCGGGGTCAGTGTTATTCGACAATCGTCTTTTCTTTCCCTGGTTGGATTCTCTTCCCCGCCACAAAAGAAAGAGAGTGAAGCAGACGAAGAAGACAGCACTCATGTAGACTTCCTAACTGTCGCTGCGCTTTCTACAGAAGAAACGGACATCGGAAAGTTTCGTTCGGGAGGGTTAGGTCTTACACGGACGAGCTGGGAAGTGCTGCATGGCAAGCCAGAGGCGGTAGGCCCTGTCACAGTTGTGTATCAGGAAAAAATGTACACCGTTATGTATCAGCAAGACTTGGTGTGGCAAATTGAAAAATCGTGGGGCACGACGAGCCCTACATCGAAAGAGGCACGCACGCGCATTCGTCGATACCTTCCTCTTGATAGCCATCTTGTGCAGACGATCACAAAATCTGATGACACCCTTGTTGACGTCTATCGTAGCCACATGCTGGCACAGCTGCTCTCGCCGCAACCCACAGCACCGCCCTCAAAGAAGAAGGTTAAGCGGAAACGGAAGGATTTGCCAACTGAGGATTGCGTCGTTGTTCATCGCCTCGACAAACAGAAAGTGACTTCCACTTTATTATACATCGGTGCCCCAAAACCAGAAGGCTATCTCCCACCACAGAGCCAGGCTATACCGGAAAAAACGACCGCCAAGAAAAGAATCCGCGCAGCATGAATCCCGGAAAACTATCGCCCCCAATGGTAAGGGTCGGACACAAGGAAGGTCGTAACTCGTACGCGTCAGGGTATCGTTTTCCCTGGAGAATATACAGGAATCGGGGGATTTGACCCTTACGCTTCACTTTCAGTTGGCGCAATTTCTTCGGCGCCACCGACTATCCCTCTACTTCTTACTTCGGTTGAATAAGCTTGAAGTACATCCCACCTTTGGGACGTAGGTGCATAGCATGATCCAGGCAGGTTGGTGCAGTAGCAGGTCGTCAAGCGTCGCCCTCTTTCGCATCTCTGGCCTATGAGCCCTGCCCTGTGCTAGAGTCCGCTCCAATCACACCTATCGCAAAAGGAGGACTGCCGTATGCCCATGCCGTTAGAAGGAATTCGCGTGCTCGATTGGACAATCTGGCAACAAGGGCCAGTCTCCACCATGATGCTCGGCGACCTTGGTGCTGAGGTGATCAAAATCGAAGAACGCGTCGGCGGTGACCCTGGCCGAGGCATCATGAGTATCGGTGGAACTATGACCGGCGTTTCTGGCCAACGCAATTATTATTTCGAGGTCAACAACCGCCATAAGAAAAGCATCACGCTGAATCTCAAAAATCCCGAAGCCAAAGAGATTGTGTATAAACTCGTAGAGAAATCTGACGTTTTCGTGCAGAACTTCCGCAAAGGAGTTGCCGGAAAACTCGGCCTCGATTATCAAACCCTGTCGAAATACAATCCAAAGCTGATTTACGCGAGCGCTACCGGATACGGTCCAGAAGGGCCAGACTCTGGTGAACCTTCTTTCGATTATATGGGGCTGGCACGATCCGGCATTATGAATGCCGTTGGAGAACCAGATATGGCTCCATTGAGTATCACTGGCGGTATCGCCGATCAGATGGGTGCGATTATGTTGGCCTATGGCATCATTACTGCTCTGTACACACGTGAACGTTTCGGAGTCGGGCAAGAAGTTGATTCGTCTCACTTAGGGAGCATGATGGCCCTGCAAGGGTTGAACCTGGCGAGTCGCTTGACCCTAGGCAAAGAGTTTCGCCGTGCGTATCGCACCAAAGCGCCGAATCCACTGTGGAATCACTATAAGTGTGGTGACGATAAATGGATTTGTCTGGCGATGATCCAGGCCGATCGTTACTGGCCAGACCTCTGCAAAGCCCTCAGCATTCAACACCTAGAGAAAGACCCCAAGTTCGCCACCATGACGATCCGCGGTAAAAACAGCGAGGAATTGATTGCTGTTCTCGATAAAACCTTTGCCTACAAAGCCACGTGACGAATGGATGACAATCCTCAAAAACGGTGGCGATTTCATTTATACCATCGTCAATTCGATTAGCGATCTTCCTGATGATCCACAGATGTTGGCCAACGATTATGTGGTTCCGTACGACCACCCCGCCTGGGGACCGGTGAAGATTGTCGGCGTTCCCGTTCGGTTTAGTAAAACTCCTGGTGATCCACGCGGCGTCGCACCGGAATTTGGCGAACACACCGAGCAGATTCTGGTTGATATGCTCGGCTATTCGTGGGAAGACATTGGGCGACTCAAGGAACAGGAGATCATCTAGGGGTTGAGGGCTAGGGATTGGGGCTGGCAAAAACAGAAGAAGGCAACTCAGTCCTCAGCGCTCATCACTCATTACTGTGTAAAGGAGGAACACCATGCCACGACCACTTGATGGAGTACGGGTAATAGATTGGACAATCTGGCAGCAGGGACCAGTATCGACCATGATGCTTGCTGACCTTGGCGCTGAAGTGATCAAGCTGGAAGAACGGGTTGGGGGAGACCCAGGGCGCGGCGTCTTGAGTATTGCTGGGGCCATGGTTGGCGCTACCAGCGGTCCTAATTTCTACTTTGAGGCTAACAACCGCCATAAAAAAAGCCTGACGCTCGATCTCAAGAAACCTGAAGCCCTAGAGATCGTTTACAAGCTGGTCGAAAAATCCGATGTGTTTGTCCAGAACTTCCGCAAAGGTGTAGCTGACAGACTCGGGCTTGGGTACGAGAAGTTCAAGCACCGTAATCCGAAGATCATTTATGCCAGCGCAACCGGCTATGGACCGTTTGGACCAGACTCCGCCGAGCCCTCGTTCGACTATATGGGTTTAGCGCGATCGGGGATTATGACAGCCGCTGGAGAACCTGACATGCCGCCGTTAGCGATTACTGGTGGAATTGCCGATCAGATGGGTGCCATCATGCTCTCCTACGGTATCCTCGCGGCGTTGATCTCTCGTGACAAATATGGTGTCGGTCAACAAGTCGATAGTTCCCATCTTGGGAGTATGACCGCGTTACAAGGACTCAACGTCTCGTGCAAAGCCATTCTCGGGAAAGAATTCAAACGCCTGCCGCGCGCCGCGGCCCCAAGTCCGTTGTGGAATCACTACAAGTGTGGAGATGATAAGTGGATTTGCCTCGCCATGGCGCAACAAGACCGATATTGGAAGGACTTCTGCAAGGTCCTGGGCATCTCCGAGATCGCGACTGACTCGCGGTTCGATACGATGGCGAAACGTGCAGAAAATGCCAAAGACTTGATCCCGATCCTCGATAAAGTCTTCATCACCAAGCCGCGTGATTACTGGATGAAAGCCTTCAAGGAAGGAGGCGACTTCATTTATACCTTGGTCAACTCAATTGATGATCTTTTGCATGATGAACAGATGCTCGCCAATGACTACATTGTCGATTACGATCATCCTCGGATTGGGAAGACGAAAGTCGTTGGTTTTCCCCTCCGTTTGAGTGAAACTCCCGCAGACCCCCGTGGAGCTGCACCGGAATTCGGCGAGCACACCGAGATGATTCTCACCGAACTGCTCGGTTACTCATGGGAGGATGTGGGACGGTTTCGGGAAACTGAAGTCATCTAGGAGCTAGGAGTTGGGATATAGGAGTTAGATAAAAGAACGAGGGATCTAAAGATTGACGCATTTAACGCTCCTCCTAATTCCCAACTCCTAACTCTCAACTCCTAAAGCCTATGCCAACTCGCACCCTTATTCTCACCCCTACCCCACCGTATTCCTTTGATCTCACCGTACACCGCTTTGTCCGTTTCAAAGATGAAATCGTTGATCGCGTCACACCTCATCAGTATCAACGCCTTTTATCTGTCGACGGCAAACTTGCGTTGGCAACAGTGACAGACGAAGGGACTCCAGCAAAGCCATATCTACGAGTGGAGCTACAAAGCAAAGGAAAAGTCGATCTCGACCGACCGGAGTTCGCGATCCAACTCCGCCATATCCTTTGCACTGACCTCGATCTCAGACCATTCTACCGATCGGCCAAGAACGACGAGATCCTTACGACAATTGCGCCTCGCTTCCGTGGACTGAAACTTGTCCAAAGTCCCACCGTATTTGAAGCGTTGGTCATGGCCGTACTCTCACAGCAGGTGAATTTAACCTTTGCCTACTCCATCAAGAAAGAATTGGTCGAAACATTCGGAGAGAAATGGCAAACGAATGGTGAGACACAGCGTGCGTTCCCTGCCCCTGAACGCTTTGCCGAGCAGAAAGAAGAAGACCTGCTCCGCTTCCGTTTAAGTCGCGCCAAAGCGGGGACGTTGGTTCGTCTCGGACAAGCATTTTCTTCTGGCGCAGTGCAGGAACGAGCCCTCACCCAACTTGCGGACGAAAGCGTCATCGAGCAATTAACCCAGATCAAAGGGATTGGTCGTTGGAGTGCCGATATTGCCTTGATGCGCGGCTTAGCCCGAGTAGATGCGTTTCCTGGTGGAGATTTAGGCGTAGTGAAATACCTCGCACAAGGGTTACTTGGCAAAGCCGAGAAAGCCACCGAAACCGAGATGCGTGCCTTTGCTGAACGTTGGAAGCCCTATCGTGGCTTAGCACTCATTTATTGCTATGCGGAGTTGATGCGCCGGAGCCAGAACGAATAGGAACACGGCTCAGAATACGTTTGCCAAAGGAGGATGCCCTATGGCTAGATTTTCCGATTACGCTACTAAATATCAAACTATCCGTATGGAACGACGCGACGGCATTTTACAGATAACGTTCCATACGGACGGCGGCTCCTTGCGTTGGGGACTTCTTCCTCATCGTGAGTTTCCGCATGCATTCACGGATATTGGCAGTGATCCGGAGAATAAGGTTATTATCATGACCGGCATCGGTGATGAGTTCTCTGGCCCACGACCAGCAGGGAATTATCGCCCCGGTGGCAATCCGCGCGCCTGGGACACCATCTACTGGGAAGGAAAGCATCTCCTGCAGAATCTCCTCGACATCGAAGTGCCGATGATCGCCGCCGTCAATGGTCCGGCATTACGTCACTCTGAGTTACCATTACTCTGTGATATCGTGCTGGCATCAGAAACTGCCGAGTTTCAGGACTCAGCGCATTTTCCGACTGGACTCGTCCCAGGTGATGGTATGCATATTGTCTATCCGTTGCTGCTCGGAGCGAACCGGGGGCGCTATTTTCTCCTTACTGGCCAGATTATCCCTGCCCGTCAAGCGCAGGAACTCGGGTTAGTCGGTGAAGTCTTACCGAAAGATCGCGTACTCGCACGAGCATGGGAATTAGCCGAGCAACTGGCGAAGCAACCATTACTCACGCTTCGCTACGCGCGGGTAGCGTTAACCATGGACTTGAAACGGCGCTTGCAAGATTTGCTCGGTTATGGTTTGGCACTGGAAGGGTTGGCGTCGTTAGACACCGAAACTGAAACCAAATAATCGAAGGAGGAAGGTCAATGTCCGTGCATACAACAGTCAGGGTAGGTATCACCCTTGCTTTGGGGCTTGCCTTGTCAGGAGTCACATCACAGGCGTGGGCTGCTGCACCGGTAGTCGGAGCTGACGGCGCCAAAGTCTATGAGCAACGCTGTGCGCAGTTGCCATAATGGCCAGGTTGCTCGCGCGCCGAAATTTGAATTCCTTAAAGTGCGGAACACCAGAGTCTATCGTCGATTCGCTCGAAAACGGGGTGATGAAATTCATCGGCTTGGCAATGTCAGACCCAGACCGAAAAGCTGTCGCTGAATTCATTGCTGGAAAACCCATCGCTGGGGAAGACGTCTTAAAAGACACTACTGCTAATCTCTGCCCACAAGCACCGGGGGAGTTTACTCCTTCCGACAAAGACCCGCAGTGGAACGGTTGGGGAGTCACACTCGACAATGCCCGCTTTCAACCCGCCGAACATGCCGGACTTGAAAGCCGAGCAGGTTCCCAATCTCAAACTCAAATGGGCGTTTGGTTTTGCGCCCAATTCCGTTGCCTCGCAGCCAACCGTCGTTGGTGGGCGCATTTTTATCGGCACGATGCGCGGGCAAATCTATTCGCTCGATGCCACAACTGGCTGCGTGTATTGGGCAAAAAAAATCCGCGCGGGTATGCGCAGTACCATCACCATCGCGCGCACTCCCCAAGACGAACCCACCAAAGTATGTCGCGTACTTTGGTGACCTCGCTGCCAATGTCCATGCCCTTGATGCGCAGACGGGTAAAACATTATGGACGGTCAAAGTCGACAAACATCCGCTCGCACGTGTCACTGGTGCTCCCAAGTTTCATGAGAATCGCTTGTACGTGCCCGTCACCTCGCTCGAAGAAGCTGGCGGCGGCGAGGCCACCTATCAGTGCTGTACCTTCCGCGGCAACGTCGTCGCGTTAAATGCCACCACTGGCAAACAAATCTGGAAGACGTACACGATTCAGAAGAAACTGAGACCGACCTGGAAAAATGCCAAAGGCGTCCAGCAATACGGACCGGCAGGTGCAGGCGTGTGGGCGTCACCGACATTGGACCCAGAACGTGGAGTACTGTATGTCACTACAGGTGACGACTACGCGGACCCCCCCTCAAACGCCAGTGACGCGATCATCGCGATGAGCATGAAAACCGGCAAAATCCAATGGATTACGCAGTGCCTGAAGGGGGATGCCTTCAATATCGCGTGTACGGCAGCCGATAAAACCAACTGTCCGAAAGCCAATGGTCCGGATTTAGATTTCGGCTCTTCGCCGATTCTTCGGATTATTGACGGGAAGCGCGTCGTGTTGGCCGGACAAAAATCCGGCATGCTGCACGCTGTTGATGCCGACAATAAGGGCAAATTCCTCTGGCAGAAGCGTGTTGGTAAAGGCGGGCTGATCGGTGGCATTCAGTGGGGACCAGCCGCCGACAGTAATCAGATCTATGTTGCCTTGTCTGATATTGGCGTAAAGCTCGTCGAAGACCCCGACGTCGGCTCGAAGTCTGAACTCGACAGTACGGTCGGTGGTGGCATGTTTGCTTACAGCATCGCCAACGGCGAGAAGACATGGGAAACCCCACCGCCAGGTTGCGGCGATCGCAAAAATTGCAGCCCTGCGCAGTCTGCCGCAGTGTCGGTCATTCCCGGTGCGGTGTTCTCCGGCTCAGTTGACGGGCATATGCGTGCCTATGGAACCGAAGATGGAAAGATCATCTGGGACTTTGATGCAGCTCAAAGAGTTCAAAACGGTGAACGGTGTTCCAGCCAACGGCGGCTCATTTGACGGCGCTGGACCAACCGTCGTGAACGGCGTTCTTTACACCTACTCTGGATACGGCATGTGGGGCGGCCAGCCAGGGAACGTGTTGTTAGCGTTTTCGGTGGATGGGAAATAACGAAGAGATCCGAGAACGCGGAATGCTGAGTGATGAGATTGTAGGTATTGCTCGTTCCGCTTCTTCGCTCAAGCATCTTAGCATTCATATTTAAGGTAGATGCTTCACCCCCTCTTCCAGCCGCTCTTCGAGTTTCTCCACCTTACTCGGGTCCAGCTTTGTTCGTTGCGCAAGAATTTTTCCCCACGAGTCACCCTCATAGCGCTGGAACCGCTCTGGATTCCACAGTTCGGCACGCTTGAATGAACGCGGGCAGTGGAAGTAACACTCTTCCACTTTGATTTCGATCGCCATCTGCGCCGGGCGACCACGAGCACTCAGCTTATCCAAAAGCACAGGATCATCGACGATTTTCGCCCAACCATTGATGCGCATGGTCCATTCTTCGCCAGGGATCAGACAGAGCAAGCCGACGTGGGGGTTCTCAAGGATGTTGTTGACTCCCTGGAACATCTTGTTACCTGGACGATCGGGGAGATACACCGTTCGTTCGTCAGCAATATAGATGAATCCTGGTGGGTCTCCCTTGGGCGAAGCATCACACCGTCCCTGTGCATCCGCCGTCGCAACGATGACAAATGGACACTGCGCAAGAAATCGCGCTGCGGCTTCATCTATGTAGGGGAGCTTATGCTTGACTGTTAAATCATCAGGCGCACCAAAGCGTTCACAAAGATCTGCCGTGGTTCGTGGAGTCTCGTGTTCTGTACTCATTTTTCAGCCCTCGATACTTATTTGGACTACTTTCGTATTTACTCTGAGTGCAGTAAGAATTGCCCCAACTATGCGGTTTCTCATCCTCCACGTCAACAGCTTCTGCTGCACGATCACCGAAAAGGGGCGGTCGAAGGTGTATGAACCGTATGACAATCCGGTAACCCGAGTTGAAGACGCGCTCGTTGTGCTCTCTAGTATCGAGAAGGGTGACGAGAACAATCCTATGTTAGTGGCTCAACGCGCAGGCGCAGAAATCAGCAAGTTAGCAACGCAGCTCAAAGTCACGACTGTTGTCCTCCACCCGTTTGCGCATCTCTTCGCTGAGCTGGGCCCACCAGAATTCGCGATTGATATATTGAGCCGTACCCAACAAGCACTGATGGCTACCGGCTTACTGACCCTTCGGACTCCGTTTGGTTGGTTTAATACATTGCAAATTGATGCGAAGGGGCATCCGTTGTCGCGCGTGGCGCGAATCGTGACGGCAGACAGAGAAAGCGTGAAACGTAGAGTATAGGAGGTTACCTGAAAAGCTACGTCTCGACACGTGACACGTAGCGACGTAATCTGTGCTGAAACCAGGATTACTTGGTCGCTCTGCTATTCGCATGACACCATTCCCACGTTAGATAGAGAAGAAGGCGCTGACGATGAACGAAAAACTCTCAAGCCTCTGGAACAAGCAGCATCCATTGTGAAAACGGTATCTCCTCGGCCTAACCACGTCAACAACCGACAATGCTCCAATGGCGTTTCTGCGTGAAGTGATTCGGCGTGGTACGAAACAGCTTCGGCTCGTGACGCTGACGGGAGGCGGACTGAACGCTGACCTGATGATTGGCGCAGGTGTTGTCGCCGAATACGAAACCTGTTCGTGTGTCCTCGGTCCGTATGGTCCCGCGCCAAACTTCCAATATGCGTTACGTGCGGGGCTGATGAAGATGAAAGATACCACTTGAGGGGTGCTGTATAGCATGATCCAGGCTGGATCTATGGGCATTCCGTTTCTCGGGGTACGTGGTCTCCTCTACAGTGACATCCTCAAACATCGTCCTGATCTCTTAGTACAAGACAACCCGTTTCATCCAGGCGAACCAGTTGTTGTCGCCCAATCGATTCGTCCGGATGTTGCTGTCTTTCATGCGCTGAAAGCTGATCGCTGGGGGAATGCAGTGACCCCGGGACGCCGCGACGATCTGATGATGGCTCGCGCTGCGCGACGGGTCGTGGTAACCGCCGAAGAAATTATCGATGGTGAACTCACACGCAAAGATGCTGTCGACGACACGTTTCTTCCGGCAATAGATGTTGATGCTGTCGCCCACGTCCCCCTTGGAGCCCATCCGTGCGGCTTCGGGGCACTGTACGAGCGAGACGAAGATCACTGGCGCGAATATCTCGAAGCAGCGAAGAGCGAGACAACTTTCCGTACCTACCTTGAACGGTATGTGTATGGCGTGCGAAGTCATGCAGAATATTTGGAACGAGTGGACCACTTGCGAACGTGGAATGCAGAATGATGAACGCTGAATGGAAAATAGTAGCCAGCACAAGAACCAATGAAGAATTAAGAGTTAAGAATAGGTTAAAAGAGAGCACCTTGTTTAGTGTATTGTCTTTTTTAGTTCTTCACTCTTCATTTTTAATTCTTCATTGAGTTCTCCTCTGACTTCTTTGTTATGGACCAGTCGATTCTTTACACTCCCGAAGAACTCATGGCGGTAACCATCGCCCGCGAAGTGTGCGACTTCGAGACGGTCGGTGTCGGCGCGGTATCCCCGATTCCTGCTGCTGGCTGCATTCTCGCAGAACAACTGCATGCTCCACATATCACGCTCATCATTCTTGATAGTGAGGAGTATTACCCCTTCCCTGCTGGCAGTAGCGAACTCCATTTCATGGCTCAGCGTGGCGAGCTAGATTTGTTTTTCTTGAGCGGTATTCAAATCGACCGTCGCGGAAATTTCAATCTGCATGTGATCGGTGATTACAACGCACCGACTGTGAGAATGGCAGGAGCATACGGTTCAGCGATGCTTTACTACATGGCACATCGAGTCATCCTCTTTCGTGATCAGCACACGAAACGCGTTTTTGTAGAGAAAGTCGATTTCGTCACTGGAGCCGGGGTAACACCAGAGAATGTCTATCGTGAAGGCGGACCAGCATTGGTTATTACGCCGAAAGCTGTGCTCGGTTGGGACAAAACCGTCGGGGAGTGGACGCTCGATAGATTCCAACCGGGGTCGTCGGTGGAAGACGTGCAAGATAATACCGGCTTTGAGCTGCGAGTATCACCGTCGGTTCACCTGAACCCAGCGCCAACAGCAGAAGAGCTGCGAATGCTGCGAACAGTAGTGAAAGAGAAAATGATGCGGAGTTATCCGGAGTTTGTGAAGGAAAAGATCGTGAACATGTAACACGCAGCACACAATACGTAAAACGTGAAACGTGTTGCGTAACCGCCCATCATTCCCTTACGTTTTACGCATTACGATTTAAGTATTCCGTCCGAGGTCTTCCCAAATGGTGTGGAAATAGCATCAGACACGATGCTCTTGGATGATGGTTTTTGCTTCAGTGTAATTCCTCCAACAGCGCTTTCGCCTCTTGCAAGTCCTTCGTATCAAACCCTTCAGTGAACCAGCCATAGATCTCGGCCAACATCTTGTGAGCCTGTTTCTTCTTGCCCTGGTGCTGCCAGAGGCGGCTTAAACTCATTGCTGCCCGCAGCTCTCCTTTAACATCCTTCAGGGTAATACTGCTCCTTCATCCGATGACAATAAGCCACCAGATTCGGCAAGGACACGGCGTATTCCTTGACTGGTCCCTGAAAGGGAACCCACAGGATATGCGCTAACCAGGCATAGGCCGTGGCATCGAGAGAGGTCGGTTCCTCCCCCATGAAGTAGGACCTCTCCCCCAGGTAGTCTGAGAGCGCAGTCAGATCGGCTCTCGCTAGCGCGTAGTTTTCTTCCGCGGTGTGCCGTCCCATTCCCTGTCCGTGGAACTCCTGCAGTATGCCCTCCCGGAACTGATTCACGGCGCCGTCCCTTTGGTCCGGCGGTAGATCAACTACTTTATAGAGAGCGGGCCGGTAGAGCGCGAAATTGGCCTCCTCTTTCCAGCGCATTTGAATTATGGCCGACCAGTAGAGCCCTTCTTCCATCATGCGGCGCAGGGCTAAGACCACAGCCCGCTCACGAGGAGTGAGGGACGTGTCCAGCGTGTCGCCATAGGTCGCCTTGAGATACTCCACAATGAAATCCGAGTCGGCGATCTTCCTTCCGCGGTCCTCAATGATTGGCAGCTTGCCTTTCGGTGTCTTCGCCAGCTCCACCGCCGGAAGATTAATTTGCTCATAAGGCAACTTCACCATGCGGAGATAGCAATCGACCTTCGTAACAAAAGGGCTAATATCCGGGAGCCCCCAGGCCGCCGTGTACTGATAAAGCTTAATCATGACCCTTCCCCCTTTTGGGTGTTTGCCAGCGCGCTCCGACTACCATGGGAGGAAGTCACCGTTGGCGTGGCGAAAGGAGCCGGTGGTCTCAAGGGTGAGTTCATCGATACGGGTTAGCAGTCCGCGAGCGGCTTCCTCTGGTTCGATAAATTCTCCTGCCATGCCCTTGGTCAGCTCCGTACGCACCATCCCTGGATGGAGCAGGATGACAGCAATCCCTCGCTCCTTAAGATCGTGCGCCAAGGAGACGCCCGCCATGTTCGCTGCCGCCTTGGACATCCGATAGCCATAGAGGCCCCCAGAGCTATTGTCGGTCAGCGAGCCAACCCGGCTCGTGATAATCGCGACCTTCGAGCCTGGCCTGAGACACGGCAGCAACGCCTCCGTCACCCGCAGAGGTCCCAAGGCATTGATCTCAAACTGGCGGCGGAGATCCACAAAGTCTAACTCCCCTAAGCCGCCATCCCGTAACACGCCCGCATTGCTGAGAAGCACATCGAGCGGTGTTCCCTGCAACCGAGTCGCTAGCCCTTTGACGGCGGCGTCCGAGGTCACATCGATATTCCGCTCCACCTGTACCCCGAGCCTCTCCAGAAAGGGAGAATCCCCGAGACAAGCCGCAATCACACGCTCGCCGCGACTTTGGAGTTGCACGCACAATGCCTGCCCAATGCCGCGGTCCGCACCCGTGACCAGAAATGTACCCATGTTCGTCTCCCTGAAACAATTTGTATGAGAGCGCCCTCTCAGACCAACTCGTGCAACAATGCTTTCGCCTCTTGCAAGTCTTTGGTATCAAATCCCTCTGTGAACCAGTTATAGATGTCGGCTAACATCTGGTGCGCTTCTGTCTTTTTCCCCTGCTGCTGCCACAAACGGCTCAGGCTCATCGCTGCCCGTAGCTCCAGTGACTTCGCTTGTTGCTGGCGGGCAATCTCAATCGCCTGCTGGAAACACTCTTCTGCTTCCTTTTGGACACGGGACTCTCGACGCTGGACACTAGACTGTGTGAGCATCAGCTCCCCTTTCAGTCGATCGAGTTCTGCCTCCCACATACGCTCGCCTTTATGCTTCACCATAGCCAGTGCCTCGGTCAGTACAGCCAATGCTTCCTCTCCTTGCCCCACTTTCCTGTACGCTTCGGCCAACACCGCAAGAAAATACGGCCGCGCTAGCTTGACTCCCGTGTCCCGGTGGGCGGCTACGCCTTGGCGTATTTGCCCAACTCCCTCTTCGTACTTTCCTTGTTCAACCAATACCCATCCTTGCAGAATCGTTCCCTCCGCCAACCAGAATGGGAATCCATGCTCATGACAGAGTCTCATCATCTCCTCTACTCGTCGTTGGACTGCGTACTCCTCTCTCCGATATTGATGCACCCAAGCAGCAATGAACAGAGCAAACGCCAGGCTATAAGGATGAGAGATCTCTTGGGCGAGAGTGAGGGCTTCGTTGATTCTCTTTAGGGCTTGGTCCGGATAGCCAAGATGCCAGAGGGCGAAGGCCGCATACACCCGGCATAACACTCCAGGGTCTTGCCCATAGAGGAAGACATGGGAGCCGTGCTGCTGAGGATCATAGAGGGTAATACCCTGCTCAAAATGCGCTCGGGCTGATGTGAGTTCGCCCAACCAAAACAAAGGCAGTCCCAGTGCTCCGTGCGCCTCTAGCAGGAGCGATGAGTCTTGTGCGTTTTGGGCTAGGCTCAGAAGTTGCTCCCCGAGCTTACGGGCGGTTTGCAACTCCGCCTGCACAAGATAAAACCTTCGCAATCCAAGGATCACAGGGAAGAGTTGGGGAGTTTCGCCGAGCTGCTGGCAAAGCTCGCGCGCTCGGGTGTAGACCTTTGCTACGTCCGGAGCTGCCTGGCCCTTAGTGGCGATAAGAGCCGGCCCCAGAGCGGTTTGCAGAAGTAGCTCTTTCTGGAGGTGCTCGGGGGTGTCTGGTAGAGCCTTGAGTAAATCTAATCCCTTCGTCAGGTGGCTGATCGCCTCGGCATGGGCCGAGCGTTCAATGGCTCTCTGCCCTGCCTGCTGCCAATAGGGAATGGCTTGTTCGAGCAGGCTCGCTTCCGTGTAATGGTGCGCCAAGAGTTCAGGTTGGGTTTCTTTGGTCTCAGCCAATTGTTCCTCCATCACTTTGGCTATCTGACTGTGATAGTGCTGCCGGGTACTCTTGAGCAGCGATTGATAGGCGACA
>CAVTCR010000012.1:0-105528 GCA_963733195.1 uncultured delta proteobacterium
GTCGCCCGCTTCGAGCCCGCACACGCGGGCGGCGACCGCCGTCGCAGCTGCTCGTCTGCGACGACTGCGGCAAGGTGGAGCCGTTCGAGGACCCCGCGCTCGAGGCGGCGATCGAGCGCGTCGCCGGCGGCACGAGGGCGCCGATCGCGGCGCGCGACGTCGTCCTGCGCGGCGCCTGCGGGGACTGCCGCGAACCCGGCTGACGCTACTCGACGAGCTGGAGGAGCTTGAACATCGGCAGGTACATGGCGATCACGATGATCCCGACGACGCGCCGACGCCGATCATCATCAGCGGCTCGACGATCGAGGTCAGCGCCGCGATCGACGTGTCCACCTCGTCCTCGTAGAAGTCGGCGATCTTGTCGAGCATCTTCTCGAGCTCGCCGGTCTCCTCGCCCACCTTCACCATCTGCGAGACGAGTGGCGGGAAGACCGGGTTCTCGACAAGAGGCTCGGCGATCGGCATCCCTGGTGGACCTTCGCGCGGACGTCCGCGAGCGCGGACTCGACCACCCAGTTGCCGGCCGTTGGGCCGGAGATCTCGAGCGCCTTGATGATGTCGACGCCGGCAGCGACGAGGGTCGCGAGCGTGCGCGAGAAGCGCGCCATCGTGACCTTGAGGACGACCTTGCCGATCCCCGCCGGGCATGCAGCTTGAAGCGATCCCAGACCTGCGCCCGGCGGTCGTGGTCTTCCAGCGGCGGAAGCCGTAGATCGAGCGCGCCGATCGCGGGGAAGACGATGAACCAGTACCCCTTCATGACGTCGGAGGCGGTAGACGATGATCTTCGTCAGGATCGGGAGCTCGCCGTCCAGGTCCTTGAAGATGTCCTCGAAGATCGGGACGAGGAACATCAGCATCCCGGCGAGCACGAGGAACGCGAAGCAGAGGACGAGCGTCGGATAGATCATCGCGCCCTTGACGCGGCGCTTGATCTTCATCTCCTTCTCGATCTGGAGGGCGACGCGGTCGAGGACCTTGTCGAGGATGCCCGCCGCCTCACCGGCCTCGACCATCGCGATGTAGAGGCGGTCGAACACCTTCGGATGCCGCGCCATCGCCTGTGAGAGCAACATGCCGCCCTCGACGTCGGCGCGCACCTCGCGCACGACCTACCGAGAGGGCCTTGTCATCGGTCTGCTGCTCGAGGATCAAGAGCGCCGAGACGACGTTCAGGCCGGCGTCGATCATCGTCGCGAACTGCCGCGAGAAGACCTGGAGCGACCGCTGCTTGACCTTCTTGCGGCGCCCTCCCGACGCCTCTCGCCGATCTCGCTGAGCTCGACCGGGCGGAGGCCACGCTGGAGCAGCTGCTCGCGCGCCGACGTGCGGTCCGAGGCCGGTGATCTGACCCTCGGACTCCACTCCGAGCGAGTTGATCGCGTTGTAGGCGAACGCGGCCATGGAGCTACGGCTTGTCGGTGGTCGTCGTCCGGCTTCGTTTCCGGCCTCGCCGCCGACCGCGACGAGCAAGAGCCGGTACCGCGCTCCCGTCGTCGTATTGACGAGAACGAGCGGCTTGCCGACCTGAGCTTCGTCGCGCCCGCGCCGTTCGCGTACGAGCCGCCGGCGATGCCGACGGCACGGTCTTCGCCTTCGGGTTCTCCGCGATGAGCACGAAGACCGGATCGGCAGCCGGGAAGACCGCGCCTGCGTCGAGCGCCTGGCGCGTGCCGTTGACGGAGATCACCGTCACCGCGGGCGCCGCCTTGCCGTCGGTCGAGAATCTCTCGGCGGTGGCGCGTTCTTGCTCCCCGCTCCCGTCGCCGCCGTTGGCTTGCTACCGGCGTCGCCCGTGCCACCACGCCGTCGCCCGGCTCCTCGGGTCTTTGATCTGCTGGACGAACGGGTCCTTGCGTCGAAGACGCCGGGAACGGAGCTGACTGCCCGCGGCTGCAGCTCCTCCTGACCGCGACCGGCCGTGAACGGCGCCGCTCGGGACGCCGGGGGTCGGCGTTGTCCTCGCGCCGTGGTCTCGGCGGTCGACGGCTCGCTCGCGGAACCCGGGAAGCTGGATCGCAAGCAGAGGAGCATGAATCCGCCGACGGCGACGAAGATCTTCTGCTTGCGCTCGCGTGCGGCGCGTGGGTTCGCCTTTGCCATCAGGAGGTGCTCCCTGCCGCCGCCGAGCGTGGGCTCGGCTCTCCCCGTCCGCTTCGGGGGATTTCGGCGGGGCTATCGGCCCGTCGTAGACGAATGCGTGCAGGACGACGTCGCGTCCAGCAGCGGGAACTTCTCTGGTCGCGGACTCGCCGAGCTCGATGCTCTGCACCGCGAAGAGCCGGCCCTTCGCCTTGATCTTCCCGCCCCGCATCTTGACGAGCGCCTGCGTGCTCCGCACGAACCTCGTGATCTTGAAGTACCTACCGCTGACCGTCACGGAGACGGGCATGCGCAGTCGGCCCGCCCACACTGCTCAGAGGCCCTGCGGCGCGATCACGCGGAGCGTGACGCCGCTCCGCTCGGCGAGCTTGCTCAACTCGAGCACGAGACTCGGACTGATCCGCGCGCGCGCGGCATGGCCTTCGCGAGCCGGAACACGTCCGCAACCGGTGCGCCCCCTGTGCTCTTCCCGGACGGCTGGAGGTTGCCCGCGCTTCCGCGAGGGCGATCTCCGCCGCGGCCACGGCCGCCCCTGCCTCGGCAGCCTCGCCACGCTTCGGCGAGACCATCAGGAGCCAGACGACCGCCGCGTAGAGCACGACGGCGCCGAAAGCGGCGATCGTCAGCGTCCGCGAGGAGAGGGACTCGACGCGCGCTCTCATGGCGTCGCTCCCCGCTTGAGCGAGGCGGACACGATGAACGTCACGAAGGGCTTGCGCTTCGCTCTGTTGCTTCTTGCCTTCGCTGCTCCCCACCCGGCGTGGACTTCGGTCGCCTGCGGCTCGACCCGCGCGCTCGAGGTGAGCCGGACGTTCTCGAGGGACGGGATGACGCTCAGGCGTGCGAGCACGCGGGCGACGGAGCCGTGCGAGTACGTGGCCCCCTCGATCGTGACTCCCCCCGGCGGCGCGGTCGTCGCGGGCGGGGGCGGCGCCGCACCGGCGGGGAACCGGGGCGGTGCCTCTTCGGGCGCAATCGCTCGGCTGCGTGAGCCACGTGTCCTCGGGGAGCACGTACGAGATCTCGCGCAGCAGGCGGTCGAAAGGAACGCGGGTCGAGAGAGCGGCAGAGAGCGCTGCGGCGCGATCCGTGCGCTCGCGGACGAGGGAGCCCTGGCTCACAGCGGTGTCCTGGGCCTTGGGCAGCTCTACGATCGCGGCCTCGAGGGCTTCGAGCTCGCCCCGACGATCGTTGGCCGAGCCCGTCGCGGAGGAGGCGAGGAGCATGGCGAAGGCCGTGACGGCGACGACGCCGCCAGCCGCGATGATGAGCGGAGTGCGCGCGCCCTGGAGGCGCTCGCGCTGCTCGTCGCGGGGAAGGAGATTGACGGCGCGCATGATAGTGCTTCCCGCCGTGGATACGGCCGTCATTCGCCGGCGAGAACCGAGCAGGCCTAGGACGCAGGGAGCGCCAATGATCTAGAATATTAGCGCGACTGAGGACGACGGCATGCGAAGCGTTCGCAGCCGCGCGAAGGATGGGCGTATCCGCGGCGGGGAGCAATTAGTCCTCGATTCCGAGGCCGATCGCGATCGCGAGCGAGCCCGCCTGCGTCGTCGTCGGGGACGTTCGCCCGAGACCTTCACGCGCCGGAAGGGTCACCGAGCCCGGACCGGCGCGCCGATCAGCCGGCCGACCGCTTCCGACGAGCCCGGGCATGTGCGCGGTTCCGCCGGTGAGGACGATCTCCCCGATCCCGAGCGCGCCCGGCTGAGCCTGGTAGAAGTGCAGCGAGGCCATGAGCTCGCGCGCGAACGCGGCGAGAGCGCGCTGAATCCCCTCGTGAGCCTTCGCGCTCTGCTCGATCGAGAGCCCCTCGACCGCGACCGGCTCCGCGAACGAGAGCTGCCGCTTGATCGACTCGACCTCGCTCGGGGCCTTGTCGAGCTCCCGCGCGACCGCGACGTTGAGCGACCACCGCCCAGTCGAGGACGCGCGTGAACTCGCAGTGCGTCCGCTCGAGACGGCGATCGTGGTGCGGTCGTGGCCGACGGCGATCGCGACGAGCGCGCCTCCGCCGGCGAGCGGATCGCCGGGCGCGGCGAGGGAGCGGAGAAGCGCGAACGCCTCGAGATCGATGCCGACGATCTCGAGACCCGCCCCGCGGCACGCCTGCAGGTAGCGGTCGACGACCTCGCGGTACGCGACGACGAGGAGGATCCGGAGGACGGACGTACCGTCCTCGTTCGTACGGTCGTCGAGAACGACCCAGTCGAGCACCGCCTCGTCGAGCGGGATCGGGAGCACCTCCTCGGCACGGAAGCGAACCGCGTTCTCGAGCTGGCGGGCGTCGGCGACGCCTTCGATCTCGAAACGCGGACACCGATGCGGTTGTTGGAGATCCCGAGCCGGATGCCCTTCTTCGGAAGCTTGTGCAGCTCGAAAAACCGCGAGAGCGCGCTGGAGAGGGCAATCGGATCGCGGATCTCGCCCGAGACCACGACGCCGGGCTCGAGCGGCTCCCGGACGGCCTCGACGAGCTCCGCCACGCCGTTGTTGACAACGCGCGCCGCCGCGATCTGGGACGCGCCGATCTTGAGGCCGATGAGCTTCTTCGCGCGCTTCGGCTCCTTCGCCCGGGAGAAGCGACGGCCTTGCGCTTGCGGAGCTCCATCACGCGCTCCCCGCCAGCCGCAGAGAGGACGACGCGGACTGGGCGGCCGGGGACGGCAGATCCACGGGGATTCCGCTCCGCTCCAGCATGCCGAGGAGCTGCTCCCTCCGGCTCGTGACCGCGAGGGCGCTCTCGACGGTGACGACGCGCTTGCAGGAGCTCCGTCAGGCCGTGCTCCATGGTCTGCATCCCGCGCTGCGTCGACGTCTGCATGACCGAGTAGATCTGCTCGACCTTCCCCTGCCGGATCAGGTTCCGGACGGCGTCGTCCGGGAAGAGGATCTCGAGGCATGCGACGCGGCCGGCCCCGTCCGCGGTGGGCAGCAGCGTCTGGGTGACGATGCCCTGGAGCGTGTTCGCGAGCTGCATGCGCACCTGCTCCTGCTGGGCCGGCGGGAAGACGTCGATGACGCGGTCGATCGTCGAAGGGGCGCTCTGCGTGTGCAGCGTCGCGAGGACCAGGTGGCCCGTCTCGGCGGCGGTCAGCGCGGTGCCGATGGTCTCGAGGTCGCGCATCTCGCCGAGGAGGATCACGTCCGGGTCCTGGCGCAGCGCCGCGCGCAGCGCCTCGGCGAAGGTCGGAGCGTCCTGGCCGATCTCGCGCTGGGTGACGACGCAGCGCTTGTGCCGGTGCACGAACTCGATCGGGTCCTCGATGGTGAGAATGTGATGGGGCTTCGCGCGGTTGACCTCGTCGACCATCGCGGCGAGCGTGGTCGACTTCCCGGAGCCGGTCGGGCCGGTGACGAGGACGAGGCCGCGCGGCTTCATCGCGAGGTCGCGGAGCGACTCCGGCAGGCCGAGCTCCTCGAGCGTTCGCAGCTCGGCGGGAACGTGCCGGAAGCCGCGGCGAGCGTGCCGCGCTGGAAGTGGACGTTCACGCGGAAGCGGCCGAGCCCGGGACGCCGTGGGAGAAGTCGAGCTGGCGCAATACCTCGAGCTGCTTCTGCTGCTCGGTCGAGAGGATGCGGTAGAGGAGCGTGCGCGAGTCGTCGCTCTTCAGGGACTCCGTGCCCTCGAGCCAGACGACTTCGCCGTGCACGCGAATGGCAGGCGGAGCGCCCGGCACGAGGTGGAGATCCGAAGCACCGGCCTCCACCGCGCGCGCCAGCAGGTCGTCGATCGAGATCGGCGGCGCGTCCATGAACAGGGTGGCTATCGGCACTCCAAACCCTGACCTTGAGCCGGATCCGGCGGCCGCGCGGACTCCGCCACGCCTCCCCCGCGACATCACTCGCGAATCACCCAATCTGGGGTAGGGCGTGCCCCGCGCTCGCGGCCGATTACTGTCCGGGCAGCGGCGCAAGACCCAACCAATCCCCCGACTGCGGAAGGAGAACCACCCATGTTCAAGCGGATCCGGCAGCGTCTCGACGGGAACACCGAGCAGGGCTTCACCCTGATCGAGCTCCTCGTCGTGATCATCATCATCGGCATCCTGCTCGCGATCGCCGTCCCGTCGTACCTCGGGTTCCGGGGCCGCGCGGCGGACAGCGCGGCCAAGGCGAACGTGCGTGCAGCCTGCCCGCGGTCGAGGCGTTCTACGCCGACAACGGCACCTACACGGGCATGGACGCGGCCGACCTCGTGGCCATCGACTTGGGCACTCTCGCCGTCGCTGACCGTGGCGAGCGCCGGCGGCCGGCGGCATGTACTGCATCACGGACACCGTGAGCGGCAAGACGTGGAGCGTTGCAGGCCCGGCCCGTCGAGCGCGGACTTCCACGCGAGAACAACTGCACGTAATCCACGGCCTTCGGCCGAGTGGAGAAGAGGCGCGGGAGACCGCGCCTCTTCTCTTTCGTCCTTGACGCAAGGAAATCTTCGAAGGCGACCCTGTCGCGGCCCCACCGGTTCCGACAAGTTCCCGTAAAGCGGCTTCGCTGCGTTCCGATAAGGAGTCCGTGATGGCGTCGATCAGTCCTCCCGTGCGCGTGTTCGCGCTCGTGGCCGTCCTCGCGGCGGTCGGCTACGCCGGCTTCGTGTTCCTCACGGGACGATCACAGGCCGCCGAGCTGACGGCAGCGCCGACGCCCACCGTCGACGCCGGCGCCCGTCAAGCCGGCTCCCGCGGCGCCCGAGCCCGGCCGGCACACGGAAAGCGCCCGTACGGACGCCCAAGAGCGGCTTTCCCGCGCCAGTCGATCGGCGCTTCCTACAACCGCGTGGTCGTCATCGCGCTCTACCTGCCGGGCGCGGCCGTCGACGCGCAGGTTCGGGCCGAGGCCCGCGCGGGAGCTGCCCGCGCGCGCGTCGGGTTCGTGGCGCTGAGCGCGCGCGAGCGAGCGGCTCGTCCGCCCCCTGGGTGTCGCGAAGACCGGGTGCTGCCCGCAGCCGGCCGTCGTCGTCGTCCGCCGTCCCGGCGTCGTGAAGGCGGACGCTCGGCGGTGACGGACGCCGGCACGGTCGCGCAGGCCGCGCTCCAGGCGAAGTCGTGAGCGAGGCCGCGGCGCTCTCGCCACGGGGCGCGAGCTGTACGTGCGTCATGCGCGGCTTCGACGGCCGCTAGGATACATCTCAATCTTAATCCTGACTTTTTAGACTCAAACTCAATCGGCGGCTCTTCTTTTGTGTCGCATACTGCCCATGCCGCAGCTGCTATTGCCGCTGGCTACTGTAATGTGGCGCTGATTCTCTACGGTAGCAAATGGTCGTCTGACCGGTTCGCCATCGGAACCGGTGGTGCGAGTGGCGGCGATCCATCAGAACAGTTTGAAAACTGTTACGGCCCCACAACAGTCGGTGACTATGCGCTCGTCGCTCAGCGGCACATGCATGAGTTTGGCACCACCAGTGAACAACTGGCAGAAATCGCCGTGACCATGCGTAAACATGCATCTTTGAATCCTTTGGCCAAGTTTCGCGATTTGATTACGGTTGACGATGTCATGACTTCTCGTATGGTATCGTCACCACTGCATCTGCTTGATTGCTGTATGATTTCCGATGGTGGCGGTGCCGTCGTTGTCACCTCAGCAGAACGGGCACGAGATCTCAAAAAGAAACCAGTGAGCATCTTAGGTGCCGCAGAAGCGTGTTATCACACCAGTGCCGGGATGCGCGACTTTACTGACGCTGCGGCCAAGCAATCCGGTCCAAAAGCATTAGCACGAGCCGGTGTCGCTCACAAAGACATCAACATGGCGATGATCTATGACTCATTTACCATCACTGTCTGTGTGACACTGGAAAGTCTGGGCTTCTGCAAAAAAGGTGAAGGTGGCTCGTTCGTGCAAAATGGTCGCGTTGGTCTTGGCGGGGCGCTGCCGATTAACACCGATGGCGGCGGGCTGTCCTCCAATCATCCTGGCATGCGTGGCATTTTTCTCGTGATCGAAGCAACCAAACAATTACGTGGGGAATGTGGCGAACGGCAAGTGAAGGACTGCAAGATCGCTATGGTGCACGGCACTGGTGGAACCCTGGGCCTGCGGCATAGTGGCGCGTCGCTAGTTCTCGGAGTGTGAACCGTGTTGCGTATTGCGTGTTACGTATTGCACAGTCCTGCTCTTTTCTCACGTATCACGTAACACGAATCACGTCTTAGGAGATTTGAATCATGGCCGAAGAGAAAAAATACAAAAAACCGATTCCTCGGATTGACGAGGAGAACAAACCGTTCTGGGAAGCCTGCGCTCGACACGAGCTATACGTGCAGAAATGTCGCAGCTGCGGCAAAATCTTTTACTACGCCCGCGCCTTCTGCCCAGACGACCTGTCGCAAGATCTTGACTGGGTCAAATGCAGTGGCAAAGGGAAAGTCTATACTTTCACCGTCACGCAACAGAATCAGAGTGCAGGGTTTCGCGAAAATTTGCCGTATATCATGGCGTATGTTGAACTGGACGAAGGTGTGCGCATGCTGACGAATATCGTCGAGTGCAAACCCGAGGATGTAAAAATCGGCATGCCGGTTGAAGTGACATTTGAAGACGCCACGCCGGAAATTTCAATTCCGTTGTTTCGACCAAGCGATGGTAGAACAGGGAAAAGGGGCAACGCAGGGAAAAGGACTTTCTGTTTTTTGTGACTGAGGGATTTGGAGTTGAAATTCAAAGTAACGGCGATGCGTACGTGATAACTCTTCTGAAGTGCAATATAACACTCATGTTTGATGTCCTGATGATTAGCTCAAGTCCAGTCGAGGCGTGCTCTTTAGCTCTGTTCTGAATAGTCGAACGTTTTGAAAGTACTATGCGACAGTAGAGCGATCGTAAAAAATCTATCACGAAATAGCATATTTCATACCTTTTGAATTTTCTATAGCGTTATGTGCGATGATCATTGTGAGAATTTCGTTACAATGAGATAGATATCGAGTTGGACTATCTCAGAAAATTGACCAGTGTTGTTCTGAATATAGACCAAGAGTTGTTTGCTTCGTTAACGACGAGGTATGAGTTTGCTGGAATATGAGAATAGGTCGCTGGCAAGCTTGCCAATGTATGCATACGTCAAATGCTGGCGTCTGTAAATTATCAAGCAACGTCTCGAGCTCTCTTCTACTCGAGCAATATAGTAAGTGGGAGTCGGTAAGATACTGTTAGAATGTTCTCGTTTCCTCCGCCATACTTAATCGAGGTATCTATTAGATCAGAGAACTTTTATGACAATCTCAGCGCAGAGATGTTGTAGCGAAGTCCGTACTTGTATCTCAATCATCTTATCGAGGCAACTCACAACTCACGTGGACGGCGCGATATCCATGACTGGGTTGTTGGCGACGGTCGATGATGGTCGTACGTTCAAAGAGGTTCGTGAGAGATTGAATCACTGTCTCTCTGCTGAGCAATATCAGGTACGATCAATCTGACAACGAGCAATGTCTTGAATTTGAGTGAAGCGGATACTTTCTCTGTGCTATTTCTTAATGATCGATGAGGTCGATTTTGCTCTGATCTCTCTGTGGGTTCCAGAGCTAACTCGTTGTGTATCTTTCCGATGACAATCTCGAATGCTTCAGCAAATGAACGACGATACGTATCGAGTAACCGCAAATCAGCTTCGCTTATTGTACCTTTCTTCAAACGATTGCCTAATCGATCAATTTGCGTTTTACTCATTACTGTTATCATAAATGTGAAACTATAGGCAATACAAAATAGGATATTGATATTAGTTATGAATTTTAAGAAAAGATTGATATTGTTTTAGTGATAATGTGGTAATAATAGTGGGAAAGATAATAATAAGTATATTATGAGCACCTTTACTTATATAATAGAAGAGAAGATAAGAACCATGATTAAAGCCGCAAGCTTTCCAGAAGCCCATGCTGGACGTTATTTCCTGGCCGACTACCCAGCAGTCTATCTTGACACTTACATTACCAATCTCATCGCTGACTTTCGCGATGCGAAGGACCCAGCCCACCTTGATGGGGGACAGGCGTTATTCGCTGAATACGGCGAAGGGGTCGCGCTCACGCATGCACATCCAGTAGACCAGTGGCAGGTGTATGTAACAGGCTCGGCACGGCTGGCCAAAAAGCCAGTGTTACCCGTGACCATTCAATATACCGACGAATGGGTACCGTACGGACCGATCGAAGTGGCGAAAGAAGGTTTTGCTCTCATCGCCCTGTGGCCTCGTCCGAACGATGCAACTTACGAAATGCCCCAGGATGCGGACACAATCCGCTCCAACCTACGCGGTAAGCCACACCGTATCCTCTTCAATCACCTTGAGGTTGCAGATGAGCTTGTCACTGCACCCTCAGAAACGACGCTGATCGAGGAAGATACGATCTGGGCACGTCGCTGGCGTCTACCAGCTGGTACGAGCCTTGAAACTCCCGACCCATCCCAGGGCGGAGGACAGTTCTTCATCCCGCTTCAGGGAAGGGTCGATTACGAGAGCCGTCAGTACACCCAGTGGTCAACAATCTACGTCGGCCCGCGAGATGGACGAATTGTCTTGCAGGCGGGTGTCGATGGTGCTGACGTACTCGGGATGCAATTCCGACCGCAACACTGAATCGCCCAGAAGCACCAATAAAGGTGGAGATTTGGAACTTCAGATCTCTCCCATTCTTCAACGCTCGGATTTTCCCGCTGGAGGTAGTTTTTGGCATAAGTGAATAACTGGGTTTACCAAAACCCGGGAGGAGTTGAAAAGAAAAGCATCGAAGAACCAACTTCGCTTACACATTGCCATCCTTCGCCCATTCTGGCACCATAGCTGGGTCCCAAGACTAAAAGCCGAGCCTCGGTGCCGGCTATTTAGGACATCACATGGCACATATTCTCGATCTACATCTACACTCAGAAGCATCAGACGATAGTCGTGCTCCTGTCGAAGCCTACTTAAAATGGCTTGCCCGTAAGCGTGATGAACGTCCGCTTGAAGGTTTGGTCCTGACCGAGCATCGGCAGTTCAACACAGCCGGGGACTATCGTGATCTCGAAGACAAATACGGTATGTTGATCCTCAAAGCGTCGGAAGTCGAAACCGAGTACGGTCATGTTCTAGTCTACGGTGTAAATGACGACATTCTCAAACGTTACGATTTCAAGAACGTTCGTCTCCCAGCCCAAGAATTGATCACCGAGGTCGCGCGCATGGGCGGTATTGCCATGCCGTGTCATCCTGGACGGCCAACGATCGGCCTCATTGAGCATTACCAAAGTAAGCCGCCGCTTGAAGGTGTTACAGGTGTCGAGGCGCTCAACGGCGGTAGCAAGAAGGGCGAGAACGAACGGGTCAAAGCCCTCATTGAGACGTATGGCTATCATGCGTTTGGTGGTAGCGATTCCCACTTGGTGAGTTTCGTCGGACTCTGCGCCACTGAATTTGATCGCGATATCAACACTATAGAAGATTTAGTCGACGCACTACGAACAGGCGGCTATCGTCCAGTGGATTTTCGTCCCCAGCGTCAAACAGATCTCCCTGCCCCCTAAGGATGTGTTATGGCTCTCGACTTTGATAAGTCTATTATTGGACAGGTTTTTGATGAAACAGATTTTCCTCCGGTGACGAAGGAAGAAATTCTCGAATTTGCGGCTTCCCTTGGGGAGACCAACCCCCTCTATACAGACGAAGCAGCCGCGAGCAAAGGTCCTCACAAAGGGTTAGTTGCCCCTCCGACCTTCGTGACCAAGCTCCGGGCGAAGAAATTTACTCCCGAGCATTTACCTAAGTTTGGCAAAGTCGGGTTTGACGGCGGACGTGATCTCGAAGTGCTTGCGCCGGTGCGTCCCGGCGACACACTCACCATGCTCAGCACGATTCATGAGATTTACGAAAAGACTGGGCGTAGTGGCTCGATGTATTTCATTGTCATCCGCAACGAAGTGAAGAATCAAAAAGGCGAACAGGTTGCGATGATCGACCATAGGATTATGCAACGATGAGTACTCTGTATTTTGAAGAGATCGAAGAAGGTGATGAACTCGCACCGATCGATATGCTCTTGAGCAAAGATCACGTGCGGCGCTACGCCAAAACTGCGAATATGTATGTCCCGCGTTTCACCGACGATGAAGGGGCGAAAGCAGAGGGGCTTCCAGGAATGATCGCGCCCGGCGTCATGAGCATGGGATTGCTGGCGCGCATGATCAGTGATTGGAATCACGCAGCAGAAATTAAGCGCATCGGCACAACGTTTCGCAGCCCGGTGTTACCTGACCGCAACATTCACTTGCGCGGTGCTGTAACGCAAAAGAATGAAACTGATCACACGGTTGAGTGTGACCTGTGGATGGAAAACGACGACGGCGAGCGCTGGGTCATTGGCACCGCTACTGTGACAGTACCAACGAAAGCGTAGTTCAGAGATCAACGCAACTAGAGAGACGCCCCCCATACAGTCGCCTTTGGATGTATTTCCTCACGCTTTTCTTCTACTTCATCTGAATGAAGATCAGAGAAACAATTGTTGTGAAGTGAGGGGGCAGGTTGGCAGTCTGCGGTGAATCCACAACCTGCATAAGAGGGGGTGTCTATATGCAATGGCAATCGAGGTATCGCGCATGGGGGGTCCAACTCGCCCTCACTGTTTTCGTGCTGCTACTCCTCTCGGGAGTTGTCAGCGTCGCAGCCGAAAATGAAGAATCTGGAGCTACGTTGAAATTAACTCTGGTCGAGTGCATAAAACGAGCAGTGGAGAATCATCCGTCAGTGCAGGAAGTGAAATGGGAGGTCGCTCTGCGCGAAAGCGATCTGCAGCAAGCGAAGGCGGGAGCTTACCCCACCGGCGAGTTCACCAGCATATTTGGCGCAGTCAACGATGCAAAAGGTAGCTTAGCGGGCAATCGACCAATCCGGACCGGTGGCATTGATGAGCTCGGTCCATTCATCCGCCTGGAAGGGCAATTCGTCTACCCTTTATTTACCTGGGGGAAAATTACCAATGGCATCACTGCCGCAACTAAAGGCGTCGAACAAGAAATTGCCAACGTTGCACAAAAGAAGGATGAAGCAGCTCGTGAGGTCAAAGAGTTTTACTACACCTTACAGTACACCCAACAAGTCAAATCCCTTTTGGGTGACGTCCGTGACGGGTTCCAGAAAGCAGTGACCACAACAGACGGGCTAATGAAAGAAAGTAAAGGAAAAATCTCTCAGCTTGATGTTCTTAACCTCAAGATTGGCTACGCTGGCGTTGCTAAGGAAGTGGGAAAACTGGACAACGGTATTGAACTGACCAAAGCGGCGTTGTTGCGGGTGATAGGGGAGCCACAAACAACCAATTTCATTCCGGCAGAACCGGGACTCACCCCACAATCTGCTCAACTTAAGGAGTTTGATTATTACGTGCAACGGTTATTCGCCAATCGGCCAGAGTGGCGTCGTTTACTTCTTGGTATCCAAGCGAAAGAGGCGGAACTGGCGTTGACCAGAAGCGATTACTTTCCTGCCTTCTTCCTGGCTGTCCCGATTCGCTATGGCTATGCCCCTGGACGTTCACGGCAGACCAACCCATTTGCCTATGATGACTTCAACTTTGGTGCAGCTGGACCAGTCTTAGGGTTACGGTGGAATTTTGATATTAACGGCACTGCGGCCAAGGTCGCGCGTAGCGAAGCTGAGCTGATGAAGCTACAAACCCAGAAGAAAACCGCAGAGAACAGTTTTCCAGTCGAGGTCAAAGAAGCCTATCTCAACGTCCAAGAGGCTAAGGAACGGATAAAAATTACCGACGAAGGACGCAAAGCAGGTCGGGCACTCGTCGCCCTCTCTACCGCCAATTTTGAATTGGGCATTGGTGAACCACAAGATATTTTTCTTGGCCTGGGTAATTACACTCGTGCTGCTAATGATTATTATGAAGCAGTCAGGGACTACAATATCGCCTTAGCAAAGCTGAGCTTGGTAGTTGGCGAAGAGGTCTCAGACCTGCAGTACTAGCGATTCCTAAAGGTAGATCAGGGTTAAGGGCAGTTCACATGTTCATCGTGAGAGGGCAACGCCGCGCCGTAAAATCTGCGGCAGCAAAACTACTCACCTACCCTCGTGTTTAGCTCCGAGAAGGTAACATGGGCAATCTGCCTTCGAGTAGAGGAGAAAACTATGAAAAAATGGATTCTCGCACTCACGCTTACGCTATTGACGTTCAGTCTTCCCCTTTTCAGTTGGGCTGATGGACCGACCTCTACGGTCCAGAAACTGATTGACTCGGTCCGGTCGTTTAAACCCGAGACCTCTTCATCTTCTACGCAAGATCGAGCCGAGAATGGTAAAGCCCTGAAAGTGGCCGAGGAAACCTTAGCGATTCAGGATCTCTCTAAGCGAATGCTTGGTGATCAGTGGGGAAAGCTGAATGCCAACGAACAAAAGAATTTCGCACAATTGTTGGTCCAGTTGTTCCAGAAAATCGCCTATCCTAAATCGGCTGAATTCTTTGGCGAACTCCAAATTGACTACACCGGAGAAAAAATGAATGGTAGTGGCGCCGTCGTGGAAACCAAGGTCAGCCACCCCAAGGAAGGTCAAGTCGGCATCGATTACCAACTTCACCAGGTGAATGGCAAGTGGATGATCGACGACGTCTTGCTTGACGGTGTCAGTTTAGTCACCAACGTCCAGAGTCAGATGCAACAAGTGATTGCCAAAGAGTCATATCAAGGATTGATCAAACGCATGCGGGAGAAGCTTGCTGAAAGCTAGTTTTTTGAGCGCAACAAATAGAGACATGCATGGATTCCAAAGGGATTAAACAGACATTCATTACCAACGAACAGCGACTCCTTCAGTTTCTTGCCCATCTCACCACTTCCTCCCCATGGACCATCCTGCTGTGCAGCCTTGTGCTTGCTACGGTAGCGGTGTTCTACACTGTTCACCACCTTGAATTCATCACCGGCCACAACGACTTGATCGCCTCAAACAAGCGCTATGTGCAGCTTGATGAGGAATATGCTCAGGAGTTCATGGGAATCGACCAAGTCGTCGTAGTGGTCGAGCCGCGTGATGTTCAACAAGGCAAAGATTTCGTCACCAAGCTGGGCGAGATTCTGGAGCGTGACACAAAGCACGTCGCCGAAGTATTTTACCGTATTGATACTTCAACGTTAGAAGGCAAGAAGCTGTTGTATTTGTCCCCTGATGATCTTCGTGCGCTACGGGAGAATCTGGAAGAGTACCATACCCTTATTCATGATCTGACCACTGCTCCGGGTATCAACCCGCTGTTCCGCGCAATTAATCAACAAGTCAGCTCTGGCATGGTTTCGCACTTGGTAGTGAATCTCTTTGGTCTCGATTCTCCGGAAACCGAGGAGAGTAAGAGCAAGGAAGAGAAAAACCCTGTCCAAATTGGCTTTCTCAAAGAACTGTTGCAGGAACTTGATCGAACCCTCACAGACACTACCCATGGGTATCGTTCACCATGGGCCGAATTCTTTGGTGGAACGGAAGAGTGGTCAGACAACGGCTATCTGGTCTCCGAGAACCGCAGGTTTGTCTTCTTGATGGTCGAGCCCAAGGATACAGAGGACGATGGGTTTAGCGAACGTCAAGCTTCGATTGCCGCGATTCGACGAGCCGTTGCCTCGCTTCGTCCGCAGTTTCTTGGCCTCACTGCCGGGGTCACGGGAACCAAAGCCCTCGACAGTGATGAGATGGTCAGTGTGCAAGCCGATGGTGGTGTTGCAACCGTGACCTGCTTTGTCGGTATTACACTTCTGTATTTCCTCTTTTTCCGTAAGATGCGTCACCCGCTGCTCATTGCATTGACGCTCGCTATCGGGTTGACGTGGACGATGGGTTTTATCTCGCTCGCAGTTGGTCACCTGACGGTGATCACCATGTTCGTTGGTCCTATGTTGCTTGGTTTAGCCGACGATTTTGGCGTGCATTTCATGACTCGCTATGAGGAGGAACGCACGCGTGGGCAAAGTCCGCAAGCGGCATTGACAGAAGTTTTTGCACATACAGTTCCAGGCATTACGGCTGGTGCAGTCACAACGGCGCTTGCATTTTTTGCAGTCATGCTCGCCGACTTCCGTGGCATCCAAGAACTAGGCTTGATCACCAGCGGAGGTCTGCTCCTCTATCTTGTTGCCACTGTCACTGTCTTGCCTGCGCTGGTTATTCTGGTTGAATCGTATCGTCCGTGGCATGGGGCTGAAGGACGACATACCTTCCTGGGCGGAGCATTTGCGAGACTGGGGTCGGTGTTCGCACAGCGCCATCCAGCACTTGTGTTACTCCTCGCAACAATCACAGTCTGTTCTCTTGCTGCGCTCCCAACTCTTTCGTTCGATTACAATTTACTGAATCTACAAGCGCGTGGCACCGAATCCGTCAAATGGGAAAAGCGAATTATTGAGAATTCAGAGCGGTCATCGTGGAACGCGTTAACTACGGCCTCAACTCCCGCGGAAGCGATGCGCAAGGCAGCAGCGTTTCGGCAGCTTTCTTCTGTCGAATCAGTGGAAAGTGTCGCATCGCTAATTCCCGAGCAACAAGAAGAACGACTCGCTCTGGTGCATGCACTCTCGCCAGCGTTCAGTAATTTGCCACCAGCGCTACCACCCACTGCACCAGTGGATGTTCGAGACTTGCAAGGAACGCTAGAAAAACTCAAACTCAAAATCCGCACTGACAACACCGAATGGGATCCACAAAGGAAGCCTGCCGAGCAAGAACTCGCTGAAACCCGACTTGCACTACTCTCCATAATCGAACGTCTGCAAACAATGCCGGAAGGCGAAGCGCAAGCCGCCTTGGTGCGCTTCCAACAGGCATTACTCCACGATTTCCAAGATAAGTGGAGTCTGTTGCGTAACAATCTCAATCCCTCTGGGCCAATATCCTTTGCTGACGTTCCGCCACAATTGAAGAGCCGTTTCGTCAGTCGCGATGAAACAAAATTTCTCTTGCAAATCTATCCAAAGCACAACATTCGTGAACGGGAACAATTAGAAGAATTTATCTCGCAACTACGCCAGGTCGATCCAGATGTCACTGGGTCACCAGTGATCGGGTATGAAGCCATCGGTGCTATAAAGCAAGGCTATGTTGAAGGCGCAGTGTATGCTTTTCTCGCGATCCTGATAGTGACCTTTTTTACCTTACGCCGGACCAGCGACACTTTGCTCGCAGTGCTCCCGCTGGTTCTCGGAGTCATTTGGACCGCTGGGCTGATGTGGGTGTTCAATTTACAATTCAACTTGGCGAACCTGGTTGCCGTTCCGTTGATTATTGGCATCGGTGTAGAAAACGGCATTCATATCGTGCATCGCTTCCGCGAAGCTGGAGAAAGCGGACCAGAGTTGGTCGCAGGTAGTACCGGACAAGCAGTGGCCTTGTTCTCGCTGACGACTATGGTAGGGTTCGGCAGCCTCATGGTGGCTCGGTATTATGGCATCTTCAGTATGGGGCTGTTGTTAACCGTGGCGGTCGGAAGCGTACTGGTTGCCTCACTCGGAGTGCTTCCGATGCTGCTGACTCGCCCTGCGGCGCAGGACGCAGAAGTAGCACTGACAGAGTTAGTAGCAAAGAAAGAAAAACGGGTCCAAGAACAAGTCCGACGCCGTTCGGCGCGACGGCATTAAGAAACAAGCTGAAGAGTTGCAGGGCTGACCCACTGCAGACTTCAAGTGCTCTCGGCTTAATTCTTCTGACAACTGATAACTGACAATCTGAACACTATTCTTCATTCTTAATTTTTACTATTATGGTGACCGGTCCAGATTTTCTTCGATTGCTTCTTGATGCAGGGTTTGACTTCTTTACCGGAGTTCCGTGCTCGTTAGCAAAAAGCTTGATCGCCACCTTGGAAGAGCGCGGTGGTTACATCCCTGAGACGCGGGAAGATGCAGCGGTCGGCCTTGCGGCTGGTGCCTATATGGCTGGGAAACAGCCAACGGTCATTATGCAAAACTCCGGCTTAGGAGTGTGTGTCAATGCGCTGGCCTCGTTGAGCCTCATGTATAATTTCCCTTGCTTGCTGCTCATCACCTGGCGTGGGTATCAAGGGAAAGATGCGCCGGAACACTTAATTATGGGAGACATCTCTCCAACGTTACTTTCTACTTTGAAGATTCCCCACCAAATGCTTAATGCCGACACCCTCAGAGAATCGATTGACTGGGCGGCAGAAACACTCAAGCACACAAGCAAACCCGTTGCCCTACTGCTTCCTCCTGGAGTCATGCAGTGAAACTCGCTGAAGCCCTTGCTGTTGTGATCCCGTTACTGCGCGATGAAGTGGTTGTCCATGCCAACGGATTTATCTCGCGCGAATCGTTCAACATCAGTGATCGATTAGGAAATTTTTACATGATCGGTTCAATGGGGTTGGCTTCGTCGATCGCGTTGGGAGTAGCGCTCAATCGCCCTGACCGTCGCATTGTGGTCTTCGATGGTGACGGCAACGTCCTTATGAATATGGGCTCACTGGCGATGATCGCCGCAACACAACCGAAAAATCTTGTTCACTTTGTGTTTGACAATGAAGTCTACGGGTCAACGGGAAATCAGCGTACGGTGTCTGGTCAAGTGCCATTAGAAGAGATCGCCCGCGCCAGCGGCTACCAACGCGCGCAACGTGTAGACAATGAAGCGACACTCCGCACTGCGGCGCAGGAGTTTCTCGCCCAGCCCGGTCCGTCGTTCCTGCTCATTAAGATTGAACCCGACTACGAAGAGCACAAGATTGGTCGCATCACACATGAACCACCGCAAATAGCCGCGCGGTTTATGAAAGCACTTGGAAAATAGTTGTCAGTTGTCAGCAGGGCAAGGCCAATTAAAAATTAAGAGTTAAGAGTGAAGAAAATGAAAACCAGAGAGAAAGTCATTCGTTTCACCTTCCCTTTTTAATTCTTAATTATTCATTTTTAATTCTTCATTGATTCCCCCTACTGACTACTGAGAACTGATCACTGATAACTACTTATGCGCCAGTATATTTTACTTAACCCCGGCCCAGTAAACGTCTCACCACGTGTGCAACAGGCATTGCTGCGTGGTGATCTATGCCATCGCGAAGAAGAATTTTCTGACCTCCTCGTCGCGATTCGCACGAAGTTGCTCCAGGCGTTTGCTCCTTCAGGATACACCGCGGTACCAGTCACCGGTTCTGGCACGCTCGCAGTTGAAGCAATGGTATCATCCGCATTTCCCGACGGAAAGAAACTCTTGGTGATCAACAATGGTGTCTATGGCGAACGCATGCTGCGCATGGCCGAAGCGCATCGGATTCCGACGGTCGAGGTACGTTACGAGTGGACGCAACGGCCAGATCTCGGACAGATTGAGTCAACCCTGCGAGACGATCCTGCCATCCATGCGGTTGCCTTGGTGCATCACGAAACCACCACCGGGCTGTTGAATCTCGTCACCGAAGTTGGTGCAATCACTCGCCGTGCAGGGCGATGGCTATTGCTTGATGCAGTGAGTTCGCTCGCAGCTGAAGACCTCGATCTCGTTCGTGATGGTGTCGATCTCTGCGCCTGCACTGCCAACAAATGCATTCAAGGAATTCCTGGAGTTTCGTTTGTTCTGGTGCGTAACGAAGCGATGGCAGCGATGCAACAGTATCCACGTCGCTCGTTGTACCTCCACTTGCCATTGCATTGGGAGGCACAAGAAAAGCGAAGCATTCCATTCACTCCGTCAGTGCAGACTTGGTACGCACTTGATGAAGCTCTCGACGAGTTGCTAGAAGAAACCGTTGCTAAGCGAGTACAACGCCACCATGCAGCTGCACAACTGTTGCGCGAAGGTTTTGCCCGACTTGGACTCAAAGCCCTTTTACCTGCTGCCCATCAGTCGAACACACTCACGTCCTTATTCCTTCCGGAAGGCATGACTTATCAGCACATTCACGACGGCCTCAAGGACCGCGGCTTTGTCATCTACGAAGGGCAAGGCAAACTTCAGACTGGGATTTTCCGCGTCGCCAACATGGGGCATCTGACACTTGATGATTTTCGTCGGTTTCTGGGAGCATTAGAAGAAGTGCTCGGGTAGGCGACTGGTCCTGCTCGGCTTTCCCTTCAGGATTCCGACCGTCGCGATTTGACCATCAGGAGATCTACCCTGAGGGCGACGCCAAGGAAAAACACAGGAAGCTCACGAGATGTTAGTCGAGGTTTACGAGTGGTTCACCGAAGGGTTTGATACGGCGGACTTGAAAGATGCGAAGGTGTTGCTAAAGGCAATATCAAGTGAAAGAGAAATATGGATCAGTCTAGTCTGCTAAAACGCGTCAAGCTTCTTCTTAAAGATGTCTTCGGTGCCCGCCTCCAAGGAGTGATTCTCTACGGCTCCGAAGCACGAGGAGAGGCAACGGTAGACAGTGATATCGACATCTTGATCCTCCTGACCGGGCCGGTGGCGTTCGGGCGAGACTTGCGAACACTCATTCACGCCCTGTATTCCCTGGAATTAGAGCTTGAACGGGCAATCGATGCCACCCCTGTTGATATGGATGTCTATAAGGCGGGAGAATTCGCGTTGTACCGTAATGTCCAGAGGGAAGGAATTGTTGCATGAATGCCGACGCTACAGACCTCTGGGCGCGGGCGCTTCAAGCTCTGCAGACCACGATACTGCTTTTGTCGGCAGATCCAGATGCCGCTGCTTCTCGGGCCTACTACGCTGCTTTTTATGCGGTGTCTGCTTTATTTGCCCTCCAAGGAAAGACTTTTGCCAAGCATGCCGCGGTAAGAACAGCCGTCCACCGCGATTTGGTCGAGCCGGGACTCTGGTCACGAAAGCAAGCGGAGGATTATTAGTTCCTGTTCAAACTCAGCAATACTGGGGACTATGGCGGAGGAATCCATGTGACTGACGACAATGCGACAGAAGCACTCGCGGCGACGCGTCGCATTCTTCAAGAACCGTTCATGATGCTGTCCCAACAATCTTCCCAAAGACAAGGAACGTCGAGCCCGACGGTCATCCCTAACGGAAGGACACCGCTCGAAAGACGTTTCCAGTGAGTGAGGGCTCCTGTTACTGAAAGGGCGCGCTATTCCCTGGCTGCCTTCTTGCAACCTCATGTGGTAAAGGTAAAGGCCGAAGAAACGGTTGATTCGAGCAAACTGAAACAGAAAGCAACATACGGCGTATCGTGTACCACGCAATACGAAGCACGCACAATGTTTAGCCGACTACCGCGCTCTCCGACTTCGCCGTTGCACGGCTACGCTCAGAGCAAACGGCCTGTGCTTTCTTACGGTGTCTATTACTGAATCAATCGGTACTAACCCTACGGCCGCACAGCTTCCCACACAGGTGGCAGTTGTGGTTGCTCGGCGTATGCTGTCCACCCTCCACCAAGCGCTCTGTAGAGTTGTACCACCGCAATCAGTTGATCGCGTTGGGTCTGCGCGAGAGCATTTTCTGCTGGAAAGAGTTGTTGCTGTGCCTCAATCACCTCAAAATAGCCGGCCAAGCCACCGCTGTAACGCAGCGTCGAGAGCCGTACTGACTCCTGTAGCGCTTTCACCGCTCGCTCTTGGTCTCTTCGTACTTCTGCCAGCTTTTGTTGGTTGATGAGGGCGTTTGATACTTCTTGTAGGGCAGTAATCACTGACTGTTCGTAGCGTAATTTGGTTTGCTCCCACTCAGTAACAGCAACTTGGTACAAACTTGATAATCGTCCACCTTGTATAATTGGGCCACTCAATTGTGCTGCCACAGCCCAAATGGAGCTACTGTTGTTCACGACATTCTCGATGTCCGCACTTGCTCCCCCGAAAAGGCTTGTCAGACCAATACGTGGAAAGAAGTCCGCCTGCGCTACACCAATGCGAGCATTGGCAGCAATCAGTGTCTGTTCGGCTTGGAGAATATCAGGTCGGCGTTCTAATAGTTGGGATGGTAACCCAGACGGGGTGGCTGGTGGAAACATATGATCGGTCAGCATCACACCACGCGGAATCGGACCAGGGTTGCGCCCTAAAAGGACATTGATTTGGTTTTCCTTGGCAACAATAAACCGTTCCAGATTTGGAATCACCGCTGAAGTCGAAGCAAGCGCGGCTTCAGCCCGTGCAGTCTCAAGTTTCGACGCGACACCTAATTGGAATCGCCGAGAAAACAACTCCAACGTTTTTTGAAAAGATTCCGTCGTCCGTCGCGCGATCTCGAGTTCAAGATCGAGTTCCCGCAACTCAAAGTATGCTTGAGCAACGTCGCTGACCAGCGAGAGGATAACACCGCGACGGAATTCTTCACTGGCAAGCAGTTCTGCTACTGCGGCATCAGTCGAATAACGGATACGTCCCCACAGATCGAGTTCCCATGCAAGGTTGAAGATGCCTCTGAAGGCATTATTCTCTTCTCCAACCGGAATCTGCACAGAAAGTTGCGATATATTGTGCGACCGCCCAATTCCTCCCTCATAGCCAATCTGCGGAAAGAAGTCTGCGCGGGCAACCCCGTAGAGCGCGCGAGACTGCTCAACCCGCGCTGCGGCGATGCGCAGATCGTAATTGTTCTCCAATGCTTCATTGATCAATCCAGCCAGGGCTTCATCACGAAACACCTCCCACCAGGCAAGGTCAGCAAAGGAGATTGCCTCCGGCGTACCAATATAGCTGCGATAACTATCAGGGACATCTAGAGTCGGGCGTTGATACAATGGACCGAAGGTGCAGGACGTTAAGAGCGTCGTTGCCAATACAGAAATCACTACGAATGTCTTCATCGTTAATCCGCCACTCCTTCAACCACCACAGCTTCAGTCCTTTGGGGGATATGGGTGCGCTCTTTGCGACGAGCGATACGCTCGACTGCAACGAACAATACAGGAACAAGAAAGATCCCGATCAGCGTTGCAGTTAACATACCGACGATCACTACTGTGCCAAGAATTTGTCGTGCAACTGCCCCGGCTCCAAAAGCTCCCCACAACGGCACACAACCCAAAATAAAAGCGAACGACGTCATCAGAATCGGACGTAATCGCAACCGTGCCCCACTCAGTGCCGCCTCTATCGCAGACTTTCCTTTCTCCATTTCGAGTTTCGCGAACTCGACAATGAGAATGGCGTTTTTTGCTGCCAAGCCAATCAACATCACAAGCCCAATCTGGGCATACACGTTGTTCTCGAATTGTCGCATCCACAAGCCAAGAAACGCACCGAACATCGCAATCGGCGTACCAAGTAGCACGCTGAACGGCAACGACCAACTCTCATACAACGCCGCTAAGATGAGAAAGACGAACAGCAAGGAGAGCGCAAACACACCGGCGGCTCCACCTTCTGCCCGCTTCTGCTGAAACGAGAGGCTATTCCATGCATAGCCCATCTCTGGAGGCATCACTTCGTGAAACACCTCTTCGAGGGCAGTCATCGCTTGACCGGAACTGTATCCTGGCGCTGCTGCGCCAATGATCTCTGCAGCGCGGTAGAGATTAAAGTGAATCGTGAATTCAGGACCTGATGTTGCTTCGATCGTCACTAGCGTCGAGAGCGGAACCATATTGCCCTCGTTATTGCGCACGAAAAACTGACTGATGTCCTCGGCACGGATGCGATACTCTGGGTCTGCTTGCAGGAACACACGCCACTGGCGACCAAAGCGATTGAAATCGTTCACATAGAATCCGCCCATCAGCGTTTGCAGAGCCGAATAAACCTCACGAATATCAACCCCAACTTCAATGCCTTGTCGCGATCCACTCGAGCATACACCTGTGGGACGGCAGCACTAAACAAACTGTTCAGTCCTACAAGTTCCGGTCGCTTGCGGGCCGCTTCAAGAAAACGGTTGACTTGCCCGGCCAAGAAACTCGACCGACCCACCGCTGCGGTCTTGCAGCATGAAGCTGAATCCCCCTGCGCGACCAAACCCTGGAATAGCAGGAGGCAGGATGGCAAACGCCCGTCCTTCTGCGAGTTGGCCAACTTGGCGGTTAACAGCGGCCTGTATGCCTTTGACACTCGTCTCAGGAGTTCGACGTTCCTCCCACGACTCAAAGCGCACGAAAATCGTCGCGGAATAAGTTGTCGAAGCGCCAGTTAGCAGATTGAAGCCAGTAAGAGCGTTGGACCCCCGTACGCCGGGGGTTTGCTTCGACATCTCAACAATCTTGGTGACGACTGCATCAGTCCGTTGAAAAGAGGCGGCATCAGGCAATTGTAAACTCACCACCATGTAACCGTTATCCTCGTCAGGAAGAAACCCGCCTGGTAACATCCGCCCAATCCACCCCCCTGCTATGGCGACAGCGACAAGCAAGAGCAGACTGAAGAAGGCTTTACGTACCAATCCGCCAGTGACACGGATATACCCGTTCGTCGCCCCTTCAAATGCTCGATTAAAGCCGCGAAAAAAGTAGCCGAGTGGTCCCCGCGTTCTGCGCGCCGGTCGCAACAGCTTCGCACTGAGTGCTGGGCTTAACGTCAATGCATTGATGGCCGAGAGCAGCACTGAGATGGCAATCGTCAGAGCGAACTGCTGATAGAGTTGGCCGGTAATGCCGCCCATAAAAGCAACGGGAATGAAGACCGACGGCAAGAATCAGCGCGATTGCGATCACCGGACCGGAAACTTCTTCCATTGCCTTAAGTGTCGCCTCTCGTGGAGTAAGTCCACGCTCGATATGATGCTGGACCGCTTCGACAACGACGATCGCATCATCCACCACGATCCCGATCGCTAATACCAGCCCAAAGAGTGAGAGCGTATTGATGGTAAAGCCCAGCAACGGAAAAATCATGAAAGTGCCGATTAGTGACACTGGAACAGTCAGCAGTGGAATCAACGTCGCCCGCCAACTTTGCAAGAAGAGGTAGACGACAAGAGTGACCAGCAGGACGGCAATAAGGAGCGTTTTGACAATCTCTTTCAGGCCTTCAGTAACAGGAAGCGTGGTATCGAGAGACACTTCGTAGGTCGAGATCCTGCGGAAATCGAGTACTCAATTCTGCCATCGCCGCTTTCACCTGATTTGCTACCGCGAGCGAGTTCGAGCCGGGCAACTGGTTCACGGTAATCACCGCCGCTGGTCTGCCGGTGAGTCGCCCACGCTGGTTATAGTTTTGCGTCCCGAGTTCAACGCGGGCCACATCCTTGAGCCGAATCGTCGAACCATCGGAATTAAGTCGTACAACAACGTCACCAAACTCCTCGGCATTGACTAATCGGCCCTGCGCGCGGACTGCGTAGGTGAACTCTTGTCCTGACGGGGCAGGTTCTCCACCTACCTGCCCTGCAGGATTCACCGCGTTCTGCTTCAGAATAGCGTTTTGTAAATCACTCACAGTTAGGCCAAGCCGAGCGATTTGGTCAGGCTTGACCCAAATACGCATCGCATAATCAGAGGCTCCGCGCGTTTGCACATCACCAACCCCAGGAATCCGCTTGATCGCGTCGTTAATATTGATCGTCGCGTAGTTGCCAAGAAAGTTGAAATCATAGGTGCCATTGGGTGAAATGATCGAAATAATGAGCAATGGAAATGCGAGCGACTTCCTGACACTCACGCCAAAATTTCTTCACATCAAGTGGGAGTGCAGGCGTCGCCTGTGCCACACGATTTTGGATGAGCACGTTGTCGATATCGACGTTGGTCCCGACTTCAAAATCCACCGAGAGGGTGATGGTTCCATCGTTGGCGTTGGTAGACTTCATGTAGAGCATGTTGTCCACACCATTAACCTGCTGTTCGATCGGTGTGGCCACGGCTTGCTCGACCGTCACAGCGTCGGCTCCAGTGTACGTCGTCGTCACTTGAATTTGCGGCGGAACAATGTCGGGCAATTGCGCAATCGGCAGGCGGCTCATCGACACCAATCCACCGATAGTGATGAGAATAGCAATGACCATCGCCACAATCGGGCGATCGATGAAAAACCGCGCCATACTATTTCTCCCCTAGTTTTGTCGCGGACACTGGCGTCGGCGGGGTAGCCGGCGCTATGCTCACCTGCCCGTTTGATTCAGTCGGAACTGGTTTTGGCACTACGACTGCTCCGTCCCTCACTTTTTGTAATCCCTCGACCACCACACGATCTCCAGGAGCCAGTCCTTCATCGATCACCCACAACGTCCCGACTCGCGTGCTCGCTTTCACCACACGGAACTCGACCTTATTCTCTGCATTCACAATGGCAACGCGGCGAGTCCCTTGCAACTCCTGCACTGCGCGTTGGGGAATAAGGAGGGCTCCCGGCTTTTGGTCCGTCACTGCCCGTACCTTCGCATACAAGCCAGGGCGTAAGATACTCTTCGGATTCGGGAAATAACTCACAACCGTAATCGTCCCAGTCTTAAGGTCCACCTCACGATCTCGGCAAAGCGAATCCACCTCGCTCAGGGTAAACATTCCCGTCCGCAAGAACCAGCTCGATCGGCGGGCCGTGCTGCTGGGCACGCTTCTCTGCTTGCATTGCGCTGGCGACCCGATCAGCAAACTTGAGATATTCGCGTTCGCTCATAGGAAAAGTGACTTTAATCGGATCAACCCGAGAGACGGTAGTGAGAAGAGTGTTCGCCCCAATCAAATCGCCAATCTGTGCAACAGCAATTCCGGCGATGCCGTCGATTGGCGATTTCACCTGCGCCCATTCTAAGTTGAGTTCAGCCTGCTTGACGGCAGCACGCATGCCTGCCAGGGCAGCCTGGTTACCACGATCGGCTTGAATCGCGTTATCGAGTTCCTGTTGGCTGATTGCACCTTCTTTCGCCAGCGGTGTATAACGTGCAACATCAAGGCGAGTCTTTCCCAATGCTGCTTCAGCTCGTCCTAAATCTCCTTTGGCTTGATCAAGGGCCGCTTGGTATGGGCGTGGGTCAATCGAGAATAAGAGATCGCCAGACTTGACGGATATTCCTTCGCGATAATGTCGCGCCTGAAGGTAGCCCTGGACGCGTGCGCGAATCTGGGCATTGATTGCACCGTCTGTCGTCCCCAGCCATTCAGAGTACACCGGCACGTCTTGCTGAATGACTGGAGTCACTAGCACTTCAGGAGGCGGCGGTGGTGGCGGCGCTGCAGCCGGCGATTTCTCTTTCGTACACGCGAGCAACGTTGTGAAGAGGCGAAGACGCAGAAACGAATGAAGAACTGTCGAGCGGCAGGCATCCGTACCCAGAAAGACCAAGAAAATTGTATGATCATCGTATCTTTCAAACTCCTGTACCTCTTTTGCAACACCTCAAGCTTGTGCGCCCTGTCTGTTTCATCTCTAGACCGTAACAACTGAGAGAAACGACCTTTCGCTGGCAGAACGAACGAATCCTTATAAAAATGAGAAACCTCATCGGAAGGTCAAAGAAAGGCAATCTAAGACAAGGGTAGATTTTTTCTCTGAATTTGTTTAGCTTCTTCCGCTCTTTAGTTTTCCATGGCGATAAAGTATAGGAAGATGAGGGAAGAAAAAAGATGAAAGCGATCATTCTCGCTGCCGGGGTCGGCAAACGGTTTAAGGAAGTCACGGACCATCGCCCTAAGTGCCTGATTGATATTCAAGGTAAAACGCTCCTTGAACGGACACTCGCAGCTCTCGGAGCAGCGGGAGTTTCGCAGGCGGTCGTGGTGATTGGCTATCGTGGCGAGATGATCAAGCAGCAGATTGGTTCGACCTGTGGCAGGGTCCAGGTGAAATATGTCCTCAATCCACAGTATGAGAAAGGGGCGATTCTGTCGTTGCTCAGTGCCCGCGAAGAATTTGACGACGACATTCTCATCATGGATGCCGATGTCCTCTTTCCCATTGCGATGATTGACCGATTGATTCACTCACCCCATGCAAATTGTTTCCTGCTCGACGGCAGTGCCAAAAACACTGGTGAAGAACAGATGCTGCTCACGCGTGACGGGCGCGTACTGAATATCGTCCGTGGCGGATCGGGAAACTTCGACGTGATCGGTGAATCTGTGGGCTTTCTCAAAGTCTCTCGCAGTGATGCTCCTCTGTTGCGCTCGATTCTCGAAAATCTTGTTGCGCAAGGTCGTGACACCATCGAACATGAAGAAGCATATCCCGTATTTCTCGCCCAACGTGTCGTCGGCTTCGAGCGGGTGGACGACTTACCGTGGACTGAGATCGATTTTCCTGAAGACCTGCAAAGAGCGGAACAGGAAGTGTTGCCACGGATTGTCGCAATAGATCAGACGAAGGATTAACAATAACGGCGAGAGAGGATTAGTCGAGGCAGTGAGATCGGCAATAGCTTTACGAGTATATTCCTTGGTCTACATTGTACGCATGAAACGAGTTACCGCATCAGAAGCGCGAAAGCAATGGTTTCGGTTGTTAGATGAAGTATGCCTCAGGGGAAGTTGTCGTTTTGGAACGTAAGGGTCGGCGTCTCGTCCTCCGACGCGAAGAAGTGAAACATCGCTCCCACGAGCGACAAGCTACGACTGATTACCACAACTTGCTGCAAGGTACCTGATGTGGATAAGGCCGACCAATGGGCTTGGGAGTGGCAAGGGGAAGAAAAAGAGCTTACCCTGGCCAGACGTGGCACTCGGTGACTAGCGGATACTCGATACGCATTTTCTTATCTGGTTGACGCTTCAATCGCCTCGGGCTTTCCGAGTATTCCCTGGCTTGAACACTATCGACCGTGGGGTGTCTCGCCGATCTCTTTCCTCGAAATCCAGTATCTTGCTGAAATCGAGTCGGATCGAGGTTCGGGAATCCAGAATTTACTGAGCATAGTTCTCAACGACACTCGGTTACATATGTAGGAACGAAATTCCCCTCTCTATCTCTCGTGCGTACATGCTCTTGATTTGTCTTGGAATCCGCGATCACGCCGTTTGATCGTCTGCTCGCCGCCCACAGTGCAAACCGTCGGATACCCCTTTGTACGACCGACCGGCTCATTCGAGCTCATCACCCTCTGAATCGTACAAGAACTGCGCCGAGCAGCAAAGAAGAATTAATTATCTCTCATGTTCCCACCTTTACTCACCCCACTGAATCGCCTATCGCCGTTGATTCTTGCAGCGTTACTCTTCGTTCTTTCCTTTGCGGCCTTTTCCTGGCGGCTGGGTGAAGGACCGATTTATCGCACGATGGAAGGCCGTGAAGCAATGGTGATGCAAGAAATTGCCAATACCGACAACTGGATCTTACCGTTGCGTAATGGAGAGACGATTCCTTCAAAGCCACCATTTTTTCATTGGTGTGGAGTGTTGGTTGCGCGACTCACCGGCGGTGTCTCGCCGTGGAGTGTGCGATTTCCTAATGCGTTTTTCTCAGCACTCAGCATCGCGCTCACCTGTTTGCTAGGATGCCGCCTCTCAGGTCGTGAAGTAGGCGTGCTTGCTGCCTTACTGCTCTTTACTACTCCAGCAGTCGTTGAAATGGCCCGTGAGGGATGGGTTGATCCAGCACTGTCGTTTTTTGTCCTGACCGCGCTCACGAGCTTTACCTTCATGTACGAAAACGAGCAATGGCGCGGATGGCAAATCTGGGTGTTCTACCTTTCCCTCGCCGGTGCAGTACTCAGCAAAGGTCCGATCGGCTACATTCTTCCGCTTGTTGTGATTGTGGCTTATCTCGCCATTCAGCAACAACTCTCGCGGCTGCGCGCGCTGATATTTCTTCCTGGGCTCCTCATCGCGATCGGCGTGCCTTTGGTCTGGTATCTCTTAGCATTTTCACAACAAGGGTGGACATTTGTTCACAAACAGATTTGGCAGGAAAACCTGGTCCGTTTCACTGCGGGTTCTGGCAAGCGTATCCCTTCGGCGACATTTTTCTTCCTACCGTTCTTTGTCGAAGGCTTCCCGTGGAGTCTCTTGTTCTGCCTCGGTCTCTGGCGTCTTTCTCAACACGCTCCAGTACGAGACCACGGCGTCTTTCCCTTGGTGTGGTTGTTTTCGATCATGATGTTCTTCGCCATCGCCGCCGGCAAGCGGAGCATCTATCTCCTGCCGATTTATCCAGCGATGGCATTGTTTGCGGTCGAATGGGGATGGTTAACAGTGCCGCATGTATCTCAGCCACTACCCACGTTACTGCGCGTGCCGCTTCGTCTCCTCGCATGCGTCGTTAGTGGACTGGCAATTTTCGCTGCGTGGTCTGTCGCATTGGGATATTTGACTCTCAATACCCCGTGGATCGATACGCTGATTGGGGAAGACAAATGGAGCAACATTGCACTCTACATTCGCTTCTTTGCCGAACAGCCAGTGTATGGCACAGTGGTATTCTCTGTTTTGTGTACTGGCTTAGCCTGGACCGTTTTTCTTGGAACCGCAGGTCGCTGGCGTAGCGCGTTGTGGAGCCTTCTTTTTGTGCTGATCGTTTCAACTGTTGGCATCTATCCATTCACGCGTGCCTATGCCAAAGAGTTCAAATCGTTCACCGGCTTTGCGACGGCAATCAAAGAGGTAGTCCCGCTCGACGCATCATTGCGCTTCTATACACCCCTCCCCTATTCATCTGAATTCGACGAATTCTCTCAGGTCTATTTCTATCTCGGTCGTCACGTGCCGTTAGCCCCTTGTGCGGAACAGCCAGACTTACGTCGTTGTGAGCCTGGATATTATCTCTTACGCTTTCCTCATTGGCAGAAAGTGAAAGAGTCGGCTCCGGCACAGCTACTTCTCGATAGTCGCATGTCAGCCGGTCCTGACGCTGAGGCACGCCTAGCACTGATCCAACGCCTTCCCTACTAGACAGTTTCCTGAAGCAGAGATAAGCCGTTGCCACTGTTCAGGAGAAGTAGAGTGTCGAAGAACTTTGAGCAAGTCGCGGTTACTGTCAGTAAAGACAGGCAGGATGAGGCCAGCGCTCCCCCGCGTCATCCACCGCACCCTCCTGATGCATCACCTGTGGTGATTTGGTTACGGCGCTACCGTCGCTATCTGCCTATCCCACTGATTCTTGTAACTGTCTTATGGCTTCGCCCAACCGTCCCATTTGGTAGCCCTTTTTTTGACACCGCAAGTGATATTCTCGGTGTCGGCATCTGTGCGCTCGGCCAGTGGTTACGCATGTGGGCGTGGGGAAGTAATGCCACCGTCGGGAAATGGGGAGTGCGAGATCGGGGACCATATCAGTTGATGCGCCATCCACTCTACGCAGGGAACTTTCTTATTGTCGTGGGTCTTGTCGTGATTTTCCACAATCCGTGGGCCTACCCGCTACTGCTGCTCCCGTTTGCGTACCTGTACCACACAATAACCAATATGGAAGAACAACGTCTGCGCCGGCGGTTCAGTGACGATTACCATGAGTATCGTAAGGATGAAGCCCCACGGTTTCTTCCAGCGTTGGGCAACTTCGGTGCGGCCCTCAACACTACGCGCCCCTTTAGCTGGGGACTTGCGTGGAGGAAAGAGAGCGAATCGTGCTGTGGCTGGCTGGCTGGTGTTGTCATACTGCAAGTGTATGAAGGAGTACTCGCGCGTGGCTGGACAGCAAACTGGCCGCACACACAGCGTTGGTTAGTAGTGCTGGGGTTTCTTGGTATTCTCGCACTCGTGTTGCACATTCGCAAACAGACACTGCCTCTGTCACCAAGTCGCTAAACAAGAAAATAAAACGTTCCTTTCGTTTCAGATTGAAGATGTCGGCTATAACTCCCCACCGTTATCTGATCGTTAATGGCGACGATTTCGGTCTCTCTCCTCAGGTGAATGCTGGGATCGTTCACGCACATCAGCACGGCATTCTGACTAACACGAGTTTGATGGTGTCCGGCCCAGCATGGAAAGATGCCATCGCACGTGCCAAAGATATTCCAAGTTTAAGTGTCGGATTACACCTCACGCTTGTGCAAGGCCGAGCGACATTACCTCCGCATTTCACATTTGCACTGACTGACTTCGGCGGGAATTTTCTTGATAACCCTATGCATGCCGGGTTGCGCTATTTTTTCCTGCCACGTGCACGTGAGCAGATCCGGGATGAATGCCGAGCACAAATTGAGAAGTTTCTCGCCACCGGACTCCATTTGGGACATATTGATGGCCATCTCAACATTCACATGCACCCCACCGTCCTGGATATCCTGATTCCACTGTTGCTGGAATACAACATTCCTGCCATGCGAGTTTCGCATGAACCCCTCGCACTCAGCCTCGCGCTTGATGCTCGCTCCGGGATGCGAAAGCGGTGGGAATCGTTAATTTTTACTCGTCTTGCGCTGCGGGCGAAGAAAAAATTGCACGCTGCGAGAATTGCTTTTCCTTCTGTGCTTTTTGGCCTACACCAAAGCGGAGAGATCACCGAGAGTTATCTCCTCCGCCTTATTCCTCAGCTGACAAGCGGAGTAACGGAGATCTATTGTCATCCTGCTTTCCTTCCGTGCCTAGAAGTCCAACGCTGGACGCCTACCTACCGTCGCGATGTTGAACTTGACGCGTTGACGCGACGGTCAATCCGTAACGCCCTTGAAGAGCGTGAAGTGAAGCTCATCAGTTATCGAGAGTTGCCACTCGTATCCGCCAATGAACGTCATGAGGCGTTGAGAGTATAGGATAAGCGGTAGTTTATATTGAATGTGATGATAGGATGTTATGTGATGGCGTGAGGGAAGAAGTGTTGGTAGTTAGGGTTGGATGTTGATATGATTTTCATCTTAAATTTGATGAGAATTAAGCAGTGGATGGAGTTTTTCTCGATGTTAATGTCTTCTTCTTAGCGGTTTATCGCTTAGATAGCGGTTTGTGGTGGTTGTGGTAACTTTTTGATGTCGGCTCTTTTTTATGTCTTCTGCTTATGTGGTGGTAGATGATTGGTGGCGTTGGTGGCTTCGAATGAATATAGGAGATAAACAAAAGCGAGAGGAGGAAGGACCATGCCTTTTGTCACAGCCTCAGATGGAACGGAACTCTACTACGAAGTGGAAGGCGACGGCTTCCGCTCGTCTTTACTCACGGCAACATGGGCTTCGGCCAACAATTCTTTTTGCAAACTCGCATTTTTCGCCAGCACTACCGCTGTATCCTGCATGACTCGCGTGGGTGTGGCCTCTCAGGGAAACCTGAAGCTGACATTTATGATACGAAAACCTACGCCGCAGACCTGCATACCATCTTGCAAGCACTCGGTGTGCGAAAGGCCGTCATATTGGCCACTCCTTCGGTGGCCCGATCGCGCTGCAATACTATTTTGACTACCCGGATGAAGTCACTGGGCTTGTGTGTATCGGCTCACATTCGGCTGGTACCCAACTGGCTATTACCGAAGAGCAAGTGCTACAGCTCTACGAGACTGTTCAGGGAAGGCGCACAATTTTTGAAACCGTTATCACTCATGAGAAGTTTCGCAAATATCAATCCCTACGGGGCTGACATCGAGGCGATGCTGCAGCGAGAAGCGTGCAAGCCGCCGATCTACGCGAGTAAAGCGACGTGCCGCGGGTTCTTCCGTCTCGATTTTACTGAGCGCTTACCGACGGTGAGGGTCCCTGCGCTCATTATCTGTGGGGATACGGATAAACCTGTTCCGCTGGAGACGGCCAGTCGGGTGCTGGCCGAACGTATCCCGGATGCACAGTTAGTGACTGTGAAGGACACAGGGCACTTCCCACACATGGAAAAGCCTGAGATTGTGAATGAAGCCATGTGGCAGTGGCTGGAAGAGAAGATTAAATAGTAGCTATAGGGAAGTTAGAGGAGTTACAGGTTTTTGATGTGTTGTATTACGGATTGGTATGAAGTGAATGGGTGTAGTTGGGTGGTAGGTGATTGTATGGAACAAGTAAGAGGGAAGAAATAGTGATGATTTTTATTACTAACTTCGTTTTTCTCTCACCTGTGCTTTTATATATTTTCTCAGGATGTCGTAATGTAAATATTTCACCAGATATTAGGAATACGATGTCTGCCGAAGAAAACAAGGCGACTCTGTTACGGTTATTGAACGAACTCAAGAAAGGCAATCTGGACTTTATAGATGAAGTGTTCTCACCGAACTTTGCGTTTTACTGTCTACCTCTCCGACTGGCCTCGCGGACTCGAAGGTGCACGAAAAATGATCACGCAGACGCGTTCGGTCCTTCCTGACAGTAAGTGACAGTGGAAGACATTTTCGCCGAAGGAGACAAAGTTGCGATCCGGTGGACCTTTCGCGGGACCTATGAGGGGGAAGCCAGGCCGGGATTTCCTAATCCAGGAGAGCGTTGTGTCTTGGTCGCATCAGTATGTACCGCTTTGCCGATGGGAAAAATTGAGGACGACTGGGGTGTGACCGCACCTGGCAGACTGGGAACGCGTGGAGTAAACGTATGGGTTGAATTAGCGCCCGGCAGACGCCATACGAGCCGCAACCATCGAGCGCAAGGCAAGGCGGGCCTGGGTCGGAAGGTCAACAAACTTACAGCCGAGGTGAATGCGATGCCCCTGACGCTTCTCACTGCGCACTATCTCTACAACAACGTGACGAAGCTCGATAGCATCGAGAAAGAATTCGATGGTAAAACGAGCGCCAAGAAACGGCGGGAGGTAGAGCGAGAACCGTTGGTCCGTCACAAGCTGTATTCCTGAGGCACTGACGTTGGTGACCATGACAGGAATGACGTCGTCGCTCACCCCAGGCGATGATCGGACCAAGCGTCCTGGCACAGACACTTCAGCACGTTCTTCGCGTGATTTGACAAAGTCCTCATCGGGTAGGTCATTGTTGAAATCTGTAGAAAAGGATGAGTGCGGTCTCTCCATAATACCTCTCAGGTCCGGGAAAAAGCCCCGGTTCCTTGAGCGTATCGGCAGGAGAAGGAAGAGACTTAAGAGAGGCGGCTCGAAGGGCTCAGCGGATCCTCACAGCGAGGCCGAATGCTGTGGCGACACGGAGGCGGAAGACAATTCTCCCAGGCGGATTATTTTTCCATTACGCTGCACGCGAAAGGTATGCTCTCTCCACTGGACAGTGTTCCCCCACAAGCTCGCACCCCAGATGAAAAAAGAGAACAGATCAGTGAACGGCACCAGCCACAGCGCCTTGAGGGTGAGGAACGATCGTAAGAAGATACCATTCACGACACTGACAGAAAGCAAACGAAAAAAGAACGTGCTCCACGAAAGCAGCTGGATCAATGGTGATGCGCCATACAGCAGCCAGCCGAGCATCGCCCAGACGGTACCAAATGTTACTATCGTACCAATGTGACCACTGGGGCGACAATTGCGTTGGGTTCGAGCCCATCGGAGTTGATGCTGAAATAACTCACGTACTGAAGCCACTCCAGGGTTGGTTTCAACTACATGCGGCACAATCCGTACGTCATACCCAGCTTTGCTCACGAGGTATCCAAGGTAATAATCGTCAGCAAGATAGTCGGCAATTGCTGGAAACCCACCAATCGCCTCGACACAGTGGCGCTTCACGGCCATTGTTGCACCAAACGCGTAGGTGGTTTTCTCGACTTGGCTCGCCACTATCACTAGTGGTGAAAAAGATGTATTGATGATCAGCGATTCGAATAACGTCGGGAGTGACGTTGCGGCCCCGCCTCGATACAGACATGTGACGATACCAACCTGCACATCAGTAAGCGGAGGAATGATAGCGCGGAGATGCCCAGGCTCTACTCGCACATCTCCATCGCTGATGACAAAAAGGTCGTATGACGCTACGGCAGCCAAGCGATGCAGCGTATCAACCTTCGCGTTACTCCCAAGCGGTTCCGGGTTAACGACAAGCATAATATCGTGCGATGGAAAATCTCGCTGCAGACGTTCGACCACCGCAACTGCCGGGTCAGACGGATCATGCACTCCGCACAGGAGTTGATAGACTGGGTAGTCGAGGCGACAAAAACTGGCGAGATTGTCGTAGAGGTCGGCTGAAGCTCCCTTGAGGGGTTTGAAGAGAGACACTGGGGGAAGCGCGTCAATAATTACTGGACGAAAGCGAAAAAGCTTCCAGGCGGCATATAGCGTAAAGAGTGAATACCCACACGCAATGAGAAGAAGAAAAGAGAGAAAAAAGGAACCATCAGTGATCATGGCATGAAGGAAACACACCTAGGGGCACGGTTCGCCGTGCCCCTCCATACAATCAACCACTTTTCGTCACGAACCCTCATGCCGCTGAAGAAGAAGCCACCTGCGGTTTTGCTGCAACGACCTCGCGACGTTTGCGCATCGTGCGGAAGAAGTCTTTGCCTTCTTGCCACATGCGTTTGCGTTCATCCGAATGTAGGGCCATCTTTTTGAGCGATTTGAAAATATAACGCGGTCGTAAGTAATACGACTTGTAGAACTTCTCGACTGCCGTATAGATCTCATCACCAGACAAGCCTGGATAGTTAATCACACACCGTTGATAGCCGGTCTCATCAACCATGTCCTCGGGTTTGATGTAGCCATGCTCAATTGCGTAGTCGTAAAAAGCCGTCCCTGGGTACGGAGAGGCCAAAGACACCTGGATCGTCTCAGGGTTCATCTCTTTGGCAAAGCGCATCGTCTGTTGAATGGTTTCGCGCGTCTCTCCTGGTAAGCCGAGAATGAAGGTACCATGAATCAGAATACCCAACTTGTGACAATCTTGGGTAAACCGACGAGCAGACTCAAGCGCAACACCTTTCTTAATGTTCTTCAAGATTTCCGCATTCCCTGATTCGTAGCCAATGACGAACAGACGTAGTCCACCGTCTTTCATAATTTTGAGCGTCTCGTAATCAACATTTGCTCGTGAATTGGTTGACCAGCATAAGCCGAGCGGCTTCAATCGCTGAGCAATCTCACGGGCACGATTACGATCAGCCGTGAAGGTATCATCATCAAAGAAGATCTCTTTCATACCGGGAAAGAGCCGTTTCATCTCTTTGACTTCTTCGATTACGTTGTTCACCGATCGCGTACGATATGAATGACCAGTCGTCACTTGTGGCCATAGGCAAAAAGTACACCGAGCAGGGCAGCCACGACCAGTGTAGAGGGAGACGTACGGGTACTGGCAATACGGACTGTTGTATTTGCGAAAGTCGAGATCGCGATCGTAGATCTGTGTGACGAACGGGAAGCTTATCCAAGTCCTCGCTCAGCAGCGGCGCACGGTCAAGATTGTGGTGAATCTTACCATCTTTCTGATAGCTAATGCCTTGAATTTTCGCCCAATCCCATCCTTCGGCTACTTCCTTCATTGAAAAGTCGAACTCTTTTCGTGCCGCGATATCGATCGCTGGCGAAGCCTTCAGGGTTTGGTCGGGTATGGCAGTCGCGTGACCACCAACAAAAGCAATAACACAATTGGGGTTTTCCGCCTTGATCATCTCCGCTGTGCGTACATCCATCTTGAACGACGGCGTACTAGTGTGGAGTACGACGAAATCATATTCCTTGGCGATGGCAACTGTTTGTACTTGGTTGAGTTTCTCAGGCGGCGCATCAAGTACTCGGCTGTCTTTAATCATCCCGGCTGGATAACACAGCCACGTCGGATACCAGAACGACCACACTTCACGCGTGGCTTGATAACGAGACCCCGCACCCCCGTCGAAATTCTCATATGCGGGAGGGTTTAAGAACAACGTCCGCATTCCCTTCTCCTTCCCAGTCTGCGTAAAGTTGGCATTATACCTACACTTTTAGAGAAAGAAAGGCGTTAAAGCCTGCGGAATGCAGATCAATTTTCTGCCTCAGCGCTGTTCACACTTTAGGCAATCCCTTTTCCCTTCTGCCGTTCTTCTAGGCAGCATAGTCCCAGCGAAAAAATAACTCTTTGATTCTTTTACGATTTTTCCCCGCATAACCCTGGTACGCCATTTGCTGCTTCTTTGGCTGACCTAAATTCATTCGCTAGGCAGGGAAGCAAATTTTTCTGAGGGGGTTCATGAATGAAGCGATTTACTACCGTTCTGTGTGTGAGTCTTGTAATGGCCACGGGAGGCCCCGTATGGGGTGGAGGAGAAGGAGAAGAGGAATCCTTTAAGGACACTATTCGCGCCATGCAGGAGCGGATTAAACAGCTCGAAGGTGAAGTACAACAACTGAAAGGTGCTCCCCCTGGAGCAGTAGCCGCAGCTCCGAGTAACGGCTATGACGATCGGATCAAAAAACTGGAAGACGGCTTAGGACTTCTCAACGGCCTCAAGTTTGGTGGCATGATTTACAGCTCCTACAATTACAACTACAACAGCCCAGATTCTCATAATAACGACCTACGTATCTTCGACAACAAAGCTAACAACTTCACCTTCGACCTTGCCCAGATCGTCTGTTTCAAAAGAGGAGGAAGGTGGAGTCGGATTTAAGTTACTGCTCGACTACGGTCGCACCGCTAGAGGCATCGCTTCCGATTGGAACGGTGACGGTAGTTTCTCGAACGGAACCGACAACTTTGAAGTCGAGGAAGCCTATATCACCTACACTGCCGGTATCGGTAAAGGATTGGGGCTCAAAGCTGGAAAATTCGTGACTTTGCTCGGGCAAGAAGTCATCGAATCACCAAATAACTTCAACATTTCGCGATCCTTCTTATTTGGGTTTGCCATTCCGTTTACTCATACCGGCATGCTCCTTTCATATCCATTCCTGGATTCTGTCAGTCTCTCTGCTGGTATCGTCAATGGATGGGATAACGTTATCGATTCTAACAAAGGCAAGACATTCCTTGGCGGTCTGACCTGGAAGCCGCTCGATGCACTGACTTGGACCTTCAACGGTACCTTCGGTCCTGAGCAACCAAATCGTGGCGGGTCGAAACGCGGCGTATTCGATACGGTTCTCTCTTATAACTGGAACGACAATATCACCCTCGCAGCCAACTACGATCACGGGTCAGAATCAGACATTGCTTCAGACGGTGGAACTGCCATATGGCAAGGCGTCGCCGGCTACGTCAGCATAGGTGGCGCATTATTCCATCCTGATTTGGCCCCTTTCTCATTGTCCCAGCGGCTCGAATGGTTCTCTGATGAGGATGGCGTTCGCACCGGCACAGCCCAAGACCTGTGGGAAGCCACCACCACTCTCAAATGGAAGATAACGGATCATCTGCATGCGCGCTTTGAGTACCGACATGATGATTCCAGCAAGAAGGTCTTCTCGAAGCAGATCTACCATCGTGGTGATGAAACGATCACCCAATTCATAGGTCATCAGAATACCGTCGCCGCTGAGTTATCGTACTTGTTCTATTAGGAAGCTCTGTCTTAGGGCGCGACAGAAGCCACAACGCGACACGGGGCATACGCTCCGTGTCCTTCAGCAGGAGGTCTTTCTATGAAAAAGATCGAAGCAATCATCAAACCTTTCAAGCTCGACGAGGTGAAGGAGGCACTTACCAAACTCGGTATTCAAGGGATGAGTGTCTCAGAAGTCAAAGGCTTCGGTCGGCAAAAAGGACACACAGAGTTATATCGTGGTGCGGAATATGTTGTCGACTTTTTACCCAAGGTCAAGATCGAAATTTTAATCGAAGATGAAAAAGCCGCGGCAGTCACTGATGCGATCGTCGCGGCCGCTCGCACCGGCCGCATTGGTGATGGCAAGATCTTTATTTCTCCTGTTGACGATGCTGTTCGTATTCGCACTGGCGAACGCGGAGAGCAGGCGATTTAGTTATTCGCCTTCCTTCAGAGAAGAGGGGAATGTCCAAGAGCAGGATGATTCCCCGTTTCTTCTTCTCTCTTACCTGACCATACAACCGTCTTGCCCTTTACTTTTCTCCCGTCCAATCAAAAAGATCTCAATCCCGCCTTACTTTCCCATTGGAAATATAGCGATTCTCAGTTGAGTGAGTCCTGGTAGAGCAGGCATCCTGCCTGTTCAGCGAGCAACACGACCACGATGACGCAGCCATCGTGAGGATTGAATGATGCAGCCAAGTGAGGACCGCCGGAGCACGACAATTGCCGAGGCCACCGCGCCCTGCCTAGACTGTGAGCAGATGCTGACTATTTCCTAAGCATCGAGAAGCTGTCGTCCTCTATCTAGTTCCCTTTTCAAGCACCCTTAACATCGATAGCCAAAAGTCTCAAACCTCATCGCACATATCGTGTGCGCCTGCTCGACCACAAAAGAAAGCCGATTTCATTGTAGATTCTCTCATGTTGCGACGATCTCCCGAGGCACACGCACTCCTCCCTTTCTCTCGTGGGGTCAATGAAGAAGCCATCTCAGTGTTAAGTTTTTATGTGGTCTGAGCTTTGGCGCGGACTTTGCGAAGACATGAGACTGCGGCATCAGAGCGAATTCGTCTTCTCACGACGAATGTTCAGAGGAACAACCAAAGCAAAAGGAAGAAGGAGGTATAATATGTTCACGGGATCTCGGCTATTGAGAGTTGGCAGCAACACTATTCGAGCAGCGGCCTTGTTATCGGCGCCTCTCTATAATGCTACGGCCTGGGCAGAGGAAGCAGCGGCAACAGCCCCGGTTATCGACACCGGTGATACGGCCTGGGTACTCACAGCGTCTGCTTTAGTCTTGATGATGACACTGCCCGGCCTTGCCCTCTTCTACGGAGGCTTGGTCCGTGCCAAGAATATCCTCAACGTACTGATGCAGTGTTTCCTGTCCGCTGGCGTAGTCGGAGTGCTGTGGATTCTCGTCGGCTACAGTCTGGCGTTCGGCACTGGCAATGCTTTTATCGGCGACCTCTCGAAACTCGGGCTGAACGGCGTTACTCTTGAATCCGTATCTGCGAACTTCGCAACACCACCCCGAAACATTCCCGAATACGTCTTCATCATGTTCCAGGCGATGTTCGCCATCATCACGCCAGCCCTCATCCTCGGTGCTATCGCAGAGCGGATGAAATTCAGCGCCTGGATTGCCTTCATCTCGATCTGGTTGCTCCTTGTCTATTGCCCGATCGCCCATATGGTATGGGCTTCCGAAGGATGGATTTTTAAGGCGAGCGCGATTGACTTCGCCGGTGGACTTGTCGTGCACATGTCGAGCGGATTTTCAGCTATCGTAGCTGCTCTCATGCTTGGCAAACGGCGCGGGTTCGGTAAGGATCCCATGCCTCCTCATAATCTGCCACTGTGTCTCGTCGGGGCAGGTCTATTGTGGGCCGGATGGTTTGGTTTCAATGCCGGCAGCGCACTGAGTGCGAGCCCTCTTGCCTCACTCGCTTTCCTGAACACTGGAACAGCTACCTCGACTGCTGTCGTCGTGTGGGCACTGATTGAGTGGATGCATCGTGGTTATCCTACCGCACTGGGCGGTGCCACCGCAGCCGTTGCCGGTCTCGTTGCTATTACTCCAGCGTGCGGCAATGTCGGTCCTATGGGGTCGATCTACATTGGCATAGGGGTAGCAGTCATCTCTTATGCTGCCTGTACGTTCCTCAAGCCCGCACTTGGTTACGACGATTCACTAGATGTGTTCGGCGTCCATGCCCTTGGTGGAGCGTGGGGAGCGTTGGCCTCAGGTATCTTTGCGGTCACTCTCGGCTCAGGCATCGAGAGCAACGCCCAACAGATCATGGTTCAATTGAAGGGGATTGCGTTCGTGGCGATCTTTGCCCCAGTCATGACGTTCGTCATCCTCTCGATTCTGAAACTCGTTTTCGGGTCTCTTCGTGTATCAGAAGAAGAAGAGTTTGAGGGTCTTGACCTCTCGCAGCACAGCGAGAATGCCTACACATTTGGCGCTGGTGGATCGTCATTCGCAGACGCAGGCTCTCTCAAACGCGAACAGGCAGTTCCTATGGGAGCCTTCGCTGAATCAACAAAATCTGCCTAGGTCGTAGCGCGAACGATGATGGTCACAGATACAGCGACATACTCGTGTCCCAAACATGAGTATGTCGCTGCTAGCGACGATCTCCTACTGACAGCTGATAGCTCAAGATTCTGCCATGAACGCATTGCACGATCGGCTCGAAGCTCTATTCTCCATCAGTAGTGAAATCTCTTCTACCCTCCAACTTGAAGAAGTCCTCAAACGTGTTGTTGCTCATGCCTGCCGACTCATGGAAGCACGTATCGCTTCACTCCTTCTGATCGATAAAGACGGCGGAGTGCTTCGCCCTGCGGCAACGTACGGAGCAAGTGACGCATATCTCGCTCTTCCAGACCGTGATGTGACCGAAAGTCTGACTGGTGAAGTCATCAAGAGTGGACGTCCCCTCTATATTCCGGACGTTCGTGCGGAAAGCCAGGTGCGGCTTTCTCAACTGGCCCGTGAGGAGGGCCTGTGTACGCTGCTCTCAGTACCTCTCCGAACTAAAACTGCTATTATCGGCGCACTTAACGTGTACACGGCAGAGTTACGCCACTTTGATGAGAGTGACATTCACCTCTTAGCCTTACTCGCGAGCCAATCTGCCATCGCCATCGAAAATGCGCGGCTACATGCTGAAGAAATGGAAGTGCGTGAGCGGTTACGTCAATCAGAAAAGTTAGCAGCGCTCGGCAAGCTCTCGGCGGGGTTAGCTCACGAACTGCGTAACCCACTGAATACAGTTAGTATGCTTATGTATGCGATGGCTCAGGAACTGCCTGCGGATGGCTCATGTGGTGCAGACCTCCGTGTCGTACAAGGCGAGTTGCGGCGCATGTCGCTGCTGATTGAACAGTTTCTCGAATTTGCCCGCCCACAACCGCCCCATTTCCAACGGGATCGTCTCGACGAGATCATGGAGGAAACGCTACTCCTCATTGGCCCCGAAGCACGGACACGCGGGGTCACGATTCACAAAGAGTGGGAAAAAGTCTTACCTCCGGTCTGGGTCGATGGGGCACAAATCAAGCAGGTTTTCCTCAATCTTCTACTGAATGCTCTGCAGGCGATGTCAAAGGGAGGGACCTTGACCGTGCGACTACACGTCAGTGGCGGCAGTCTCCTGGCCTCGATCACCGACGAAGGAGAGGGCATTCCGCCCGAGGTGCGTGCAAATCTGTTCGAGCCATTTTTTACCACTAAAGCTGGAGGTACCGGTCTCGGACTGTCGATCTCGCAACGCATCGTTGAAGGGCATAACGGCCGGCTGCGGCTATTCTCACAACCAGACGTGGGAACCACAGCAGTGGTGCGGCTTCCTTTATAAGAAAGGGGAAAAGGGTCAACGGCGAAATGGGGAAATGACAAAAAAGGAAAATCAGAATCAGATTGATGAAGTACCTTAACATATTTACCCATTTTCCCTTTGCCCCCTTTCCCCTTTTGTCTTAAAAACGTATGGAGAAAATTCTCGTCGTCGACGACGAACGCAATGTCCATTACTCGTTTCGCCGAGTGCTGGGAAACGATTATGAGATCGTCTCTGCATTCTCAGGGAGAGAGGCTACCCAGCATTTGCTCGACGAGGCTCTCCAGCTTGTGCTGTTAGACGTACGCATGCCCGGGGAAAGCGGACTTGATACACTCCAGGAAATCAAACGCCTGCGACCAGAACTGCCGGTGATCATGATGACCGCCTTTGCGTCGGCGGAAACTGCGATTCGTTCAACGACATTCGACGCCGAAGATTACCTCATCAAACCGCTTGATGTTGATAATCTGAAGCACGTGATCGCCACTACTTTGCAGCGGCGACGACCTCAGCCTACTGTCCCACCATCCTCGCTCGAAATGCCAGTATCCGGTGCCGTCCCTATGCTCGGTCATAGTCGCGCCATGCAGGAGGTCTATAAAATTATTGGTAAAAGTGCCGCGCGTGATGTGACCGTCCTGATTACAGGAGAAAGTGGAACCGGCAAGGAACTCATTGCTCGGGCTTTACATGCATACTCTGATCGGTCGCAAGGGCCGTTTCTCGCCATCAACTGTGCAGCTATTCCCGACACACTGCTGGAAAGCGAGCTTTTTGGTTACGAGCGAGGGGCATTTTCTGGAGCAGTCGAAGCCCGTCCAGGAAAGTTTGAGATCGCACAGGGAGGTACGCTGTTTCTTGACGAGATCGGTGACATGCCCATCCTCTTGCAAGCGAAGTTACTCCGGGTCTTGCAAGAACGTGAGTTATACCGGCTCGGTGCCCGTGAATCGCGAAGGGTTGATGTGCGCATTATCGCGGCGACGAACCAAGAACCAGAGGGCTTGATTCGTGACGGTCGCTTTCGTGAGGACCTGTATTATCGGCTCAACGTGGTGCGCATTTCCCTGCCCCCACTACGCGAGCGCGGAGAGGACATTTCCTTACTCGCCGATTATTTTCTTGAGAAACATCATCAAAGCAATCCTCAAGGACCACGTGGATTCTCGGAGGATGCGCGTCAACAACTGCTTGCCTACTCGTGGCCAGGAAACGTCCGAGAGCTAGAAAACGTCATTGCCCAAGCAGTGATGAATGCCCGTAGCGGAGTCATCACGTCTGAGGATCTCACCCTCAACGGCGACCTCCTCCAAGGCGAGAGTCACTCGGCAGAACCTGTCAGTCCATCAGCCGTAACACTTGATACGATCTTTGACCAGGAGGCAGGGAACGTATTTGCTGCCACCGAACGCTTGCTGATCACCAAAGCCCTCGAACGCACCCGGCAGAATCAAGTGCAAGCTGCACGCCTCTTGGGTGTCAGTCGCAATGTCCTCCGTGATCGCATGAAGCGATATCAGTTGTTTGACGTTGGCCCGTAGAGATGCCTAGGCGGGGTATCTCTACCTCATCCCAGAGTCAGTTGCTTCCCCAGCAACACCTGTTGGCTTCTCTGCCTTTGCCTTAACCAATCTCCACCCCTCACCACTCCCTTCATAATTGAGTAACGAACGCTTCCTCTGTTTTTCTCCTGAATTATCCTTCTCCTTCATTGGTCAATATCATCGGCACATCTCTTGCTCTCTCAGAACTGATCGCCACCATTCATAAACTAGGGGCTGGTTCACAAGAGAAGGAGGCTGTTGTTGCGCATGAAAAAACCGAAGACGCAATCACTGTCGCGTCGTCAGTTTCTACACGTCTCAGGCATGACAGCATTGCTCGCCGGTCTGCCGACAACATGGGCCGGTCGCGTTTTTGCGTCCGATGCTCCCGAAACACCACAGATCCGCATCGGCATTATTGCACTCACTGACTGTTCATCAATTGTGATGGCCTATGAAAAAGGCTTCTTCAAACAACACGGTCTCGATGTCACGGTATCGAAAGAGGCCTCATGGGCAGTGATTCGTGACAAACTTCAGCTTGGGGAAAATCATGCGACTCACATGCTGTACGGCATGCCGTACGCCTCAACCATGGGGCTCTTTGGTGCACCAGTCAAGCCGATGATCATCCCATGGGCAATCAACTACAACGGCCAAGCCATCACCCTCAGTAAAGACTTGAAAGAAAAAGGCGTTCGCACTGCCGGTGATCTCAAGAAGTTGCTGGATGAAGAAAAAAGTGCGGGGAAAGAGCCTCGTACCTTCGCTATGACCTTTCCCCCAGGTACCCACGCCATGTGGATTCGCTATTGGCTCGGGTCTGGTGGGATCAATCCCGATAAGGACGTTTCGTTGATTACTATCCCTCCTCCACAAATGGTCGCCAATATGAAGGTGGGCAAGATGGACGGGTTCTGTGTGGGTGAACCGTGGAATGCGCGTGCTATCGCCGATGGGATTGGGTTTACAGCGACGACCACACAGGCGATTTGGCTGAATCATCCTGAGAAAGTGTGTGCATTTACCGCCGAGTTTGCCGAAAAGAACCCCAGAACCGTCAAAGCCGTACTGAAAGGGCTCCATCAAGCCAGTGAATTCATTGACAAACTGGAGAATCGGCCCGAAGTTGCAGAAATCGTCTCTCGTCCTGCGTATATCAACTGTCCCAAAGAAATTATCCTCGGTCGTCTGCTGGGGAAGTATGACCACGGCGACGGTACAGGTGAGCACGAGGATAAAGACTACATGCGTTTCTTCGAGCGCGGTGTCAATTTTCCGTGGAAATCACATGGAGTGTGGTGGCTGAGTCAGTTTCGCCGCTGGGGCATGGTAAAAGGCACGCCTGATTACAAAGGCATCGTCGATAAAGTGCACCGCCCGGACATCTACCGGGAGATGGCCAAAGAGATGAGTATTGAAGCATCAGCCGAAGATTTGAAGTCGGAAAAACTCTTCGACGGCATCGCTTTCGATCCTTCCAAACCGGACGAATACGCTAAGGCGTTTACAGTGAAGAACAGTATGGAAGCGTGAGAAAAAGTAAGTCAGGTAGTCAGCATTCAGTAGACAGTAGAAAAACTCGGAAAAGTGAAAAGGAATGACAGAGATGACACACGGACAACGATTAAAGGCATTGGGGTTTCCTCTCATCGGGATCGCCTGTGTGGTAGCATTGTGGTCGCTGCTCAGCGCTACTGTCGCGCCCGATCTTCCCTCGCCATTGCGAAGTTGGGACGAGTCCAAGCGTTATATTCTGGACCCATTCTTCAAAGAAGGGGAAATGAATCAAGGAATTGGGAGGCTCGCCTATTACAGTCTCATCCGCGTCGCTCAAGGCTATTTCCTTGCGATTTTGATCGGGACTCCACTTGGATTTCTTCTTGGGCTGTCTCGCAATTTTACCCAGGCGTTTGATCCCCTCATCCAGATTCTCCGTCCGATTTCTCCGCTGGCATGGCTGCCACTCGGACTGATTCTCTTCCAACGCTCAGAACCCGCAGCGCTGTTCACCATCGCAGTCTGTGCCATGTGGCCGACGGTTATTAACACTGCCGTCGGTGTCCGCAATATCAATCAGGACTACTTGAACGTCGGGCGTGTGCTACGGCTCTCACGTTGGCAGATGCTTACCAAGATCATTATACCTGCCACAGTTCCCTATCTCTTCACCGGTTATCGATTGAGCCTCGGTATCGCCTGGTTAGTGATCGTTGCCGCAGAAATGCTTACCGGGGCGGTTGGTGTCGGGGGTTTCCTCTGGCAGGAGTACAACAGCCTTGTCTACTCCCACATTATTCTCGCCATCGTCACAATTGGTTTAATCGGCTACATCCTCGATCGGCTGATGGCGATGGCCGAACTACGGTTCCAACGGGCATAAGAGACATGAATTTACTTGAACTCAAAAATGTTGAGAAAAGTTTTCCTGGGCGTGAAGTTCCTGTCCTCGTAGATATCAACCTCAACATCCCGGAAGGACAGTTTACTGCAATTGTCGGATGCTCAGGCGCCGGAAAAACAACCCTAGTCTCGTTGATCGCGGGACTGACCACTCCCGACCATGGCAAGGTGATCTTCGATGGCCAACCGTCACGCGAGCCGGGGCCAGAACGCGCCATCGTCTTTCAGAATTACTCATTATTACCCTGGTTCACCGTCCTGGAGAACGTCGCTTTGGCCGTCAGCGCTGCTTCTCCTCGTTTAGGGAAGAAAGAAGTCACTGAACAAGCGCAGTATTTTGTTGACCTGGTCAAGCTCTCTGCCGCAATGAGCAAGCGGCCACGAGAACTGTCTGGCGGCATGCGGCAACGCGTTGCGCTCGCCCGCGCTCTGGCAATGGAACCACGCATGCTGCTGCTTGATGAACCACTCAGCGCACTCGACGCGCTGACACGCGCGACGTTGCAGGATGAGTTAGCCCGGATCTGCGGGGAAGCAAAGACTACCGTCATCATGGTCACCAATGACATCGATGAGGCCATCTTACTTGCCGATTGTGTCTATCCGTTAACTCGCGGGCCACGCGCAACCCTGGGTCACGCGATTCCTGTTGCCTTGCCACGGCCACGCACCCGTACTGGACTCAGTCTCAATCCTGAATATCAACGAGCCCGTCGGGAAATCATTCGCTCGCTGGAAGGAACAAAAGAATACGTGGCGCCGGCTGATGCCAAGCACGAACAAACGCATCCTCTCATGGCCAGCGCCCAACCCCTCACCCCTGACCCGCAAATTCTATGAGCACCGTAATGATCGATATTTGGCAGCTCCGCAAAGTCTACGACACGCCAACCGGTCCTGCAGTAATTGTTGATGACTTCACCCTCAAAGCCAAGGAAGGTGAGTTCATCTGTGTTATTGGTCACTCTGGGTGTGGCAAATCGACGGTCCTGTCGATTGTGATGGGTCTCAACGAACCGACCTCTGGCAACGTCATCGTCGCTGGGAAAGAAGTGACTGGTCCTGGCCGAGATCGTGGTGTCGTTTTCCAATCTGCCGCCCTGCTTCCCTGGATGACGGTTCGAGATAATTTGTTGTTAGCCATCGACCAAGAAAGTACCCACGCAACAAAGAAAGAACGCGAGCAGCTTGCCGACCGGTATCTGACGCAAGTCGGGCTCGAAGGACAAGGGGAGCGGATGCCTGAAGAACTGTCTGCAGGGATGCGACAACGAGTAGGGATTGCGCGTGCCTTTGCCGTAGAACCGCGCGTGTTGTTGCTTGATGAGCCGTTTAGTTTACTTGATGCCTTTACTCGCATGGAGTTGCAGGATCAACTCATTGACCTATGGGAGCGTACTCGCAAAACCGTGATGATGGTCACCCATGATGTTGATGAAGCGTTGCTGCTCGCTGATCGTATTGTGATGATGACAACTGGCCCTGCGGCTCGCATCGGTGGCATTCTTGAAGTGCCACTGCCACGTCCACGCAAACGCGACCGTCTCCTCGAAGATCCAGCGTATTATCCCGCCCGCGATCAGCTCCTGACTTTTCTCGAGACTGGTGTTCCTCCAGCGCCACCTACGGACAGAAAGGATGCTAAGGATGAAGTCTCCCAGGTATCTCCTGCTCTCACTGGCCGCACTGTTCGCGACAGTCGTCTCTCCGCACCATGTCAAAGCTGAAGTCGCACTGCCTTCAATCTCACCAAAACTCTCTGTCAGTGGCAGTCTCCGCATCCGAACCGAGGTGTGGAACTGGTTCGATCCTAGAGGATCTTTTGACGACGGGTATGTTTTTTCCGCTTTTCTCGGGCGCGGCGCCCTGCAATGGAAAGACGACAGCTTCGACGTGATGGTCGAAGCCCAGAGTTCCTCGCTGCTGGGCTTGCCGACAAGAGCAAGTGCACCGGCACCACAGGGACTCTTGGGTCTCGGCGCGGTGTACTACGCGCATAATCGGAGTGAGGATGATTCGCATTTTTTTCTTAAGCAAGGCTTCGTTCTCTTCAAAAATTTGGGCCTGGAAGGATTTACGCTGAAAGGCGGACGTTTCGAGTTTTCCGAAGGAAACGAAATCCTGACTAAAGAACCGACGTTGGATTGGTTAAAAAATATCCGACTTTCACAACGTCTGATCGGTCCGTTTGGTTGGTCACATGTTGGTCGTTCGTTCGATGGTGGTGTTGCCAGTCTCACCAACGGACCTTTGAATCTCACAGTGATGGCGTCTCATCCAACACAAGGCGGGTTTGATTTGCAAGGTATGAAAGAGATGGACGAAATCGATTTGCTCTACACCTCGTTCAATATTACTCGCCCATCGTTTGCCGAGAATAGCGACGCCCGTTTCTTTTATATCTATTACAAAGACGACCGTGGGTTGTTGAAATCGGACAATCGGCCACCGGCAGTGCGCCAGGCAGATACCCGCCATATCGATGTACATACCGAAGGCGGCCACATCATTTCCGTGTTCCCAACCAGTGCTGGACCAATTGATGTACTGGCGTGGGGAGCATTGCAACAAGGTGATTGGGGAACGCTCGACCACAATGCCTGGGCATGGGATCTGGAAGTTGGGTGGCAACCGAGCATGCTGCCATGGAAGCCGTGGCTGCGTATTGGTTATGGTCGCTCATCGGGAGATGACAGCCCAGGTGACGGAGACCACGGCACGTTCTTCCAACTTCTTCCCACTGCTCGCGTTTACTCTTTCTCCACGTTCTATAACTTGATGAATAATGAAGATGGCTTTGTGCAACTGATTCTTCGTCCTATCCCTGGTCTCGTTTCCCGCACGGATTTTCACAATATTCGCGTCACCGAGGCTCGTGACCTGTGGTACCAAGGCGCAGGTGCGACGCTCTCTGATCGCAACGTCGGGTTTGGTTTTCCTGGCCGTCCAGCTTTCGGCAAACGCAATTTATTTCAAGTGATCGAGACCTCACTCAGTTATGATCTGAACAAATTTATCAATCTCAATGTCTACTACGGTCACATCTTCGGTGGAGGTATTGTCCGTTCGATTTTCGCCGGCGATCAGGCTGATTTCGGCTATGTAGAAGTGCTGTTCAAGCTGTGAGGCCGAGGAACGGTTTCTTCGCATCCCTCAGCTCTGCCTTGCTCCATCTACGCTCCTTTTCCTAATCCAAAAATTCTTACTCTCCGCAACTGGTTGACACCCAGCCTGCCAGGGGTACCATGTCAGGTACTGGTAGCGATCTGCCAACCAACCAGCAGAGGAGGATGAGCCATGAATGGATCACGAGAAGTGATGAAAATGCTCAATGAATTACTCCAAGGAGAACTGGCAGCTATCAACCAATATTTTTTGCATGCTTCCCTATGTAAGAAATGGGGGTATCTGCGTCTTTACAAGAAGATTTATGATGAATCCATCGAGGAGATGAAGCATGCCGAACAGTTGATCGATCGCATTCTCTTCCTTGACGGGCGCACCAACCGTGAAAGATTCGTTAAAAATTACGATTGGGAAAAACGTAAAAGAGATTCTTGAGAATGATTTAGCATTAGAGAAAGAGGGATTACCTGAATTGCGAAAAGCGGTTGCGCTGTGCCTTGAGCACGCTGACACCGGAACACGAGAACTTATCGAACATATTCTCGTCAGTGCGGAAGAGCATATCCAGTGGCTTGAGTCGCAAACATTTTTGATACAGCAAGTCGGCTACGAGAATTACTGCGCTCAGCACATCCAACCGGCTTGAGATGTAGGCGCGTGCTACGCACGCCTTATACTTACTCGTTCTTCTTTGCCTGAAATTTCACCTCTCAACTGTTTCTCCAACAACATCTTTCAATCCCACTGTAATCGGCAAGGTAAAAATCCCCTGACTTTTCCATACGAATCCGGCTCTAAGGCAATGGCATAGTTCCTGCTCGATAGGGCTCAGAGCGTACAATGCGCTGATGCCCAAAGGGAGGAAATCCCCTCAATACTCCTCCCATTGTTCAGGAGACGGTGTTCCCTCCACCGTCTCCTGCCCTCCTGAAAGGAGGAAAAGGAGCCGTAGGTAATGTCCACTGTCCACCGCGAACGACTGGTTGTGGTTGGGAACGGCATGGCGGGCGCACGGGTTGTCGAAGAAATCCTGCAACGTGACGCGCAACGTTTCAGCATTACCATGTTCGGCGCGGAACCCTATGGCAATTATAATCGTATTCTCCTCTCCAACGTGCTGAATGGCTCTCAGAAAATGGAGGAGATCTTCCTTAATCCTCTCGCTTGGTACGAACAGAATTGCGTCACATTACATGCTGGTGTCAAAGCGACGCTGATCAATCGCTCAAAACGGGTTGTCGCCGGCAATCCTTTACGACGTGAGGCATCTCCGTATGGACTCGATGGCTGCGACCCACACGGGATGGCGATCGAAGAACCATACGATAAAGTCATTATTGCAACCGGCTCGCGTCCGTTCATCCCACCACTCGAAGGGATGGACAAACCAGGAACATTCCTCTTTCGCACGATCGACGACTGCGAGCAGATCGCGGAATACGCAAAAGGTTGTCGCAAAGCTGTGGTGGTAGGTGGTGGTCTGTTGGGTCTCGAAGCAGCCCGAGGCCTCCTCACCCACGGGGTCGAGGTAACGGTGATTGAAGCGCTGCCTCAGCTCATGGCCGCGCAACTCGACCCCGAATCGGGTGAGATGTTGAAGACCACGATCGAGCAGATGGGCATTCGCGTTCTTCTGGCTAAATTCTCTTCGCAGATTCTTGGCGCAGAGCGGGTCACTGGCATACAATTCAACGACGGCACAACGCTCGACACCGACATGGTCGTAGTCAGTGCGGGCATTCGCCCGATCACGGAAATTGCCAAGGATTCAGGTCTGACCGTCGAGCGCGGTATTGTCTGTGATGATCAACTTCGTACTAGCGACCCTGACATCTTTGCCGTTGGTGAATGTGTCCAGCATCGTGGAGTGATCTACGGTTTGGTCGATCCCATTTGGCAACAGGCAAAAACTATCGCCGATGTGTTAACAGGCACCGATCCACGGGCAGCATATCAGGGGTCAAAGCTCGCGACTAAACTGAAAGTGATGGGCGTTGAACTCGCGTCGATGGGAGATGCCAAAGCTGTGCAGCCTGACGACGAGGTCGTGATCTACCGCGAACCCTCGCGTGGCGTCTACAAAAAAATGGTCATCCGCGACAACAAACTGACCAACGCAATTCTCTTAGGAGAAACCGATACGGCTGGCGTCCTAACCCAGATGTTCACGCTCGAAGCCGCAGTACCAGAACGACGTGCAGACCTCTTGTTTGGCACGTCGAGCGGTGCGCCAATCCTGTCGGTGTTCGATTTGCCGGATCAAGCGCAGATTTGTAACTGCAACGGCGTCGCCAAAGGCAAGATCAAAGACGCGATCATGATCGGCAAGTGTAAATCAGTCTCGAAAGTCGGCGTGCATACCAAGGCAGGCACCGGCTGTGGGAGTTGCAAAAGTCTGATTCTGCAATTGTTGGAGGTCTACGCGGGCGAAGTACAAGACGATCCCAGCGAGCACTACTATGTACCGGGAGTTCCACTCACTAAGCCAGAATTGATTACTGCTATCAAAGCGCAAAGCCTCAAGAGTGTGAGTGCGGTGTTTCGTGCACTTGCTGGTGGCAAAGAAGATCCGGGTAGTAAACCTGGACTTGCCTCGTTACTCAAATCACTCTGGCCGCATGACTACGAAGACGAGCGTGATGCTCGCTTCATCAACGACCGCGTACACGCAAACATTCAACGCGACGCCACGTTCAGCGTCGTTCCGCGTATCTACGGTGGAGTCACCTCAGCTGCGGAACTCAAGCGCATCGCCGAAGTCGCGGAAAAATACCACGTCCCGATGGTCAAGTTTACCGGTGGTCAACGTATCGACCTGCTAGGCATCAAAAAAGAAGACTTGCCAGCAGTATGGAAGGATCTCGGTATACCAAGCGGCCACGCCTACACCAAAGCGTTTCGTACCTGCAAAAGTTGCGTTGGTACTGATTTTTGTCGCTATGGTCTAGGAGATTCTATCGGTCTCTCGCAGAAAATCGAGCGCCGTTTTCAGGGCATCGAGTCGCCACACAAGATGAAGCTCGCAACCACCGGCTGTCCGCGTAATTGCTCAGAAGCGTACGTCAAAGATCTCGGCGCGGTCGCGATCGAGGGCGGACAATGGGAAATTTATGTTGGTGGTGCAGCCGGCAGTTCGGTACGGAAAGGCGATCTGCTGTGCACGGTCAATACGCATGATGAAGTCTTGAAGTTTATGGGGCGCTTCATGCAGTACTACCGCGAGAACGGCAAGTACCTGGAACGTAGTTACGGCTTTGTTGAACGTCTTGGAATCGAACGTTTACGTGACGTGCTTGTTGAAGATACGGAAGGAATCTGCGCACGACTCGATGCGGAGATTGAGGCCGCAGTCGCTGCCTATAAAGACCCGTGGCTGGAAGCAATCGAGCCTGTTCACGTCAGCCAGTTTGCTGATCCTGTTCCCGTCGCTGCAACAACCAGCCAGTCACAAGAGACGCTTTCATGAGTCTGCATACCCTTCAGAGAAGTGGAGGGCAAGCCATGGCCCTACAGCAACCTTCTCCAAAACGATTAGTAAATCTCGGTTCAGTAGACTTCATTCCGCTTGGCGAAGGGCGCGCATATAAGGTCGGAGACGTAGGCATCGCAGTCTTTCGTCAACGTGACGGAAAACTGTTCGCGACTCAAAGTCAATGCCCGCATCGTCAAGGGCCTTTGGCTGACGGCATTGTTGGTGCAGGAACAGTGATTTGCCCGTTTCACGCCTGGAAGTTTGACCTCGCGACCGGTCGTTGTGCTGGGGAAGAAGTCACGTTGCTCACGTTTCCAGTCCACGAACTCGAAGGTCGCCTCATCATTGAAATCGAGTAACTCGCAACTATGAATCTACAAAAATCCGCGACTGCTATCGTGTCAATATTGGCCCTCGACCGCACCGCCGCCACTGCCGCACTAGTGGCCGGTGGACTCGTCACCCTTTTCATCATTATCGGCTCGCAAGGACTCAGACATTTCGACTGGATGCTACTTCACTACGCATTAGCAACCGTGTTTGCCATCGCCGCCAGCACCTACCGTATCGTGCTGTGGATACGGCGTCCGCCCACGCTCCGTTATTGGCAGCAAAACTGGCGGCTGTTTCGCAGCGGTGGAATTATACAGAACAGTATCTATCTCGGTCAGTTGCTGTTCAACAATGTTGGCACCCAGAAATTCATCGCGCAACGTAGCCGCTATCGTTGGTTTACGCACCTGTGCCTGTCCTGGGGTGGCATGCTGGCTTTTGCCATTACCTTCCCCTTGGTGTTCGGTTGGGTGCATTTCGAGACCCCGCCCGACGATCTGGAAAAGTATCATGTCGTGTTCCTAGGTATGCACGTACAAGAGTTCTCGATCCACTCGCTCATCGCGTTTGTCACTTTCAATGCGCTCAACATCTCCGCCATTATCATGCTGATTGGCGTTTCGATGGCACTCTACCGCCGCCTAACTGATGGCGGAGCCATTGCGTTGCAACGCTTCAGCAATGACATCCTGCCACTCCTCCTGCTTTTCGTCGTCGCCGCCAGTGGATTAGGACTCACGATTAGTGCGCATTTCATGAATGGACGAGGGTTCCCTTTTATCGCTGCCACCCACGCCGCATCAGTCATCATTCTTCTGCTCTCGTTACCGTTCGGTAAGTTGTTTCACATTTTTCAGCGTCCTGCCCATATCGGCGTTGGCTTCTACAAGCGTGCGGGACAAATGGGGCAGCAGGCTCACTGCGGACGTTGTGGCGAGGCGTTCGCCTCACAAATACATGTCGATGACCTCAAGCAAGTGTTCGCTGAACTCGGCATGGATTCTCACTTAGACGGTCCGGTAACGCATTATCAAGAGATTTGTCCTCCCTGTCGCCGTCGATTATTAGCGCTCAACCAAGGCAAGACGATGTCAGGGCTGAAGAATCAATGGACAGGGATAGAGGCGTTGGTGAACCACGAGTTAGAAGCTGAATGGGAGAATGGGCGAACGGGTGATTCGGCGCAAGAAATTTCGTCTCCTTCCTTCGCCCACTCGCTCAGTCGCCCAGTCGCCCAGTCTCGGGTGGATATTCCAGCAACATAAGAGGGAAATACAGACGATGGCACTGCTCCCATTCCCAGAAGAAACGTCATCGACCGTTACGGTCCGCATTTAAACTACGAACCTGCTGGCGGTTGGCAAACCAGTGGAGCGCCAGATCGTTTAGTCAAAACACATTGTTGCTTTTGCGGCGTGCAGTGTGGCATCCAACTCAAAGTACGTGATGAAAAAGTTGTTGGCTTCGAGCCGTGGACGGATTTTCCGGTGAACCAGGGTAAGCTCTGCCCTAAGGGAGTGAAGCGGTATTTACAGAACAATCACCCAGACCGCATTCTTGCGCCCTTGATTCGGACCAACGATGGCTTCCGCGAGGCGGATTGGAACGAAGCGCTGACGCAGGTGACCGAGAACATTCGCCGTATTCAGCAGACCTACGGTAAAGATGCGTTTGCGCTCCTCGGTGGTGCCTCACTTACGAATGAGAAAGCCTATCTGATGGGCAAATTTGCTCGGGTGGCACTGGGCACAGCCAATATCGATTACAACGGTCGCCTGTGTATGGTCTCGGCTGGGGCAGGCAACAAGATGGCATTCGGCATCGACCGTGCCGCTAATCCCTGGAGCGATATTCCCCTCGCCAAATGCATTATTGTCACTGGCAGTAACATTGGTGAGTGCTTTCCGATTCTTACGGATTATTTATGGCGGGCACGTGACAACGGTGCCAAACTCATTGTTATTGATCCACGCATAACACCGATTGCGCGTACGGCGGATCTGTTTTTGCCAGTGCGACCTGGTCGGGATAGCGCCCTCATGAACGGCATCTTGCATGTAATGATCGAGCGCGACTGGATCGACCATGAATTTATCGCTGCACACACGCTCGATTTCGAGAAGGTCCGTGAAGCTGTCGCAACCTACACACCCCAATACACCGCCGAGATTACTGGTGTACCAGCGGTAAATATTATAAAAGCCGCGGAACTGTGGGGTGAAGCGCCGACCTCGATGTTGTTACACGCACGCGGTATCGAGCACCACACCAAAGGGGTCGAGAACGTTCTCTCTTGTATCAACTTGGTGTTGGCAACCGGGCGTATTGGTCGTCCTGGTTGTGGATACGGCACCATCACGGGTCAAGGCAATGGTCAAGGTGGACGCGAGCACGGGCAACGTTGCAATCAGCTTCCCGGCGGACGCGACATCGAAAACCCACAGCATCGACAAGAGATCGCCTCGTTTTGGGGGATTCAGGAGCAGGAGCTTCCACTAAAGGGACTCACCGCAGTCGAGCTATTTGACGCGATCAACGAAGGGAAGATCAAAGGGTTGCTCTCGATCTCTTTTAACCCAATGGTGTCGTTACCCAACGCTGCCTTAACCCGGTCAGCCTTAGAGAAGCTCGAGTTCTACGCTGCGATTGAACCATTCATGTCGGAGACTGCACGACATGCCAATGTCGTCCTCGCTGGCTCACTTCAGGAAGAAGATGAAGGAACTGTCACTAATGGTGAAGGACGCGTAATCCGCTTACGACAGTCGGTCAAACCGCCAGCCAATGCTCGGGTAGATTGGCAGATTATTGTTGAGATCGCGCAACGCTTAGGGAAAGGCGAATTCTTTCCGTATACCCAAGCTGAAGATATGTTCCGTGAACTGAGTCATGCTTCGGCTGGTGCGCCAATTGACTATGCAGGTATTACCTACAAGCGTATCGAAGAGAACAAAGGCGTCTTTTGGCCTTGTCCAACACCGGAACATCCCGGTACTCCGCGTTTATTTGAAGGTGGGAAATTCGCACATCCAGATGGCAAGGCACGCTTCCATGCCATTCAGTACCGTCCACCGGCGGAGGATATCGACACCAACTATCCACTGTTCATGACCAGCGGACGTGTGGTGTCACAGTACTTGAGTGGTACACAAACGCGACGGATTGGTCCGCTCGTAGACCAGTATCCCAATCCGCAGGTCGAGATGCATCCCCAGCTCGCGCAGAAACTCGGAGTGAAATCCGGCGACCAAGTCCGGGTTGAAAGCCGTCGCGGTGAATTAACGTTACCCGCACTGGTAGTGAAGACAATTCGCCCAGATACGATCTTTATTCCTTATCACTGGCCGGGCAAGCAATCGGCAAATCTTGTCACTAATCGAGTCCTGGATCCCGTTTCTAAGATTCCTGAGTTTAAAGTGTGTGCAGTCCGAGTGAGCAAGATCGGTACAATACCATCCTCTCCTCTCAATGGCAGCGGTCACCACTTGGAAAGAAATAACCTATGAGCATGGAATTCTTTGTTGACCCATCACGCTGTATTGGCTGTCAAGCGTGTTTCCATGCTTGCGCGGAGTGTGAAAGTCATCGTGGCATTTCGATGATCCACCTCGACTTTGTTGACCGCTCCAGTTCTCCACAAACCACACCAACTGTATGCATGCACTGTGAAGATCCAACGTGCGCACGCGTATGTCCTGCTGATGCGATCAAACAAACCGCAGAAGGTATCGTGCAATCAGCGCTCAAGCCACGCTGCATCGGTTGCTCGAACTGTGTGTTGTCCTGCCCCTTTGGGGTGCCGCGCTACATGCCAGCGCAAGATCAGATGATGAAGTGCGACATGTGTTACGATCGCACTTCAGTAGGATTAACCCCTATGTGCGCCACAGTCTGTCCAAGTGGTGCATTATACTACGGCCCTCGCGAGACGGTTGTGCAGACGCGGCGCGAAACATCTACTAACACCTTCGTGTTTGGCCGTCGGGTCGTGAAGACTAAAGTGAGCATGATGGTCGGACAAGAAGCCGAAGCATTGGATATCGATGTTGCCAGCTTTATGGAGGGGTCTGGGCTAGGAACTGGGAGTTAGGATTTGGGATTTAGCAAGGAAAAAGCCAATGGATGCAAACTATCACGCTATGTCACCTTCCGTCTCACACAGCACAGAAAACCAATCCCCAATCCCCAATCCCCAATCTGCTGCCTTCCCCATCCCGTGGGAAGAAGAGCAGACCGTGACACGTCGGACTTTTCTGTCGTTTGTGTTGCTGCTCTCAACCACCCTTCTCGCAAGTACTGGTCTCCTTGGTCTCGTCGATTGGTTGCGCCGCAGGTCAGTTTCTCAGCTTGCGCCTGCGCTGATCGCATCGGTCCAGGATGTTCCGGTCGGCGGTGTAAAGCTGTTTTCCTATCCGACTGCTCATGATCCTTGTCTGCTCATTCGTCTCTCACAAGACCAGTTTGTCGCCTACAGCCAGAAGTGCACCCATCTATCCTGCCCGGTCACCTACAAAGCACAAGAGAAAGAATTTTTCTGTCCGTGTCACGCTGGGCGTTTTGCGTTAGAGGATGGGCGCGTGCTTGGAGGTCCACCGCAACGGCCACTCCCGAGCATTCTCCTCAACATCTCTGGTAACGAGATTTGGGCGACTGGAGTACGAGTATGAACACTCTTCCAACGACGGCACACCAGCAACGGAACACTATTTTTTCCTTGGTCGCATTCTCGATGATCGTTTTGTTCAGTCTCCAGCTCTGGCTCTTTATCGAAGTCCTTCACGGGTCGTTAGGTAGTGAAGGAGGATATTCTTTACTGGCAACACTAGTTTCGGTCCTCTGTGTCGCTGGCAATTGGCAATTGTGGCATCTTCTTCATAGTAGAATTGACAACTTCAGCCGATAAACAAGGAAAGCCTGCTATTGAGGAGTAAACATGCAAAAGACCGCCTTCCAACCCGAACATATTGTTGATCAGGTCAAGACTTTTTTTAACGGCGTCCACGATATGTCTGATTTCTACTACCGTATGTATATGCTGAGTGGTCTGTGTCGCACCTGTGACGGTCGCGGGTATGTAAATAACGCGGAAGAACCATGCCCGACGTGCCACTCCAGTGGCAGCAGTGACGTCTGGCGCAATGCGGCATTGGCAAAGCAGAACGAACCACACCGATAAATGGGCAGAGAAAGGGGAGGAGTTAGCAGTGTCTTTCATGCAGAATGATTGTGATTCGGAGGAAGTTACGGCTGATGCACGGATCCCACTTCGTGAGGCACAAAAGAAACAGCCCGAGCAGCTGTGGTGGACAGTACTAGATGATCCGTCGTTTCGTCGGCTGCTTCGAGATGGACATCGTGCCGACGCAACTGCATACCTTCTTACCCAGCTAGAGAAGGAAGAATGACATATTCACCGGTGTACTTGGTCGGGGCTGGGCCAGGCGATCCAGGGCTCATTACCGTTCGTGGACTGAACGCCGTACGACAAGCGACAGTCGTTATATATGATCGTTTGGTTCACCCCTCTCTCGTAGAAGAAGCACCACCCACTGCACAGCGCATCTATGTCGGGAAAGAGTCTGGAATTCACTGTGTCCCACAAGCGCAGATCAACCAGCTCTTAGTGAAATACGCAGGGCAAGGAGAGCGGGTAGTCCGCCTCAAAGGCGGCGATCCGTTTGTCTTTGGCCGTGGTGGAGAAGAGGCTGAGGCTTTGGTTGCTATGGGAATCCCTTTCGAGATTATCCCTGGTGTCAGTTCTGCAGTCGCTGTCCCTGCGTATGCAGGCATTCCAGTCACCCATCGCAAAGTTGCCTCGTCGTTCGCTGTGATCACCGGCCACGAGGAAGGGAGCAAGGAACATACTGCGATTGATTGGCAGCGCCTCGCAACTTCCGTAGATACTCTTGTCATTCTTATGGGAACAAAAGGGCTGGGACGGATTACGGCGCAGTTGATACAGCATGGTCGCCCCCCAGAGACACCAGTAGCACTCATCCGTTGGGGAACAATGAGTGAACAGTTCACCGTAATTGGTACACTCGTAGATATTGTCGATAAAGCTGCAGCAGTTGGCCTAGAGCCACCAGCAGTCACAGTAGTCGGAGATGTCGTCAATCTCGCCGAGCGGTTGCGTGGTTTTTCCCTCAGGCGCTGCCTTCTTCCTTATCTGTCATCCCTGATGACACGGGGTTCCTCAATTCGACCGTCAAGGGTTGGCATCTGTGGTTTGATTTAGTCCAACTACACCTTTGCTGTGACAAGAAGTCACTTGCGGTGTGCCACAATCAACTGCGCAATACCACCGGAGAGTTGATGACGGACACCTGCTGAAATCCAGCCTGCTCAATTATCACAGCAAAATCCTTCGGGTTCGGAAGATAGGAAACTGAACGCGGCAAGTAGGCATACGCTTGACTATCTGAAAGCAGGGCACCGAGGAACGGTACAACTCGATTAAAATAAAACTGATGCCCCCAACGTAAGACCGGGTTCGCTGGGGTATCGACTTCTAGCAGAGCCAATCTCCCGCCCGGCTTCAATATGCGTGCAGCTTCGGCCAGCACCGTTGGAATCGATACAAAGTTACGCAAGGCAAAACCAGAAAGTACAACGGTTACCGAAGTGTCTGGTAGCGGAATACAACCCGCATCGGCTTGTACGAACATTGCGTTGATTCCTCGTCGTCGTGCGCCGGCAAGCATATTCCCGGCAAAATCAACTCCTACAACTCGCGCTCCCGAGTGCGCTGCAAGTTCACTAAGGTCGCCAGTACCACACGCAAGGTCAACGACAACATCCTGTGCAGTCACTGCTGCCGCCTGAATCGTCTTGCGTCGCCATGATTGATCAAGTTGGAAGGAAAAGAGGCGGTTAAGAGTATCGTACCGTGGGGCGATGCGGTCGAACATGGTTCGTACATATACGGCCTTTTCACTTTGTTCAGGAAGTATCTTCTCTAATTGCGGATTAACCATTTCACTCATCATTGTGTCAGTTTGCTCACAAGGAACGTAATCCTGAGGTCATCTAGACGATCTTTTCGCTCGGCGTGGTGATCTTGCGCATCGGCTCGTAACGCGCGGACGGTACCCGCAGGGGGTAGAGGGTATCGCCGCCATCCCAGTGCGGATCTTCCAAGCTATCGAACACCTCTCGCAAGCGCTGGCCCCAGGTGCTGCGGATCATCTGGAAATACGGGTTGCCGTCATCGATGCAGACGACCTGGTTGCTGCGCAAGGCGCCCTCGCGGTAGACGAGCAGGTCAAGCGGCAGACCCACGCCCAGGTTGGATTTCAGCGTGGAATCCATCGACACCAAGGCGCACTTGGCGGCCGTGTCCAGCGGCGTGGTCGGCACGATGAGACGATCGAGCACGGGCTTGCCATATTTGGACTCGCCAAGCTGGAAGTAACAGGTTTCGCGCGTGGCCTCGATGAAATTGCCGGCTGAATACACGAGGAACATCCGCATAGCCTCGCCCTTGATCTGGCCGCCGAGAATCAGCGACGCGTTGAATTCAATGCCGGCGGTCTGGAACGCCGCGCCATCGTCGTGGTGTACCCGGCGCACGGTGGTGCCGAGCACGCGCGCGGCATCGAACATGTTGGTCGCGTTCCAGATGGTCAGCGGTTCCTCGTCAGGGCCGCGAGCGAGTCTCTCCACTTGCAGCAACTCGCGTATGGACTGCGCCACGGACAAGTTGCCGGCCGACAGCATAACCATAAAGCGGTCATCTGGCTTCTCGTAGATCATCATTTTCCGGAACGTGCTAATCTGGTCCATCCCCGCGTTGGTGCGCGAGTCGGACAGGAAGACCAGCCCAGCATTGAGTCGGATGCCAATGCAATAGGTCATATCGAATCTTCAGATCTTGTTTCCCATTTGACAACCTGTCGGTATGGGCAATTGAGACTCCCAGACTCCAGGACTCTCAGACTCCTAGACTATTTTTTCCTGCCGTTGCACACTGCCTTCGCTGCTACGTTGACTCTGAGACTTTACGGTAACAGCTCCACCAATCGGTTGCAAAGCAAAGAAAGTGTTAAAGATGCTCTCTCCAACCAGATTCAGTTTGGTTTGAAATGCATCGAGGAATTCATGGAGCCCTGAACCAATGATATCGCCTACTTGCGCATACGCTAACTCGGCTCGGAGTTGGCCCAGGTGCTGCTCGGCAGGATTACAGAAACTCCCAATCGGCGTGCTCGATACCGCATGGAGCGATTCGTCAGCCTTGATCAAGCAGTAGTGGAGCGAGCGAGGAAACTCACGCTCAAGCAGCAGAAATTCAACAATGCGATCGGGACTCAGATCCTGGTAACGCTGGCGATACATTTCCAATGCGCTGGTAGAACGCAATACTGCTGCCCACTGAATATCATCGAAAGGAGTACCAACATCGGCAACCGACGGGAGTAAAAGAAAATACTTAACATCAACCATACGTGACGTTTTGTCAGCACGTTCAAGCAACCGACCCATGCGACAAAAATGCCATCCTTCACTATGTGACATGGTTGCATTCGTCAGTCCTTCAAACAGATGACTGGCCATACGGATATCACGAAAGAACTCATATGGGGCTTCGCGAACCCGAGTTGCCGCCGCTAAGTCATGGACCATCAGATAAAAGACGTTGACCTGCTCCCACATTTCTGAAGAAATGATTTCCCGCACCGATCGGGCATTTTCGCGTGCGACTCGGAGACAGGACAGAATTGAGTTAGGGTTCTCCTTGTCGAATGTCAAAAATTCCACGACATTCTCTCGCGTTGCCTCCTTGTACTGTTTGACAAAAGGGCCGTCATCACCAGTCGTAATGACCAGCGGTTTCCATTGTTCGCTCGCGCCCGCGGGTAAATCTAACATTAAGTGTAGATTGACATCGATGAAGCGCGCCACATTTTCTGCACGCTCGATATAGCGGCTCAACCAATAGAGGCTATCAGCAACACGCGAAAGCATACATCTCTCTTATCCGTACAATACCCAGGTATCTTTACTTCCTCCCCCTTGAGAGGAGTTCACAACTAGAGAGCCTTTCTTGAGTGCAACACGAGTCAGACCGCCGGGAAGTACATAAATGTCAGAGCCATACAAAATGTACGGTCGCAAATCGACATGCCGCCCTTCAAAATGATCATCAACGATCACCGGCACCCGTGATAAGGATAAGGTCGGTTGCGCGATGTAGTTGCGTGGATTGGCCCGAATGCGTTCTGCAAACTGTTCACGCTCGGCAGCAGTCGCATGTGGACCGACCAACATTCCGTATCCACCTGATTCGTTGGCAGCTTTGACGACGAGTTGGTCAAGGTGATCAAGGACATAGGCACGTTCTTTCTCATCCCAGCAGACATAGGTGGGGACATTGGGAATGATACTGTCTTCACCGAGATAGTATTTGATGATCTTCGGGACATAGGCATACATGACTTTGTCATCGACAATGCCTGTGCCCGGTGCATTTGCCAACGCGATTCGTCCGGCTTTGTAGACATCCATCAACCCAGGAACGCCTAAGGACGAATCAGGCCGGAAGGTCAGCGGATCAAGAAAATCATCGTCGATACGCCGATAGAGGACATCAACCTGCTTGAGCCCTCTCGTCGTGCGCATTTGGACCAGACCGTCAGCAACAACGAGGTCTCGTCCTTCGACCAGTTCCACTCCCATCTGTTGGGCCAAAAACGAGTGCTCGAAGTAGGCCGAGTTGTATGTCCCAGGAGTAAGACACCGCCACGGTCGGGGATTGGATATACTCAGCCGCAAGCGCTTGGAGCATAGCTAAGAGATGACCAGGATAATCATCAACTGGCCGGACACGGGACTCTCCGAAGACTTGCGGAAACGTCCGCTTGAGAATCTGGCGACTTTCCAAGACATAAGAAACTCCAGACGGACAGCGCAGGTTGTCTTCCAGCACATACATTTGTCCGTTACGGTCACGAACCAGGTCCGTACCAGTGATATGACACCACACGCCGCGAGGCGGGTTGAGCCCAACGCACGCCTGACGAAACGATCGCGCTGAATAGACGATCTCTTCAGGGATGATCTTATCTTTGAGCAGTTTCTGCTCATGATACATGTCGTTGATAAAGAGATTCAGAGCGTACACACGCTGCTTGAGCCCCCGCTCTATCCATTCCCATTCTGCCGATTCAATAATGCGGGGAACTATGTCGAAAGGGAAAATGCGTTCTGTTCCTGAATTGTCACCATACACATTAAAGGTAATACCCCGGTGCAACAAAGCACGTTCAGCAGCCTGCTGACGCTGGAGCAGTTCACCCTTAGATAGTGAATCAATTCGCTGTTGGAGGAGGCGCGCGCCAGGACGAGGCTGATCACTGGCCGCGAACATCTCGTCGTAAAAATCCCCAGTGTCGTAACTGTGAAAACTCGTCATAGTAAGTATCCCAGCGAAATACAGGAAATCCCTTAAAGGCAGAGCATAGGTCATGCCAACAAGTCAATCAGCAAGAAGCTCTGAAAGTCTGGACCTGTGATCGCAAAAGTTCAACGATGGTAAGGAATTTCTATTAGATGGTTTTTTTAACCAAGTGAAGAGCTGAATCTTGACGCATAAATCTTCAGCACCGTGTGCCCCATCTTTGGGCACACGGACCTGAGTAAGGTCTCCAATCAATCTTGATTATTCCCATCCGACCTGCTCTGCTGTCGCCAAATATCTCTCCATAAAAGGAAAACCTACGCATTAGGGCAATGGCATTCAGTTAAAGGAGCCCTTGTCATTGCGAGGGACGGAACGACAAAGTAATCTCCAGCAAAACAAGGATTGCTTCGCGAAGTTTATCCTGAGCTTAGTCGAAGGGCGAGCAATGACACTTCTGTCGAACTTAACATCCTTGCCTATTTAGGGACGGCTATGACGATCATTGAGGTACTGGATTTAGTCCGAGAGTTACTCCAAAGCAAAGGACGCATCACCTATCAGTTGCTCAAGTTACAATTCCACCTTGATGACGAACAACTGGACGCAATCAAAAACGAGTTGCTCTTCTCATCTCCGCAAGTGCGAGACGAAGATGGACGGGGACTGGTGTGGGTCGGCGCTTCACCAATTCAAAGTTCAAAGTTTCAGGTTCCAAGTCAAGACACCGAACACCGGACACCGACCCCCGAACTTCCTCCTGTGAGCTACACACCTGCCCATTTGGCTGAGCGGATTCGCGCAGTGTCAGTGACCGACGGCGAACGTAAAACCATCACGGCGCTGTTTGCCGATCTCAAAGGCTCAACGGCATTGATTGAAGGGCTCGATCCCGAAGAGGCGCGCGCGATTATTGATCCCGCGTTGCAAGTGATGATGGACGCGGCCCATCGCTATGACGGCTATGTGGCTCAGGTATTAGGCGATGGCATCTTCGCTCTGTTCGGTGCGCCGCTTGCCCATGAAGATCATCCCCAGCGGGCACTCTATGCTGCGTTACTCATGCAGGAGGAGATGCGGCGATACGCTGATACCTTACGCACCAAAGGGTACCCCCCACTGCTCATGCGAGTAGGCATCAACACCGGCGAAGTGGTGCTGCGCTCGATTCGCAAAGATGACTTGCATGCAGATTATGTCCCAGTCGGCCATTCGACCAACCTAGCCGCACGGATGGAACAACTGGCTGCGCCGGGTTCGATCTTGGTCACTGCCTACACCCATAAGCTTACGGATGGCTATTTTGCGTTCAAGGATTTGGGCAAGGCACAGATCAAAGGGGTCGAAACGCCGGTCAGTATCTACGAACTACTAGGTGCGGGGCCGTTGCGTACCAAACTGCAGGTTGCCGCTCGTCGCGGCCTCACCCGCTTTGTCGGACGACAGAGTGAAATGGACCAATTGCACCATGCCTTGATCCAAACGAAAGCCGGGCATGGACAGATCGTCGGCGTGATGGGTGAGCCGGGGTTGGGGAAATCTCGTCTCTTCTATGAATTCAAACTGCTCTCCCAGAGTGGTTGTCTGGTGTTAGAAGCGTATTCGGTGTCGCATGGCAAAGCGACAGCGTATCTGCCAGTGATTGAACTGCTCAAGAGCTACTTTCGCATTGAGTCACCAGACGACGAACGCACGCGACGGGAGAAAGTTACCGGCAAAGTGCTGACGCTCGACCGCAGCTTAGAAGACACATTGCCCTATCTGTTTGCCTTGCTGGGGATTGAAGAGCAACCCTCACCGTTGCAGCAGATGGATGGCCAGATACGACGGCGACGGACGTTCGAGGCGCTCAAGAAGCTGTTCCTACGCGAGAGTCTCAACCAACCGTTGATCCTCATCTTTGAGGACTTGCATTGGATTGACGGGGAGACACAAGGTTTCTTGGATGTGCTCAGTGAGAGTGTGGCCAGCGCTAGGCTGCTGCTGCTTAACCAACTACCGCCCGGAATACCGGCATGAGTGGGGGCAGAAAACGTACTACACGCAGCTCCGTCTGGCGCCATTGGGGCGCGAGGAAGCGGAAGAATTCCTGGATATATTGTTGGGTCATACCGTAGGGGCAGGCCTTGTGCCTGCCCAAAGCGAGGGCGCCCACAAGGGGACGCCCCTACAAGCTCTGAAACGCCTCATTTTGGAGAAAACCCAAGGCACGCCCTTCTTCATGGAAGAGATCGTGCAGGAGTTACGAGAGCAGGGTGTGTTGATGCCCGATTCTCTTGTAGGGGCAGGGCTTGCCCTGCCCACGGAGGGCGCAGCCAGCAGCGCCCCTACAAACATCCATATTCCCCCGACCGTGCAAGGTGTGCTGGCTGCTCGTATCGATCGCCTCGCGCCAGACGAGAAAGCCTTGCTGCAGCAGTTGTCTGTCATTGGCCGAGAGTTTCCCCTCAGCCTCGTGCGCCAGGTCATCGCTCAACCCGAAGCCGACCTCTACCGGCTACTCGCGTCGCTGCAGCACAAGGAATTTCTCTACGAACAGCCGGCGTTTCCGGAAGTCGAGTACATCTTCAAGCATGCCCTGACGCAGGAAGTCGCCTATGGAACGGTACTCCAAGAACAGCGTAAAGCTCTCCATGAGAAAACCGCGCAGGCGATAGAAGTGCTCTACCAGGCCAACCTCGACGAGCACTACAGCGACCTGGCGCATCATTACAGTCGCAGTGGCAATGCCGCCAAGGCTGTAGAATATCTCAGCCTGGCGGGACAGCAAGCAGCGCGGCATTCAGCGAACGCGGACGCCGTCACCCATCTCACCGCGGCTCTTGCATTGCTCAAGACCCTGCCCGATACTGCCGCCCGAGCCCGACAAGAACTCACCCTCCACCTCAGTCTCGGCGCTTCATTGATGGCCACGAAGGGGTTTAGTGCCGCCGAAATGGAACACACCTACACCCGCGCGCAGGAGCTGTGTCTACAGGTGGGGGAGCCGCTCCAGGTCGCGCAAGTCCTGTATGGTCGGTGGGTATTTTACACTACGCAAGCAAATCACACCGCAGCGCTCGCCTTGGGAGAACAGTTTCTCAGCGTCGCCCACCGACAGCAGGATGCCACCCTGTCCCTTGTGGCCCATGCCGTGGTGGGGGTAGCCTTGCTCTTTCTCGGAGAGTTTACCCGCGCGCAAGCCCATCTTGAGCAAGCCGTTGCTTTCTACGATCCTGAGCACCACCGCGACCTGGCCTACCAGATGGGACAGGACCCGGGGGTAGTGGCTCTGGGCTGTGCAGCGGAGACCCTCTGGTATCGTGGCTACCCAGACCAGGCCCTGGAGCGAGCCCGTCACGCGCACTCCGTAGCCCAAGCCCTGTCGCATCCCCTGAGCTTGGCGGTGGCGCTGAGTGCTGTTGGCTTCGTGCATCTGTACCGCCGCGAGAGCCAAGAGGCTCAAGCCCACGCGGAGGCGTTACTGACCCTCGCTCGCGAGCACGAGTTTGCATTGTGGTTGGGCTATGGACCTAGCCTGCAGGGCTGGGCACTGGTCGAACGTGCTGCGCGGTCGGGGGCACGGGAGCAGAGAGAAGCAGGACTCGTGCAGCTCCGAGAGGGGCTGGCTGCTTTGCGAGCCATGGGGGTAGAGGTGTGGGTCCCACTCTTTCTGGGCGCGGTGGCCCAGGCTTATGCGCAAGGCGGCCAGGTGGAAGAAGGGCTGAGGGTGATCGCCGAGGCGCTGGCAATGGTGGAGAAAAATGAAGGACGCTGGACCGAAGCGGAACTGTATCGCTTAAAAGGCGAATTGACGCTTCAGCAGGTCAAAGTTCGAAGTTCAAAGTTCAAAGTCGAGGTCCGCAACCGCATCGCCCGATCCCTGAGTCGATCCGCAATCGGAGGCCGAGGCGTGTTTTCTCAAAGCCATCGAGATTGCCCGGAAGCAGCAAGCCAAGTCCCTCGAACTGCGCGCGGTGATGAGCCTGGTCCGGCTGCGACAACAGCAAGCCACGCATAACGCGCCACGTAACACGCAACACGAATCACGCACCAGGCTCGTCGAAGCTCACAAGATGTTATCTGAGGTTTACACTTGGTTCACCGAAGGGTTTGACACGAAGGATTTGCAAGAGGCCCAGGGGTTGTTGGAGGAACTGAGTGAGTAGATGGGTCTGGAAGCGTTAACGGATAACAACGTCGTAGTCATGCGGGAGAGAGAGGAGCAGGATAGAGTTACGACCCCGATCAAAAATCAGTCGAAAGTTGTCAAGCACATCCCTGCCCAGTACTGGCGTGTCACACGTTGATGATGACATAAGGACGATGGATTCCATTGATGTTGTCATAGACCCCGCGGAAGACCATAGACGCTCAGCTTTCGCTCCTTGGGGAGGAAAAACACCAGGGGGTCACGATCGGGTTTGTGTTGCTTGGCCAACGTGTATGCAGCCTCGCGTGTCGCTGCGGCAAAAGGCTCCCCACCAACCACAGCGACAAAGAGCCCGGCGAAACGGTTGTGTAGTTCCTGAGAATGGTCGGCGTACCACTGCTGATCTTCTAAGAGCTGGCGGGCTCGCCGGGCAGATTCTGGAGTCGCAAGCTCATCATGAGAGAATTGTAGTGACATGAAAATCTCCTTCACCCTCCCGCTTGTCTTCATCCAAGTTTGGGATAGCAGAGAGAGAGAAGAAGCACCATACCTGAGGTGCTGGCTACGAAGAAGATTCTCCTGACCGGCCCCCGTTCTTATCGTGGCGAACTACTCGCCTGCCCCAGCGGGGGAATAAGGCCCAACTGTCGCAGCATGCCCAAGTCGTCCCGCACGGCCCAGTGCTCTACCATTTTGCCTCCGGCAAAGCGGTAGATTTGGATATGCGACACCTTAAATGCCTTGCCGGTTGCCGGGATCCCAAGAAATTCACCTCGGTGGGTGCCACTCCACGTGATACGGCCTACCACCTTGTCCCCTGCGGCAATGACATCTTCCACGGTAAAGTGGGAATCAGGGAACGCGGTGGTGAGCGTGGTCACGAGTTGCTTCATATGCGCGGGGCCAGGCGGGAACGGCGGCGGCGCCGTCTCGGTGACTTGCACAAGTCTCACATGATTCACAAAATCTGGCGCAAACAGCTCGTCCGCTACCGCCAGATTTCGTTGATTAAATAGTTCATCCCACATCCGTTGAAAGATGACCGTGTTCTCCTCTGGAGTCATGGAATATGTCCTCCTTTCCATCGTTATCGCTATCACCACGGCCATTAGGGCAGCCGCTACGAACACCGGGAGTTTTCCCCAGTTTGAAAAGAAACTTCGATTACGCATGATATTCCCTCCTTGTCTCAGTCTGAGAGTGCAGACCACATTGCATGAAGATCTCCTTTCTTGCCGCTTGGCATGTTGAGGTTGGTCCACCTTGCCTTTCATTCCGTGTGGGAGAAGAATAGCGAACGCGAAGATGTGAAGTCGTGAGCAAACAGTGAGATTTTGGTGAGTTTTTGGTGAGCACCGTGCAGTCGCAAAACTCCATTCACTTCGACCCTTTTTGCCTCGATAGGGCGAACCAGTGCCTTTGGCGCGGGAAGCAGGCTGTCGCTCTGAAGCCCAAAGCCTTCGCCGTGCTGCGCTATCTGGTAGAGCATCCTGGTCGGTCTAGTCAGCAAAAACGAATTACTTGACGCGGTCTGGCTTGACGCCGTTGTCAGCGAAGGGGTGCTCAAGTTTTGCATACGCGAGATTCGCAAGGCGTTGGGTGACAATGCCCAAGCGCCGCGGTTCATCGAGACGCTGCACCGGCGGGGGTATCGGTTTATCGCCCCGCTGTCAGCGCTCGCTCCAGTTCCAAGGTCCAAGCGTCCGAGCGTCGAGCTTCGAAGCGAGCCTCTCGTCCTGTTAGCTCTCAGCTCCTCGACTTGACCTCTACATCTTGGTCGGTCGTGAAGACGGAACTGGCACAGCTCCACCACTGGTTAGACAAAGCATTACGACGGCGAGCGGCAAATCGTCTTCGTCACGGGCGAGCCAGGGATTGGCAAGACGGCGGTGGTGGAGGCATTTCTGCAGAGTATAGCGTCAGCACAGGTCCAAGGTCCAAAGTCCAGGGTTCAAAGTCGCAAAGAAGTTCAAGGTTCAACGTTTGCGGTTCAACGTGCTGAACCAAACCCTAATCCCCAGCCCCTAGCCTCCGAGTGTGGCTTGGGCACGGGCAGTGCATTGAGCACTATGGAGCGAGTGAAGCGTATTTGCCCGTTCTCTCGGCACTGGGCCAACTCTGTCGTGAGCCAAGCGGACAACACTTCATTGATCTCTTGAATCAACATGCGCCGACGTGGCTGGTGCAAATGCCGACACTGCTGACCGCGACGCAGCTCGAAGTGTTGCAGCGTAAGACGCAAGGTGCGACGCAGGAACGGATGCTACGGGAGTTCGCAGAGGCAGTAGAAGCCCTAACAGTAGAGAAACCGTTGGTGCTGGTGCTGGAGGATGTGCATTGGAGTGATGTAGTCCACGCTAGACTTGCTCTCGGTCTTGGCCCGGCGGCGGCAACCAGCGCGATTGCTGGTGGTCAGCACCTACCGGCCGGTGGAAGTATTGGCGCGGGAACATCCACTGCACTTGGTCAAGCAGGAATTGCAATTGCATGGGCAGTGCGAAGAGATGTTTCTGGGATTGCTGACCGAAGCGGAGGTAGAAAAATATCTGGCGGTGAGGTTTTCTGTAGAGGCACACCGCGCCGTGCCCTTACAAGAATTTGCTCGGGTGGTTCACCAACGCACGGAGGGCAACCCACTCTTTATCGTCAACCTGGTGGACTACTTGTTGGCTCAGGGAGCGCTCGTGCAACGGGATGGACAGTGGGTTCTGCTCGAGGGGGTAGAGGCGACCGGGGCAGGAGTCCCTCAGAATCTACGGCAGATGATCGAGAAGCAGCTCGACCGACTGAGCCTGGAAGAACAGCGACTGTTAGAAGCAGCAAGTGTTGCGGGAGTGGAATTTTCTACTGTCGCAGTAGCCGCAGCCTTAGGATCCGAGGTGGAGCAGATTGAGGAGTGGTGCGAAGGGCTGGCGCGGCGTCATTTCTTTCTGCGACCCAACAAGAAGCGGCGTGTGGCCGGACGGGACACTGGCCGCGCACTATGAGTTCTTGCACGCCTTGTATCAAAACGTGCTGTACGAGCGAGTGACGATGACGCGACGGCAGCGTCTCCATCAGCGAATTGGAGAGCGGCAAGAGGGAGGGTACGGAGAGCAGACGCGAGAGATTGCGGCAGAACTCGCGGCGCACTTTGAACGCAGCCGAGATTACCAACGAGCGGTCAAGTATTTGGGACAAGCAGGCCAGAATGCCAGCGCCCGGTCTGCTCACCGGGAGGCGATCAATCACCTGACTACAGCTCTGGAATTGCTTAAGACGCTGCCGGACACTTCTGAACGCACCCGGCAAGAACTCACACTGCAAATCGCTCTGGGCCTGGCTTTGATGGCCACCAGGGGCATTGCGGCCCCCGAAGTAGAACAAGCCTATGCCCGAGCGCGGGAGCTGTGTCGGCAGGTGGGAGAGACTCCACAGCTTTTCCCGGTGCTGGTAGGGCTTTTTCGCTTTTACCTAGTGCGGGCGGAGTTGCAGACAGCACATGAGTTGGGGAAGCAGTGCCTCAGCCTAGCCCAAAAAGTGCAAGACCCGGCCCTGCTTTTGGAAGCTCACATGGCGTTGGGGCCGCCCTTGCTCTTTCTTGGAGAGATGGCCTCGGCCCGTGAACACACAGAGCGTGGGATTGCCCTCTACGATCCCCAGCAGCACCGCTCTCATGCCCTTCTCTACGCACTAGACCCTGGAGCGATTTGCTTGTCCATTGCCGCCTTGAGCCTGTGGTGTCTCGGCTATCCGAACCAAGCCCTCCAAAGAATCCACGAGGCGCTTGCCCTGGCCCAGGAGCTGACTCACCCCTTGAGCCAGGCTTTTACCTTGTTTGTCGCTGCCATGCTTCGTCAGTTCCGCCGAGAGGGACAAGCAGCAAAAGAGCGGGCAGAGGCAGTGATGGCGCTCTCTAGCGAGCAGGGATTTCAGCAATGGTTGGCGCAAGGGACGATCGTGTGGGGCGCGGCGCTAGCCGAGCAGGGCCAGGAAGAGGAGGGGATTGCTCAGATACGCCAGGGCTTAGCTGCCCACCAAGCCATGGGGGCAGGGCTGTGGCGACCATGTTATCTTGCCTTGCTGGCCGAGGTGTATGGAAAGTGGGGCAGGCAGAGGAAGGGCTTACGGCTCTGGCCGAGGCGTTGGCTGTGGTGGACAAAACTGGGGAGCGGTGGTACGAGGCGGAGCTGTATCGGCTACGCGGCGAGCTAACGCTCGCCCAGTCTAGGGTCCAGAGTCTAGAGTCTGGAGTCCAAGAAAATCAAAAGTCAAAAGGCAGAAGGCAAAAAGCAAAAATTACCGACCCTCGACCCCTACCCCCCAACCCCCAAGCGGGGGCGGAAGCCGAAGCGTGTTTCCTGAAAGCCATTGACATTGCCCGGAAGCAACAAGCCAAATCGCTCGAACTGCGCGCAGTGATGAGCTTAGTCCGACTACGAACAACAAGTCCAGGAGCACGCATCACGTTCCACGCACCACGAAGCACGCGCCAAGCTCGACGAAGCACACAACATGCTATCTGAGGTCTACACTTGGTTTACGGAAGGGTTTGATACCAAGGATTTGCAAGAGGCGAAGGCGCTGCTGGAAAAGCTATCATAAGCGATCATGATCATGCCCGACACAAGAGGGGCACACTTACTAAACCTTGCTCCCGGAATGGGAGCGTGATAAACGTTATTCGTGCGGATTATTTCCGTGAAAACTCTACGGGATTTCTGGACTAAACACCCGCAAGCCGAAATACCACTACGGGCTTGGTACGCGCAAACAAGCAGGGCCGATTGGGCCAGTCCTGTGCAAATCAAAGCCGCGTATCGTAACGCAAGTTTTCTGGCCAACAACCGCATTGTTTTCAACATCAAGGGTAACGATTTTCGATTGGTTGTCGCGGTTCACTATAACCGGAGGATGATGTTCATCCGCTTTGTCGGTACGCATCACGAATACGATCGAATTGACGCCCAGAATATTTGAGGTCGCACAATGGAACTACGCCCCATAAAGACCAAGCGAGCGTATCTTGCGGCACTGAAGGAAGCAGAGGCACTCTGGAATGCGCCTGAGGGATCGAAGGAAGGAGATCGGCTAGAGGTTCTGACGTTGCTTATTCAGGCCTACGAATCAACCCATTACCCGATTCCAGACCCCGATCCAGTGGAGTTCCTTTTGCATGTGATGGAAGCGCGCGAGATAACGCGTAAGGATCTTGAGCCGTACCTTGGCTCGCGCGCACGCGTTGCAGAAGTGCTCAATCGTGTACGCCCTCTGACGCTAGAAATGATTCGGCGTCTTTCGGAAGGCCTCGGTATTCCGGCTGAAGTCTTGATTCGCAAGTACGAACTTAAGAATGCTGCTTGAGATGAACACCGCGTCGAGGGAAATTCTGGGACGACGCGGCTGGTTCGAAGGATATTGATTATGACAGATTCAGTTTTACTGATCGAAAAAAATGAAGGAATTGTCACACTAACGTTGAATCGTCCCCACGCGATGAATGCGTTGTCACACGAATTACGGCAGGCAATCGTGCAAACGTTCGTGGCTCTGCAAAACGATCCTGAGACTCGGGTTGTTATTCTTACTGGTGCTGGCAAAGCCTTTTGTGCTGGACTCGATCTCAAGGAACTGGGGCAAACAGGGTTACCTTCGGTTGGCGCGCGCGGCGCGGTCGGTGGTGAAGATGATATTATTCAGGCGATGTCACAATTTGACCGACCGATTATTGGGGCGATTAACGGTGTTGCTATCACTGGCGGTTTCGAACTGGCCTTGGCGTGTGACATCTTGATTGCGTCGAGTGCGGCGCGATTCGCCGATACCCATGCCCGCGTTGGTGCGATGCCAGGCTGGGGATTAAGTCAGAAACTCTCTCGTCTTCTTGGTATCTATCGCGCGAAAGAATTATCCCTGACCGGAAATTTTCTCTCTGCTGAGAAAGCTGAAGCATGGGGATTAGTGAATCGTGTTGTTGCGCCAGAGGAGTTGCTGCCGACTTGTCGGACTTTAGCAACCGACATGCTTTCGTGTGTGCCTGAAGTCCTACGCAATCTGAAACGAACGATTGATGACGGATTTGCTGCGACGTTTACTGAGGGAATGAAAATTGAGTATGAAGCCTGGCGTGAACACAGTCGCACGGTCAAACCAGAAGACATTGCAACCCGACGAATCGGCATTCAGCAACGTGGCCGGGAGCAAGCATCCTAACCTCCTCACGAAAGACACTATGGAGCCGGGAGAAAGATCCTTGCTAGACAACGGGAAGAACGCTGACTATGCTCCTTCCTAACTTCATAAAGGAGGTGGGTTATGCCAGCACGTAAACCCGAAGAGTGCGATACGCTATTAGGTGAAGCGATCAACCGTGGTGACTTAGAAGCCGCAGTTGCCTTGTATGAACCAAATGCGGCCTTCGTCCAAGAGCCGGGAAAAGTTGTCACCGGTCATGCAGCGGTGCGCGAAGCCATGAACGGGTTCTTGTCACTGAAACCAAAATTGTCGATCCAGGTCAATGCAGTGCAGAATGGTGGTGGTGACATTGCGCTCTTGCAGTCCAAATGGAACCTGACTGGCACCGGTCCAGATGGAAAGCCGATGTCGATGTCAGGGAATGGAGTTGAGGTTGTTCGCCGTCAGGCTGATGGTACGTGGAAGTTTATCATTGATAATCCGAACGGGGCGGCTTAATCTCGCACTCTGGGAGCGCGGGCGTCCCGCCCGCACAAAAGCCTGTCCCGAGCCTCGAAGGGGAGACGGTCGCGCTCCCGGGTTCGTTCTCAATCCCGAATTTCTCTCTTCATGAGTTGGCAACGCGAAGTCGACGGCATCGAGGAGCGTAAACGCCTCGCACAAGAGCACGGCGGTACCGATCCCGTCTCTCGCCAACATGCGCAGGGACGCCTCACTATCCGTGAACGTGTGGCTGGATTGGTCGATATTGCTTCTTTCCGTGAACAAGGCCCAATCGCTGGATACGCAGAAACTGACGAGCACGGGCAGATACAAACGTTTACCCCGGCAAACTACGTCTTGGGTGTTGGCAAGATTGATGGGCGGCTTTGCGTGGTCGGTGGCGAGGATTTCACCGTGCGCGGTGGATCACCATCGCCCGCCGGATTACGCAAGAGCGTGTTTGCCGAAGAATTAGCCTGGCGCTACCGTGTGCCATTAATTCGCTTCCTCGAAGGTGGTGGCGGCAGTGTACCACGCGGCGATGGTAAAGGTGGCGGTGGTGGTGAAGCTGTTAACGCTCCGCCGCGTTTCATGTCGATCATGCAAGTGATGAGCGTGGTACCGGTGGTTTCGGCCGCGCTCGGCGCAGTTGCTGGCCTGCCCGCTGCTCGCTTAGTAGCATCGCACTTCTCCATCATGACAAAGCACACAGCGCAGGTAATGATCGGAGGTCCGGCCTTAGTTGAGCGCGCCTTTGGGCGGCGTCCGACCAAGGAAGAACTCGGCGGTCCAGACGTGCACTTGCGCAGCGGGGTTGTCGATAATGTTGCTGACGACGAAGCCGGTGTCTTTGCGCAGATCCGACGTTTCCTCAGCTACCTTCCGACCAACGTCTGGGAAGCTGCACCTATAGTGCCGAGTGATGATGATCGTCATCGACAAGCGTCTGAACTGTTAGCGATCATTCCGCGCAATCGCCGTCGCGCTTATGACATGCGTCGGCTTATTGAGTATGTGGTCGATCGCGATTCGTTCTTTGAGTTGGCGGCATTGTACGGCCCGTCGCAGATTATTGGACTCGCACGACTCAACGGCCAGTCTGTTGGTATCTGGGCCAATGATCCAGCCTGGTATGCCGGAGCGATGACCGCCGATGGAGCACAAAAAGTGCGGCGTTTTATCGACCTGTGCGATGCTTTCCATTTGCCCATCGCCTGCTTTGTTGATGAACCTGGTTTCATGATTGGCCCTGAGGCTGAACAAACTGCGACGATTCGTCGAAGGAATACGATCACACCGCAATCACAATCTTGCCGAAATGCGCAGCGCTTTCCATGAGCTTCAAGGCTTCGCGAGCTTGGTTGAATGGAAAGACGCGGTCGATCACTGGCTTGGTTTTGTGGATCGTCATCGCGCGATTCATGTCCTCGAACATCTCACGTGAGCCAACGTAGATACCTTGGAAACGAAGGCCTTTCATTAGCACAGGCATGGGGTCAATCTGCCCGCCGAGGCCGCTGAGAATACCGATCAAACCAACCGTACCCCCTACACGCGTAGCACGAAAGGAGCGTTCGAGTGTGCCTGCGCCACCGACTTCGGAGACATGATCGACGCCAACACCATTCGTGAGGCGTAGCACTTCCTTGTCCCAATCTGGGGTAGCTTTGTAATTGATCGTAGCCCACGCACCAAGTTGCTTGGCGCGAGCTAACTTCTCATCACTACTCGAAGTGATAATCACCCGTGCGCCGGCCATGACCGAGAATTGCAAGGTAAAGATCGATACGCCCCCGGTGCCTTGCACCAGTACCGTGTCGCCCGCCTTAAGGTTGCCTTTAGGAAACAGATCCTGCCATGCTGTGACTGCAGCGCAGGGTAGAGTGGCAGCGTCTTCGTAGGTCATATAGTCGGGAATCGACACGACACCATCCTCACTCAGCATAACTTGTTCAGCGAGCATGCCATCGATGGCACCGCCGAGTGCAGAGGTAAAATGATGGGGCATGATGTCGCCAGCGAGCCAGTTCTGGAAGAAGATACTTGCTACGCGGTCGCCGGTTTTGACGCGCGTGACGCCTGGTCCGACTTTGATCACTTCTCCAGCGCCATCAGAGCAAGGAATCCGGGGCATTTTGGTTCCGAGTGCACCACCGTGCTTCACAGTCATGAAGTCACGATAGTTGAGTGACACGGCTTTGACCTTGACGACGATCTGGCCATGTCCAGGGGTTGGGTCAGGCTGGTCGGAGAGTTTAAGGTTATCGATACCGAAAGAATCGCGAATTTCGTATGCTTTCATAGAATCCTCCTTCTTGTGTAGGGCGGGCTTGGCCCGCCATGAATATTTGGCAGGCACAGCCTGCCCTACGATTCTGGTGCACAGAGCGCATCCTACTGTGAGCAAAATTCTGCCGTTTGACAAGGCGGTGCTCCCTCTTTGGCATTCGCCTTACGGTGTGCTAGCGTCTGCCGTCTATAGAAAACAAGGCGAAACAGGATAAAGAAAAAGGGAAAAGGGGGAAAAGGGAAGACTACAGAAGAGAATTCGATCTTTGCTTGACAAGTTTTCTTTTTTGCCGTTTCTCCTTTTTGCCTTTTTTCCTTTTCGCCTAAAGAGAGAGGAGAGAGGGATATGCCACGTACGTCAGAAGCGATTGTGCAAGCACTGAAGGAAGCTGGAATCACCACAATCTTCGGCATTCCCAGTATTCATAATATCGGTCTGTATGATGCCATCCGCCGTGATGGTTCATTTCGTCACATTGTCTGTCGTCATGAAGCGGCAGCAACCCACATGGCTGATGGGTATGCCCGAGCGAGCGGCAGTACTGCGGTTATTATCTCTTCAACTGGACCTGGCGCAGGATTTACGCTCTCGGCGTTGCAAGAAGCCTGGGGCAGTTGCTCACCAGTGCTGATGATGACTTCGAACATTGATGCGGCCAAGATTGGCAAAGGATTAGGCGTCCTGCATGAACTTGAAGAGCAAACATCGCTCTTTCGGACGGTGACGAAACAGACGTTCTCGCTTCGGGCGAGTGACGACCCGTATGCGACCATGAAAAAGGCACTTCATCTCACTCGCAGTAATCGCCCTGGTCCGGTTTACATGGAAGTGCCGCACGACTTGTGGGGCAATGAAGCGACCGTTTCCCCAGTATCCCAGCGGGACGGGCACTCGGTACCGTTGCCCTCACGTATCGAAGACGCCGTCGCGTTACTGAGACGCGCAAAACAGCCGGTGATCATTATTGGAACGGATGCAGCGCGAGCAAATCTGGCGGCAGATATTACCGCCTTGGCCGAAGCGTTATCGGCTCCGGTAGTGAGGTAGTACGCCGCAAAGGGGGTATTGGCAGAAGACCATCCCTTGTCGTTTGGGAATATTGCCCGACGCATGGTGGTGAAAGAGATTGTGCCAAGTTGTGATGTCGCATTGGTGATCGGCACACGCCTGCGTGAGGTTGATGCTAAGCGTCGTGGTCTCGTACTGCCGGAACAGGTCATTCATGTTGATTGGGATGATCGCTGGATCGGCAAGAACTTTCCGACGACAGTTCCACTTGTGGGCGACCTTCCAGCTATTGCGAAAGAGCTACGTCATCAACTCGAAGGCGAACCATATGCCGGGCAACGACAAGACCGCGTTGCAGAGTGGCGCAAACAAACAGATGCCGAGTTGGCTCAGGTGCGGAAAGACTTGCACGAGGTCCGCTACCTCGACATCATTCGGCAGATTTTGCCGCGCGATAGTATGATCGTCGGTGATAACACGCAACTTGCCTATTGGGCGGAGTATTTCTATCCATCCTATCAATCTAACGGCATAATTGCAGCGAAAGGCTCGGGCTTACTCGGCTTTAGTTTCCCAGGGGCGATTGGTGCGAAGGTGGCGCGACCCAATAAGCCTGTCGTCGGCATCATTGGTGATGGAGGTTTCCTGTACACCTCACAAGAACTCGCGACGTGTGTTCGTCATAAGATCGGCTTTCCGATGATCGTAGTAAACGATAATGCTTACGGTGTGATCGGCTATCTACAGCGCACGGCCTTTCAGGAAGAATATGAGGCAAAGCTGACGAATCCGGACTTTGTGGCTTTTGCTAATTCCTTTGGTGTCGCTGCGACCCGCGTTAATTCGCCAGAGAGTCTTGGTAAAGCTCTAGAGAAAGCGCTAGCGGCTGGTGAAATGCACCTCATCGAATTGCAGACAACAATCGCCGCGCCACCATTTGGCAAGTACTGAAGACAGGGGTTGGGGGCTAGGGATTGGGGTTGGAAAAAACGTCGAAATCGAGCTTCAATGTAAGACGTAGTAGACGGTTTTCGTAAACTCAAAGGAGGGTTGGAGATGACACAGGTCTTCACTATTGGGCTTATCATTGCGGTGTTCGGATTCGTTGCAGGTTGTGACTCCGGGTCTCAGGGGCCAGCGCAAGAGACGAAAAAGGAACCTCCCCCTGTATCTACACCTGCACCAACTGCTGCTGCGCCTGCGTCCAGCTCAACACCGGCAACTGCAACGGCTACAGCGAAACCACGCAAACCGCCAAAGGAGACACCAGAAGAGGCTCGTAAGCAGTTAGAGACCCTTGGAGTTCAATATGACGAGAAGACGTTTTTTAAAACCGCAACTGATGGCAATGCTGCGGCTGTCGAGCACTTCGTGGCGGCAGGGATGAGCCCAAATGTGAAAGATGCGGGCAATTGGACACCACTTATGTATGCTGCGGAAAAAGGACACACTGCTGTGATTCAAGCTCTGCTTGATGGTGGGGCTGACGTCAACGCCAAAGACGGCGAAGGGAATACTGCTCTGACTTGGGCAGCCAATGAAGGGAAAGTGGACGCTGCGAAAGCTCTTATTGCCGGTGGGGCCGAGGTCAATATCCAGAACAAAAGTGGCACGACTCCGCTTACTCGGGCCCTGCTCTACAAGCGTGATGCGGTTGCTGAGGTACTCCGGCAAGCTGGCGCAACAGATCCACGACGGTAATGAGTAAGGAGAAGTAGCTTCGAGCGGTGAGCATCGAGGAACGAGCAAGAGGCCCGTTATTTTCTACTCGGCTCCCGAACCTCGATCCTCGGTTCTTTTTGGATGCAGATGTTTCCGTGCGCAGAGCGCACGCTACAAAGAGAGGGAAGAATATGACAGAACGTCGCCTATGCGCATGGGGCTGGGGATACGAAGATCAACAACCGACAGCAGATCAACAACAAGCGATGGCGAAAGGGATCGCGGCGAGCCTTGGGCGCGGTGATCTAACAATCGGCAAAACCCCGAAGGTGGATGACCTGGTGCTGCGCTCACCACGGGTTACGCCGCCTTCTTCTTTGGCGCATCTCTGTGCAACTGCGACGTATGACCGTGCTGTGCATTCCTATGGCAAAGCCTTTCCTGACCTGCTGCGCGCTTCACGTGGGGAGTTTCCTAATCCTCCAGATGTTGTCGCGTATCCAAAAACTGAAGCTGATATTGTGTCGCTTCTTGACTGGTGCTCGCAGGCCAACGCTGCGGTGACACCGTTTGGCGGTGGGTCTAGCGTGACTGCTGGAGTGGAGCCACCCGTGGAGGGACCGTATCGTGGCACAGTGACGATCGACTTAAAGCATCTTGATAAAGTGTTGGAGATCGACAAAACCTCGCGAGCTGCGCGTATTCAGGCGGGCGTGTATGGACCAGCTTTGGAAGATCAACTCCGCCCGCATGGCTATACGCTGCGGCATTATCCCCAATCGTTTGAATTCTCCAGCTTAGGTGGATGGATCGCCACGCGGTCTGGTGGCCACTTCGCCACGCTCTACACGCACATTGATGATTTTGTTGAGTCGCTGCGTGTTATTACACCTAAAGGAACGATCGAATCCCGTCGCTTGCCCGGCTCTGGGGCTGGCCCGAGCCCTGACCGCATGTTCATCGGTTCTGAAGGGACGTTGGGGATCATCACCGAAGCGTGGATGCGGTTGCAAGATCGTCCGGTGTATCGTGCCTCTGCTGCCGTGCGGTTCTCCACGTTTGAAGCAGGCGTAGCGGCCACTCGTGCTATTAGTCAGGCTGGGTTGTATCCAACAAACTGTCGGTTACTCGATCCCGCGGAGGTGAAGCGGAATAATGTCGGCGATGGTAGTGGCACAATGCTGATGTTGGGTTTTGAGTCGGCAGATCATCCACTGGAGACATGGTTCAATCGGGCATTGGAGTGCTGCACTGATCATGGAGGCACGACACCGAACGGTGTGATCATTCGTGGTGGAGGCGAGACGACAGGACGCGGTGGTTCAGTCGGCGATTGGCGTGACGCCTTTATACGCATGCCGTATATGCTTGGTCCGATGGCGGCGATGGGCGCGATTTTCGATACGGTGGAGACCTCCATTCCGTGGAGCCGGTTTGCCGAGTTTCATGCCGGAGTGATGCAATCGACGCAAAAGGCGCTTGATGAAGTTTGTGGGGGTGGAATTCTCTCGTGCCGCTTTACCCACGTGTATCCAGATGGGCCAGCGCCGTACTACACGTTCTTGGGAGTAGGGAAGTCAGGTGGAGAAATGGAACAATGGAAAGCCGTCAAAGCTGCAGCCTGTGATGCGATGATTCGCCACGGCGGAACAATCACCCACCATCATTCCGTTGGTCGTATTCATCGCCCGTGGTACGACCGCCAGCGCCCAGATCTTTTTGCTAGCGCGCTACGCGCAGCAAAGGCAGCCCTTGACCCGCAAGGATTGCTGAACCCTGGTGTGTTGATTGATCCGCAACGTTAATTATCTCTACAATAAAAAGCCGACGGTCGAATTCATCGTATTGAGGAGAGTGCATGTATGCCAGGTTCAATGAAAGCTATTCTTGACGCCATTACCTCTAGACAAGCGAGATCTGAAGATTACGCGGCCATGCCCTTGCCTGAGTCGATGCGGGCGGTGACGACGCACAAAGATGAAATCCAGATGTTCGAGGGACTTCCTTCGGAGAAGAAAGATCCACGTAAAAGCCTGCATATGGATGAAGTTCCGATCCCAGAAGTTGGGCCAAATGAAGCGTTAGTGGCGGTGATGGCTACCAGCATAAATTTCAACACCGTCTGGAGTGCGATCTTCGAGCCGATCCCAACGTTCCAGTTTCTCGAACGCGCAGCCAAGAGAAGCCCGTGGGATAAGCGTCATAATCTGCCATATCATATCCTCGGGAGTGACGGTTCCGGCGTTATCTTGAAAGTTGGGCCTGGTGTCACACTATTCAAGCCTGGTGACGAGGTCACGATTCACTGCAACTACGTTGACATGCAGGCCCCCGATGGACACGACGATTCGATGCTTGATCCTGATCAACGCATCTGGGGCTTTGAGACTAATTTTGGTGGCATGGCGGAAATTGCGGTTGTGCGCGCCAATCAACTCATGCCCAAACCACCGCATCTGACCTGGGAAGAAGCGGCATCGATGCCGTTGGTCAACTCGACATCATATCGCATGCTTGTGAGTCCCAATGGTACGCAGATTAAACAAGGCGACATCGTCCTCATTTGGGGAGCCGTCGGTGGCCTCGGCGGATTTGCCTTGCAGTACGTCCTCAATGCCGGTGCGTTTCCTATCTGTGTGGTGTCGTCGCAAGAGCGAGTACGCTTATGTGAGACCATTGGCGCACGTTGGGTTATTGATCGGAGAGCGGAAGGGTTTCAGTTTTGGAATGCTGACGGATCGCAGAATACACGCGAACTGCGCCGCTTGGGACAGAAAATCCGTGATCTCACCAATGGTGAAGACCCTGATGTCGTCTACGAACATCCAGGGCACGATACCTTTGCCGCCAGTGTATATATCGCACGCCCCGGAGGCAGTGTGGTCACCTGCGCTTCAACCACCGGCTACATGCACGAGTATGACAATCGCTACTTGTGGATGAATAAGAAGCGCATCATCGGTTCACACTTCGCGAATTATCGTGAAGCCTGGGAAGCAAATCGCTTAGTGGGGAAACGCGCGATTCATCCGTTGCTTTCTGAAACCTATCCTCTCACTGAAGCTGGCGAAGCCGCCTATCGCGTCCATCACAACATGCAGATCGGTAAAATTGGTGTGTTGTGTTTGGCTCCGCAAGGCGGACTTGGCGTTCGCGATCAGGCTGGCCGCGCTCGGCACATCGGTCAGATCAACTTATATCGCAATGCCGTCAAAGGGCAGTTCAAGTTGGTGAAAACGGAGCCGTAAGCGTGATGCGAAAGGCGTAAAACGTGAGGGAAGGAGATGGCACATCACGTACCACGACAATACGCAACACGTTTTCCGTGATTCGTGTTCCGTGGCCTCCATTGATGTATGCCATTGTTTCAGTGAAATTGACCTTATGTCTCACGTATCACCGTTCGTTTTGCCACTGCAGCTGATGTCGAAACGATTCTCCGCTTCATCAAAGGACTGGCCGAATTTGAAAAAGAGCCAGACGCAGTCAAAACGACCACCGCAGATTTACTCCGCGACGGATTTGGCGAGCATCCCAAGTTCGAAGTTTTACTGGCAGAAATAAACCAGGAGCCAGTGGGGTTTGCGCTTTTCTTTCCGACCTACTCAACCTGGGAAGGACGTGGAGGAATTCATCTGGAAGACCTCTTTGTTCCAGAACAGTGGCGTGGCCATGGTGTCGGACAAGTGTTGATGGTTGAGCTGGCAAAAATTGCAGTGGCGCGCGGCTGTGGGCGTTTAGAGCTTTCGGTCTTGCACTGGAATCCCGCCCGCGAGTTCTATCATCGTCTCGGAATAGCGCATCAGGAAGAATGGTTGCTGTATCGCATCAGCGGAGAAGCACTGAGCACTTTGGCACGACAAGGAAAGGGACGAAGTATTTCGCTGTCAGAGCAATAGAGCTTGGGCAAATGCATGCATTCCCTGCGAAACTGCTTCCCCATCCTAGCTGTCATTGCGAAGGAGCTGTAAGCGACGAAGCAATCTCTTTCCCGGGCAAGCGATTGCTCTCGCATCCAGGACCTCTGCCCAATGACTACAGCTTCTGTAATTTTTAAGACTCAATCTCCCCTTCACACTTTTTACATTCCAATTCCCACCCTAATCGACTCTGTCGTCCCTCTGGTGTCACTACCCACGGTCGTTCTTGCCATGGTGGGTCATGGCGGGTGTGTTGCGTATGGCCACATTCGAGATCAGCAACCCAATCACCAATCTCATCTTGGTGAAAGCTGATGATCTTGCGTTTCATTACTCAACACCCAGTCGTTTCTTTCCTTCAGCAGACATCATGTCAGGATGCCATTGCGGGTCCCAGACAACCTGTACTTCGACATCGGTGACATTGGGCAAGGTTTCAATCCGTTGTTGTGCATCGCGGGCGATAGACGGTCCCATGCCACAACCTTGGGCAGTGAGGGTCATTTGTACGAACACCTTGTATTTTCCATCAGGAAGTGGATCAAGGCGAAGATCATAAACCAACCCGAGATCAACCACGTTAATAGGAATCTCAGGGTCGAACACCTCGCGCAATTGCGCCCACACCATATCTTCGGTGATAGGACCGTGATTCTGGGTCGATGATCGAGCCCCCTGGGTGCTCTGTTTGCCGATAGCGTCAGCATCTTTCTCCGTAATGCGAACGAGTTTCCCCAATGTTGGAAGACGGAGCGTATATGTCTCCCCGAGAGCTTGGGTGATAAATGCTTGAGTCCCTTTGGCGAGGGTGATGGGAGTCCCGTGAGGAATTTGTGTTCCCTCACACTCTCGCGTAAGAACGACTTCTTCTTGTGCCATGGTTACTCTCCTAGTGAAGCGCGTGCGGCTCACTCAATGTAAAGGCGGCGATGGCGGCATCAAACCGTTCGCCGTTGGTGGTGATCATCTGGTAGGTGCCATGCATAGTTCCGAACGACGTGGTCAGTGGACACCCAGAAGTGTACTCAAATGACTGCCCTGGTGCGAGTACGGGTTGTTCGCCGACGACACCAGGGCCACGCACCTCCTCGACTTTGCCATTGGCGTCGGTAATGACCCAATGACGGCTAATGAGCTGAGTTGTTGTAGTGCCTTGATTTGAAATGGTGACTGTATAGAGAAAAAACCACTGATTCTGCTGTGGCTGGGAGCGGGATGGATCAAACCGTGCTTTCACAGACACATGGATCCCGTTGGTAATGGCTTCAGAAGTAAACACAAGCAACCTCATGCACACCAAACAAAGATAGTGGCAGTCTAATGGGGTGAGGTTGCAACGTCAACGGCAAAGCGAGGGAGTGGATGGAGAGCAACCGAATTCACGTGATAGAACAGGCTTCTAGCCCGTCCCACCAAGAATTGGTTTCAACGCCGTGGCTTCTTTAGCAGAAAGAGTAGTGCGAACGCTACAAAGTTCAGAGCAGCGCTGAAGATGAAGGCGAGACTATAACTTCCGGTGATTGTGTATAAATAGCCAGCGATGAGGGGACCGAAAGCCGCAGGCGCACCAGAGACAGCAAAGATAAATCCAGCGATTGCCCCAACCGACAGCCGGCCAAAGAAATCGCCAATGATCGCCGGGAATAATGCCGTAACTCCGCCGTATGACAGACCGAAGATTGCTGCTGCCGGGTACAGTGTCGCTAGACCTGAACTTATCGTGAATCCGAGAAACCCAAGCGCTTGCAGCACAAAGCACAGTCCGAGGGTAGCGACCCGACCAAAACGATCGGAAATCGTACCAATGAACAATCGCCCAACTGAACCAGCTAAACCGATAACGCTAATCGTCATCGCTGCGCGGAACTGGGGAATACCAAGGTCTACTGCGAATGGGACAATATGGACCATAGGCATAAAGACGACGAGCCACGTGAGTGTGAAGATCAGATTAAGCAGCCAGAAAGGAGCCGTTCGTTTTGCTTCGGCTAATGTCCACTCATTGTTCGATGCAACCATTTGTGACGTTGATGAGAAGGATGACGGTGAAGCGGGAATTTGACCATCAGGATGCAATCCCATCTGTTCAGGGTCACGTACAGTGAAGGCGGCACACAAGCCAATGACGATGAGTCCGATCAGACCTAAGATCAAGTACGCGCTACGCCAACCATAGGCAGCAATCAACGCCGCTGCGAGGGGTGGAAAAAGAAACGTCCCGAAACTTGCCCCACTGGACGTGAGGCCCAAGGCTAAACCACGTTTCTCGATGAACCAACGCACGACGGTGGCGTTACACGGGACATAAGCTGCACTCATCCCCGACGCAGCGATGATGCCGAGAAATACGTACATGTGCCACAGAGCAGTGGCCTGGCTGGTTAGAATAATACCGATGCCGAGGAGACAGCCCCCAGTCGTAATGACGAGGCGAGGTCCCCAGCGGTCAGTCAAGCGTCCACTGACAGCTCCGAGCGCACTATAGAGAAAAATATACAGGGCATAGGGGAGGGACAACGTATCTCGTCCCCAGCCCGTATCTTTCACAATCTCCGGCATAAACACGCCGAAGCTAAACTGAATACCGTAAGCAACACAGAGGATCGTGAACGCGCAGGCGACCACCACCCAGCCGTAAAAAACGCGGCTTTGCTTAGCGATGTCTGCTGGTGCGATTCGCACCTCCATTGTTTCCTGCTCTATCTTGTCCATACATTTGCCGCGTCCAATGAAAAATTAAAAATGAAGAATTAAAAATAAATACCACCCTATTCCTTCAATTCTTCATTTTTCACTCGAGGTCATGTCAAATAGTGTGTAAACGAAGTAGGTGGAGATCCCCTCTGTGAGAGTATCTCGTTAGTCTACAACAAGAGCATCTATTGAGTTTCGTAAAAAGAAAGAAACACTATCGAAGGTCGCAACGCTCGATTTAGCATGATTTCTTGAGGCTTGAACCGTTTCATTCTTTACGCGGATTTCAATAGCTTACTCTTCTCCAAAAAAGCGTCGCTTCACGGTGGCACTGATCGGAGCGTCGGGGCCCATGCCAAAGAGATCTGGCATGCGGGCACCATCTTGGGCGATCAAGGACAGCGCCCGAGTACGGCGTGTGTCGGCTTCAGGTCCCGTCTCCAAGAACATACTTCTGTACCAGTCTTCCAGCGTGTGAATGACCTGGAAATTCCGGTGCTGCTCCTCGGCGTACGCGTGTCCAGCGGTTTCCCAGTCCTCGGTCTTGAGCAATTGGTCCCGTAAGAGCCGGACACTGCGGAGCGTCATAGCTAGCCCCTGCCCGAAGGAGGGATCACAGGTCGACGCGGCATCCCCTACCAGGGCAACGCCCTCTTTATAAGGATGCTTCACCCAGGAGTCATCAGATCCAAAGCTCGCCAAGGGACCCACTGCTCGTGCGTGCTTGTACAGGTCAGCCGCCGCTCCTGTGCGGAGCGATTCGTCAATGAGCCGCGGGATATCGGCTACGGTCTGGAACCGGCGATGGATGTCTTTAGGGTAGCCGAGATAGGCGCGCACCCAGCCACGCCCAACATTCCCTAGAAAGACTTCTTGCCCATTGGTCGGATTCAGCACCGCATACCACGTATCTGATGCCAGCGGTACGTTCTCCAGTAGTACCCCCGCAAATAGCCGCCGTTGAGGATCATACTGCACTTCGAAGCCGCCCCACTGACGCGTGGGGGAGGAACGTCCATCCGCAGCAACCACTAATCGCGCATGCACTTCCTCCCTCTGCCCATTGTGGTCAACCGACACCGTCGGAACTCTGCCAGGTCGCACTTCACGTACCTGCGTGCCACGCCACACTTCAGCCCCTGCTTCCTCGGCAGCGGTGAGCAAGACTTCTTGCATGTCTGGATGATAAAAGCCGAACAACGGGGACTGATGCGGTGTGGTGGCAATGAAATCACGATGGGCAATCATATCGGGACCCAAGTAGATATCCCACCAGCGCACCTCCAGGCCACAGGTCGTGCGTAACAGCTCATAGATTCCGAGGGCCTTAGCTTCCGGGACACCCCAGGCGTGCATGCCTTCCCCTCGCACGCGGTCCTTGAAGTGGGTCTCTCGCTCCAGCACCAGCACGCGCGCACCGTGTTCGGCCATCGCTTTAGCCAAAGCCGCACCGCCTAAGCCACCACCGACCGTGATGATATCGTAGATCCCGCTTGCCATATTCCTCTCACTTGTCGCGCCGAAGCTTACGTTCTGCTTTCCGTTTCTGTCCTGCAAAAGCTTTGTTCTAGGCAGAAGGCAGGAGTCGTACCGATGCGGTGTCAGGCCAACTCTTCCAGCAACGCCTTCGCCTCTTGCAAATCCTTCGTATCAAACCCTTCGGTAAACCAATTGTAGATCTCTGCCAACAGCTTGTGAGCTTCGGTCTTCTTACCTTGTTGTTGCCACAGCCGGCTGAGGCTCATCACCGCCCGCAGCTCCACGACTTCGCACTCTGTCGACGGGCAATCTCGATGGCCTTCTGGAAATACACTTCGCCTCCGCCTCTGCTTGGCGGACTCGAGATTGGAGGCTTGGGAGCTGGTGACTTGCAGCCTTAGACTTTTGCAGCGTCAGCTTACCTTTCAGCCGATACAGCTCCGCCTCGCTAGAACCCTCCCCAACTTTCTCCACCTCAGCCAGCGCCTCGGCTAGCATCGTTAAGCCCTTCTTCGGCCTGTCCTCGCTCTGCCATACGCCTCGGCCAGTAGGGCAAGAAACCATGCGTACTAGTTCCTCTGCTCCTATGGCCCGAAAGGCAGCTAGGCCTTGGCGAATCTGTGCAATGCCCTTCTTCTCCTCGTCCTTGCTCGGCCAGCGCCCAGCCCTGCAGGATGGTTCCCCATGCCAACCAGAACGGAAACCCCTGCTCGTCGCAGAGTGCAATCACTGCCTCTGCCTGCTCTTGGGCTGCCTGCACCTCCCGGCGGAACTGATGGAGCATGGCTGCAAAGTCCAGAGCAAAAGCCAGGCTAAAAGGGTGAGACAACTCCTGGGCTAGGGTGAGAGCCTTATGGCTCTTCTTCAGGGCTTGGTCCGGATAGCCAAGACACCATAGGACCAAGGCCGCATAGGAGAGGCAAACTACCCTGGGGTCCTGACCATAGAGGAAGGCGAGGGAACGATGCCGATGGGGGTCGTAAAGGGCAATCGCCCTGTTCCAGGTGGTCTTCGGCCAGGGAATGAACTCTCCCAGGCAATGCAAGGTGTCCCCTAGAGCATAGTGGGCTTTACAAGGAGCCCGGGTCTTGGACGCTCTGGGCTAAGCTGCAGAGCATTGCTCCCCTAGCTCACGCGCCATCTGTACTCCGCCCGCATCAAATAAAATACCCACAGCCCCCACAGCACCGGGAAGAGCTGCGGGGTCTCGCCGATCTGCTGACAGAGCTCCCGGGCCCGGGTGTAGGTTCTTTCCACCTCCGGGGCGGCATAGCCCTTGGTCGCCATGAGCGGCACGCCGAGGGCGATTTGCAGCGTGAGTTCTTGCTGAGCGCGCTCAGGCGTGTCCGGGAGGGCTTCGAGGACCTCGAGCCCCTTGGTGAGATGGCTAATCGCTTCTACATTGGCTGAACTCCGAGCAGCTTTCTCGCCCGGCCTTCTGCCAATACGGAACGGCCTGCTCTAGAAGGCCAGCCTCGGTGTAGTGATGCGCCACCAGCTCTGGCTGCGTTTCTTTGATGTCTGGGAATCGTTCGTCTAAAACCCGAGCAATCTGTTGGTGATACTGCTGCCGCCGGCTCTTCAGGAGCGATTGATAAGCCGCATCCTGGATCAAGGCATGCTTGAAGACATAGCGGGCTTGTGGGGGCAGCCCCCGCTGGTACAGCACTTCCGCTTCCACTAGCTTAGCCAGCGCTTGCTGAAGGCTTTTCTCGTCCCCCGGTGCGATTGCTTGAATGATCTCATAAGGAAATTCCCGCCCCAAGGTCGCCCCAATCTGTGCGATCTCTCGGGCTGTCGCTAACCGATCGAGCCGTGCCATGAGCGAGTCTTGCAGCGTGGTTGGAATTGCGAGTGGGGGCAAAGGGCCGGCTAACTCATACTGGCCGTTTGCCTCCTGTAGTAACCCCGACTCTAGCACCATTTTCGTCAGCTCTTCGACAAACAACGGCACGCCATCTGTCTTATTGACAATTTGGTTCTGCACCTCAGTCGGTAACGGCTTACCGCCGGTGACCTTCCTGATCATCTCCCCTGCTTGCGTGCGCGGCAGTCGGGCTAGGGTCAGTGGGGTGAGGTGTGTGCGACTGCTCCACGGCGGTGTAAACTCGGGCCGCGCGGTTAACAGCACCAGCAGCCGGGCTGTCGGCACTTGGTCGAGCAGGAGGCCTAAGAGTTCTAAGGTGGAGGGATCAGCCCAGTGCACGTCCTCCCACACACAGTACACCAGGTGCCGCTCGGCTTCTTCCATGAGCCACGCGACTAACGCTTCTTGAGTCTTCTGCTTCTGTTTCTGTGGACTCAACGTCAGCGGTGGGGCGTCCTCCGGCTGGGGCAAGGAGAGCAAGGCGGCCAAAAGTGAGGGAGTGTCAGACTGGGGGAAGTGATAGCGCGTCAAAATCTGCTGGAGTTTAGCAAGCTTGGTTTGGGCTATATCGTCCCGCTCAAACTGTAATACTCGTTGCAGATGAGTGAGCACTGGATAGAGCGCACTATTCTGATGATACGGGGAGCAACGAAACTCCCAGCAGGTGACTCCCTGCTGTACGACTCGCTCCTTCACCTCCTGCACGAGGCGGGATTTCCCAATGCCCGGCTCACCGTTCAGGAACACCACTTGTCCATCGCCTGCCTGTGCGGCGGTCCACCGCTCTACGATCAACCCTACCTCATGGGCTCTGCCCACCAAGGGAGTTAATCTGCCCGCGCTGACCTCGATCTCCAGCCGACTTTGGGCGCTGCTCTCTCTCAGCACCCGATAGATCTGGACGGGAGCAGAGACACCTTTTACGGACTGGAGTCCGCCATCGTGGCAGTCAAAGAAGCCTGCGATGAGCCGCTGGGTGGCGGCGCTGATGACTACCGTATTCGGCTCCGCAAGTCCTTGCAGGCGAGCCGCGATATTGGGGGTGTCGCCCAAGGCTAACTGTTCGCGCTTACCACTACCAATCTCACCTACGACTACCAGTCCAGTGTGAATGCCAAGGCGCACTTGCACGCCCTGTGCTTGGAGTAACGGAGCGTGGCGTATGGCCTCCACTATCCCTAAGGCTGTCCGTACGGCCCGCTGTGCATCTTCCTCGTGGGCATTGGGATAGCCGAAGTAGATCAGCAGGCCATCGCCCAGATATTGCGCGATATGCCCATCAACACGGTGGACCACCTCCGCACAGATCTCCTGATACGTCTGCACTACCTCCCGCCACTCTTCTGGATCCAGGCGCTCGGCGAGCGCCGTGGAGTCCACCAAGTCACAGAACATCACGGTGAGTTGGCGCCGCTCGGCTTCCGGTGCAGCGGGATGCGATCTCAGAGGAGGTATGGAGTGGTCTGCGCGTTGCCGGGATAAACGCCCGGCCGGCTGACCCGCGGTTTTCTGGGCTTTGCGCTTGGGACTTTTGGCTTTCGGCGCGGTCTCGCTCGCCCCCAAAGCAGTCCCGCACTCTGCACAGAAGCGGGCCTGGGGCAGATTCTCTATCCCACAGCTGGGACAGCGGTGTTCGAGAGGCTTCCCACAGCCGATGCAGAACTTGGCTCCCGCAGGATTCTCACCCCCACAGCTTGGACACTGCATGGTGTCTCTTTACCTCTTCTGGCTTTCCGGGCAAGGCAAACGACTGGTCCCAGCAATCAGGCAGCGATCCTCTCTCGCGTGCGCGCCGTCTGCTGCACGCCATCGACATACTGTGCACCGGCATAGACGGCGGGCAGCAACTCCGCTCCTTTGCAGCGTCGAAATGTCGATTCCGCCACTTGCAATAGCTTCCAGGTCATCGAGTCGTCGTGCTTCCATGCCTCATACTCCACCTGCCATTGGGTCTTCAGCCGCAACAAGGCGGCAGGAGACAGCGGCGCACCTTCGCCCAAAAGACCTCGCAACGCTAGCTCGAAATCTCCCAAGGCTAAGCCGTGGAGATCGAGTTGGGGCAGTAACTCTCCCACTTCTTTGGTCTGGCGTTTGAACAGCGGCAATACGCGACTGCAAACCGCTCGTTGAGGTCGCGGACCGGGGCCGGACGGTAATGTCCCATTGGTCAACGTGAGCCGCCGGGGCTTGCCATAGCCATTGCGATGCCTGGGCGGCATCGACCGCCTCTCGCCGGGCTGACTTCGTGCGTCCTAATAACTCGTGACTTCTTCTTCCAACAGCGCTTGGATGAACTGCGGATCTATTCCCGGACAAAGTCTTCTAAGCGCTCCCACGTATTGCTGGCCTTCGGCTCTGGGGTGGTGGCCTTTTGCGTCATGGCGTTTCTCCTTCTCTGCCCGGGCTCAAAACCCGGTGTGTTAGGTCACCTGAGAGGATACGTCGCCTAACCCGTGTTTCCACACCTTTGGGTTATACCTCTTTTCCCTCTTAATTCTTCATTAAAGGCCAAGGGCCTTAGCAATGTTCACCCCGCTGAATGTCATCGGTCCGCAGTATCCAACCCGGCAAGATGTTGTCAAGGGAACAGCGTGGGGCTACACCTGCTACTCGATTATGTCAGAATTCGCCCCAATAGGAAGTAAAGTCTTGCGGTGGTCTCACTTCCTGTTCTTTTATGCTGCTGCCAAGGAGGTCAGGAGAATTCGTGTACGAGCTGTGTGGAGGAGCCGCCGTTGCGCAAGCGATATGACCTCATTCCGGTATGACCTCGGGCGCAGAAAGTTCCGGACTTCATCATGCACGCGGCAAAAGCGTTTCGCCGACTCGACACTTTTGAAGCCCCCCATCGGCCGTATGCGCTGTTTGATTCCTCTATGGTCCTGTTCCAGGTGGTTGTTCAAATAGCGGTTCGTGCGATGGCGTACCTCCTCCCCTAACGTGGCTTTGATCGCACCGGGATAGGCGTCGTGTCCATCCCTGGTGACCCGCTCCGGGACACGACCGGTGACGGTACGTGCGGAGCGAAAGAAGGCTTCTGCCGCTGCCTTGTCCCGTTTCTCGCTCAACAAGACATCAACGAGATTTCCATCCCGATCGATCGCCCGGTACAGGTAGACCGAGCGCCCTTTCACTTTGATGAATGTCTCGTCCACATACCAACTCGGCCCGATTCGTCCCTCGCCGGTGCTTGCGTAGCGTCTCGCTCAACAGCGGGGCGAGCTGCGCTTCCCACTCCCGCACCGCCTCATGGGTAAAGACCAAGCCCCGCTCCAGGAACATTTCTGGTAGATCCCGCAGACTCAATTTGTAGCGTACGCGCCAGAGCACCACGAGACACACGACATCGGTGGGATACTGCAGGTGGTTAAAGCGTGTGCCGGTCCGCTCATTGAATTCCCGCTTGCAGGCACGGCACCGAAAGCGTCGGTAGCCGAGCGCGGTTCGTTCTCGTCGTTCAGTCGTGTCAGCCGACTCACAGTGTGGACACCCCATCGTCCTCCCCTCCTCAAAGCGAATGGCTACACGCTCCTTTTCTCAGACACAAGTTGGGAGGGTTCCTGACAGAGCCAGCTCCAGAGCTCGTCTACTTCGGCTTCCAGCCGATGCAGGAGCACTCTTTGGGTGTCTGATGCCGGCTGGACATAGAGATGATCCGGAGCTGCGGGAAAACGTTCAACCATGAACTGCAGGAGCCAGCGGAGCCCTACCCCTATCACGCGGCAGATCCCACGCAGTGAGATGCGCTCCAGCAACAGTCGTTCAATCACCGCCCGCTGCTCCTCCGTGATGACATGATTTTCTGGAACAAGGACAAAGGCACGTCCACAGGTTTTGCACTTGTGGTTTTGTTTCTCCGTGTGAATGCGGCCATTCCTCTTATACTGTCTCGATCCACATTGGGGACATACCTCTCTTTTGATCATAGTGCTCCCTCTGACCTCCCTCTAGCAGTTCACGGTTCTGGCCAAGGGTAGCACGAATACTATGAGAGCCTTACCCGGATAGCACTACCATCTGGTGGATGTCTATCTGAGTGAGAAGCGCGACCGGCTGGCCGCCGAGGCATTCTTTCGGTCGGCTCGGACCGTCACAGAGAGAATACCGGACCGCGTGACCACCGATGGACACAACTCTTATCCCGGAGCCATCAAAGCTGAACTGGGTGGCACAGTCACTCACCGCACGACCCGCTACTTAAATAATCATCTGGAGCAAGATCATCGAGGGATCAAGCAACGGACTCACTCGATGTGTGGATTCAAGAGTTTCACATCGGCTGAGCGGTTCTGTCGGGTCTATGACGAGGTGCGCCGTTTCTTTCGTCCACGATCCCTGCGAACGAAGCGGTATCATTGGCTTGGCAACGGACCTTGCATCTGGGCCGGATGCGAGTTCTCTTGGCGACGTTAACACTTGCCTAAGGAGCCGCTCAGAAGAGAGAGATTGTCCTGTCCACGACTTGGAAGGTTATTGTCACCTATTAAGCAGCCGACCAACGGTAAGCCTTTAAAATCAAGGCCTTAGCAGAACCAGACCACGAGCGGACGCTTGGGATTTTGCTAAAAACTCAGACACTTACTGCTAACCTTCCAAGTCGTGCCTGTCCCGCATCGTTGGCCTGAAAGTTGACAGAACCAAGCATTTAGCTTCCTGGGCGGGGATGTGTCCGGGGAACAAAGAGAGTGGCGGCAAGCGCCTCAGTGGCAAAACTCGCAAGGGCAATGCGTGGCTGCGCCAAGTGTTGATTGAGGTGGCCCATGTGGCAAGCCGAACTAAAGCCACCTACTTGGTCGCCCAATACCGGCGGATTGCGGCCCGCCGGGGGGAAGAAGCGCCACTAGTAGCCCTCGGGCATACGATCCTAGTAAGTATCTCTGAGATTACGCAGCCTGGGCAAACTCCTGTAGGGCCAAAGGATTTTGCGGAATGGATTGGAAAAATAACGACTGTCGGAACGCATAGATCGTTTGTCCGTGCGCAAAGGCCGTCTGTTGCGTTAACACCAGCGCATACAATCCTAAGTGTAAATGGGCCCACTGCGCTTGGTGTTTTTGGCACGAACAACTGCCCCAGCCAAACTCTTGCTTCAGCAAACGAAACGTCTCTTCAATCTGTTGCCGATGGGAGTAATGCGCTTTGACTTCACGTACCGTGAGGGTCAGGTCGTTCGTCCCCCAGTAGCGGCGGCCGTCTTTGACCACCAACACTGGATGGTCGACGCCCCGTAATTCTCCCTGCGCATGCCCATAGCGATGCGGCCATGTCGTCCGGAGAGACTGGCTCACCAAACTTGCGGTTACTCTTGAGCCGCATCACATAGTGCCAGCCCCAGCCATCGAGCAGATTCATGATCTCGGCCGCCGCATACCAGCTATCACACAGGACATACGCGGGCTGCAGCCCACGCCGCCGCGCTTGGCGGAGCAACCCGATCGCTAACTCCACTTTCGACGGTCCACCCTTTGCGCCAGATCCGAATCCCCAGCGGCACCTTCCACTTCCCATTCGTCCATAACAACAGGACCACTTGCATTCCCCACACCGGCTTGCCCACACTACTCGACCACACCCAACTCACCGCTTCAGCGACACGGGTGAACCGCTCCCAACTGGTGTCATCAATCACCAGATAGCCGCCCATCTGCACGAGCCCTTGCGCGAAAGATTCCCATAGCCGTCGGGACCAGGGGACCTTCTGATAGAGGACACGCCGCAAGGTATCGTGCGACACCTGGGCGCACAGGAGCGCTAAACTCACACAACTCGTCCGTGTGTTGCGATACAGTAAGCCCATCAGGTACATTGCCATTGCAGGGGTTATTACAGTGCTGATGTTGTCCATAACACCAACATTTTATTGCGCTTTTTAACTCCTGCGTAATCCCAGTATCTATTACATCTTCGACCCGTCGCATACCGGGTAGTGTTACTCTTTGGTATTTCTCCGATTTTATACATTCGCCCTAAACTCAAAGCGGTTGATGAACAGGCCAATGACGAGATCGTGCATCTGCGTGGACCTCGAGAAACAAATCGTCTTGCGGACTAAGCGCTTGAGCCGCGTGCGCAGCGTCAAATGTTTGCGTTCCAACTGCTGCGTGTGGTGTTTCCCTACTTCATGATAATTGGGGTCCAAATGTTGCTTATACGCTCCCTAGCCATCGGTGTAAAAGCGCGTAATCCCAAAAGGTACGAGCAGCGCTTTGAGCTCCAGAAACGCGTGATCTTCCCGCTGCCCAAACACGTAGGCTAAGATTTCTCCGGTGCGATGATCCAACGCATGCCACAGCCACCGTGAGGCCTGCTTCTTGCCCACAAAGGACCACATCTCATCTGACTTCTGCTGCCTCTACCCGTGTCAACAGCACGTCTGTGTCCGCGGAAGCAAGGGTGTCCAACGCTGCTTTGTTGACCGGCGCTAATGCCGCCTCTTTTTTTTAACACCTTTAGGACGGTCACGGGGTTGACCCGGAGTACGCGCGCCGTGTCGCGAATGCCGCTGCCGTTGAGCGCCATCTCGATAATCTGCTGCTTGGTTTCCGGCAGGTGGCCGTGCGCAACATACGCCAGTTGAAAAATCGTCCGCGTGCAGGCGGGATTCTGACAGCGATAGCGCTGAGTCCCACCGGACTGTTTACCGGCTTTGACGACACTATTGCTCCGACAGGCAGGACAGGACACCGCGATCATAGCCATACATCAATTTCCCACCCACTAATCGTTTAGTCGGAATTATACTACCCTAAGAAATACTAAAGTGTAACACTACCCTCTTGGCTAATGGCGCTCCGCAAACTGCTTTACCGATGCAGGTTGTCTGTTCGTTGTATTGCCCATACGGGGAGGACTTTCTTCCATGCCCATATTAATGTTCAACTCTGCGAGCAGCGCCTTCGCGTGCTGCAAATCTCCCGTAGTAAATCCTTCTGTAAACCAGGCATACGTTTCCTTCAGGAGCCACCGGGCTTCGGTGTATTCACCCTGACGGAGCCAGAGGCGTCCCAAGCTCATAGCCGCTCGCAGCTCTAACATCATGGCGCGCTGGAGACGAGCGATCTCGAGGGCTCGGTGAAAGCACGCCGCTGCCTCCACATAGACGTTCATTGGCTGCCGAGTGTCTTTTGCCTGTTGACTGAGCACTTCTCCCTTGAGCCGATAAAGTTCGGCTTCCCACCAACAGTCCGCAGTTTTGTGCGCGAGCGCTAACGCCTCGGCCACCACATGCAGTCCCTGGTTTATTTGTCCTGCTCTCGCATACGTTTCGGCCAACAAAGCAAGATAATAAGGTGATGAGATTTCGGCTCCTATTGTGCGCCAGGACGCGATCCCTTTTCGTATCTCGGTGATTCCTTCCTCTCGTTGTCCCTGTTCAGCAATGGCCCAGCCCCGCAGGATGGTCCCCATTGCTGTCCAAATTGGAAAGCCCTGCTCATCCGCAAGTTTGATCGCCGCCTCCGCCCGCGCTTGGCAGGCGTGCGCTTCTCCACGTACCTGATGAAGGCCAGCGGCAAAACTCAAGGCGTACGCTAAGCTATGCGGATGAGACACTTCCTCTGCAAGGGCAAGAGCTTCCTGATTCTTGATGAGCGCTTGGTCTGGATACCCTAAAAACCACAGGGTGGATGCCGCACGGGAAAGGCAGGATACCCCGGGATCTTGTCCATAGAGCACAGCATGGGAGCGATGCTTCTGAAAATCATAGAGACGAAGCCCGTGTTCAAAATGGCTGAGGGCTACGCCAAACTCTCCCAAGCTGAAGCATGTCCCGCCTATTTCCTGATACGCCTCCAGAAGAAGATCTTCATTGTGCTGACGTTGAGCGAACTGCAGGGATTGTTCGCCAAGGTCACGCGCCGTTAGTAACTCCGCGCGCACATAATAGAATGCAGCGAGCCCTCGCAGCACCGGGACAAGTTGAGATGTTTCGCCCGCTTGCTGGCACAGCTGGCGTGCGTAGTCAAAAGCGGCTTTCGCCTCCGGAGAGGCGTATCCTTTCGTTGCCAAGAGCGATACGCCAAGATGAATCTGCAACATAAGCTCATACTGCACGCGCTCGGGTGTTGCTGGCAGGATTTTCACCACTTCGAGCGCTCTTGTGAGATAATGCAGCGCTTCACGATACGCACAACGCTGGCTGGTCTGCTCAATCGCCTGGCACAAATATTGAAATGCTTGCGGATAATCTCCACCCCGATCAAAATGAACAGTCAGTTCCGCAATAATTTCTTGGCTACGTCCACCATACCCTTGCTCTAAGCGCTCACCAATGAAGCGATGCAACTGCGCTCGTTTTCCAGCCGTTAGCTGCCTATACAGGACTTCATGGTACAGAGCGTGAATGAAGCTATACCGTGTCGTAATGGTTCCATCCGGCCATTCCTGCGCTCCTTTCATCTGAATAAATTGGTGATGCCGTACCAACTCGGTACAGCGTTCTTCAATCTGCACAGCGTCCTTCTCCAGGGCGGCAGCGACAGCGGCAGCCACAAATTCCCTGCCGGTGACGCTGCCGGCTTCAAGAATATGGCGATCTTCAGGATGGAGTTTCCAGACTTGGTGTTCAATCAGTTGGCGGAGAGTATCGGGCAGGCGGATCGCCTCAGCTCCGCTTCGTAGCTCCTTGAATCCCTCTACCGTCTCGCCCAATTCACAGCGCGCCAACGCGCTGACGACATTAATCATAAACAGCGCGTTCCCGTCCGTATACTGATGGATCAACCTCGCTAGTCCTGCAGGGACGGGAGAGTCTGGAAATCGCAAGGCAAGATACGTCGCAACGTCACTCTCAGTTAACAATTTGACTGGCAATTCTTTACAGAGTTGATGCGCCTGCAACTCCTGGTGAATACCTATGAGGGGATGTTCACTAGTGATACCGGTTGGGCGATACGTCCCAACGATCATGAGGCGCAGTTGTTTTCGCCGCCGAGCCAGATAGGCAATCAGCTCCAACGTCGAGTAATCACTCCATTGTAAATCTTGGAGCGTCAAGATCAGCAGGCGTTCTGCGGTCACGGCTTCTAGGGCTTCCGCGATTTCACGCAACATGCGCTGCCGCGTCACTCCGTGCACCTGCTGCTGCAAGTGTGCAAGCTCCGTCTCTTCTAGTAACGAAGGCATCTGGACTACCCAGCTTGGGGCGCACCGCCTGAGAATGGCCATGAGACGCGCGCTTCCCGGCTCTTGGCAGAGGCGTCCCAACGCTTCCAAGATAGGAAGATACGCTTCACCTTCTCCATACTGTTCTAAGCATTGTCCATAGGCAATGTTAACACGGTCGTCTGCTTGTAGAGAAGTAAGAAACAGATCGACAAGGGTTGTCTTCCCTATTCCCGCCTCCCCCGTCAAAAACACACACTGGCATATGCCTCGGTTGGCCTCCGCCAGCCATTGGTATAGCAGGGCAACGTCCTGCGCCCGACCAACAATCGGCCCGTCCTGAGGATGAGCGTCAACAAAAGACGCAGCGGTTGGTTTCCTATCCGTGCGCCCCACGAATCGATAGCCTTGCTGGCCCACGGTCTCGATGTAATGGGGTGTCGCAACTGTATCCCCCAAGGCTTGCCGGATCTCCCGAATACACACCTTCAGCGCCGTCTTCGTGACATAGGTCCCCGCCCAGACTCGTTTGAGGAGATCCTCTTTCGGCATCACGTCTCCCGCATGCTCCAGTAACGTTTGCAACACGGCTACCGCCATTGGGCGTAACCGTATCTCTTGCTCACCCTTCCATAGACGTTTGTTCACGGTATCCAATTGGAAGGGATCAAAGACAATGCGCCTCGCCTCCATCATTCGTACTCCTCTATTGTAGAGCGTTTCGGAAAACTCTTCTCTACGAAAATTTGACCAGTCCGAACCAGAATCAGAACCGTTCGCCACTGTATCCGAACCTCTGCCTTCAGTAGATTGTCGTACCAAGCGAGATAGCTGCCGTTCTCCTGTAGATTTCAAGACACGCAGTATCGGCTTGCCCTCTCGCTTTATTATCCTGAGTTTGGCAGAGGCGAAAGAGGCAGAACTCTCACATGAAGGAGGAACACACCATGGAAGAACGTCTAACGTACACCACGCCTAGCATCGGCTATGCAGGTGAGAAGGAACTTCAACTTGTCACACGAACAACGGTAGCAAGCGCCGAGGGGTATATGATCCGTCTTCTGCAATTAGGAGTAATGGAAGGCGCGCTGGGAGAGATGGAGATTAGTCCGATACTGAAGCCCTTGTTGGAAGCTATGCATCACGTGCTGACAGGAGGGGAGGTTGAAATCAAACTCGGTGCGACAGGGAATGTACTGTTAGTCCAAGAACTCGAGCGGCGGCTCGAAGAAGCGGTGCATGACTTCAATATTGTCAACCAACATAGCAATCATCCCATTTTGCCGCGCACGTAAGCATCGCGCAAACACACCTAATCCAAGGAGGGCCGTCATGCAGGAGGACCTTCCTTCGTGGAGGACAGGCTTATGAGTGCAGGGGCAATTTTTCAAGAAGCCTTACGTACGCTGAATCGGTATTCTTTTCCTGAGGTGAGTGGCCGCGACCTGTTAGCGGCCCTCGAGGCCGGTCGTCCGGGACCGCTCGCTTTCCTCTACGATGCTGGCGTAGAAGCAAAGCTGCCACGGCATACGTTGCTCAGGCGCGCAGCGGCGATCTATCTCGGCTTCTGCGCCGTTAATTTATGTGATGATCTTACGGATGCCGAGTGTACGTACCTTTCCGACCCGTTCCACAGCGGACCCTGTACCCAAGCCATTTTGCACCACGTCTTCTTTGCGCTGCTTGCCGAGGAACGCTTTCCGAGCGCTGTGCTCACGGCCATTGTGCACGATCTCATCGCAGCAGGCGGAGCCCAGCACACCGAAATGCATACGCGCCAGTGGAGTGCGTCGGTGTTCCGTGAGGTCGCGGCGGGCATCGCCGGGCGTCCCTGGTCTGCCTATTTGCGCATCTTATGGCATGGCACGGCGTTCGCTAACCGAGCCGCAGTGATTGGCATGCACGTGGGACAGGCGACGTTGCTGTGGGAGGATATTGGCTCCGGCGATGCGCGGTACGCCACGCTCCCAACCGCAGAGAAGCACGAGATTGTGACTTGGGCGACGACGATCATAGACGCGCTCCGGAAAGAGAATCTTCGGTGCTTGAAGACAACGTTACAGGTCATCAGTACTATGCTCACACGAGAGCAAGAGAACCTTACGGATATACGCCGCTCTCCTGAAGACACGCAGACCACAATGTGCGTTTCTCTGTCGGGGCTGATGAGTCATCGTCCGATGCAGCCCCTTGGCGGAGAAGGAGGGTCGGACGATGACGCCCGCTCCGAAACACTAACGCCATAAGAACAAAAAGTGAGAAACAGGAAAAACTGTGGTCTCTCGGATGGGTATAGAGGTCAAGCATTTCTCGTCGTCGGTCATCCTAAAAAAAGGAACGGGGCTCCCTAGTAAACATGACTCGAGAACGTAGTAGCATGCGGAAACGGAAAAAACGAGCAGCACGACCAGCAGTGCAAGCGGAGGAACGAAAGCACTGGTCGTTCTTCGATCATGCAGCAGAGGGCTTTTTTCGCTGTATGCCCACTGGACGCTTCATCGAGATGAACCCCGCCTTGGTTCGCTTGTTAGGGTACGAGTCAGTTGAGGAGGTGCTGGCGCTTACGCTGCCAGAAGATCTCTATCTTCATGCAGCACAGTATGCCGACCTTGGGGCGCACTTTGCAGCGGCAGAAAGAATCAAGGGGAAAGAGTTACACTGGAAAAAAAAGGCCGGCGGCTCGGTATTCGTGAGCCTCCACGCTTGGGCGGTCCACGATGCGCGACAGCGGGTGATTGCCTATAAGGCATCGTGATGGATATTACGGCGCGCAAGCAATCGGATTTTTTAGCGACCATCTCCCATGAGCTGCTTACCCCGCTACACATCGTGCTGGGCTACGCAGACTGTCTCTTGGAAGGCGACTTCGGCGGACTGACGGTCAAGCAGCGCAAGGCGCTTCACGCCATTGACTACAGCGCCCGTGAACTGTTGGAGCTTATTGTGGCGCTGCTTGAGGCAAGCCAGCTAGCGACGATGAAACAACCGGTAGAGCAAAGAGAAGTCAACATCGTTGAACTTATCGCGGACGTGCAACAAGACACCACAGAAAGGTCGAAGAGATCCGGGCTTTCTGTGATATGGCGGGTGTCGCCGACGTTGCCATCCCTGTACACGGATCGGATCAAGCTGAAGATTATCCTCAAAAATCTGTTGAGCAACGCCATAAAATTTACGCCCGAGGGAACGATCACCGTGGAAGTCTTTCCACACGAAGAAGGAGTGGCGTTCCGGGTCTCTGATACGGGGGTTGGCATTGCGCCGGAGGTGTTGCCCGTGATCTTTGAACTGTTCCGTCAAGGTGACAGCTCGGCGACGCGACGTTATGGAGGAACAGGGTTAGGGCTCTATATCGTGCGGCAAATGCTAGAAGTACTCGGCGGCACAATAGCCGTGGACAGTGAAAGAGGGCGCGGCTCGACCTTTCGGGTGTGGCTGCCCATCAAGGCTCTCCCTCAAAAATAGCGGCTTCTCTCGGCTGTGCCGCAAGACAATGGAGTGGCTCTCTGACGACACAACCCTTTTTCCTCATTCGTTGTGAACCGAGGTTCATGAGTCACTGTCGCAAAGTTGATAATAACAGTCTGTTATCCACAATTAGTGGTATTTTTCTCGCTCAAGCGTTTCAATATATGGTATAGGCCGTTTCCACTTTGGGTCCAGAGCACAGCAAAGGACGACACGTTCATGCGAAAGCCTAGCGGTGCGTCTCAAATTGAAAGTTTAGCCGCCCTGCCGGGCGAACCGTCCGGCTTGCCCCACCTTACTTCCTCCGCGGCATCTCACCGGGTCCAGCAGATCGAAGCTGAGAGGGTCAAACTTCTCTACACCCAGGCTCCTATAGGGTTTGTCGTTACTGTGCTGAACGCAGGGGTAGTCGTTTTCATTCTCTGGGGGAGCGTAGCAAGATCTCTTCTGATCGCTTGGCTTGTGTTGATCGTAACGATTACTCTATTACGCTTCGCATTAGTGCAGCGGTATAGGCGTGCGGCCGCTACGGCGGACCAGGTCCGCTCCTGGCGGACCTTATTTATTCTTGGAGCCGGCGCTGCTGGCGTGGCCTGGGGAGCGGTCGGTCTGCTCTTGTTCCTCCCTGAGCTCATGGCCCATCAAGTCTTTTTGGCGTTTGTTCTAGGCGGCATGGCCGCGGGGGCTGTGGGACTGTTGTCTTCGGTCAGGACCGCTTTTCTCGCTTTTTTTATCCCCACGGTGCTGCCCATCATCATACGGTTTTTCGTCCAGGGCGGTACTGTTCCCGTCGCCATGGGGGTCCTAGGCTTATTTTTCGCCGGAGCGCTCCTGGCAATCGCGCGCAACTTTCATGCCTCGATCGTTGAGTCTCTTAACCTCCGCTTTGAAAATTATGAGCTGATTCGGAGCCTGTCGGTCGCCAAAGAGCAGGCCGAAGCCGCCATGCATGTCGCGCATCAAAGCGAGCAACGGTACCGGGCTGTGGTGGAAGAGCAGACCGACTTAATTTGCCGGTTTCTGCCAGATACGACATTGACCTTCGTAAATAGCGCCTACAGTCGCTACTTCGGGAAACAGGATGAGGAACTCCTCGGCAAGAGCTTCTTATCGCTTATTCCCGAAGCAGAGCAGCAAGTCGTGGCAGCCCACATCGCCTCCCTCCTGGAGCACCCACAGATCATGTTGCACGAGCGCGCCACCGTTAGTAAAGAGGGGGAACGCCGCTGGCAACAGTGGGCGGATCGCGCCATCGTCGCCGACACTGGTCGCGTTGTGGAATTTCAGTCCGTCGGGCGCGATATTACGGAGCGCAAGCGGGCAGAGGAAGCAGTGCGGCGCAGCGAGGAATATTTCCGCGCCCTTACCGAGAACGCGTTGGACATCATCACGATTGTCAGTAGCGATGGAACGGTACGCTATGTCAGTCCCTCTGCTGAGCGGGTCCTCGGATACACACGGCAAGACGCAATCGGCACGAACGGCTTCGGGCTTGTTCACCCAGACGACTTACCCGGACTTATGACTACCTTTGCCGAGGCGCTCCAAAAGCCGGGGGTCGCGCTATATCGAAGCGAATACCGACTTCGGCATCAAGACGGCTCGTGGCGGATATTTGAAAGTATAGGCAAAAACCTGCTCGATAATCCGGCTGTGGAAGGGATCGTGGTTAATGCCCGTGACATCACCACGCGCAAGCAAGCGGAGGAGGCGCTGCGTCAAGCCTACCAGGAATTAGAGAGACGCGTGGAGGAACGCACGGCTGAGCTGTCAACAGCCAATGCGCTGTTAAGACAGGAGATCGCCGAGCGCCAGCGGGCGGAGGAAGAATTGCTCAAGGCCAAAGAGGCGGCGGAGGCGGCGAACCGGGCTAAGAGTGAGTTCCTGTCCACCATGTCTCACGAGCTACGCACGCCCCTTAGCGTCATCCTCGGGTACGGCAGTCTCCTGGTAGAGGGGATGTTAGGGAGCCTGAGCGAAGAGCAGGGCCACGTCTCTACGACGGATAAACAACAGCGCAAGGGAGTTACTCGACCTCATTACCGCCATTCTGGATGTGAGCCGTCTTGAGGCGGGACGACTGCCGATGGAGATACGAATGGTGGAGGTTCCCGCGCTACTAGAGGAGATCAAAGCTGAGACCGAGGCAGAGCGAGAACGGGTAGACCTCATCTACACCTGGACGATGCAGGGCGATCTGCCGCCCCTGTATACCGACCCAGGCAAGCTCAAGATAGTGCTGAAGAATCTCATTAGGAATGCGGTAAAATTCACCGAAGAGGGGAGTGTCACTGTAGAGGCGCAGGGCCTCTGCGGAGGCATAGAGGTTAGAGTCATTGACACAGGGATCGGAATTCCTGCGGAGGCCTTAGAGCTTATTTTCGAGCCATTTCGTCAGGTCGGCACTACCTCATCGGGAGAGGAGGGGGATAGGACTCGGGCTGCATATTGTGAAGCGACTGCTGGCCTTATTGGGCGGTACGATTAGGGTAGAGAGCAAGCTGGGTGCTGGCTCGACGTTTCGCGTGTGGGTGCCGAGAGAGCACTCCATTTCCCTCAATGTTCCTTCCGACGCAGCGCTCTGACTGAGCAGGGCGGTGGCTGACCGAGATCTACGGCTGGTTCACCGAAGGGTTTGACACCAAGGACTTGCAAGAGGCGAAGGCGCTGTTGGAGGAGTTAACCTGAAGCAGACAATCGCCGCCCAAGAGTATATCGCTGCCTGATTCTATTTACACACTTATTGCCAAGACCTCCTTCTGGACTGTACAACCTACTGCCGGAAAAATAGAGAATAAGCTTTTGAAAAGATGGAAAAACTATATAATGTGATGCACAGAACTCAACCAGCTAAGGATGTTGTTGGAGGTTATTGAACATCATCCTCATTTCTTGTGGTGGCGCTACGCACAAAGTTCGATAAGAGTTGACGAAGGGGAGCCA
>CAVTCR010000013.1:0-52362 GCA_963733195.1 uncultured delta proteobacterium
TCGAGCATCATTACGCCCCACTGGGTTTCGTGTGGTGGGATCGGGAGGGAGTATTACAACAGAAATCTTGCCACCGGGAATTCAAACCCCTAGACAGTATGGAGGCGGGTCCGATCACAGAGAAGCAAGCGGAGCAACCGAAGAAGAAAACTCCCAGGAGGAAAGGTGGAAAATGAGGTTCCGTCGCAAAGTTTAGATGAAGACGAGCAGAATTATCCCTTTGTGTGATCTGTACAGCTAAGGCATAGCACTGCTCAGCCGGCGTTTGTGACGCGTTACCTGCGGCCTCCAGTTGCCCCTTGCGAATATCAATTGTCGACGCTGGGAATGTTACTTTTTGTTGTCCTCCTCTTCTGATGATGCCTTTTTTGTCTCCGACTCATTATTGCCAAAGGTTTTGAGTTTCGTGGTGAGGTCGTGTAGACGGCGGTTGACGAGGTTGTTGACGGTACCCTCTTCATCACTGCTTCCAGCACGTACCCCCGTTAGGAGTTCGATTCCCTCGTCGATGGTACGGATTGGATAGATATGAAACTTCCCTTGTGCCACAGCTTCGATGACATCTGGGCGCAACACGAGATTGCGTACGTTCGCGATCGGAACCAACACTCCTTGTGTTCCAGTCAAGCCACGTATACGGCAAACATCAAAGAACCCTTCGATTTTTTCGTTGGCGCCACCGATCGCTTGCACCTCGCCCCATTGATTGACCGAGCCAGTCACTGCCAGATCCTGGCGGATTGGGAGTTCCGAGAGACGAGAGAGCATTGCATATAACTCGGTTGATGAAGCACTATCGCCTTCAACTCCTGAGTACGATTGTTCAAAACAGACACTAGCCGACAATGTGAGTGGCTTGTCCTGTCCATAGCGATTGCGGAGATACCCCGATAGAATTAGTAACCCCTTGTCGTGAATGGGGCCACTGAGCCGTGACTCACGTTCAATATTCACAATCCCGGCTTGCCCCATACCTACACTCGCTGTGACGCGTGAAGGTTGACCAAAGCTATGCTCGCCAAGTTGGAGCACCGACAGGCCGTTCACCTGTCCAACTTTCCGCCCGTCAATGTCAACTAATATTGTCCCTTGGGTAATCAGCTCACGAATATCCTGCTCGATACGATTAGCCCGGAACACGCGCGATTCTAAGGCCTGTTGGACATGCCGAGCAGAAACGACATGGCTATTGTCTTTACGTGCCCAATATGCCGATTCGCGGATGAGATCGGCAACTTCAGCATACGCAGCCGATATTTTCTGTCGATCGCCTGCTCTCCGTGCGCCGAATTCGACTAGTCGTTCGACTGCCGACTGCTCAAAGTGAGGTAAACCTTCGTCTCGACAAATCTGTGCGGCCCAATTGCCGTAGGCGAGCAGGTGTTGCCCATCAAGTTCCATCGCGCGCCGGAAGTCTGCATGTACCTTAAAAATCTCACGAAACTCTTCGTCCAAACTATAGAGCAAATGATAAAGATACGGGCTTCCAACTGTAATAACTTTGACATTCACCTGGATCGGTTCTGGCTTCAAGCCGGAGGTTGAAAACATCGCGAAGGGTTCATAGGTTTCCATTTCAATGCGACCGCTCTTCAGCGTTCGCTTCAGCATTTTCCACACTGCAGGTTCGGTAAGCGCATCTTCCAGGCTAAAAATGAGATACCCACCATGCGCACGAAGGAGCGAGCCTGCTTTGATACGGGTGAAGTTCGTGACTAAACGGCCACCACGATCTACCACCCGTTCAATCGAACCAAACAGATTGGGATACGTTGGAGAACTCTCGACAAGAACGGGCGTTCCTTTGGTCGTGCTGTTATCAACAACGACGTTCACTTCGTACTCAAGAAACAGGTCTTGCTGGGGAGGGAGCAGGCCGAACGGCATCACCGGAGTTTGTCGTTCAGGCTCTTTGAAGTTGTCGAGATTATCGATGATGTGTGCCTTCACTTCAGCAAGATAGACATCGACCTCGGGGCTTTTCATTTCGCGACTGATAGTAGCCAGCATCGGTGTGAGTAACGCATCGCAGAAACGACGTTCGATCGAGCGCACATCGTCTACCATCGCGCGCATGATTTCTTGCTGCTTGCTGGGAAAGGCAGCCATCTCTGCGGCAAACTCGCGTTGATTTTTTTCGATGTCGCGTTGCTGCTCGGGAGTTAAGCGGGAGAATTCTTCTGGGCTTTCGAGGGGTTTCCCATTGACGACGGGGATAAGAATAATCCCGCCTCCCTGACCCGGTTGAATAGCAAAACCCTTCTCGCGAGCGCGAGCCTCTAGTGCTTCATTAAGTTCCTGAGCTTGGGACGCGTATTTTTCTTTGAGCTGACTTTTCTCTTTGTCGAAGGCTTCTTGGCGAAACGCTTTTGGTAATTCCTCGCGTAAGGTTTTGACCATTTCCGTCATAAAGTGTTTCAGGCGAGAGCCTTGCCCTGCCGCGAGGGGAATTGCTCGAGGCGCATCGGGATGGGCGAAATTCTGGACATAGACCCAATCTTGAGGAGGAGACGATTGGGGTGTCTGCTGACTGACCCATCCGTGGAGGGCCTCTAATTTTTCTGCACCGGTTAATCCGGAGACGAAGATGTTATATCCACTACTTGTAATCCCAAGCCCAAGTTCGAGCGCAGCCCGGGCACGTTCCTGGCCGATGAAATGGCCGTGGCCTGGCGTCAATTCTTCTGTTGTCCGAAACTGCACTGGGAGGGTCACAGAAAAACGGAGCTGCTCGGCAGTCAGCTCAACTGGAGGGGCTGCGGGTTGGATTCCAGACTGTTCCTCAGGTCGAGAAGGCAGGTTCGTACTCACGCTCCCCTCCGTTCTGGTCGGAGCTTCGGTAGGGTGATGCGCAGGACCCCACTAATAAACTCGACGCCAATGTTGGTATGGTCAACCGAGGCGGGCAATCGGACACGGCGGAGAAAACCGCCGGAGCGGCGTTCCCTATAGTGCAAACTGCCGTGAGAATCACTATGAGTGACAGTCCGTTGTCCCTGCAGAACCAGGTCTCCATTGTCTACGCTGACTGCTACCTGTTGTTCTTGTACCCCAGGGAGATCCGCCTCAAGAACGAAGGCGGTATCGGTTTCGTAGAGATCTATCTGTGGACTCCATTCTTCAGCTGCGGTCCGGACAGAACCCCACGGGCGATGGATTAATTCATCGAATAAGCGATCGACTTCCTGCGAAAGATGCGTTGGCAATGGTAACCACCATTCGTCTTTTGCCATAGATGAATCCCTTTCTTCTAATGTACAGGCTCGGGAGGCTGCACTGTGGGGGCTGGTTGGTCCCCACTCGGAATTGTCAGGCTACCGCGCCGCTTGAGTTTCCCTCAAGGAGCATTCGATGTAAACAGGGTTTCTCAGCAAAAAGGACAAAAGCGCCGCTCGCTTTCAGTGGAGATCTCGGCTACATTCCACTGTACAAAAGTACCATGTGGGGTTACCAATGGAAGCGGGAACGCGGCAGACAGAGGCGGAGGATAGCGGTTGGCTAGGGGGAGGTAGTGAGGGTATGGAAACTATCACAGCGATACTGCGACAGGCGCGTGAACACAAAGGGGTCTCGTTGAAAGATGTCGAGGGAAAAACGAGGATCCCGTTGAAGTATCTCCAGGCGCTTGAAGGAGGAGGAGAGACCGGCCTCCTGGCAGACGAGATGTATCTCATTCCGTTTCTGCGTTCTTATGCCAACTTTCTTGGTGTTGATGCAAACCAGGCGGTCACGCGTTTTCTAACAGAACTGCAGCGGCAAGATGCTGCGATTGTAGCGCCGCCTGAGCGCCGTCCGCCGGTAGTCACGCCTCGTTCTGGTCCTTCACGTCTTGCTTCTTGGGTCGTTCCCTTCTTGCTCTTATTGGTTATTTTATTATTGGGATCGTATTTGTGGCAACAAGGCCACCTGCAAACCCTCGTGTCCTGGTGGCAATCGGGATCAACGAAAGAGGAACTTGCCGAGGAATCACCAGTTTCAATTCCCCCGTCATCCTCGGTTACTGCTGTTGTTCCAGAATCGGCGGTTGCCGTTGTGCCTTCACCTGCTACTACGCCTGATAGTAGTTCTTCCTCCCCGGTTGCTCCACCGACTAGTGTTCCAACTGTGCAAGGATCACCAACTAGTGGGTCCTCAGCTCCAGCGACACCTCCATCCTCAATAGTTGCCGTGGTTCCCCACCCAGAATCGCCAACGGCAGGGGCTCCCACATCTCAAATGCCAACGGTGCAAGGATCGCCAACCAGTGGCTCTCCATCTCCCACAGCAACAACTGCAGTGGTTCCACAATCAGAGTCGCCAGTAGTAGCTGCTGTTTCTCCAGCGACAACAGCACCTCCTGCCGGCGGGCATCGCCTGAGCATACGAGCGAGTTCGTCAACCTGGCTGCGTGTCGTTGTTGACAGTCAACCAGGAAAAGACCTGATCCTCAAAGCCGGAGAGACGCGGGAATGGACTGCGCAGGATGGCTTCACGGTTTCGTTGGGAAATGCTGGCGGTGCCATCCTCAACCTTGATGGACAAGATCTCCCGCCGGCTGGCAAACCCGGACAAATTGTGAGGAATATACGGATTCCTGCTCCTGCCGCGGCCACAGGGCAGTAAAACAGTAACCAGTAGTCAGCATTCAGTAGTCAGTAGGAAAAAGGCTAGAGGCTGTAGGCTTCAGGTTGAAGGGAAGAAAGACAAAGGGCAAAAGGAAAAAAGGGGAAACGGCGAAGCAGCTTAAGAAAGGCCGATAACCTTTTTGCTGTCTTCCCACTTCACCATTTTCCCATTTCGCCTTTGTAGTCCTTCCCCTACAGCCTTAAGCCTATAGCCTTTCCTCAGTCATCGGTTCTCATTACTTTTCCGGTCCCCGGGCCTTTGCCACGCCAATCATGCTGTCACGGGTGATGAGCGCGGCAAGTTCAGCCTCACTCAGATCCTCCGTGTCAGGTGGACGAGCAGGAATCACCAAATAGCGCATGTCAGCCGTGCTGTCATAGACGCGCACTTCCACTGACTGTGGCAACTCCAAGCCAAATTCTCGAAGCACGCTGCGCGGCTCTTGTACCACGCGAGAACGATAACTTAAGCTTTTGTACCAGTCTGGAGGGAGACCGAGAATCGATCGTGGATAACACGAACAGAGGGTGCATACGACAACATTATGTACGTTGTCGGTGTTCTCGATTGCCACGATTTGGGCTAGCGTCCCGGTATCAACTCCCACTTCTGCACACGCGGACTTCGCGTCGGTGAGGAGTCGCGCCTTAAACGCAGGATCAATCCACGCACGCGCGATGACTTTAGCACCCAACGCTGGCGTGCGTTCATCCATTTGTTCGATCGTTCGCCGCACTTCCTCGGCTGTGACAAGTCCTTTCTCGATCAACAAAGAGACAATTGCCGTTGCGCGCTTCTCGTAGTGTGAAGACTCGTGTGGATCAGTAATGGGATCATGCGCGTGATCGTGTTCCTGCATGTCGTTCTCCTGATTTCGCTCTTCAACCAATCCCCAGCCCCTAACTCCTAGCCCTCAACTGGTTCCAGCCAGTGTTCGTAAATATCAATAAAAAGCCGATCTCGTAGTGAAGCGCTATACGTGTTCCATATATGGGTTTGGTCGAGTGATACAAGATAGAGAAATTTCTTGGGTAATCCATCCTTACCGTAGGCGAGAGACTCAGGATCGCGGAATTCACCATGTATCGCTTCGATCTGTCCGATCTTTCCTTGTACATAACTCGGAGTGCGGAAATGGCCCGTTGGAGAGCCTACGCGAATGCGGACGGTATCTCCTGGCTTAAACCTGGCTGGCATGTTCCAACTCCGCAATTTTGTGCTCAATTTGCTCGCGGGTCAGCAGTCCCTTTTCAATCACCAGCGTTTCGATCGCCGATATCCACCGTTCGTAGTAACTCATCTTCTCGTACGCTTCGGGCGGAAGAGCCTCGATTGCTCGGCGTAGTTCATCGACGCGTAAGACCTTCTTTGCTGGACTCACCAAGAGCATGAGCAGCGCATCGGTGCGTTTCTCCCACAAGGCATAGTTATGCTCTGCTTTATTGATCGATCCAGCATCAGGCCAGCCTCCGCGGTCATGGACTCGTGGCATTTTAGACTCCTTCGTTTCTCACTCAGCACTCATTACTCCCTACTTAGCGCAACTTCGGCACCACCGTCTCAGTAAAGCGCTGGAGCATCTCTTTGTCTTGCTTGTAAGGAAACATAGCGATGAAATAATCGAACCCGAGGTCTTTATACCCACGAAGCACTTCCGCGACTTGCTCTGCTGTCCCAATTGTTCCGGCATCTCGGGCAAGCTTGAAAATGCGACCGACTCCTAATGCGGCTGCCGTATCAGCTTCCCGTTTTTTTATTTCCTCTTCAGTGTCTGCGATACAAGTGACGATGAAGAGGGACTTATCGATTTTCGTAAAGTCGCGCTTGACCTCATCGCAGTGGCGCTTGAGCACGTCCAGTTTCTTTTTCACTGCCGGAAGCTGATGGCCAAAGATCATATTCCAGCCGTCGGCGTATTGCGCGACTATGCGGAGCAATTTCTTCTCTCCAGCACCGCCGATCCACATCTTGAGCGGTTGTTGCACCGGCTTTGGTGCACAGGTCGCATTATCGAGCTGATAATGTTTACCGTTGAAGGAGGCTTTCTCTTCCGTCCACAAGAGCTTAATAAGCTGAGCTGCTTCTTCTAACTGGGCTAGGCGAGTGGCGACTGGTGGGAACGGAATGCCGTAAGCTTTATACTCAATATCCTTCCACCCTGCGCCAAGGCCAAACTCTAGGCGTCCGTTGCTGATGTGGTCCACGCACGCGGCTGTTTTCGCCAGTACACTGGGGATACGGTACGAATTGCAGGTAACAAGTGTGCCGATACGCAACTTGGTGGTAACCGCTGCCAACGCTGGCATCAATGCCCAGACGTCGAGACAATTACGTCGCTCAGATTTTGCATCCCACAACAAATGATCCGATGCCCACAGCGCAGTAAAGCCGAGACGCTCAGCTTCTTTGGCAAGATCAACAACATCGGAAAAGGTGAAACCAAACTGTGGCTCGATCTGGATACCGAAACGGGTCATGTGTTGCTCCTGAAGTGCCATACTTTTTGCTTGTCGAAGCGAAAACTGCTCAGTCTCTTGAGGCCACGCTCCCTCGCGACGAGTATAGGCGCTACCGTATATGCTGGTAGCGCCAACGACAACGGCACCAGTCCTTTTCAAGAACTGCCGTCGGCTTATCGTCATGAGAACGCTTCGTCCAAGGCTTGGATTTGCATGCGAGAGAGTCGCCAACCCGATGCGTGACAGTTCTCTTCAGTACGAGTGACACTATCAGACTTGGGGATCGCAATCACGTTCGGTCGCGAGGTGCACCAGTTCAAAGCAACCTGCGCCAGGGTTTTCTGTACCTGAGTCGCGACTTCTTCTAACACCTTCATCCCTTGGTTACGCCCGCGCCAGAATTTCGCCTTCTTGGCGAGGCGACCATCATCAAGCGGTGTATACGCAAGAATTGTCATACTGTGTTTTTGGCAGTACGGAAGTAGGTCACGTTCAATGTCGCGATCGTTCAAGTTGTACAAGACCTGATTCGCAACGATCGGATGGTTGCGCATTGCGGCTTGTGCTTCTTGCAATTCCCGTACTGAAAAATTGCTCACACCAATGTATTTAACCTGACCACGATCGACTAATGCTTCCATCGCGCGCATCGTTTCCTTGATCGGAACCGAGGAGTTTGGCCAATGTACCTGGTAGAGATCAATGCAGTTCTCGTTCAACTTACGTAGGCTTGCTTCGGCAGCGTGAAGGACATCGTCGTGCCGTAAGTGGCTACCGGAAACTTTTGAGGCAATAAACACCTTGTCACGAATGCCTTTAACGGCCTGACCAACAACGTCTTCAGTGCCGTACACCTCCGCTGTGTCGATCAGAAACGCGCCGAGTTCGATTCCGCGACGCAGCGGTTCCACGCCGCCACGATATTTCCACACTCCAAGTCCGATTTCTGGCACCTTCATATTGGTGTTGCCGAGTTGTTTGAGTTCCATAATAGTGTGCCTTCTTCAGTGAAGTAGGGTGGGCAATGCCCACCACCCTCAAACTTTCTGCGCGCGCTCAACGATCGGCGCAAGACTCTTCACCGCCTCGACACCACTGCCTGAGGCTGCAGCCCACGCTAATGTGATCATACGAGTGACACCAGCATCTTGATACTGCTTCATAAGATCGACGCTCGGACCGTCTTGCTGGGCCATGAGTAGGACAGAGAACTCGATGTTATCCGGATTGCGTCCGGCATCTTTGGCCATCTGCTTGATTTGTGGAATCACTTCTTTGAATTTCTCCGGCGGCAGATTGGCCGGAAACCACCCGTCGGCGTACTGGGCAACACGCTTCAGTGCATACTTTGGATCGTGCGCGCCCAAGAAAATCGGTGGAAGTTTCTGCACCGGTTTCGGGCCAATCTTGACCGTAGGAAATTTGACGAACTCTCCAGAGTAGCTTGCTTCCTCTTTGCTCCAGAGGTCACGGATCGCTTCCACGCCTTCACGCACATACTTCCAGCGATGTTTGAACTGCACGCCGAACAACTCGGCCTCCTCGGCAAACCATCCAGCCCCGACACCAAGAATCAGACGACCGTTTGAATAGAGATCAAGCGTCGCGGTGGTCTTGGCTATAGTGATTGCGTGGTGTTGAGGCAGCAAGGAAATAGCGGTTCCGAGTTTAATTTTCTTCGTCGACTGTGCTGCCGCCATGAGGGCAATGAACGGATCAACTAAATCCGCATAGAATGCTGGTACCTTTCCATCTGCCGAGCGGGGATAATAGGTTTTGTATTGCGTCGGAATTGCGATGTGTTCAGCGACCCAGAAAGAGTCGAAGCCAAGATTTTCTGCAGCTTGTGCGATCTCGCCAGGATTTCCAGATTTGCCGGTCAGAAATACTGATACGCCAATTTTCATAAACGTCACCCTCCTTTCGCCAACGGACTGTAGAACGACACACTGCATGTTTCAAGTTCAAAGTTCAAGGTTCAAAGTTTTACGGATTACGTTTCACGTCTTCCCTTTAGCCTACAGCCTAACACCTTTAGCCTGTCTCCCCTTATCCTTTATCCATTTACCCTTTCCCCAATTTCCCATGTCCCCTTTCCTCCCTTCAGCCTCTAGCCTTCAGCCTTTCTTTGCCGCTATAGTCTGCCCCATGTTACGAGCAGGCGATATTACGATTCATTTTCTCAACGCAGGATTCTGGTGGGATGATGGCGGTGCACAGTTTGGCATCGTTCCCCGTGAGTTGTGGGAGAAAGAAAAACCAGCGAATGCTCGTCATCGTATTCGCATGAGTTTAACGTGCCCACTGATACTCACTGGTAGAGAGATTATCCTCGTCGATACGGGAATCGGCAACCGGCTGAGTGAGCGGGAACAGCAGATTTACACTCCTGAGCCAGGCGGCGGTCTCGCAGGTGGCCTTCGTCGTTTGGGATTGACGCTCGAGAGCGTGACGCATGTGATCCTTTCGCACTTACATTTCGATCATGTGGGAGGTGTGATTGATAAGTCTCCGACTGGTGAGATTCGGTCGATATTTTCTAAAGCACGTTTCCATATTCAAAAACGAGAATGGGAGATTGCCCTTACCCCGACTGACGAGCGCCTCGCGGCAGCCTATCGCCACGCCCCGGAATGTCTCAATGCTTTACAGAACGTCGAGTTGCTGAACGGTGACTCGCAAATCCTTCCTCAGGTTCGGACTGTAATCTCTGGTGGACATGCTGACTTCCATCAATGTGTGATTGTTGAAGGTGAAGGTACCGGATTAATCCATTTGGCTGACATCGTACCGACAACCTCGCACCTGCGGCTCGCGTGGAATGCGGCCTACGATACCAACCCATTAGAGACAATCGCGGCCAAGAAGCGGTTCTTTGCTGAAGCACGTGCGAAGAACCTGTGGGTGTCATTTTCACATGATGATAAGGTTGCAGCTGGGTTCCTTGATAAAGAAACGGGAAAAGCGCCGCAGTTGGTGGAGAAGGTTGCCATAAACTAAAACATAAAGCGTAAAACGTAAGAGGAGTGGTCGCATCCACGCATCACGCATTACGTAGTATGAGCTACATGTTACGTGTTGCATGAACGTCAACTCACAGGAGGTCAATTCTGTGGTGAATCTCAGTCCAACCATCGCCGGTATTCAGTTTCCCTTCTGTCTTATGAACGCAGCTGGCGCCCTCTCAACCAGTCGAGAAGAGTTGCTGGCATTGGCCCATTCTGAAGCTGGTGCAGTAGTCACCAAGTCGATCACGCCAGAATCGTTCCTTGATCCTGGTGCGAGTTGCGGGATTGAGAATCCCGGGGTTGCGTACTACGTCAGTTTGTTGCCCGAATTGCGACGAGCTGGGAAACCAATCATTACCAGTGTTGCTGGACTGACCATGAAGAATTCATCACGACTGCTCAGACACTGGCTGACGCCGGTGCTGATCTCATTGAAGTTAATCTCAATGAGCCGCATGTGCACGAACACCTCGCGCCGTTCGCTTCGACTGAGAATCTGAGCAAGATCAGTCATGCTCATTCGTCATGCTGGTGACAACCCCACTGATTGTGAAATTTCCTCCAAGAGTATCGCTGCCGTTATCCACTATTGCGGCTCAGTTCTTACTTGACGCAGGAATTCCTGCCGTGTTATGTCACAACGCCTCAGCAAATGGCGAGCCGACACAAGCTGAAACGATACTCCACGCCGCCAAGGGGCGAGATGGATGTGATTGCTGTTGGCGGTGTGTCGCACGGTCATGAAGCGTTGGCCGTACTGCGAAGTGGCATCAAAGCCATCCAAATTGCCTCCGCAGTGGTGAAAGAAGGAGTGGCAGGCTTTTGCGCGGATAAAGAGCGAACTGCGGCTTTCTACTCCGTCTCAGGAGGAGGGTTTTACTGCTCAGGGAACAACCCAAGCCGCATGAGCATTGCCTGAGTTCGGGGTGCCACTGTACCTGCGTTGGTATTCTTGAGATCATTCGCCAGCTGTGAGAGAGCTGCTTGATCATCCACATCGTACCATGCCGGCACGAGCACAGCGTTGAGATTGTGTTTTCGAGCCTGAGAGAGTGTTTCTGCCATCACTGTGGGTGTACTCCAGGGAATGTTCTCGAAGAGTTCTTTATGGACTTTTCGCATCCCTACTAAATAGTACCCTCCATCACTGCTTGGACCGAAGACGGCATCACACTGTGCATTTTCGAGCTGGAAGAATGCCTCTTGCAGGTGTGATGGTGGCAGAGTCGGTATATCGCTGCCGATAAGAACAACTCGTGATACGGAACTCTCTAATAGATCGCGGAAGATATTTAACTCGCGCTCGCCCAATGAATCTCCGCGCTGAGCGATGTATTTGACTGGAAAGGGGAGGATCTTGCGGAAATGCGGTTCACTGTCGGCTGGGGTGAACGCGATATACACTTCGACACCAGGGAGCTGACACGCCTGTTCGACAGTATCCATAAGAAAACAGCGAGCCAACTCGGCAGCTTGTGCTAGTGTCAGTGGCGGACAGAGGCGCGTTTTCACTTGGCCTTCGATCGGTGCTTTGGCGAAAATGGCGAGAATGTTCTGCAGCATGAGGAGTCCAGCATCTAGGGTCCAGAGTCCGAAGTCAGAAGGAAGGAATAAAACGTAATACGTAAAACGTAAAGGGAAGGGGGGTAGTTATTCTTTACATTTTACGATTTAGAGAAAAGATATGAACCCTGCCGACGAGATCGTTGCTATCGTTGATGAACACAACAATGTGATTAGTGCAGTGCCACGGCGAGAAATGCGTGCGAATCGTCTCTTGCACCGAAGTACGTATATCCTCGTGTTTCACCCGCAAGGCGCACTCTATGTGCAGAAGCGCACCATGACCAAGGATGTATTTCCGGGTTATTTCGATCCTGCCACCGGTGGGGTAGTACTCGCGGGCGAAAGTTACGAGGAAAGTGCGGTCCGCGAACTCGAAGAGGAAATGGGCATTCGTGATGTACCACTTACGCGTTTGTTCGATTTCTATTTTGAAGATCCGCGGTCTCGCGTGTGGGGTAGGGCTTTCTCCTGTGAGTATGACGGCAAGATCGTTCCCCAGCCAGAAGAAGTTGAGTACGTGGAAATGCTGACGATCGATGACATTTTACGGCGAGCACAGACGGAACAATTTACGCCGGACGGTTTAGTGGTTGTGCGGCGGTATCTCGCAGAGCGACAGCAGTCATGAAATTCGGCCTTTTCTTCCTGTTACAAGATCCCCCAAACGGGGAGAATCTCCCACGGTTGTATGATGAAGTGTTTGAACAGGCCGAGCTTGCTGAGAATCTCGGCTTTGACGCCTTCTTCGTTCCCGAGCACCATCAGATGCCTGATGGCTATATGCCAGCACCGCTCACGTTTCTTGCAGCTCTTGCGGTGCGGACCAAGCGAGCAGAACTCGGTACCGGCATCATGCAGTTGCCGTTGTTTCATCCACTGCAAATCGCCGAACAAGGAGCGGTGATCGATAACCTCTCTCGCGGGCGGTTTATTCTCGGCGCTGGACTTGGATTGATTCAAAAAGAGTTCGATGCCTTCCAAATTCCGCTCACTGAGGCAGCCTCGCGGTTCACTGAGTCAGTCGAAATTCTCAAATGCGCCTGGACCGGAGAGACCTTTTCACATCAAGGTCGTCACTATCAGTTCACTGATGTGACAATCACACCTCGTCCGGTGCGTCGCCCGCGTCCGCCGATCTGGGTTGGCGCGATGTCAGAGATCACGCTCAAACGGGCAGGAAGAATAGGCGACGGTTGGATCTCTGATCCGCTCCACAACTTTGATGTCATGAAAGCCTGGGGGCAGATCTACCGTGACGCGGCGGCAAAGGCAGGCAATCCACGAGTCGAGATCGCCTTACTACGTGACACCTGGGTTGCCGAGAGTCGCGCTGAGGTCGAACGGGTATGGTGGCCGCACATTCAGGCGTACCACCTTTTCTACCTGCATCTCGGCTTTTTCTCCTCTGGTCGCTTTAACTCACAGTGGGAGCCTTGGGTCAAAGATGTGAAGTCGGATGCAGAGTGGAGTTATGAACGAGTAGCGCCCAACCGTCTCATTTGTGGAACGCCGGACGATGTAGTCGCAGAGATCAAGCGCTATGAACGAGAGATCGGCTGCCAATACATGATCCTTATGCTGCGTCATCCTACGGGACCGAGCCACCAGGAAACCGTGAAGTGTATTGAGCTGCTTGGGACGAAAGTCCTACCAAGATGTCAATGAGACGTTCCTCTCGCTATCAGTCAATGTGTAGTTTATTAAGTGATATACCTGACATTATATCTGTGAACGTGCAGGCGTGGTCCGAGGATACTGGAGACGATAAAGCGAAAACGACCAATGAGTACTCTGACTGAACTCTTCGACCAACATCGCGCTCAACTCCGGCAACGCCTGAATGATGAACTGTCACCAGAACAGGTTGTGCAGGAAGTAAAAAGCTGGCTTGGGTCCCTTCTTACCCTTGCGAGCCGGGAGAAGGATCGCAGCCTGACCGAGCGACGACTGTTAGGATTTCTCCTTGATGTCGTCAAATCTGCCGTGGCCACTCTCGTCAGTTGTGAGGCTGTTGCCGATGAGCGACAACAACCCCGACGCGTGTCGTCAGCCACAAACCGAGGAGATTGGTTCCTTCGAGTTGTGCGGGTCGTTATTGCTGCAGCGTTGGGCAGTGTGTTGTTTCAGATTGAAAACTTCTTTTGTCTTGCATTGCTTGCTGTGTTGGTGCTGCTCGATGTACGTGAATGGTTTATCAAACCATCTATGACAGCCGCTCAGGCAACGCTGCCAGAACCGACCACTAGGGTGCGCGTCAATGTCGATGCCTTACTTTCCCGCCTTCGTGAAACGCTCAGAGCTACCGACGCCGTTCTGACGGAAGCTTCTCAACCGCAGCCGTCGCCCGTCAGTTCTTTAGGCGATGACACTGCTTTACTCGAATTGTTCCAAGAACTGCTCTACGCCGCGTCGGTGGAAGATGGCATATTCGCGCTTAAACAACTCAAGCCACTTATCTTTTTGCTGGAAAAGCATGGAATCAGAGCTGAACGCTTTTCTGCCGAACGAGCATTTCTCTTTGACGCCGTCCCGAGCCTCGATGCGAAGAGTCGGGAGTGGCTTACCCTCAAACCCGCACTGGTCACCAAAGAAGGAAAACCACTCAGACGCGGCCTCGTGACCGAACCGGCAAACAAGGAAAAGGGCCACTAACGTGAAGTCGGACGTGGAAATTGTCGGTTTCGATCTAGGCCATGGTGAAACGGCGGTTGCGTTGGCGATGTTTGCGGCGACGACCGAGCCGCAAATTCTCGATATCCACGGCACCAAAAGTATTATTACGGCAGTTGCACAGCATTCGACCCGTGGGACGCTCATTGGTGACGATGCGTTCATGGCCCGCAATGTGAACAGCTTACGTATTGCTTTCAAAAGTCCAGAGATCAAGCGCTATGAGGTGCGCGAACCGGTTAAACTCTTTGTCGGGAAGGTTCTCGAAGTCTTGCTCAAAGACCGAGAGATTACTGGTGGTGATACGACACTCTTCTTTGTTGGGTGTCCGTCGGGTTGGAGTGCGACGGTTCGTGATGGCTACGCCGAACTGCTTCGTGAAGCTGGAATGCGGCAGGTGACGGTCTGGCCAGAATCTCGTGCCGCATTAGTCTATGCCCGGGAGTCGGGTTACATCTCGCAAGACCTTGCCGAAGGAGCCATTCTCATCATCGACATTGGCTCTTCGACGACCGACTTTACCGCGGTCCAGAACCTGGAAATCCGCATCAGTGATTTCGGCCAGAACGCGCTCGGTGGTGGGCTAATTGATAAGGCAATCCTTGAACGTATCGTTACCACGCATAAGCGTTCTGCGGAACTCCATAAGATCTTTGCTGAGTATCCAGTATATGCGGCAATCTGTGAGTTAGAGTGCCGTAAAGTGAAGGAGATGTTTTTCTCCAATCCAGAGATGTGGCTGGATAAACCGGCGAGTAAAACCGTACGACTCGAAACCAATCCACCATTGTATTTCGATGTCGAGATCACGCCTGCGATCATGGAGGAGTTGTTGAATCGTCCACTTCCCCAGCTACAAAACCGAAGCTGGAAAAATGCGTTCCATGATGCGTTGGTACAGGCCAAAGAACGCATGCAGGAATACTCGCCACGGCTAGTGCTGTTGACGGGTGGCGCATCGCGCATGGGGTTTACCTCCGAACTGTGTGACACTGTGTTTCCTGACACGCGTGTAGTGCGGGGAGCCGAGCCAGAGTTTGCCATCGCTCGTGGACTAGCCGGTGCTGGTCGTATCGAGTTGAAAACAACGGCATTCCGTGAGGAAGTTGGAAATTTGATTGCCTTGGGAAAAACTCGACAAGCGATTGAAGACAGCCTTCCCGCCTTACTTGATGCTGTGTCTTCTTTTTTAGCGCGTTCCCTCCCAGAGGCGGTGATCGTACCCGCGTTTCGCGAGTGGCAACAAGGACAGTTACGAACGCTTGCCGATCTAGAACAGGTGGTGCAACCGCGCGCCATCGAATGGCTGGCGAGCGCAGAGGGGAAGCGCAGACTCGGAGAGATCATTCGTATCTGGTTTACCAGGATGCTCCCTGAAGTGGAGCGCTTAACCAATCCGATCTGTGACCGTTACCATGTCCCGCAAACCTCGATGCATTTGCCGACGATGCTCGGAGTTGAAGGAATGGCCGGCATGCCGAAAGGAATGGTCGATACGGAATCGGTGCTTGGCGGTGTCAGTAATTTTGTCTCCGTTCTCGGCGCGATTCTGGTGACGTCAGTGTTGGGAAGTGGCGGTGGGATTGCCCTTCTGACCCACGGACCGGTTGGTGCGCTCATGTTGATCATCATTGGTGGAGTGGCATGGTATGTGGGAAAGGTCGGAATGGAAAACTTGCTCAAGAACATGGATATGCCGAGCTTTCTGCGTTCCTTTGTTAGTGAGAGTCGCGTGCGGAGCGAGTTGCAAGAGAAGGAAAGCGAATTCGCTCAGAGCATTCGTGATTCACTCTCTGTTAATCTTTCGGCGTTTACCAGACTACTTGATACGATTCACGACTCAATTACCGAAGCCTTGGATCGTGCAGCGGATCGTGCGGCGTTGTTGATACGATGAGACACTATGAAAATTGGCTATCTTCTCGATACCCACGGTGGACCGTACAACATGCCTATGCCTAACAGTGGCCAAGTGACGACGTTCATCGATCATCTCTGGCGCGAGGCTGAGGTAGCAGAACAGGTTGGCTTCGATGCCCTGTCTGATTCCCGAGCGACACACACGCACCGAATGCATGTTTCCCTCACCGTTGCTGTTGATGGCTGGGGTCGCTGCACGCACAACGCGTATCCGCCTTGGCACGTATATTCTTATCCTTCCACTGTACGACCCCGTTCATATTGCCGAACAGATGGCCATGCTCGACCTGATGTCGAAGGGCCGACTGATTTGCGGGCTGGCCTCTGGCTATCATCCTGATTATCACAACGCCTTCGCGATTCCGATGAAAGGCGGACGGCAACGGTTTGAAGAGGGACTCGAAGTGATGATGCGCGCCTGGACACAAGAAAGCTTCTCCTTTCACGGCCAGGTGTTCAACTATGACAACGTGCGTCTGACGCCAAAGCCACTGCAGCAACCGCATCCCGAGTTATGGCTAGGTGGGATGTTTCCCTACACGATTCAGCGGGCAGGTCGCAGTGGCGATGCGTGGTGTAGCGACCCATTTCCTTTGCAAAAAGAGACGTGGAAAGCCCAGGTGGCAATGTATCGCGAAGCCGCAGCCAAAGCTGGCCGTAAATCACAAGTGGTGTTAATGCGCGATGGATGGGTGGCCCCAACCCGTGCCGAGGCTGAACGTACATTCGGTGACATCTACGTGCAAGAAAAGCTCTTTTACTATCCGCTACGGGATTCTCACTCATCATCCAGATTTTCGTTCCGAAGCTGATTTCACGGTAGATAACTGTTTTCGTCATGCCGTCGCAGGATCACCACAAGAATGCATTGATCAATTAGCGATGTATGAGCGTGACTATGATGTCGATTATGTAGTGATGCGTTTTCGCCTTCCCGGCGGACCAGAGCGAGAACGCGTGTTGGATTGTATTCGCTTGTTTGGCGAAGAAGTGTTGCCACGAGTCTGAAGGCAGCATCGGCTTGCGCCTGTCGTTTGTGGGGTGTTATAGCAGACAAGAACGAGGATTCCTCATGAAGACAAAACCTATGGGACGTTACGTTGTTATCGATCCGAAGATCTGTCATGGCAAGCCCACGTTCCGTGGGACCCGCATCATGGTCTGGCAAGTGCTGGAGATGGTTGCTGACGGGATGTCCTGGAAAACCATCATTGAACAATTCCACGGGAGTATCACGAAGGAAGCCATTTCCGAAGCAGTCGCTTTGGCAGGTAAAGCGTTCAGTGAGCATGCACAGGAATATGTCCAAGAGTCGTCGCCTTCATGAACGTTCTGGATGAGCAGATTCCAGAAGACCAACGTCGCCTTCTTCGGAGCTGGCGTGTCCCGGTTCGCCACATTGGCTATGATATTGGACGACAAGGAATCAAAGACTCAGAAATTATTCCTTTTTTGCTTACCCTTCGCCGTCCAACCTTCTTCAGTTTGGATTTCGACTTTTACAACCGGAGATTTTGCCATGCACGGTACTGTCTTATCTGTATGGAAGTGAGGCAGTCTCAAACTGCTACGTTCGTGCGCCGTTTTCTACGGCATTCTGAATTTGATACCACAGCGAAGCGAATGGGGAAGGTCATCCGTCTCTCTTCCGTGCAGCTTGTTGTGCAGGAGTTACACAAAGAAGGGGAAATCGTTTTCGATTGGGAAGATTAAGAGCGACTTAAGCTCACAGGTCCGCTGCCATTTGTCGAGCTACCAACTCGTCAATCTCGTCACGGTGGTCTTCGTAATAGGCGAGACATTCATACACTTGAGCGCGGGTAATGTGGGGAAAACACTGCACTGTGATCGTGTCTATGGTTTCCCCGTTCTGGAGAAGACCGATGACATCATGGACACCAACGCGTGTGCCCTCGATAATGGCGTTCCCACCACGTACGCCGGGTATGCGGGTAATGTAGCGATACATAAGCGCAGCCGGGGCTCCAGCAGGGGTAGTAATGGAAGGAGATGTCATAGTGTTTGAAAAGATAGCATGCTGAGTTTTTGATTGCGATTGTATTGGCCCTTCATATAGGTCTCCTAAATCATTTGTGGATCGGGCCAATACCATCGGCATTTGATCGAATCAAAACTGAGCGAGCGGAGGAAGGTCGAGTAGCAGTGTTTGACCGCGGCGAATGTTTTATTGACGGCAAACTGCTTGCGTAGGTAGGTCTTCCCTTTTAACCACACGTCTTCGATCGGATTTTGCTCCGGGGCATTAGGGGCAAATAACAGGCAAGTGACTTTCCACTCCGGGTCGGCTAAGCCCGCATTCTCCGGGGCGAGGAAGGGGTGCATTGCGATCCCCCGATGATAACTCGCCCCATCCCACAGCACGAGTAACTGCTTGTCTGGATAGAGCGTTTGACACCACTGAAGATACGCCACCGTGCTGGCTCCATCTCCAACCGGCCGCTCTTGGAGATGCACGGTCTTGGTCATCAGATTCATCGCGCCATAGTACGTTTGCCGCTCTCGCTCCTTCGTCATCGGAACCTCAATCGGGGAGTTACGCTTCCCCCAGACCATGCCACAGACATCTCCCCACACTAAGGGACATTCGTCTTCCACCAAGACTATCAGCTCTCCCCGCTCGATGGCTTCCCAGTGCGGTGCCAGTTTTTTTTAATCTCCTCTCGCCGCGCGAGGATTTGCGCCTCATCCCGTTTGGGATTATGCTTCTCACTCCGATGGTAGCTCATCCCTCCCGCTTCCAGTAACTCGTAGTAAGATTGTTTGGAGCGATACTCCACCCCCTACTGCGCTTCGACATAGTCGTGCACCGCTTCAACACTTACGGTCTCCTGGGCCCCAATCCACGGCAGAACCGCTTGCCGCTCTTCTTCGCGTAAATAACTTTCGCTGCCACGATGCCCCAGTCGCAGGACCGCCCCGCTTTCCGCTTCATACAACCCTTTCCACTTGCTTACATACTGCAGCGAGACGTTGAGCACTTGGCAAATCTGCGCCGGACTGAACCCTTGCGCGCCCATCTTTACACTCACCGCTCGCTTCACTTCGCGCGCGTCTCTCGCCTCGTTGATGATCGCATCAATATCGTCCATCAGTTCGTCTCCTCCTCCAAGCGATCATAGTCCACAAATCAAATAGGATCCCTTATCAGTCCTCTCATAAGTCACGGGCTCGACGGAATAAGGAATGAGGCGTATTTAAGAGCTGCCGAGGAATTCTTGGGATTGTCATTGATGAGAGTGTATTTTCATGGCTCTAGAACCGCAAGGAACATTCACAATTGAGCAAAAACCGTCTGCCATTATCGTCGCGCAAGGCAAGGTCCTCGACTTTATTGATGGTGTCACTCAACGTGAAGAAACACCCGAGGAGTATGTCCGTCAGGAAATCGCCAAGTCACTCGTTCGCGAATATCACTACTCCAAGCGGCATGTCGAAGTCGAATTTAAGCTCAAGATTGGCAGCTCTCGCCGTGGCGCTGACTTGGTCATTTTCCGTCCTGGCGCTGAGCATATTCAGGGAAATGCGTGGCTCATTGTCGAGTGTAAGAAACAAGACGTAAAACCTGCTGATAAAAAAGAAGGGGTTGCTCAACTCGAAAGCTACCTTGCTGCTTGCCCGAACGCTAAGTATGGCATGTGGACAAACAGCCTCGAACGGCTGTGCTATCGAGTGGTGATCCTCAAAGGCGAACGCAAGGTCGAAGAAATCCCGGACCTCCCTACTTTTGGTCGCGAAGAGGAGGAGGCTGAACGGCCACGTTTCGATCAGCTCAAGCCAGCTACAAGCGACGCTTTGCTTTTTGCTTTCCGTCGGTGCCATAACTACATTGCCGGTAATCAGGGATTACAAAAGCCACAAGCCTTTTGGGAACTTCTCAAACTAATTTTCTGCAAAATCCACGACGAGCGCCATAGCACCAATGTTGAGTTTTATGCTGCGCCGACAGAGCGCCACGGTGTCAACGGCCGCTCGTCGTCAAAGCCCGTATCGATAAGCTTTTCGAGGCAGTGAAGGCGGATTTTTCTACCATCTTCAAGAGGAATGAAGGTTTTGAGCTTGAACCCCGTGTCCTTGCTTATCTTGTCTCTCAACTTCAGATGTACTCCCTGCTGGAGAGCGACGTAGATGTGAAAGGCCGCGCCTACGAAGAGATCGTTGGCTCTAACCTTCGTGGCGACCGGGGTGAATTTTTTACTCCACGCAATATCTGTCAGATGGCGGTTACTATGCTCGATCCTGGTGAGAACCAGCTCGTTCTCGATCCAGCGTGCGGTACGGGAGGTTTTCTTATTACTGCGATGACCCATGTGATTGAAAAAATCCGCCCCGCCGAATTGAAAAAATGGAAAGGCGACATCAGCCGTGCGTATGAGCCCATTCGCGCTCGTGTGCAGCGGTTTGCCGAACGGTTTATTGCCGATCTCGACTTCAATCCTGAACTTGTTAAAGCCTCAAAAATGAACATGGTCATGAATAATGACGGTGCAGGTGGAATCTATCAGGCGAACTCCCTCGAAAATCCTGCCGTCTGGACCGATGACCTCCGTAAGCGTGAACTCCTCGGCAAGGTAGATATTCTCTTTACCAACCCACCGTTTGGCTCAAAGATCCTGGTTACTGACCCAGTCATTTTGGAGCAATACGACCTTGGCCATAACTGGATTTATGACAAAACTACCGATCGTTGGGAGATACAGCCCAACGTGGGAAGATCCCAACCACCCGAAATTCTTTTCATCGAACGTTGTGTGCGCTTTCTCCGCCCCGGCGGGCGTTGCGCCATGGTTTTGCCCGATGGCATTCTCGGTTCACCTGGACTCGGCTATGTGCGCGAGTGGATACTACGCCACACTCGCGTTCTCGCGAGTATCGACCTCCATCCAGACACATTCCAGCCTCATGTCAGCATTCAAACCAGTGTGCTTGTTTTACAGCGCAAAGACCCGCAACTCGTCGCTGTTGAACAAGCCGCTAAGCGGCTAAACGATTACCGCGTCTTCATGGCTGTGGCAAATCACATCGGTCATGACAAGCGCGGCAACCGCACCTACGTCCGTGATAAGCACGGTAATGAAGTCGTTCGCGAAATTGAGCGGCAGATGGTGGAATACCTGGACGGTACCCAGTCTATCAACCGCAACGCATTCAGGAAAAGGTAATAGACGACAATACACTGCAAATCGCCGAGGAGTTTCGCCGATGGCGCTCCGAGCAAGAGTAGTAGCTCCGCCTGTCCCATTACAATCTGTGTGGAAGCACCATACGGTCAAATGGGGGGAGCTGCCATCGCACGTCTTCTGGAAAGGCGACCGTTGCATGGAGGCGGAGACATATCTCTCCTCCGGCTACGGTCTTCGTCTCGCCATTGAGGAACGACCTACAGGCTGGCGGCGATTCGAATCAATGGCGAATGTATGGCAGCCATCTCGACTGAAGGGCATCCAAGTTGGCCCTGAATTTGGGACGCCGTTCCTCGCCGCTACGCAAGTCTTTGATATTCGTCCCGTGCCCCGCAAGTGGCTCGCCTTGCTCGCACAGACAATGCGGAGAAGCGCTTCGTCACGTACGGGCACTATTCTTGTTACCTGCTCAGGTAGCGGTTGGTCGTGCACGCTTGCGCGATGCGCGCAAAGTGAGACGCTGATTTCTGACGACCTCCTCCGTGTGAAGCGCGCGAGCCAGAGCAATGGGGTTGGACTTATGCCTACCTTCGTTCACCGCAGGCACGGGCAATGATGAGCAGCGCGCAATACGGGCGCATCATCAAGCATCTCGAAACCTCGCATCTTGATGCACTACCAATCCCATTAGTGAGAGATGATATTGCCGTTGACTTCCACAACCGCACACAGGCGATTCTTAAGCTTGCAACGCGCTTACGGCTTGCGCTGGAAGCGGAGGTGCGTTTGAGCAGGCGCTCGGCCGCTCAAGATAAAGGATTGGGGAGAAACGGCTTCGATGTGTGCTCCACACTTTTCGCGGGACGCGCGCTCGAAGCACACTACATAACCAGGCGTCTCAGCATTCGCGTCACTTGCTAAGCAAGGACGCGACTTTAGATTGCGGATTTAACTTTGATATATGGTTGCAACACGTTGTCGCATCCTGCAGAGGATGGAGTCTGGTTTTGACAGCGCAGACCTGTTTGAAACTAACCTGACTTACGAAACGCATTGCTGAAGCTGACTTCGGCGATAAACACGAAGGGCAAGTTAAATCGGGCTGGTTACCTTGCCAGTCGGTAAACCTATGGTCTCAATGGTAGCTCATCCTTGCTACGAAGCACTTGAAGATAAGATCATCTCTGACACGTTATTCGTATTGCACACAAGAAAATCCAAAGACACGTGTTGGTTATATTTATGCCGCACTTTCACACCTGACTCTGGGCGTCTCTGGTGAAGTCGCTTGCCTACGGATCGAGCATTCCAGAAATTGACCCCAACGATTTTGCTGAGATGGAATTTGTCGCCTCACTTCGAGTGAAGAAGATGTCATCGCCGACCTCGCCGAGGAATCCGCCGCCGAGCGGGCACGAGCGGACGTGCTGGAACGCGAGTTGGCCACAGATGCGGGCAACTTGGTTGATCGCTTTATCGCTGGCGATATGGCCAATTTTGTTACCACACGTGCTGTAGGAAGAACTGAATAAATTGAGGATACTCCTCCAAAGAGAGCATTATTCGCGGCGTCATAGTGTAGAGGTGTTAGCCTTGCACTCCCACTTTCCAGGGAATGTTCAAGTCAGCCAACAAACGGCGAATGTTTAGCAGGTTAGAATGATTCATCTGAAGACACACTACAGTTGCTCTCCCGTGTGTTGAGGTTCCTACAAGAGTGAATGGAGATTGCTCTGACCACTGAAAATGTTCCTCCCACTTTTGTATCCGAGGGATTGAACAGGGAGACCCGCTGACCTGACTCGGGATCTTCACCATCAGTATGAGCTCACTTATGCGCGTTACAATGCGGGCATGCCAGAGCCAGGTTGAAGAGTTCTGTTTGACCACCCCGAGATCGTGGAAGTATATGGTCGATTTCGAAGCCACTAATCTGGAATTGTGCGGGTAGTTGACAGTATTCACAGCGATTGCTAGCCCGCCGAACCACTGCGTCGCGGAGTTGTTCGGACACGTTTACTCATGGATCAGGCAACAGACCAGGAAGCGCGGTACGCAATCGAACCAAAGCGGTTTGCGCTTCAAGCTTTTCGATCGTGCGTTTGTGCATGAAATCGACCAAAGCGAGAAGCTCCTCATGCTCTTCAAGAGTGAGAAATTCTTTGCGTTCGCCTAAATCGTGCATCCGTTTGCGTAGGAGCGGATTAAGTTCGTAGTCTGCCATTTTGTGCAGAGCTGCGGCACAAGCTTGAATAGCGGACTGGAATTGTGGATCTGCTGTCGACACCATGATCATTACTGTGAGAGCTCTTCTTTGAAATGCAAACAGTCTATCTGAGTATGGTCCATAGCTTGTGGCAAAGCAAGATTGAGGGGGGTATTGCTCAAGTAGCCTCTCCCTCAACTCTTGAGAAGGGGCATGCGCCCTCACACTAGCTCTTAAGCGTATAAAAGTCTCGCTTTTCGTACGGAAAATCTTCCAGCTCAAAGTTCTGTATGCATATAAGGGAGTCGAGGATTCAAATAGTACGCACGGATCTCGGCGATCAGATTTTCGCGAAACACATACCATTCTGATCCACGGACGAGTTGTGGTTTCTGTTGTCCATCAGGAGTCCAACGCATCGTCCACTCGATCACCGCTTCGTCACCTTGCACAAGCGCGTGATCCACTAGCCATTCACCTTTGACTCGCGGTTGCATTTTCACCCAATACGTTGCTAACGCTTCAGCTCCACGTATCGGTTTGTGATGCGTAAAGTAATGAACCACATCGTCTGTGAAAGTGGACTTAATAAGTGCAGCGTCAGCTGTATTACAGCCGTGGTAGTAGCGTTTGATGGTTTCAATGTGTGGATGGTCTTGGGACATATTATTCTCCTTTACGGAATCAATCCTGCCACGCGCCAGAAAGGTCGTGCCTTCTGCAAGAGCTTTGCATTCATATCGAGGGCGAGAACAGTTGCTCGTCCAATCGCAGTCCGACCAAGCAGCTTCGTCCAACTCTGGCTCCAACGAAAATGATCTTCCCACATATCCATTCGAGGATTGTAGAGCCGAACTCGTATCCTTGAGCGTGGATCAATCCCCACGGTCCGGTTACTCTTGGCAATGTTGCAATGGGAACAGGCGAAGCAGAGGTTCTCGGCAACTGTCTGACCACCTACCGAGCGAGGAATCACATGGTCGAGATGAAATGTTTGTCCGATGAGAATTTGTGGTGCGTGACAATACTCGCAGTGCCCGGCTGCTCGCATTCTTATCAGTGTCGTCAAGCGAGCAGATACCCTAGAGGTCACACGTAGGCATTCTCCGATCGAGGTTCAGAGTGTGAAAAAGATGGTTTCCGCAAAGCTTGCTGAAAGCGCTGCTTGAACGGCTTCCCTCGTTCATCAAAAAGTTCTGGACGCAACACTTTGGCGAGAGCCTGGGAGTTTGCCAACATAAGTTCGTCGACTTCAGAGCCAAGCCGCCGAAGTTCTCGCCGTTCTGATTGGCTCAGCCGATTCTCGCTGTGTTTATCCATGAGCACTGTCAAACGAGCTTGTTTTTGTGAAGAAAGTCGATGGAGATACACTACGGTGGTACGTTGATCCGACATCGTAGATGAGATCAGTCGTTCAGCTAACTGTTTTTGCTGCTTCAGTGAAAGCTGTTGTACGGCCGCTAGTGCAACCTTCAGTGCTTGATTATTTTGCGCCATGTCTATTGCCTCTCTCCACCAAAGGGCAACATACACAATCGTAGCATACGCAAGATCTTCAACAACGGATTACACTGCCAACTGAATATCCCACAACGGCGGATCGGTGGGCCGGACGAGTTCAGTTTGGATCAACAGTCCACAGCTTGGACAGGCGTAGCTGCGAAATACAATCTTGTCATCGACATAGACTTTGGGGTTGAGTACATAGGGATTTACTGCGGTGATCGGATGTTCGCTGGCGGCACAAGAAAGTTTGTAATTCTCCGTGGCTGAACAGATCTCACTGCCGCACTTACTACACGCGAAGACTCCGTCAGCAAGCAACAAGCCTTCAGCGATACGGCGAGCAGTGGTTGTATCAACTTTTCGTCGTGCTTGCTTCGGTGACTTCCGCAGCCGTGCTTTGCGTAGTTTCGTACGCTGCTTCTCTGTAGCCTTGAGATCAATATTGCTTTGCTCGTCGAGCATCACTCCATAGATTTCCTGTGCCCAGTCACGACTAGTGTTCCCGCGTTGAATATCGCTCATAACCCGCTCTGGATCACGTTCGAGCGGATCGCCGTAGCCGCCTGCTCCGGCCCAGGATAACAAGAAGACATCATTGGGAGTCTGTATCACATCAAATGCTTTTGGCGCGACATGTTGTAACTTCCCTTGTAGCTCTTCGGCGCTGGTCGGCATACTTCCGGTTTCGCGAATCTGCTGCGTGACGTTAGCATTCACTTTCATGCTGAAACGCGTCGTGGCCGGAGACAGACCACCATGCAACCCTGGTCCCGGCACTGCGCAGTGCCCCGAAGCGGTGAAGAGCGAAATTTGCTCTGTGCCATGCGGAATGAAGGCCAGCTCAGCAGAGTTGCCACCGCGATATTTCCCTGCCCCACCTGAGTTTACCAGCTCTTTGCGCCAGAGATACAAGATCGGATAAAACCATTCGTTATCTTCGACGTTCGGCATTGTGCTTTGCAGATCCCACGGCCATCCACCGGTGTCGATGCCATCACGCCAGGGCGATCCAGCGAGCGCGGCACCAACGGGATCAAGCAAGAACGATGCATACGGCGCGCCTCTTTGGTCGATGCCGCTGAACGCACAGACTGGATACATAGCAGCTCCCATACAGCTCTGGACTTCACTGCGGAGTTGTTCGTCAGACGAGCAGGCCAACATCTTGGAGATGACTAATCCAGACAAAGCGATCGTTTGGAGCAAGACGCCCGGTGGTGCTGCCGAGACCGCGGCTGGGAAAGTGGCGCATGACACTGTTCCTGGCACGACATCAAACTCCATGTGACGATAGGCACCTTCCACCACAAACATTTGATCAAATAACATCTGCGAACAAATCATCGAAGCAACGGCACCTTTCCAAGCAACAAGGGTACAATTCAGCGTTCCAGCTTGTGGATCACTACCTTCATTGGAGAAGATAAGTTTATCGCCGCGTTTGGTCAGCACCAGGGAGTTGCGGTACAGATGTCGGTCGCCAGGGCCTTTCAATTCAATCCAGCTTGATTCACGCCAGGTGCCATCTGGTATAGTTTCCAGCCGTTTAAGAAAGGCTTTTTCTGAATCATCTTGTAACTTACGCATTACGCCTTTGATTGTTTCGGCACCATAACGAGTGATCAGCGCAAGTATTCGTTCACGTGCAACGTTGCATCCGGCAATCTCGGCGCGCAGGTCCAGTGCCACTAACTGTGGCATGCGCGAGCGACGTGAGTATTCTTCTTCCAGATCTTTGCGGAGCTTCCCGCCTTCAACAATCTTAATTGGTGGAATACACCCGGACTCCCAAAACACATCAACAGCCATTGGGTTGAAGCCGCCAGGTGCCGTGCCGCCCATGTCCCATTGATGAAGCGTGTTGCCGACCCAACAGAACAATTCTCCTTCCCAGAACACTGGCGCAACCAACGCGACATCTGACTGATGCGTTGCACCGATCCATGGGTCATTGGTGAGAAAGATATCGCCATCCTCAATACCGGGATTGTCAGAGCGGTGCTCCATTGTCCATTTGACCGCAGAGCCAGTGGCCGAGGACAGATACTGAAGAAACGGACCGAAGAAAACGAAGTCACCATTTTCATCCATCAGCGAAGGATTGAAGTCATGACCATAGGCACAACTGGGCGAGCCGGAAATGCGCATGATGGTATTGCCGTGCTCAACGTTAATGTTCCACATCGCATGGCGCACGACTTCATACGTGACAGGATCAATCTTCTCTGTTGCACGCGTATGCCGTTTCAGCTTGGGATCGATCTTCAAGTGTCTTACTTGGAATGTATGGATAGGTGCGGCCATCCCATTGAATCGCTGGTTGTGACACTGGTCCTCCTTAAAACGTGAAGCGTGATACGTGAAACGTAATGCGTAAAACGTAAAGAAAAAGGAGAAGGAGAGATGAGTGGTTACGTTTTATTCTTTACGCATTAATTTCAATCACAAAGTTCCCATACTCATCCAACTGTCCGCTGCTGTCGGGGTGAAGGATAATGGTTGTCTCTGGCATTTCAATAACTGCTGGTCCTTCAACTGTTACCTGCGCGGCGAGGGTCGCACCGGTGTAAATCGGCGTCGCCACGAACCGTTGCATTTCCCGCCAGTACACATCGCGCGACCCCACTACCGCGTCAGTTGTTCTCTGTGATTGGTAAGCGAGGCGCGGACGGGGAATCGTTCCCACTGCTGTGACCCGTAAGATTCCTATCTCAACACCAGCTTCTTTGAAGGCCGACCCTTTGCCATACAAGGCTTCATATTTATCAGCGAATGTTTGCAAAAGAGTGTCGGTGTCGTATGAAGTCAAGGTGCCTGGTGGTACCGGCACTTCCACGCGATGAATCTGCAAGCGGAACTTCATATCCGCAGAGCGGTAGAAACGCATCGCGTCGCTAGTGATACCATCTTCTTTCAGTTGTGCTCGTCCCTTGGCTTCTAGGTCAGCGTAAATGGTATTAATGCGTTGGGCATCAAACGGGGCGATCAACAACTCGGCTTTCTCGTAGACATGGAGTAGGTCAGCAGACTGCACTCCAAGCGCAGACCACGTCGAAGCAACAGACCCCAATGGAACAACAACAGTACGACAGCCCAACTCTCGTGCGTATGAAACTGCATGTGCAGGGCCACCCCCACCATAGGCGTAGACAACAAAATCACGCGGGTCGAGTCCACGTTGGACAGTCATCTGTCGCATCAAATCGGCCATGTGGAACTCGACGATCTGCACCGCGCCACTGGCAGCTTCGACAACATCCATGTGCAGACGATCAGCAACACGTTGCATGGCATGTAACGAGCTGTTTTTATCAAGAGAGAATTTTCCACCAAGAAAATTATTGGGATTGAGACAGCCGAGAATCAGATTTGCATCGGTGATCGTTGGCTCGGTGCCACCGCGGTTGTAACAGGCCGGACCAGGATCAGCGCCGGCGGAGTGTGGGCCAACTTTCATCGTGCCGCTCATATCGTCAATCCAAATGATACTGCCACCACCACTGCCGATCGACTGAATATCCAGTTGCGGCATGAAGAACGTATATTGATGAATGATAGTTTCTGACGAAGTGAGGGGTTGTCGTTCGTGGATGATACCAACGTCGAAACTGGTGCCACCGACATCAGAAGCGATCACGTTCTTATGACCAAGTGTATCGGCGAGAAACTTTGAGCCGATCACCCCACCGACCGGGCCAGAACCAATAGTGAACACCGGTTTCTGTGCTGCTTCGTGGGCGGTGGCGACCCCACCTGCGGCTTGCATGATTAGCAATGGATACTGATAGCCGAGCTGCTTCGCACGATCCTGTACTCGCCCAATATAACCAGAAGACCCGGGGCCAATGAAACAATTGATCGCAGTAGCAGCAGTACGCTCGTATTCACCTGGTTTGGCGATCAATTCATGTGCGCAGGTGATAAATATGTGAGGAGCCATTTCCTGCACCAAGCATTTGACCGCGAGTTCGTGGGTTGGATTGACGAATCCCCATAGAAAGGAGATGGCAATTGCCTCGACTTGCTGGTCAAGAAGGTTGCGAATAGCAATGCGTGCTTCTTCGACATTGAGCGGGAGAAAGACGTCGCCTTTCCAATCAAGCCGTTCGCTGACTTCTTGAATCAACGTACGCGGAATAATTGGTGTCGGCTTCTGGTGGCGAGAGACGTGCAGGAGCTTCTCGATCGGTAGACCAGCGGAGCGACCTACCGATCGCATGATAATCAAGGCATCGCCATGGCCACGAGTGGTGATGAGTCCGGTTTTTACACCCTTGAGTTGAACGATAGCATTGGTCCCGACGGTTGTTCCATGCAGCAGGAGTCGAGTGTTTTGCATCAATTGTGACAGCGTCAAGTTGATCTTTTCTGCCGCGACCTCGAGCGCGTTGAAGAATCCCTCGGCAAAATCTCTCGGTGTAGACGGGCTCTTAGCGATGGTAATACATCCCTGCTCGTCCATGACCACACAATCAGTGAAAGTTCCTCCGGTATCGATTCCGCAAAAATACTGCATTTCCCTCCCCCAAATTTGTCGAGGCGCACCGCTTTGCTCTCGCCGTCGCGAAGGTACTAACTATGCGAAGTTAGAGGAGAAAGCAAATCCGAAGGAAAGTAGTGCGAATGGAGAGGATCATCTCGGTTTTCGGGAACCGAGGGACGTTCTTTCGGCAACATCTCTTGCATTTGTTCCAACGCGCGCCGATGCAGACGTCCAGCGCACATGGAAATGCCAAAAAGAAAAAACAACAGGATGAGACTTACTCCGAGGGCAAATCCCACACCGAACTTAAAGCCACGACCAATATCCGAAGGCATACATCTCACTCCGTTATCTTGTACGTTAACCTACGTGCGAAGAAAGAGTGGGGCAATGGACCTCTCTTGTGGAGAGAACCCTGGTCGTGTTAGCTCTCGGCGGCTTTAACGAGAGACAAATGAGGCAGATTCTGTCGGAGCGTGAGCGGTTGAAGAAATCACTGCAACACAAAAAGACCCCTCGTAGTGGAGCAACACTCTTTCGTCGAGTCGGCAAAATCGGGTGGAAGAAGAGTGATCATTTCACATATACCTATGCGTTTCCCTCTTTGCGACGTTGGTTGGTTGCTCAACTTCCGCAACGACAAAGAATTCTCTCCATCGGTTGTGGCACCGGTGAGTTAGAGAAAATGCTAGGGAAACAGGCGCGGTTTGTCATTGGGATCGATCTGTTCCTCGAAATGGTACGAAGCGCGAGCCGCCGTGGCCTAAAGCATCTTGTGCAGACTGACTCACACTATCTGCCTTTTGCTTCGCGGTGTTTCGATGCAGTCATTTTGCCTGAGACACTCGGCTATATAGATCCTGATGTAACATTCCGTGAGATCGCACGCGTGCTAAAGAAGAACGGTCATTTTCTTATCACCACCTATCCAGTTCATTTAGTGGCGCATAGTGTGTACGTGAAGCGTTCAGCAGAAGACGTTGCCCACATGCTCGTTCAAACAGGGTTTTCTATCGTTGAGCGGCGATTCCTACTTCTGAAACGCTTGGGATTACAAGAAGTCGAAGAGGAACGCCGCTGCTCTCTGTTGTATCTTCTGGCCCGAAAGCGTGATTAGTCAGCAAGGCTCTGACTTTTTGTGGAACGAGTCTCCATGGGGTGATATGACTTTAAACTAACGTCAGTAGGGGATGAGGAGCCACCCTTGAGAGGTAAACTGTCGGTGCTCAAGCCTAGAAGGATAGGGGAAGGTCCTAAAAAATGAAGATCAACTAGGAGCTTATCTCGAAAGAGACGCTGCTTTAGCACTTGGGAAGAGGGAAGTTTTCTCTTTTCCGGACTTTCATTAATATTTTCGCGGTTCTCCGCCGTTCGCTTTTACCCGGATAGGTTGGCCGAGGCTGATTTGTCCTTTGTCGATACGGAGAGAAAACCCGCAAGCCGGATTGTTGCAAGCCCAGGTCTTGAAAGGAATATCATTTCCTTGTGGCCCGTAGTCAGATAGTGGGAGAAGGACTCCTTTCTGGCAACTTTGGCAGTGGGGCCATTCTTTTACTAGCATGAAGGGTCTCCTTTTATATCCTTAATGAGAGCATCATTAGAATCTTACTCCCTATCTCTCTTCTAAGGCTGCGCGTGGAACGCTGATGCCTGGGTCTTTAAGCACTGGAGCACCACCCTGGTTTGGGTCGAGAAAAGCAAGAACCCGCTCCCCAGAATTTTTATTCATCCACCGCCGCAACCGCTGTTCAAGAAACAAATGGAGATGATGGGCTTTGCGTAATTGTTCCACCACTTCCTCAGCACTTCGTCCAGCAAGCGGTGGTGATTCAAGGGCTTTCTTCCGTCGGCGCTTTCTTGCCACGGTCCGTGTAGGCTGCCGAGCTGGTACTGGGTGATAGGTCCCATCCTCTTTGCGGTACGCGAGCCATACAGAGGAAGCGCTCTCACGTACAATACGTAGGGTTTGGGATTCGTTCTCCCAGTATTGTTGCTGTCGATTACTCCCGTAATACAGCGTTTCTGAAGGAAGAGATGTACGACCCATAGTCACTCCGTCGGCTCATAGGAACTGACCGACGTTCTTTATTACTAGTATAGAGCGAAAAAATTACGAAAGGAAAGACAGGAAGTGACCCTGGTGCATTTTTCCGTAAATTTCTTTTTCCCAACCCCCTTGTTTGTGAAGAAAGGGGCTTTATGGACAGTTAGGCGGTAGCAATACGCAGATGTTGCGCTTGGGTATGGTATGGTTCCGGCAATTGACGACGCAGGGCCTGCCCCCATAATCCTTCAATATTGTAGAATTGACGGGCAGTTTCATAGAAGACATGGATGATAACATCTCCGCAGTCAATGAGAACCCACTGTCCGTGTGTAAACCCTTCAATGGCCAACGGCTTGGCCTTTGCTTTCGCTAAAACTTCCTCTATTGCGCGACAGATCGCCTGCACTTGAATGTCCGACCGTCCCGTACAAACGACGAAATACTCGGCAATCGTAGTGAACTCACCAACCTCAAGGAGAACGAGGTCGTAGGCTTTTTTGTCGAGTGCAGCTTGTGCACATAGGAGAGTTTTTTCCCAGCTCTCAGTGGTTCTCAACGTCGTAACTCCTCGTTCTGATAGAGAGTATGCTCGACTATGTAGGCTTCCACGGCTGAGGGAACAAGATAACGAAGAGATCTCCCTTGCAACGCAATCTTACGAATCTGGGAAGCGGAAATGTTCAATCCCTGGATTTCATGAAAAGCTAGACAATGGCCGGAGATATGATGGTACATCTTTATGGCCGGATCGTACCAAAGCGTTGTTTGTAGGGCAACAGGAAGGAACTGGTCGACCGGTGGAGTAGAGATTCCAGGACGGGAGGTGACGATCAGATTACAGAGAGACGGAATAAGTGTGTACTCTTTCCACGTATGGATCTCACGAAACGCATCAAGACCAAGAATAAAGAACAACGAGGAAGAGGGCAGGTCGACACGAAAGCGGCGAATAGTATCTATCGAATACGAAGGCCCTGAGCGTTCTAACTCGATAGTGGAGGGGATGAAAAACGGATTGTTAGCAACCGCTAATTCTACCATCTTGAGACGATGCGTGGCAGCGACGAGTGGGCGTGTACTTTTATGTGGAGGTTGAGCAGCGGGAACAAAATAGATCCGATCAAGCGCGAAGACTTCACGGACTTCCTCTGCGCTGCGGAGATGTCCAAGATGGATCGGGTTAAAGGTACCTCCTAAAATCCCTATCTTTAGGCCATTGAGCTCCGGCACAGTTCCCACAGTCTTGAGATCTGCCAAATCGCTTTTCTCCCGTTTCCCCGTTTATCCCTTCCCCTTATTTGCCAGCTTCTTCCTATTCTCGTATTTGCCCGTTCCCGTGGATCACATATTTGTAGGTTGTGAGTTCACGTACGCCCATGGGGCCGCGGGCATGCAAGCGGTTGGTAGAGATGCCCACTTCAGCGCCAAAGCCGAATTCATAACCATCAGTGAATCGTGTCGAAGCATTCGCATAGACGGTTGCCGAATCGACCTCATGCAAGAATCGACGCACCTGCGAGTAATTTTCGCTCACAATGGCATCTGCCAGTCCAGAGCCATTGTGATGAATAAAATCTAGTGCTTCGTCTAAGGAACCGACGACTTTGACAGCAAGAATCAAATCAAGATACTCGGTTCGCCAATCTTCTGGTGTGGCCACTTTGACCTGCGGCACTAACTGTTTTGTACGCTCGCATCCACGCACTTCGACTCCGGCTTTCTCTAGTTTGGCAATAAAAGAAGGGAGAAATTGTGGAGCAACGGCTTCGTGCACGAGCAAATTCTCCATCGCGTTGCACACCCAGGGGCGTTGTACCTTGGCATTCATGCAAATCCGGGCAGCTTTCTCCAGGTCGGCAGCGGCGTCTACATATGTATGACAGATCCCGGAAAAGTGTTGAATGACTGGAACTGCAGAACGTTCAGTGACGGCGCGAATGAGTTCTTCTCCTCCACGTGGAATGATAACGTCAACAAACTGCTCTTGTCGCAAGAGTACTGCCACTGATTGGCGATCAGTCGATCGGATAATCTGAATCGATTCTGCAGGTAATCCGGCACCGATTGCTGCTGAGGTCAGAACATCTGTGATTGCGCCGTTCGTACGAAATGCTTCGGAACCACCTTTCAGAATGACCGCATTTCCTGCTTTGAGACCGAGTCCAGCCGCGTCAGCGGTCACGTTCGGCCGGGATTCATAAATAACCCCCACTACTCCAAGAGGGATACGAACTTGGCCAATCTCTAAGCCATTCGGCCGTCGCCATTGGGTGATTGTTTCTCCCACTGGGTCTGGCAAGTCAGCAATCAATTCGAGTCCCTTTGCCATGGTATCGATACGGGATTCCGTTAGCGTCAGCCGATCGAGCATCGCTGCAGACAGGCCGTTCTTTCGCCCTGCTTCAACATCCTGAAGATTCTCTGCCAATAAAGAGCCGCTACGCTGACGTAGCAAGGCGGCGGCCGTGCGGAGCGCTTGATTCTTGGCGGGAGTTGAAGTCCGAGCCAATACGCGTGCGGCTTTCTTCGCTGCTTGACAGAGGGAAACAACCATTTGTTCAACGTCCATAGCGGTTTCCTTTGCTCTCTCCTCACGAGAGGAGAGCTAAGTCATCCCGGTGAATAACCTCATCGCTGACTTTATAGCCAAGAATCCGTTCAATTTGACTCGTCCGTGTCCCTTTGATTTGTTCCAGCGCGTCAGAACTGTAGTTGACTAATCCCCGAGCGAAAGCATGGCCCTTATCATCAAAACAGGTTACGCATTCGCCTTCACTAAATGTGCCGCGCACCGCGCGCACTCCTGGAGGCAGCAAACTCCGACCGCGTTCACAAATCGCTGTACTCGCTCCGGCATCAACGATTAACTCGCCTGCTGGTTTGAGGGTATAGGCAATCCAATGTTTCCGACTCGTCAAGCGGTCAGATTCAGGAAGGAACAGGGTGCCCGTGTCTCTCGTCAGATCAAAAACTGCGGTGAGCGTATCTCTCTGACGACCATCCGCTATAATTGTGGGAATACCAGAGAATGCTGCTTTCTGTGCTGCTTGTAACTTTGATAACATCCCGCCCCGGCCGAGTGTTCCGGCCCCACCTGCTTGGGCGAACATGGTACTATCAAGTTTTTCAACCAACGAGACCAGCCGTGCCTCGGAATGAACACGGGGGTCTTTGTCGTAAAGTCCGGCAACGTCACTAAGAATCACCAACAGATCGGCTTCAACCAGGACCGAGACAAGCGCTGACAGATTATCATTGTCACCGAACTGAATCTCCTCAACCGCAACGGTATCGTTCTCATTGACGATCGGTAGGATTTTTGCACCAAGGAGGGTGAGCATCGTGTGTTTAGCGTTGAGATAGCGTCGCCGATTGGCGAGATCATCATGAGTCAGAAGAATCTGTGCGACGCGAACGTCGTGTTGGGAGAAATTCCTCTCATAGAGGGTCATGAGAGCAATCTGTCCGACTGCCGCGGCGGCTTGTTTGCCAGGAATGGTCTTCGGTCGGGTTTTCATGCCCAGTCGGCTCATGCCCGAGGAAATCGCACCTGAAGTGACAAGGATCACTTCTTTTCCTGTCTTGCGAAGAGTTGCAAGATCCTGGACGAGGCGAGTGACGCTTGCTTGCTGAATACCTTCGGGGCTGGAGAGAACACTGCTACCAACTTTGATTACCACTCGGCGGACACAGCGAAGAATGCGGGGTTTGTGTGCACGCTGAATCACGATTATTCCCACTGCTTCTGGTCAAAGCTAAGCGAAGGTTGAAGCGAATACTGTTCGCGTTGCAAATCCAACACCTGCATGATGCGATCAAGCAGGGCTCTAAGTCCTTCTCTCGTAGCTGCTGATATTGCAAGGGCTTGTATCCCTCGTTGGGCGAATGTGTGTTGTACTTCAGGGAGACGTTCGCGTGTTGTTGGTAAGTCCAATTTGGTAATTACTAAAATCTGCTGGCGCGTCCCCAGCTCGTCACCAAAACACGCCAGTTCATAGTTAATAACATCATAATCCTGCAATGGATCACGTTCAGGGTCAGAGATGTCGAGCAAGTGGACGAGTACCGAGGTGCGCGAAAGGTGGCGGAGGAAACGTATCCCTAACCCGTGGCCCTTATGTGCACCCTCAATCAGTCCCGGGATATCTGCCATGACGAACGATTTTTCTTCGCTGTAGCGAACAACTCCCAAATTCGGCGTGAGCGTAGTGAACGGATAGTCAGCAATGCGCGGACGGGCGGCAGAAACCGCAGAGATGAGGGTTGATTTCCCTGCATTGGGAAAGCCGACCAAACCTACATCCGCGAGCAAACGCAGCTCAAGGAGGAGTGTCCGCTCTTCCCCAGGGATTCCAGGTTGAGCGAAACGGGGCGCGCGATTCGTCGAGGTGGTAAAGAAGGCATTGCCTTTTCCTCCTTTTCCTCCTCTTGCGACAATGACTTCAGCATCCGGGGTGTTGAGATCGGCTAGCAATTCTTCGGATTCACTATCTTTGACGAGCGTTCCTTGCGGCACTCGGACGACAAGGTCTGGTCCATTTTTTCCATGTTGATCCTTTCCTCGACCATGCTCTCCTCTTTCCGCCCGGAGATTTTTATGCGCGGTAAGGTCCACCAGGGTATTCAACTGCGGATCGACACGAAAGATGATACTTCCTCCGTCTCCGCCATTTCCTCCCGCAGGGCCGCCTCGTGGACGATACTTCTCGCGAAGAAAAGCAACACAACCACGCCCACCATCACCGGCTTTTACCTGGAGTCGAACTTCATCAACAAAGTGCATAACAATAGAAAGAGCCCCATGCGGGGCTCTTGAAAGAAGATTGTTTCAGCGGGAACCACGACTGGATGTCATGATTCCCGCTGCTAGATATACGTTATTGAGCCGGGACAGGCGCAGCAGCTTGTTGCGGATAGACACTCACCCGTTTGCGATCTTTGCCGACACGTTCGTAACGAACGATACCTTCAATCTTGGAAAAGATAGTGTAGTCTCGTCCCATCCCCACGTTGATTCCTGGATGAATGCGGGTGCCGACTTGCCGAACAATAATGTTTCCTGCACGAGCAAGCTGACCTGCAAAGACTTTAATGCCGCGCCGCTGGCCCGGACTATCTCGACCATTTCTAGTCGATCCTTGTCCTTTTTTATGAGCCATGGCTTATCCTCCCATGTTAATGGATTTAATTTGCACCGCTGTAAAATGCTGCCGATGTCCACGTTGCCGGCTGTAGTTTTTACGCCGTTTCTTTTTGAACACCAGAATCTTTTTTTCTTTTCCATGCTCGGCGATACGAGCAGATACTGTAACCCCAGACACGAGCGGAGTTCCAACCTGAACTGCACCATCAGACGAAGTGAGGAGCACTTCAGAAAAGGTAATATCGCCTCCTTTTTCACCACCTAGCGATTCTACCCGAAGTAACTCTCCTGGAGTCACCCGATATTGTTTCCCACCTGTGCGAATAACAGCATAAGGCATGAGTTCCACCTACGTGAGCCGTTGGTTTCTGTCAACGACCCAGACAAAATTTGAGCACTGAACAATACGGTTAACGGTTTTCTGCTGCAAGTGCCTTACGGATATGATCAGGAATTGGGATAGGCCTGCCATCTTTCCCGACAAAAACCACCGTCACTTTTCCACTAATGCAGTTGCGATCCTCTTTGAAGACTTCAATGGTCAGAGTGATGGAGGTGTTCCCCATTCGCTCGGGTTCGATATGAACTGCTAGTTCGTCATCGACTGTGACAATCTCATGGAAGGTAGCCTTAACTTCCTTGCGTGGTAGTCCAAACTCTTCTTCATGTCCTCGCAGCGGTATGCCAGCGCGGCGGAATAATTCCCATTCAGCTATCTCAAAGTATCGAAATGCTGCCGTATAATGAATCCGTCCAGACGCATCAGTATCAACCCAACGGACTCGTAATTTCTCAACGTGTTTGAGCACTAACAGTAGTCACCCACAAGGAAGTCTCTCGCGAAAGATCAATCAAGATCATTATCTCTTAGCGCTTCCCATTCTTCCCAGAAGAAGCTTGCTGATGATCCTTCCTTTGGCGAGAACCTGCCGTAGTTGCAACTCTTTCATTCTGCTGGGGAATAACAAGAGAAGCGAGAGATTTTCTACCGATTTCTAGAATTGCCAGCTTCTCAACAAGAGACTTCTTTTTTGCCTCGATGACAGGGTCAACTGGAGCTGGCTCTTCTTCGGGAGCACTTGCTACCATTTCCTCTTCTGAACGCTCAGTAAACGGGTTGACAAAGGTACCGTCCCTCAACAGTTCAAAGTGGAGATGGGGTCCAGTTGCGAGGCCAGTAGAGCCAACGTATCCAACGACATGTCCTTTCTCAATTTTTGCCCCTTCCTCAAGCCCTGCAGCAAAACCCTGGAGATGTGCGTAGGCAGTTTCATACGGCCCTGGGTGATCAACTTTTACAAGATTGCCATATCCTGACTGGCGGCCAACGAATGTTACGAAACCTTTGGCAACCGAATAGACTGGTGTCCCACGTGGAGCTGCAAAGTCAATTCCGTTGTGACTACGGGTACGATGAAGGATGGGATGAAACCGCGCTCCAGAAAAGGACGAAGAGATACGGGAGAATTGAAGCGGGAAACGCAAAAACTTCTCACCTTCACTTTCAATGTCGAGCCCTTGTCCTCGATATGCTTCTTCAAACTTTTTCTTTTGCAGAAGATGTCGCTCTTCTGGTAGCGAGAATGCGGTGAAAGTCTCTCCGCGGTTTGATAGCTCAGCCGCGAGCAGGGCTTTGTATTCAATGATCTTTTGACCGCGTTGTATTGCCTCGAGCAAAATTTTGAAAGAATCTCCGGTCCGAAGATCAGAGAGGTCGATCTCCCATTCAAGGTCTCTTATCGATTTCACTATCTGTTCTGGTACGCCCGTTTTTTTGATGGATTTCGATAGGCTTTTCTCAACCCGCCCACCGAGCACGAGCCAGACCGGCTGAGTCGGTGGCAGGATTCTGGTAGCCTCGATCAGTTTCGGAGTTTTCCTGTCGAGAATAAGATGGACGTCCTCCTCAGGGACATAGGTCAAGGTCTTAAGTCCTGGATTCTCGACATCTTGGGCAAAGAACAGCTCTATAACTTGTTTTGGCCGTAGCGTACGGAACTCAGTAAGTTTTCGTGCGGCTTTGACCCACTGGGTGGCTTCTTTTGCCGGTACTCCTGCCTGTTTGAGAATTTTTTCTAGCGTCTCGTTTTTCTTTATCCGGTGAGAAAGATAGTCAGGGAAGGAAACGGAGGACTCTTCTTTTTGAGCCAGTTTGGGTACGGGAAGAGGAACAGGAGCAATGGCTGCTGTGATAACTGGAGCAGATTGTTTCTGCACAGGGCCTTCCAACGCCGTCTTCACCTCTTCGAGACTACGGACCTTTGCTGCGATCTGTGGCTTTTCCTCTTTTTTCTTAGCCTGCGCTGCCACTACCGCAAGGGTCAGAGAAACAAATTGGTGGGTACTGTTCTTCACAACCTGCCACTGCGTTGCCGATAAACTTTGCCCAAGAACCACAGGTTGGTTTTTCTCTTTGACATCTTGTGAAGAAACAGTAACATTAGGTTCGGTCGAAGGGATCAAAAGAAGGCCATGATTGACGTGGTTCTCGACTGCAATCCAAGACCCATCGGGGATTTGCGTCGAGGACGGTGCCTCTCCGAGGTTTTGACCGGCGGCGGTAACAGACGAAGCCTCTTTCTCAGAAGATTTGACAAACCCTTCAGTTTTGAGATTCTTTGTTATGGGTTGAGGATCAGCCCCAGATCGGGTGCTTAGGATGGACTGGCCCCCTTCAGCGTTTCGTACCTCAATGAGGCGCCGCTTTAGCTGTTGGGTAATCTTTTTCTTTTCGAGCGTTGGATCGGTTGCAGAATTCGCTGTGCGAACGACAAGGCTCAAGAGGAATAGTGTAAGAATCGGAGCAAAAATGAGAAGTTGGATATGGCCGGACTGCTGAGCCAGAAGGGTGCGTATCCTTGCCCTGACGATATACCTCATCCCTCACCCCCGGATGCAGAAGTTTTCCTTTCAACACCGCCGACCTTCCCATTCCACTTCACTCATTCCCTGGTGCGAAAGAGGCCCTAACCTGCCAGCATTGGCACAAAATGTCAAGTGAAATATTCCCCCCTCTCCGGTCCTCTCCTGTAGGCGAGGTTGAGTTGCAAGAAGAGCAATGGTAGTACTGCGGTGCGTGAAGAAAAATTTTATTCTTTGCGGACTTGCATTCATTTTCATTATTGCAATTGCGGCCTGGTACGTCCATCGTTTTCTTGTGACTCCAGGCCCAGTCCTGCAACAGCCTGCGGTGGTCCTTGTCCCGAAAGGGGCCTCACTGCGTACGATTTCCCAGATGCTAGCTGAAGAGAGATTGGTAACTAATGACAGGCTGTTTTCCTGGTGGGCCCGGTGGACTGGGGCTGAACGCAAGATCAAGGCGGGTGAGTACGAATTTACTGAGGCACTCACCCCTGTGGAACTCTTACAACGGTTACTCACAGGACAAGGGCTTCGGGTTGTCGTTACGATTCCCGAGGGGCTCACTTTTAGACAAATTGTTACGTTACTGACAGAAAAGGGATTCGGTTCGCCAGAAAGCTTTTTCTGCCTCAATACTGATCCAGGTTTTTTGGAAAAATGGGGACTCCCGGCGCAGGGGATAGAGGGGTATCTTTTTCCTGATACCTATCATTTCTCGCGCTTTGCTTCTGCAGAAGAGCTTTTGAGCCAGATGATTGCGCGTTTTTATAGAATCTTCAAACCCGAGATGTATCGCCAAGCCGACGCCGTTAATTTTTCTGTACATGAGGTTGTGACTTTGGCCTCACTGATTGAGAAGGAAACCGGCACTGCTCCTGAACGTCCTCTGGTCTCCGCCGTTTTTCATAATCGTCTCAAAAAGGGGATTCCACTCCAGTGTGACCCAACGGTTATCTATGGCATCACAGACTTTGATGGTAACCTGACTCACCAGCACCTTCGTACCCTGACTCCGTATAACACTTATCTTGTCCGCGGTTTGCCACCTGGCCCGATTGCCAATCCTGGTCTCAATTCCCTTCTGGCTGCTATCCAACCGGCCAGGGAAGATTACTTGTATTTTGTTGCTAAAGGAGATGGGTCTCACCAGTTTTCTTCAGATCTTGCTTCTCATAACCGTGCGGTCCAACAATATCAAAGAAGGCAGCGTTCGTGACTAACTCTCCTACTCGCCTGATTGAGCAAACCAGGAAGCGTCTTGTTCGGCAGCGACAGATGAATCGCCTGGGGATCTTTCTCCCTTTGGCTGTTGCGATTGCCTGGTTTTGCTGGCTGGTCCTTGATGTCTTTGCGTTTCCCCGAGTGTTAATTGTCGTTCCTATCATTGTTCTTGCTGCTTGGCTCTGGTTTGTCGCACGACAAGCAAAACAGTCGATTGAGAAAGAAGTCGCTGCTGTACTGATTGATGAAAAAACTGACAGCAAGGACCGATTTCTCACCCTTTCGACCACGCCACAAGCACAAACTGCTTCCCCGCTTTTTCCTGTTTTGCAACGCCAAGTAACAGAAAAGACATCTGTGTTTCGCTTGGATCGAGACGTTCCGTTCACGCTTGATCGCCGGGTGCTCTTTTCCTTTGCTGGGTCTGCCCTCTGCATTCTTACATTTATTATGTTCCCACCATTATTTTCTCCCACCGAAAAGATTGAAGCTGCGATTCCCCAATCCCCAATAACGGAGAACGAAATAGAAAAACTCCAAGAAGTTGCCCGCATGCTGATGCGTAAGGGAGCCCCACCACAGGAACAAGTCGTTGGCAAGCAGTTACTAGCCCTTGCTGAGAAGCTTAAGGATCCAACGCTGCCTCAGGAGGAAAAGCAGCGCCTTATTGAAGAGACTCAACAAAAAATACAGCTCTCCATGCCGCAGTTGCTCCCGTTTGATCTCAAAATTTTTGCTAACGACAGCAAGAACGACAAGGGTGAAGGTAACCAGAGCGAAAAGCCACAGAAGGACGGGAAATCATCAGCTAAGTCAGATCAGCCTGCCGAGCAAGGGAAAGGTTCGTCCTCCTCGGGAAGCACGGATCAGCAGCAACAAGGACCGCAAAATAACCAGCAATCCAACAGTAAAAACCAACCGCAGCCCAAAGAAGGTGGCGGTGGGATAAAGTTCGATCAACCGCAACAACCGCAGACCGGAGAAAAGAAAGAACGTAACGGGCAAGAACCAAGCGAACAGCAACAGTCGGCGCAAAATCAAGCACCTAATAGTCAGACCCCAGGAAGCGACCCCAACCGCCCTGGTGGACAGGATGGATCGAATCAAGATCAAGAAAAAAAGGGGCAAACTCCTAATCCTCAACAACCAGGGCAAGGAGAGGGGGGAAAAGGATCAACTGTAAGTGGCGGGCGAGGCGAGCGCTTTACCCAACCCGGTGAGCAGCCAGGCGGGTTTCTCACCAAGGATGCCCGTTTTGTGAAGGTGCGGATACCGACGGGGAATGAGCCACAGGGGAAGGGAGATGCGCTGGCGGACAATTACGATCCTGCACAGCCAAAGACGCCATACAGTAATGCGCCTCTTAAAGATGCCCCACCTGATGAGATTCAGCCACAACAACCGATTCCATTAGAATATCGTGCGATTCTAAAGTGACCTATGCCATCACCAGAAGAACGTGTTAAGGAATTTCGCCGTATCTTCACCGCGATTGAGGAAGAAGTAGGCCAGGTTATTGTCGGCCAACGTGCTGCTGTACGGAAAGTACTCACTGCTTTCTTCGCCAGTGGGCATGTATTGATTGAGGGGGTTCCTGGCTTAGGCAAAACCCTCATGGTGAAATCTCTCAGTCAGGCGCTCGGGCTCACATTCAAGCGTATTCAGTTTACTCCTGACTTGATGCCGTCGGATATTGTTGGTACGCAAGTCCTCTCTGACGGCGCTGGCGTACGTCACTTCGAGTTTAAACGCGGTCCGATATTTGCCAACATTGTCTTAGCCGATGAAGTCAACCGCGCAACCCCTAAAACCCAATCCGCGCTGTTAGAGGCGATGGAAGAACAACAAGTGACGGTTTTTGGTGAAACCTATACACTTGATTCTCCGTTCTTTGTCTTGGCAACGCAAAACCCAATTGAAATTGAAGGCACCTATCCGTTGCCGGAAGCGCAATTAGACCGGTTCCTGTTCAAATTGATTATCCAACCACCAAACTCGATAGAATTGACCGAGATTCTTGCCCGCACCACCGCCGGCTCGCGATACCAAATCCGGCAGGTTCTTCCACCAGACCGTGCGCATCTCCTGGTAGAAGAAATGAAGTTGCTTGCCCGTGAAGTGTTACTTGCTCCACCGTTAGGGATGTACATTGCCCGCCTGATCGCAGCGGCAACTCCGGGACCAGACCAAAGTGGTGTTCCTGAAGTCTCGCAGTACTTTCGCTTTGGCCCTGGTCCACGTGGTGCGCAAGCGCTCGTTCTTGGTGCGAAAGTCAATGCGCTTCTTGATAATCGCGTCAATGTCAGTTTTGAGGATATTGCCGACGTAACCCTCCCGGCACTTCGTCACCGCTGTCTGCTCAACTTTCAAGCCGAAGCAGAAAACGTAACTGCCGACCAGATTGTTGAGATCCTCTTGAAAAAACTCCCGAAGAGATAAGGTAAACATCGTCCTGTACTCGCTGATCCGAAAGACTGCTCTCGAACGTCATACCACGCGGACTGCGCCGATAGGTGATGCGGCGCTTCCATTGGCTGCTCTTGCCGATGAAATAGGGTTCGATCTGAATGCCGCATTGTCTCGTGTTGACGGCGACTAGGAATTTTTTAACGAAATAGTGATGCTATTCTTGCAGGACCACCCTAAGTCGCTTGAGGAAATTCGGGCAGCGATTGCTCGCCAGGATCCACAAGCGGTGACTTTCTTTGCGAACTCACTACGGGGTTCTCTCGGTAATTTTTCTGCCACACCGGCCGTGAATGCGGCACTGCAACTGGAGAACCTTGGTCGACAGGGAGATTTGTCAACAGCGCAATCTGCCCTAACTCAGCTCGAAGAGTCCATCGCACGGCTTAAACCTCGTACTCGTCAGCCTGGTGATGGGGAAGCTGCGTGAAACTAAATTTGAGCACAGAAGATTCGGACACTTCCTCACTCTCAGAATGCTTAGGGAAGAAGTGCCCATTTTCTCAGATTCCAGCGACAGTCCACCCCATGAAGTTATTGATTTGTGATGGCTTTTGCGTAGCATTAGACAGAATGCGGCATTCTGTCTAATTGCTTTGCGCGTAGCAATTTTGAAACCGAATAAGCCGTTTGTTTAAGATTAACGACCCCAAGCTCAGCGACGGCGGAGGCTGGCGCAACCCATGCTTCCCACCGCCTTCGCCCGCGCATGGGCTGCTCAATAGGGGCTTACCCTGACCGACACAGGAAACTCTTTTCCTGAGAAGAAAGCTGTGGTATATCATTTATGAGTATTTTCTCATATGTAGGGGGTGGGTTTGGGAGGTACAGTCCGGCAGGTGGTCTGGTTGGGAGATACCCTCGAAATCTTACGCGCGTTTCCGCCTGAAGTCAGAAAAGAGATTGGTAGCGCGCTTTATGATGCTCAGAGCGGAGACAAAGCCCCTGCCGCCAAACCCTTCAAGGGGCTGGGTAGTGGCGTCTTTGAAATTGCCATTCGGTTCGCCACGAATGCCTACCGGGCCGTGTACGCCGTCCAGATAGGAGAGCGAGTCTACGTGTTGCACGTGTTCCAAAAGAAATCTAAGACGGGCGTGAAAACACCGCGGCAGGATATCGAACTAATTAAAAGCCGATATCGCCAGGCAGTGAAACTGGAGCAAAAGCCATGAGCGGTCAAAAGGATACTGCGTATCAGGTAAGTAGCGGCAATATCTTTGCTGATATGGGCTTGGACAATGCGGACGAATTGCTGACCCGTGCGCAGCTGGGTCATTCTATCCGCATGATCTTGAAACAGAGAAAGCTCAAGCAGCGGGAGATTGCGCAGCTACTGGGCATTGACCAAGCCGAGGTGTCTAAGCTGATGAACGGGAAATACCATCTGTTCTCGGAAGGGCGACTGTTTGGATTTCTAAATCGCCTGGATAGGAAAGTCATCGTGCATGTGACTCCACGGCGGCGAGGAGAAAAGCCGCAAGAAGTACGGTTCGTTTAAAGCTCTTCCTTGCCTGCCCTCCTCACCGCTTTCTGTAACGCTCTTTAGTCCTCTATAAGCACTGTCCCCTTTGCACTGGGTGAAGAGTGTTGGGGTTACCCCAAGTTGTTTCTGAAGGTTCGTGTATGTTGATATGCCAACTATCTCAACCGGCCCCTTCGGGAACTTTTACGATTGCAGTTCTACGCGCTCTCCTGCTCATCTAAGGCCGTACCTTAATCATTCCACACGACAAAGGTAAACATCGTCCTGTACTCGCTGATCCGAAAGACTGCTCTTGAACGTCATACCACGCGGACTGCGCCGACTAGGTGATGCGGCGCTTCCATTGGCTGCTCTTGCCGATGAAATAGGGTTCGATCTGAATGCCGCCTTGTCTCGTGTTGACGGCGACTAGGAATTTCTTAACGAAATAGTGATGCTATTTTTACAGGACCACCCTAAGTCGCTTGAGGAAATTCGGGCAGCGATTGCTCGCCAGGATCCACAAGCGGTGACTTTCTTTGCTAACTCACTACGGGGTTCTCTCAGTAATTTTTCTGCCACACCGGTCGTGAATGCGGCACCGCAACTGGAGAACCTTGGTCGACAGGGAGATTTGTCAACAGCGCAATCTGCCCTGACTCAGCGCGAAGAGTCCATCGCACGGCTTAAACCCGTACTCGTCAGCCTGGTGATGGGGAAGCTGCGTAAACCCAGACCTCGGGTTGCCTGTTGCGCTAACTTCCGCTCCTATGACGAAGCAGGACTGGGGACCTCGGCCTAAGATTCACTTAAAGTGAAAGACCCTTGAGAGGACAGTACGATCCGATGAACCCGCTTGACAGCGCTTCTTTCTCTATGCAATAAAACGCGTGGTCATTAGTGGTGTAGGGAAGATCGGTGGAAGTCCGACACGGCCCCCGCCACTGTAACCGGAACGAACGCGCCCGCAAGCCACTGCTCCTCGCTGGAATGGGAAGGCGGCGTAAGTAGGAACTCCGCTGAGAGCGGACATGCCGGAAGTCAGGAGACCGACCCTAATGACAGCCTCCAGCGGTCCTCCGGGGTGTGAGGGCGGAAGGAAACGAAAGCTGTTTCTTCTTCTCACGCCCAAAGTACGTTTCGTGCTTTGGGCGTTGTTTTTTCGGCTTTCCCCTTTTGTTTGATGCATCCTGCGAGAATTTCCCCCGTTGCAGGCAGACAGGGAGCGAGCGCGTGGGGCGTCTCGTCATTGCCGCACCGCAGAGTGGTGCGGGGAAAACAACTCTTTGCCTTGGTCTTTTGGCCGCTTTGTCTCGACGCGGTGTGCGCGTCCAGCCGTTCAAGGTCGGTCCGGATTTCATCGACCCTGGGCTCCATTACCTTGCAGCTGGGGCAGTGTCACACAACCTTGATGGGTGGATGCTCTCACGCGCGGAGAACCGTGCGCTCTTCGACGCCCATACCTATGGGAGGGATGTCGCCCTTGTCGAAGGCGTGATGGGACTCTTCGATGGACGTGGAGAAACTGCTGAAAAAATTCCCCCAGGAAGCACGGCGGAACTTGCCGTATGGCTCGAAGCTCCTGTCGTCCTTGTAGTCAATGCCCAAGGCCAAGGACAAAGCATCGCCGCTCTTATCAAAGGCTTTGAAGAATTTCATCCACAGCTTCATATCGCTGGGGTTATTTTTAACCGTGTCGGTGGCGCTCGCCATACACGTTTACTTACCCACGCGGTCGAAACGCATTGTCGCGCCCGCGTGCTCGGCAGTATTCCGCGGGATGCAGAGATTGCTATTCCAGAGCGACACTTGGGACTCCAGACCGCCGACGATTTTCAGGGTTCTGCCTCTTTCTGGGATTGCCTTGCCCGTCTGATTACTAGACATACTACGCGGAATAACTTTCGCTCATGTTCGCAGCCGCCGTTTGCGGTACCGTACGCGGAGATCGTGTAACCCACACGCGACAACCATTACTGAAACTGACAGGTCCGTTTTGGTATTGCGCAAGACGTCCTTCACGATCCGGGAGCGTTTCACGCCAGCCAAAGCATGCTCCACGCGGAGCCGGACGCGGGACAGTTTGCGGTTGTGGCGCTTTTGCCCACGGGTTAACGCGCCCTTGCGCGGCTTTTTTTCGGCTGGTGGGTCTGCTGCACTTTGGGTGCGTACCCCTGAAAGCCGGTGTCCTGATACAGGATTGTTCCCCGTGGATAGCGAAGCGGTTCGGTATCGACGATCTTTTTGTCATGCATTTTCCCGGCATACGTCTGACTCAAATAGCCCACGCGCTTGGTCTTCGCATCGACCACCACGATGTTCTTGTCACTATGCGTTTTCTGCTTGCCGCTGTAGTGCAAGGCCTGTTGGACCGGGTTTTTCGGACGCTGCCGCCGCCGATCGGTCCCGTCAATAATCAGCTCCGCCGCTTCCTGGTGGCGGCGTTCATGGAAGTGCAAACTTGTCAGGCTGCCGAGTCGGCAGAACGCCGAACTCGTCCAGCGCTTGCTTGAGAATCGGCAGCAACCGCTGGAGCCACCGGTTCACGCGTGACTGGCTCAGTCCAAAAATCTCGGCCAGCACCACCTGCAGCGGATAGGTCTTCTGATACACCGAGCTAAACAGCAGTTTCTGCTCCGTCGTCCTCAGCTGCCCTTTGCGACCGCCTCCCGCCTGTCGCTTGCGGATACTACCGTCCGCCGTTTTGTCCTCCGGGTACACGGTCGCATAGGCGGTGCGAAACGCCTGACGCAACACGACAAACTCTTGTGTGTCAGCCCCGTCTACGCCAACAATCGTCGTCGGTCTTTTTTCAGTCGGTTATATTCAAGCGCCCACCATTGTAGCTTATTTCGCATATGTCTACGAACATGTCGATCTCACGGCACTTCTTGGCGTGGCCAACGCTGCCGGGGAATTACCATCAATTTATGCTCTACCGCTATGGCGTCATCAAGACCACATATTCGTCTCGGCGTTGCCCGTGACGCAGCGTTTTGTTTTTATTACCACGATAATTTTCACCGATTACGCGCGGCTGGTGCTGAGCTCATTTTCTTCAGTCCGCTCGTTGACGCGCAATTGCCAAACGATCTGGACGCCTTGTGGATTGGCGGTGGCTATCCCGAACTGCATGCCGCAACGTTGGCTGCAAACATGAGCATGCGTGAAGACATTCGTCGGTTTGCCGAGACAGGGCATCCAATCCACGCCGAGTGTGGCGGGCTCATGTACTTGTGTGAGACGTTGTATGACGCCACCGCGGTCACTCACCCTATGGTTGGCCTCTTTCCTTTTCAGACGCGCATGACGCCACGCCGCCATGCGCTTGGCTATCGCGAGATCACCGTTGGCTCCGGCAATCCCTTCTTCCCTGCTGGCTTGCGTTTGCGCGGCCATGAATTTCACTACTCTGAGATGATCGAAGGCATGCCTAACGCAGAGCACGTCCGCCATACTCTCACGGTGCAGGATAGCAATCATTCTACTTGCGACGAAGGATTCACCATCAAGCGGACACTGGGCACCTATACGCACGTTCATCTGGGCAGCCATCCAAACGCTGCCCAGTATTTCGTTGATCGCATTGCCACAATTGACGACCACAATCTGTCACCGGAGGCCTCGCTGTGTCTGTAGAAAAAGATGCGAAGGCCGCCTGTACCGCAGCCACAATCTGCTGCCGAAGGCCACGTGATGCCTCCTGAAGGGCAGAGCGAAAAGCCGCGCGCATTGCGCACCGGGTTTACCACCGGCGCGTGCGCAGCAGCGGCGGCGAAAGCAGCGGTACAAGCCCTCCACACTGGTGACGCGCAGACGACCGTTGATATTGGCCTGCCGAACCGACAGCGTGTGTCATTCACGATCGCACGCACAGTTGAGTGGCACGGCGGGATACTCTGTGGGGTCATCAAAGACGCTGGGACGACCCCGATGTCACACACGGTGCGGAGATCTGTGCGGTCGTGTCTCCAGTTTCCTCCGGCTCGGGAATCCTGCTCGAAGGAGGAGAGGGGGTCGGGCGCGTGACGAAGCCCGGACTTGGTCTCACGGTTGGGGATTCAGATATTACCGAAGTCCCCCGCCGTCTCATTACCCAGGCCGTCACCGAAGCCTTACATGACACTGCGCACGCTGATGCACGGGTGGTGATTACCGTGCCAAACGGGGAAGAGCTGGCGAAGCAGACATTACTCGGGCGCCTCGGCATTGTAGGAGGGATCGGCATTTTAGGCACCACAGGGATCGTCAAGCCGTACTCTACGGGTGCGTTCCGTGCCAGCATTAGTCAAGCCATTGATGTCGCCCTTGCTGCGGGTGCGGATGAAGTGGTGTTCACGACTGGTGGCCAGTCAGAGAAATTCGCCCAACGTCTGCTGTCCTTGCCTGAAGAGGCGTTCGTGCAGATGGGTGACTTCGTCGGGTTTGCCATGCGCGAGGCCGGGCGCAAAGGACTGCGCAAGGCCACGATCGTTGGCATGATTGGCAAGCTCTCCAAAATTGCCGATGGCAAGAAGATGACGCACGCCGCCGGGTCAGAAGTGAACCTCGCCATGCTGGCGGACATGATGCAGGAATTAGGGGCGCCGACGGTAGTCGTCGAGCAAGTGCTTGCGTTGCAGCCGGACTTAGTTATTGTCTCAGGCGCACACCAACGCCGCCGTCAAAGAGGTCTACGGACAACCGGTGTTTTTGTACTTCTCGAATTGCACCGTTTACCTCACTTACTGATGTCGAGCAAAACATTCTGGCGATTGGCCAAGGGACAGGGGAAGCAGACAAAGCGCGCGCGTTGGTGGCCATGATGGAACAGCGATTCTCTGACGTGCAACAACGAGTAGCGAACTCCCACAGCCCCGTGTCTTGTATTACGCTGCAGGAGGATTCGTGCTGGGCAAGGGAACGACGATGGATGAGATGATTGCCTATGCCGGAGGGCGTAATGTGGCGGTAGAGGCTGGCATACAGGGAGGGAAGAAAATGTCACAAGAGAAGCTAGTGGCCCTTAATCCCCCCGTCATCCTGGTGAGCGGCGAAGTTGGTCAAGAAGGACTGCGGGAGTTACTGCTCGCCGACCCGACGCTGCAGGAGGTGGACGCGATTCGTGCGGGCCGCGTGTACGCGATCCCTCGCGCCTACACCAGCACGGTCTCTCAATATGTGGTGAAGTGCGTAGATGCGATTGCCCAGGTGCTGCATCCTGAAGTCTTTCCTCAGGGAGATCGTTCTTGAATGTGTCGGCGACTACGATGCCTGTGGTGTTCAAACCAACAGTGGTATATCAGCGTCGTTGGCCATTGGTCGTCTGTGCCATGCTACTGTTTTGCTCGATGACTATCGCCTCTGCTCTCGGGGCGGTAACGTTTCCGCTTGATACGACAGCAAGACTACTAGCGAAAAGCATAGCTGGATTTCCCATTTCCGGTGAAGAACAGGCGCAGGCCGCCATCATCTACCTGATTCGCTTTCCCCGCGTACTGGCGGCGGCGCTGGTCGGCGCGGCATTGGCACTAGCCGGCGTGATCATGCAAGGATTGTTTCGCAATCCCCTGGCTGACGCGGGCATTATCGGAGTCTTAAGTGGCGGCGCCTTGGGAGGCGTAATCGTTATCAGCACGGGACTGGCGGCGACCTCGTTCGTCGCGGTGCCGTGCGCGACCTTTACCGGCGCGCTCTGTACGGCATTTGCAGTTTACTTTTTCACCACTCGGAGGGGACGCACCCCACTCACAACGCTACTGTTGGTGGGAATCGCCGCGAATTCGGTGCTGTTGTCCCTCACTTCACTGGTCCTCAGCTTATCCCCTGATTATGAGGTCTCGCGGCAAATGCATTTTTGGCTCATGGGAGGACTGGACGGTCGGGGGTGGCTGCATGTGCAGATGATCCTGCCTTTTCTTGTGGTCGGCTTGTTGCCTTCCTTACTTCTCAGCCGTGATCTCAATGTGTTATTGCTCGGGGAAGAAACGGCGATGACGCTGGGACTGAACATTGAATTGGTACGGCGCATCCTTTTGGCGCTGTCCGCATTGTTGGCCGGGGCGGCAGTGGCGATCAGCGGCACAGTCAGTTTTGTCGGTTTGGTGATTCCCCATATCATGCGACTGATCGTCGGACCGGACCATCGGCTGTTGCTGCCGGCAGCAGCGTTAGGCGGCGCGATCTTTCTCGTGTGGTGCGACCTGCTCACCCGTACGCTGGCGCCGACTGAGGAACTGCGACTAGTGGATCGCTTCACAAGTGTCTCACCCAGCTAAACCGTTAGTGGCCGCCCTGTATAAGTCCACTTGAATGGTTTCGCGAGTGTCGCATTGAAGTATGCGATGAACTCCAGAATTCTCTGGCGCAGTTCGGCCGTTGATTTGCATGATGCGCGTTTGAGTAAACGACGCCCCAGAAGGCTGAACCACAGTTCGATCTGATTGAGCCACGAGCAATGCTTGGGCGTGTAGACAAACCGGAGGCGATGTTCCGTGCAGAAAAGAAACTCGGCGCGAGTGGGCATGGATTTCAGGATGCCGGCTTTGCCTTTCTCCCCCAGATCGCCCGTCTCACCGATGGTGTTCGCAACCCATTGGACCAGCGATTCCGATTGATGGGTGTTGAGTTGATCGGTGATGAAGATCCATCGATCATCCGGAGCGGTCGCGACTGTCCGTGCAATATGGGCAACGAAGTCTTGTTCCGTGCGCGTCGCACCAAGGCTGGGAGCGAGCTGTTTTCCGGTCGCCACCGCGAAATTGGCAGTCAGGCATTGCGTGCCGTGACGAACGTATTCGTATTCCTGCCGTTCGGTCTTGCCCGCTTGGCCGGCGACGCCCGGGTGCATCGGCTTTGTGGGCGCGGCGCGTTCAAGTGCTTGAATCCCAGTCTTTTCGTCTGTGCTCACGAGATGAACGCCTTGGGCATGCAGAGCGGCAGCCTGGTGGGAAAGCTCGCACACTGTTTTGACTTGCTCGCGAAACTCTTCCGTGTTTCGGTCCGGTGCGTTGAGCCAGTACTCAATCCGATGCGGTTTGAGATCGGCCTGATTTTAAAAAACGCTCGACACTTGACGGGGAGATGCTTGCGACGAGTTTGCGTTTGATAACCTCGTCGGCCCACTCCGCTGGCGGCCAGTGACTGATGGGGCGCTCGCTCTTGGCCGGTTCTTCGCACGCGACCGCGATGATCTGCACGATCTGCTCAGCCGTGAAGGTCGGTGGCGTTCCACTCCGCGGCAGATCACTCAAGCCAGTCAGGACCAAGGCACGCAAATCTTCGTCGCTGATCTCGGCGGCTTCGGCGCTTGTCAGTTTCGGGCTCACCTCGATCCAGCGTGCGCGCCAATAACGAACGGTTCCGCGATCCAGATTTTGCGTGCGCACCAATTCGTGATTGCCGGCTCCATCGGACATCGCCAGAATCAACGAGGCGCGAACAACCAACCGGTATTCCGTGCTGCGTTGCCGAGCCATTTCTTCAATGATCTTCCGAACTCTTGCGGTGAGTTCGATCTTCGGAGCGGCTCTATACGGCATCTGTTACTCCTGATAGAGGGATAACTTCCTGCCGCAATTTTATCACCCTTCAATATTGCGTGGAGAATTTTTAGAAG
>CAVTCR010000014.1:0-57688 GCA_963733195.1 uncultured delta proteobacterium
GCGAAAGCAAATTGTGGACAGCGACTGTCCTTCAGAGTTCAATCCATTCGTACGCTCCCTCACCGAACAGTGGATGTCTTTCCATTTTGCACGTCGTTTGCTGTCTTCGCCATAGATCACAACATCGCCAGGTATCAAGAACGGAGACCCTCACGGGGATTGTCGATACGGCATAAGGCTGGCACAGAGGCCTCCCCCTTCTTCTTTCGTTGAGCACGTGACAGTGGTACAAGAGAGGCGGGGAAATTGGACGCGAGGTGTGAGTCCGTTCTCCAACCATCGCCCTACGGTCTGCTTCGTCGTCGCGCCCTTGCGGATTCGGACTCAGCCTCAGGACTCATCACTCGGTAGTACTACATTTACCGGCTCACGCGAGCCAAAGGAGGGTTCTCATGGCGGACTACGATCTGTTGATTAAAAACGGCACGATTGTCGACGGCTTACGCATGCCTGCCTTCAAGGGAGACATTGGTGTCCGCAGCGGGAGAATCGTTGCTATCGGCAATGTCCAGGGGACGGCGACGCGAGAGATCGACGCGACCGGGTTAATCGTCGCGCCAGGCTTCATGGACATCCACACGCACTACGACGCTGCCCTCAGCGGCTGGGACCCCTATGCCACGCTATCTGGCTGGCATGGCGTGACGACCGTCGCTATCGGCAATTGCGGCTTTGGCTTCGCTCCTGTGCGTCCAGCAGACCGCGAGCGGGCAATGCTGCGCATGGAACGGACTGAGACCATTCCGCTGTCGATGATGCAAGCGTCAATGCGCTGGGATTGGGTCACCTTCCCGGAATTTCTGGACAGCCTCGACCGGCATGGACTTGGGGTCAATGCAGCCTCGCTTGTACCCTACTCGCCATTGCGCGCGTGGGTCATGGGTAATGAGGCGGCGCGAGATCCCAACTACAAAGCCACAACCGACCAGATTGCGCAAATGAAACACATTCTGCGTGAAGCATTGAATGCCGGTGGCTTTGGTTTCTCGGGCACCTTCAGCATGGCCAACCGTGACTACGACGGGGGCTATTTGCCGACCCAAGTGGCGTCGCGCGAAGAATTCCTGGAGATGGCGACCGTGCTGCGCGACTACAACCGTGGCTCGATCGAGTGGACGATGGGCCGTGCGTTGCAAGGGCTCAAACTCGATTTCTTGCTGGAGTTGGCCAAGACCAGCGGACGACCGGTGAATTGGAATGCGATTGCCTATGATCCGACTAACCCGACGCAGTGGCGTCGGCAACTGGATTGGAATGAGAAGGCGTACCGCGAAGCCGTTGTGCTGCCTGTCGATATCTGCCTGCCGATCGAGTTCGAGTTAACCTTTGAAACGATGGGACTCTTTGATCAATTGCCCGCGTGGAACGAAGCGACCATCGGCACCTTAGAGGAACGTAAAGTGAAACTGGCCGATCCCGCCCGACGCCCGAAGTTGCGTGCGGATATGGAGCGAGCGCGGATAACCGGACGGCGACAGGATGACGGCGAGGCCGGTCAAATATCCATGTTCCGCTGGAACGAAACCTTTATCGATAAGGTCTGCCTCGAAAAGAACAAAGTGTTACAAGGCAAGACCGTGGCCGAACTGGCGCAGGAACAGAACAAACATCCGGTAGACGCCATGCTCGATTTAGCGGTCGAGGAAGATCTCAAGACGGAATTTTCCATGCCGAGCTTTGCTAACTCGGATGAAGAAGCGCTAGCGACGATTATCAAGCACCCGTTGTGCCTGATCGGCGCTTCTGATGGCGGCGCGCACACCAAGTTCCTCACCACGGGCCGGTATCCAACCCACTTTCTGGCCCACTGGGTACGTGACAAACAGTTGATGTCGCTGGAAGAAGCGCACTGGCGACTCTCGACGATGCTGGGGTGGGCGATCGGCATTCGTGATCGCGGCTGGCTCCGGGAAGGGATGCCAGCAGATATCGTCATCTACGACCTACAAAAGCTGCGTGTGCTACCGATGGAGACGGTCTACGATCTGCCGGACAACGACTGGCGGCGGGTGCAGAAGGCGGATGGCTATCACTTCACTATCGTCAATGGCGTCATCACCTTCGAGGGGCAGCGGTGTACCGGGACGTTGCCGGGCAAAATGCTACGCAGCTACGAGATGGGGGCATAACAATCGTGTTCGGCACTTTTTATACAGGTGTGCCAATGGGTTCCTTCTCCCGCCGGGAGAAGGACAGGATGAGGGGAAGAAGGTAGAGGATTCCTTGTTACATTCCCTCACCCTAACCTCCTCCGACTACGCGAAGGACAAGCTCTCCCGGCGGGAGAGGGGATTCCTGTGCCCAACGCCAATAATTCGTGCCGAACAGTATTGGGGGCGTAAAGCGCGGGTGGATTTTTCCTGTGGTTTGCACATGTAGGGAAAAGATCTAACTACCTGTTCATTCTAGCTAGAAGGATACAACTGGCGGCCTGCCCCCTCTGTCGGGGGGCTTGTCCGCCAGTGTAACTGTCTCGCACGGGCAGCGTGCTGCCCGTAACGCCCAAAAATTCAGATCAGCGAGGATCACGCATGGCACACTCTGACAAAAAGCGGTCTAGCCGGCAAGGTGGCGATCATCACCGGCAGTGGCAGAGGCATCGGTCGTTGCGAGGCGCTCCTGATGGCGCAGCAAGGAGCCAAAATCGTCGTGAGCGATATCGGGACTGACACCGACGGAACAAGTACGGCAGGAAAAGTTGCCGAAGAGATCCGAGCGGCCGGCGGTGACGCCATCTCGTCTACGGACAATGTCGCCTCGCTGGAGGGCGCGCAGCACACCGTCGAGGCAGCATTACAGTCGTACGGTCGATTGGACCTCCTGGTCAATAACGCTGGCTTGCGAGCCGGTAATCCAATCGACAAGCTCACGGAGGAACAATGGAATCTGGTCCTGGATAGCCATCTCAAATCGTCGTTTGCCATGACCAAATTTGCCGTGCCTGTGTTCAAGCGTCAGGGGGGCGGCGTCATTGTCAACACTGGTTCCGAAGCGGGCTTGGGCATGATTTTCAACTCGGCTTATGCTGCGGCCAAGGAAGGTATTGCTGGACTCACTCGGAGTGTTGCTCGCGAGCAGGGCCGATTCGGCATTCGTTGCAATATGATTCGTCCACGCGCGACGGTGAACACTGGTGGAGGTGCATGGGGACAAGAGGTCTTTGCGAAATGGCTGCCAATGGCCAAAGCGTTGGGCCGCTACTGGATTGGCGATCGTGGCTTGGTCGGATTCAATCGTCCAGCCCATCCAGAACAGGTTGCGGAGTTAGTCGTGTGGCTCTGTACGGACGCCGCGATCAACGTGAACGGGCGCTCTTTTTATGTTGCCGGTGAAGAAGTCGGCCTCTGGTCTGAACCGGAACTCAGTCGGAGTTTGACGCGACCCGGAGGCTGGGATCTCGACTCGCTCGATATGTTCGCCCGCGACACCATGATCGGCGATCTGACCAATCCCTTCTTGATTGAAGACCCTTTGAAAGGCAACGAGTAGGGTGGGTAATGAGAGTATCCCATCTTGCCTTTTGATTTGCCTGAGTGCTGGACTCTAGACGTTGGACTCTAGACCATCGAGCAACGCCTTCGCCTCTTGCAAGTCCTTCGTGTCGAATCCTTCGGTGAACCAGCCGTAGATCTCGGATAACATCTGGTGAGCTTCTTTCTGCTTGCCTTGTTGCTGCCACAGGCGCGCGAGGCTGGTCGCGGCGCGGAGTTCGAGCGACTTGGCTTGCTGCTTTCGCGCGATATCGAGGGCCTTCAGAAAACATTCCTCAGCCTCTTTGACCTTAGACTCTAGACTCTGAACTCTAGACTGGGCGAGCATAAGCTCGCCGCGTAGCCGATACAGCTCGGCCTCGCAGTACCGCTCCCCAGTTTTGTCCACCACAGCCAGCGCCTCGGCCAGCACGTTCAGCCCTTCCTCGGTCTGTCCTACTTTTCCATATGCCTCGGCCAGCAGAGCCAGACAATACGGCTGTCGCAGTCTCTGCTTCCAGTGGCTCGGTAGGCGGCCAGGCCCTGGCGCATCTGGGCAATACCGTCTTCTCCTTGTCCTTGCTCGGCCAGCGCCCAGCCCCGCTAGATAGTTCCAATCGCCAACAGAACGGAAACCCCTGGTCGGTAGACAGTGCAATCATTGCCTCTGCCTGCTCTTGGGCTGCGTTGCTCTCCCGGCGGAACTGATGGAGCATGGCAGCAAAGCCAAGGGCAAGCCAGACTAAAGGGGTGAGACAGCTCTTCGGCCAGGGCGAGTGCCTCCTGGCTCCTCTTCCGGGCCTGGTCCGGATAGCCCAGATAGCCACAGGGCCCAGACGCATAGGAGAGGCAACCCACCCTGGGGTCCTGTCCTGATAGACGAGAGTGATCGGGCCGGTGCGTCTGGGGGTCGTAGAGGGCAATGCTCTGCTCCAGATGGGCGAGAGCAGAGTCAATTCTCCAAGGTGGCACAAAGTATCCCTAGCGCACGATAAGGCTACGACAGCAGAGCCGGATCTGCAATTCTGGGCTAGCCGCAGGAATTGCTCCGCCAGCTCTCGCGCCGTCTGGAGTTCCCCCCGGATTAATATAAAACCGCCACAGACCATACAACACCCGGAAGAGCTGAGGCGTCTCCCCACCTGCCGGCACAGCTCCCGCGCCCGAGTGTAGGTTTTTTCCACTTCCGGGGCCGCATAGCCTTTGGTAGCATCACGGCGACCCAGAGTAATTTGCAGCGTGAGTTCTTGCTGGGTGCGCTCGGGAGTGTCCGGCAGGGTCTTGAGCAACTCCAGCCCCTTGGTGAGGTGAGCTGATTGCTTCCACATTGGCCGAGCGTTGGCTCGCTCGCTGTCCAGCTTTTTGCCAGTAAGGAATGGCTTGCTCCTTGAGGCTGGCTTCGGTGTAGTGGTGAGCTAGCAGTTCCGGTTGGGTTTCTGACCGTCTCGGGAAACGGTCCGTTAACACCTGGGCAATCTGCTGATGAAACTGTTGGCGCTTGCTCTTCAGCAACGATTGATAGGCGGTATCCTGAATCAGGGCATGCTTGAACAGATAGTGGGCCTGCGGCAGCTAGCCCGCGCTGATACACCAACTCCGCCTCGACCAACTGTTTCAGTCCCTGCTGTAACGTCTCTTCGTCAAGTCGGGAGACCGCTTGCAGGAGCTCATAGCTAAACTCCCGCCCGATGGTGGCTCCCAGTTGGGCAATCTCTTTGGCGTGGCCGAGCGATCCAGCCGAGCCATCAGCGAATCCTGCAAGGTGGCGGAATGCGAACGCGGTAGGGGCGACCGACTCAGTGTCTTCGCTCCCTACGGACTCCAAGACAGTCTTGGTCAATTCTTCCACAAACAACGGCACCCCATCGGTCTTGTCACGATCTGTTGCAGGACTTCTCGCGGTAGGGCTTTGCCGCCAGTCACTTTCTCTACCATCGCTTCGACGTGCTGTGCCCCAAGCGGCTGAGCGTGAGCTGACTGAGATGGAGCGGTTGCCCCAGGGTGGCATGAACTCGGGGCGAAAGGTCAGCAGCACGTACAGCCGTGTCGGTCGGGAGCTTGGTCCAAGAACAGGTTGAGCAATTCCAGAGTGGATGGGTCGGCCCAGTGCAGATCTTCCCACGCACAGTAGACGGCTGCCTTCTTTGCCTCCTCGACTATCCACGCCACTAAGGCGGCGTGGGTTTTCTCTTTCTGCTTCTGGGGACTGAGGGTAATCGGTGGATAACCTTCGGGATGCGGGAGTGAGAGCAGGGCGGCCAACAGCGGAAGTGTCTCAGCCTGCGGGAAGCGATCAGTAGCTAAGCATTGCTCGCGAGTTTTATCCAGCTTTGTTGTAGGCAAATCTTCGCGCTGCAAACTGCAGCAGACGCTGTAGGTGGTCAATGATGGGATACAGCGCACTGTGCTGGTGATAGGGGGAGCAGCGAAACTCAAGGCGGGTCGCTCCTTCGTGTTCGACAGATGCTCTTTGAGCTCCTGTACCAACCGTGACTTGCCAATCCCTGGCTCGCCGCTGAGCAACACGACTTGGCCTGCACCGCTTTTGGCTTGCTCCCAGCGTCGCGTAACAGCCCGTATTCGTGTTCGCGTCCGATCGAGCGGAGTGAGTCCTTTGCGCTCCACCACCTCAAAGCGACTCTGGGCTTCGCTCTCCTTAATCACACGATAGAGCGTCAGCGGGGTCGATACTCCTTTGAGTTCTGGCTGTCCACGATCCTCACACTCAAACAAGCCTTCGACGAAACGATAGGTGGCTGCACTGATCACGACTTCGTTGGGTGCAGCTTGCCCTTGGATGCGCGCGGCAATGTTCGGCGTTTCCCCTAAGGCCAGGATCTTCCGTTTGCTCGCCGCGCCAATCTCGCCTACCACGACCGGCACCGGTATGAATGCCAATGCGCACCTGGAAGGGTGGCAACTGCTGATCGTGGCGTGCAGCCGTGCATTGAGCGCTGTCCACAATTTCTAGTCCAGCCCGCACCGCCCGTGCGCATCATCTTCATGCGCAACGGGATAGCCGAAGTACACCAACAATCCATCGCCCAAGATACTGCGCAATGTGCCCGTCATAGCGTTCAATCACACTGGTGCAGATCTGCTGATAGGCGTGCACCACCTCCCGGTAGTTCTTCGGGGTCGAGTTGGTGCAGAAAGGGTGGTTGAACCCACCAGGTCACAGAACATCACCGTCAGTTGACGGCGTTCAGCGGCAGAGTGTAGGGTCTGGCGTCTAGGATCTAGAGTTTGGACGGAGGAAGTTCGTCCTTGCCCTTCTGACTCTGGACTCTGGACTCTAGACTCTGGACGCTTGTGGCCGACCCAGACTAGCACTTTGCCATCTTCATCCGTAGCTACACGCTCGGCCTCGATCAATTCGTCTTTGAGCCCTTCGAGATGCTCTTCGTCCAGATTGAACTGGAGCTTCAGAGCGCGGTACGACACCCGGCCTTTGTTCTGCAGTAGCTCCCGCACCTGCACCAGTAGCTCATCGAAGGTCATTGATCCTCTTCTTCTACATAAGTTCACATCTGCAGCGACACTCGAATGGCCTGCCCTTCGTTCGCAAAGGGGAACGCGGTGTTGATCTCGGCAAAGGGGAAGGTGTGTGAGATGATCTTTTCAAACGGATAGACGTGCTGGCGTCGCGCCAGAAAATCCAGCGCTCGCGGCAGCACCCATGGCGCATAGACTATCACGCCACGGATCATCTGTCCCCCGCGTACCACGGTGCCAGGATCGAGGTTGGAGGGCTGACCCGGAGTGATATTCCCGACCCAGAAATACCGCCCAGCTTGGCGCAGCAAGCGAGTCCCTTCTTCTACTGCCTGGGGCACGCCAACAAACTCTGCTACTACATCCGCACCCTGTCCTCGCGTGCGCTCGAACACGAGCTCTCGCCGCTGTTTCTCTGGTGTCTGTTCGATGTTTACCGTCAGATCTGCCCCAAAGGCTTTAGCGAGCTCCAGCCGCGCAGGAAACTTATCGAAGACGATCACTTGGCCGGCGCCCATGTCTTTCGCAATGGCGGTTGCATAGAGCCCTAAACCACCCGCACCTTGAATGATGACGGTGTCTCCTAAGCGAATGCCAATTTGGTCGAGCCCATAGAGCGCCTCACATAGAGCGCAGTTCACTGGGGAAACAATCGCATCACTCAGCTCCGCCGGCACCTTGCAAATCGTCTGCCCTTTGCGCAAGTAATAGTATTCTCCATATGCGCCACGAAAGTGTGGAGGGTCACTCACATCGTTCATCCAATATCGGTAGCGGTGCGGGCAGGCAGACGAGCCGTGTAGACAGGCCGGACACGCTCCGCACGGAACGAAGTAGGCGTAGGCGAGACGATCGCCCTCTTGCAATGACTGGCCTAGACAGTCCGTCCGTACATTCTTCCCGAGGCGGAACACCTCACCGACCATCTCGTGGCCAGGAACGATAGACATATTCTTGGGAAAGCCAGGTCCGTGACCCCGCCAAATATGCAGGTCTGAGCCACAAATGTTAGCGCAGCGCACCTTGACCAAAATGTCATCAGGTCCCACTTCTGGCAGAGGATACTCACGGATATCCATTGCTTGCCGGGGGCCAGTGAAAACGGCAACCTTCGCGTGCATTATCACCTCCTGAGCTCGGTGAGCTTCGGTCTCTTCTCAAATCAGGCTGTTGTTACCAGAGCTGGGTGAATAAGGAGAGTAGCAAGGAAGCTACAACCGGAGTCATAAGCCATATAACCCAAGTTTGACCTTATCCACCACGAACTGTCAGTTTGTCAAGCGTTTGTTCGACGACAGGCTATTCCTGGCGATTGTGGATCAGCCCACCCCCGACAGCGTAGGCCTCGATAACCGTGCGTGCTGCTTCACGCTGCACACCTCGTACGATGGCCACCCCACGCTCCTCAAGATATCGGTACGAGGCTGGAAAGACAGGTCCCTCGTCAAAGCCAATCTGTTGGGCATCCTCACGCGTTGCCCCACACACTAACCGTGTCACGCTACTCCAGTGCGTTGCTCCTAGACACATCGCGCAGGGCTCGCACGACGAGAACAACTCATGCCGTTGGCCTCCGACGCGGAGATTAAAGACTTGGAGTCGTTGCTCCGCCAGCATGATGGCCATGACCTCCGCATGGAGGACCGAATTGTTCTGCTGGACGACTTGGGACATGCCGACAGAAACCAATCGTCCATCGTCGCTACGGAAGATCGCCGCGCCAAAGGGTTCACCGGTGCCGTGTGTGACATTCAACCGCGAGAGGAGAATCGCGACAGCCATCTTATCGTCATCCCCGAGGTATCGCTGCTCCCAATCGATCGCCCCAGCGAGCCAGGGAGGATATTTTATGTTGATCAATGGAATTTCCATGGTTGTGTCTTTCGAGGAAATCAGGCGCAAGTCTTTCTCTCACTGTGGGTGATCACAACGAGATCGAGCGTGTGCAAAGCCAGGTCGAGTCTGCTCTTGTTCGAGAAGATCAATACTTCCCGCCCAGCTTCGTATGATCCCAACTCGCGACTTTTTCAGGCGTGATCTTGAGGATGACGCGTTTCGGGGCACTCAAGATCGCTTCACGCGGCGCCTCCGATTTCCCGCTCTGCGCTTCTTGCAACGTGCGAATTGTCTCTGCTACTAGCGCCGGGTCCTCAATGATTTCGCAGTGACCGCGAATCATCAGTCCGCGGAAATCTCCATAATTTTTCCCCGTCTCAATCATGATCCCGACTTTGGGATTACGTCGGATATTGAGGACTTTTTGCGCTTTACCGTAGGAGGTCATGTAGATCACACCTTCCTTCGCCATGAACCCCATCGCTACTACGTGGGGAAATCCGTCTTTATCTAAGGTTGCTAACGCAGCTTTGTGGCCTTCTTGCAGGAAGGCGGCTTGTTCTTCGGGCGTGAGCTGAATCTGACGTTGTTTGTTCATTCTGCACTCCTTGTTTTGAGTCGTAGGGACTTCTCCAGAAGATTCAGTTCCTCCTAGGTGAAAATCCGAGAAGTATGTATACCAAGGAAGAAGAATCTCCCAAAGTATGTTTTGGAGTCAAGTCTTTATTTTGGCACGGAAAGCTTGTCCGCCTCTGGATCGTCGTTGCGAGGCGCTCCTGATGGCGCAACAAGGAGCCAAAATCGTCGTGAGCGATATCGGGACCGACACCGACGGAACACGTAATGAAGGAACACACCTGGTGAGGTGCTCCTGTCTGCTTGTCAGAGATGGACAAGCGGAGTAGAGAGGAGACGTATAAGGAGTGACTGTATTTTGCAAAGTGAGGTGATGTATGTGTAAGCAAATGCTCACACTGATTCTGCTGCTCTGCGTGTTTGGAAATGGGTGTGCGGTGTCGCAAAGTCAACGACTATCCTCGACTCAGGATGAGGTGACGAGCACGCCACGGGAACGCAGGTTTGTGAGAGTTCCTCGTCCATTTATCGGTATCCCCTATGTCGGTATTGGTGGCATCGGGGCTGGCATAGGAGGTGTAGGCGGTGGGGGCGTCTGCCATTGAAGAGAAGGTAAGGTGTGAGGCAAAAGGTGTGAGGCGTGAGACAAGACAAATGAAGCGAAACCTGCCTTAGTGGATATTTGTCTGGGGATTGGGGTGTTGGCTGACACGGTGCGGATGCTAGCCGAAAAGAAATGAGCATATGAAGATACATGTTATCAACCCCAACACCTCACTGGCTATGACAGAGTCGATCGGCGTCGCGGCGCGCTCGGTAGCGCGAGCAGGGACTGAGATCGTTGCGGTCTGTCCGACATTTGGTCCAGCGTCGATCGAATCGTACTACGACGAATATCTGTGTATCCCCGGCATCCTCGACGAGATCGGCAAAGGCGAAGAGGACAACGCCGAGGCGTATATCATCGCCTGTTACGGTGACCCCGGTCTGGCTGCCGCGCGGGAAATGACGACGAAGCCAGTGATCGGGATTGCCGAAGCCTCATTGTACATCGCCTCGATCTTGGCAGCGCGTTTTTCCATTGTCACGGTGGTGCCACGTGTGCAGACGATGCTGGAGGAGATGGTAGCCCGGTACGGGTTTCGTGACCGAGTGGTCAGTATTCGTACGACGCCGCTTTACGTTCTTGATGTAGAAAAAGATCCAGCCCGGGCGTTACAGATGCTGCACGCCGATGCTCGGAAAGCCAGAGACGAAGATGACGCGGAAGCGATCCTGTTGGGCTGTGCGGGCTTTGCTCAGTTTGCCCAAGAGCTTGAGGAGGATCTGAATATCCCCGTACTTGATGGAGTGGTGTGTGCTGTGAAAATGGCCGAGGCGATTGTTGAGTTGGGGAAGACCACGAGCAAGTACAAGACCTACCGTCCCCCAGAGAAGAAAGTGTTTACGGGTCTGTTCGCGAAGTTCGGCAGACCTTAATCAGTTGCAGTCGCGGCAGGAAAGAGATCGCGCATTTCCGGGATGACCCACCAGGGCGGTTGGCCGCGGGCGACCCGCTCGATATTGGCGTAGCCATTGTGGAACCGCTTGCGAAAGCTGTCCACCGTTGGTCCAGCGCTATGCGGGGTCAGCGTGACATTCGGCAACGTCAACAAAGGATTGTTGGGATCAGGCGGCTCCTTCGCCTGCGTATCGAGACCGGCCGCCAGTATCCGCCCGTGTTGCAGCGCTTCGATCAGCGCTCGTTCATCGATGACCTCCCCACGACAGGTGTTGATCACAATCGCCGTGGGTTTCATGCGGCCCAAGGCCTGGGCATCAATCATGTGACGAGTGCTCTCGTTGAGGGGAACATGCAGGCTCACGATGTCGGCGGTCGCGAGCAGCGTGTCGAGTGGAGCATACTGGACACCCAACTTTCCCTCCTCCTGAGGGCTCAGACGGAAGGCGTCGTAGTAGATCACCTGGGCATCAAAGGCTTGCACACGGCGGGCCACCTGCCGACCGATATTGCCCAATCCCACCAGGCCAACCGTTTTGCCTTCCAGCTCATAGATGTCCACGGTGCGCGGGATGCCCTGATGCCACTGGCCACCGGCCACGTTCTGATGGAACGTCACCAGCTTACGATAGACCGCCAGCATGAGCATGATGGCGTGCTCGGCCACAGCCACGGAATTGGCGCCGCCATTCGAGCAAATAGGGATGCGGGCCTTGCGTGCCCCGGCGATGTTGACGTAGTCGTAGCCGGCACTCAGCACCTGGAGCAGCTTGAGACGCTTCGCTTCCGTATAGGCTTCGTCCGGCAGGAAGCGAGGAAAGCCCAGCAGGTATTCGGCTTCGCGTATCGCTGTGGCAATCTCCGCGGCGCTGGCAGCTGGGCGGCAGCATCTGCAACGTAAAGCCCGCCGGTTTCATTTGCTGCACCTGCGCGAGAATGTCCGGCGGCATCTCGATCCCTTGGGCAAAGACGATCGTCTGTTCGGCCATGACGCTTTTCCTCTTTCCGTATAGATCCTTGTGCTCGCGTACTCATCGCGAGTTCGTGGCTTCAAGCTTCGCAACTGCTGTAGGCATTGTCAAGTTAAGCCATAGCTAGATGTAAAACCCCTCCAATTCCAGTTTGGTTATATTCTTATCTATTCATAACTATTCTTATTGTGGTATACTTTCATTCGGTTGCCCAGTTACCGAGAAAGGGAAAGGGTATGAGCACGGTCACGATTTCTATGCCGGAGTCCTTGCGGGAGTTTGTCGATGCCCAGATGAAACGGCAAGGCTTCGACAATGTCAGTGAGTATTTTCGCGCTCTGGTGCGAGAACAGCAGGCTAAGGAAGCAGACAGCCAGCTAGAAGCACTGCTCTTGGAGGGGCTGGAGTCCGGGGAAGAGATCAAGGTCACCCCGGAATTCTGGAAAGACTTGAAAGCCGAAGCTGCCGCGCTCCTGAAGAAGCATCCGCCGAAACTCCGGCAGAGGCGGAAGAAGTGACGCGCCAGAGGTTAATTGTCCGGTCTGCCGCGCGCACTGATATTTTGCGATATGTCCGCTATCTGTTGGAGCATGATGCACGAGCAGCAGCTGAACGCTTTCCTGACGCAGTAGAAAACGCGCTGGGGCAACTCCTGGATATGCCCGGTCTGGGAGCGCCACAAGCCTTCGTACACCCCCAATTAGGCGACATGCGGGCGTGGCAGATTCCGGGATTCCAATACATGTACATCTACTACCAGGAGATTTCGGGCGGCATCCGCGTCATTCGCATCCTCCACTCCAAAAGAAATCTCCGGCGCATTTTCTCACTCAAGAGAAAACAAATGCACTAACAGAGCAGAGGGGAGGGAACTCAGGTTATCCCAGCCGCAAGCGAGAAGGCGATGGGACGGAAATGGGACGGCGCTACCAGACTACGCACCCCCTTTTGCAGAATTTACGGGACTGGCGAATTAAAGGGTTTGAGAAGTATCTCTCTTGCTCATGCTTTGTCACATTATCGGTGTGCTGGATGACCGCAAGCTCCGCAAGGCCGAAGCGATCGGCTGCACACCAGGTTCTTGATGCACTCGTGAAGGACTGTTCCCAACACCGTTCGGCAGTTTTTACCCATCGCTCACCCCGACACATGTACATAGTCCTGTGCATACAAACCCGCGCCCCTTCCGAATAGGGAACCCCGTGATAGATGCACTCGGCAGCGACTGGTCCATCCAGCAGCAGAGCCATTACGATCCCTAGCATACACCTTTTCATTCCCACTCCCGTGGCTTGTCCGCGACTTCAGCGTAGAAATACTGCACCTTCTCTGATCGTATCTGCCATAGCTTCGGAGAGGTAAAAAAGTCAAGCCTTGAGGACGACAAAAAGGACGCTGATGCAGAAATCCGTCCGGCCCAGCAGATTGCCTTCCACAACGACCGTTCTCCGCCGCATCTGATCCTGCTGGTCATTCTCCGCGATCGGAGGCGTCGTATCCAGAGTTGCCTGCCAGAGTGCGCCAGCACTGGCCGCAAGCAAAGGAGAAGCGTCCGTCGTGGTCCGTGGGCGGCGTGGTTCTATCGCCACCCACGTCGTGCTATCCACAGCATGCGAACGAAAAAAGATCACGTCATAACGCGGAGGTCATGAGGATTTGATACGATGTGCTGCAGGCGGCGCATGACCAGCATCGCACGACCCACGTAGAGAACACTCCAAGCAGGAAAGGTAGGAAGGCATGTCTACAGTCAGTTTGACTTTGGATACTCAAGAGCTTGCGCACCACTACGAACAAGTCAGCGCCGCACACCAGTTCAAGGCGGGGCAGCTACTGATTGAAGAACTCGCTGTTACACCGGGGGAAAAGGTACTCGATGTGGGCAGTGGCACTGGTCTGCTAGCAGAGTATGTAGCCGGACTCGTCGGTCCCACAGGTTCTGTTGTCGGGATCGACCCGCTGCCACTGCGGATCGCGCTCGCGCAGCAGAAAGGGCGGTCGAACCTGAGCTTTAAGGTTGGCACGGCCGACGATCTGCGTGAATTTCCCGAAGCAAGCTTCGATGCTGTGTATCTCAATGCGGTGTTGCACTGGCTGCCGGACAAGCTGGGGCCGCTGCGAGAGTTCTTCCGCGTACTGAAAAGGGGGGGCCGACTCGGCATTTCGACTGGTTCCAAGGATCATCCGCTGCAGGTGCTCAAGACGCAGATCCTCGCACGCGAACCGTACCGTCATTACGCCGAGGTCTCGGGTGGGATAGCGCATCGCGTCAGCGCGGACGAACTTGAGAGCCTCCTACATCAGACTGGGTTTGAGATAAAGACAATTACCGTGCGGCCCCATGTGCGTCATTACCCGACACCAGAGGCGGCCATCGAATTCGTCGAGGCGAGTTCGTTCGGTAATTTCCTCGGCCACTTGCCGACAGAGCTGCGCACGGCAGCCCGCGAAGAGATCATGCGCGAACTGGAGCAGTACCGCACGCCTGAGGGCATACGGTGGGACGGAGCCCGTATCATCGCGGTGGCTCTCAAGCCGTGAAGCCCAAAGCCAACCCCCGCTCAGATTGCCCAGCCTACAAATGTCCGCGATGATCTGTCATGTGTGGTGCAGGCGGATCGGAGACCAACAACCCGATGTGGATCCACTCGGTCACCTGAGCAGCAGCTGCGGCATTATGAATTTCCCTTGCTCGACGTTGCTAACCTGAGCTCCGATTTCTGCCGGCATTCGCCCGCACAGTTGGGCTGTGCGATCTGGATCGGCGATTGCTGCTCCGCAATGTGTTGAGCTCCTGTTGCTTCCGCTGGCCCGCTACGGTCACTGCCAGTATGCTGCGTTCAGGCAATGCGCGTGAGCACGAAGACCGGTATCTGCCGCGTGGTCTTTTGCCGATACTCGTTAAAAATCGGCAGCTGTGCGGCTTGGCGGTCAAACAGCCGCTGGCGTTCCTCACCAGCTGTTACTGCTGCCTTGACCCGAAAGCGTTCGCTGCCCACTTCGACTGTCGCCTCCGGGTTGGCGACTAAGTTGTGGTACCACGGTGGATTCTTAGGGCCTCCCGCGAACGAAGCGATTATGACAATACGATCGCCATCCTTGGTGTACACCAGTGGCTTGGTGATCGTCCGACCACTTTTAGCGCCGGTCGTCGTCAGGAGAAGCATGGGCATATTGGCAAGCTGACCGCCAACTTTCCCTTGATTCGCCCGGAATTCTTTAATCACCTGTTGGTTGAAATCATTCAATTCCGACATATTTCCTCCATGCCTCAACTGGGTTCAACGTCGTAACGTGCGCTGTTCCTCTAAGAGGGGCTATCAGTAGCCCCACACTACACCGATTATCGAGAGCATCAAGGGGAAGACGAATGTGCAAGAGGACAGAGTGGGGTAGTCGACTAACCCCTCATCCCTTGAAACAAAAAGGTGCATAATCTCTGCATACGGAGGCGAATAATGGAGTACACAATACTTGGGCGAACTGGGTTCCGGGTGAGTGTCGCTGGCTTGGGGTGCGGCGGCCATAGTCGTTTAGGACAAGCGACCGGCAAGAGCGAACAGGAATCGGTAGCCGTGGTGCGACAGGCGCTTGAGCTCGGGATCAACTTGATCGACACGGCGGAAGTGTACGGCACTGAGTCCATCGTCGGCAAGGCGCTGGAGGGAGTGACTCGTGATCGAGTGGTCATTGCGACCAAAAAACTGCTCCCATCCCCCGAGCAGCCCGATCCAAGCGGAGAACTGCAACGCGGATTGGAGCAGAGTTTGCGGCGCCTCCGCACCGACTATGTCGATATCTACTTTCTGCATGGGGTCCGCCCTGAGCAATACCGCTATGCCTACGACACCTTCGTCCCGGTGCTGCAACGGATGCGTGAAGAAGGAAAAATACGAGCGGTGGGAATCACCGAAGCGTTTACCTTTGATCCGCAACACCGGATGCTGCAACAGGCCGTGGAGGCCGATTGCTGGGACGTTATGATGGTGGGCTTCAGTCTGTTAAATCCTTCGGCTCGCACTCGTGTGTTTCCGCACACGCGGCGAAAAAATATTGGGGTGCTGGACATGTTTGCGGTGCGACGTGCGCTCAGCCAACCGCAATCCCTTAAAGCACTGATCGCCGAGTTACAAAACAGTGGACAGCTCGCTCCCGGCGCCTGTGATGAAAGCAATCCTTTAGGGTTTCTGACCGCGGATGGAAAGGCGACAACGATCCCAGAGGCGGCCTACCGCTTTTGCCGATATGAACCGGGCATTCATACCGTGTTAACCGGGACAGGAAATGTGGAACACCTCAAGGAAAATGTTGCTTCCCTGCTGAAGCCTTCGCTCGCCCAGGCAGACCTCCAGCGGTTGGAACACATTTTCGGCAACATCGATTCAGTGTCGGGAAACTAAGGATTGTTCCGTCCACGTCAAATATGGTAGCGATAGCTGAACACGGTGTTCAGAAACAAAAAGGGAGGCAGCTATGAGTACCGTTGGCCAAGGTCAGTACGAATATGAGATTGTGGAGCGCTGGGGCTCATTACCCAATGGCTGGACGTTCGGGGCGGTCAGCGCCATTGCGGTCGACTCACAGGATCGGGTGTACGCGTTCCAACGCAAAGACCCGCCAGTCCTCGTCTTCGACCGTGAAGGGAATTTTTTGAACGCCTGGGGCCACAGCGCCATCAGAGACCCGCACGGCATCTATATCGGCCCCGACGACATCGTCTATCTCACAGATCGTGACGATCACGTCGCCCTCAAGTTCACGCTTGATGGACGGCCGCTCGCCCTCTTAGGTGAACGAGGAAAACCCTCAGATACGGGTTGCGAAGAGGATGGCGCGCTTGTGCCGCGCGCCGCTGGTCCTTTCAATAAACCGACGGAGATGGTGGTGGCCCCTTCCGGCGATTTGTACGTCACCGATGGCTATCGCAATAGTCGCGTGCACCGTTTTTCCGCTGACGGCCGGTTGATTGAGTCATGGGGAACGCCTGGCAAGTCCGCGCCTGGAGAGTTTCACCTACCGCATAGTGTGTGGATCGACGGTCAGGGAACGGTCTACGTGTGCGATCGAGAAAATAATCGCATCCAGGTCTTCACCGCCACTGGACAGTATCTCACGCAGTGGACAGATATTCACCGTCCCACGGACATTTATATGGACGCTCAGGACATTGTTTACATCAGCGATCTCAAACCAACTGTCACCGTCATGAATAAGCAGGGTCATGTCATTGCCCGCTGGGATTCCCCGATGGGGCACGGACTCTGGGTAGATTCCAAGGGAGACATCTACCTGGCGGATGTCTTAGAGAAGGGCATCACGAAATACATGCGAAAGCGGTAAAGACTATAAGGGACGTTACAGGGAAATTCGTGGTACGCACGGCGATATGCCACGTGTCCCCGGCTGGATGCCCCCGGTGTGCTGCACCATGTAATGACGCGGGGGATTTATTGGAGTTTTCGAGCGGGTTAAAAAGTCTGTTTTGGGATGTATTGAACCATTTAGCCAAAACTCCCATTCATTGGAACGCGAGCAACAATGCGCAAGGGGAAGGGGGATTATCGAGCGCCGGAAAACTCATAGATAGGAGTTTCTATCTTTCGGATGGGCTGGCCTTCTTTGATCAGCCGGTCAATTTCTCGTAACGTCATCTCTTCAATCCAAATCTCCCCGCAAGCGCTACACACCTGAGCGGGGACATGCTGGAAAAGATAAATCTTCTCCCCGCGCTTCTCCTCGTGGGTAATCGTGGTGTTCTGCAGCTTACCGCCACAGACGGCGCAGATGTTCTTCTTTTGTTGTGAGGGTGTTTTCATGGTTTTTCACTTCTCCTTTTAGGCGCGCGTGTCCAGGGATCATCCCATTTTTCTGGATCAAGCCAATGAACGGTTATGATGTAGAGATAATCCTCCGCCCGATCGTAGCCAAGAGACACGTAGAGGGGTTGCTTATTGGGTTCCATCATTGCCATCATGAGGCATTTCGGGAACGGTTTAGCCCGTGAACGCTCCTCAAGTATCTCTCCCTCTTTAATAACACGTAAGGCCATGTCTCGGGTAATCCCACGCTCGGATGCACGGAGGAGGGCATGGTATCGCCACTTGATGCGGCCTGCCTGGGCTGCTTGTCGGATTGTCGGCAGAGAGAAAGTCACTACGACTGAATCCCTATCGCTTCTTCAAGACACTTTACACGGGTAAGAAGCTTTTTGTAGTCCTCCTGGCTCACGCACGTTTCTTCGAGTCCATCAAATCGCTCGTCCATATGGTAGCCGTTACGACAAACCGTAGCAGCGAGCGGCATTCGCACCCATAATCTTTTGCCGCGAGTCTTCGGGCAGTGCGGCACAATGCTCGCGCAATTCCTCTACGGCGCCCGGGAATTGGCAGTCGTAGTGCGGGTAATCAGACGCCCACATCAGATACTCCTCCACGCCGAGAGCGGTCGCGGCCTTCAGCGCGAGATCGTCCGGCTCGCACGCGCAGAAGCATGCCGCCGGAAATACTCACTCGGTTTCAGCTTGGCCTTCGGGACCATGTAGCCGATCTTGTCGTAGAATTCGTCCAGCCGCGCCAGCCAGTACGGAATCCAGCCGCCGCCCGCTTCGAGGAACGCGACTCTCAGCCGCGGGAATCGATCGAGCACGCCACCGCAGATCATGTCCATGCAGGCCATCTGTTGTTCCAGCGGATGGGAAATGATCATGCGCTGAAAAAAATCATGGTAGCGGTCGAATCCCGCCGTCGGCATATCACCAGTGACAGCGGCATGGAGCGCGATCGTGCAGTTCAGCTCCTGCGCCTCAGCCCAGAACGGGTCGTACGCCGGATCGCTGAGGCGGCGATTGTTGTACGGATTTGAGCGGACGAGTACCGACTTGACGCCATGTTCCTTGACCACTCGGCGCATTTCCACGATCGCCGCCTCGACGTCGTGCAGCGGCACCGGCGCGACACTATAGAGCCGGTCAGGAGCCACACGGCAGAAATCTGCCATCCAGTTGTTGTAGGCGCGGCACGCCGCAGCCGATAGCTCGGGGTCCTTGATCGCGACAAAGCCGATGCCGATGGACGGGAAAAGCACGGAAACGTCTATGCCCTCTGAGTCCATGTCCTGGAGACGGGCATGCGGATCGTAGCTGCCAGGGCGTAGATCGTCCCACGAAAGTTTGCGCGCCAGCTCCGGAGCGGCCAAGCCTCCTGGTATGCACATCGCGGCCGGCGCGTAGATACTGTTTGTGTTGATCTTGTCTCCGATCGCGATCCGATCGATACCGTCGGAGTCTTTGGCGATGCGTGGCAGCCGGTCACGAAACTTGGGTTCGATGTAGTCCTGCCAGAACGTGCGGGGTTCAACGATATGCCCATCTGCGTCAATGATCTTTGTCATTGTCGGCCCTCCTTTGAGGTAGACTGCAAGGCTAAGCTACACCTCAGAATTGAGCTACGCTATGCTTTTGTTTTCAGCACTGCTATCTCCCTATGTATTGAGGTGGACGTTTCTCCATAAACGTGCGGGGGCCTTCCTTGCTCACGGCATTGCGCCCGAGCGTCTCCCTAACTCTTCGAGTGTGAAATAGACAAAGCTCTGCGCCCCAAGGGATGTGCCTTTCTCAGGTTCTCCCGCATCGCAACATAGCGATGATGCGGTGCAGTGCCATAGGCAGCAGCTTTTCCAATTGCTCAGGACGGCAGCGGACGTGTATGGACGAGTTGGCCGCTGGCCAGGTAGGCGAGTTCCTCTGGAGTATTGCCGCCCCAAGACGGCGTTGCGATGGGGATGACGACCAAAGCGGGCAATAACGTCGCGATGGCCACGGGCTTGCGACGCCGAATGCTCCAGCACTTTCCGTAGCTCCGGGGGTGCCTGTGCCACAAGTTCCTCTGCCAGCGTGACCGCTCTCTCCAAGTGCATGAGCTCCTCGGAGTGCCCCAAGGGTAAGAAGAAAAACGTCTTCTCCCACGAAGTATCGAGTGCCGCGTAGTGATCGTTCTCGAGTCCTTGCAGCGCTAGAGCAAGAGCCTGCTGATCTTGCGCAAACGCCCGCTCAGTGCCCCGATAGAGTGAGCGGGAGAACTCATCAAGGACGATGATGAGTGCGAGTCGAGGCCGTGGCCTGTGCGCCCAGTGGTCGAGTTCCCCTCGCGTCGCCCGCTCCAGCAGGAGTGGAAACCTTTCGGCGATGGCAGAGTCCGCTCCTCCACGAAACCACCATTCGAATTGGCGGACCATCGTCGCATGCTCGCCGCGCAAGTGCTGAGGGAACCAGAATCGGAGCACATCTTCGAATTCTTCAACCGGCATCGTCAATACACCTCTACCGCCTCACCGCGCAGTAAAAAGTAATCCGTAGGCCATGATTAACATCCAAACCGAAATTACGACATCGAACAGTTCCATACCAGTCACTCCTTATCTTGCGCGCAGTCCTCACTGCTTCTCAATATCCCCACAGGGGGTGGGGGCCCGGGATGCGATACCCCTCAATCTCCAACCCGGTACCGTAGCGAGCATCCCGCTCCAGCGACTGTCCTGCTCCGCCGCTTCGGACTGCATACGCCACGCGAAGCTGGACGCCGGTTGCGAGAACGAGAGGAGCGAGGCAAGCGCAGGGAGTGAAGGGTGGGCCAGCACGTGCTGGATCTCCTCCAGAGAGAAAAAGAGTACGGTTCCGTCACGCTCGGCTGCCTTAGCGACCGGGGGCATCAGCAGAGTAGTGACAGTAAGGAGAGCAAGGAGAGCCAAGCGAAATTTAGGACTACCAGTGGAGCGTAATGGTGTCATGATCGGACTCCTTTCTAGTATGTGACTGTGCCTTTGAGCAGATCCCGTGCCAGCTGCAATTGGTGCTGGGGCGATGGTGCGGATTGCTCTAACCAGTGGAAATCGTAAGCAGTTCTTTTCTCGTCGCTCTCCTGTGGAAGTCCCCAAGGGAGCTGTTCTTATTATCTGTGATATCCAACGGATATATCGGCTTGATATGGTTAGAGAGCAGAGGTGACGGTGGTCAGTTTCGGAATCTAACACTGTGTGATATGACTTGGTAGAGAATTGACCTAGAGCAGATGAGCGGACGTAAGAGAAAAGGGTGGCTTTTGATGGCGCGACTGTAAAGCCTTCATCTCCTATAGCCATGCCGCCGATGGCAAGCTCGCGCCGGCGCTGCAGCTCGCCTCCAAAAGTTCGCTTGCCCTTGGAATCAACTTCGCGCCATTCGCGTCTTCCGTGACAAGACCGGGCTGACCACTACTCCGGGACTGTGGAGCTGGCCGGGCGAAGCCTGCAAACGTCTTCCCCTCGCTGCTGCGGAAGCGCAATGGCGACAGCTTTTCGTGGATCGCCTGTTTCCCGCTGCCTGCGTCAACAATAGACCTTCCAGCAGTACCCGTGCGATTGTTTTCGGAGAGGTGTGGTCTTGTTTTCGCTGTTCGTATCTGGCAACGCCTACTGATATGAGTAAGCAAGACGAGACCTTCTTCGCCCCGTGCCCGCGTGGGCTGGAGGTGGTGCTACGGGCCGAGCTAGAGCCATTAGGCGCGCAGAATGTGACTGACCTCCCTGGCGGGGTATCTTTCACCGGCCCATTTGCCCTCTGCTACACAGTCAATCTCCACAGCCGGATCGCCAGCCGGGTTCTGTGGTGTCTTTCACGGCGCCTACCGCGACGAGCACGATATTTTTCAGGCTGCGCATGCGTTACCCTGGCAGGAATGGTTTCCTGTCAGCCGCACGATCAAGGTGAAGGTCAGTGCCCAGCAGTGCCCGCTGCACAGCCTGGATTTTGTCACCCTCAGGATCAAGGATGCGGTCTGCGATCGCTTCCGCGTGGCCACCGGCGGTCGTCCCCACGTGGCGACGCGCCGGCCAGATATCCGCATTGACGCGTTTCTGGATCGTCAGACTGTGACGCTCTACCTCGATACGTCGGGTGAGGCACTTTTCAAGCGCGGACTCCGTACCGCCGTTACCGAGGCGCCTGTGCGTGAGAATCTCGCGGCGGGCATTCTGCGGCTGGTGGGCTGGACCCCACAGCAACCGTTGCTTGACCCGATGTGCGGGAGCGGCACGTTCCTCGTGGAAGCTGCGTTGATCGCGCGGAATATCCCGCCTGGGCTGGGGCGGCGCTTTGCGTTCGAAAAGCTGAGCAACTTTGACGCTCGTGAGTGGCGGGCACTGTACGAGGCTGGAAGAGCGCGGCAAATGCCGAGGCGCCCTGTGCTATTTACGGGAGCGACATCGACGGGGCCACAGTCCAGGCGGCGCAGGTTAATCTCAAGGCAGCCGGATTGGTTGATGCGGTGGCACTCAAGCAGGCCGACATACTAGACGTCAAGCCGCCAGCGGAGGAGGGGCTGGTTACGAACCCACCTTATGGTGTCCGCCTCGGTGATCAGCGCAGCTGGCCGCGTTCTACCCGCGGCTCGGCGACAGCCTGAAGCAGAACTTCGCTGGCTGGCATGCGTACCTCTTCACGGCGGATCTCCGTCTGTCTAAGCTAATCGGTCTGGCAGCCAGCCGTCGCACGCCCCTCTTCAACGGCCCCCTCGAATGCCGGCTCTTCGAATTCAAAATCGTCAGCGGTACGATGCGAAAGCAGAGAGTCACGGTGAGTGGGAGCAATTGAAAGTGAGAGTGTAAAGCGTAAAACGTAAACCCAGAGGTGAGGGATTATTCGTTCCGTTCCACGGAGGGTGACGTATGGCAATGCAAGCTGGAATCCGCACACAGGAAGTGAATCCCGCGAAATTGGGCATGCTGTATCGCAAAGAGTTCGAACTGAGCCGAGTGCAACCGGGAGAAACCGTGGTCTTGCTTACTGACCTCTCGACCGGCGAGAGATGTGGAGGCATCATTCGCTGCGGCAGACGAACTCGGGGCAGATGTGTACGAGATGTGCGTCAACTCACTCCCTTCGTGGACCAAGGTGGGGGTGCCAACGGTTGGCAAAGCGAAGGGCACACTGGCAGCCGTCAAGGCCGCGGATCTGATCGTCTGTTTCCATGTCCCGCTCTTTACCGCCTGGTTGAAAGAAGTTCTCACCGGCGGTTCGCGGGTGTTAATGATTATCGACGGGCCGGATGAATTGGAGCAGTTGATGTCGCCTCCCGGTCTCAAAGAAGCCGTGGTGTATGCCCACCAGCGATTAGCACGGACGCGGGAAGCGCGGGTGCTCAGTGAGGGTGGCACTGATCTGCGCTATCAGTGTGGGGAATATCCGGTCATGAGTCAGTATGGGTTCGCGGATGAACGGGGGCATTTCGACCATGGGGTGCGGGTCATGTGCATACCTTCCCGAATGAAGGATCAGCCAATGGCACGGTGGTCTTGCAGCCGGGCGATATCGTCATCCTACCCTACTGTCGGTATGTCCAAGACCCGGTGCGACTTGAGATTCATGATGGCTCATCACCAACATTGAGGGAGGTCTCGACGCCAAACTCATGGCCGAGTGGTTGGCCGATAATAAACGACACCCCGACGATAGAGATCCGTACGCCGTCTCGCACCTCGGGTGGGGGTTAAATCCGCAAGCCTTGTGGTACGGGATCGCGCTCTCTGGGGACGCGCCCGAACGGAGTCGCGCGGCGGCCCGGACCTTCCCTGGCAATTTTCTGTTTTCTACTGGGCCTAACACCCAGGGAGGAGGAAAGCGGAATACGTTGGGACACTACGATGTGCCAATGCGCGACTGCACGGTGAGCCTCGACAACGAAGTGATTATCGAGCGTGGCAAATTGGTCGACAATAAAATGAGAGTCTCACGTGTAGCACGCTGAATCGAACCAATAGATTCGATGGGGAGGCTAATCATAACCGAGTCTACTCTCAGCTGTCTGACTCTCGATCGTTCTCAGACTCCTCACGCATCAGTCGGTCCAGCTCCTCTGGTCGCATTCTCTGGACAAGACGCTCAATCTTTCGATCATAACGGCGGTCATTGGGGTCGATGGTCTTGTACGCCTTTCGGGCGTACTGACGTAAGAAGGCTCCTAGCTCTTGAGTTAGTTTCTTGCCCCGCTTACTCACTTGGTCTTATCTCTCCATTTCCGTCTAACTTCATGGCTGCATCAATGTTATTAACCTGTTTTCTCATTACTATTTTACCTCATCTCTCACAAGATTAACGTTAGGCGCGGAAGTCGAAGATCGCTAGGCTGACAAAATTGGTAAGGTTTCTGTTGTCCGAAGAGTAAGAATTTCCGGACGGTAAGAAAAAGCCATCCGCTTGGAGCGAATTATCTGTTCCCTGGCTCTCCAATACCGAAGTTCGTCCCTTGGTTCCTTAGCTCGACGTATTAGTGCATGCCAGGTGATAAGCGGCGGTTTTTATGTTAACGATTCCCTGACCACTAAAACGACCTGACCATTATACGGAGGGTACGAACATGGAGAAGTCACAGGGGGTCCCGGAGGCCCAAACCATAGGCGCCTTTAACCCGTTGCGGCAGCCCGCAAAGCCGCAAACATACTACGAGAGCATCAAGCAGAAGTTCGCCGAGGAACGCGACCTGAGGCTGAAATACCGACCGGAAGGCACGGCACAGTACACGTCCGACCTCACGGGGTTGCTGGAGAAGTACGAGGGCGACCCCTACGGCGGCGAGATCACGCCCCGTGAGCCCATCAACGATACTGTCGAATGTCTGTTCATCGGTGGTGGGTTTTCCGCGCTCCTCACGTCCGCGCGGCTGCGAGAGGTTGGTGTCGAGAGCATCCGCATCGTGGAGAGGGGAGCGGACGTGGGTGGCACATGGTACTGGAACCGGTACCCCGGTGTAGCGTGCGATGTGCCATCCTATGATTATCTCCCCCTGCTCGACGAGATGGATTATGTGCCCAAGGACCGCTACGCCAAGGGCTCTGAGATCTACGCCCACTGCCGAGCCATCGCCAAGAAGTACAACCTGTACGAACTGGCGGTCTTCCAGACCACTGTCACCTCCACCGTGTGGAACGAAGCTGAACAGATGTGGCACCTTACCACGGACCGGGGCGATCACATGAAGGCACGGTTTGTGATCTGCGCTAATGGCACGCTCTCTAAACCCAAGCTGGCCAAAATCAAAGGCATGGAGTCCTTCAAAGGGCACTCCTTTCACACCTCGCGCTGGGACTACGACTACACCAAGCAGGATCTGTCGGGCCTAGCAGACAAAGTTGTGGGCATCATCGGCACGGGGGCGACGGCGATCCAGGCCATTCCCGGCCTCGGCGCAATGTCCAAAGAGCTGTACGTGTTCCAACGCACCCCCTCATCTATTGACGTTCGCAACGACTGGGCCACCGATCCCAACTGGGCGCGGAGACTGCAACCAGGGTGGCAGGCCAAGCGGCGTGCTCGTGCGTTGATGGAACCGCAGTTAACCGATGAGCAGAAGGCGAAGCTGGCTGCCATGTCGCGTGAGGAGAAGATCCACCGACAGGAAAACGCCAACATCGATCATATGATGAGGATCCACCAGCGCATTGAAGAGATCGTGAAGGACAAGGCAACAGCCGAGTCGCTCAAGCCGTGGTACATGTTCATGTGCAAGCGCCCGTGCTTCCACGATGAGTACCTCCCCACCTTCAACCGGCCTAATGTCCATCTGATCGATACCAAGGGTAAAGGTATTACTGAGATCACTGAGAAGGGGCCAGTCTTTGAGGGTAAACAATACGAACTCGACGTTCTCATCTATGCCACGGGCTTTGAGGTACAGAAGACGGGTATTTACAACCAGATTAAGGGACAACTTAGCCTCGACCTCAATGATAAATACAGTGAAGGCATCCGTACCCTCGTGGGCATCCATTCACAGGGATATCCTAACCTCTTCATCATGGGCGGCTACCAAGCTTCATTTCAGTTCAACTTAACCGACATGTTGCAGACTCAGGGCGACCACATCGCCGCGTGCATCGATTACGCACGCCGCAATGGCTACCAGTCGATGGACGCCACCGCAGAGGCCGAGGAGTGGTGGGTGCAGGAAGTTATCAAGCACCGCGGCAAGACCACCCGCAACCATGACTGCACTCCGGGTTACTACAACTTCGAGGGTGAATCCAATCGCAGGCAGGACGGCAACTACAACGGCGGCTTCCGCCAGTATTTTACCCACATGAAGGAGGTGAGGGCGAAGATGGAAGAGCACTTCGTCTTCACGAAGAAGTAAGCAGTTGACGATGGCAGGCACAGCCTGCCCTACTCTGAACCCACAAAGACGCGAGGGCGGGCTGCGCCCGCCACAGCGCATTTATCACAACTTAAAGGCAGATCTTGGCTTTTGGGCTGTGAAGCGGCGGATTGGGGTTCCTTCTCCCTCCAGGGAGAAGGCCAGGATGAGGGGAAGAGAGAAGAAACGTCTTCCTTTTTGATCCCCTCACCTTTACCTCCTCCGACTACGCGAAGGACAAGCTCTCCCGGTGGGAGAGGAACTTGCTGCCCAACAAACGACGACGCGCTCCAGTAATGACCAGGTGCACTCGCTTACTTCCACACTCCGGACGCGTTCGACTGATACCCTAACGCGCGGTACGTCGCATCGACTAAACTTTGCCCACGATCGTAACTAACATTCCAGAACCCATACGATTCATCGTATAGCCAAACGACATTTCGGCTTTTGGATCGGCAAAGCCAAATGAGCCTCCCGCACCGACATGACCAAAGGCATCCTCAGCCATGATGGCACTTTCGCGCACGCCAGCGGGCGCTCGACGGTTGTCCATCGATTTCATGAAGCCAAGTGAGAACCGGCTTGGCATGACCAGTACGGCGTCCCTACCTGTAGCAGAGGCCACTAACGCCATCCGTGTCAAATGTCTGGAGTCACCAATTGTAACGCCTTTAAGTGTTCCTCCGCAGGCGAGTGGCGCATACATGCCTGCCAAGCCGCGTGCGTTGGTGATGCCACCAGCTCCCCAATCTCCGCGGCATGGGCTGCGCGAAAGTCATACTCTGGTTTCGCACCCATGTAGCCCCCCGAGTTGAGAATAGCAAGCGAGGAAGAACCCGGTTTGCTCATTTCCTGATACAAGAGGCTGTCAGGATCTGGCGCGGCGGCGATCATCGGCGCAACCCGCGACTCTTTGTCTTCCGGCAAACCGATCCAGAAATCTAACCCCAGCGGTTTGGCGACTTCATCCTGAAAGAAGGTTCCGAGCGACTTACCAGAGACACGCCGGACAACTTCTCCTACCAGCCAACCAATCGTCAACGCATGATAGCCATTCCGTGTGCCAGGTTCCCAAAACGGCGCTTCTTTGGCGAGCGCGTTCACCATCAGATCCCAGTTGGCGTAAGCTCCCTGTGGTAATGGCTCTCGCACCGCTGGGAGGCCAGCTTGATGGTTCAGGAGCATTTTCACCGGTATCTGTTCTTTGCCTGACTGCGCAAACTCCGGCCAGTATTTTACGACTGGCGCATCGAGATCGAGTTTCCCACGTGACGCCAGTATGTGGGCACAGAGGGCAGTCGCACCTTTGGTTGACGAGAAGACAATACTGATCGTGTCCGCTGTCCAAGGCGTCTGGGTCTCGGGACGCGCCATACCGCCCCACAGGTCCACCACTGTCTCGCCACGCACTGTGATACATACCGATGCACCGACTTCTCCGCGCTCGCGAAAATTCCGTTCAAATTCCTGTCGTACAGATTGAAACTTCGGATCACATGAGCCATGAACTTCCATGCTTTTTTCTCCTCCTTACTTTGCTTGAACCGTCTCCCTACAGACGTTCTTTACGTTTATCGTTCTTGCCACTGCAAGTTAGAGCCTCTGATGCCGAGATAGGCGTCAATTTCACAATCCAATCACCTTAAATGGCATCCACGCGACTCGTTGATAAAACAGCAGCGTCCTGTGTAATCGGGCGTAGGCTTGTACCCGTGCCGTCCCGTCACGCGCGCGGCGACACGCGGGTAGCCACCCGCCAATGTCTTCTTCAATCGTTATAATTGTTGTTGCCACCGCATCTGTGGGGGACAAGGCGTGTAGGTGCTGAAGGACGGTCGGGTGCGCTTGCTGCACGAATCCGACAATATCGGTATCGAGAATGTAAGCGCTCATGCGGCAGCGGTGCGCTGCTGCTGCCGTTTGGCAGCGAGGTCGGCGAAATGCTGGCTCTGGTCCTGATCTCCCTCGAAGGTTCCAGCCGCATCAAGCCACGCTTGTGCACTGCCGAGGTGCAGCGCAGGTAAATCAACCTCGATAGTAGCCACTGCGACCCGCGATAAATAAGACGCTGCCTCTTGCCGTGCTCCCTTGAGCGCTTCCTCCAGAGTGGTCCCTTCAGCCGAGAGCCCTGGTAAGCTAGGTATCTGTGCCCTGTAGAGCCCATTTTCGCATTCTACGATGACAGTATATCTCATAACACTGGTCGTCCTTTTGATTAGTATAACCCTTACGGTCTCTGTCGTTAATCCTACTCCATCATCTTAGTTCGTCGAGCAGCGCCTTCGCCTCTTGCAAGTCTTTGGTATCAAACCCTTCAGTGAACCAACCGTATACGTCCGACAACAGCTTGTGAGCTTCTTTGTGCTTACCTTGTTGCTGCCATAGGCGCGCGAGGCTGGTTGCGGTGCGTAATTCCCAGGACTTTGCCTGTTGCTGGCGTGCCCAGTCGAGTGAAGCGAGATAGTTTTGCTCTGCGCCGTCGAGGTCGCCTTGGAGCGAAAGCATCCAGCCCTTGAGCCGCAGGATTTCGGCCAGGTGACGACGCTCCTCCCAGCCCGGCCGCGCAATCTGCCTAAGACTCTCTTCGATCAACCGCAATCCGCTCGCGCTATCACCGCTCAACGCCAGGCCTTCGGCCAGGACCGCTCGCCAGTACGGCATACAAATCTCGTTGCCATGCGCGTTCCACGTTTCCAGTGCACCCCGCAACTGCGGAATGCCCTCGGCGAGGCGCCCGGCCCGCAGCCAGGCGAGACCCTTCAACAGCTGCGCCAGCACGTCCGAGATAAAGGGCAGACTATGCGCGCGGCCCAGCCGCTCGGCCTCCTCGGCCCGCGCCAGCAGCTGCGCGGGTTCGCAGCGGAAATCCCAAACCTGGCTACCCAGAGTGAGCGCAAAGCCGAGGTCGAAGGGGTGGCCGCACCGGCGTGCGTGCGCATCGTTGGCCTCGCAGCACCTGCACCGCACGATCCGGATAGCCCAGCATCCAGGTCCCAGGGAGATGAAGATGCCGACAGACGTTTTCGGGTCGATGTTCATAAGGTCCGCGAGGTGGCGGTGCTGCTCCTCGTCATACAGCGCCATCACTCTGTCGCCATGCACGCGGGACTGGGTCAAATCTCCCCGCCAATAGTGGGTCACGCATGCCGCCCGGTGTGCCACGAGCAACAGATCCGGATCGCCACTGGCTTCCGCCGTCGCCAGCATTTCATTGACCCAGTCGAGGGATTCAGCGATGCGGCCCTGGACCAGCACGCTGTTCCACAGTCCGTAGTAGATCGGCAGTAACGCCTCGTGGCGACCGAGGGCCTTGGCCAACCCCAGCGCCGGGTGGAGGCTGGTCCACACCTCAGGCGCTCACCAGCCTTTGAGCGCCATCCAGGCCGTACCAAGCGGCGTGCGCAGGTCCAGTTCTTTCCCGTCGCGCTCCGGGGACGGCGGCAGCGTGCCGATCAGCTCCATGCCCTGGTTCAGGTGCGCAATCGCTTCCTTCAGCGCCAAACGTTTGAGGGCCAGCGTGCCCGCCTGCTGCCAGAACGGGATCGCCGCCGCGGCCTGCCCCGCCGCCGTCAGGTGATGCGCCAGCAGCTCAGGTTCGGTGGCGGTGGTCTGCGGGAAGTCTGCTGCGAGCACCCGCGCGATCGTGGCATGCAGCTCTTGTCTACGGCTCTTCAACAGCGAGTCATAGGCCGCATCCTGCACCAGCGCGTGTTTGAAGGTGTAGGTCCGCTTCGGGCGGGATGCCGCGCCGGAACACCAGACCAGAGTCGGTCAAATGTTCGAGCGCGCGATCAAGCTCGGGCTTGGGTATGGGAGTCACCGCAGCCAGCAGCGTCGTAGCTGAACTCCCGCCCGATCGCCGCGCCTATCTGCGCGATCTCTTTGGCGGCCCCAAGCCGATCCAGTCGAGCCATCAGAGCATCCTGCAGCGTTGCAGGAATTGCGAGTTGGAGGGGCGAGCCGGCGCGACTCGTTCGACTCCCTAGACTCGCTTGACTCAATGGACTCCAAGACGGTTTTCGTCAATTCTTCCACAAACAACGGCACGCCGTCCGTCTTACTCAGAATCTGTCTGTACAGCTCCGGCAGTGCCTTCCCGCTGGTGAGCTTGGCGACGATCGCACCACTTTGCGCACGCGTAAGCTTGGAGAGATTCAACGCCGTCACATGCCCATGCCGCGACCAGCGCGACTGAAACTCAGGCCGATGCGTGAGCACGATCAGCAGCGGGGTGGTTCTCACCCGGTCGATCAGCAGATCGAGCACTTCCAGGCTGGTGGGATCGGCCCAGTGCGCATCCTCGAACAGCATCACTGTGGGCTGTTTCCTGGCGGCCGCTTCGGTAAGATCGACCAAGCTCCGCAGCGTCTCGTCCTTGTGTTTCTGCGGTGTCATCGCCAGCGCCCCGTACCGTTCCTCACACGGAATCGACAGCATCGCGGCGAGGAAACGCACGTCCTCAAGCGGCCGGCCATAGTGAGTGACAATCAACGCTTCGAGCTTGTCGAGCTTAGACTCAGGCGTCTCGTCGCGACCGAACTTCAGCGCGCGTTCAAAGTTGTCGATGATCGGATAGAGTGCACTGTTGACGTGATAGGGCGAACACTGGAAGCGCAGCGTGCCTACACCTTCTGCCCTTCCAGCCGCTCCAGGAGCACACTCACGATCCGACTCTTGCCAATGCCCGGCTCGCCCGACAAGAGTACGACTTGCCCTTCGGTATCCTGCGCCAACTGCCAGCGCTCCAGCAGCATCGCGATTTCATGTTCGCGTCCGACTAATGGCGTCAGTCCTGCCTGGGTCGCCGCCTCGAAGCGACTCTGCGCCGCACTTTCCCGCACGACACGGTACAGCGTTAGTGGAGCAGTGACCCCTTTCAGTAATTGAGCCCCCAGATCCTGATACTCAAACACTCCTTGCACAAGGCGACGCGTGGCCGCGCTGATCACCACTTCATCTGGGCTGGCTTGTCCCTGGATGCGGGCCGCGATGTTTGGCGTCTCACCTAGGGCTAGCATCTCTCGCTTCTCGCTGCTGCCGATCTCGCCGATGACTACAAGGCCGGTGTGAATGCCAATGCGGACTTGAAGTCTCCTCTGACTTGCCCCGCTGCCAAATCGCGCTCCGCGATCGGCCTCCCTCACCACTCGCGCTCTCGTGCTCCCCCTTAGAGGGAGAGGGAGAAAAGCGTCTCCGGGGGAGAGGGACCTTCTTTTGGAGGGCGGTAATAATCTCCAACCCCGCTCGTACTGCCCGCGCGGCATCATCTTCGTGTGCGACGGGATAGCCAAAGTAGACGAGCAGACCGTCGCCGAGATACTGGGCAATGTGTCCGTCGTACCGCTGGATTACCTCCGCACAGGTCTGCTGATACTGTCGTACGACCTCACGCAGTTCTTCGGGATCAAGTTGGGCTGACAATGCCGTCGAGTCTACCAAATCACAGAACAGTACGGTCAACTGCCGCCGCTCGGCGGCAGCGTCTAGGGTCTGGCGTTAGGGGCTAGGGTCTGAAACTGGACTGGAAGCTCGCCACTTGCTCCCTCTGACTCTCGACTCTGGACTCTAGACTCCAGACTGTTGTTGCCGATCCATACGAGCACGGCACCGTCTTCATCGGTTGCTAGCCGCTTAGCTTTGATGATCTCTTCTTTCAGATCTTCGATATACTCGTTGTCCAGGTCAAACTCGCGCTTGAGGGCTCGATAGGAGATCCGCCCTTGGCGTTGGAGCATCACGAGGACCTGTTCTACTACTTCTGAGAACTTCATTGTCTACATTATGACTCTATATGAATTTTCTCTGCATCTCTTCACGGATTTTCGCACTTGTCGCTGCTGTGTTATGAGTAGGCTTATTGCACTCACCTTTACGCCCTTTTGCCTCATGCTCGCAAGAGTAATGCAAGACTCTGTGTCAAACGTTTCCTGTCTCATTGCAGTATGACCTGGAGTTCTGTATAGCCCAAAGACGATAAGACGCACTTTGGAGGGGACATGTCTATGCAAGGACTGGAGGGTGTGAAAGTCCTGGAACTCGGGGACCAGGTGTCGGCAGCCTATGCGACGAAGATCATGGCCGATCTTGGAGCTGATGTCATCAAAGTAGAAGAGCCCAACGGCGATCATGCCCGGCGGCGTGGCCCCTTTCCCAAGGGAGTCGTTGATCCTGAACAAAGCGGGCTGTTTCTCTATCTTAATACCAACAAGCGTGGCTGTACGTGTGACCTTGGTCGCGAGAAAGACACGTTGAGGCACTTGGTAGCCTGGGCGGATATCCTGGTCCACAACTATCCACCTGCTCAGATGGTTACCCTTGGCATTGACTACAACACTTTTCGTGAGATCAATCCGCGTTTGGTGATGACCTCGATTACGCCTTTTGGACTGACTGGACCGCATAAGGACTATAAGGCTTATGAACTGACAATTGCCCACGGCGGTGGGCTGGGCATGGCTCAGTCCTGGCGGCTCAGATCGTCCAGACTTACCGCCACTAAAAGCCGCGGGACATCAGGCGGATTTTCAAGGTGGAGTAGCTGCGGCCACTGTGACGCTCGCTGCTTATTACCGAGCCCTGCAGACAGGGCAGGGCGAACACATTGACTTTTCCACGCAGGCTTACATTACGTCATTTGTCGATGTGAGTGCGCCGAATTACACTTATCAGGGGCAGGTAGCGACGCGCTTGGGAAAACGGGTCTTGTCGCCGTGGGGGATTTATCCATGCCAGGATGGACTCATGTTTATCGTGGTCGGAGAAGAAGACCAATGGCAGCGGCTCGTGGCCTTGATGGGCAATCCAGAATGGGCGACTTGGGACATCTTCCAGGGGCTCGCCAACCGCAACGCGAACCAGGACATGTTAGACCACTATCTCACCGAATGGACCACGGGATGGAAAGTCGAGGAGCTGTTTCATGCGGCGCAGGCCCAGCGCATTTGCTTTGCGCCGGTCTTTTCTATGGCCCAACTTGCTCGACAGGAGCATCTGCATGCACGTCAGTTTTTTGTTGATGTCACTCACAGTCGGGCGGGGACGCTCACACAGCTTGGTGCACCTTATCAGCTGCACGAACCTTGGTGGCAGATTCGCCGGCCCGCGCCGTTGTTAGGTGAACATAATGCGAAAGTTTCGAGACGAGTTTCAGGCAAGTCCAGACAAGTCCAGCGCAAGTCGACAAACAGGACGCCCAACTCTTCGGGCCCACCTTCCCCTCGAAGGCGTCCGCGTTGCCGATTTTAGTTGGGTCTGGGCAGGTCCGTTTTGTGCCATGCATCTTGCGCATCTTGGTGCGGAGGTCATCAAGATCGAGTCGCAAGTGCACCTCGATCTCGCTCGACGTCTTATCTACTACCCCAAAGATATGGAACCAGGGGTGAACCGCTGCGCGCTATTCAACCAATGGGGCCAGGGGAAGAAAAGTCTGTTGTTGAATCTCACCTCCGAAAAGGGTCTCGCTATTGTCAAAGAACTGATCGCGAAGAGTGACGTGGTGCTGCAGAACTTTGCTACGGGTGTGATGGACGGTTTCGGGCTAGGGTATGACGAACTCAAAAAGATCAAGCCCGACATCATTATGGCGTCGATCTCAGGCTACGGACATACCGGACCAAATCGCAATTATATGGCATATGGTCCAGCCATTCCGCCGGTGGCCGGTTTATCCTCGATTACGGGCTACGAGGGAGGGCCACCACAAGAAGTCGGTATGGCGTATGGAGACCCAACCTCTGGCATTCATGCTGCGGTAGCTATCTGCGCAGCTCTGGCGGCACGAAAGCGCACAGGGCGTGGTCAGCACATAGATGTCTCGTTATGGGAATCAGTTGCCGCGCTTATCCCTGAAGGATGGATGGAGTACGCCATGAATAAGACACAAGCGCAGCGACAAGGCAATCGCGATCCATGGATGGCACCGCACAATTGTTTCCGTTGCCTTGGCGATGATGAATGGGTGACGATAGCTTGCGGGACTGATGCCGAGTGGCATGCATTATGTCAGACGATCGGCCAGCCACAACTTGCGAATGATGCACGATTTTGTACTGCCACAGCGCGTAAAGCCAATGAAGATGTCTTGGATCAGATTCTTACAGAGTGGACGGTAACGCGAGAAAAGTGGGCTGTGACTCACAGTTTGCAGGCAGTTGGTGTGGCAGCGTTTCCGTCGATGAACGGCAAAGATTTGGTTGAAGATCCGCATCTGAATGCGCGTGGATTTTTTGTGCGGCTGGCGCATCCGGAAGTCGGCGTACGAACACACATGGGCATACCCTGGCTGCTGACTAACGCTCCGAATGGCGTGCGTAGTCCAGCCCCATTGCTCGGCCAGGATACCGACCAAGTCATGCACGATGTCCTTGGCTATTCAGCACAACAGATTGCTCAATCTCAAAGCCGAGCGGGTGTTGTATTGATTGCCGTCAATATTGCCGGGTGATTCTTCACCCGGCTCCTGTTTAGATTACTCCTGAGGCGTGTGGGTTATCGTGAACGGTTACCTTGTCGTATGCAAAGGAGGGCGACAGATGTCTTGTCGTGCGTGTGGCGTTTGCCTGAGAACCTGGAGGCAAAAGATCGGGTCTTGCTTCTTATTCTTGCTGGTGTTTTTAGGGTATCTTGCTCCGGTTCCATTTGTATGGAGTGCAAGCGAGAATAGCGAGGGGCAGCGCACTTGGAAAACTCTGAGTGAGTTATCTCCTGACGAGTTAACGCACGTCGACCTGCGTACCGACACGCCACGTCACGCCGAATACTCATACCTGCCTGTGGAACCGTACCCTTTTACCCCGCCCTACACGGCTGAAGAGATGGGGTATCGCAGCATGGAATTTACGCAGCGCCCACGCTGGTCGTGCGCATTGGCAAACCTCTTTGGCTCGATCTCAAGTGAGGGGGCGCTCCTGGGACTGGGACGTGCGGTGAATTTAATTCTGTACCCAACACCAGAAGGCGCTGGGATAGAACTCCTGAGAAAGCCGGGCGAAGAAGTGTATCGTCAATTAACCCAGCAACTTTTCCCTCCTGAATCCTATACCTCGCAAACTCTGGTCATTCGCTACCGCACCGATCAACAGTTTGTGAAAAAAGAAGATATGTTCTCTTATTCACCGACATTGCGGCGTGTCCGCCATCAGAACTCTATGCGTCGCAATGATCGCTTCCCGCAAATGGCGATGACCCTTGATGATGCGTCGGGCCGCAGTGCCTGGGAGTACAACTGGACCGTATTAGGAAGCGACGTGCTGTTTGAGACAGTGCGGTTTCCAGTAACGCGGCCCACGGTCACGATCACAGAGGCAGATAATTCCTATCGTGCGCGGGAAACGAAGAGCCTAAAGTTGATGGGAGACGACTACCAACACTACACAGCCAATGGCGGGGTCGAATGCTACGTGGTTGATGCTCGCCCGAAGGAAGATTGGCTGCCAGACTATCATGCCTCACACGTAGTGTACTGGCTGGAGAAACGCAGCTTCTTTCCGCTGCGGACCGAAACCTACGGTCGTGATGGAAAACTGAGTCGGGTTGAGGTGCGATTGACCAAGATGGTCCATAAGGCACTAGGTGACCGTGGTTATAGTCCATTTATCCAAGTGTACTGGGATGTGGCTTCGGATATCATTACCTACAATGTTCGTGACGGCATTCGCTTGATGCAGTGGTCAGCGGCTGATACGCAGACCTACTTCAGTCCGGATTTTATGCGGCGGCAGTGGTATTTGGTACCGGTACGCAGTTACCTCAGCGTGGAGCAACCAGAAGACTTTTATCTGCGCCCGAAGCTCGAGCCGGGAAAGTTTCCCGAGCAGCGCAATCTTGAGCTGCCTGCCTTCCTTATGGAACGAATCCAGGCACAAGATACGGCTGGACGGTTAGTTTTCTCAGGACAGGTTGCGACGACCAGCAATAACAACGGAGGACGCTAATGGAATACACGACAGAGCGAAGAATCTCTTTGAGAGATCCTTCGCCTCACTCGCCTACATCAGAAAACGCGTAAACCACTCGCATGCGAGACGCGAGGATTCGTCGAGCCATTTACCAGCGTAGATCTCGTAGTGCGTGATCGGCAGCACCACCAGTTTCTTCGGCTCGCTTGCTCGTTCGTAGAGCTTCTCATATCCTTCGATCGGACAGGTATCGTCATCACGCGCACCGATTAACAGGAGCGACCGCGGCGAGATTTTATCGACGACGTTGATTGGTTTGTACTCTAGCGTTTTCTCCACCGTCTCCCACGACAGATCACATTTCATTGCAGGGTGCTCCTTGAGCAGAGGCTCCAGGAACGCGCGTGTTTGTGCAGCGTTCAAGATCGTGATCGGGTCGAGGGTTTCACCCATCCCTTCACGCACGCGTCGGTGCTGATCTTCTTGGATCTTCTGCCGCAGTCGCAGCCGGTCAGCGTACCCGCGCGAATCGAGAATCAAGCGTTCTCCATCACCAAAGCCAACCTGACCAACGGCAGCTTTCACCCGCGTATCGATCCCAGCAACATAAGGAGCATGGCCGCCGCCGAAGCTGGTTCCCCAGAGTCCGATCCGTTCTGGGTCAACTCCTGCTTGTCCTTGCAAGAACGTGATTGCGTTACGAATGTCATCAACCTGTTCCAGAGGGATCAATCGCCATTTGGTTCCCTGGCTCCCGCCGAAGCCGCGATAATCGAAGGTCAGCGCGACAAATCCTGCCTCCAGCGAAGACCTTGGCATAATCTGGCAAGATTCCTGCTCGTAAGCCAGTAAAGCCGTGGCAGAGCACGATCCCCGGTCGCTGCTCTCCTGCTTTGAAGCCATCAGGTAAGAAGAGATCGCCTTCTAACCGTGTCCCTTCGCTGAAGAATGTAACAGTTCGTTTCTCCATGGTTCGTTCCTCCTTTATTGAGATACGCAGGCAATGCTCGGTATAGTCTGCCCCCCTTATCTTTGTGTGGCTTTTTCCGTCGTCCATTCCAGCTCGCAGTGCAAGCGTGTTAATAAAATACGTTTAATTTTCCACTGGCCATTCTCCTTAACATAGTCCTCGTCATAATGGCCGTACCCTTTGAACGTAAAATTCGGCAAGTACAGATAATCCACCATCGCCCAGATGCCATGCGCAGTGGTTGGGCTTGTAAGTTCAATCTCCGGCATATGGCCGTGATGGATAGACGTGCCTTTCGACAGAAACCCACTCACTTTTGCTACCAGGTCTGCCCGTCCGCTGCAGTGGAGCTCCGTGAGCCCTTCACTCTTATTCTTCCCCGGTACTCCTTGGTAGACTGCAACGACATCATCAGTGAACACCGCATTCCACTCGTCCCACCGCTTCTGATCCATGAGCCGAAAGTACCGCGCTTTTACTTGTTTGACCTGCTCAATGTCTTCGGGGCTGTGTTGTGCCATGCAAATTCCCTCCTGAGTATGTTGCGACCGTGTGAACGATTCTGACGGCATAGTGTTTTCACTAGCGCGTCCTTCCTCCCTCACTTCCTCGTTATGCTCTTGAACATTGAAGGTCAAGAAGAGCTGTGCCATATACAGACCATGATAATTGCGGTGGCAAAAAGGAGGACCGTATGGCAGCCAAGAGTACAAAGGCAGTACTACAGGAAGTGATTGATCGCGAGGAGATCCGCACTTTACCCGTGCGGTATTGTCACACTGTGTGGCAGAAGGATCTGGACGGCTATGTCAGTCTCTTTACCGAGGACGGCTCGATGTCCACTAACGACCCCACCCTCCCACGGGCGCAAGGCCATGAGGCACTGCGCAAGATGATCGGTGAGGGCCTGGACACCATGAAACCGCGCCCATTTATTCATAATCATGTGGTCGAGCTGCTAGGTCCGGATCGCGCCACAGGGACATGCTATATCGAGGTGAAACTGTTCCGCGACGGCAAGAAGTGTGCGATGTCCGGCTGGTATAACGATGAGTACGCCAAGGTCGGTGGGGAGTGGAAGTTCAAGTCACGCCAGATCACTATCGACTCGTCTGCTCCTGTGAACGAGAACTCATAAAAGTCAGCTTGGCAGAAAAGGGAAGCACGCGCATGTAACGATGGGCCACGCGGGGTGACTGAACGCCGGTGAGGAAAGGAGGTCCTCATACGTCTTTACCGCTCCACTAAATCAAGCCACAAAAGATTGGTACACCAGGGTTGTCACCCTGAGTGAAACGAAGGGTCTCTCAGAGAGATTCTTCGCTCTGCTCAGAATGACACGACTGAAGGGCCGGAGCGTAAAGTGTACGAATGTTCTGTGGTCCGATTTAGACTGTCTTCGTGCACGGTATTTGGGGTAGAGGCGGTCACGCCGCGTTGCTAATCGGACTCAGTCAGGGAAAGAGAACAAGAAGTTATTAAGTGTATGAATCCTTAGTGCTGCGCGGTAGTGGTCGTGCAGTCTCGTCAGTCGCTATGTACAGCAATCTTCTCACTGGTAGTGCTGGAAACTGCTGGTGGAGGCTTAGTAAACCCCAAGGCCGTTTTGATCTCATCGTTGGCGATCGGCGTGACGCCTTTAGAGGTCAAGGCGAATTTGTCCATGTACTGCTGCGGAGGAAGAAGAGTAACACTCTGTGTCTTGAGAAACGTCGCCAACCCGTCTGTTCCGGTTACCGACGTGTACGGAAAAGGCAAGCCAGCAAAAAATGGCGAGAACAGCCCATCCCAGTGATGAGGAATATGCGCTTGTGGCCGCAACACACTACACACCACTTCACTGAGGCGACGATCACTATAGCCAATCCATAGCCCAACGTGATCCAGTCCTGCGGCGGTTAGCGCTGCGCGGAGATTATCCTGAGGAGATGTCTGCTGTGGGGCAAAAACCAAGTTGTCGAGCGATAAACCCTGCGCTTGGAAGAACCCCTTATCCACCATGGCTGGCGAGAGAAAGGTATCAGCGTTGCCAGTATTGGAATAGAACCAACTCACCGGTCCTTCCGACGTTGTGACAGTGAACAGATAGGCACGCGCGCCGCCACCATTAGGAAAATCTTGCAAAGTACCCGGACGTAATCCATCGGTCGCAGATACCGCAGTCGGACTCTTCATCAACTCCAACGGTGTATAGAGAACCCTCCCCATTGGAGTCGACACATCACCACTGTGGTTCCAACGCACGACCCGGACGGAGAGGTGCTCCCCCAAGGGTAACACTTCTCCTCCTTCCACCGCCGTGCATTGGGAGGACGGTATGCCTTGGGCAACGGCTTGCAGGCACGTTGAGCGCGAGCCAATGATCTGTGCCCCAGTTAGTTTGGCCCATGCCGCGGTATCAAAGGAATGATCAAAGTGGCTATGGCCGGTCAGGATGAAATCGACCTTACCGCTGGCTCCGAGCCCTGCGATGAGCCGCTGGATGGCTGGGACATCAGGTTTGGCAGGAGCGGCAGTTGCGAAGCCAAGGCCGGAAAAAGCCTTTTCTGGAATACGAGTGATATATCCATCTGTGACGATGCGTGTATTTCCTACCTCAAACAGCCAATTCGTCACTGACATCCAGGTCAGGAACACCGTGCTGGGCTTTACTGTCTGAGCGTCACTCAGAGAACTCGGCCCGAGAGTGAGCAATCCACCCACAAGCATCAGGGCCAATATTTTGCGGGCAATCATGTAGTCCTCCCTTGAGCAGTCCGCACTCCTGGTGTCTGTAGGGGTTGCCGTAATCGGGGAATCCCCCTCATGAGAACGTCCTCCTGTTGCAGAAACACATTGCTCCTTTCGGCTTGTGAGCCAAAACTGCTGCGGAAGTTGGGTGTTATACCGTCTTTACAATTTTGTCTTGGCCTGTAGATCTTGGACTAAGGTCTTACTGGCGAGCCAGAAAAAGAAGCTCGCGCTGAGGCTCATCACCACGGAAGTTCCGAGGAGAGAGTAGCGCACGGCATCAGGTGTCCCAATCACATCATTGAGAATCCCCACTGTCTGTGGGCCAGCACCTAACCCAATGACGGTGACAATGAAGAGATAAACCGCTGATGCCATCGCCCGCATCGTGGGCGGAACCAACTCCTGAATAACTGCAACCGATGGCCCTAACCAGAAGGTGCCGAAGATATTCGCGGGAAACAGGCATAAGAGCGCGAGTCGATGGTCGGGAAGCAACAGCGCGGCAACGGTAAACGGGATCGAGAGTAGCACCCCGATCAGGCTGACATACAGCCGTGCCCGCGGTTCGTGCCGGCCCCAGCGGTCAGCGAGCCACCCGCCAGCAAAGGTGCCGATACCGCCTCCAAGCGCGACAGTCCACGAGAGCCACAGCCCCAACTCGCCAGGTGTCATATGATGCACGCGGATAAAGAACACCGGCCCCCAGGTTCCACCGCTATACGCTGCAAATGATTGCAATGCCGCCGCCAGGCTAAGTCGGCGACCTGTTGTCAGCGTTCTGAAAAAACGCCCAACTTCCTGGAGGCTGTACGCACGCAGATTGGTCGTGTGCTGCTCCCGCCAGCCACGTGGCAATTCACGAACTGTGAAGCGTACAACCAATGCCATCACTACCCCAGGCAAACCAACAGCAAAAAACGCTGCCCGCCATCCATAGGCATCATTAATCCATCCACCCAGCCAAAACCCCAATCCGACACCGACGTAGACTCCACAAGCATAAATGGAGAGGGCCGTTGCGCGCTTTTCTGGAGGGAAATAATCCGATAACAACGAGTGTCCTGGCGGTGCAGAGCCTGCTTCTCCGATGCCCACCCCGATCCGTGCGAGAGCTAAGTCAGTAAATCCCCGTGCCAGACCAGAGACCGCGGTCATCAGACTCCAGATTGCCAAGCAGATAGCAATGAGGCTGCGTCGACTCCACCGATCCGCGATGCGCGCGAGTGGAATGCCAGCGACTGTATAAAAGATCGCAAAGGCAAGACCTGTCAGAAAACCTAGGGCAGTATCCGAAATCTTGAGGTCGTCTTTGATCGGCTGGAGCAAAATCGAGAGGATCTGCCGGTCGATGTAATTAAAGATGGTAACAACGAACAACACCCCTAAGACATAATAGGCATAGGCTTGGCTCACATCTGGACTTGCGACGCCCTCGGGGCTCACCCCTTGTGCTGAGGTTTGCTCTCGCTCCTCCGCCGACGTCGGCATCAGTTGCTCCCCCCTTTTTTGCCAAACACCAGATTGTGCGGCCCCACTATACTCATGCAAAAACGCACCCCCCTCCTAGCATACTGCGATACGCAAGACCAGCAGACGCCCCTTCATCTCTCTTGCGTTTCACCGGTGGCATGCTACAGCACAAAACAAGAAAACCCGGAAGGGACACGTCAATGCGTTGTACAAGCTGTGGGGAGACAAATCCTGAGGAGGGGAATGCAGCAGAGGACTGGCGGTGCTGACCCCAATGCTGACGATGGTACAGAAGGGAGGCGAACTGTGGTACGAGGCGGAGTTGTATCGACTCTACGGAGAACTGTCGCTCCGAGCGGGCGAAAAGGCGAAAGGGCGAAGGAGTTCCATGTCGCCCCATCGCCCGGTCTCCCAGTCGCCCCTTCGTCTCCAGAAGAGTGTTTCCTGAACGCTATCGAGATCGCCCAACGCCAGCAAGCGAAGTCGCTCGAATTACGTGCTGCCACGAGCCTCGCTCGTCTGTGGCAACGACAAGGCAAGCAACACGAAGCTCACCAGATGTTATCCGAGATCTACGGCTGGTTCACCGAGGGGTTTGATACGAAGGATCTGCAACAGGCAAAGGCCTTGCTTGACGAACTGTCCTAAGCCCTGCTGCTCTGTTCTTTTAAGGACAAAAAACTGGACTGCCCGCCCTTCGACAGGGGCTGTTCAGAAACAAAATGCCCAACTGGTGCTACCAACTCGATAATAGAGTTGACGTGTAACATTGCGGCACATTCCAATCCTCACCCAACCAGTGAGGTTGGGTGCTACCGAAGCTAGGCAAACGCAACGCCGCTTCGCAAGAGAATCCCGTCCCAGCGAGCTCGCTGGTGTACGTCGGTATGATGTCAATGAGCTTGAACACATTGAGGGTGTTCTGGCGATCTTTTGGGTCTTTCGCTATAGTGATCCCAGAGAGGAAACTGTATGGCGACGGCTACGGTAACTCAGATCGTCAAGCAAATTCAAAAACTGTCTCCCAACGAACAACAAGAATTGCGTACAGCCTTAGGCGTCCTCCTCACCCCAACTCCCTCGCTTACCGAGGAGGAATTGCATCGCCGATTGGCCGCTCAGGGGCGGCTCAGCGTCCCGTCTCCTGACTCGCGTTCCCGTGCACCACGCCGCTCTTTCAAACCAGTCCCAGTCCGTGGTAAGCCGGTCTCGGAAACCATCATCGAGGAGCGTCGCTAAGTGGCGGCGTACTTCGTCGATAGCAGCGCTCTCGTCAAACGGTACGTCATTGAATCCGGCACGCCGTGGGTACGCAACCTTTGCGCTCCTGCGGCAGGTAATACCCTCTACATTGCTCGCATCACCGGCGCGGAAGTCATTGCTGCCCTGAGCCGCCGTGCGCGGATGGGAAGTTTGACACAGAGTACGGCACAAAGCGCCCTGGTAGCGTTCCGGACTGACTATGCCAGCGTTTACTTCGTCTCGGAGATTACCGCTATCCTGATTGACCGCGCCATGGATTTGGCGCAAAGACGGGGACTTCGTGGTTATGATGCAGTGCAGCTTGCCGCTGCGCTTGACGTCAATGCCGAACGGAGCGGATATAGACTGTCTCTGCTGACACTGGTCTCTGCCGATACAGATCTCAATCATGCTGCCGTAGCCGAAGGGCTTACCGTTGAAAACCCTAACGATAATCCCTGACCAGCTCGACAGACTTTTTCTTCTCCTTCCGTAAGTTTGTTTCTTCTTGTCTTGTTGTTTTCATAGCTGCGCGAGGCTTATTACTGTCCGTAGTTCTCAGGTTGGGTGCTGCACGCCGGAGGACCGCTGTGGGTTAATCCGCTGCATGAGTTTCAATCCTCACCCAACCAGTGAGGTTGGGTGCTACGAGCATTCGCGGTCCAGTGGATGAGCTTTACTTGATCCGTAGGTTTCAATCCTCACCCAACCAGTGAGGTTGGGTGCTACCTCACCCATCCTGAGGGAGCGTACCTAGGCCCATAGTGTTTCAATCCTCACCCAACCAGTGAGGTTGGGTGCTACGCCGACCTCCCAAGCCCTTGTGAGGCTTGGGGTTTTTCTCTCGTTTGCGCGATCCGAATTGTCGACGGACAAAAGCGGACAAGCCTCGAAATCGCGGAACGAGAAAGTTGTTAAAAATAAGCATCTTAGAGCCAACGCGATCCTCCCTGGGTTTGTGCTGTCGCTCTAGGTTCGCGCGACGCCTGTCCTCCTGTCGCCAAACGGGGCTGTCAGAGCAGCTCGCGAAATTCTTCCAGGCTTAACCCTGCATCCCGGACGATTCCTCCCATCGTAATGGCATTGATCGGATTGTGTCGTGGGATAGTGAGAATACGCACACCGTCTGACATCACTATGTGTTTTCCTTGTCGCACGATACGAAAACCTGCCTTCTCCAGTGCCCGGACAGCGTGTTGATGATTGATGCCTGGCAGCTTCGGCATGGCTATACCACGACATCCACTTCTCGCACCTCGGCCTCGGGCGTCTCTTGGAGTAAGTCATTAACAGCGGCGAGATACTCTCGAATGGCATCTTGAATATTTTCCATCGCTTCTGTTTCAGTGGCCCCCTGCGACCAACAACCAGGCAACCCGGGGCAAGACACACTGTAGCCTTCTTCAGATTTCTGCAGGACAATTTTGTATCGCATAATCGCTTCTTCTCTCTTGCCGGTTGTTTTACCTTTTACCCAACTCAAAAGGTGGGCGCTACTCACGTGACTATCAGATTGCTAACAGGTCATCGTTTGTTCCAATCTTTATCCTTGTCAGAGTTTAGATGCTATACGAGCAACGGGTCATCAAAGTTCACTGACGGGTTCACGCCATAGTGGCGACAGAATTGCTCTTTTGGCTCTCGCAAACGATATACACGCAAATTGTCCTCCTTCTCATCAATACATTTGACGAGGTCGCGAATCAGTTGTTCGTACTGCGCTTGATCGACCAGACACTCGAATACTGATTTCTGTACACGCTGGCCGAAGTTCTTGCATACCTGGGCGACTTTGCGCAGGCGTCTTTTGCCATCATCTTTTTCGGTGGCTACGTCATAGGCGACTAGAACCTGCATCGCAATATCCTCTCTATCGATATAAGTAGGGCAGATATGTTTCCATATCTCCTCGCAAGACCCGGGCAAGCAAACGCGCCTGCACGTGAGGAATGAGGCCGATGGGCATTTTTTGTTCTAACACCGGGTGTTGGATTTCCTCTTGTTTGCGCTTCTGATAGGCGACAATCACTTCTTTGCGGCCTTCATCGCCCAAATAGACCGCGCCACCAGGACGATCGACAAAATGTGCGGCATTGATCTGGCGACGATTGATCAGCGTCAGGGCAAGCCGCTCAGCGATGACCGAGCGCAATTCCTCCATGAGGTCGAGGCCAAGGGCTGGTCGTCCCGGACGGAGAGCATGTAAAAAGCCCATTTGTGGATCAAGGCCGACTCCTTCTGCTGCTGAAACACAATCACCCAGCAATAGTGCATATAAGAAAGACAACAAGGCATTGATCCGATCACGGGGAGGGCGGCGATTGCGTCCGTTGAGCTGAAAGGCTTCCCGATCTTCTCGCACCATCCTGGTGAACGAGCCGAAGTATTGCCGCGCAGCTTCGCCCTCGAACCCACGCAATTGATCGAGGTCCCCGGCAGTCGCGGTACTTTCCAGTGCGGTAGCTAACGTTTGACCAGTCTCTTTAAGATGGGTTGCATCGTCGGTGTCATCCGCCTCACGCGCCGCACGCAGAACGATTTGACGGACGTTCTGGATTTTTCCGGCGACCATATTGCGGGCAATGGCGAGAGTAAGCTCTGGGTCGTTGACTGCTTCGTGCTGCGCTTTGCGTAACAGGACATTTCCCGACACAGGTCCCTCTAGGTGCCCCTTAAACCGGCCATTGCGATCTAACAACACTACAGATCGCCCATCATCGGCGCAGCGGTGCAACAAGGCTGGGCTGATGGGCGCATCACCAAAACATACGACCGCGCCGAGATGGTGAAGTGGGACCTGGAGTTTCGTTTCTTTCTCCACCTCGACACGTAATGTCTCGCGATCGAGGCGAACATAGGCTTCCGGGGTAGTGACATAGAGTGTATTCAGGAGTTGGTGCATGGGTCCTCAGAATTCGTCGTTAGTAGAGGGGAAGATCGGCGATCCTTTCAATGCTCTCTCCCCTGGCGGGAGAGAGATAGAGAGAGGGGGCCAAAAACAACCTTCCTCATTCTTCTTGCGATGAAACACTAACTGTGAACAACGTACCAGCCAGACGCTTGAACCGCTCTTTCTCATTGACAACCGAGGGCAAACACGAATCCTGTAACGAACAGTGCTTACAGCGGGCATCGTTTACCGCCGGCGGCAACATGCGCGAGGCAAGCATGAGCCTAATCTGGTTCGCAGTCTGTTCGACTTTTTCACGCAAGGCTGGCGTGAACTCCACCTCACGTCGCCGACGAGAACTATGGTGAAAGATCGCACCTTTTGGCACTGGTTGACCAGTCATCTCCTCCAGACAGAGCGCCTGGCGCAGAGTTGTAAGTCTTCGTTCTCTCTCGAGACGTCGAGGACCATGCTTATACTCCACCGGATAAGGAGTAACTCCGTGAAACTCGACAGAATCAGCCTTACCAATCAATCCGAGTCGATGAGACCAGAGTGGTAACGCCCGCTCGACACGGACACCTTTTCAATCACTCCTTCAGGTTCGTCTACTTGTTCATGCACTGTTCGACCCCGAAGTGTGTAGAGATTCTCCTCGAACGATTGCTCCAGATGGATCAAGGCACACGAACGCGGGCAGTACTCATAATGGCGTAAAGCAGAAAGCATGATGGGATCGTCGGTTTCGGTTTCAGCCATTAGTCATCCCACCTTTCGCTCTAACGTCACGCCCTGCAGCGGTTCGTGATTGCCGATCTCGACGAGGTAATCGCTAAAATCACGTGGTACGGTAACACCGTCTTTTCGCTTGACCTGGACATGAGCGAATAGGCTGTGAGCATGGGCATTCCCTAATTGTGAGTCGTGTTTGAAAACGTAGAGGCCACGCGTCGCCATCTCGCCACGAGCAGCCGAGCGGTCGTGCTCGAACATGTTGGTGAGCGATTCCCACAACAGGTGAAGATCGTCATCAGCAAACCCAGTCTGCGCGGCCAGATGTGACGACACAAAACCATGCGCGACGTACAGGCCATATGGGACCGTGTGTTTGCGACCCATGGTGCGATTGTCGCCACTTTGTTTTTCAGCTTCAGCTTCTGTCGCTACTGCCATGCGAGTAATAGAGTGTTCTTGCGCAACAACAGGATCAATCGAACGTGCAAATGTCAGTTGTACTGGTCCACGTACTTGTCCGCAATTTACGCCCGTGGACATGACTGCACCAAAAGTGCGCACGTCGTAGAAATTTTTGCACATCCAGGCACGCGCCTCGTCTACTTTGTCGCCGCCTTTGCGTTTCTTATCCTCGCCTTTAAGCAGTTCACTGGCACCAATGGCCTCATAGGCACGCTCGTGCTGCTTGTTGAGGATTGCTTTTTCCTTGACATAGATCTCAAAAGGTGGCTGCTCCGCTTTCACTATGCCGACGTAGTTGCGCACCTTGCGCTTTAAGCTTACGTCAGTCACGAGCCCCCGTCCGGTCTCGGCATCCACACGTGGCAGATTGCCAGCGTCGGGGTCGCCGTTGGGATTCCCGTCTTTCACGTCGAATAGTAGGACAAAGTCGTAACGATTCTGAATCGTCATAATTTCTCTCCTCATTATGAATTGTCGGTTTTCTTGAAAAAATCTTGGCGTTGATGGTAGTAACCGATGGCGAAACGGCCTTGGTCAGCCAAAGACAATTGGCCAGGGAAATCACCGATACCGTCCATGATTTCGCCGATGCGCTTTTCCAGGTTCACCGCGCGACCGCGATTGTCCAATTTGGACAGATGATGATTCTTCAGTTTCAGCAAGGTCGAGAATACTGTCACCGGTGTGCTTGAAGCCGCTCCGTAGTACCGATCGCGTATAGTAGCGTTGATCCCAGGGTTTGCTTCCTCCTGGATTTTTTCCAACACGGCGAACAACCGGCCCAAGCGATAGCCAGTGTTCGTATTGGCTTCGTCTAGCGACATTTTCAGTTCCTCCTTTACGGCAGGGTTTGCGTAACGGGTTGCGCGGTTGATGCAGGCTTTGATCAGCGCAGCGCGCGCATAGGTCACTTCATGTTCCGCTCGAATGCGACGCACGGCAGCCGCGAGCAACGTTTGCGGATAGGGCAAATCTGCAAGAATGCTGCGCATGATTTCGCCGCCGAGATTCGGTGGAATGTTGTCGGCTTTGCCGAGTGTGGCCACTGAGACAAGCAAGCGAAACAACGAGAGATAGGGTGGATCGTGCGGTGCGCGCTCAATGGCAAGGTCGTCGAAGTGACGCTTGAATGCGATCGGCCATCTCCGCCACCGTACTATGGTGCCAGAAACGGATAGCGATGCGCGCGGCGTTGGGTGCGAGCCCCAACACAAAGAATTTCGCTTTCCCTTCGTCGTTCTCTAATAACCCGTGATCGATGGCTTTGTAGAGGCTTGTCACCGCACGCACGTTGCGGTCGGGATCGTCTTTAGGCGGCTCGCCAAAAATATCGACGACACCAGTTTCCAATTCTATAGGCTTATCGGCCCAGAACACCGTGCGAGGCATCACCAACTTGCAGGCGTTGCGGTGAATCTCTTCGAAGCAGGTAATTTAGCGCAGTGGTGTAAGCAAATGCAGCGCGCTTACCAACGGGTGAATTATAACCTTGAGACTTATTGAACGACCGAAACGCGGGGCGTGCTCCATCATTTACCGCGACGATGTTGGCTCCCGAAGTTTGCGCGCCCCACACGCCTTTGATTGCCGTATGCAGCCGCTCGATCTCATCGTTTTCTCCGGTGATAAGGCAGGTCCCATCCCCTACTTTTTCACCTACGCTCGTACTAATCGCGGCCACCACTGCCGGACTTTGGCATACCAATGCAAGATCGCCCTGCAAGCGAAAAGTGATGTTTGGGTTCGTTAGTGTAATCTCTTCCCATGTTTTGCCAAATCGTTGCAGGGCTTCCGGTTCGTAACTCTGACAAAATCTCGTGACCGCGCAAATACCTGGATCATCTTTTGTAGTTCTGGCGATATTCTCGATTTCCCCTACAAATGCTGCATGGAGCTTATTCACGCGATCTTCGTAGTCTTTTTCTTCACCCTTCGCTTTTTTTTCTTCTAGCTTTTTCGGATCTGGCAAGCGAAACACATACTCGGCACTTTCCCACAATAAGTTTGCTACTATATTTCCAGATTTCTTCACCCCTTGAGGAACGAGAAAACTCCGCGCCCGCTTCTTCTTCCCGTCCAGGTAGCGGGTATCTTCGATTTGCACGACGGAACCGTCTTTCGTTAATTCGAGGATAAAGGGGATTTCCTTCATCTCGAACCCTTCATGTGGTAGATCTGGATTGCGTTGATAGTAGTCGTAGAGTGCATGGAGAATCATCCGCGTACCTCCTCACTGTCCCAAGCCGGAACATCTACGACACCATTCACTAACTGTGCACGAAAAAAACGTGGCATGGGGTCGGCGGCGTTGTGATAGTCCAAGTCGTAAAGCATGTAGCCCAGGTCACGGCTCTCGGCGATTGGTCGTGATTGCGAAACTTCTGGGTCTACCAAGGTGAAACCTGCGGCGAATTCGCGACAGCCAAGATACGGCTGATTCACGCACTGGCCTTTGGCAGTGCGCCGTTCGAACATAGTCATGAATTTCACCATCAGGTTTGGTTGTGCGCCCACGATGGTGCTTCATCAGCACGGTGCAAGTCCGTGTCGGAGGAAGCTACAACTCCGTAGCCGAAGGTAACTGCGTCGCTGCGAAGCGGGGTGGGGAGCAACCGGAGGCGAAAGGTCGGTCCGCAGGAGGACGAACGCGATTCGGCGGGATGTGGCGGCGAGCCTGCAACTAAGTGGCGAAGCCTGAAACTCACCGCTCACGCTGGCGTAGCAGACAAAGCGATGAGCGGGCGCATCACGTGGTTGGCGGTGGAACGATCAGAAGATGAAGCACAGGAAGTGGGGAGACCTGGGAGTCGGGGTGACGTCCCCAGGAGTCAGAGCCCTCATGGTACCGCTCGTGGCTGTGGCCTGCCGCTACGGGACCGATGCTGTGGCACCGCCGGGAAACCAGGCGGCCAACAGAGAACACAAACGGGTCCCTACGGTGGCAGGGCAGACAGCAACGGAAAAGCGCGGGGAGCAAACCCGTGCCGAGGGACGGGGGGTAGGAAGGTAGGAGACGGGAGGTCAAGCATCTATGCAGCACGTAAACGAGGCAGCCTCGATAGTGCCGGCAACGGCTAAACAAGAGGCAGACAACTCAGGGCCACGCGCGTGGACCTGGGTCGAAGCAGAGGTGTGGACCGACCGGATGTTGGCGGCCCTGGAGAACGGGGTCACAGGAGGAAGATGGTATAGTCTGATGGACAAGGTCTATGCTCCCTGCACGCTGGAGGCGGCCTGGAAACGGGTGGCAGCCAACCGAGGCGCGGCGGGTGTAGATCGCGTGAGCGTGCAGCGGTTTGCGCGGCAGGCCCAGCGCTATCTGGCCGAGTTGGCCCAGGAGCTCGGGACGGGAGTTACCGGCCCGACCCTGTCCGCCGTGTGTATATTCCTAAAGGGCCGGGACGCACCCGGCCATTAGGCATTGCCACGGTCAAAGACCGGATTGCGCAGGCCGCCGTGAAGCTGGTGCTGGAGCCGATCTTTGAGCGGGAGTTTCTCCCGTGCAGTTTTGGCTTCCGCCCAGGCCGGAGCAGTAAGGATGCGTTACGAGAAGTGGATGGGTTGCTCAAGGGCGGGTTACGGTTGGGTGGTCGATCTCGATTTTGAAAATTACTTCGACTCGATTCCCAAAGGTCCCCTCTTGGCGCAAGTCGCCGAGCGGGTCAGTGACGGGCCACTGTTGCAATTGGTTCAGCGCTTTCTCGACCAGGACATTCTGGACGGGGTGAAGCGCTGGACGCCGATTACGGGTACCGCCCAGGGGTCGGTGCTCAGTCCGGTGCTCGCTAATCTGTACTTACATCCGCTCGATCAACTCGTGTCCCAGGCAGGCTACCGCATCGTCCGCTATGCGGACGATGCGCTGATTCTGTGTCAAACCCAAGCGGAAGCCGAGGCTGCTTTGGCCTTGGTACAAGCGTGGACGGCACGGAATGGCTTGCAGTTGCACCCGGACAAAACGCACATCGTGCATTATGGCGAGCCAGAACAAGGCGTGGAGTTTCTGGGCTACCGGTTCACTGCCGGAATCCGTGCAGTGCGCCCCAAGAGTCTGATGGCGCTGAAGGATAAGCTCCGTCAGAAGACGGGCCGTACCCGGAGCGGACGCCTAGAAGACATCATTGCCGAGCTCAATCCTATCCTGCGGGGATGGTTTGGCTATTTCAAACATGCACGACGCTCGACGTTTCGCGCTCTCGATAGCTTTGTCCGTCGACGCCTACGGGCTCTTCTGCGGAAACGGGAGAAACGGCCCGGCTTTGGCCATGCACCGAGTGACCATCGCCGATGGCCCAATGCCTTCTTCGCTCAGCGAGGGCTTTTCACCCACTGCAGTCAAGATCGGAGAGTGACGCAAGGTCGTGATCTGACACGGGATAATGACTTTGCTATAGCGACCGATACGAGAAGGAGGGCGCGATGGAAGCAGAGTTTGCGCGGGAGATCTTGAGCCGTGTTACCGTTGGCGGAAGCAGTGCTGAGTTTATGGCGGTGGGTAGCGGATCCTTTATTTTTGCTGTCGGTGTTTACCCGGCATCGAGGGCTGGGATACGAGAAGGAGATTAGTTTTGGGGTGTTGGTGCAGTTGATCGCGGATGCGTTGTCGGAGCATCAGGGGAGTGGGCGCAAGAGTTTCGCACGCGGGCGAGAACAAGGATTGCTCACGGCCAGTGTCCAGGCGGTGTACCAGAAGTTAAGCCGGGTGCCGTTGGGATTGAGTGAGGCGTGGTTGGCGGAGAGCACGGCGCGGCTGCGGCCGGTGTATCCCGAGGCCGCCCGGGTGCCGGTGTCCTTTTAGGGGTAGGGTTTTAGGCCGCCAGAAGCATCTCGGGAATTCCTCTCAGTGTGTTAGATTGAGCAGGCTGCGGCCACGGCTCTGGAATGAAGCGACCCCGCGGGAGACGACGCTGATTGAGCAAGGCCACCAAGATGATGATCCAGCCTTGGCGAAAGATACTGACCAAGCGTAGTTGCGTCGCCTGTAGGGGCCGAGCTGCGGGAGCGTCGGCATCCGCCAACGGCAGCAACGTACTCACCGGAAGTGTCTCCTCCGCTAGGCCCCCGACACTGAGCAACCACACCGTCGCCACGGCCACCGCTAACCACAATCGCGCGGCGCGCTGCGGATCACTCATACGGGTGCGCTGCCATTGCCACCCGCCACGTTTCGTAATCTTAAAGCCTTGTTCAATCCAGGCTCGTAATCCGTACCAACAGGCCTCCCCCGCACTGGGCGCGAGGTCGGTGAGCAACAACCACGGATCGTGATAGCTCTCGTCCCACCGCGCCAGTAGCGTGCAGTTGAGGCGCCGGCGCGCCCCCTGAAACGCCGTGCCGTGCCACCCACTGTGTACCAGGCTCCGGCACCAACTCGCGGAGCGGGTGATAGTGGGCGCTCTTGGCAGGCCGGACGCCCCGCCGGTATTGATCCGCAGCAGCGGATGCCAGCCAAGCGCACGATGCGCTGAAAGAGCCAGCGCGCATACAACCCGCGATCGGCGAGCACGATCACAAAAAACCGGCACGGTGCCCGCCGCCGCACTCGGCGCAACATCCGCAACCATTCCCCACGCCACGCATGTTTCTCCGTGGCCGGTAACCCATACAGACCCACCGGAATCGCACGCCCCGATAGACAACGCTGACCACTAACACGACGAACCGTTGCCTAACGTCGTTGCATCTACAGCGAACGCCAGCTGCGTGCCTCCCACCACCTCAGCACCCACGCCAATAACGGCGCAAAACAACTCTCCACCTGCAGCTCTTGCCGGGGACCGCCCCGTTTGGCCGTCGCCTCATAACACCATTCCCGCAATTGTTGCCGCACGCTATTGGGCTGACGCTCCAGCCCCGTCGCCAAAAAAAGACTCACCGCGGTCAGCGCCACACGACCGCGCCAACACCATCCCCACACTCCACAACGCCAACACCGTCGCTTGCGGTTTGCTTAAGTGCGGCATATGGGTAGTGACCACCTGCGTCCATTGATACACTGCCTGTTGGCAAGACATCGCCTCCCTCCAACTCACTGAAATATGTCGCAATATCCCAGTATGCCGGTGGCGCGTCGTCTTGCCAGACCTCTCCCTTTGTAACTCGGTCAGCTCACTCTTCTAAAACCCTACCCCTGAAAGGTGCCGGTGTCCCCGCGCTGCGAGACCTGGAGGTCATCATTGTGGATGGCAAAGCCATCAAGCGGGTGGCCAAACGCCTCAAGCCTTGCGGGGGCGCAAAGGGGGGGTATTAGGCGGCAAGGCGTTGGTAGCGTTGGAGTTGCGTAGCGGCGTAGTCGTCGCGATGGCGACGCACCCCGATGGCGAGACGAACGAAGCCAAGTTGGTACCTGCCTGTTACCCCAGGTGCGGGAGCAGATAGCTGGGAAGCGATTGTGGGTAGCGGATCGGCAATTTTGTGATCTCACGCAGCCCGCGGCCTTTGCGACGGGCGTCGATCAGTTCCTCGTGCGCTATCATCCCAAGACCCCTTTCTGTCCTGAGGCGACGCGCCCCGCGCAGCGCGGCCAGGATGCCAAGGCCGGGTCTGGGAGCAAGACTGGGGCTGGCTCGGGAGTGAACAGGCCCAGCGCCGCCGCTTCGTCCGGCGGCTGACCCTATATCGGCCGGGAGAAGAGACGATTATTCTCCTCACTGATTTGCTTGACGCCACGCTGGTCCCGGCCACCGATTTGTTCGACCTCTATCTGGCCCGTTGGAGTATTGAGCGGGTGTTCCAACCGGATGTCGCCGAAGTCTTTCATCTCCCAGACGCTCATTGGCACGACGCCGCAAGGCACGGTGTTTCAGTTTGCGTTCTGTTATTACTCTACAATCTGGTGCAAGTGGTGCGGGCGTATGTGGCGACGGCCCAAGCGCGCCCGGTGGCGACGATCTCGACAGAATTGCTCTTTGATGATGTCCATCGCCAATTGGTGGCGTTCACGGAACTGGTCCCCTCTGAGCAGGTCGAGCCGTTATTCCCCGTGCTCCCCACGGAAGCGGAACTGCGGGCGCAACTCACGCGCCTTTTGGCTACGGTTTGGACCACCCGCTGGCTGAAGGCGCCGCCCAAAAAGCGCAAAGCTCCCCCTCCTCGCACGCCGATTCGCGGGAATCAGACGTCGGTCTATCGTCTCGTGACAGCGTATAACAAACAAAGAGTGAAATACTCATCGCAATGATCTTTACTGCAGTGGCTTTTCACCTTACATGAAGCCTATGTTGCGGCGCGCCAATCCCGATGAGGAAACCACCGACTGGAGAGCCGTGTGCGGGAGAACCGCCTGCACGGTTGGAGCGGGGAGGGTTACGGCCTTTCCCGACCCCTATCGTTTTCTATATCGCCCTCATCTACGTTCACGATTCGTTTGCTCAGATGCGGAAAGTCGGTTTGTGAAAGCTCGGATCACGCAGTTCGAACGACGCATGAATGCGGTATTTCACGTCACGCAGAAACAATCCTGCGCGTTGATGGCGATCATCTTCGATATACAACCCAACTGGCCTGAACCGGATTTCATCGCGGTTCAACGACGTTACGCGTCGAAGCGACGGAACTGACTTCATTTCGTCGCAGATTGATCCATTTGATGGGGTTAAGCACTTCGATCTTGCTTACTTGCCAGCGGATGGCCGGTTTCCAAAGAATGGCTTCAAACACAGCGCGCGCGGCTGACGGCGTCATCACGTCGTAGCTGACACGCTCGACTTTCATTTCTGGGCGTGTGAAGCACGCGAAATCGCCGCTCACTTCAAGGCAATAGGTTTTCATTCCTCCTCCCTATGCAATTAAGTCGTTTGGATCGGGGATCGTCTCACCGACCAACACACCCAGGTCTGGGTGATACAGCGCATCGGCAGTCTGGGCGAACATGCCGGGATAAATCTCTTGTACGTCGCCGTTCCCGAGCAGTTTCTTGAATTGATATTCCGGTAGTGACACCGTGTAGCGCTGGAGCTTGCGCATCAGCCAGCGTTCTGGGCCGCCTTTCTGTAGTCGACCAATTAACGTCGGGCTTTCGCCGTAGCGGACGATAACGCTGCGATAGCCAGACTCGTCGATCAACTGGAAACGTTGTGCGGCAGTACGAAACTGGACTTTCAGTGATCCTCGCTTTGCCCTCTGGTTTAAGCAGTCCGGTAATATCGTGTTTATCCAACGATCGCGCACGCATATAGAAATGCTCGAAGTAACTGCGAAACAAATCACGCGTGAGCGGATGGGTGGTCACGCCAGTCAGCAGCGAAATAGTGGTTTCGGCTGAGCAGTAAGTGACCACGTGGTAGCTTGGGTGGCACGAACACAATTACTTGCCAAGTTCCAGTTTGCCTTCGCGGTTGCAACGTCCTGCCGCTTGCGCAATAGAGTCCAATCCCGCAAGCGCGCGATACACGACAGGAAAATCTACATCCACGCCGGCCTCCACGAGTTGCGTACTCACGACACGCACCGCTTCACCTGCAAGCAGTCGTTGTTTGATGTCAGCGATAACCCGCGAACGATGTTCACCGCACATCAAGGCTGACAGGTGTAGGGTGCCTTCTGGCATGCGACGATGAGTTCTCGGGCGTCGGTACGCGAGTTCACCACTACCAAGACAGAAGGGTGTTGTTGCACTTGCTGCTGCGATGTCGTCCCACTCCTGTGTCAGGTGAAAGTCTTGCGGCATTGCACGGTAACGCGCTCTAGGTCGCGATACAGAGCGTCTGGGTCGGCGATGATTTCGTGCATGTTGTCGAGACCACGAAGCGTACGTTGAAAAGTCCGCAGCGTACCAAGCGCTGGTTGGGTCGCGGTCGATAACACAAACGTTACGCCATAGTGACGCACCAGCAGATTCATCACATCGAGGATGGGTTGTAAGAACTCAGGTGGTAACAGTTGTGCCTCGTCCAGCACTACCACACTGTTGACAATACTGTGTAGCTTGCGACAGCGACTTGTCTTAGCCGCGAATAGCGACTCAAAGAACTGGACGTTGGTGGTCACAATCAACGGTGCGTCCCAGTTTTCCGTTGCTAGACGACTCTTCACCGTTTCGTTGTCTGGATCGAGATTGCTGTGATGTTCAACTACAGCGTCGGGAAAAATGTCACGAAAAATGTTCGCAGTCTGTTCGATAATACTAGTGTATGGAATGGCGTAGATCACTCTTCGTTTGTTGTGAAGAACGGCGTGTTCAAGAGCAAAGGCAAGGCTCGATAATGTTTTGCCGCCGCCAGTAGGTACTGTTAATGAAAACACACCTGGCGTGTTCGTGCCTGGTCTCGACACTGGCGGAGCACCTCAGCGCGGATACGGTTCACGAGTGTAGACGGAGCACTGGCGAATTGTTTTTCCATGTAGGCGTTGAAGTGCGGCAATAACTCTTGCATGGAGAGAGTGCCTATACGTTGTACTGCCTTGCCTTCGTCCATAAAGGCTTCGGTATCGAGGAAATCGGCATCCACCAAGCACGAAAACAACATGCGCACCCACAAGGCAAATCCCTCAGCCTTCCAAGCAACGGGCTCACGGGCTTAGTCTGTGTGAGAATCTCGGATGAAATTGTTTGGCTGAGGGCGCGTTGTAAGTGGCTTTTATCTTCAAGACGCACTTTCAGTGCCCCGCCACCAGTTTCGCTTATATGCCAGTCAGGTAACCCGGCGTGATGCCCTGCGATAATGTATGCCAGAATGCGCCCAAGTATGCCGAATTGCTCCACGGCATGCTGCGCCCCAGCGGTGGAGTGATCGACACGGCCAACCTTCCCTTCAAGGTGCGCATCAGGATCATAGCCGGATACGGACTTGATGCGCCGTTGGAATTCCGCACTATATTTCCCCAGGTCATGCCACAGCCCGGCCACCTGCGCCCAATCTCCACTGCCAAAATTTCGTGCATATTCCTCAGCACGTTGCGCCACGCCGCGCAGGTGCTCGTTGAGGTCGTGCGGAATGAACGTCTCGCCGTCTTGGCGGACGTGGGCAAGATAGCTGACAGGGTTATGTTGTTTTGCTTCTTTTGCCATTGGTGTTTTTCGTGGGCAAAGCTCCGCCGATTGGCCGTGAGAGTGCCTCGCGGTCGAAATTCGACGCTGGGCACCTAGGTCCTTCTGTCCAAGACGTCTACTCGTTGTGAGCGTAACGCTCGCAGAGCTGCGCAGAAGAGAGTTGCTGATGAGGTGAATGGAAGAGGTTGATCTCTCTGGCTGTGCAACTCGGTGTACGTTTCCCCAATGCCCACTTTAACACTTGTGGTGAGCGATCCGCAAATTGATGAGGAGTCCGTGTGAGGTGAACCTTAAACCGAAGAGCATGACAGCAGAAACCGGATGCTCCTGGATTCCGGGTCGCGGCCTGCAGCCTTGCCCGGAATGACGGGCTGCCACTTGTCCCAGGTTCTACCGGGACGAGTGTCCGATACAGGTCGAAAATTTTGTTTCTGAGCAGCCCTTCGACTCCGCTCACCTGTGCCTGCGGCACTGGCGCAGGCAGGATAAACTCCGCGAAGAATCTCACTGAGAGACCCTTCACTGTGTTTAGGGTGATAATTCTGGGGTGCTAATTTCTTGAAGTCTGGGTTAGTAGCTCTCTGAACATTCCGAGGGGAAGTCGAACCTGGGTTCCTATTTGCAGAGGATGACGGAAGTCAGGAAACTGTCGTCAAGCGGTAGCACGGTAATGAGGTGGGAGAAACGTTTGAAGTCGTCGAGAAAATCCTTCTACCGTCCCCATTAGTCATACATATCCTCACGTCTGAGTGAGATCCTTCAGGCCAAGGTCCATAATCACGAGCCGGTAGGTTCAAGGATGGTCGATCGTGCTTAGTTGCAAGCTGCTCCTCAATCACCATCACGATGTGATGCTCTCCTGGCGGAATATCCGAGGGTACCTGGATGGTCATTTTGCCATCGTCTGTGACTGTAACCGTTGTCTCAATAGTTTTGGTTCATCGTGGAATTTTGGGGTAAATTTTCGTGGGATTTTTATAGTTCTGGTAGATTTGCTGTCAGGATTTTCAGCTTGAGATACTCTTCGTCGCGCAGACCGTAGGCGCGACGTTGGATAACTCTGATCTTGTTGTTGAGCCCTTCGACGAAGCCGAGGGCGACTTTGTTTTCGGGTTTGCAGTAGGCGGCGATGCCGTCCCAGTGACGCTCGATCAGAGCGGCGAACTTTTTGTAGGGCGCGAGTCTCTGCCAACGAAGTTGCATCCTCCAGTTGTCAAAAAACTTCCGCGCCCAGACTTCCGAGTTGTAGGTCCACAGCTGATCAAAAGACTCGCGCAGGATGTACGCC